>NZ_CM151397.1:4800000-6566063 GCF_056494165.1 Njordella aestuarii
GTTTTGATCGTCAAAGAGCGACTTGCAAACGCTTTCCATCAATTCGACGATTTCAATGATTGTTGGCACTTGTGTCGCGTCTGCCGTCAACGCATCATCGAGCACCACTCGCAAGATTGCCAAGTGCCGCGTGGGCAGATTTAGTTGATCGCATTGCGATTTTATTTCGTGCGTGACAGGAACAATCAGTTTAGCTAGAGCGACGACATCGTCCGTTTCACGGCAGCTATTTTCCTCAGAAATACTTGTCGTTAAAACTCCCAGCAGATCGACAAAGGCGTTAGCGCCGTCGACTAGGATCGATGAGGCATTTAGATTCCCGAAATATAGACCAACACGATGCGACTCGCTGATCGTGCGAGCTACTTGCGTCAGCAGCCGGAACTGTGTGAGGCAGGGCAAAGATGATGCGTTGCTCTCTAACGTTGTCGGAGGCACTGCCGTATAGGCAATGAAGGAGTTGGCAATGGATAGTTCTCGAGCATAGGGAACGACCAAACCTTGGAACTCGATCAATTTTGCCAATTGAACTCGCTCTGCAAATTCACGCGTCAGTCGTTGGCCTTCCTCACCATGAAACGCGAACAGTCGGACAGGAGCGGTGGAGCCTCTCGCGTTGGCAGCATACTCGCTAAAGCCGTTACAGTTCTTCACCAGTTGCAAGTTTGCAAACAAACCTGCAAAGGCTGTCTCACGACAGACCGTTTGGCCCAGCAAATTATCGACTTCCTGCGTCATTCTCGCTCCGCTTCCGATATAAGGTGTACAGGCTCAAACGGTTTAGCCTTGCGAACTAGACCAATGAAAAAGCCAAAGTAACATCGATCGAGATTCAAACCGCGCGAGTAATTCGCTTGAAAGTCAGCTGTAAAAATAAAAGGATCGTTCCGTTTGTAACGGTGATCCATCCTGTATCACGGATTTGTAGGTTACGCGAAGAAGGTAATGGAAACGAGCATGCCGCCAGGTAAGACCAGTAGCCCCATCTTCAGCAGCGAAGAGGAGCGGTATCATATCGCTTTAAATGGCTAATGTCCTAGCTCTGAAGTTCAGACTATTTCCCTTCCTAGATGATTGTAGTTTTGAGCAAAACTGTGTAATGTATCGAGAGTCTGTGTTTGTTAGGCTTTATCCGGTTTAAAGACATCTCGAAAAGCTGTTCGCTAGAAATCCAGAGTATTTTATGTCAAATGATCCCACAAAACAGGGTTTCCCTGCACAACCTCCAATCTACGGTGACGGACCAGCAGAGCCTCCCAAGAAAAGAATTTCTATATTAGTTATCGTCCTAATTGTCCTCGCTGTTCTAATGGTTCTAATGCTGCCATGTTGCATCGGTTTGCTGCTCCCGGCCGTCCAGCAAGCACGTGAAGCTGCCCGAAAGATGACGTGTGGCTCGAATGCGAGGTCGATAACTATCGCCCTCTTGGAGTACGAGATGGCTTACAAGTCGTTTCCGCCCGCTTACACAGTCGACGAACAAGGCAACCGACTACACAGTTGGCGAACTCTGATATTGCCATACATGGAAGGCCAAGCAATTTACGACTCCATTGATCTGGACAAGCCCTGGGATGACCCAGCGAACGCTCTGGCGCGTCAAAGTGTAATTGAACTCTATCGCTGTCCATCGGACCCGGAAGATTCGGTCCACACCAATTTCGTCGTAATCAACGATCCAGAGGCCATGTTCGTTGGCGCGATCCCCGTAGGCCTGAAAAGCGTAATTGACGGCTATTCCGGTACTATTTTAATCGTCGAATACGCAGGAGACGATGCGATCGAATGGATGGAACCGAGAGACATTTCAATTCCGGAATTCCTTGCGTTGGCGAAAAAACCCAATGGGCTTTCAGCTCACTTCGGTGGATTCCACGCATCCATGGTGGACGCCAGTGTGCGGTTCATTTCTTCAATCGATAGTCCGCAGACAGAAGAAAATTTACGAGCGATGGCGACGATAGATGGAAATGAGCCTCGCTTTTAGTCACCAGCGATAACTTGAATTAGTGTCACATTCTCAAATCAAGCGGCATCGAGGTCGGCGCTGCAACTGAATGGGGTGGAGAATACGGCCGTAATCGCGATGAGAATGCGCCAGCTCCTGGCACCCATTCAATTCCAAGAAATGCGTCGACGGTTCCAGTGTCCGCTGGGCCCATCAAGTTTGTCTCTCCTGCGATGGCAAACGATTTCGACAAGGGAATGAACAGATCACAAGCAAAGACGAAATTGTTCTTTGTCGCAGCGGAAGGCCCCGTCACAGCGTTGTCCTCGCCATGAGATTCGGCCATCCCGACCATAACCGTCGTTAACGCGCGAAGTGGCCAGCGATGCGTCCAGAATACACCACCTTGGCTAATGGGTTGCAAAGTCACGTTTGTCCCCAAGAAGTCTGCTGAATCGCCATGTTCATCAATCGACGCTCGGAAACCCAACCAATCATTGCATCCGATTTGTTGTCGCAATGTTATTCGAAACTGACCTGCATTGATGCTGTCGTAGGATTCTTGATACAAGTAATCGTACACGACGCCCCATGCAAAGCCCGCTTCGGTCCTTTGGTAGAGGCCAAGGGTTGTGTAGAGTTGCTGACGGTCTGTGACTTGGCCAACTAGTTCGTAGACACGCACTGCATTGTCGCTTGAATGGAATGCGGCACCAACTTGCCATCCGATGCCTCGGTCAATGATAAGCGGAGCCGAAAGGGCGACCGCAAATCGACTTCCGAGATTTGCATTCACACCAAAGTCCTGCGGTTGTTTGCTCCCATCAATACCGCTGAAGAATGAAATTTCTCCCGATCGGAAATCAAATAGCGTGTCGCGCCAGGTTGCGGTATGTCGATCGCTTCGTGATGCGCTGGATATCGTATACGGCTCACTCAGGTCTGTTTCATAGGGCAGGGGCGGGATTGCTTCTAAATGTTGATCGCTGGGTGAAAACGACATGGATTCCAACCCTCCGCCGACTTGCTGCGCCATCACAGGACGAGCCACGCCAAGTAAAAACAGAATTATCGTTAATCGGAATCGCATCGTTATCCTTTTGCCACGGCACTGAAACAACTGCCTGTAAGTTTGGCAGAGTGTTTCCTCAACCTGCTGTCACAATTTTCCTAATCGGATCTAGAAGTCGATTTGGGAGAAGATCTTAGAATTGCGGTTGAAAACTCCAGCTATATTTTTCGTACAGTCTACGTAAACGGAAAAGTCTGGCGGCTGTCTGTGGTTAGCAACAATAAAGCGGTGCTCCGACTGTGCGTTGTGCGACGCTGGCACTATCTCCAATCATCAATTTTCCGCGCTGAAGATCCTCAATTACAGAGTCGCACGCGTTCCTCTCGGAATGCGGCAAATGCCTGCATATTTCAACTCGTTAACATCGCGAAACCATCATTTCAACAATCGCCTTGGCTAATGACGCGTTTCAGTTCATAATCAGCGGTTGTCGCCTGGATTCTTCTCCCTGACAAACCCCAGAATCTCCTCAAGTGCCAGCATAATTTGTTACCCGAATGTGCAGATTTTCGGTCTAACCATGGACACTTTTTTGTTGATTCCGTCGCGAGTTTAGGTCCACAAAAAGCTTACAAACCACTTTTAGTTCAACACTTACCCAATGCATTCTTATCGACGATTTGGAACTCTCGCGATCTTAGGAATCGTGCTGCTCCGCGTTACTGTGGGCTACCATTTTTACATGGAAGGGGTAACGAAAGTTCGCGAAGGCAACTTCACTTCGACGGGCTTTTTGAGCGGCGCAGTCGGTCCTCTAGCGCCATTTTTTCATTCATTGCTACCTGACTATGACGGCCGTATTCGGTCGGATCGTGATCTGCTAGTTGCCAAAATTCAGGACTACGGAAACGTAGCGAACCAAAAGTATGGTTTCGACGAACAGCAAAGGCAGCAAAGTGCCAAAGTAGTGGCCAACGCGATTAAGAGCCTCGACTCCCTCTGGGTTTCCTACGGAAAAGAAATCCGAGAGTACCAAAGCGGGTTTGATCGCATCAAGGAAATGCAAGAGGATGCGGCACGGCAAAAAGTTAATTCGCTCGCCGCGCAGCGAACCTCGATCGAAGGCGAATGGAAGAGTTCAATTAAACCTGTACTTTCCGGCGTTGATCTAACGCTGGAATTGCTTCAGGCGAACATGGCTAAGGTTGCTACTGCAGAACAGAGGCAAGGTGTTGGTGTAATCCCATTCAATCTTGTACCTCCGCGAGCGATGGACACGCATGTAGTCGACAAGATCATACCAATTTTTGACATGTCCGTCGGAATACTTTTGATGCTTGGCTTGCTGACCCCGGTGGCGGGCATAGCGGCGGGAATATTCCTGACTTCTGTCGTATTAACTCAGTTCCCTGGTGCCGCAGGAGCGCAACCCACTTATTACCAAGCGATCGAAGCCATGGCCTGTTTTTTCCTGGCGTTCGCCGATGCAGGACGATATGCGGGACTTGACTTTTTACCCTGGTCTTACTGGCAACGCCGACGAGCGGAACGCACAGCAAACACTGGGAAGCCTGTGCCCGTGGCTGCCTAAGCGCTGTTCGTCGCAACCGCTACTTGAAACATCGAAATAATAATTAATCAAATCAACGTTCTAATTCGAGGCTATGTGTTATGGATCAGCTAACTCCTGAAGAAAAAACCACCGGGATAAACAACTTCGACGAAGCCGTCGGCTTTACAAGAAGAGAATTCCTGCAGGGTGTCATTGCGACGGGCGCAGTAACGGGCGCAGGCCTTGGCGCTATGTATTTCGGCTACAGCAAAGTCGACGATCCGGTGCGAGTCGGTGTAATTGGAACAGGCGACGAAGGCAACGTGTTGCTGGGGGGTTGTTCACCCGAGTATGTTCAGGTTGTTGCGATCGCAGACGCTAGACCTTCGTCGATTCATCGTGCGTTTTACGGAGATTGGTCAAGTCCGGCGGCGGCAGCAGCGCGGCCCGGTCTGATTTCGAAAGCTAGCTACTCGTCGTATGAAGAAGCACGAAAGAACGTCAAGGTATACGACGGCCCAACTGCGATTCGCGACATTTTGGCCGATGATTCCATCGAGGCTATCATAATCGCGTTGCCATTACACCTGCATGCTCCAATCGCCGTTCAGGCCATGCAAGCGGGCAAGCACGTGCTGACTGAAAAGTTGATGGCTCACAGCGTCGCACAGTGCAAAGTCCTCTCTCGCTTGGGAGACTTGGATAGCGATAGCGGTCTGACCAATAGCCAAGGGCACAAGCTTCTGCTGGCCACTGGACATCAACGCCATTACAGCGTGCTTTACGATAATGCAGTCCACTTGATCCGTTGGGGATTGCTGGGGCAACTGCATCATATTCGCGCTCAGTGGCACCGCGGAAATCTTCCCGGCCGTGACTCTTGGGCGCCGCCAATTCCAGGCGGCGAGATCGATGTCTCGGGGAAGAAGATCGATAAGATCGCAAGCGAGTTGAATAGCTTCCGTCGCCAGTTAGAAAAAGCCACCGACCCAGTAGAGGCCGAGTTGCTGACGAAAAAAGTTGCGCAGTGGATGGCGCTCAACGAAGATGCGAAGGTAAATGCCGAAGAGCTTGGTTACCTAGCGAAAGAGTTGGAAGGCGGTCGTACACGAACAGCAATGGAAGAATTGATTCGTTGGCGATTGTGGGAGCGCACCGGCGGCGGCCTGATGGCTGAACTCGGTTCGCATCAGTTAGACGCTGCAAGTATCTTCTGCAGTGCATTGCGTCAGGATGGCACCAAGGCGCATCCGTTAACCGTCCATGCGATTGGCGGACGCCATATATTCCCGAACGACCGGGAAGCGGAAGACCACGTCTACTGCTCGTTCGAATTTCCTGGCCCTGAATATGACGGGAAATTCGAAGTCGGCTATCCAACGAAGAAGGGTAATAACATTATCGACCCGTATTCCGTGGATCCGAACAAGAAGATCGTCGTCACCTACTCCACGATTAACGGTAATGGCTTCGGCGGTTATGGCGAGATCGTGATGGGAACAAAGGGCACTTTGATTCTTGAAAAAGAGCAGGAAATCATGCTGTATGCCGACTCAGATACATCCAGCTCCGTCGGCGTTAAGGCTGCTGGCGGCGGCTACGCGTTAGACACGCAAGCAAGTGGTGGAGGTGCAGCACCGGTCGCTAAGGCCGCTTCATCAGGCCAAGTGAGCCGCGGGTATACGGAGGAAATCGAGCATTGGGCCTATTGCATTCGTAACCCAGACAAAGAGAACCGTCCACGCTGCTACCCCAAGGTGGCTATGGGCGATGCGGTCATTGCACTTACGACCAATGTCGCTATTCAGCAAGGACTGCGAGGCGAAGGTGGCTTTGTCAAGTTCGATGAAGAATGGTTCGAACCACACAGCGATAAAACGCCCGATGGAAGTAGCGTTGCGGACGAGATGGAAAAGCTGTCCAACTACAAAGCATAGGCTTACCTGACCGTTACTGTGCGTTAAGTTTCGGTCTCGTCGGCTCGACCTTATGAACGTACAAATACTGGTTTTCAGGCTCCGTTTGATAACCCACTGAGTAGTGCATTCGGCCGGACTCTGCGCTCCTCGCGTCCATAAGGGATAGGGCTGAGCTTGCACAGTTAGTTGTTGCACTGGTCGAAGCTGGGGAACGACTTGTTCTTTAGTAGTAATCCTCCTTTCCCACATTTACATATTTGGCCAGCATGACCTTTCGGGGCAAGTACTTTGTTATTGTTTTTGCTTCGATTATTGGAGTTCTGTTTATAGGCGGACTTGCCGTCAACTCTCGACTAACCGAATTGTCGGATCGCATTGAAGATCAAAGGTTGGCATGGCCTCGTACCGCCGAGGTCCTTGACCGACAACTTGCGTATATCGATCAAGTTGTCGCGACCGGCAATAGCCAACCGTTGCGAGAAGAATGGTCGCTTGCAAAGGCTGCGTACGAAGAATCGAAAATCTATGATCGCCAGTCACGCAAGTTTCTTGAGCTGATCGAAGTCGCACGTGAAGTAAAACTTGCTGAAGTTGCACCTGCGGCCACCAAACCATCGCTGGCCAACAGCGAAATGCTTACATTGCAGGGGTTTATAACTACGGACAAGGCGATTGAAACTTCAAGCAAAGATATGGTGGGCCGAATAACGCAGGCGCTTCTGGACCTCGATTATCCGCCGCGGCTCTATTCAGAAATAGAGTGGCTCACGGAGACTTTAGCCAGCAATTGACCGCCGAAATCACGCTTTTTCGTGCGTATTCCTAGTTGCGGCTAATTTATTGCCAAGATCTATCTGGCAACGGTTCGATTGCTTTGCTACGGTCAAACCCGGCTTTCTTCACGCGCGCTCCTCCGAAAACGTTCAATGCGAAAAACGATTACATTGCAACGCATCCTTTCCGTCGCTTTCCTCTTCGTCGTAAGTGGTTGTGCTGACGGACCGATGTTCGCGTTAAAACAGATGAACCCATACTATCGACGTCAATGGGCGAAAGACTCTGAATTGGGTCCGACGTACCACGAGCGCCTTGACGAAATGCGACTGCTGTCAAAGCAAATCGCTAGCATGGGTCCCGACGAGCAGCGGCAGTGGGTTGAACATATCGACGCAATCTTGGAACATGACCCGAGCCCTGAGATGCGGCGGGAAGCGGTGTTGGCATTAACGGACGTCGAACCTTCGTTAAGTTTGCAATTGTTGCAGCGTGCGAGCAAGGACGAAAGTATAAAGGTTCGTATGGCCGTGTGCGCGGCAATTGGCAATCAGGATGCAGATCAAGCGATTCCAATCTTACAGCCCCTTCTGCAAGACACGGATAAAGAAGGCGTACAAATCGCCGCCATCCGTGCGTTAGGCAATTTCCAAGGCCCGCAGACAGAAGGCTTGCTAGCTGCAGCTCTCCAAGAAAAGTCACCAGCCACGCAATTAGCCGCTACCGAAGCGCTCGCGCAGTCGACTGGTAAATCGTTTGGTGGCAATGTGCCAAAGTGGAAAAGCTATCTTGCTGGTGAAGCCGTCGAAGAAGAAGTTCCCTCGATAGCTGACAAGGTTATGGAATGGACAAAATTCTGGAGTTCACCTTGTCAATGATTTCGAGAACTTACGCTAATCATTCGATTACAAAACGCTTTCTTTGTCTCGGCTGAAGAGCAGCCACAGTAATACCGATACAACGTACACCGGTCCAGCCGCGGAACGATGATCGATCAGACCGCAAAGCCTTCGAAACTATCGAAATAGAGTTCTAATGAAGTTCGCTAAGCCAACTGACGCTACCGCAAAGCAACTTGCCTTAGCAACAAAATTCGCATTTGTCTTAAATCTTGTAGCTTTACTCGCTTCCCCAGTTTGTGCAGATGAACAGACGCTTGTGATTGGTGGAGCGCCTGCGAATCCGCTTCGAAAAACGGTTACGGCACCGACGGCTGACGGGGCAAAGGTCGAACTCCCAGCCCCCCAGGCAAACCAGACGCCAGCATCTGCAAACGCAGACAAATTAGTTAACGATACCGCCACCGGCGAAACAGTTGTTGATAAAAAACTTGAGACGACTCCGTCACCCAAATCCACAACCCTGACTCCACAGTCGACGATTCAAACGGAAGCTGACGCGGCAGTCACTTCGATACCGAATCTGGTTAAAACCATTGTTATTCCTCCTAGCCAGCAACCTGCGAAGACTTCGCAAAAGGTACTGCGACGACCGGTTGCCTTAAACGAAGACACTGACAATCCCGCGTTCGTTTCCGACGACTTGGTCGAGAACCATGCGGACGACGAATTGATGGAAGCGCCACTTTTGATGGCCGAGGCGATCGATGCCGACAGCATTAACGCTTTGATTATGGTCGACGACCAGTCCAGTATGGACTCGTTGCCGAGTGACATCGACGCTCCCGATGCCCACACGCAGACCTATACCGCTTCCAACGGTGCAGATAGCCTCAGTCCAACTGATGGACAATTCGACGAATCGCTTGACTCGCCATATAGCGATCAAGATCTTGCAGATATGGGTGAAGGTGAAGTAGCCTCTGAGAGCATCGACGAAGAGCCGCAAAATTCTGACTCAGCGAAAATAGCTTCGTCGCGTCCTGTGATGCGAAGACCGATTCCTATCGTAATTGAACCGATACCCACTGAAGGCTTGACATCCAGCGACTCACCATCAAGCAGTGATTCTGAGAAACGAATGGTAAGCCTTCGTCGCGGAGAGATCTTAGCGCCCGGTTCAAAGCTACTTCCAATCAATCAAATTGACGACGACTATGCGCAGCCATCGTCGATCGATCCAGAAATGGCGCTTCGAGCAAAAAGGGTTGAGGCGACTTTGCAATACTACATCGACAATCCAGAATCGATTGCGGTACGAAGCCCCTGGGCTGTCATGCATTCTTTACTACCATTTGGAGTAGAGACAGAAGTCGTCGCAGGGAATCGACGCGTCAACGCGATTGCTTGGATGTGTGCCAATCAAGTCTGTCGTACGCAGCGTATCTTTACTCCGGTTCGTAACTCATTCCGCCCCAATGTCGGCGGAGGCGTGCAAGGTCATGATGGCCAGTTCCTAGCGATGCTGGCTCAATCCCGTGTTCCTTCGAGCTATCCGATCCGCATAGGCAACCGCAGCTTTACAGTCGCGAACCTTGTACAGTATGAGATGCTAACATGCCGGCCAAAATCGGAACTGACGTTTAAACTTATCGGCCTGAGTTACTATTTGGGCACAAAACAGTCGTGGCGATCCAATGACGGCCAGACGTGGAATGTCGAACGCCTGCTTCGAGAGGAAATGGCGCAACCGGTCAATGGAGCAGCGTGTGGAGGCACACATCGGCTAATGGGCATTTCCTTTGCGTTGAATCAACGTCGGCAGGAGGCCATGCCCCTAGAAGGCTCCTATGCGGCTGGCGTCAGATATATTGACGACTACGTCAACTATGCATGGAGCCTGCAGAATACCGATGGCTCGTTTAGTACAAACTGGTTTGAATCGAGAGGTTCTGAACCCAAAGATGATCGCAAGGTGCAAACGACGGGGCACATCTTAGAATGGCTCGTCTACACAAGTTCACCCGAAGAGTTGCGGAACCCGCGCGTTGAGCGCGCCGTTGACTATCTAGTAAGTCAGGTTTATGACCGACGTGATGTCAAATGGGCAATCGGTCCTCGTGGTCATGCGCTGCGTTCACTAGTGCTTTACCGTCAAAAGGTATTGTTGGACCAAGAATCGGAATCCAGCCCAACAGCAGTTGCAGAAACTCCGACCTCGCAGGTGAACACGAAAAAACGCTAAACCGTTGGAGCTCTGTGAAGTTCTTTTTTCACTCCCAACGCAGCTGGCAATTGTAAGTTATTCGCGAAAGTCCGTTCGCACCGAGACAATTCGCGTTTCAGATCAACAATTGATGGAAAAGTCTGGAAGATCAATTGTCGGTAGTGATTGCAAACGATTTGCAATACCGATACGATTGAACTCGCTTCCCTTTCCGAGCGTTTTTCGGCATTTCAGGTTGGTGTTCTTTTTTAACTGTTGGTCTTATTTTACTAAATGCCGTCGCTCAAACTCACTAAAAAGAATACCGACATTGTTGCTGCGGCAAGTAGTTTGGCGGTCCAGTCACAGACCAATTCGCTGCTTCTATTGCTAGAAGGTTCCGCCGATTGGGAAAAGCTGCGGGAGATGATCCCAAAGTCAATCCGGAATGTAATTGTAGCCGCAGACCACAGCAGTGAGCTTGAAGGGGCGGAAACAGCGGGGCTTATTCCTTTAGTGCTACACAAGGAAGACGCGCCGGTCATGGAACGTTTGCAACACGCGTTACTGGAAGCGGTTGCCGATGACTTGATGAAAAATCAAGATGATGTTATTGCCGTCTACAGCGCATTTGACGATGAAAAACTAGATTCAATTTCGGTCATACGCCTTGATGAACGCTTGAGTCGATTGACCAGTCGTGATTTGCAAAAGCTGGAATCTTCAGTGCCGCTTAACACTCTCAAGAGCGTCATCGATCTCGCGCTGGCAATTGGACGCGAGGGCAGAGAAGGGAAGAAGGTCGGCACGCTCTTTGTTGTCGGCGATATCCGCAAAGTACTTCAGCATTGCAAAGATAGCGGCTTTGATCCGCTGCGCGGATACTCGCGACGAAATCGTAACTTGCATGACTCAAAAGTTCGCGAAGACATCAAAGAAATCGCTCAAATGGATGGGGCTTTTATTGTCTCGTCCGATGGCATTTTCGAGCGTTCAAGACAGATCATCGAAGTTCGCCACGAGAACATTTCCCTTTCCAAGGGTCTTGGTTCTCGTCATTGGGCAGCCGCAGCTATTTCTCAGAAGACCAAGGCGGTCGCTGTCGTGGTCAGTCAGAGCAGTGGTAGCGTACGGTTGTTCCAGGCTGGTCGGCTTATGTTGCGGATTGAGCCGATGGAGCGAGCGGTGAAGTGGCGTGATTTTGATGTAGACCGCCCCTCTGCTGAAACCGACGAGTGAACTAAAACATAAGTCTGCTAGACGCGTCGTGTTTAGCGTAAAAGCAGTTATAATGGTGCCCTAATTCGCGTACTCGCGATTCTGCAAGCGGAACTTCCGCTTGGCCATCATTTCTTTGTCTGCAAAGACTAACTGATTGTCATTTCCCACGTTATCGGGAACCATTTAAAAGGCGACATCCATGAATCAATCGTTTTTCCATTTACCGAAGGCTGCTGCAGTACTGTTCGCTGCAATGGCGGTCTCCATCTGCAGTTATGCTCAGGGGCAATCCAACGCTATGCGTACAATTGGCAAGCTAGAATCAGTCGATTCATCGTTTTCGACTCTTATCGACCCAGCAGCAAAAATGGAAGTCTTGGCCGATGGCTTTACGTGGACCGAAGGACCGATTTGGGTCAAGACAGAGGACGAAAGTTATCTGCTATTTTCGGATATCCCGCGCAATAGCATTTTTAAATGGTCGGAGAAAAAAGGAATTTCCCTTTTCATGAACCCATCCGGTTACACCGGAGTTACTTACTACGGACTCGAACCTGGCAGCAACGGATTGACGATGACCGCGGACGGTGAACTGGTTCTCTGCGAACATGGCGATCGTCGTGTATCCAAGCTTACCAAGGGTGGAGGTAAAATTACACTTGCAGATAAATATCAAGGCAAGCGATTGAACAGTCCTAACGATGCGATCGTCGCACGAAATGGAGATATCTTCTTTACTGATCCTCCCTACGGTCTGCCAATGCGCGAAAACGATCCACGTCGCGAACTGGATCATTTCGGCGTGTATAAGATTTCGCATGAATCAGGCGAAGTCGAACTCTTGACTACGGAACTTCAACGGCCCAATGGGCTAGCTCTATCGCCCGACGAAAAGCACCTTTATGTTGCGCAAAGCGATCCGTCCAAAGCGATCTGGATGAAATTTGATATCGATGCCGATCGCAAACTTAGCAACGGCAAACTATTCTACGATGCAACCGATCAAGTCGGCAAACTTCCTGGATTGCCCGATGGTATGAAGGTCGATGCAAAGGGGAATGTGTGGGCGACGGGGCCAGGTGGAGTTTACGTTTTTAACTCCGACGGAAAACTGTTGGGCCGCCTGCTCACTGGTGAGCGAACATCGAATTGCACCTTTGGGGAAGATGGAAGCACGCTGTTTATGACCGTCGACGCCTATCTGGTGCGTATCAAAACCAAAACAACGGCTATTCAAAACTAACAGTGACAGACCGAAACTGATTAAAAACCAGTAGTCTGCGTTCACATTGCAAAAAGGATCGAAATGCAAGAGGCGAAGAACACCCAGCGGGCTCTCGTCCGGATTGGCTACGATGGTCGTGTACACAAAATGTTTCGCGGACCGAAGGCGGAAGAACGATTCGCGAATGAAGTGCGCGTTCTAAAGTACCTTGAAGCACGCGAGTGCCCGTTCGTTCCGAGAATCTTGGGCACAAACGAACAAACCCTGGAAGTAGTGCTGAGCAACTGCGGAACTCGTGTTCAGCAGATTAGCGAAGAAAAGGTACGCAGTCTCTTCGAGGAACTTACTCATTTTGGCGTGCAGCATGATGACCCGTTTGATCGCAATATCACGTATCGTTCCACGGACGGCCGTTTCTGCGTAATCGATTTCGAATTTGCAACAATCATTGATGAAGCCTCTGCCGTAGAATTGCTCAGCGCAGACTCTCTGAACTCGTCAAACGAAACACTTCCGGATCGGGCGACAAAGTTAAGCTGGTCTGCACGTTCACACGTAGGAAGATTTCGTAAGAACAACGAGGATACATATCTCGCAGCCAAGGTTCAGCCAAATGGGTTGCGCTTCTTGGGCGTTGAGGGCAGCGATCAATTGGATCGTAACGAATGGATATTCGCCGTCAGTGATGGCATGGGCGGTGAAAAATCGGGCGAGTTCGCCAGTCGTATCACGACGCAACGTGCGACTTCGAATCTCCCGCGGCATTTGGGCGGGGGACTTTCCCCAACTCGCGATTTGTCCCAAGCCATCTTGCAGACGTTGATGCAGGAGATCCACCGCGATCTGATGAACCTTGGCAAGTATGATCAAAACTTACGCAATATGGGAGCGACCCTAACACTAGTCTGGCTTCGTGAAAACGTAGCGTTCTTTGTACACGTAGGGGACAGTCGACTCTACCATATCAGCAAGGATGGTCATCTAAAGCAATTGACGGAAGATCACTCGCACGTCGGCTGGCTACTGCGAACCGGAAAAATCAATGAACGCGAGTTTCGAAATCATGCCAGACGTGGCGTATTAAGTCAGTGCTTAGGATCAGGACACGATTTTTTGAAACCTCAAACTGGCTGGATTGACGTCCATGCTGGCGAAAAGCTCCTGCTTTGCACCGACGGGGTTGTGGATGGTCATTTCGACCGTGGACTTGCAGAAATGCTGCTCGACCCTCTGGAACAATGGAAAACGAAGACTCCTGCCAACCGATTGGTACTGTCAGCTGTGGAAGCTTCCGGTCGAGATAACTCCTCCGCAGTAGTCGTCGAATTTAGTTAATAGTCGAGAGAATCTATGTGCGGTCGATTCACCATGCGAACCAACCTCGCCGAATGGGTTGACGAACTATTTGATGAACCGATCGTCGACTTACCCGCAGAATGGCCAGAGGCGTACAATATTGCCCCGAGTCAGACAATTTGGACTGTTGCGCGTGACTCCCAACATCAGCTGCGATGCATCAAAATGCATTGGGGATTGTTGCCACCTTGGGCCGACTCTCGCGCGATCGGTAGCAATATGATCAACGCTCGGTGTGAAACGGTACTCGAAAAGCCGTCGTTTCGCAAAATCATTCAAACACACCGTTGTTTGATACCAGCCGACGGGTATTACGAATGGCAGAAGTTTGAAGATGGCTCGAAACAACCGTATTGGATATCTCGACCAGACAATTCGCCATTCTTCTTCGCGGCAATCTGGGAGCAGAATAAAAAGCTGGCTGGCATCTCAAGTCGTCCGTTGCTGTCTACAAGCATTCTTACGACGCATGCCAATGACGAACTTCGCGAACTCCATGATAGGTCGCCAGTAATTCTATTGAACGAAGTAGATCGTGAACGCTGGATGAACGAGGAACCGATCGACGCACTGGAACTTGTTTCCATTTGCCGACCACCTGCCAACGATGCGTTACGTGGACAAAAGGTTTCCAAGAAAGTTGGCAACGTCCAAAACCAAGGCCCAGAACTCATCGCGTCAATCGAGTAAGAGTTCTTTCGTGAATAACACACCGTTGTCATCGCGTGTTACAAACACAGTAAATTGTATTCATCCCTCAGTGTGTGACCGATTCGAAGTCGGACTGAATGCCGATAATTGGGCTGCGTAGTTCGTACATAATATGAGTGTACGAAAGTCTTGCATACATTTGATCGATGGGAGTCTGACAACGACTGTGATGATCTAGAACCACACGGGCGAACGACTGTGTGATCACATAGCCAATCGCTTGAAGTGATGTTTCGCGCATTTGCAGGAAACGCCCATGTTCTGCAATCACTCTTCTTTTTGGGTTCAGTCCAATGTTGCTTTGAAGGCCAAGGTGATCAAATTTCGCTGGAAGCTGATTTGTGATTTCGCACAACCCTAGCTCCGGATCTGGCTCATAACAGAAGTCATCCTCAAATACAAATGCCCATGGCAAATCGTAGTCGACGATCCTCGTTAGAACTCGCATGTGGGAGTAGAAGCAACCGATTTCGCCCGGTTTCATGGGCGGCCACCATTTGGTCCGATCGCAGACCAGAGCATCGTGGCGAAATTTTCGCGTTTCGACGCCGTCGACGATTTCGAACGGGATTCCGGTTGGTCGAATCTTGGCTATTGCCGAACGCCTTCGTTCTCGCGAATCGGGTAGTGAGATGATAAATGCGATCATCGTGTTTTACGGTTTCTGCAAGTTGCGCAAATCTATCGGGTTAGGCGCTATTTACTAATGAAGTAGATCATAAACGTCGATATTCACTTTAGCCCGGGGGGGCGTTTTACTTTTTGCTTGCAAACTAGGCAAGCTTAAAGTGCTGCGAGCGGTTGAGATCAAAGATCGATCAGCCGCTATGGAATTTACACGTCATATTTGCAGAATTTTCGCCGTCGCGTTTTCCATATTCGCGATGTGCGTAACTGGCTGCAATTTTCTGCCTGACGTGAAGCACCAGGATCGATATCACAATCCGTTCCCGCAGCTCAGGACGGTAGCGGTGCTGCCATTTCGCAATCAAAGTGAGCAGCCTACGCTCAGTGGCGAACGGATCTCGTTAGCCTATATGCACGAGTTGCAGGCCGTGCCTGGCTTTGAAGTCCTTCCCGTGGGCGTTGTTAAAAACCAACTGCTAGCATTCGAGCAGACAGTACTTCAGCGATCGCTTTCCACTGGCGAAGACTTCCAGAGCTTTGCAAAATTCTTGGGCGTCGACGCAGTCCTTCAGGGATCGATCGTCGACTACGATCCATACTATCCGCCCCGGATGACGTTGAATGTCAATTGGTATTCGGCAAATCCGAACTTCCATCCAATCCCAGTTGGTTATGGCCTTCCCTGGGGAACAAAAGATGAACAAAAGATCCCTGAATGGGTAAGGCTTGAAGCTGAACGCGAGCTTGCATCAGAGCAATTGTCGACCCAAACGCCTGTCTCAGACCTATCCGGTAGTTACGCTGACCGTCCGGCTTCCAAAGCTAGCGTCGTTGGCACCTCGGTTAGCGAATCCGCTGTCATCCACTCGATGTATTCTGCCGCCATTCCCCACGACACCGATAATGACGACATAACCAAAACTGAAGGGAAAGAACCGCCTGAGCCCGAATTGATCCCTGCAATCGGTACAGATGTCACACGCGATTTTCATGATACACATGATCATTTGTTGCTCGAGCCGATCCCAGAAAACACCGAGTTTTCCTCTAGTCTACTCATGGGCAATGCCGCGACCCCAGTCGTACAGTGGCCTGATCCACAAGGGTTCATACCACCCGCACCATCGGCAAACTTACCACCGGCAGTCAAGTCCACCGGGCCAGTTATAACGCACATGTACACGTACAACGGTAGTGACGAAGATTTCACAAATGAGCTTGCGGAGTACTTTTACTTTCGTGACGACCAACGTTTTGGAGGCTGGGAAGCGTATCTCCAACGCAGCGAAGACTTTATACGTTTCTGCTGCCACCTGCATATCAAGCAAACGCTCGTTGGACGGGGTGGAAGCTTAGAAAAACGTACCGTAGTTCGTTGGCCAATTAGCCGATATGAGCGATAGTCTGCCCGGCATGCTTCGTTGATTGCACCCGGGATAGACCGGGCGACATCGGCAAGGAGGCTGCGGCGAATGAATGATGACATTAATGTACTCGCTCTTGTAAAGGGCGACGATAAGTATGTGTTTCTGTTCGATGACAAGAACCGAACGGAAACGCTTCGTATGCTGGGACGATACGCAGCCGATCCCGAGCTTTCGTTTACTTGGTACGACGCCGCCATTCTCAGTCAGCGGATCCGGGCGATGGCCGCCCCGTGCGCAGAACCAGCAAAGTCTTCAACGCAAGTTCCCAAATCGAACTTACGTTTCAATGTGCCTGCTCCCCGTGATCGTCGCTAATCTCTGGTGGGCAAGCAGAAATTAGACTAATGCATGGCTTATTTTATTGGCGTTCATAGTCACCCTTTCGTAGTAGCCTCCATATCGAAAGTCAACGTGATTGTATGCACTCTCCGATCGCTCAGTTCTTGCGATATTTGGATGTTGAACGCAACGCCTCGGACCTTACCATCAAGTCGTATCGCGAAGACTTAATGGACTTGGCCGACTTTCTAACGGCCGACGGAACGAAAGCGGTTGCGCCTGACTCCGTAACCCCCAGTGAATTACGAACGTATGTCGCCGCACTGCATGAAGCGGGTTATAGTCGCAGCAGCATTGCTCGCAAGCTGGCGTCACTGCGGAGCTTCTACCGTTTTGCGCAACGACAAAGTCTAGCCACCAGCAATCCGGCCAAACCGCTTCGCAATCCTCGCGGGTCGCGCGCGCTTCCCCATTTTCTGACAGCGGATGAGGTAAAGGCATTATTAGGAAATCCTTCCCGAGTTGATCCAGCCGGGATTCGCGATCGAGCGATACTTGAAACGATCTACTCTGCGGGCCTGCGTGTCAGCGAAGTCGTTGGACTGACCGATGGTGATCTGGATTTCGAAGATGGGTCGCTTCGCATTCGCGGTAAAGGCCGGAAAGAACGTATTGGCGCACTCGGGCGTTATGCTATCCAATCTATCCAAGCTTACATGAAAGTAAGGACGCCTTCTGCACGCACACCCATCGGTAGAGAATATCCGACGTTCCGAAACAAGTTTGGTGACGGCCTAACCACTCGCAGCGTGGCACGTATGCTTGAAAAATACATAAAGCAAACGGGTCTTGATGGCCGCACGACGCCTCACACGTTAAGGCACAGCTTTGCAACTCATCTGCTGGATCGGGGTGCCGACATTCGAAGTGTACAAGAGCTGCTTGGGCACAAATCACTCGTGACGACGCAAATCTACACTCACGTGAGCACGGCCAACTTAAAGAAGGTCTACGCCGAAGCACATCCCCGTGCAAATTGACGTACTAAAGCTTTTCCACAGTGCGCACTTCGCTGGTAATCGTACCATCGGTCAAGATAGATTCGATTTGTTGCCCCGCAACGACGTCATCGATAGATCGCAATACTCGAGCGTTGTCGGATCTTCGGGTCAGCGAGTAGCCGCGAGCTAAAACGGAGAGTGGGCTGAGCGCGTCGGTGGCGGCGGCCAAGGTTGCAAGCTGTTGTGACTTAGATTTCAGAATTTGTTCAATCGCTCGCTGCAGACGAAGTGATTGCTCATCTACTTGTTGCTGCTTTCGTATAAATATCTCTTCGGGGCGTGCCAACACCGAACGCTCTTGTATCGCAGCAAGTCGTTGCTGCAAATTGTTTGTGAGCTGACTCATCGCCTGCTGGCTTCGAATTTGGGCAGTTCGTAATGACTCAAGAACATCCACCAGGCTTGGAACCGCTTTGTTCGCTGCATCCGTGGGCGTCAGCGCCCGAACGTCGGCGGCTAAATCGCACAACGTAACGTCGATTTCGTGCCCAACTGCGGATACCGTTGGAATCTTACACTTGGCGATTTCTCGCACCAGCGATTCGTCATTGAACGACCACAGATCTTCCATGGAACCGCCACCTCGCCCGACGATCAAGAGATCAAGTTGTGGCTGCAGACGTTGAGCTGCTCGAATCCCGGCGATAATTTCTCGCGATGCGCCGTCACCTTGAACGCTAGAAGGAATAACTAGGATATCAGCCATCGGCCAACGCGTGCGCATCGCTTCGAGGAAATCGCGAATGGCCGCTCCACTGGGACTGGTAACGAAGCCGATGCGATGCGGGAAACGAGGCAAAGGTTTCTTGCGATCTTCGTCAAACAACCCCTCACGCTGCAACTTCTCGTGCAGTTGTCGAAGCGCCACTTGCAACGCGCCTTCGCCTTCAGGCTGCAGCGATTGGAAGACGATCTGATAGCTTCCGCGTGGTACGTATACGTCGACTTTGCCAAGCCCTACAACTTGCTGGCCGTCTTTCAGTTGAAATTTCAGCCGCATTGCCGCCGTACGCCACATGACAGCGCGGACGGTGCTGTGGTCGTCCTTCAACGAGAAATAGATATGGCCACTCTGCGGACGTGATAGATCGGAGATCTCACCGCCGACCCAAACTTGGGGCAACAGATCATCGACGACGCCCTTAACAACTGTATTTACTTGAGTAATCGAAAGCGGATTCTGACGATCTTGCCCTGGGACTTTGGCTAGTTCATCAGTGGAAAGTTCAGAGCTTTCACTGGAATCGTCGTCGAAAAAGGGAAGCATTGGTCACGTATGATCGGGAGAGCGTTCGAAGTTCGACCTTGGAAACGCCCGATTATAACCTTGTCGCCACGATCCGACTAAGGGGCAAAATACTTCCGCGGATTCCACCAGGCAACTTGTGGCTTGGATGCTTCGTCTTGAGGTATATCCAAATTGTTCAACAATTCGGAATTCAGATCCTCGTCGAACACGACATCCTTCTCACTTGCTTTTGTTCGGTCGTACTTCCGGCCAACTGCGGGAAGCGGGTTGAATTTGACAGGCGTGCTGAGCCAACTATTCTGCTGCGCAATATCTAGGAATATGATTGCGTCCGAGTAAGTACCTTGAACCGCAGCGAGTGCGTCGAGGAAACTACGAACGTTAGGCTCCGCAGTAGCCAATAAGTCTTCGCCATCGGGACGAAAATGGGCCAAACGAATTAGCCCCCGATCCAGTCGCATTGTCATACGCGGGTTAACCTCATAGTAGTCAGGCACCGCTAAAGGAATCGAACCGCCAAAGAGAGCAATTTCAGCTTCTTTTTCCAGCGAGACTGCGATCATTTTGTTCGGACTAGCGATTTCCGTGACGCGACCAATTGCCCCCAACTTCAGGCCTGCGGCCAGCGCGTCAAAGGCTCGGCGTTCGCGCAATTTCCTAAGTGCCCCATAGCACAACTCCGGTTCACTTGACTGAAGCAGTGATCGCAGCGCTTCGTCTGCTTCAATATTTTCAATGAGTAACAAACCGTTGAGCGCAAGAGCACGCATGGCAGGCTCTGTCTCGGCAAGCTTTTTCAGAACAGGGACTGCTTTCGAGTCGTCTAAATAGGCAAGGGCATAGGCAGCGTAGAATTGAATCTCGGGATTGGGGTGATTTAGCACTTGTTGCAGCGGCGGTTTGCCTGCCTCACCAATCGCTTCCAACTCCCAAGCAGCCTGCCGCGCAGTGATCGGATCGGTTAAACGCTTGCCGCACTTCGCAATTCGCTCGGCCAGATCGTTTCCCTCGTCAGTAAATCCGACACAAAGCACGACGTCGGTAAAGTGCCCTATGTCAGCTTGATATTTGGGCGGAATCAGCAGCTCAATTGAACGGTCTGACTTTGCCTCAGCAACCCCGCGAAGCTCGCCGTTCAAACTGATATCAAAACGTTGATTGATGGCCGTTGCCATCTTCTTGCTGACGGTACCGTGGCGGACCGAATCGTCCAATCGGATATAAGCGCGTTGATCTTCTGCAACCGTACCGCCACCTAGGATGATGGCCAAGTTTGGATCGATTTCTTTAGTGCTATTCAGCGACGGCGGAATCGTGACGAGGTAACCGGCAGCATTCGCCTTCAATCCGCTTTCGCGGACCCGTCCGCCAAGAGACATCAACTCGAGCAGTCGTGTTGGCAGCAACTGACCGTTGCGAAGGTCCTTGGCCTGACAATCTATCGATTTCTCAAGGATGAGATCGACTCGGTCTCCTGCACGAACACCGGCAGGTACATTCGCCTTTATCTTGACCACGGCTGTTTGATTCGATGCCAAGAAAGCGTTTGGATTTTCGACTTCCCGCGATCGCATATCCTTTAACACATAGTCGCGCTGTGGACCAGGCTTGATGTCACCGCCAGTGCCAGGTAATGCGGTAACGACTCCAAACGCTTCGAACCTTTGAGGAGCAAGTCCGGTTACTTTCGCGGCGTCACCAATCAGTCGAGGACGTTTATCGCTTGTCAGCAGTTCCCGTACTTCACGGTTGCGCACCATAGCTTCGGATTCGTTTTCACGTTTAACCCAAGGCATACTACAACCGGACAAAAGCACGCATGTCATGAGCCCAAGGCTAGCCGACGTACAAAGCTTTGGCTTAATCGATTCCGCAACGAACTTTTTCATTTGCAATTCCATTCGCACACCGACAACAGGATGACCTGAGCTTTGCTCTCTATCGCTTAAAGATCGTGATAGACAAGCGTGCTCTCTTCTTTGATCACTTCCTTGGGCCGTAGTTCGCTCTTCACAGCAACGCTAACTTTTTGCGTACCTTCGTTTTGAAGTTGTACTGTGAAACGGAACAATTGTTCGTCTTTGGGAGCCATTGAAGGAATAGGAGCGAAGAACAACTGGTTTCCTTGAACTTGATACTCAACAGGAGCCTTCACATCCAAGACTCGCGCTCCTTCAGGAAGAGTTGCCACGACTTGAACGTTGCGATCATTTTTGGTACCAACATTTGTTAGGCGTACGGCGTATGTCGTTTGTTCGCCGGTTTCAATTGGGTCGTTGTCATCTTCTACAGTGAAAGCCAGTTCGCTTTGGCCTTCAACACGAACTTGTTTTTCAATGGGCTCGGAAACAGTCCGTTCCGCTCGACTCTGCAAACGGATAACGAAATCTCCTTGCTCCACAGGCAAAACGTTCAGTTCGGTAACTGCAGTGGCGCCGGGGGCGAGTTCTTCTAACATCCAGACTACGGCATGTTGATCGGCAAGATATGCGCCACCGTTGCCGGCCGAATTGAATCGAAGTCCATTAGGTAGATTTGCCTTCAATTCGACGTTTCGGGCGGTCGCTGTCCCTTGATTCATTATTGAAAGCTGATATGTCGCCTGCCGTTCCAGATATCTCATCCCCGGCCCGTCAGCGTTTATTGCAATTTGGGGAGCCACCACTTCGATCTCAATCGCGGATTCGACTGAATCGGCATTGGACGACATGAGTCTGATCAGGTTGTTCTTAATCCCTGCCTCGGTCGCTTCCATTTCTAAGTTGACCGTGCGCGTCTGGCCTGGAGCTAGATCGTTGAGTTGTAAGCCGAGATGGTTTCCTTGCGGATGACGAAAGCCTTGGGGAACGTCTTCCTCTAACGATACGTCATAAGCGACACCGGTGCCATCGTTGGCGATATTGATTCGAATATAGGCTTTCTCGCCGATCAGAACACTCGGATCAGAAGTTTGAGTAATTGTTAGCTTGGGCTGGGTGCTTACGGTTCGCACACTAGCAAGCGCCGTAAAGTGCACCGTCGCGACGGAGCCAATCTCGCCTTCAATTTCGGGCACGATTTCCATCGTCAAGACTTGTTGCCCGCCCGCCGCGATGTTTCCTAGGTCCCAAACCAGTCGACCGTTGGCAACTTGGTTAGCAGGCGGCTGAGTAGCGACGAGACGAGTGCCTTGTGGAACAGAATCTTGAACCTGAACATCGTTTGCGGCAACAGTGCCAATGTTCTTGACCAGTATTGTGAAAGTCGCTGGATGACCGACTTGTATTTCTTGTGGAGCTTGTTTCTGAATTTGCAAACTAGGGGACTGTGCGCCGTCCAAAGATCGCTCTCCTGGCATCTCACTCGTTAGGCTCTCCCGAGCGATAGCCCCCGAAACATTTTGAGGCACAAGCGATGCATTGCTGGCCATTCGTGCGCGAGGCGCTTCTACCGGAAGCTGATTGTTCGAGTTAGCGGCGTTCGGAAGATTGCTGGCACCCACACCAGCTCCATTCGCGTATAGACTTGGCGTTGGACTCGACTGTGCGTCGGCCACGTTTTGTGTTGGCATTGATTGACGCTGGATCGGCACAAGTCCTTCGGCGGAAAACGAGCTATTGGACGCGTCGGATGAAACCGATTGACCTGGGGACGGTATAGCTGGAGTACTCAGGCTGCTGGGTAGCGAATTCGGAACAGCAGCTGTCGATGACGATTGTTGCGGCTCGCGGCTATTGGGAATTGTTGGGAGACTAGATAGCGTGGGCAGCGTTGTCGGTAGCGAGGGCAAACTTTGAGCCGCATCTGGTACCGAAAGCATTGCCGGCGCATTGACGGGAGAGGCTGATCCTCGATTCGTAGAACCATTGGACGGTGCTGTATTGTTGGCACTGAACAGCGGCATCGGCGGCGGTAGCAAGTTTCCGTTTCCAGAAGCTTCCTTGGGGGCCGTTTGGCCGACAGGCGGAAGTCCATATCCAGAAGCTTGAACAACATTCGATTCGTTTGCATGACTTGCTTCCGGGGAATCGACTTGCTCTTCTTCCCAGCTTGCATCTCTAACATGCGTATCGCTGTCATCGAGCGTAAGGATGGAGCTTTCCTGGTGCACATCGGCCGAATCTTCGATACTTTCTTGCGAAATGTAGGCGATATTTTCCGTGTCCCGCAAATTCGCGGATCGAACTGCATTTCGCAGAGGATTTGGAGTACTATTTTCGACTGCAGACCCGCTCGCAGAAATGGGCAGCGGCGCAAATGCGCTGGACTCGAGAGGTAAACTTTCTCCACTCGGATGTGGGCTCCCAATGCTCGGCAACTGACTCATATCCAAGTCATTGTCACGGAAGGGGCCGTCGCTGGAATCGCTGTAAAAAGTGGAGCGACTGTCGGCCGGCATCGCCAGTGGCTCAACCTCTTGTTTGGCATAGTCGGGATTAGTAATCGCAGTTGAGTCCGCTACGTTTCTCGAGTCGCGTTGTGCAACAGCGATGGCTGACAGCACTAAAAGCGCCGTAAGCACAACGACAAAACTACCAAGAGCTATACGCTTAATCTGAGGTGACATCTCTGCCTCGCCTCGGCATCTGTTGGAGATAGATCGGATAAAACAACTAGGCAATCCGGGGGATTTGCCTACTTCAAGAACTTCTTTACTATTTCCCGACATGTACGTACATAGCAATCGCGCGTCCAATAGCAACCTTACGGCTGCCACGTGGAAGCACCGATGTTAAGATAGGCAAGGCAGCTCTTGCTCAGTAGAAGATCCTTGGCCGTTTGCTTGCAATTTGCAAAAGTGATTTGGAAAAAAGCAGCTTGCAAGAAAAGTTTGTGCTGTTTGTGCCAACAGATTTACGCCGTGAATGCGTACAGAAAGATTGCTGCTGCGTTACTCACATTCAAAGAATTGACACCGTCGTGCATTTTAATTCGGACTCGTTGCGTACACGCTTGCGCCACTTCAACGGGAATACCGTGCGCTTCATTGCCAAACATTAGCAACCACCGTCGATTGGGTCGAACTTGCGGGAGCTCGACAGCATCCTCGCTCAAAGTGGCCGCGAAACTCGCCACTTCAGCACTTTTCGCTGCCTGCAAAAAATCTTCGGTGCGTTGATCTTCATACAGGTTTAACTTGAAAGCGGTCCCCATCGAAACTCGAATAACGCGACGAGCATACGGGTCTACACACGCAGGTCCAATAATAACGTTCGACACACCTAATGCAGCACAGCACCTAAAGATGGAACCCATGTTTTCCGGATCTTGGACGCGGTGGAGGTAAACCGATTTTAAACCCAGGAATGAGTCAACCCGCAGTGTGTTTAGAAGTTCGTCAGTAGCTAAGGCTTGCTTCCTGATTCCGCAAGCAAGTGCGCCACGATGGAAATGGAAGCCGATTACGTCACTGGTATCGGGGACTTGATAGATTGGAATCTGCCGCTCGATCCAACTCTCTGGAATCAGACCAACGCGAGGATCAATCAGAATCGAATCGACGACATAGTCGCTGTCGACCAAGCGTTGAACGAGCAACTTACTTTCGACAATAAACTTTCCACAGAACCGCGTTGGATTCTGGTTTCGCAAGTTCAAGAAGGGTGCAATCCGTGGATCTTGCAGATCATTGATCAAAGTTATGTGATTCAGAGAAACCCTCGGCCTCTTTTTAGGTTGAGCATTTAGTCAGATCGGTCGTTTGCAGCGGCGGAGCCCGAACCATAAAGTTCGAGCAACCTAACTCTACGCTACCTCTGAATTGATTATAATCTTGCGACTTGATCAAGTCTTCTTGAACCAGCAACCTGACGTTAGCAAAAACCGTGACCAGCTCCAAAGATTCATCTGCACGGACCAAGCAGTTCGACGTAACTAGCAATGACCACTCGAAAGATACATCATTTGAGTTCGATTTGCATTCCTTAGAATCGATCGACGAATTCAAGATTGAAAAAGTTGTCGGATCGGGCGGCTTCGGCATCGTATATTTAGCCTGGGACAACTCACTCGACCGACACGTTGCGCTGAAACTGCCTCATCATCGTCACATAAGCGAGAAAAAGCAGGCCGAAGAGTATTTGCGTGAAGCCAAGACGCTTGCGAGCCTTCAGCATCCCAATGTTGCCACGGTCTACAAGATTGGCGGGACTGATTCAATCCCGTGCTACATCGTATCTGAATACATCGAAGGAGTTACGTTAAAGGAATGGTGTGATGCAAACCAGCCTTCCTTCGAACAAATTGCCGAACTTACAGCCACGGTTGCACGGACTCTTGATTTTGCACACAGCAAAACTTTTATCCATCGCGATGTTAAGCTCAGCAATATCCTGGTCGACTCCAAGGACAAAGTCTTCTTGGTCGATTTCGGACTGACCGTCAGTGATTTCGACGTCGCCGACCTTAATACATGCGTCGGTACACCTAAATATATGTCCCCGGAGCAGGTGGCCGGTGAAGGTCACCATATTACCCATAAGACAGATATCTACTCTTTGGGTGTCGTTCTCTACTGGATGCTGACAAAAAAGTTCCCATTTGATTCTGACTATCGGATTGAGATTTTTCGTCAGATTCAGTCGGAAACACCGCCTAGCCCGCGAAGCGTGGATACTCGTATCCCTGCAGAATTAGAGCGCATATGTCTGCGTGCGATGTCAAAATCTCGTAGCGAACGCTATTCGTCTGCAGCACAGATGGCGCAGGAGCTTGACGCTTGCGCACAAAAGCTGCGTTCGGCTCGTGGCGCGATGGCTAAAAATCCGACAGCCATTGAACCTGAGACAGCTAACAAAGCGGCATTAAAAGAAGATTCCTGCGTTATTCCCGTGGGGGTTATACCGAAGAGCCTGCGACCGTATGACTTTCGCGATGCCGATTATTTCATGCACCTATTGCCAGGTCCTCGTGGCCCTGACCGAATGCCGGAAAGCGTTCGATTTTGGGTGTCGCATTTATCGCAGCGTGAGGCGAAAGAGACATTTAGCGTTGGCCTTCTTTACGGTCCCAGCGGTTGTGGCAAAACGAGCATGGTCCGCGCTGCTATTCGCCCGAACCTAGATCCAACTATTTGTACTGTCTACGTCGAGTGCACCGCGAGACAAACTGAAGCCCATATCCGGGAATTGCTGAATAAGAGTTTTCGCTTTGAACAAGATAGAACATTGCCGCAGATGCTTCAAAAACTGCGGCTTGATTCATCACGTAAAGTTGTCCTGATATTAGACCAATTCGAGCAATGGTTGGATACGAGCCTTGCCCAAGACGCGGCATTCGACGAACTAACATTGGCTCTGCGGCAGTGCGATGGTGGGAACGTACAATGCGTGTTGATGGTTCGTGAAGATTTTTTAAGCAGTGCGACTCGATTCATGAAGTCCATCGACATTAACACTGCCGAAGGTAGCAACGCTCTGTTGATGGATCTTTTCGATGCGAAACACGCCCGCTCGGTGTTGGCGGCGTTTGGCACCGCATATGGCGCGCTGCCAACATCGGAAAAACAGTTTACTGTAGGAAATGAGCTGTTTCTGGACGAAGCAATTAGCTCGTTATCAACCAATAACCGCGTGATTTGCGTACAACTTACGGTTTTAGCAGAAATGCTAAAATCGCAGAAATGGGATAACCCAAGTCTTGTAAAAGGCGACGCAGGACGGAACATTGGCGCTCGCTATCTCGAGCAACTTTTTCACTCCGAATCTTCACCACAGCGATATCGTGACAACGTCGGCCCGATTCGGCGTATTCTTAAACAACTCTTGCCCACCGCGGACCTCAAGATAAAAGGCTCGCGCCGCACTAGCGATGAACTATTCGCCGCCTCTGGCTGTAGCGATTTTGGTCAGTTCGAAAAAATATTGCGAATGCTCGATAGCGAGCTTCGCTTGATCACTCCCACAGATCGATTGGACAAGGATCGTTCAACAGAAGACAAATCAGGCTCCGAGTCGGCAATCCCATCTTACCAGCTCACGCACGACTTTCTCGTGTCCGCGATGCAACACTGGATACAGTTACATGAGATGGGGACACGAACTGGACAGGCTCAGGCGCGACTCGATGAATATGCTGAAGTCTACCGCTTTCGCCCGAGAGCTCAGGCAATGCCGAGCTTTATGGACTACGTGAATATTCGGCGTCACCTTCACAAATCGTCGTGGACCGAGGCGCAGTTGCGTTTCATGGAAGCAGCGTCGAGCTATTTTCGGAAACGCGCACTTTTAATCGCCGCCTTTGCTTTATTCTTGATCAGTCTCTCAGCAATCGGATTTCATCAGTTTAATACAATTTTGCAAGAGAGTTCTAACGATTCCAACATTGAAAACTTAAAGAATGCTCAGGTAGGCAAACTATCCGACTCTCTACGTGCCATAAATCTAAAAAATTCTGATGCTCTTTCAAAACTGAAAGCTATCTACTCCAATCCTGAATCGCCTCCACGCAATCGCTTTCGGGCTGCACTGGCAATTCGCGACAAGAATCCGAAAGCCTTGCAAACGATAGCCGACTATATGAAATCAGCTGACTCGGATGAGATTCTTGCAGTCGGAGAAATTCTGAAAGACGATGTCGCCAGAGTCGCAAATTTGATTCTTTCCGGCGAAGAAGAATCCACAGCAGACGATGCTTATCTTCGAGCAGGCGCACTGCAAAGTATGTCAAGTCTACCTGGGGACCGATTCAAACTCGACGCGAATCGACTGAGCAACTTAATTGTGCGTCAAGACAGCATTGCATTGCTCGATTGGATTCGCGCGTTTCGTCCTTACGCCGATTCGTTAATGCCACCGCTGGCAGAGATTGCGGCCAGCTCTGAACCATCCTCGACAGAACGCGCGAATGCCGCCATTTGCCTGTCGCAATATGCAACTTCACCCGCAACTCTTACACCGGTGATTCGCAAAGCCTCAATCGATCAACTTCCGATTCTACTCTCGAGCGCACACCTTAGTAAAAAGGAAGTTTTGGATGCGCTTTCTGCTTCAATTAACGTTCCAATCCAACTGGACTGGGACGAGATCCCTCCTGGCAATTTAGCGCAAAACGAGCTTCAGGAATTTGAGCGTGAAACGTTGCAAATGATTGAGCAAGCAGGCGGTATTGTCGATTCAAAGTTTGTCATTGTCCATTCGTTACAGCATCATCTTTTGGAGAAGATTGATGCATCGGTTGCCAAGGCTGGCTATCGATTGGCCCTGTTGCGACCGTATCAAAACGAGGAACAAAGTTACGTTGCTGCAACCTGGTTGCGCGACGGCAGAACTTCGCAATTCCTCCTCGATAAGCCGGCTGACTTCATTCGCGAAAAATACTCGCAGCTTAAGACGCAGGGGTACTTCCCAGCCGATCTTTCAGGACGGATCGATGCGAGCGGTAACGAAGTTCTTTACGCTATGGTGTTTACGCATCCTTCGCCGCATAGAAACGCTGTCGACTCGGGGATTTTTATCGATCTTCGTGAAGAAGAACTTCTGCCAAAAGGAATCCAACCATTCGATTCGAACAATTTCGTATCAAGAGCTTGCATTCGAGTCATTCTGGATGATGGAACAGCACGATATTCGGCTATTCGATGGAAAATGCAACCTGGCGTAGATTTCATAGAAGACTTCCAGATCCCTACGGAACAGTATGCAAATATTCTTGAGCTTAAATATCCGGCGGTGCACATTGGAAAACATCAAATCGTCACTAATTCGCCAAGATTACAGGAACAGATAAGCTCAGTATGGTGGAATAGCACTGAAACGGAAACTCGTGACATTCCAACTAGCGCAATTGCAGACCACAGGCGCGCCTGTTTAGATTTGGCAGCCCAAGGATATCGGCCGCAATGCATTTCCGTCGAAAATTCTCCCGAACTGGAACGCGCCCAGTACAGTTCTATATGGATGCGTCCTCTGCCAAAACTCGAATTGATAGATCAGAACGCACGTGAAGACGCAAACGCAATACTCGCACTTATATCCGCAAAGAAGTATGATCAATTTCTAAAGGCATTGTCTTCCGACGAACACCTAGAGACTCGGGCGTATCTAATTAATACCCTCAATCGAATTTCTTTCGCTCCAGACATCCTGTGCAACCTAGCAACTACAACCGACTCGATTGATGTTGCAAATTCACTAGTGCAAGCTTTAGCACTCTATCGACCAGCCTCGCTCTCTCCAAAGGACCTGGAACTGATTGAAGAATCGACGCGAGCGATTGCGCAAAGGTTCCAACATAGTGGCCTACACTCATCTGCCAAGCTTTTGGCAACCAAATTAATGCTACCGGCGCTGCATGACCATCTCAACGGCGGCCCAAGTCGGATGAATTCAAACGAGAGCTACACTACCACGTCAGGACATCGAATGCTGGTCATCGATGCCAGTAAGCCATTCTTGATGGGCTCGCCGCCAAACGAAATAGGGCGGGACGGTGCCAAGGAATGGCCCCATTTCCAGCAAATCGGTCGCAGTTTTGCTATGTCCGATTGTGAGATTACTGTCAGCCAGTACCTGGAGTTCGATCCAGATTTCGTCTTCCCAATTGACTACAGCGCCTACGACGATTCTCCAATCGTATCTGTTACTTGGTTCGACGCGGTTCGCTATTGCCGTTACATCAGCGAACTTGAAGGCATTGCTGAATCGCAGATGTGTTACCCGGCCATTGAAGAAATTGGACCGGACATGATTTTACCGGACGATTTTTTAGATCGCCATGGATATCGACTTCCTACCGAAGCCGAATGGGAGTTTGCCTGCCGGGGAAATACGCTTCGTCCACGATTTTTTGGTTTTGCGCCTGAGTTGCTTGATGAATACGCTTGGACACCGCGAAATTCAAACTACCGGAGCAAGCCTGTCGCGCAATTATTACCAAATCCATTCGGTTTTTTCGACATTTTGGGCAATACCATGGAGTGGTGTAACGATGGGTATCACATGTATCCAATTTTATCAGGTCAAACTCACCCCGATGTACTTGATGGTAATAGAATAGGCGCATACTATGAACGAGCAACGCGTGGCGGCGCGTTTTTGTATCAACCACTCAATGCGCGTGCAGCGCAGCGGGACTCTCATGGCTATGACAAGATCCGTCCGTATCTTTCATTCCGCCTAGCACGGACAACAAAAATCCACTCTATGAAAGAGAACGAAAGATGACTTTTAATGATGATGATTTTGCAAAGATGCAAATCGCTGGTACTGTAAGTTTCCCGGCTATTTTTCCTCGCCTGGCTGATATTCGCTTGACTACTAAAACAGTAAAATCTGGCAAACCATCAAAAGACTCTCCGATGCTTTTGGAAGTACGCGAGATAACGTCCATTCGCGTTTCAATGACCCGGTACTTCAATCTCAAGGACGTTCGTGCCGTCTTCGTTCCGAACGATGCCAATAAGGTAAGTTTTGATGACGGCGTTTGGTTGTTTGGTGAAGAAATCAGTGGATTGAAGAAGTATGCAGAGAAAGAGTGGGGAAAGGCGATCGCCTATGTTACGGAACAAGCACAAACTCTGCTCGAAGTTCGTGTTGGAATGACGGCAGCAGAAAGCGCAGAATACTATCCACCGCTTCCTCGCGACCGATCTATCAATCACTACTCAGGTGCCACCGAGCGTGACTGCTTGACAGAACAACCGACTAGCTTCAGCCTCTTGGATTGCTAGGGTGACTGCTCAGGGAATCTGTTTATGGTTCTAGTCGATATATTTGTGCTTACGAAGGATGACCAACCGATCGACAGTCGCGTTGCAGCAGGCATTCGCAACCAAGTCGGCATCCAATTGCGTCTCAATCAGATCGTGGCAAAGCCGCGAGCCAACGAGGCGAACCGCATTGCAACGATTGCTCGTGGTCGCAATATGGCGCGCGATAGAGTAAAGGCCCCCTGGGCAATGTTCGTCGATGACGATGTTCTATTGCAGGAGAACTGCGTAGCGGGGCTCGTTGATTTCCTCCAGAGAAATCCTGCTTATGGAGCGGCCGCTTCCGACTATTTAAAGGAATCGCACGCCAGCTCGCGGACAAAACATGTAGGGATGGGTGCGACTCTATTTCGCGCAGAAGTCCTGAAAAGCATTACTTTTCGCAGCTCAGTCAACCACTGTGAGTGTAGCAACTGCTGTCGTGATCTGCGAGCCAATGGTATCGGGATTGGCTATGTGGATGGATCGGAATCGCTACACATTTCTCGCGACCGTTCAAGCACGCACCATACATCGGCTAAACCAACAACTGATCCTAACATCGATACTAGCGATGCCTTGATCCTGGCCGCGTTTGACCGCCGCGACGCCGATCGATTCCGTTTGCAATTCGTGCGCTCTTTGCGTGAATGGGGTAATCAAAATCACATCGTCGCCGTTGCGTATGGGCTCTATCCTAGCGAGCGGCATCGACTCTCGCAGCTCCCAAATGTTGAAGTCATCAGTGCGCCTGAGAATGGACGGATGCCACCAGTACGACGCTTGGCCGATTTCGCCAAGATCTTACGTCATGTAGACAACTCGCGCTGCGTTGCTTACTGGGATGTCGGCGATGTAGTATTTCAGGCCAGCCTTGAACCGCTCTGGCGTTCCGTTGCAGATCATCCCAACAAGCTACTCGCGGTGCGCGAGCCGAGAAGCTATCCTCATAACAAGGCGGTCGCAGGCTGGACGCGAACGATCCATGACGCCAGCTCTCGCGTCAAAGTGTTCAAGTTGCTTGCGAACTCACCTTTTCTGAATAGCGGTTTTGCTGCAGGAACTGCTGGGCGAATGAAGGACTACTTCGAAACGGCAGCGGCTTTGCGAGATTCACACGTGCTGCGAGGTACTTTGGACTGGGGAGATCAAACGGCATTGAATTACTACTGCCACAGTGCTCCAGAAAGATGGCAAGAAGTCGACCAGTGCTGGAACTTCTGTATACATGATCGCCGCCCTGGTGACATCCAGGTCACGACCGAGGGGCTGGTTCGCCATCGAGACAAACTCCCGATCTGCGTTGTACATGGAAACGCGCGATCATTGCGCCAGTTTGCGCTTTCCACGCTATGCCGCTATTAACTGGTTTAGTCCGCTTTGCGGCAATTTTTCTGCGAACGTACCGCAATCGCATTCGACTAACGTAACAAAAACCATCCCAAACCGAAGACCGCGGCGAATGCAAGGAAGGCGATTGAAAACACACGCATAAGCTTGAGTGACCACGGTGTTGGCACCACTAATTCGTTGCAGTCGACGACTTTCATATAGGCAAGTTCTTCTCGCAGCGAACCCGCTTGTTGATTCGTAAGTGTCGAAAATTCCGTGTTCCACTTCTCGCCGTCAATTGCATCTAGTGAAATGCCGAGTTGTTGTTGCTCCCGAGTAACAACAAAGTCATTTTCGCTCGCGATAAATTCTCGACTGATGCTCTCGCGCTGCACAGCGTCGCCTGTCATCGTCTGTTGAACGATCCGAAAGTTGTATTTTGGAGATAGCTTAAGACTTATGCGCCGTTGCGAATTTTGATCTACGATATCAGTTGGACCTGATTGCATTTCAATTGTCCAATCATCAGTGTCTCCACCACTGCTGATGCTTGAGATGAACCAACCCTTGGCAAGTTCAATACGGTTATCCAATTCTGCAATTAGGTCGCCTTCCATGTGCCAATCTCGGATTGCGTTTATTGCGATATTTCTCGCATTTCGACGGTCGACATCGCTATCAATGGCGCATGCGACTCTCGTTTTATCTCGCTCGTTTCGAAGGGCACGGAAAGCTCGATCTCCTGCGACTACGATTGCGTCTTCCGACGTAGAATCTGCCTTCGAGAACCAACATCCGCTATCGGAGACTAGCGAACGCGTCCGTTTCGTTGTGGGAGTAGCTTGCAATTCCAAGCTTTCCGCCACCGACTTCTTTTCAAAACCGCCTTCGATTTTTTGAGCCAACCTTTGACGATACAATGACTCGCATTGCACGAGCAGCTCTCGCCAAACAATTTGTTCTTGTTCACTTTGAGCCTTCACATCGGACAGCATTTTCATCGTCACGTTCAGTTCCGCTTCGATCGCCTGAACGGTATTGAGATCAGCATTTGCGAACGTCGTCGATTTGGCCCACCCGAGCCGGTCAGCTTCAAGTCGAAGCCAATTTTCAAAGTCAAAACAAGTTGCTTTCCATTCGATTCCCAGCAACTCTTCCGTCACGGCAGTGAACTCTGCTTGACCATCCACGTGACAAAGCTTCAAAAAATCTCCAACGTTTTTCTCTTCCAACAGGTAAGTTACGAAGGCGGCACCAACGATCGCTTGGTTGCGATTGTCTATACTGTATAGCGTCGAACCTGTGAGGTCAGCCAATGAAGGCAACGATGTTCGACCGCTCCGAGCTTGGAAATACTGATCCATGACTTCATCCGAACTCTTGCTCCAGTACTCGGCCCAACCTAGTGTAAGAATCGAAGGTGGAGTGCAATTCAGGCGAAGATTTGCGTCTAAGACAGCTCTCGCACAATTAGACCATTCTTCCGACGACAAAGTGGAATTGGTTGCCATCTGGTCTTCTGCCGAGGCAAGGTTTACCCATGCTGAGACGCTTGGCGTAGCTGCAACGACTAGCGGTCGAAAATGTAAGCGAACCTTGGTAACTTCTCCAGCACCTAGCGCTGCAGTCATCGACGTTAGAAATTCATCAACACTCTGTGATGGCGAATTTTCAGCATCGACCTCAGACAGTCCGTATACGGCAGCACTCAGATTCTCTGACTCTTTCTGCCACAAAGAACCTCCTAACAATCGAGTGTGCCCAACGGCGTTTGTTTCTACCAGCGTCTGATACCAATTGATCGGGCGAACGATTTGGAATGGCTTTACTGCTAGAGTTCGTTCGCTAACTCCCCAGGCAAGCAGCAGCGCGGGAATAGTCCCCCACAGACCACACGTTCCTATTCGCCACTTTTGCCAGGAAAAAATCAGGCCGCACAAAAACAGCACCAACAGAATCAGAGCGGACAGGTAAACGCATGCGATGACGGCGGCAGCGGGATCGGCGACTTTTTCTGCCCATTTTCCGCTCGTAATACCTAGCGTTGAGAATTGCGTAGCGAAAACAAAACCCACTCCGAAAGCGAGCCATGCAAAAACTGCGGCACCGATAGATAAACTTAGCGGGAACGCCGAAGCTTTTTTGGTAGGACTATTGTCGTTGTTTCTAGAGACCATACGCTATTGAGTTCCAAGTTTCTGCGAAAAGTCCATTGCTCGCAGGCATTCCTTAATTCATAGATCTGACCAATTGTAATCATAGATTGACCATATGAAACGCACTTTGATTCGAGATGCCAAGGTCGTGCTTCCGACTGGATGTTCTGTAACGAATGTGTTGATCGAGAACGGCAAAATTGCCTCGATCGATGCATCTGGCCTGTCGGTCGCAGGCGAAGTCATCGACGGGCGAGACCGAGTACTTTTCCCGGGATTAATCGATGACCAAGTCCATTTTCGCGACCCTGGACTCACTCACAAGGAAGACTTGGCTACCGCGTCCGCCGCTTGTGCTGCGGGGGGCGTTACATCTTTTCTGGAGATGCCCAATACGGTACCCGCCGCGATAACTGCCGATTTGATCGAAGCAAAGTACGAAATCGCTCGCCAAAAATCGATTGTCAACCACGGATTCTATATCGGTGCGACAGTCGACAACTTGGAAGAATTGAATCTCGTGAAAAACGTGCCCGGAATTAAAATCTTTATCGGTTCAAGCACTGGAGACTTGCTTGTCGACAAGCAGGCGGCACTCGAGCGGATTTTCGCAGAGACATCCTTACCCATATGCGCTCATTGCGAAGACGAATCAACCATTCGAGAGAACCGCACAAGAATTGGCGCCACCAATAATATTGCCGACCACTCCAAGATTCGCGACGTAAATGCAGCTATCGTCGCTACGCGTCGAGCCATCGATCTCGCAGTACGTCACCAACATCGCTTCCATGTCCTGCACGTCAGCACCGCTGACGAAATACCGATGATCTCTCAAGCGCGACCGTGGCTCACCTGCGAAGTTTGTCCTCATCATTTGTTGTTCGACACTAGGGACTACGAAACCCTTGGAACGCTAGTACAGATGAATCCTTCCATCAAACCGCCAGAACATCCGCCGGCCTTGTGGAAAGCGATGCGTGAGGGCTTGGTCCAAGTCGTTGCTACCGACCACGCACCTCATACCTTGGAAGAAAAATCGGTTGACTATCCCGCTTCGCCCAGTGGCCTGCCGTCAGTCGAAAATTATCTATCGCTGTTGCTAACTCACGCACAAGAACACGGCATTACTCTTGAGCGACTAGCAAGTATGTGCAGCGACGGCCCGGCTCGAATCTGGGGTTTGGTTGGTAAAGGGCGTATCGAAGTCGGCTACGATGCCGATCTAGTACTGATTGACCTCAATCGCGAAAAGATTATTCGCAATGAAGACCAGCTCACCAAATGCAAGTGGTCCCCTTGGTCCGGAAAACGCGTCAAAGGCCTTCCCGTACGAACTATCGTTGGGGGTGAGACTGTATTCAGGCTTCAGGCTGGTGAGGATGTAGGGTTCGTCGATCGATCGCACCGTGGACAACGTCTACAGTGCGATCATAGCCGAGGCGGTTACTGGTCAACGGCAGACGGCATTGGCCCAGCTTGATTTTGAGTTTTGCAGGCATCTCAGATCGTGGGAGCTTCGTCCCGCGATGCATCGTTCATACTGATCGAATAACTTCCGTCAGAGTAATGGACGGTCACATGTGCATCTTCGTTCGAAGCATGCCGCAAGAGCTCGGTGGCAATAGGATTTTGTAATCGTCGTTGGATAACGCGCTTCAGCGGACGTGCGCCATACTGCGGATCATAGCCTTCGTCAGCGATAGCATCAGCGGCAGCTTCAGAAACATGCAGTGAAATATGCTTTTCCGCAAGTTGTTTCTTCAAGCGTTCAACTTGGAGGTCGACAATTCGACGAATCTGCGATTGCCTCAGCGGTTCAAACACGACCGTTTCATCAATCCGATTCAAAAATTCAGGCAAGAATTTCTGACGAAGCGGTGTTTGCATCGCGTCAACGATTTCCTCATAGCTGCCGCCTTCTTCAGTAATTTTCTGAATGATTTGACTACCAACGTTACTGGTCATGACAATGATGGTATTTGTAAAATCAACCGTGCGACCTTGACCGTCTGTAAGTCTGCCGTCATCCAGCACTTGTAACAAAACATTGAACACGTCTGGATGAGCCTTCTCCATTTCATCTAGTAGCAGTACAGCATATGGCCGACGCCGAACGGCCTCGGTTAGTTTACCACCTTCTTCGTAGCCGACATAACCTGGAGGTGCGCCTATCAGCCGCGAAACGGAGTGTCGCTCCATGAATTCGCTCATGTCAATACGAACCATCGCCGTTTCGTCGTCAAAGAGAACCTCAGCAAGAGTCTTGCAAAGTTCGGTTTTGCCAACACCAGTTGGTCCCAGAAACAAAAATGAACCGATCGGCCGATTAGGATCCTGCAACCCGCTGCGACTGCGCCGGACGGCGTCAGCGACGACGGTGACAGCTTGATCTTGTCCGATCAATCGTTGATGCAAGCGTTCCTCCATCACGAGAAGTTTAGCCCGTTCCGTTTCTAACATTCTGGAAACGGGGACTCCCGTCCAGGCGCTCACGACCGTTGCAATTTCGTCAGCGGTCACATCGGTTCGCAGCAAGCGATGTTCAGGACGATTCGTTTGTTCCTTCGGAGACTCTTCTTCGGTTTCAATCTGTTTGCGAAGCTTCCTTCGACTCTGGTCCAGTTCAAATAATTTCTGGTAGTCACTTTCAGAGACATTAACACCGGAAGACTGCTGCTGCTTGATAGTTGCATCCAGCTGAGTAAATTCTGTCTCGGTCTGCTCAAGTTGCTTCCGTACAGATTGAACGTCCGACATGCCAAGCTTTTCGGCGTCCCACTGTTCTCGCAATCTGGCTAATTCTCGTTCGAGCGACTCCATTTCTTGCTCGACATCGCTCAAAGAATGTTGCGTGTTTTCCTCACCATCCTCTTCTTTTAGCTGCCGTTGTGCAATTTCGAGCTGCCGCAAGCGACGCTGTACGAAATCAATTTCCGCAGGCACACTTTCTCGTTCCATCGCCAACCGCGAAGCCGCTTCATCAACCAAGTCAATGGCCTTATCTGGCAAGAAACGGTCGGAGATGTATCGATTCGACAGATTCGCAGCCGCGACCAGCGCAGAATCCCGAATCTTGACTCCGTGATGAGATTCATATCGTGACTTCAGTCCACGCAAAATTGTAATCGTGTCTTCTATGGTAGGTTCGCCGACGTAGACTGGTTGAAAGCGGCGTTCTAGCGCAGCGTCTTTTTCGATATACTTGCGGTACTCATTTAAAGTAGTCGCGCCTATCGCACGCAGTTGACCACGAGCCAACTCAGGCTTCAATAGATTCGCAGCATCACTACCACCTTCCGCTGCGCCAGCACCTACGACTGTGTGAAGCTCGTCGATAAACAGAATGATCTCACCGTCGGCGTCCTTGACTTCGCGTAGTACAGCTTTCAAACGTTCTTCAAATTCTCCACGAAACTTTGTACCAGCTACCAGCGCTCCCATGTCGAGCGCAATGACACGTCGATCTTTCAACGTCTGCGGCACGTCACCTTGAACGATTCGAAGTGCTAAACCTTCCGCAATCGCGGTCTTGCCAACCCCAGGCTCGCCAATCAGCACAGGATTATTCTTTGTGCGTCGTGACAAGACTTGAATCACGCGGCGAATTTCGCTGTCGCGCCCGATGACTGGATCAAGTTTGTTCTTTCTGGCTTGTTCAACTAGATCAATGCCATATTTTTCAAGAGCCTGAAACTTCCCCTCTGGGCTTTGGTCGGTTACTCGGGCGCTACCGCGAACACTTTGCAGCCCTTGCAGCATCTCTTTTTCAGTGATGCCCAACAGTTTCATAAGCGATGCAGCCCTATTATCCGTTTTAGCGATGCCAAGCAAAAGATGTTCTGTACTTAGGAAATCATCCTTCATCGCTTCGCCAAGCTTTGCGGCCTCTTCGAATGCCTTCTGTAGCGTCGGCCCCACACCAGGCGTCCGGCCACCAGACGTTTTTGGAAGCTTGTCGATTTCAGATTGAACCGTGGTCGTGAGCTGACTGACGTTGCTCCCGATCTTTTTCAACAACGCGACAGGAATGCCGCCGTTGTCCTGAAGCAAAGCTGCCAACACATGCAGAGCGTCTAATTCAGGATTCCCTTTTTCGGACGCCAGCGACTGCGCCAGCGCAACGGCTTCCTGAGCTTTGATTGTCAATTTGTCGAACCGGAATGTCATGACTTGTTAATCGCCTAAATGGTGGGATTTTGCTTGTCTAGATGCACAAACTGGCAGCCACGAGCGTGGTGACAACCTGAAAAGCAAATGACGCGCCAGGCCCTTGGACGACCATTAACGACGATCTATGAAACCAACTTTCACAGCGGCGATTTTTCGAACAGCTTGTTCAGATCACGATTAAATTCGCCTCGGGTAAGAACTAAGTCGAAACCCGCTAGCTTTGCGGATTCTAATTCCTCTTTCTGAACGTGCGGGCCAAACCCGATCAGTCGTGCGTGCTCGCACGTTTCACGCACGTTAGCCCCAACCTCGCTTATGTCGCCTGGAGAAGCAAACAAGTCTATGCAGACCCACGCGACATTAGAAGGCGTACAGCGATCAGCAATCATTGCAGCTTTCGGAACCATAACACTTGCAAAGCCATGAGCTTTTGCAGCAGCGCTGATTTTCGAGTAAAACATCAAATCACTCGATAAAAACACTACGATCTTCTCAACATCATTCATCGAAAGACTTTCATAAAGAAGAAACCTATTTTTTCGAACTGGCCGCAGCGACTCGGTGTACTTCCTGTAACACCTGTTGGGTTCGTAACGCATAACCGAAACGCTCACGCACCGTTGTTAAAGACTCGAGTACTGCGAAATCTATTAAGTTCGCCTCTTGAAAATCGTCGACGCCAACAACGTCGACTTGAGCTTTCCCGTATGCATCATGAATCCAAAATCTCGGCTTTGACAAATCGCCCGGTCGCAAGAGGTCATCGCAGACTAACGTTCCATCTTCACCAGCAATTTCGATCCATCGCCGCCCCGCGGTTTGAAAACTACAATCCCAGTGTGCAACGAGCGAAGCGGGAAAACGCGCTAGACTTTGTACCGTTTGCCATCCCCCGATGTTACCTGGATCGCTTGACTCACCATGCGCCAAAATTGAAAGAGGCATTTGCCCACTCAGGTACAATGAAGCGTACACGCAGTACCAGCCCAAGTCTAACAAACAGCCGCCCCCAAGTTCTGCGCTAAAACGGTGATCATCAGGTCGGTTTTTCAGGTCGCTGAAGCTACAAGCGATTGTTATTTTTCGAAGTTGCCCCAGAGTGCCGCTCGCAATGATTTCAAGGAAACGCTGCGTTCGCAAGTGGTAAGGAAATCCGGTCGCGTCCAACAACTTTCGATCATACTGGATGGACGCAGCCAGCATTCGTTCTGCTTCATCCTCAGAAACGCCAAGTGGTTTTTCACACAACACGTGCTTACCATTCTTCAACGCATCGATAACGATATCGCAATGCGTTGCAGGAGGCGTGGCCACATACACCCACTCGACGTCAGTCGCTTGCATTGCGGCCTTGTAGCTTGAATACGACTGAATATGCGAGGTCTCAAGGGCGTTTCGGCGCAGCCAAGCCTCGGCACCTTGTTGGCTGCGGGACGCAATCGCAACCAACCGACTGCTCTGGCTGGCCCCAATGGCCGCCAGCATTCGTTGAGTAATTCGTCCAGTACCGAGAAAAGCCCATTTCGCTTGCATAGCTAACGCCCTTGAGCATGTAGGTTCGCGGGTAATGTAATTTATAGCTCGGCAATTTTCGCAAATTCACCTTTGAGGGACTGATAGAGACTTTGGTAGATTGGATAGGCCTTATCGTAGACTTTCGAATCACTTTTCTTGGGCGGAAGCTTTTCGACAACGCGGATCGTCGCCTTGCAAGCCTCTTCAATGTTCTTATACGCCCCGTCTCCGACTGCTGCCAGCAATGCTACGCCGTACGCAGCTCCTTGTTCTGCGTTAATCGTACAGGACGGCTGATGGAAGCAATCCGCAAGAATCTGTCGCCACAGTACACTCTTGGCTCCGCCGCCGCTCACGCGCACTTCTTTGATGGGCACGTCAAGGGAGCGGATAATTTCAAGACTATCCCTTAGCGAATAAGCAACGCCCTCCATCACAGAGCGGGCAATTTCGCCGCGTCCGTGCGCATTGGTCAGGCCAATCCAACAGCCTCGAGCATTCGCGTCAGCATGCGGAGTTCTTTCGCCGGCCAGATAAGGGAGAAAATACAAACCATTGCACCCAGGTACCGCCGCGGCCGCTTCCGTGTTGAGCACTTCATGCGGTTTGGCTCCCTTCTTGTTCAGCAAATCGCTGCAAAGGTTAGCCATAAACCATTGCCACGATCCTGCCGCAGATAATGTCACTCCCATCATATGCCACTTACCGCGGACCGCATGACAAAACGTATGCAAGCGTCCCATGCGATCGTATTGTGGTTCGTCGCTTTGACAGAATACAACCCCCGAAGTACCCAATGACGCAGTCAAGACTCCCGATTTCACGACGCCGTTACCAACAGCGCCTGCAGCACAATCGCCGGCCCCGCCAACGACCTTGCAATCTTTGCTAAGCCCTAGCTCCGATGCAACTTCTGGCAACAAAGTGCCGGTGACTTCCTCGGATTCGTACACTTTCGCCAAGATCGATGAGTCGATCTGAAGTTTGCTGAGCAGTTTGTCACTCCATTTTCGATTGACCACATCTAGTAAAAGCATACCGGACGCATCGCTTACCTCCGTAGCAAGCTCTCCTGTGAGTCGGCGACGAATTTCATCTTTCGGCAAGAGCAGATGCTTTAGCTTTGCATAATTCTTGGGTTCATTGTTGCGTAACCACAGAAGCTTGGGCGCAGTAAAACCAGTGAGAGCTGGGTTAGCAACCATGTCAATCAAAGCTTCGCGGCCACCCGCCAATTTAGTAATCTCCTCGCACTCTTTTGAAGTACGCTGATCGTTCCAAAGCAGAGCAGGGCGGATCACTTGCTGTTTGGCGTCCAAGAAAACCGAACCATGCATTTGCCCCGATAACCCAATTGCTTTGACTTCGGTCCCCTTGATCTTGGAAGCCTTCAGTGCCCCGATAACAGTCTTCTTTACTGCCTGCCACCACAAGTCGGGATGCTGTTGAGTCCACATCGGCTTGGGCATGTCCACGTCATATTCCACGGTACTTTGACCAAGAATCTCACCTTTGGAGTCCATGCACAAAGTTTTGGTGCCCGATGTGCCAATATCAATCCCTAGGTAGTACGCCATGATCGATTCAAACCTCTCGCAACTGTTGGTAAAGCAATATTTTCTAAGCGTTTTTGTTAATGCTGCTCGAGACGACAAAACGCCGGCCGCATTTTCATGCAGAATATACTCGCATTGCCAAAGGTAAGGTACACGGTAACGCTTCGATCCGGCTGAAAACGTCATATCGCCGCAGCCAAACGAACTTCTCAAGGTATATTTTCGTAGATTCGCAGTGCGACTAAAACACTTCACAATGTTTTCATTTCCAGGTTCCAAACTTCCAGGCAAGAGTTGGCGATGCAATTTCTGATTCCGAGAGAAGGGACTATATTTCGTTGCTCCATCTCCCTCGTTTTCTGTCTTTTGGCAGTCGCATCTGGCTGCACTCCGAAAAGCGAGCCTACGTCCAGTTCGGCGGAGACCACGACTTCAGAGCGAAAATCGGATCGCAACCGACCTCCACTTCGGATTTTGATGGTGGACCAACCGGTCGAAATGCAAGAGGTCCTGCGTCGGCGTTGGGCCGGTGTCACCGAACAGGCGTTAGAATTTGAAACCTCCACGGCGGAGATGATTTGTTCCGCGCAACCGCCTCAGTTCGACCTATTATTTGCCCCCGCCTATCTAATCGGGACACTTGTCGAACGAGAACTCGTCAGTCCCCTTTCAGAAGCAATCGCTGACTACGAACTGAGTCGACGAACTGCGGATCAAAATCTTGCAGACTCAGGACCGCGACTCCCTCCGCTCTGGAAGTTGTCCGCAAACTATGGAAAAGAAGCCTACGCACTGCCTTTGGGTTGCAGCCTGATTCTTCCAAGCTTAGCAAATGGCGCACCCAGAAGCCGCCAGATTGAGTTGCCCGTGGCGTTAAACGCCAGCCAGACTCTCCCTGCCTTTTATGTCAATTGGGAGCAACATCGTGTAAGCGCAGCGAATGATGGCGTGAAGACTCAGAACGGTGAGTCGGTTGAGTATGTGGACATATTCCTAGCAATCGCTTGTACCCAGAGACCTCAGTCGTATGAACCGTCCCTGTTGTTCAATCTGGTAGATTTTAGCCCTCGGCTAGTTGAAGACTGGATGTTGAATTCGGCGAGGCTATTCAAAAAAGTCATGTCTGCATCGCCTGACGATGACAGATCGCTCCTGCGAGTAGGCTGGGCCGCATTAAATAAGTTCGAATCATCTAGCACGGACGCAGCCCCAACTGAGATTGAGCCGGACTTCATCTGGCACGTTCCGCTGTATCAAAGCCAGGCATCGTCAACGAGCCAAGAAGAGAGCAATGACGATTCACAAAAGAACAACTGGAAACCTGTCACAACCTTGGAGCTGTCTGTCGTCGATAGCGGCCGAGCTCCCGCCGTGTTTCTCGGATCTCGGACTCGTCAGACTTCGAAGTCAATTCTATTTTTGCGCTGGGCTAACGAGGCATCGCAACGCACGGCCCTATCAGCTACATCTCCTTGGATACCTCGCGATCTTATTTTCCAGAGCAACGCGGTTTCAGACTCTCAAGATACTGCTGAGAATCTCGTGGAATATCGAAAACTGGTAAAGGAGATAAGCTTGCGTTCTCACGTTCAGCAGTGCTTTCGAGTCCATCAAGGGCACCTCTATCGCCAAGAGTTGAACACGGCTCTTGCAGATATCCTTGCATTACCCGATGACGCTCAGATTCCCGCCAGGATGCAGCAGTGCCTTAACTCGTGGTTAACCATCACGGATTCAATTGGCCGTGAAGCGCAGCAGGACTCACTTGAAAAGACACTCGGTCTCCGCGACTAGTCAAGCTGAACAATCAATGCTCAAGTTCTCCTTAAACAGCTAGAATTTGAAGGTTGGTCCCTTATGCAAGTCGACATTAGGCCTATATTTAACAAAATACTCATCGACCGATCTTCAACGACTGCTTGCCTGTTTCATGCGATGCCCCTATTGCCAGATTGATAACGACAGCGTCCGAGACTCGCGCGCGGTCGAAGACGGTCGATCGATTCGACGTCGTAGGTATTGCCACAACTGTCGACGGCGGTTCACGACTTATGAACGGACTGCAGGCACTTTGTCGGTGATCAAAAAGAATGGCGAACGCGAACCATTTGCACGCAGTAAAATCGAACATGGCTTGGAGCTCGCATGCTGGAAGAGGAAGATCAGTGCCGAGCAGCGCAGTAAGATTGCGGAAGCGATTGAAAGTCAGCTGATGGAAGAGTACGAAGCGGAAGTGCCAAGCCGCGAGGTGGGCAACTTGTGCATGCAACACTTAGCTGCACTAGACCAAGTGGCGTATGTTCGTTTTGCAAGCGTCTATCGAGAATTTCAAGACGTGCAGGATTTTATGCAAGAGTTAAATCCTATTTTGAAAAACGAACCAAAGCCATCAAAGTAAAGATGATGGATGCTTGTTCAGAAGGCTACCGTTTCTGGGCCTAAACATTAATATTGCAAAATCCGAGCGTCGCCGGCCACGTCCGAGCCCATTGGACTGTGAATGAACATGCGATTTAGTCTCTCGGCGACCATGTTTAGATAGAGCCGTTGAAACTTAGCCTTGTCCATTTCCGTTGTACTAATCGCAGCGGACTGAGGGTATGTAAACTCTGGCAGCGTCTTGCGAAAGATGATCTTATCTTCCTTGACATCCAAAACTTCGACGGATAGCTCAGATTTGCCGCGGTAAAGAGTTGGTCCATCCAGCAATGTAAGCTTCTGCATATCCACGTGAATAACCATGTCAGCTTGAACACCTTTACCAATTTCGGAAACTGCATCGTCACCGCTCGGGTTGTCCCTGAGCCAGTTATCGATCGATTCTTGCCGTACAAGGTTCAGCTTCTTTAGATCATTCCCGATTCCTGTCTGCATAAGGGATGCGAGTCGGATGCAGACTTCATCACCGCAGATACCTCGTTCGTTAGAGACGAGGATCGCAACTTTCTGGTCTTTTAAGCCTTCAAATTCCGGCTTCACCTCGTTGCCATAGATAACTCTGATCATATGAGCCGTCCACGTCATGCAACCACTTGCTGGTACAAGCAGACAGCAAAATGCGAGTAAGAGTGAGAAGCGGATAACTACTTTCAAGCTTGATCGGTTGCGCATGTCCGTGCTCTTGTACACTTCAAATTGTTCTCTATAGGGCGGCCAGGTCAGTAGCTATAGGCAAAAACTTCATCGCAATGCAATCTCAATGCGACCGATATCACATTCTGTTAATTTTTCGTTGAGCAATCTTTCGCTTGCATAAGTGTTCTGCCTCAGCGTCTGCGCTTCGCTAAACTCACGTGTCCCTTGCTTGGCAAAATCCGAGCTTTTCGACAATGGAGCCAGTCCTTAGTCTCCTTCGCTGACATTGCGAATAGCCTGCTTTGAGCATTTAGCTATAATCACTCCATCTAATTGCTGGATGCCCCATGGCGACATTTCCTTGGCTAGCATTGCGGCTGTTCCCGTTCACCGAGCTTGGATTTGTGACCGAAACGATTGATATTGAAAAAGCAGAAGACCTGCGGCGAAAGCACTTCCTGTACGGACTTCCCGCATTGGTTGTCGGCATCATCGCATTGTTGCTGATTCTTTATGGAACCTTAGTACAACCCAATAGTCTTCCAGCCTGGTATGAGAGCGAGCAGGCGAATGTGTCTAAGGCCTTCTTTGCGGAATCAGCTGCGACCAATCCAAATAGAACCGCCGCCAGTGTTCTGAACGTCGCCCGTGAGGCAAGAATTGTACACGAACGCCTCGTACACCTTCATGACGGTTCCGATCAGCATCGTTGGAACTGGATCCAGTTTGATCGCGAAGCCGCTGATCGAATTGCAGAATGGCTTCAGACCGATCGCGGTTTTTTGACCAGTCAAGAGCGCCAAGATTTACAAGAATATGAACAAGAGGTGCGATCGTCTTCAAATCAAATGCTCGCTAGCATGGCTGCTAATGCTGGAGATTTTCAGATCGCGGCGGCTAAACAGTATGCTACCGATTTGTTGGTGGCAAACGCTTTTCAAGGCAATGACTCCGTCAAAACGTATACGGCCCTTTTGGAACTAGCTGAGAAAAATCCACACGATACCGCACTTCTCGAGATCACTGCCGAAACGTACTTCGCACTTGAATCGCAACTTACGGGTGATCGCTCACCAGGATTAAGTGTCCCCAACCAGGTGTTTACCTTTCTCGAAAAACTCAAATCGCCGTGGGCAGTTGACTTGTCGATTCGACGCCACTTGGCTGAGGATTTTGATATGGCATCAGGTGCGCTTGAGCGTTTGGATAGCCGAAAGACTTTTGACGATTACGATTTCCAGAACCAACTTGCGTTGTTGCGGATTGGGTGCTTTCAAGGACAATGGAAGACAGTCAACGAACAGCTGGCGAGCTTATTGAGGTCATCCCAACGATCGAGCAGCGAGCGAGCGTTCCTCCGCCGCGAAATTTCCAAACAATGTGGCATGCTGCTCAGTTCGAACCTCCCAGCAACACGAAAAAACTGGTGCACCTATGCGGACATCGCTCAGAATCTGGCTCTTCAACTAGACGCTTCTCCCCTTGTCGCCTCTGAGCGACTCTTCCAGTTTGTCACGTCGAAAGGTGCTGACACGCCTGACTGCCTGAATGCGTCCTTTTTAGAATCGAAACAAGTTCCGCTGACAGGAATTTTGAAGTGCCTATACTGGGCTTTCCAAAGCAGCGATGCTGAATTAACGGCCGACTACCTTGGTCCAGACCCAACTTCCACAGGAACGATTCTTGCGCAATTGGCGATAACCCGCATTTCAAGTCACAATGAAACAGCCGCACCGCTTGAGAGACTTTTGGAGTCACTAGTGCAAGTTCAGGCCGAGAACGGTTCCGCTTGGTATGCTCTAGCCACAGCCCAAGCAATTCAGAAAAAACTTGAAAAATCTCGAGAGAGTGCTCAAAAAGCCCAAGCTATAATCGGCGATAGCGCAAACATTCGCCACCTTATCCAGCAGATTGACCGCCAACTGGCACAGTCCGAAGCCGCACCAAAATGACTTCTCATCAAGCAAAAATTCCAGTTGAACCTGACGCGGAACTTCGCGGCCGAATCTTTGTCGCGGGCCATCGCGGGATGGTAGGGCAAGCAGTAGTACGTCGCCTATCGCAATTGCCCAACGTCGAACTGCTAACGCAGTCGCGAACAGAGCTTGATTTGACCAAACAAGACGACGTCGATGCCTATTTCCGTCGCGTCAGACCTAACGTCGTGGTTTTTGCTGCCGCAAAGGTAGGGGGGATCCACGCGAACATGACCTATCCGGTCGAGTTCATGACCGATAACTTGCTGATGAGCATCAATGCGATTCGGGCCGCATACGATACCAATGTAGATCGCTTCTTGTTCCTAGGTTCGACCTGCATCTATCCTCGCAATGCGCCACAACCGCTTGAAGAAGCTGCTTTGTTAAGCGACTACTTGGAAAAAACAAATGAAGCTTATGCACTTGCCAAAATCGCCGGGCTAAAACTTTGCGAGTACTATCGTCGGCAGTTTGGATCGCTCTTTTATTCTGCAATGCCTACCAATATGTACGGACCGGGCGATAATTACCACCCAAGCAACTCACATGTACTGCCGGCTCTTTTGCGAAGGTTCCATGAAGCAAAAACAGATCGGCTGCCCGAAGTAACCATTTGGGGTACTGGTTCGCCGCGACGCGAATTCATGCATGTAGACGATTTGGCGGACGCTATATTGTACTTATTGACTCTCGCCGACCCTCCTGATTGGGTCAATGTGGGAACGGGTGAAGACATTCCGATACTCGAACTTGCACACCTGATTGCCGAAACGGTTGGCTACGACGGTAAAGTCAGTACCGATCCGACCAAACCCGACGGGACACCTCGAAAAGTGACCGACATGAGCCTGCTTCATTCGCTGGGCTGGACACACAAGATCACTCTTAAAGAGGGACTACAGCGAACGTACGAAGACTTTTTAAAAGAAGAACGCTCGGGTGCGATTCGCAGCAGCTAGAACGGCTCAACTGGTCCACAGTTGTGGAGCAAACATGTTTAACACCCCGGCTACAGCCGTCGCAGTCGAAAATAAGGCGCACGCGGCGATTGTCATCGGCACGGCCTTTGACCTCCGGTAGCCATACTTCTCCGCTAGCTGATCAACGGCAGCACGAGCAACCGCGGGTGTGGAACCAAACTCTTGCTGGTACATGTCCGTAGCGTCGTTCCACTGCTGGTGACTTATTAAATATACCAGCAACTCTCGGGTCACTTCGGTACAGTTGTCCGGGAACATAACGACTCTCAATCTGGAGTAGCTTTGGCTTCATATGCGTCAGTAATTATCGGTCGTAAAACGCCGTACGCTTGACTTTGCAAAAATTCCCCGTCAATCAGCATATGTTGTCTGCCGCACGAGCCCTTTAAACCGCTATTACCCGCCCAGATTCGCTGAGAATGCGAAGAAAACAGATTGCAGTGAGCCTCACTGCATTGACCGTGCACGTCACGCGGTGCCGGAGGCTGGCCAATCGCGAGACTCACGCCTCGGCGCGTGGTTTGTGTTCATGAGAGCCAGACCAAGTATCTGTTAAACTTTTGCTGGCAAAATGCGGAACTATGTAGGGCAAGCAAACTCACCCTACATGATAGTGCTCACAAGACGACCTGGCGCGAGCTACAGCGAGGAGATCGCCGACTCAAGTTTAGATTTCGGAACCAATCCCATAAACCTTTCGGCAATTTCACCGTTCTTGAAGACGATGAGCGTAGGGATGTTCATAACATCGTATCGTTGAGCGATCTCTGGGTTCTCGTCGACATTCACCTTTCCGATCTTCACTTTGCCGTCGTATTGTTCAGCAAGCTCTTCAATTAATGGCGCAATTGCACGGCAAGGTCCGCACCACGGCGCCCAGAAATCGACGAGTACCGGTTCGCTCGACTGAAGAACATCGGTTTCGAACTCAGCATCGGTGAACTCTAATGCTTTTCCCATTTTGAATGAGCCTTTCTAGCGCTTCGCCGCGTCAGCGGGAAAGCCTGGACAAATTGAAGTCGTTACTGTCAGTTCGGCACGCGAACCGTCGCAGCCAATATCCTGGCAACTTTCATTCCAACTGGCAAGGGTCCTGTTGCGCCGAACTCCAAAAGCGAAAGCCCGCCAAGAATAAATTCCTGGCGGGCCCGCAATCTTTTTTACCGCTTAGGGTCGTTGACTAACTATTCTTCTTGTTTGGAAGTGAAGAAAAATCTGCGAAAACGGAGTCTGTCGATGACTCGTCAGAGCCACTGTCGTCGAAATCGTAAATCGAATCGTCGTCGGTGAACAAATCGTCGACAGCGGAAATTGCTGTATCGGAAAGTTCTGCCACCGTTTGAGGCAGCTTCGCCTGACCACTCGTCGGCACAGCTCCATTCGCTTGAGCGACAGATCGTTTCGCATTTGTCGCCGTGCCTTCGTCAACACGGGCGAACACGTCAATTGATGCAACGGATGCCAGCGGATCAACCTCGACGGAACGAGTCTGCGCTGCGACATCAATCACTGCTTCGCCTTCGCCGCCAGCCACAATGCGACTGGTTCTGTTAAGGAAGTTGATTACGGCCAGAACGTCCAAGATATCGATGGCAAAGTTGTTATTGACATCTCGGAACGGAGCTGGATTGTAGGTCAATTCACCAACTGGGACAGACGTTCTGCCTGGATTTGCATTCAGGAAGTTAATGATCGACAATGCATCAATCGGCGAAGTGATACCCGGCGTTTGGCCAGGAACGACGTCGGTTGGATGCGCGCGATTGTAGTGAGGCGAGTCTGCCCGTGGCGTGAACACGATCGTCACCGTTACGACGTTGGATTCCTCGCCGCTCGGATCGATTGCCTTGTAAGTAAAAGTGTCAGTCTCACCCACGACGGCATTCGATGGGCGACGGTAAACAAACGTGCCGTTTGGATTCAGCGTCAATGTTCCGCGAGGCTGAATGACAACTTCAGCTCGCAGAACGTCTCCGTCAACATCAATATCGTTTGCAAGAACGCCATCATCAGACGCATTTTGATTGACCGTGCCAAAGGCATCGGAAATTGTCAAAACATTGCTATTGATTGGCATGCTGTACGTATTCGGATTCGCAACAGGAGCATCGTTTCGCGCCGCGATTCTCAGATTGAACGAATCGGAAACCGTAAATCCGGTAATATCCGAAGCCTCTACAGTGATTGTTACGTTGCCGTTTTGATCAGGCTGAAGCGTAATAACCAGCTCGTTGCCTTCGACTCGGACGGCTGCTTTGGAAGGATCACTGCTGGTAGCAGTGAAAGTCAACACGTCAAACGCGTCGGGATCAGCAAACGCACCCGGCACCAAAGGCAGCCTGAACTCAGGCGTATCTTCGGCAATATTTCGGTCTGGTAGCGGATTTGCACCAATGGTTGGTGCTGAGCTAAATGGCAGCAAAGTCACTCGGTAATCTTCAACTTCACCACTCGTCGCGATACCAGTCGGTTGCAAGCCTCCTTCATCTGCACTCACTCGGAAACGAGCAAACGCAAGTTGTGGTGTCGTAAGATTTGCTAGGGACGCCGGTACCGAAATATTGAAGGTGCGTTCCAACGAATCTGCAAAGAATGGCTCACTGGTTAGGATGTGTTCACCTGGATCATTCCAGTCTCCGTCACCGTTGAAGTCGATCCATGCATCCACAAATCCAGGTGCCGACAAAGTTACTGTGATTTCATTTTGCATCTGTGTGCTTAGCACGCCAGCGCTCTCGAATCCAACTGGAAACGCTGTTTGCGGAGTGAATACAACACCATCATCGAACTGGTCGGCTAAACCATCAGCAGATGGCTGACCATCCTGCTCACCCGACACGCCGACACCAAGGCGAACGCTATCTTCGAACACCACATGGGACGCACCGCCGTTAGACGAAAGTGTTGGGTATCGACCAGGAACTCCGTTGAATGGGTCGGCCGCATCGCCAAAGTCAAGCTCGACGCCTGGCATCAAAATGGTGAATTGAGTTTCACTATTGACGCGGTTGGGTCGCAGTAGGTTTCCAGCTAGGTCCTCGATTCCCTTTAAGAAGAAACTTTGAATTCCCCCTACGACGCTTTCCGTGTTTTCGAAGTACAACTTGTTGCCTTCGAGAATTCGGGAAGTCAGCGATGTATCGATTCGATCAGGATTGCCCGCGGCAATCGCATCCCGTAGTGCTCGATTAATCGCTACAGCAACTTGTGCATCACTGAATGCACTGTCGATCGAGACAGGCACTCGAATCACTCCACCCGCAATTCCACTGCGGGAAAGTGTCGGAGCTCCTGTCAGATCGTATGACGTGCGAGGATTGTCAGCAAACACCAGAGCGTCGCCGTCAACAGTGCTGTCAAGAGCCAACGCTGAAGTTCGTATAGCTACCGAGATAGCTCCAATAACATCTTCAATGGTGCTGGCATTGCTGAACAACACAGAACGCCGACCAACCGTACGTCCATCGTTCACGTTTGTGTTTTCAAACTCAAACGTAACTGATGTGTTGTTGTGGTTGATGGTGAAGAACTGACCATCTACAGGAAGCGATTCTAACGTAAAAGTAGTCTGCGGAGTCACGCCAGGATTGCCGCTAACGACGATATTAACCGCTCCCGCAGTGTCAATTGCCAGTTCATCTGCAGTGTCTAGTGCAACCGACCCGTCCGACAGAGCACGAGCGGTATAACCAAGCGATGAACTCCTGATTGCATGAGCAAGGACCGTCGCTAGCTCAAACGGCGTCTGCGACTGAGTGAACAGTACTGGGACGTTACCTTCTCCGACGGAACTATTTGAATCAAATTCAAATGTCACTTCCTCGGTGCCGTTGTCGAGCGTAATCGTTTGTCCGTCAGCAATACTTCGGCTGGTTCCAAACACTCGCAAAGGCGTTCCATCCACATCAACTGTTCCTTCTGCTGGAAGTCCCAGACTGATCAATGCGCCCGTCCGTGATGCTACCAACTGAAGAACCGAGCCGTTGATTGCTCTTCGAATTCGTTCCGCAACTTCACCTCCCGTCGTAGCTCCGACCAGATCAATTCCTACATTCGCAGGATCGCTTGTACCATCCAAATCGATTTCAAAAATCACCGTCGAACGGTTGTCGGAGATGGTAAAGGTTTGACCATCGGCAAAGGCAGCAGCTGCTGGGACGGCCAAGGCTAGGGTATTTGCAGGTTGCGTCAATGCACTAGCCGACGTGTCAATTCGAACATTCGCACCGCCGTTGAGCGCTATGCTGCCATCGCTGAGCACGACAGGCGTAATACCGAGCGAGCTAGCTTGAATTGCGTCAACTATACGCTGAGTTAACTGAGCTTGGCTGTCGGTGGTCGCAAACGGTATGGCGACGTTACCAGCCACAGAAGAACTGTTGCTATCGAATTCGAATGTAACAGTCCCGCTATTGGTGATGATTGTGAATCGATCGGAATCCAATATCCCTCCCAAACCGGCTCCGATGGAAGGAACGATGAGCGACGCAACCGCAGGTAACTGGATTTGATAGCCAGTATCAAACTCGAATACAACGGTCCCGCCCAGACTATCCACGACCGAGAACTGGTCACCATCGGCAATCGCGGAACCTTCTGGGGCGTAGACAACAAATCGATCACGATTATTCAACGTGACTTCGTAAACTTGTCCCTCTCTCCAAAAGCCCGCTAGCGGGGTAATTCGGATTGTTCGGCTGTTGACGCTATAGCCAAATTCGTAGTCGACACCTGGACGCAGGATACGACCGTTTTCAGTCACGATGACGTTGTTCTCGTCGATTGATTCTGGATCAAGTCCAGTTCCCGCACGCTCGTCGATCAAGATTTCAAAGTAATCCAGAGGAGCAGCATCGGCGGCGAGACGAATGTATGTAGCACTCGCATCCAGGTCGTTTCCTTCCAAATCATTGTCGATTGGTCGGGTGAGAATTACACCAGGACCGGAAAAATCGGAGCGGTCGACTGCACCTCGGTCGATGAAGACATTGCTGCCTTGGCCCGAAGGAGTATTCACGGCAGGATCATCGACGCGACGTAGGCCACCGACATCAAACAGTGGCGACAATAGCGGACTTGTCGGCAGCTGAACACCCGATTTAACTTGAGTTAAACCAGGACGTTCTTGCAAAGACGCGATGCTACTATCGATTGCTCGAGAGTTCGCATCCAGATAATATCGGCTGTTGGAAACGTCCGAGAACAAAGGCGCATTTGCACCCAGGATAATATCGAACGTACCAGCTCCCACGCCGTTTCGAGTGGTCGAGTTATTTTGGTAGATATTCGCACCTGCGACGACGGTCGCTCCAGTCGTCACCGAAAGTCCGGTTTCGAAGTTGGCAATGATGTTATTGATCAGCGTTGGGCTAGTATTTTGCTCGACCAAAATACCTGTACCAGTTGCTCCTGTCCCATCTTCAAGCAGATCAGCGCCGTAGAGCGTATTATTGATTACTCGAGCAACTGTAATTGGTGCAATCGATGGTTCTGTCGGACCACCAACTCGTGGATCTCCGGAGACGCGGATACCGCCCTCGCCATTTCTTGCCACGATGTTGTTGATGATAACAGCACCCGGTGCAAGATTTTCGTTGTTGAGTGTGACCAGATTTCGTGCAGCTCCCGGATATGGACGAGGCTGAACATTTGGTCCTAGATCATTTCTCAGTTGCAAACCAGCCGAAACCAAGATCCCATACTCGGCACTATCTAGCACCGAACTTGAATCGATGATGATTTGACCTTGCTCGCGAACAATGTTGCTATCGCCAACATCCTCGCCATAAAACGCTTGCTGATCGCCAGAGAATAGCCCTTGAATGGCTGGAGTCGTTGAGAATGAACGGGAGCCAGTTACGCTTCCGGCCGCGGAACCAAATAGTTCCACAATGTTGGACGCGTCTTGATGAATATCTTGATCCAACGCGTTTCGCATTTGACCACGCAATCCCGCAGTCAACTTCAAGATACTTTGCGCCGCCGATCCATTGATTGCGTCTCGAATTGCTGTTGCTACCAGCCCTGATCGGGCTTCAGCGTTCAAAAACGGCAACGTTAATGGTACGGCAATGGTACCCGGCGACACTCCGTTGGAGTTTAGATCGAATTCGAAAGTGACGCTATTGATCCCGTCGCTAACAGTGAATTGATCTCCGTCGGCTACGTCGAATACAGTGCTAACGACAATAGCAGCCTGCTGACTCATTCGGTCGTTTGTATCGATTACGCGAGTTGAATCTGGCACGACTCGGCCGATCCCTTGTGTTGCGTACTCGCGACCAACTCGAATTTCAAGCTGATAGGTTCCCAGTTCAACCTCTTCTGCAATTGTACCAAACGGCCCACCAAAATCTTCATAGAATGGTGTTGGTGCAAAGATTGTCCCGCCAGCGGCAACGGGATTGAATACTTGCTCGCCACGTTCAGCAAAGCCGATAATTATATCGTCCAGATATACGCCTTCGAAAGTATTCGCTAGCGTCGCTTGCATCGCACGGTCGAAATTCTTCGTGGCATCGAATATTCCCAAACCACCGTTGTAAGTCAAACCAGTGTAAGGCCCAAATGCATCTCCAGCTCGATCGAACTGTCCCGTAATCTTCAGGGGACCAGCATTCAGAGCAAACGCACCATAAACGACTACAGTGTTTCCATATACGGGATAAGGGGCAGTATTATTATCACCGTTAATCTCTTGCGCCAAAGCAAGCTGTATAGCATTTCGCACATCTTGCGCCGTCATTCCCGCATTAACTGGAATTGCAGTATGACCAGGCAGGAGCGCCTCGCCGCCAACGATAAATTGCAACTGAGCTGGTGCTGCAAGTCCCTGAACCTGGAGCGAGAATGTATCGCCAGCTTGGAACTCAGCACCTGGTTTTGCAATGATTTCGATTCCGGATCGCAGCGGATCACCAGTTCGGAAATCGCCGCTGGTGCTAAATTCAAATCGAATAACAGTGTCCGACATCCCCGCTAGAGGAGCTAGATTGATGCGAGCCTGCCGCCAGTCGCCAGTTCGGTTTGCTTCATCAAATATTTCTTGAGTTCGATAGCTTCGTCCCAATGCGTCCTGATAGCTAGAAGTAGGAACGTCATATTCATTTCCATCAGTCAACAAAGCGAGATTCGTATCCGTGTTGCCTGCTGAGTTATTTGTGCCCAGAAGCACCCAGGTTCCGTCTGGTCCGAGACCGTAGACCCGGAATGCATCCCGCATCACAGCATTATCAGTTGCGTTACTATTTGATATCTCGGTGTCAATGTAGTAATTGAAATACAAAGTCGGCTGATCATCTGGCGTGTACCCTGTTAGATCAATTGCGTAACTTTCTAAAGCACCCCGAGCACCGCCAGGCAAGTTGTAGTTACCAACGTCGCCCGTGGAACCGATTGCATCTGAAATATTATAAATACCCGTCCAATCACCTTCTTGTCGAAGACCCACCGTATTATCGCGGAAGCCGAAATAGAGGCTTTGATTTCCGTTTGCCGACGGCACTCGTGACAAATTGAATGTATCGAGAGTTCCATGTCCCGCATCATCTTGGCGTGCGGTCGTATTGTGCCAAAGGTTGACGTCGAGAGCAGCAAAGTCTAAGCCTGCTACATCGCCACCACCGGCACTCAAGCCGTTTGTTGTATCAGCTGTTACAGTTGAAGAGAGTCCACGAGGGAAGATCCGACGTGGTACGCCGTTTACATCAAAAGCATGGATCGTTCCATTGTCCGTTACACCAAATAAAGTGTTTACGTAGGAAGTATCTTGCTGAATTTGCAGGCTAGCTTGTACCGGTGCAGCTTGGAATGTATGCGATTCCAATGACAGTACACCGAGCGTATTCGCTCGTGGTCCGGCGATTAAAATATCAAATCGATTCGTTCCGCCTGACGAAGGTTGTACTGTAATAGTGACATCGTTTCCAAGGGCTTGAACCGTTGGCAGATTTCGAAGTGCGTTTTGTATTTGGAACGCGCCAACGTTTACTCCAAACGGCCCGACAACACCTGTACCAAGCCTTAACCGGAACTGTCCGTTCGTTGCTACGGCAGGGATTGCCAATCTGTAACTTGCTGAATTCGGCGCGTCGAAATCAACCAATGATGCTGGACCGCTCGCCAGGCTCAATGTAATTCCTGCGGCATCCGCACCTCGGAATCCAATCCTAAACCGACCCGCTCCGAGTTCTGTAACAACAGCTACGGCATTAATGGCAGGAGCCACCGCTAGTTGGGCATCAATAGCGGCTTGAATTTGAGCTAGCGTCGCTATGTATGGGACTGGGCTGAATGGAGGATTAGCTGGGTCGGCAGGATTAGGCTGAATTGTGATTGTACGAGTGTCGGGATCAGGACCAGGCGTAACAAAATTCAGGGTCAACACCACATCGGCAGTGGCATTGTTGATCGTCAGATCTGTCCCGGGTGACACGAAAGCAGGACCAGAGTCGACCGATAAAACCAGCGCGTCAGCGCCAGGGCCTTGGAAGACGATTCTAAAATGACCGTTCGCCAATTGCGTAACAATCGCCTGCGCCGCCGAATCGTTGACAGCTGGGATCGCATTTATTGCTGTCTGGAGTGCAAATGCGGATGCGTAGTTGGCCCCGTTACCAGGACCATTTAACGTATCGGTGTTAACTCGCAAAACAACATCCGTAGCACTGGCCCGATTGACGTTCAGATCAAACGCCTCAATCTCGGTCGCTTGCAGCGCGGTAACGGTCGGTGGTGATGCTGCGGCAGTAAAGGCTTGATTTACAATCGTTATGGGCAGATTTGAACCTGCAAGCGTTCCCGTGAAAACAATAGAGACGGCTGACGACGATAGTGGGCCACCAGTTACGCTGACGTTACCTGCACCGATCCCTGGAAGGGCTGCAAGAGCCGCTTGGATTTGGGCGGCAGACGCGTTGTACTGCAATACTCCAGTTGTTCCACCTAGCACCTGCAATTGGAACGTGCCTCCGGTCGTTCTAGGTGGAAGACTGAGGATAGATTCCGTAGTAGTGCTTCCAAGCGGAAGATTGCGTGGGCCGTGCGTCAACCCGGTTAAGCCGTTCGGCACGTTGGTCGCGATCAATTCAGCTCCCGCGAAACCGCCGTCATAGCTGGTAGTCGCCATTCGCCAAAGTTCGCCTTGATCGGTCACGCCGTAAAGGAAATTCCCAACCTGCGTAACACCGACGATATCACCTCTGGCTTCACGTGTCACAACGATCGTGTCGGGGAAGCCTGGTCTGTTGTTACGAATGTAGGTAGAAACCTCAGCAAAGATTCCGTACTCACGGACCTGAGTACCAGTTCCCGTTGCCTGCGCGAGCCCCGTTCTATTGCCATAGGCTGGAGGCGAGATCCCCGCTTGTGTGTCAGGGTCCAGGCGATAAAGAATATTGCGGAATGCTCCGGTGTATGCCGGATCATTTTCATCGTTTACCCCTGGCGTAATATATGCATCCGGCGGCAACAACGGGTCAGTCGGTTGGAATGAACCGGTACCATTGATGTCGACAATTACGGGCCTATCTAAATCTTGCCCATCCGCTCGTTGTGCAACACCGAAAAGGGCAAGGCTTTGATCTGCTGCTTGTGCAAACGTTAATGCTGTGAAATCCAGACCAACACCATTCAAGTTTCCACCTGAGTCAGTACCGCGGACAACTTCAGGCGCGCCGCTTTGTGGATTGAATCGCGCTTGAAACGTCTGAATTCCAGCATTGGTTGTGATAGCCGCACCGCCAGAGGTCAGCACGGTGGTAAAACCGTTGGTATTTCCGTCATTGATTACACCAAAGAACCCGCCACCTGGCAGGACGTTTGCTCCAACTATTCGGCCCAGCGGGCTAGCTGCAATATCATTGACACGGCTTGCGGAGAAGATTCCACCGACCGCATTGCTTCCTTGCGCCTCTTTCGCACCGGTCATTCCGTTTCCGAAGAGCAATTGAGATTGATTGCCATTGTTTGGATTAGTTCGTGCAACAAAAAGGTTAACGTCAGCCAATGTATATGGAACTTTGTTGGCGTCTGCACTTTCAAATGCAACCTGCTTTGGAATCGACGGATTCGTTACCGTACCGCTGAAGCGATCTTCGGAGATTCGAACTACAGAATCAAGCGGCTCGAGGCGTGTTAGTGGGTTGGTAGTGCCATCTAACTGACTTTGTTGGAACTGTTGAAGGACGGAACTGGTCAAGCTATTGTTCGTGACCGCCACCATATACTCGCCAGCAGGAAGTTCCGCTGCACCGATGAAGGGGTCTGCCGATCCGAATGAACCTCGCGTTAAGTCACCTGCATCTGAACCTTGTTCGGCAGCCGCTTTATCATCGGTTACGTCCGAGTCTCGGCCAATTAGAATCAAATTTGTCGGCGTACCATTGTTGCTTTGGAAAACCCACAGGCTGGTGTTGGCTCGACCTAGCGCATCGGCATAATCAATGTCGAATACAACCGACGTGTGATAGCCAGATTGAAGACTTGATGATAGTTGCCGTTGTACAGTGAATCGATACCAGTCGACATCCCCAGCCGAGGCGATGTTGCCAGCGATGGACGCAGCACCGCGATCTTGCGAAAGAATATTCCCTAAGTTGATTGCCGATCCGGTATCAGACTGAGATTCCTGGGGGTTTGCTTCTGAGAATTCTCCCAGTAGCGGGGAATGCATTGGTCCGCCAATCACTTCGATTCCAGTGGTTGCGTATCGCGCCGTTGCATAGCGAATTGTCGATCCACCCACTTCATCTGTCTGCTGCAAACGAAGCTGTAGCCGGTACGAGCCACTTGAAAGCCCTTGTTTGACCACTTCCGGGTCAGAATCTTGAAGCTTGGCAACTGGATCTCCCGGCATCAGATTACTGCTGCGGACCCGGACGTAATAGTCATTGGAAGTGCCTGGAGTTCCCGGCAAAACCATCCGGAAACCAGCATCCAACGGATTGGTTGCTTGGAAATCGACCGCTGTTGCAACATTCGCATTCTGAGGAGCAAAGGTATTTTGGTCCAATGGAAATACCTGTCCGTTGTCTACTAGGACAGGATCAAACCACACGTTGCCAGTTTGAGACTCCTGTAGAGAATTGCTGCTTTGAGCAATTATTCTTCCCTGGGCATCGATCAATTCGACGACCGAGTCGAAATCCATGGAGGTGCGATCCAAATCAAACCACACCATTGTTCCGGCCTCTGCCGAGAATTTATATATGTCTCGATCGCTCTGTGCGGCAATCGAGCCAGTCACTGTTATTCCCAGGCGAAGATTCTCGTCACCTGCGTTTAGATTCGGCGCCAACCTACCGATATCTTGTGCGTTAGCGCTATCATTATTCAAACCCATAGCTCGTGGATTGCGCGACTCGTATTCGTACGTCGTTTGCACGTTGCGATCGTTGGTGAATGCGTCCAAACGCACGCTGCGCCAATCTCCCGGTGCAGCGTTCGTGGCATCACCGTCGCTGTTCGTATCGAGCATTGATCCGCCGGCAAAGTCAAAGCCAGCGCCAATGTCATCATCTCTCAGGCTTGTTAGTACAACTGGAAATCCCGGAGTTCCAACGATTTGCAAACTACCGCCAATTCGGTCAGTAATATCGAGCGGACGTCCAGTAGCAGTGAAACCTGCGTCTTGCCCTTCCAATTTGACCACTAAACTTTCGCCAACCGAACTTTGGAGGCGCAAACCGCCGTAGGTGTGGAAGTCAGGTATTACAATTTCTTTTTGCAACACATGTACAATATCGGTATCATCCCAAACCGCTTCCGTCGTCAGTGTACCACCACGCACACGCATTCCATTGATTGCATTGCCGCCTAAGCGATTCCCGCTGACCAATGGACCAAGATTGCCCATATCAACTTGAGACGCAAGTGCCACTCCCACACTTCGGCCGTAGTCAATTTTTGGTACCGCCTTCATCGAATTTGGATCGATGCTTATTGCAGCGGTTTCGCCATTCTGTAAGTAGTTAGCCAAGTGAGTCGAAATGGTTTCGCCATTATTGCGGATCACATTATTGATAATAATGGGTTGGCTGCCTAACACGAAGATAGCAGCAGCGTCGTTGACACCACGTGCCGCACGTCGCGTATCTCCTGGGTTGCCAACACCTGAAGCGTTGTTCTCAATAACGGAGTTTGCGATTCTGGCTTCAGCTTGGTGAACTTCAATTGCATTAAACGAGGCGAAGCCGCCTGGAATTCTTGAACTGCCACCACCGAAGGTAATTACAACGGAATCAAGACTTAGTGTGGACAGATGACGAGCTAGAATGCCTGACCAATCTCCCGGCGCCGCTGATGTGACCGAGATTCCATCGCCGTTGGTGTCAAAAGTCGTACCTTTTCCGTAACGGTCGTCACGCGTCGAGGTAAAGACAATCGGCTTGGCATCAGTCCCCTCTGCTATCAGCGTAGCCCCCATATCGACTTCGATACGAGCCCCCTGCGATTTGACAATTACCCCCGGATCTATCACCAAGGATGCATCGCGTCGTGCCCGTTGCAAGAACGGTAGACCTTCCGTGACGGGTGAACCGAGAAGGGTCGCTCCTTGGTCAACGAATGTTGTCTGCTGACGGTTTAATTCCGCGACCAAGACGAAAGCACCGCTATTTAAACGACGGTATAGCCTGCGACCGACAAAATCTCCCGATCCAGTAGGCAGATTTGTCAAACGAACCGCATTGTTTCCAGCTGTAGTAATCGTACCAAAGATTGAACTCGGGAGGCTTTCGCTGCCGTACGCATCCACGAAAGTCATAACATAGCTGTGCGTTCCAGCGCCAAGACCGATATTGGGAGCCGTTGGTGCAACCAATGTAGGCACAACAATGGCAACGCTTGGTCCCGCGGTTTCTGCAACTGCACCGCCAGGAGTTCCGCGGATTAGTAAGTTTTCCCCCAATACAATTGTGATGTCAGTTTCGTCGATCCGACCAGCAACAGTCATCTGCTTGGGATCTTGCCCTGCTAGAGTATCGACCCTTATGAAAAGCCCATTGATCGTATTGTCAGCAAGCTCGTTTCCACGAATCACTGGCCCAACGCGGACATAATCCGGAGTGAAAGGCTGACTTCCTTGATATCGCGGCTCCGTAAAGAGGGTTTCTTCAAATGTGTTTGGATCAGCTGAGATCGCAGCGTCTGCTGAGTTTGTGATGCTGTTGTAAAGTATCGTTGCACGGGCTTCCGACAAGTCGATTGGGTTTACAACTTTCGGCGTACCACCAATCGCAACTTGACCACCACCGTAACGCAAGTCGGTGTGTGCGATGTAGTTTAAAAATGCACCTTGGCGTTCTCGACTCACTCTCCCTTGAGAGTTGTCGAAATCATTGCGAATTTCAATCCCTCCCCAATCTCCAGGAGCCGGAGTAGTACGCAGCGGATTCGTATCAATTCCAATCGATTCATCAGTGTAGGAAGTAAAAACAACTCGATGTTCCGGCGTACCTAACACTTGGATTGCCGAACCGCTACGATCGGTGGTCGTATCGTTGCTTCCAACTAAAATGCGGCTGGAGCCAAATTTCAAGACAGCGCCTGCGTCGATCATCAACGTTACTCCCGCTGGGACAATTAGATTGTCGCCATCGGAAAGCGTACCGATTACCGATCCGCCACTTCCAACCTCATATGCACGATTATCTACCAAAGTTGAAATATCGTTGTCGGCTCCGCCATTTCCCACAATTCGAACGATGTCACCGGGACGAGAAGCAGCTACTGCAGCCGAGATCGTATTGAACGGGCGATTCAATGACCCGTTTGGACTAGCGCCAGTGAACAGCTTACTGACGTAGATTGTGCGCGGCGCACCGGCGGCAGCTACTCCGACTGGCGCAGCTGCGCGAAACCAGAAATCAAACACACCGCCCGCCAGCCCGTCCCCGTCTCCGTCGAGCGAAGTGCCCGCAGTATCTCGCAATGTTCTTGAAGCCAACTGTTCTGGTTTGAAGTCAAGCCGCAACTGATAGAGCCCCTGACTTGTTCCACCCGAGCCAGAACCCTCGATATCCGCATTGAAGTTTTGATTGCCGCTTGCTACGACAGCAACGTAGTAGACGCCTTCCTGTAAATCTACTTTGATCAAAGAATCCTTGCTGAAGTAGTTATCATTGACTGCGATCACCTGCGTACGAAGTCGACCGGAACTATCCGTGTACTCACGCAAGAGAGTTAAATGAGTGTCAACATCGCTCGAATTCATCAACCTTTCAGCGATGGTCTCGGCTGTAAATGATCCAGACCTACCAGCCCCAATTTCGAAACGATAAAGGTCGATATCACGATTGTCAGCTCGATGCAAATGATCACCGTGGACTATGTCGTGATCACCTGGGAATATTTGTTCAAGCGGATTGGCAGGCCGCCCCAGCAAAGGATCGAACCCTTGAATGGTCCCCGGCGGTAAGTCATTGGATTGCCCTATTCCCAATAGCGATCCAACCACACGCATTGCCTCGACAAAGAAGTTGGGCGCATTGTTGTCCTGTGGAAATGTCAGCGTCTGAAGATAGATTGATGCGAAGCGTGCGTCCGCCATCAATTGAACATTTAATTTGTCGTCCTGAGTTCCATAGCCAAAATCGTTATCCCAAGCTTCCGAGTTGTCTAAAATCCCAAGGCTGAAATCCGTCGTGTCATTGAGCGCTTGAGTGATGAACGAGACAAACCCTTCAGGCCCAGTGGTTCCAATGACCGGCGCTAGCAAGTCACCGACAACAATTTGGAGTGCCGTCGTACCATCAGGCGCCGTGATGCCTGCGGTTTCAGCGAAGTCTACGCCAAGGTACTTCGAATAGAATTCAAAAACTTCGCGAACTCGCTGCTTCTGCAATTCGCTAATGGACGTCCGAACAGGCCGACCTTGGCTGTCGACACCGTAGGGCTGCGTTTCGACGAATGAATAGAATCGTTTCGTAATCTCAACATTGGCATCTGCTGTAATCCCGCCGCCTATGTGAGACTCGTCCTGAATATCTCGATTTCCTGGCTCGTCGTTGCTACCAGGATGATCAATCAGCAATGCATCAGACGGATTATCGACGCGCACTTCCTGAGTGATAACCGCTGAATAGTTACCATTGAAGGTACCTAAGTCTCGGTTTGCGGCAGTATTCCCTCCCGGGTCATTTCCAGTAATATCGCCTTGAACTGGGACAGCCGGCGAGGAACCTTGACCGCCTGCGGATGGAGCCAACCGACGTGTACCAATCCGAAGTCTGAACGTTCCACCTCCACCAGTGGCATAATCTTCAATAGGATTTTCAAAGACCAATGCAACTTTATTCGAACTTGCTTGGTAATTGACCTGTAAAGGAAGAATCACCCTATCGTCGTTCGGCGTTACTGTATCGCGAGTCCAAATCAACTGGAACAGTTCTCGAGTCGCCAAGTCAGTGTTTTGAGAATTCAGATTCAGCTTGTCGTTATTAGCGTCAAAGTGAACTTCGATGACGTTTCCTGCTCGGGCTACAACTCCATTAACGTTGGCAGTGGTCGGCTGTGGAACAACGGCGACGACCTGCACTCCCAACTCGACATTGAAGTAGTAAATGTCACGATCGGTGCCAGCAACACGAGGGCGAAGCGGTTCGTTCGCAAGATTGCGAATTGCTGGCAGACCATTTCGATCCTGAGCCAAGATCTCAATACGGTATAGATCGTCTGGCAACGGAGAAGAGAATCGGGCAATAACAATTCGCTCGTTTTCACCAAAACCAAGAAAGCCCGGGGTCACCACGACATCATTCGTACCATTAAATGCACCGTCGCCTCCAGCTCGGACGATGCGAATTCCGGTCAGCGTCTCAGGGTTAATCTGCTGAGCACCATCGAAACGGAAAACGAGCTCCGTGGGAGACTCATTCTGCACGTTCAAACTTCTCAGATTAGGGCTGCCCGAGGGAGTTAAGCTCAGAATCTGCCCCGAGTTGGGAGCGACCGACAGCAAACGTGGACGAGGATCATCCAAATCATTCGCCGTCAGAGAACTGAGCGTCGCGGTGCTCAGCAACGCCTGCTGGCTCGTCAGCGACACATCCCCCGCCATCAACTCACGGCGCTCAAGTTGCTCTACCAAAAGCGATCGAAAAGACCTTTGACGAAGCTGCGCCAAGCGATTTTTGATGGAGCGAGAGCGGATCTTAGGAGAACTAACCATAACTTTTTGTGCCGTTAGACTTGATGAGCATGCGACGCGAAACTTGTAAAATTGGACCCAATTCTCTGTTGCAGAAGAGGGCAGCCCAACTCATTGCCTTTTCCAATTCCAACGCGACAAACATGAAAAGCTGGAGGCTATCGTGAAGTCGACTTGAATTTGGGCGCCAAATCTTCCCATGAGTTTGCTCTACACGGAAAAACTGGCTATTGGGGTTCGAGTATAATTTGGTATGTAGCGACTGCAAACTTTCAGCATTCGTTAATTTGCGCGCGACAGGCTTTGGACGAACGTTACAATCGGAAGTTCCATCAGAAGTAGAACTTTTTCGCCAGCCTTAGCGCCTCCGACGCACACATCTGAGCCATTAGGTCGCCTCGATGATCGCAAAAGCCGCCCAAGATCTCCGATTTGCCATTTTGTGGCACTCCGTCCCGAATGCTGCCCCCGCGGCTTCGGATGGAGCCTCTTTGTTGGGGCCTTCCTCAAACCCCCGCCACCGACAATCGCCACTTTCGGCTAGAGCCAGCCATTTCGACCTGATGCTGGAAAGAAACGACGAACTGTTGACCTGGGAACTTCTACGGCTGCCTATTGAGGGCGAATCGAGCACCGTTGTCCGATTGCCGAACCATAGAATTCGGTACCTTGAGTATGAAGGCGAGCTGTCCGAGTCCCGCGGTCATGTGATCGGCTGGGAGCGTGGCAAGCTAATCTGGCAAGCCTTTCTACCAGAGAGGCTGGAACTCTTGCTCTTCGGCACGCGACTTACCGCAAAAATCGTCCTTGAACCTGCGGATACAAGCCAAATTGATCGGGCAGAGCAAACTGCGACCGGCTCGGGGCAGCTCACCGCAGAACCAAAACTTGAAAAATGGCTCCTGGAAGCCGAAATCTGGCAGCTCAATCAAGAGTAGGCAAAAACGCCCAGCCGACCCCAGCCCGCTTGCCTTGAACGGCCCCCTAAAAAGCCTTGGTGGGCACGGATAATGCTTAACTGCCGTTGTCCGGTTTTGAAGCAACCTGCTGGGAATCACTCTTTAAATACACGTCCTTGCCTACGTAAGACTACCGTATGAACAATATTTCGGCTCCTAATGCCCCATCGATGACACTTTACCAAGATGTGATAGATGGACTTTCCAAGCGGCACCGGACACTCCCTTGCAAGTACTTGTACGATCAAAAAGGATCGAAACTCTTCGATGAAATCACTCGGCTGGACGAATACTATCCAACCCGCGCTGAGATCGAAATTCTGAATGAGAATCACAAGGCCATCTCTGATTCCATCGGTCCCGATGCAGCGATCATTGAATTGGGAAGTGGCTCCAGCGAAAAGACGCGTCTGTTGCTTGACACAGTCAACAAACCTGCAGCCTATGTGCCTATCGACATCTCGAGCGAGTACCTAGAGGAGGTCACGGCGCAACTTGTCTTAGAATATCCACAGATCGACATTTTGCCCCTTGCCGCCGACTTCACACGTTCACTTGACGTCGATTGGAACTTAAGACTTCCTAGTCACGAACGCCGAGTTGCTTTCTTCCCCGGTTCAACTATTGGTAACTTTACACCTACTATGGCATGTGAGCTTTTGCGAAACGTCCGTTGCTGGGTAGGTGAGCACGGAGGACTCTTGATCGGTGTCGATCTTCAAAAAGACACCGACGTTCTTCATCGCGCTTACGACGATTCTCAGGGCGTCACCGCTGCTTTCAATTTGAATCTCCTGACTAGGATCAATCGCGAAGCAGGAACTGATTTTGACGAGTCACAATTTGCTCATCGCGTAAAATACAATACAGACTTTCACCGCATGGAACTGTTCTTAGAGAGCTTGACCGCTCAGACTGTTAGTTGTGGTCAACACCAGTTCCATTTCAAAGCAGGCGAACTAATCTGCACTGAGTATTCGCACAAATACACTGTCGAAGGCTTCTGTGACCTTGCTGCCGACTGCCGTTTTGAGTTAAGCGACGTTTGGCTGGATCGTCAGGGTTATTTCGGTGTTTTCGCTTTCGAGGTCGTCTGATTTGGGAAGCTTTGACATGGTTAATCGGCCATTTTTAAACCAACTTCAATGATTCAAAATCAAGTAATTTCACGCGAGAGTTCACGGAAAACTCGTGATGAATTGTCTGCTCGTTTTACTGCGATTCGGGAGTTTACCGAATTGCTATGTGAATCGCTCGAAGTCGAAGACTATTGCATTCAGTCCATGCCCGATGCTAGTCCTGTTCGCTGGCACCTTGCCCATACCACTTGGTTCTTCGAAACGTTCATCCTCGAACCTTTAGGCCATCAAGGACCGGCTCCATCCGACTTCCGCTACCTATTTAACTCTTATTACAACGCCGTCGGGGACCAGTTTCCGCGAGCGCAGCGGGGCCTCTTAAGCCGTCCGACGGTGCGCGAAATTTACAGCTATCGTCGCGAGGTCACCGCAGCGGTTCTTGAACTTCTCGGCAGCGAGCCTTCTAATCTTTCGGACGAGTTCACTCAACTACTTGAACTGGGGTTGCAACATGAACAGCAACATCAAGAGTTGATTCTAACTGACATCAAACATGCGCTTTACCAGAATCCTAGTCGTCCCGCCCTCAGGACAGCTACTTTGAGCGATACCGTTTCCGCAACTGAGCTAGAATGGTTGTCATTCCCGGGTGGAGTTCAGTCGATCGGTAGCGCCAACGAAACTGAAATGTTTAGTTTCGACAACGAACGTCCAACTCACCAAGTCTTTTTGCAACCCTATCAACTAGCAAACCGCTTGGTCACAAATGGCGAGTACCTAGATTTTATTGAGGATGGCGGATATCAGAAAAGCCATTTTTGGCTTTCCGAAGGCTGGTCATGGGTAGGCACAAATTCAGTTCTCTGCCCCTTGTATTGGGAGCAAGTCGACGGGGAATGGCAGGAATACACTTTGGCCGGGATGCAGCGTCTGCATGGGGAGCGGCCAGTTTGCCATCTCAACTACTTTGAGGCGGACGCCTATGTGCGTTGGGCTGGAAAACGTCTTCCCACGGAATCGGAATGGGAATCTGCGGCGCTAGCAACGGCCGCATCTGAATATAAGTGTGAGAATTTTGCTGAACTTCTAGTCTCGCGCGGCTTACCAATTCATCCGCAAGTTGAACATCACAAATGCGGGCTGCTAGGAAATGTTTGGCAGTGGACTAGCAGCGCGTATTCACCTTACCCTGGCTTTGCTCCCAAGAGCGGGGCGGTCGGCGAATACAACGGTAAGTTCATGTGCAACCAATACGTTCTTAGGGGCGGTTCGGTCGCAACCAGCTCTACCCACATACGGCCGACCTACCGTAACTTCTTTCCAACTTCTGCCCGCTGGCAGTTTTCTGGCATAAGGCTCGCCGCGCAGGCGGATTGATACAGGTCGATTAGGACAGGTTATGCCGTTCAGAAGCGGTCGGTCCGAACCGATTTGGCCGAATGTTCGTAGCCTAAGCGTCCACCGACTCGACGAGCCGACCTTTGTCGATGATAATACGCCGACTCAGTTTTGGGGTGTGCAATCGGCGCGCTCCCAAGAGACATGCTGATAAACTGTCTATTGATCGAATCCTCTCACAAGTCTTAAACAGCGATGATATTCGGAGCCAACGCCCCCTTTATGTTAGCCGCTAGCGAATCGTGGCTGACTCGTTGGTTAACACCTTTTTGGATATTTGGCGTTGGCATTTTCTTTGGCCTGCTAGCTCTAGCGGTAGTTTACGGAATTATCTACGCGTTATCTTTTATTCCGTTTCTACAGACCTGGCGACGCAAAAGTGTGTCGTTCTGGGTCGGTGCCGGTGCGAGTGCGATAGTGACTGCGATTCTCGCGGTTCCTCTACAGCAACTGTTTCGCGTTCGAGGTAGTGAAGAAATTGTCCGTTCGGAGTGGTTGTTGTCGCTGCCCACGGTATTCGCGTTTTTTGCGATCATTTTCTGGACATTGCTCTACTGTTCCAACCGGCGATTCATTGATGAATTTACAGAGACATTAACTGTTGGAATCGGGGCTCATATATTCATGGCGCTCTGCGTTGTAGTCGTCCTCGCTGGTGTTGCGACGATTGTGGTGGAGGAACCGGTGCAGATGATCACCAGTTTACCCAGCATCATGACGCAAGGTGAATCGTCGCAAACGGTTGTCTTAAAAGGCGTGGCGCAGGATGCCGAAGCAGGTTTGGAAGAAGCGATTAATCTCGACTACAACCCGCAATCTTTACAGCAGGTCATCATCAAAAGTGACCGTAATGTGGTGTTGAGCGTTAAAGGTTCTGAAGAAGATCTATTCGACACTCCCGTTCGCATTTCAGCGCAAGCGTCACATGAGTGGTATCGCGGGGCCTCGTCTGAAGCCCCGATTCCAACCGTCGCAGGCTCTTCGTTGACGGGTCAGAACTTAGAATATGATGAAGCTACCGTTACGTTCTTCATTCGAACAGCATCCGAGCGTCCCGAAATGTTTGCTGTATTTGTGTTGGGGCTAATTTCGTTTTTGATCGGAATTGTCTGGTTCTTGCAGTTAGGTGCTTCTCCGCGTCTAGCGGCCATAGCAATGGCGACTGCGAAAAGCGAGATATCTCAACCCTTGCCAAAGATATTGATTCTGTTCGGAGCGCTTTGCATTGCGGCGTTCGTCTTCATTCCGTTTCATACGCTGGGCGAAGATATCAAATTGCTGAAAGACTGCGGAATTACTTTGATAATGGTGGTGTGTTTGTTTCAAGGCATCTGGTCGGCAAGTAGCACCGTCAGCGACGAAATTGAGGGCCGGACGGCGCTCACACTGCTTTCCAAGCCCATCCATCGGCGTTCTTTCATTTTCGGTAAGTTGCTCGGCATCCTGTGGGTGCTCATGCTCATGATAGTTGTCTTGGGTGCAATTGAATTGTTAGCGGTCGGTTACAAGCCACTTTACGACGCCCGTGAGAATTCTCTTGAGCAACCTTTGTGGCAACAAGGTTACGTCGAAATGATACGGACGGTGCCGGGCATCGTAATGGTTTTCTTTCAGGTCACTACGCTTACATCGTTGGCCGTGGCTCTGGCGACGAGACTTCCACAACTCGCAAATTTCGCAGTCTGCTTCAGCGTCTACCTGATTGGTCACTTGACTCCTTCAATCGTCAGTTCGTCACAGGACGCTTTTCCGATTGTCCAATTCGTTGCTCAACTTATTGCGGTCGTTACGCCCAATCTCGATTTGTTTTCGATGAATGGAGCAATTGATGCCAATACGCCAATTCCTGGAATTTACATCTCTGGCCTGTTTCTTTATTCGATTCTGTTTTGTGGATTAACTTCCTTCATTGGATTATTGTTATTTGAGGACCGAGATTTGGCGTAGCCGCCTTTCAGGGGCAATCACGTAGTTTTTCCACCGCACAACGAGAGCTTTACTCGTGCTTTCTAACCCTTTGAAGCGATTCCGCGGTCTTACGCAATCGCACGTGACCAGCCTTCCAATTTGGGTGCTGAGTACCGGATCAGCTTGCGGTACGGCGATATTGCTGGTCTTGTTCGGTTGGTTCTGGGAACTGCTTGAGCGATATTCTCAAACCAAGTCACTGCCGGCAATGATTGAATTGGGGCCGAATTTGACCATCAGCTCCAGTTGGCTGGAAGCTGACCAGGGTGTTTTGCGCGGGGCAACGGCGCTCTTGGCCATGATTCTATTCATTGTTTGCGGAATCACTTTGGCGATTTATGGTATCTATAAGCTCGCCGCACGCACCGCCATAGATCGCAGCTTCGCTCAACACCACGCTGTATTCGAGCAACTGCAGTTTTTGACGCGTCAAAAGAGCCTGTCTGGCATGCAAACTCAATTGCGATCACTGATCGCCAACGACATCCCTGCCATTCGTGATGCAACCACTAACTGGTTTCGAGGCGGCCCACGGCATTTGATGCAGATGCTCGCTTGTGCAACGATCGCTATGTTGATCGACCCATTGCTCGCCAGTCTGTCAATCATCGCCGCGATTCTCGTGCGACGAGTGTTCTCCACCATTGATCGCCGTCAGCGCAGAAATCGACCAGTACTCTTAGAACGTCGAAACTTTGCAGCCGAAAAGTTAGCCGATTGGTGCGCCTCCAGTCCTTTGCTAGGCACGATTCACCCGCAATCCATAACGCAAGCGGCTTTTAATACAGAAATTTCGCCGTTGAGAAAGCTAGAGGTGGCCATTGATGATCATAGCGTTTGGAAAGTACCTTTTTCGATCGCATTAATTGCACTGCTCACGTGCGCTCTAATGTTTACTGCCGCTGTCCGCGTATTGCGTGCAGATGTACAACTCTCGGCAATTGCGGTCATCGTGTTGCTCCTTGCTATCGCGATAGCCGCGTACAGCCTGACACGTATGCTAAAAGCCTTTCAGTCTCTAGGAAAAGTATCTCGCAACGTTGATCATGTCGTTTCGCTCCTAACGCAACCCAAACCAGTAGTTGCCCCGAAGACGATTTCCAAAGTGGAATTGCCACTTACCAAAGTTGAATTCCAAGGCGTCTCCTTACGCAGCTACAGCGACGAACCCTTACTCACAGACATAACAGCGACTTTACATCGCGGAGAAGTTATCGCTATCGTTGCTGACGATTCGATTGAGCAAAATTCCCTTGCCGAGTTGCTGCTGGGTTTCGGACGTCCTTCGCGAGGACAACTGCTTTTCAATGGAATCAATCTTTCCCAACTTTCACCAGAACAGATCGCTGGTTTATCATGTTGGGTGTCACCGGACGGGCCATTGTTTACTGGCAGTGTCACTGAAAACTTGCGTTCAACCCACTCCAAAGAAGTCGATACGGCAGACTTGCACGGCAATCTTGAGAAGACATTTTGTCTCGAGCCAATCCGAGCGTTAAGCGATGGTTTATCAACGGTTATTTCGCATGCTGATGACCGTCTTCCCAACGATACACCTTTCCGATTGGGATTGGCGCGAGCGCTCACGCTGCAACGTCCAATCGTTGTGGTTCGTGAACCATGGTCAGTCGGAGACAGACAAATCGAGGAAGAATCGCGGCTTGCGCTTGAGAACATTGCCGCTGCGGGCGCTATCGTTATAGTATTGCCCGCTCGCTCTAAGACACTGTGGGCCGCTCATCAAGTCCTCTTCTTGCAGGAAGGCAGGTTGGCGGCGGCTGGCAAACATGCCAATCTTCTCGAGCAAAATGACGCTTATCGCCACTGGAACTATATGAAGTTCTCGCCTCATCTGCACGAACGCATGGGCGAGCCATTCAGTCAGTCCACGTCAAGTTATATGTAAACTTGACGAGCCCCCCCGGCTTGAAAAGTTACTTTTGCTCGGCTGCCAGCGAAGCGCACAGCAACTCTTCGTCATTGCGGGCATAAACGTGACGGTTTGCGAAAGCTGGATGCGACCAACAAACCCCTTTATTCCCTCGTCGTGAAAGCTGATCTAGGGTCGGCTTTATCAAAAACGATCTCGAAATCTCGGTGTAACCCTGTGGCGACAGATTCGCAATAATCAGCTCACCAGCCTCGTTCAACAACCAGAACCGTTTGCCATTTTGTACAAAGTGCACTGTGCTCCATCGATCTTGAGGCGTCACAGTTAAATCTTCCCAAACTCGTGCACCGTTAATTGCATCTAAACAACGAAGTTGCCCATAGCTATCCACGCCATAGATATAGTCTCCCACGAAGACTGGCGTGCTAATGATGGAATGAAGAGCTTCCGTGTGCTGCTCGTCTTTGCCAATCACATGCCATAAAAGCGTGGCAGAAAGTTCATCCGGCGAGAACTTTACCATCATCGATCCATCGTAAAATGACGTCACAAAGATGCGATCTCCATTGACGACTGGAGTTGCAACACCGATCGGCATTCGTGTCACTTTAAATGGAATTCGCCAGTGAATTTTGCCGGTTGCAAGATCGATCCCACTGATACTTTCTCCAGTCCAAACGACAATCACCTTCCTTCCGGCTTGGGTAATCAGAATCGGAGCGGAGTATTGCGCGTCTTCATTCAGTGCCCGCCAGCGTTCTTCCCCCGTAGTCGTGTCCAATGCCAAGATACAGGCACCGTCAGCACCGCCGACTTGCGAGACAATTAAGCCGTCTGCGATGATGGGAGAAGCAGATATTCCCCAAATCGGCATCTTGATCGGCAGCTCTTTCTCTAGACCTCTTTTCCAAACAATTGTACCGTCCTTGACATTGACGGCATGGAGGTGCCCCATCGCTCCAAGAGCATAGGCAGTTTCTCCTTCGATCGCGACAGACGCGCGAGGGCCAGCAGCATATTGAATCGTGTAGGGACAATCGTAAGTAATCGACCACAGTGAAGCACCATTGTTGGCATCGAAACAGTGAATCCTTTCAATCTGTTCTGGATTCGCGACGCGGTCCGTAACAAACACTCTACCTTGAGCGATCGTGGGCCCGCTATAGCCAGCGCCGATCGGTTTTGTCCACTTGATAGGTATGCTTGGCGTTGGTAACTGTTCGACGATTCCATCCTCATTCCAAACACCGTCGCGTTCGACACCACGCCACTGCGGCCAGTCGTCGGGCAGAGCAATCCTTGTAATCGAGGCGACTGCCGTTGCCGCAGCGGAGGTCTGTAGAAAATGCCGTCTGGAGCTTATCATTTGCGTCAGCCTTTGTAATGTGTACGCCTTGTTCAAGTCCGAAGCGCGGCTTGAACTTGAGAAAATGAGATACCCTCAACTCGCTTCACTTCACCCAGTCTTGTGGGCAAAATAAAGCCTAACTTACCTTGCTCGACCTTCTTGTCGCTTTGCATAGCATTCCAAAGCGTCTCTAAGCAATAATTCGAATAGTCGGTCGGTAGGCCGACGTTGCTGAGCAATCGATTTTGTCGTGCCAGCGAATTGGGATCGAACATCTCTAGGTAAACTGCAAGTTGTCCTGCCATCGCCATCCCGATCGAAACCGCTTCTCCATGCAACAATGCACCATAGCCAGATGTTGCCTCGATGGCGTGCGCAAAAGTGTGACCATAATTCAGAATCGCACGCAACCCCGTCGTTTCGCGTTCGTCTTGACGAACAACCTCCGCTTTACATCGGCAGCTCTCTGCGATCACATTCTTCAAAGTGCCAAGATCGCGACGACACAATTCCTCGGTGGCATTTTCAAGTAGCGAAAAAAATTCGTCTCGCATGATTACGCCATATTTGATGACTTCAGCAAGTCCACTCAGGTATTCACGTTCCGGCAACGTTTGCAGCGTATCAGTGTCGATTACAACAGCGGAAGGTTGCCAGAAGGCGCCAACGATGTTCTTTGCCTCTGGAAGATTGATTCCCGTCTTTCCTCCCACGCTGCTGTCGACCATTGCCAAGAGGGTCGTAGGCACTTGAACAAACCTCAGCCCGCGTGCAAATGTAGCAGCCGCAAAGCCCGCCAAATCGCCGACAACACCGCCGCCAACTGCGAAGACCACGCTCTTGCGATCAGTCTTGCACCTGAGCATTGCGGTCCAAAGTTTCTCAAGTTGTTCCGTACATTTGCTAGCCTCGCCACTGGGCACCACGACTGAATCAAGTCGTATGTTTCTCTGCTCCAGCAGTGCAAGAATCGATGTGCCGATCGTCTGCCGAACTCCTTCATCGCTGATCACGACTGCGTGGTTGAACGGTTTCAAAGTACTAAATACATTCTGCCAGATGGCAGAATCGACCGCGAAGGTATTAGAAGCGATTTGAATATCGTAAGATCGCTCGGCAAGTGAAACCGGGACGGTTTGATGGTTCATGCTGGTCTTAGACAACTCTCATTCATTGTAAAGCGCATCAATTCGTTCAAACTAATCAAGCCCGTGTTCGTTCAGCTAAAAAACCCAGAAATGCACCGCTGATGAGGCCACCTAAATGGGCCATGTTTGCAATCCTATCTCCGCCGAAGGTTCCCGTCATATTGAGAAACAACCAAGCGAGCATAATCACAACAATCATGGGCGCTAGAGCAATTCCAATCGAGGGATTGAGCGTGGTCCGGACCCAAATGAATCCAAATAGACCATACACGACCCCCGACAATCCACCAAAGAAGGGACTTCCCATGTACTCAACGGGAAGGATTCCCTGCAAACAATTTGAGAAAATCGCGATGACTAGTACCAGGATTGCAAATCGCCCTGAGCCCTCCAATCGCTCTGTCATTCGCCCCAAACTCACGAGCATGAATGCATTGAACAAAATATGGAAGAAGTCGAAATGTAGAAAAATCGGGGTGATCACACGCCACAGCTCGTATTTACGAATACTCGCGAGCGGATCTCCTTCGCTCGCTTTATAGTCGGCATCACTGACAAACATAAGTTCGTTCAGCATCGTTTGACCGATTTCATTCCGTGAGCCAGGCTTTCCCAAACCAGTCATCAACGTCACGACAACTGCAAAAGCGAGCAGTACTTTTGTGATGGGTGGGACTTTCCCGGCAACAAGGTCGTTTCGAAACAGGTCCTTTGAAGTCCGCGTGTTACGACTGGCGGCCGCTATTCGTTCGCGCCTCGCACGGACGATGTCTTCGGCTTTCTTAACTGCCTCGCCGTAGCGAACATCGTCGGGGTTGTTTTCAAAATCACCTAAAAAGTTTCGCGCGTCGGCCAAGCGATCTTCGTCGCGAACCCAGACCTCCCACTGAGAAGGATTGTTCGAAGATTTTTCGATGTGCGCAGAGATATTCTGGGATAGCAGGTAGGCGACGAACTTTTCCGTTTTCGTCTGCCCATCGATGTTTGCAACAAATCTCATGTATCAATATTGTTTTTGTAAAAGCTGGCGTTGTTCTTCGGCTGCCTCGTAGTCAGCTGCATGTTGCAATTGTGCCGCGGCGGCCCTGTCGGCCACAAGCACGACATGCGGATGCAATTGTAAGGCCGAAGCCGTAACTAAAGCACTCACCGGACCTTCCACTGCAGATTTCACGGCGGAGGCCTTCGAAGCCCCCGTTGCCAACAACAGGATATGCCTCGAGTCCAGTATCGTGGCAATCCCCATCGTGATTGCCGTTTTCGGCACGTCGGCCAAAGATTCAAAAAACCTTGCGTTGTCGGTTCGTGTCCGCATTGCGAGTGACTTTACTCGCGTCCGTGACGCCAATGAACTTCCAGGCTCATTAAAGCCTATATGGCCATCGCTTCCAATGCCCAATAGCTGTAAGTCGATTCCTCCCGCCCGCCGAATCGCGTCTTCGTATCGAACGCATTCTTCGTCCAGTTGTTCTGCATGTCCGTTTGGAACGTGAGTTCGCGACATATCGATGTCGACATTGTCGAACAGCATACGATTCATAAAGTGTCGATAACTTTGGTGACTGCCCACGGGTAATCCCACGTATTCGTCCAGATTGAAAGTCGTGACGTTCGCGAAGGAAAGCATCTGTGCTTGGTGTTTGGCAATCAGGTTGCTATAGAGAGGCTCCATGGTACCTCCAGTTGCCAGGCCAATGACCGCAGTAGGCTTTTGAACGACGGCCTCACGGATGATTTCGGCAGCGAACTCGACTGCTTCGTTTGCTGACGGCTGGATGACGACACGCACAGGAATATTAGATAATTGAGAGGAATTGCTTCGGTTTTAATGATTTCTGCCCTATGATACCAGCCAATTTCATATCTGCGTACATGGCGTTTAGCGACCGTTTGCCACATTTCGTCACCTCGCATGTGCTAATACCCTCTCTTTCCCTATCGTATCGATCTCGGTTATCTTCTTGGTTTCGCTTCCCAGCGTAAAAAAGCAAGCTTTTTCTTCGACCTATTCCCGCCTCACCCCTGGGAAGCTTCATCCCATTTATGCTTAATCCTTTCGCTTTCGTGTTGTTGGCTGATATCAACATTTTCGGCCAACTCTTAGAATGGCCCGACCTGATGGTCGTCGGACTTCTGGTCATACTGGAAGGCCTGCTTTCGATCGATAATGCGTTGGTACTTGGTATTCTCGCCAAGCGACTTCCCAAGCATATGCGAACCCGAGCGCTATCTTATGGACTTATCGGCGCGTTTGTCTTTCGCGTCATCGCGATCGGCACCGCCAGCTTCCTGCTGCAGTGGACGTTTGTGAAGCTGCTGGGTGGCGGCTACCTGGTCTATATTGCCGTAAAACATCTGATGTTTGAAAGCGGTGAAGATGACGAGCGATACACCATTGATGAAGAGGGAGCCCCTCATTTAGTCGACTCGGAAACCGGAGAAGAGCTGGACGTTGATCGCGAGAATATTGAAATTGAACAGCGAATCCCAATCGGCGCGTCACTTGTCAATCAACCCTACGAGAGTACCAGCCGAACGTTGGATGCGACTGGCAAGGCTTCGTCCGGGGGTGCGTTCAAGCCTGCATCTTTCTGGAAGATGGTCATCATCATCGAGCTGACCGATATCGCTTTCGCAGTCGATTCGATTTTAGCCGCTATGGCCTTGGCCGGCTCAAATCCGCAAAAACTTTGGGTTGTTGTAGTCGGAGGCTTGCTTGGGGTTATCCTCATGCGTTTCGCAGCCTCGATGTTCATTCGTTTGTTGGACAAATTCCCGCGATTCGAACTATCAGCTTACTTGTTAGTTGCCATCATCGGAATAAAACTCGTTTTGGATTGGGGATGCAATAGCGACTGGTCGTTTGACAAAACGCCAGGTTTGGCAAACCGACTAGGTTCATGGCATCAGTCATTCCAAGAGTTCGAGCAGAAACGAGTTGCGGTTGCAGCCAACTATGACAAATGGTTGGAAACGAGCTGGCCTCTAGGTCACGCCAAACCTGCCGCGCATTCGGAGCAAGCGCCGCACATCTTGAATTTCCACGATATGCGTCGCCCCGAAACAATTCTCTTCTGGACGACAATGTTGGGCTGCTTTGCCTATGGCTTTATCCCGCCAAAGCGTAAGATGGCAGCCACTTGATCCGTCAAGTAAATTAGCCCACTTGAACGGCGTTCGTAGCGTGCGATTGGCGGGCTAAACTCCACCAAGCTCGTCCTTGAGTTGCTTGCCAGGCTCGTTATGATCAGGGTTCGACCGAGTCGAGCTAGATGTAAGTGACGGTTCCGCAGCTCCGCAGCTTGGTTTGTAGCGATGAGTTTGAAACCAAGATACTGATCGAGGAAAATCGCTCGGTTTTGTTACGAAGGACACCCCACTCAAGGTATAGCCTGGGCATCCTCAGACTCGACTTGATTAGTTTTCTCAAGTCCTTCCATCGGTTCAGCCACTGCCGCGTCTTCCTCCAAAGCTTCCGCCGGTTTTGGCGTCAAGATGATTTGATTATCTCGGACCTCAAGTTTCTCGAAAAGTTTAAGTTTCGCCGCCGTCTCAGGATCTTTATAGATATCTTTTGCCAGATTTTCCTTACGAAACTCTGTCATGAAACTTTCGGGTATCGGGGTCCCGTTGACCTCAGCATCTTGCAACAGCACTAACAAGACTCCATCTTCCAAGGAGGCGTTTAATGAAATGGATCCATTGAAATAACGCCCTTTAGCGCCTGGTATAGCGTCGGTTGGGAAACTAACCTCAGCCGCTATCTTCCCTTCTTGAATCTTAACATGCACATGCCCACGAATGTCTTTGTTTTCACTGATCATGGCATTGATGTCATCCTCGGTCAGGATAAGCTGCTGCGGGGTTTTCCCTGCTTCCACATCTTCTTTAAACGATGCGAACGTTGTCTGTAACTCTTTGAGACGTTCCTCGTCTACCTCTGCGACGGGTAAGACGCGAGGTTGTTCGGAAGTGTATTTGTTGATCTGAGATTTATAAAGGTAATATCCGCCAACGCCTGTCCCAAGCACACCTAACAGACCAATGACAAAAACAGAGAGACACCCAACCATGAAGCACCCACAACGCGACTTTGGCGGTGAGGTCGTTCCTAGTGGAGGCGGCGATTGGTATTCTGGTAAGCCACTCACGTTAGATCCCCGTTTAAAATAGTTGCTTGAATCTACGAAATTTTAAGGTTAACTGAAGCAGGCAAATTGTTGGAGATATGTGTGTGACTGGCGCAGAGAATCGACGCGAGTTTGGAACGAATGCTCGTAAGCCCGATCTTCAACTTCAACGCAGACGGGCCCCCGATAGCCTGAGTCCAGCAGCACTGAGAAGAACCTTCCCCAGTTAATCTCGCCCAAGCCCGGCAATTTCGGGGTGTGGTACTCTTGCGGATGCGCCAAAATCCCAACTTGATTTAGTTTGTCGATATCCAGCCTTACATCTTTCGCATGAACGTGAAAGATGCGATCCGCAAATTGAGTCAGCGGAAGCAGGTAATCCATCTGTTGCCAGACAAGATGCGACGGATCGTAATTTAAGCCTAAATTAGGACTGCCCAAATCTGAGAATAGACGTCGCCAAATCTTTGGTGAGGTAGCAATGTTTTTGCCCCCCGGCCACTCGTCAGCAGAGAAAAACATCGGGCAGTTCTCAATGCCAATCTTGATGTTATGCTTTTCCGCCAGATCAACGATCGGTTTCCAGACTTTCAACAACTTAGGCCAGTTCTCGTCCACATTTTGTCGTTCATCACGCCCAATGAAAGTGTTTACGCGACTAACATTCAGTGTTGGCGCAAATGCAATCAAGCGTTTCAGATGCTCAATGGCGACCTCAGCTTGCGCTTGATCCGCTGTCAAGCAATTCGGGTAATAGCCTAGCGCGCTGATCGCAACACCCGTGTCCTGAACCGTCTTTTCGATCTTTGCTACGGCAGCTTGGTCACAGTCAGAAATATCGATGTGTGTAATTCCTGAATAACGCCGCTCGGCTTTGCTAGGCGGCCAGCACATCGTTTCCACGCACTTAAAACCGATCTGACTCGCAATTGAGAAGACCTCATCGAAGCTGATATCGGGAAGTATGGCACTAGCAAATCCAAGTTGCAGCATTTCAATGAACTCACTTTTAAAGGCTGGAAAGGATCAATTCGGGCGGATTGAAAGTGAAGAGCTTTAACTTTTCTGAATGGCAAGCAGACTTCGAAGTTCCTTGACAATCACTCTGAGGTTCATCGTCGCAGAAAATGTCGCACTTAAAAAGGTGGCTCAGAACGTCCTTGATCATTGATCTAGCCGCTTAAACTACTTTTTCGCTCGTTCCATTCTTGAATTTTGTCGGTCAGTCGATGAACCGTTTCCCGCACAAACTCCGTATTTGAAGAATTCAGTTTTTCTAGCTGGATGGCAAGTCATTTGCCCTGGAAGTAGAAAACTGGCCAAACTTACAAATCGATCTTAAGGAAGTATACGATGCAAAAAAACTCAGCCGCTAGGCATTGGCTGCGACTAGGCATCCTGAGCGCCGTCGCCGCCGCTCCTGTCTCAGTTCTTTATTTCAGTAGCGAGACCAACGGCCCTTCTCAACTGTACGCTCAGCAATTAGCGGTCGCTGAGGCGGCGCAAACTGAAACAGATTCGTCCGCTATCGCACAGGCAGACTCGCTGTCAGTTGCATTTCGCAATGTTGCCAAGATCGTTAAGCCTTCCGTTGTCAGCGTCACGCAAATTATTGATACGAGCAAGCATCCTGAACTGAATCGACGTCGCTCCGCACCGCGCGGTGGTGCTCCGTTCGGATCGCCGTTTGGAGGTTTGCCCGAAGGTTTGCCTGAAGAGTTTTATGAATTTTTCGGCAATGGAAATGGCCGACGATTTCAAATGCCTGAAGCGGAGGAGCAACAATCTCAAGAACCACGTGAAATTGAACGCGGCTCGGGCTCCGGCGTAATCGTTAGTGAAGACGGTTACATTGTGACGAACAATCACGTCGTCGAAGGCGCAGACAAAGTACGAGTCCAACTCAGTGATGATCGCGAACTTGAAGCTAAAATCGTAGGCACCGACCCTCGTGGCGACTTGGCCATCATAAAGATCGATGCAACAGGACTCGTTCCGGTCAAAATGGGCAACTCCGCAACGGTGGAAGTGGGCGACTGGGTAGTTGCAATCGGCTCGCCATTTGGACTTTCACAAACTGTGACGGCAGGCATTGTCAGTGCGACGAATCGCACCGATTTCAATATCACGCAGTACGATGACTTCATTCAGACCGATGCTGCGATCAATCCTGGAAACAGCGGCGGGCCGCTTCTAAACCTACGGGGCGAATTGATCGGGATCAACACAGCTATAGCATCTCGAAGCGGTAGCTTTAACGGAATTGGTTTCGCAATCCCTTCGAGGATGGTCGATCGCGTCTTTAAAGACATTCTCAATGAAGGTCATGTTGTTCGCGGCTTTTTAGGCGCAGGCATCGCCACGGTTGAGTCTAAAGGAGAAGAGTTTGACGTCGACCTAAGTACTCAAGGCGTTTTAATCACCGCTGTTGCGAAAGATGGCCCGGCCGGCAAGGCAGGAATTGAAACAGGAGACGTCGTTCAAAGTATTGACGGCGAGGAAATGAAAAATCCAGACCAGCTCCGTAGACATGTCGCCGGTTTGCGCCCAGGTACGATGGCGAATTTTTCGCTGGTACGTAAAGGTAAAGAGATGCAGGTATCCGTCAAGATTGAAGAACTCACGGACGAACGCCTTTCAAGTATCACTGGCGATAATATTGAAATGCTCGGCCTGAAACTAACTCCAGTCACCGACGAAGTAGCCAAAGAATTGAATCTGCAAGAAACGCAAGGTCTGCTAATTCGCGAAGTTGCCTCCGATAGCCGGCTCGCGCGACAGGTTCGACCAGGCGAAGCGATTCTTGAAGTGAATGGGCAGCAGGTCAACTCAGGCGAAGACCTTAAAGCTGCAGTCGAAGAATCTAATGACGGTCGAATTCGGATGCTCGTCGCGAACCGTACATCCCTACGGCTGATTCAGATTAATTAGGTCGCTAACAAAGTTTCGTAACGCGTCGAACGCGGGTCTGCTTGGCCCGCGTTTTTTTGTGCCCTGGCTCCGCAGCCGCTGTGAAAATCACTTGCATTGCTAGCTTAAACGACGACCTCTACTTTCCACCAATGTTAAAATTTACTGATTTTAACGACTGTAGGGGCCGATAAGTTATCCAGCGTATTTGCAGAAGTGTTTTTACAGGGGAGTGTTGAACACGATGTTCAAACGATTGATAGCGGCAGGATGTTGTGCGATCACTGGCTTGGTATTCAGCGGATGCTGTGCGATCGCACCTGGACCTTGCGGTAGCACATGCGGTACGGGCGTTTGTGGACAAGGAGTTCTTCCGACGCGTCTGGCGAGTCGCGTTGTGAACCGAGTCGCTTCACCGTGCACGCAAGGCTGTGGCGAGATTTATTGGGATGAACGGATCAACCATCCACCCGTTATCGATCCATGCGGAAGCTGTGGTGAATTTACAGGCGTAAGCTGCGGCGTGAACCGCCCAATTCTTTCAAGACTCAGGGACGCATGGGGATTGCCCTATATTGGCGCGTGTGAATGTGCGAGTCCGGGTTGCGACTCTTGTGCAGGCGCCACGTTAAGTACATATGCCGATCACAATCTAAGCAGCTACGTACCAGCTGCCTCACACGATCCAGGTCATTGTGCGTCATGTGCAGCATCAGCCGGGTCAATGTCCAGTATTCCGACTGCGACACACTCGCCTAGTCCAGCAGCGCGAACGACGATCCATGACGAACCGACTCCTGCATCCCGTCCAACGGCGACCTCCGACCACCAAACGCCGTCAGAACATGCACCGGTTCACAGCGAACCTGCTCAAACCCATGACCATAATCACGGACATGACAACCATTCGGCTTCTACATCCACTACACGTCGGATTCGTCCTGTTTCCGCGCAACGACCTGTAAGCCGCTAAACACGGTCGCGAAGGATCGCTCTCGGCCCTTCGCAAGCGACGCAAGACTAAAGAACTCCGCGGGCATTCACTTTGCAAGCGGAGTTTTTCGTTGAATTTTCTGTGCAGTTCACGAATTCTACAAAACTGGCAAATTCTGTTGAAAGCACTTCAGTTACTTTCGGAACCGATATTCCGTTGATCCGCCAAGATTGATTAGACTGCCGACTGGGCTATTTTCATTTAGACATCAATCGGACTGGCAAGGATTGCCGTAATGATCCAGACTTTGCTGTGCTGGCGCTATCTTCGCACTCGATGGATTGCATTGGCATCGATCGTTTCCGTAACTTTGGGCGTCGCTACGCTCATCGTCGTTAACAGTGTCATGGACGGTTTCACCGAAGAAATGCATAACCGCATTCACGGTATTCTGTCCGACGTCGTCGTTGAAAGTCATTCGACAACGGGAATCACCGATCCAGCCTTCTACGAACAACAGATTCGTGGGCAACTAGGTGATCAGATTGAAGGCATAACGACTGTCGTCGCCGTGCCGGCAATGCTCACATTCCAATACAACGGGCAATCGCATACACAGCAGATCAATCTGATTGGTATCGATAGCGAGACGTATGCTTCGGTCAGCGATTTTAGCCAGTATCTGCTGCATGAAGATAACAAGCAGCGAATCGATTTCCAACTTCGCACGAACGGCTATGGCAAGGACAAAGTCGCGTTCCCTGAATCTGGATGGGACTATCGCCGCGAGTGGGCACGATTTCAAAAAGAATTCGAGCTTGCACACGAGCATCGCCGAGCACTTCAAAAGCAACTACAAACAGTCAATCCCGGTGTTGTGACGGAAGAAAGCGAGTTTGTGCCACCAACTTCATTGCTAGAGTCGACGACTACTGGTGGGATCGTAAACCCCGCGTCAGCCGATTCCTTCGATCCCAACGCCGGACCATCGATTGCATCCGGGGGTCACGGCCAAGCTCACATATTTGATCCAGAACATGAAACACATACGGGTGTGGTGCTAGGCATCGGTATTGGCAGCATTCGCTATCGAAATGCCGATGGAATTGTCCAGGACCACTATTTGATTCGGCCAGGCGATGATGTAACGATTGCTTTGCCCGGAGCAGGTACTCCACCGCGTGCCCTCAATGAACTCTTTACCGTCGTCGATCTCTACGAAAGCCAAATGAGCGAATATGATTCGACGTTTGCTTTTGTGCCAATTGAAAAGCTACAGAAAGCTCGCGGGATGATCGACCCATCCTCAGGCAAAAAAGCAGTCAGCAGCATTCAGATCAAACTCAAGGCGGGAGTTGATCTCGCATCGGCTCGCGACCAGCTTCGTGCATTATTTCCGCCCGAAACTACGCTTGTGCATGTCAATACATGGCGTGATTCGCAAGGTCCGTTGCTCGCAGCGGTTCAAATGGAAACCACCATTCTGAATATTCTCCTGTTCATGATCATCGCGGTGGCTGGGTTCGGCATCCTGGCGACGTTCTTCATGATAGTCGTCGAGAAAACCCGCGACATTGGCGTTCTCAAAAGCCTCGGAGCTTCCGGCAGCAGCGTTGCAGGAATATTTTTGATGTATGGACTGTTGCTCGGCATAACGGGAGCTGGCGTTGGCGCAGTTCTAGGACTGACGTTCGTTCACTATATCAACGACATCGCGGCGATGCTTGAATACGTTACTGGCCGGGAAGTTTTTGATCCGACCGTGTATTACTTCACAAAGATTCCTACTATCGTTCACCCGTTTACGATTTGCTGGGTAGTCCTTGGCGCCACTGCAATTGCAGTTCTGGCCAGTGTCCTACCTTCACTTCGTGCCGCTCGCATGCATCCCGTGGAAGCTCTTCGCTATGAATAACGCCATCGTGTCTATCAACGACGCTCGCGTCGATCCACAACGCCCAAGAGCACGATTGCGGCGATTCCCAGATCCTACCGTCGCCAATGAATCGAGCTTGGTTTCGGCAATTGGTCTGCACAAATCCTACAGCCGCGGCAACGTTTCCGTACCTGTCTTAAAAGGCGTTGACTTTAATGCTCCCACAGGCGCAATGACTTGCATCATAGGTCAAAGCGGAAGTGGCAAAAGTACCTTACTGCACCTCTTAGGTACGCTCGACAAACCTGATGAAGGTGAAGTTTTCTTCGAAGGCAATCGGATCGACAACGTAAATCGAAGCCAACGTGATAAACTGCGAAATGAAGAGATTGGTATGATCTTCCAGTTCTACCATCTGTTGCCAGAACTCACGATGCTCGAGAATGTTCTGATGCCCTCCATGATTGGATATTCGTTTTTCAATTTCCTTCGCCAGCGTGTTGAACTTCGACGACGCGCCGAAGAACTGCTGGAGTTGGTTGGACTGTCGCATCGATTGCATCATCGACCGAGAGAATTATCGGGTGGAGAAATGCAGCGCACTGCGATTGCCCGCGCTCTCATCTCAAAACCCCGCTTGCTCTTGGCAGACGAACCTACCGGCAATTTGGACCAACAAACCGGCAACGGCGTTCTCGAATTGTTGGAACGATTGAACAAGGAACAAGGGCTCACGATTGTCATGGTAACTCATGATGAAAAAGTCGCAAAACGCTGCGACCACGTAGTTCGATTGGTCGAAGGTCGCGTCGAAGCCGTTTCATAGCCTGCCAGCGATCTATTCTAGCCACTAAATTTTGCCCGCAACTCGCTTCGTTAGCGGGCCATTCTGCACAGGGTACCCTGACGCTTTACGGGTAGCTATCATGTCTCAGAGTCGAACCAGATGCGGCCTGTTCCCTCGCATCGCGAGAGCCAGACATGATGGATGCGGTTAGACTGCAGTCACTTTTACGTTTCTTTGGTATAGCTTTTCAACAATGACGTCCAACTCGCAACCTTCCATGGCATATGACGCAATTCTATTCGTTTCTTTTGGAGGCCCCGAAAAACGAGAAGACGTAATGCCGTTTCTTGAAAATGTTTTGCGGGGTAAAAATGTTCCCCACGAAAGGATGTTGGAAGTTGCCGAGCACTACTATCATTTCGACGGCGTCAGCCCCATTAACCAACAATGTCGAGACATCATTTCGGCACTTCAAGTCGAGTTGAAGGAAAGTGGAATCGACCTGCCCATTTATTGGGGCAACAGGAATTGGACGCCAATGCTGGGTGACACATTCCAGAAGTTAAAGGAAGATGGCATCAAGAATGTGCTCGCGTATTTTACGTCATCGTTCAGCTCCTACAGCGGCTGCCGACAGTACCGAGAGAATCTTTTCGACGCCGCCCAAACTCTGGGCGAAGAAGCCCCGCACATTGACAAGCTGCGTATGCCTTACAACCATCCGCTCTTGATTGAAATTCTCGCCGACGCGTTACGTAGTGAACTTGAATCGCTCCCATCCGCCCAACAGAAATCTGCGCACGTGCTATTCTGTGCACACAGCATTCCTGACGCGATGGCAGAAAACTGTCGTTATGAAGAGCAACTTCGTGAAACATCTAGACTGGTCGCTGAAAAGGTTGGACATGAAAACTGGGAGCTAGTCTTCCAAAGCCGAAGTGGCCCTCCGACACAGCCATGGCTTGCGCCCGACGTCTGCGACCGCATTGAAGAATTGCATTCGAATTCTGCCCCACAGAGTGTCGTGTTGCATCCGATCGGTTTCGTCTCAGATCATATGGAAGTCCTATTTGATCTGGACCACGAGGCGAAGGAATTGTGCGAAGAGAAGGGTATTGCATTTCGACGCGCGGCAACTGTCTCTAAAGATCCTCGCTTTGTCAAACTGATCCGGCTGCTGATCGAGGAGCGAATGGACGCAACGCGGCCGAAACTTGCAGTTGGAAAATTTCCCGCCAATCATGATGTATGCCCAAAAAATTGCTGCCTTAGCGGTCGTCCGGGCAGTGAAGGGCGACCTGCAATGTGCCAAGCCACTTGAGAAGTCGCGTCGATTCAGTCATACGCAGCGACTCTACCAAGCGATTTGATTTGCATCGAACACCGGACCTTCGATGCAAGTACGGCGGTAGTCCCATTGGCCGTCTTCTTGCTTAACCTTGGCGACGCATGAAAAGCATATTCCGATGCCGCAGGCCATTGGAGTTTCGAGCGATACGTCGCAGGCTACATTCGCTTGCGCCGCAATTTCCGCGACGGCTTCCATCATAGGTTCTGGGCCACAGCAAGCGATTCGCATACTCTCGCCCTCATTACGATCAGAAAGTACCTGTCGCAGGCCCTCTGTGACGCGACCACGAATTCCATGTGAACCGTCTTCTGTCGATGTCAGCAAGTTAAGTCCAGACTGCTCGAACTTGGTTAGGCCTGCAAGATAGTTCTTGCTGCGAGCGCCATAACAAAGGGTCACTTTTTTTGCGTAGCCGCACGCTCGGAACGGTTCACCAAATCGCTGCTTTCCGAGTGCTTCCAGTGCCAAGGTCAACATCGGCGTCTGTCCGACACCGCCTGCAACAAGAACAAGATGATCTACCGGAGATGTTTGAAAACCGTTTCCAAGTGGCCCCCAAACGTCTAACATCGAACCAGAAGGTAGACTTGAGAGCGGCATGGTCATTCGCCCTTTGGCCAGGTACACAAATTGCACTCCGACTGGCCCAGTCGCATCGAATGTTCGATCCCACATCGCGAATGCACGCCCCAGAATCGCATCCTGTCGATTCGAAATTCTTAGCATCGCAAACTGCCCAGGCACCATTTTTCGCGAAAGTTCCGGTGCATGGACCGTAACCTGCCAGGTGGACGAAGCAATCTGAGTATGCTCGATGATCTTACATTGCTGAAAAGTCCATCGGCGCGACTCATCAATTTGAGCAGTAGGAGGCATTGGGGACCTGTGCGTGTAAAAAGGATAAATTGCCCTAGGTTGTAGTGAATTTTCGAGCTTAAAACAGGTCTGATTGTGGCTCGGCATGCTACGATTCTGGACTGGTGCTAGGCAAAACCACGTTTACCAAGTCCACCATTGGGTTTACATTCAGACCTTTTCCACTAGTCACTCACACTGAGCTTCACAATGAATAACTGGCACGCCGCCCGAGGTCCCTATCCTGCCACCCGGATGCGGCGGTTGCGTCGCTGGCCATGGGTTCGCGATATGGTTGCTGAGTCAACATTGGCACCTCAGCACCTCATTTGGCCGCTATTCTTGATTGAAGGCAGTGGACAATTGCAAGCCGTCAAAAGTATGCCGGGGGTTGATCGCTTGAGCATTGACCTTGCCGTCGACGCTGCCGCCGAAGCCGTCGATTTAGGGATCACAGCCGTCGCCCTCTTCCCGGTGACACCAACCAGTTTGAAGACCGACGACGGCCGCGAAGCCTTCCGACCAGACAACTTGATTTGTTCAGCCACCGAGGCGATTCGAAAACGAGTCGGAGATGGACTTGGAATTATCTGCGATGTGGCGCTCGATCCTTACACGTCCCACGGCCAAGACGGACTTGTGCATGACAACTATGTCGTCAATGACGAGACGATTGATGTGCTGTGCAAACAAGCTGTCAACCAAGCGAACGCCGGCAGCAACTGCATTGCCCCAAGCGATATGATGGATGGCCGAATTGGATGCATTCGCCAAGCCTTGGATGACGCGGGTCACGAACAAGTAATGATCATGTCCTATGCTGCCAAATATGCATCCGCATTCTATGGCCCATTCCGCGACGCAGTTGGATCAGCAAAAAATCTTGGAACAGCTGATAAAAAAACATATCAGATGAACCCAGCCAACGCGGACGAAGCCTTGCATGAAGTTGCTCTCGATTTGCAAGAAGGCGCTGATATCGTCATGGTCAAACCCGGAATGCCCTACTTAGATATAGTCAGCCGAATTCACGAAGCTTTCCGCGTTCCAGTTACCGTCTACCAAGTCAGTGGCGAATATGCGATGCTGAAAGCAGCCGCTCAAGCAGGTATGTTGGACGAACGGGCTGCTATGCTAGAATCGTTACTTGCATTTCGCCGCGCCGGTGCGAGTGGCATACTCACTTACTTTGCCCGCGACGCCGCCATACTTTTGAATCAGAACTCCTAACTTACTTTCTAAGCCATGCGGCAGTCAGATAAATTCGCCATCTTCAAGCTGATTCCTCCTAAGCTTGCTCTGACGCTTATTGCCGTCGCAATAGTCTACGCGATCGGACAGCCTTTTGCGAACGCGAGATTTGGCTGGAGCCTGCCATCGATCGCAGATATCGCTGAGCTAGATTTGAGCGGAGATAACGCTGGCAAGTCTAACGAAGCTGTAGAAAAACCCCAACGCGAGAAAACGCCGGAGCCAACTGAAAAGCTAGCCGACACTCAAAAGAAGAACGCGACTCAGGAATCGGACAAAAATCGCTCATCGGAAAGTACGACTTCTGCAAAGAAATCCCAGCCGACAAATTCATCCGAAACACAAGCTGAAAGCCGACCATCGGATCTGCACGATGGCTTCCTTCGAGAAGTGGGGCGGAATCGCTATGAATCGCCCGCGGGTCTAGTCTACGGTCCAGGCAGCGAAGAAGGGCATCGACTGAAACACATTGAACGACATTTGGTTGACCAACCTAACCGCCCCGGTAGTCACGGCGTCTTTGAAGGCGATATGAAAGAAATGTTGGCCGCAATCGACGACGCATTCACTCGGGCTTCCAAGGGAGCTAAGGGAACGTCGCGTCGTGACGAAGACGGCATGATGGTCTACGAAGCGACGTTCGATAAACCGATCGGTTATATCGGTGGCAGTACAGGTAAACGCAAGCAGAATCCAGCTTCCAAACGTTTGCGAGTTGTAGTTTCCGGGAAGAATGTCATCACTGCGTTTCCATTCTAAGTTCTGCTTATGTCTGACTGGTTAATCTACACTCGCCATTGTCCGGTTTGCGGTCAAGGGCTCTGCCGCGTTCGGACCTGCAACGCAACCGAAACGGTCCACCAATTTCTGCTCTGCGATGAGTGCAACGCTGTTTGGACCGATCCGAATCAGATGACTCGTTCCCCCCAAACAGACGCTTCGCAACCACAGTGTCCCAAGTGCTGCGCCGATGTTTGGGGTGGGCAAACTCGATGGTCGACGCTTCTCGAGACAATCGCGGCAAACTGGTACGGGCATGTTTATATCGATCGAGACCGCACCGAGTAAGATTTCGGCTTGACTAATCGCTGCTGGTCGGGCGCAATATGCAGCATGAAGAAACCACTGCAGATCGGCTCGATTGTTCTCGAAAATCCATTCGCCCAGGCGGCGCTTAGCGGCTATAGCGATTGGCCGATGCGGATGCTTGCACGTCGGCACGGTGCGTCGTATAGCTTGTGTGAGGTCATGCTGGACCAATTTTTGGTTAACCTTAAGGACCGCGATCGCACCAGACACTTTTTATTCAATACCCCCGAAGAGCACCCAGTCGCGGGACAACTGATGGGGGCCGAACCGGAACAATTCGCGATGGGCGCTGCAAAGCTAGTTGAGGCTGGATTTGCCGTGATCGATATCAATTTCGGCTGCCCAGTAAAGAAGGTCTTGGGCAGATGCCGCGGTGGCTTCCATTTAAGCCAACCAGAAGTTGCGTTAGAGATTGTGAGACGCACTCGCGACATCGTCCCTGCTGCGATCCCGGTTACAGTCAAAATGCGTCGAGGAATGGACGATAGCTCGCAAAGTTACGATGACTTCTATCGGATTTTAGACGGTGCATTTGCATACGGTGTCTCCGCAATCACAGTGCATGGACGAACAGTTCAACAGCGATATATCGGCCCAAGTCGCTGGGACTTTTTGAAAGAAGTCAAAACGCATGTCGGCGATCGAGTGATCCTTGGCAGCGGTGACCTCTTCAGCGCCGCCGATTGCATTGCCATGATGCATGAGACTGGAGTGGATGGAGTCACCATCGCGCGCGGATGCATCGGAAATCCATGGATCTTCACTCAGGCAAATGCCTTACTGCGTGGTGAACCTGAGCCGCCACCGCCGACTATCTTTGAACAACGTGAGGTGATCGCGGAACATTACAGGATGGCCGAACAGATCTACGGTGAAAAGAAGACGTCGCTTCAGATGCGGAAGTTTGGCATTAAGTATTCGATGTTGCATCCCCAACACTTAGCTGTTCGCGAGGCGTTTACAAAAGCCCACGCCCGCGAAACTTGGTTTGAAGTCTTCTCCAAATACTACAGCGAAGATGGTCCCGGCGTATCGCCAAACACTAACGAAACGGCTGCCACTACGGAATGCGGTGTCTAGAAATGAACGAGGAAAATCTCCGAGACAGGAACTCGCGGTTCCTGTTACGGTTGCTTGTTGCCTGCCTCTTCATGCTTGTATAATTCTGGTGTGTCATTCTTTCCTTCGGCGAATCAAGAGCCAATAAGAGAAGCGAACATGAGCAGCGCCGAGCGACCAAATTTTGTTAGTGTTGATGCTTACCTAAAGATGGAAGAAGCGGCGTCTTCCAAAAGCGAGTATATCGACGGTTGGATCCGAGCGATGACGGGGGCAACGTTGCGACACAACAAAGTCGTGATGAACTGTACTTACCGGTTGATGCAAATCCTCGATGGTCATTCTTGCCAAGCGTTTAACTCCGACACAAAGCTTCGCATCAGTGATCCGAAGACCACCCGATACTACTATCCAGACCTTCAAGTCGTCTGTGATTCGAACGAACCGACCTCGGTATTTCAAGACCGCCCGGTATTGATCGTCGAAGTTCTCTCGCCGTCGACACGCCCCTATGATCTTGACGAGAAGATGTCTGCATACCTCTCGATTCCGTCACTTCAGTGTTACATTGTGTTAGAGCAACATCAACCAATAGCCATCGTCATGCGACGGACAAGCGGCGGCTTTCTTCGAGAGTGTATTTCAGGGATCGATTCGACAATCGCCTTACCGTTTCTCGATGGTTCTTTATCGTTGCGAGCTATTTATAATGGCATCGAATTCACACCGACCTGCGTGCAAGAGACTGAACCAGAATACGACGTAAGTCCACACGCGAATTGAATCACTGCCACGAGTGTTCACGGCGAGTTGTAACGACGCTCTAATAAAAAATACGTCCAGAGCGCGGGGCGATGCCCACGCGGTCAAATAAAATAAACCGATCGCTTCGGCTTATCACTGTTCCATCATGTATTTGAACAGCTCGATTCGTTCGCGATCATTCAGGGTTCCGATCAATCCCATTGGCATAAATGAATTGGGGGACACCTTCATTTCTTCAATTTCATCCTTGCTGATCGTCTCAGTCGTCGTCGCGGTGCGCAACGTAATGGCTGAATCGGTTTCATTCGTTACCAATCCCGTAAAGATCCGGCCATCGTCGGTCATGACCAACCTTGCCTGAAAATCTTGCCCGATTACAGCGTTGGGATCGATCACATTTTCTACGATGTAGTCAATGCCTTTGGACCCGGTTCCGGCAAGATTCGGCGCGATGTTCTCACTTCCAGCGACTGGTTGGTGGCATGAGGCACACAACTGCTTGAAATGCACCGCTCCTGCTTTTTCACTATAGGCCCAAAGTGGAGCTGACTTATAAGCTTGAAGCGTCTTGGTGATTTCTTCCTTGAGTTCCGATGATGATTGCCGGACGCTCCCCCATTCTTTCGCAATTCGTTCATTTAAGCGATCATCGCCCAAGCCCGAAATTTGCCGCGCATAATATGCGGTCAGCTCTGACTTGGGGATAGCACCCGCCGCGACTGCGTCTAGAACAGCGTTCGCCCAGGAAATACGACTTGCCAGCAACTCCATGCCTGCTGCTTTCTCGTCTGAACTCCAAGTTGTGAATTTGTTCAATACGGATTCTGCGATGGCAATGTCGTCAAATCGAGTCAAAAGTGGAAGGACCTGCAGACGCACTTGAGGATCGTTGAGCAATGGCAAGAGCACTGGTTGGTTTGACATTGAATTGTCGTTCCGCAGGATTGAAATGGCATGCTGCTTGGCAGCCAGTGTTGCGTTCTTACTGCTTAACACGTTGCGCATCCGCACGAACAATGCTTCATCTCCAAAGGTAGCCCCCAGCGATTCAGCAGCTTGTCGCACTTGCAGATCTTCCGCATCATACAATTCCACAGCAAGATCCGACCATCCAACTGGCGCCTCGACGCCTCGCATGCCACGAACCGCCAATTCCAGCAGCCCCAACAAATGCAATCTCTGTCCCCGATTAGCTTGTGCAATCTTTTTTGTAAGCTGCTCTCGTCCGGTGGCTGAAAGTTTTGCCGCGTACCACGCCGCGAAATCCGAAATAACTTCAATCTGAGCACTGTTCGCCAGTTCTAATCCTCGCTCTAGATCCTTGTCCATGAGGCCTGCAATACCATACCAAAGCAACAACGGAAGATCTCGATCGGTCGTATTTTCTGCTTGTCGACTCAATATCGATGCAATCTTCCATCCGTGCTCAGGAGAGACCCTTTGCAAGGCAGATGCAAGGCAGCGACGTACAAAAAGCGACTCGTCCTTATCTGCAAGTTGAACCAGGCTCAAATTCAGCTCTTCAGTTGGCATTGTTTCAGTGGCAAGCTGAACCGCCCATCCGCGAACATATTCGCTTGGATCATCCATCCATTTTGCCAAACTGGAACCATCGACTGCGCCGATTGCATGCAGCGACCAGATTGCGTTCAGGCGGTTTGTATCAGCTTCAGCATCAACTGCTTGCTTTTGCAGTTCAGCTCGCGTCGCCTGATCAATCTTGCCCGCAGTCGCTCGTTCACTCAATACCTGCCGTGCAATTCGAGCATGCCAATCGTTCGGATGTTTTTGTGCAGCAACCAGTTCAGCATTGCTTGCGGAGGAATAATCGACTTTCGTCGGTTTATAAGTAGCGTCATACTTCATCCGATAGATACGACCATTTCCTCGATCCCAAAGCTCGACGTTCGGATTATGACAATGCCTTGGATCGTACCAATCGCTAATGTAGACCGCCCCATCGGGGCCATACTTCAAGTCTACGCCGATGTATTGTTCATCGCCACAGAACAAGACGTCGCTACCCGCGTGTATCGTGTTGTACCCGCCAGCCTCTCGTTGATTAATTTGATGATTCAGCTGATGTCCGTGCAGATTATGCGTAAAGAGGTGATTTCGATACTCCGCTGGCCAGTTGTCTCCCAGATAGATCATCGTCCCAACGTGGGAATGTCCGCCATACACTTCGCGTGAACCGGCTTTTCCAGCACCACCTTCGCCGTGGCCGTAGCGAGCCGACGCTAAAAGAAAGTTTTGCATCGCCGGTTGAGTGGCGATCGACTCAGATGAAATGAATCTCGCATAACCGCTGTTGACTTGATTCCAGTAGTGACCGCCCAACATCACATGGGTCGTTAAGCCTCGTCCCCAGAAGCTTCGGCAGTGCGTCATGAAGATTTGGCCATGTTGGTCGTAGTCCAGTCCCCACTGATTGCTGCCACCGTGGGCGAAAACTTCAAATTGATGTCGCGTTGGATGATAACGCCATACGCCGGCAGCTAACGACATTCGCTCGCTATCTCGTGCGCCAGGTTTGCCAATCTGAGACGAATTAAAAACACCTTGGTTACCATAAAGCCAACCGTCAGGGCCCCACATAAAGCTGTTTAAAGTTTCATGCGTGTCGGCAAAACCAAAACCATCCAAGAGAATCTCCGGCGCAGAATCTGGCACGTCGTCGCCGTTTCGATCGGGAATGAATAAGAGTTGCGGCGCGGCGCCAATCCAAACTCCGCCGTGTCCAACTTCCATGCCGCTGACAAGATTTAGTCCTTCTATGAAGACTTTGCGATTCTCAAACCGTCCATCGCCATCGTCGTCGGAAAAAATGACGACTCGGTCAAGCCCTTCGCCCTCAGGTCGTTTTTGCGGATAGGAATACCCCTCGACCACCCACAAACGTCCCTTGGCATCGAAAGTGAATGCCATCGGTTGGTGAACCTGCGGTTCGGCGGCAACGACATCCACCGAAAACCCTTGAGGTACGAACATCTTTGCAGTCGTTTCAGTTCCACGCTGGTCTTTGCTCAGGCCAACCGGATTTTCGACCAAATGCTGCAACAATGGATTGGCTGTCGTCCGCCAATACTGGACATTCACCGGCGCAGTCGGTGGTGAATCGTGGAAGCGGAAATCGTCAAAGTTCACATGCCCCCAACCTTCGCTGCTTTCATCAACGATTCGGACTGCGATTTTCTTGCCTTGATGTTCGCGCAGATCAACGGCCACGCGGCTCATTTGCTCTCGGTCGTTGCCAGAGCCTGCAAAAATTACCTTAGATGCTTCATCGGATTCGTAAAGCAAAATTTCAACTCGCGTGCTCTCGGTACTTCCGCCGCCAACCAGAAAGCTTGCGTAGGGCTTGGTGACTTTAAATGGAGATGATAACAGCGTGCCAATTCCAGCGTCCTGTACAACTTCAAAACCACCGATAAAAAAGTTACCGTTCTTGCCACTGTTTTGCCCGGCCCAACGGTCCGGAATACTATCCTTATCAATAGGCTGACGTTCAAACGCACTTCCCGTCGCAGTCCAGTCTGATAGTTTGCCGGACTCAAATCCCAAGTTCAACGCAGTGTTATTTTCACCCTTCGGCACCTCACCAACTTGATCGCTGACTTCACCTTGAGTCGACTTGAACTTGAACGGTTCCAGTCGATCAGACTTATTCTGCAGGTTCTGCAGTGTCACGTTGCGAATGGCTACTCGCGTTGGAGGACCGCTATGAAGCTGGAAAGCCAAAGCACCGTTGAGATCACGTTGATTTATCTGTTGATCTTCGAGTTCGCTAAAGAGCGTCCCATTGATAAAGATCTGTATATGCTCGCCAACAGCAACGATGCGATATTGATTCCATGCATTCTCCCGAAAGAGAACTGCATATTGGTTTGAGGGTGCGAATACTTCTGATTTCTTGCTACCATCAGGCAAAATGCGTACTCGGGTGCCACGCTCTGTTATTAAGCCTCGGCCATGTTCATCATAGATACGACCAAGCCATTCTTGGCCCATGTCCAGGTCAGCTTGATAACCAGATACATGGTCAATCGAATCTGCTTGGCAACGGAATTGAATTCCCGAATTTGCAGAAGCATCGCCAGACAGTTTGAAATCTAGTTGAAGATCGAAATCGTGAAGCTCGCCATTTCGCCAGATCAACCAGGTGTTCTTTTCAAGCGATTTTCCGACCGGGATTTCGCCAACTATAGCTCCATCTTCTACACGCCAATACTTCGGATCGCCTTCCCATCCTTCAAGGTTGACGCCGTTAAAAAGTGATTCGTGTGAAGTCGGGTCCGACCGATTTTCTTCTCCATAAACATTACCGACAAAGAACAATATAGCGAGGACCAGGAAGGGCAGGGAGGAGCGAGTCATTGAAAACCCGATTTCTAAAGCTTCAGAGAATTTGGTAGGAAGGCGAACTTTTTCGTTCGTCGCTCCCTATTTTAGCTAAACAACGCAAGGCAGGTAGACTTCGTTAAACTTACCTCAAAACAACTCAATATTCCAAGAAAACTGGAACAGTCGCCAGTTGATTCAGAAACCCGAAATCATCGCATATCGTAACTTCAATGCTTACTGCATACCTTTGAACGGTGTTGCATCCAATATGTTCCAGTGACTGAATATTATGTTTTTTAACTCTCGCTCTCGAAAACGCAAGCAACTCCTGGCTGCTCCAGTCAATGCGGATGAACACATGCTCGCCCGTCAAAGCCTTTGGCAGTTCCATCATTTGCCCGGCGCATTGCAAGAAAGTCTAGTTCGATGGTGTCGAGTTTTGATAGCCGAGAAAAGCTGGGAAGGATGTCGCGGCCTAAAACTGACGGATAACATTCGTTGGACGATTGCGGCCAGTGCTGCGCTGTGCGTCCCGCCAAATTCCGATTGGTACTTTGACAAGACCGAAACAATCTTGGTCTATCCTGAAGCCTATGTCGCGGAAGTTCGCCCCGGCGTACACAGCAATTTTGAACTGTCAGGCGAATTCGCCCGCTCCGGTCAAACCGTGTATAGGGGACCAATCATCGTCAACTGGCAAGATGTTCAATGCGCTGCTAAAGGTCCCAATCGTGGACATAGCTTGGCAATACACGAGTTTGCGCACCAGATCGACATGGTGAATGGTCCCAACGCTGATGGATTGCCCCCGCTTGCTAACGACGTCGACTCGGTGAAGTGGAACCGAGCGATGCAAACCGAGTTAGACTATGCACGACAAATGGTTGCTCAGGGGCATCGCGTGTACATCAACGATTATGGGTTGAGCAGCCCAAGTGAGTTCTTTGCTGTGGCCAGCGAGTACTATTTCCAGACACCGCATGAGCTTTACGAATACCATCCAGGAGTCTATGCAAGACTTCGTGAATTTTATCGAATCGATCTACGAGAGTTTCTTCCGCAAGACTCCACTTCGATCATTGGAAGTTGAAGCCTTTCTGTAAGTAAGCGCTCGTTGCGGGCGCAAAAAAACGCCGCATTGACTTATTCGCCAATGCAGCGGTTTAGATGTTGAAGGTTGCTCGATACACGAACAACTAGGCCAATAATATCGCGTTAGTAGCGGTAGTGTTCTGGCTTGTAAGGACCATCGACTGGAACGTTCAAGTATTCCGCTTGCGAGTTGGTGAGCTTGGTCAATTTGACGCCAAGCTTTTCCAAGTGCAATCGGGCAACTTCTTCGTCCAGGTGCTTCGGCAGAATGTAAACTTTGTTTTCATACTTGCCACTGCTTCGCTCGGTCCAGAGTTCAAGCTGAGCCAAAGTTTGGTTCGTGAAGCTATTGCTCATTACAAAGCTTGGGTGACCGGTCGCACAACCGAGATTCATCAATCGGCCTTCAGCCAACATCAGAATGCTGCGTTTGGTATCGGCAAATTCCCACTGGTCATATTGTGGCTTGATATTGATCCGCTTGACCTTGCCTTGCTTGGCAAGCTTTTCAAGACCAGCGATTTCAATTTCGTTATCAAAGTGACCAATGTTAGCAACGATCGCTTTGTCTTTCATGCGGTGCATATGCTCCGCAGTGATAACGTCTTTATTTCCAGTCGTGGTGATAAAGATGTCAGCCGTTTCAACATAGTCTTCCAATGTCTTGACTTCATAGCCTTCCATAACAGCTTGAAGCGCACAGATTGGGTCAATCTCGGTAACGATCACGCGGCAGCCTTGTCCACGTAGCGATTGGGCTGAGCCTTTTCCGACTTCGCCATAACCGCAAACCACGGCGACTTTGCCGCCGATCATAACGTCAGTAGCACGGTTCAGTCCGTCGATCAACGAATGACGGCAACCGTAGCTGTTGTCAAACTTGCTCTTGGTCACGCTATCGTTAACGTTGATGGCTGGGAACATCAATTCGCCCTTGCGCTGCATCTCGTACAGGCGATGTACGCCCGTAGTTGTTTCTTCCGATACACCTTGGATGCGTTCTGCCATTTCGGTGTAACGCTTCGGATGATTCACAACCGACTTACGCAACAAATCGAGGATCACGCCCCATTCGTGTGGTTCGTTTTCGGCGTCGAACGCTGGCACTTTTCCAGCTTTTTCGTATTCGGCACCCTTGTGTACCAACAAGGTAGCATCGCCACCATCGTCGACGATCAAGTCAGGGCCTTCGCCATCTGGCCAAACCAATGCTTGCTCAGTGCACCACCAATACTCTTCCAGAGTTTCACCCTTCCAAGCGAATACTGGAATACCTTGAGGATTGTCAAGCGTACCATTCGGTCCGACGACAACCGCGACTGCGGCAGTGTCTTGTGTGGAGAAAATATTGCAACTAACCCAACGAACGTCTGCGCCTAGAGCGACAAGCGTCTCAATCAAGACGGCGGTTTGAGTCGTCATGTGAAGCGAACCCATTACGCGTGCGCCAGCCAGCGGTTTGGTCTTGCCGTGTCGAGTACGCAAAGTCATCAGACCTGGCATCTCGTATTCAGCAAGTTCGATTTCCTTGCGGCCAAGACGCACCATGTCTTCAGCCTCCTCGCGACGACCACTTGCAAGAAGATCGTAGGCCTTCACTTTATGTGCAGGACGATCGGTACCAGCGGACTTACTTGCAGCAGGCTTCGGTGAAGCAACAGTGCTCATAAAAACAAACTCCTCAAAGGGTTAAAAAACGGCCTTCAACAACAAAGCTGAAAGCCACATAAAAGTTAAACGTACTTAAATTCTCGTGGCAATACTCATAAACAGATTCGGGCCCATCGCATCAGCCTGCGGCGGTAGATTGTGGAAGCTATCCATTTTCCAACCCGCCAATTCCAACCAGCCTTGCAACTGCTCTCGCTCGAACCCCAACCAAGTATGATTCAATTGCTGTCGATACTCTGTGCGATCGTGTTTCTGTAAATCTATAACCACCAATCGCCCTTGAACTTTCGTCACCCGCGATGCCTCTTCAAACACGCGAGCAGGATCCGCGACGTACGGCATAACAATCGACAAAACAGCCGCATCCAACTTGGCGTCTCCTAATGGCAAGTCAGTCAAATCTGCTTGCGATAATGTAACGTTTGTGTTGCCAAGCAGTCGTGTCCGTGCTGACTCCAACATCGCCGAAGATGAATCGAACCCAAACACCTGACGCACGTGCGGCGCAAGCATGGCAACCAATTCACCCGTGCCGCACCCCAAATCTCCAACAGTCCAATCCGAGGGCAGAAGCGCCGCTAATGCCCAAGCATCCAACCTCTGCCCAAAGAGATCCGTCCGCAAGCCATCCCACTTGCTCGCAGCCGACGAAAAAAATCGCTGACTGCGGCTGGAGCGTTCGATCAATATCTGCTGCAATCGCGATTCGTCTTGCGTCGTTACTAAATCGCCCTGCGTCTGTTCACGCACCAAATCCCATAAACGCCGTCGTGAATCTTCCAAATCGACCATCGGCAACGAATACTGATTGCTCGGGCCGTCACGTCGAGACACAATCCAGCCATCGTCCGCTAGCGTCTTTAAATGCCGGCTCACCGTACTTTGCGGCAACTGGAGCACCGAGCAAAGCTCCATCACCGTCAATTCATTGCCATCCAGCAGCCGCAATAATCGCGTCCGCGTCAGGTCTGACAGTGATTGCATCCAGGAAATCATTAGTTTTGCTCGCGTCGAAAAAACCCGCCACGGACACTTATCCGCATATCCGGATACATTATTAACCGGAGAATTCCGCCGTCAACGGGAATGCGCTAGTATTCCGGAGTTTGACTCAATAAAAACACGAGCGGCACAATCGCAATCGCTGCCGCAATGACCGCTGCGCAAAGAAGGCGAACCCAGGTTTTTCGCTGCTGCATCGCGGCCAGATCGATGACGCATACGGCTGCCGGCAGGACGAACAGCACGCCGCAAATCCAAATCGGTGAGAACTCGTCGTAAATACGATACTGCACGATGAAAAGCGGAGCTGCGAGGCTCGCGGGCCCGATTAAACTGTTCGCCCAAGAGCCTTTCGCTACCGTCGCTCGAATCGCAGCAAAGCAGGCAAGGAGGGCGAAAAAACCTAGTATTGCAGCGCCGAGCGTTGCGTAGCAGGTCATTGCGCATCCAGCGATCGCTCCAAACTGAGCCGTGGGCACCCACAAAAACCAACGTTCGGCATTTTGTTGCGAAAGCCAGCGCAAAAGTCCCGTGTTAACTGCGGCTATAACGACGACAGCCGTGGTCCAATAGATACGCTGTGCATCGAAGGTTTCACTATATTCCTTTTCCGGGAAGGTGATCAGGGTCCCATAGAAGGCGATTGCTCCTATCGCGAGAGCGTAAACCAGCAACTCTGCGCGGAGGTTCCCAAGGAACAATGACACGGCGCAGGCTAGCGCACTCAAAAGCACTACATAGTGCCATTCGCGGTCCGCTGGAATTGAGATACCTTCTTGAAGAAACTGACCAATCAAAATGGCTACAGCAAAGCCGAAGCAGGCTATTGCGGCGGCAAAGCCAGGCTTTTCCCACCGAGTGAGCAAAACGGCGAAGATTCCGCTCACTAGAGCGAATCCGATTGCGACGACGACATAATTAAAGAGTTGAATGTTATCAGGCATGCCAACCATTGTAGCGCGGTCGGCACAGAAAAACACTCACCTGTACGAACAACAGGTCGACGAGCTAAAGCGGCTTGCGATCTGCGTACGTTTCGCCGGGCCAGCAGTAGGAAGTAATCGCAATTTCTCCCATCCTCCAGCAATAAAACGCCGGGCGATCTTCCACCAGTGCGGGAAAAACGACGACGCCATCGTGCGCGGACTGTAGCAGCACGCCCAGGGATTCCAATTCGTTGATTAAACTGTTCAGCTGGCCTTCCTCTTCTTTGAGGTCAGCTCGGGTGACTTCGATTTCGTCGCTGTAGTAGCCGTCGCCACGCCCGACAGATTTTCGATTTTCCCGTCGTCTGGCAATGCGGTGCATTTGCAGTTTGCGTTCGGTCAGATCGCGATGCGCGAGCGAGATATCAGCCACAATAAGGCGCAACAAAGGCAACATCGCAGTCGCCTGTGCAAAGGAAAAGATAACTTCAGTTTGTGAATCGTGCGAATTCATTCGCCTGATCTCGTATAAGTGGCTGCAAACTAAGTGATGTAGAACAAACTCCCCGCCGTACTCTTTACTAACACTATCTACGTCTGTCGACTCTATCTTGTTTCGAAAGTCTGGTGGAAGCAATGCTGTTTTGTGCTGCAATTTTAAATCGGGCAAAATCTGATCAGCAAATCTCTCGCCAGAAGCAAATAGCAAAACAAAAGACGCCTCGTTTCTAGTTTGGTTCACTTGGATCAAAGCTTGCCATCTCGACTTCCACTTCGCCACCGTGCATTGACAGCTCGCTGGCTACTTCGTCTACCAAATCGGCGGAAACGCGGTCCAGCCGTCGAAGTGCACCTGCAACCAGGCACAGGTCTGCTAGGTAGTTAATACGGTACGGCAACCCGTCCGAAAGCTCTTGAATCCTGGTGATTGATTGGGCGTCGAAGATGCTGTCGCGACCTTTACAAGCATCCATGCAGTATTCGAAATAGTCCGCTGTCTGTCCTAAATCCCACGCTGGAAGGGTAATTTTGAGTTGGCATCGCTCGACCAAACCCCGAGGCAGATCCATCAAGTAGTCATCCGTGATGCTCATCACGCATGTGAGATCAGTCAGGTTGTTGCTAATTCGTCGCAGGATGGAAAAAATTTCTGCGGCCCCGCTTTGCAGGTCATCGATAAGCAGCACGATGCGACTGTTTTGAGCAATTAAGCCGCGAACGGTATCTTCGAGCGCGACCCATCGTCGCTCGCGGGACAGCGAGGAAAGGTCCTGAAGCTGCGATTCGTCTTTCGATAACCGTTCGATGAGCTTGGTGATAATTGAATCGAGGTCGAGGCCCAGCAGCGACAGGTAAGCTACCTTCGCACGACCTTCCTGAGTCATACTGCCGATTCGGCTTACCAAACTACGCATTAAAACCGTTTTCCCCACCAGTGACGGCCCGACCAGCAACCCGAGCGAGCTACCGTTCTTCACCATGAACCGAATTCGGGCAATGGCCTCCTCAACGCTTCCGCCTTCGTAAAGTCGCGATTGTGCGTTCGTGGCAAAAGGGGACTTGTTGATCCGCCAGTATTGAGTGTAGTGCATGCTCTCATCCAGCCCGTGGTACGTTTTGCCTTGGGAGATCGTCAATCTTAGTTTTCGATCTGCGCACAGGTGTGCTATTCGTTATCGTCGACAAAATCGTTTGCCGACTTCACAAAACGTACACATTTCGCCAGACTTCTATTAAAGTTCTTTTTGCTGCAAACCGGCCGGTTGCGAAACCTCGCTTCTACACTCGTTTACGTCGAATTCCGGAGATTGATTGTGACACCTCGAAGTCTGATGGCGTTCTGTCGTGAAAAAGGCGTTAAGTCGGTTGAAATCCGCTACACCACGTTTGTCGGTCGTCGAGAAAATATCCAAATCCCAGTCGATCGTCTTACAGAGGAGCTTTTTGAAACCGGAATGCCGCTTCTAAGTTCTTCGCCACACGCTTCGTGTGCTCTGGACTGTGTGGTTGTTCCGGTTGCTGAAACAGCATACTTAGCACCTGCACGTTCAATTACAACGTTGGTCTTGGTCGCAGAAATTCAAGACGCAGTAACTCGCCGCGAAGACGTATTTGATGCGCGGAGCATCTTGCAGCGGGCAGAGGATGCTTGGGAAAACGCGGGTTTCGGTGAATCAGTACTCATTGGCCAGACGTGCGAAGTCATCTTGACCGATGCCAGGAAACATCGCAGTCGACTCAACGAACGCCATCCAAGCCGTAGCCGCTTCAATGAACCTCAACAAACGTTTGACTACGAACCAGCCATCGCAAACGAAAGCATCGACCATGCTCGCTCAGCGCGACAATCATCAGATAGTTTACTTGGAGCCCACAATGTCGCTTCGATCTGTAGCGAGATCCTCCAACAACTGACCGATGTTGGAATTGCGGTAAATCAAGTTTGCCATTCCGATAGCGAGCCGGGACATTGCCGATTTCATTTGGCAGCGGTTGGAGCTACTCGTGCAGCCGACATCCATCTGCTTACTTGCGAAATAATTCGAGTCGCAGCATCTCAAAACGGTCTTTCGGCCAGCTTCATGCCGGTCATGTCTCCCTCTAGCGCGATGCTTGGTTGGCAATTGCGACTTGCAGCGTACAAGGAGAACGAATCCTTGATGGTTGGCTCAAAACAGATGGGGCTTTCTGATAAAGCCATTTCCGTTACCGCGGGAATTCTGCACCATTTGCCTGCGTGCACTGCGCTTTTGAACGCCTCCGAAAATAGTTTCCGGCGTATCAACCAGTTGCGATCGCAATTTCGCAAACTATCCGCAGGCAGCTCGCGGAGCGCTCACGCAATCCAAATCGTGTCGCACAGTACGAACGCGAATGATAAATGCATTGAGGTCTCGGTGGCCGATCAAACGTGCAATCCATACTTGGCGATCGCTTCGATCCTGATGGCCGGCATCAATGGAATCGAAGAGAATTTGACGCTCGACGAAAACGGCCGGTGTAGCGTTCCCGAGAAATCTGCTTTGCCGACGCGGCGACTTCCCTATTCGCTTGACCGCGCGCTGTCTCGACTTCGATCCAGTCATGATTTTCTCCTTGCGCACGATGTGTTTTCCGCCAAGTGCATCGATACTTGGATCCGCTATATTCGAAAGTCGCGGGTGGACGCGTTTAAGCCAACCCCGTCTGGAAAAGAATTGGCGGAACACTTTCGCTGATCAAGGCAACGTTCTGCTTTGCCAAGTGTCAACGCTCGAAACGCCTTTTACGCATCGCGGAACTGTGTCGTTTCGCGCGTGAGTGACTCCCGAGGTTGTGCGGAATTCGGTTGAAATACCGGCGTTTGCTGTTCTCTGAGCGGGGCAGGTTGTGGTAGATACCGAGTTGGCAGATACCAAAAGGTGACCTATCATTGACAGTTAGTCCGATTTTGCCGCCCAGAACGACGGTTTTCCTTTGACGCCTGCTGCGTCGGTCGCCCGAGTCGCGACGGGAGAAAATTAATGTTATTGAGAAAAATGCCCAGACTGAATCGCCTTTCCCTTTTATCAAGTGCACTGGTCGCCGTGGTGACTGTTGTAACAGTGCAGGGGGCGAGCGTCGCCAAAGCATGTCCGTTTTGTACGGCGGCATCACAAACGTTGCGGCAGGAAATGACAAGCATGGATGTGGTTGCGTTTGCAAAACTGGTTCCATCGTCGCAATCAACGATCGACGGTCAGGCCACTTTTACAATCACAAGTGTGGTTCAAGGCGAGAAACATGCAAAGGCGAACGACACATTGGTCGCACCTTATTTTGGCCCTGGCAAATCGGACAAGACTTACCTTGTGATGGCTGTTCTATCCGACGAACTGCTGTGGTCGTCTCCGTTGACACTGACCGACAACTCGAAAGACTACATCGACAAATTGTTCAAACTCTCCGAAGACTCAACGGAGCGTTTGAAGTTCTTCATTAAGTATCTCGAGAACCCAGAATCCTTGTTGGCTGGCGATGCGTATGATGAGTTCGCGCTAGCTCCTTACGAAGACGTGAAAGCGATCAAGGACGCGATTGACCGTGAGCAGCTTTGGAGTTGGCTGAATGACAATACGATTTCACCAGACCGAAAACGACTTTACTACACACTGCTTGGCATTGTGGCCCAGGACGAAGACGCGGTTGCGCTTGAGGCAAAACTGCGAAGTGAAAATCCTGATGACAAAGCAGGTTTGGACGCATTGATCGCTTGCTATTTAACGATCGTTGGCGAGAAAGGCCTACCGTTTCTTGACAAACAGTTTCTGACCAACACGAAGGTTGCTTACGCGGACACCTATGCCGCCATCATGGCGTTGCGGTTCCAAGGGACCGAAGGCGGCGTCATAGACCGGAACAAGATTTTAGAGTCGATGAGGCTGTTACTAGATCGTCCCGACTACGCGGACTTGGTAATTCCGGATTTGGCACGCTGGGAAGATTGGTCGCAGATCGACAAACTGGTGGAATTGTTTGAAAAGTCAGACGACACCAATAGCTGGGTTCGGTTGCCAGTAATTAACTACATGCGAGCGTGCCCGCTGCCGAAAGCAAAAGAGAAACTTGACCACCTTGAGAAGCTGGATCCCAAGGCATTTCAACGCGCGAATCTCTTCTTCCCAATCCAGCAACCAGTAATCCAACAACCGGCAATTCAGCAACCGGTGGAACCCTCTACTGAGCCTGCCCCCAGTACGAATGACAGCTCGTATGTTCCTTCTGCTAAATCGCAAGACCGAATTGCCAGTCTCCCCGCAGCGTCCGGCGAGTTGCTTGCCGACACGCCATCGATTTTTGCATTCCGAAGCCGAATCGCGTCAGGCGACCGGACAACGGGCAAGTCCACCCCAAGCTTGAGCGGAAGAAGTGTAGTGACATCAGATAGGTCGGTGAACCCGCTTTCAATATCAGCCGTAACGCTTCTCACGACAGTAAACTTTGCCTTAGCAATGATGTTTGTCTTGTCGGGGCGGCCAGCCGAAAAGTCGCTGGTCACCAAGTTTCGGCTCGCACTGCATCGTTGCCTGAGTTAGATATATTGGTTGCCCGATGGTACGAAATGTTTGCATAAGCAAACAAACAAACCCGTTGCGGCACATCTCGAGGAGCCGTTGTAGGGTTCTTCATCATCGGTTTTAGCAGCGATTAAGGTTTGTACGGCGATGAGTTCGATCGATAGCTTGGTAGGTTCTGCATTTGGGTCCGACGATTTACCAGTCGAACCTAACTACCGTTCTGTTTCGAAGTCTGCAGTGTTTGCACTGGTTTTAGCAGTCCTGGGACTTTTCGGGTTTATCGTAGCCCCTGGACTTGTGCTGCCGCTTGTCGGTTTGGCATGCGGGCTGATCGCGTTCAACACGATCCGTTCATATCCCGACGAATACACAGGCAAGGGCATCGCGATGGTAAGTATCGCCATCTGTGCCGTGACGTTGATAACCGCGCCGATGCGTCATTACTATGTGTACATGACTGAAGTCCCCGAGGGTTACGAGCGGATCGACTTTTCGCTATTGAAGAGCGGCTACAACGCGCCAGACATTCCTCCCGCGTCTGCCACTGAACTCAATGGCAAACGTGTGTTCTTAAAAGGCTACATCCTTTCTAACTCGGTCAGCAGCAAGACATTCAAATCGTTCGTCTTGGTACCTGACTTTGCGACTTGTTGTTTGGGTGGCGAACCTCCAATGACGCATAAGATTCAAGTCAATCTCACAGGCGATCAGGTAGCCAGATGGGCGTTGCGTCGATACAATCTCGCCGGAACCTTGGAAGTGGACCAGACGGTACAGCAAGTACAAAATGGCGCCGGGGTTTATTACACGCTGAAAGCTGACTACATCAAGTGATGAAGCAGGTCGAGTTTCAGCATTCAACATCTTGTTGCACGAAGCACGACCTTGAGCCCAGCAAAAAGTTCCAGCGTTAAATCGCCAAAGCCGTCTCCTAAGTCCTCAGCCAAATCTCAGCCAAAGGCTTCTGCTAAACCGGCCGATTCAGCCAAGGTCGTTCTTAAACGTGATGAATCTTGGTACGACTACCCTGAGTACTACGACGCAGGATTTACTGAGAATGTGGAACTCGAAGCAGGCTTTTACGAGAAGGCTTTCGAGCGTTTTGTTCCGCACAAAGTTAAACGTGTCTTCGAACCCGGTTGCGGCAGCGGTCGTTTGATCGTTGAGATGGCTAAACGCGGCTACGACGTTACTGGCCTGGATCTCAGCAAGTCGATGCTCGACTTCTGCAAACAAGAACTTGACCGCAACAACACCAAGGCAACACTTATCAAAGGCGACATGACCGACTTCAAATTGAAGAAGAAGGTCGATGCCGCTTTCAATCCGGTCAATACGTTCCGTCACCTGCTGGATGAAGAGTCGGCGAGGAAGCACCTGCAGTGTGTTGCAGATGCGTTAAATGTAGGTGGAATCTATATCCTAGGGCTACATTTAGTTCCAAAAGATGGCGAACTGTTCGGCACTGAACGTTGGCAAGTAAAGTATCAGGACGCTCGAATCTATTACTCTTTGACGGTGGAAGAGTGTGATTTAAAGACTCGTGTGGAAAAACTGCGACTGACGATGACTGTCAAAAGGCCAGTGGATAGCTTCAAGCTTATCGATTACTTACACCTGAGACTTTACAATGCTCGTCAAATCAAATCGCTGATCGAATCTGTATCCGATTTTAAGATTCGGGAAGTTTATGACTTCTGGTACGAGATCGATGAGCCACAAAAGTTGAACAACGAAATTTGCGACACGGTCCTTGTTCTTCAGAAAACAGCGTAAAAGTAACGCACGACAAACCTTATGGCCATCAATGCCAAAGTGAAACGCACAGCCAAAACCAGTGTAGCGTCCAACGCTTTAGTTCAAACTAGAGCGCTTAAGAAGGCTTGTGCAGCGTTGATCGACAGCCTCGATGCCATCGATTTTTCAAGCGTAACACCTTGGGTCTACAATCCGCTTAAGTATGCGTGGGGCGCGTATGCGGAATATCTTGATCGTTTTGTACAACAGGCGACTGCGACTGTGTTTTTGGGAATGAATCCTGGGCCGTGGGGTATGGCGCAGACGGGGATTCCCTTTGGAGAAGTCAGCGTTGTCCGAGATTGGTTAAAAATCTCCGGGAAGATCGGTAAGCCAGAACTCGAGCACCCTAAGCGACCGATTGTCGGTCTGGAATGCAAGCGGTCAGAAGTTTCTGGAGCCCGACTGTGGGGGCTGTTTCGAGAGCGGTTTAGGACACCGGAGGAGTTCTTCCAGACCGGTTTTGTTGCCAATTACTGCCCGCTCGTCTTTATGGATACCTCGGGAAAGAATTTGACGCCCGATAAATTCCCAAAGGTTGTGCGGGAACAATTGCATGCATGCTGCGATCTTCACTTGGCCGCAACACTCAGCATCCTAAAGCCGAAATACAGCGTCGGCGTCGGCAACTATGCCTATGAAGCGTTGCGACGTGTGATCGAAGCAGAGGGGATGTCAGAGACGATCGCAGTGCACAAAATCCTGCACCCGTCTCCCGCTTCACCCGCTTCCAACCGCGGTTGGGCTCAACTGGCGGAATCCGCGTTGATTGACGCCGGAGTCTGGACGATAGCCTAGGGCAGGAACGATCTGGAACATCGACCGGCTAAGCTGCGGCGCGGCTATTTTGCTCGCCATAGACGAAGTCGTAAGCTGAACCGCCGAAGATCATGGTCTTTTGCGGGCTGTAAAATTTGACTTGTTGTTCCTCTATGAACCAAGTCAGAGAATAGCCAGCCGCCTTCCAGTGCCGGCCACAGTAGGTTCCATCTCGAATCAGAATTGATTCGATCAGCCCCTCGGTGCTCCCAGCCCCCAAAGCGCAAATAAATGCATTTCGAACAGCTTCAGCATTCAAAATCGGCATAAGATCGAAGAATAAAGTAGTAGAGTTTTGGCAGTGGCTTTAGATCTGTTTCCTTTTATCGTCCCCGTTTCTAGTACCGGCCAACCCTGTCGTTTCGAACGGCACGTCTTTCCTAAAGCCCCTAAATAGCCATACTCAAAACAGGCAAACCCCACAAACGTAAAGTTTCTAAGGGTGAATTCATTGAAACTTGGGCTCGGGAATGGATTTCGAGTTGTTGGAAACTAGAATCAAACATGGAAGAAATACAGGACGCCAGCTTTTTCGGTGGCGCCCCGTCGTTTTCCATTCCATGATGCCTCGGCTAAACGGCCGGTGCTTAAGTTCCGCAGATTTCCAGCGGCTTGGCACGAACGGAATCATCGGCACAATTAGTCCTGGGCTAGCGGCTAGAGAAAGCCCCCTTACGAATTGTGCGCTTTTCGTTGACATTGACGATTTGAGGTAACTATACTGCCCTGTGTCGCGGCCAAATTTCGGTCCCAGTGGCGTAGTTGTTTAGGATAAAATAAGTCATGACAGATCTGGGCAAAGTCTTCGTAATGATCGTTACTATTCTATCTGCAGGGTTTTTGACCCTGTCGATGGTAGTTAACGCTTCTCACGTCAATCATCGGTCTCTGGCTCAAAAGCTAGAGGAAGAAAATAGACAGCTTTCTCGAAACGTGACGGAACTGAAAACGGCAATTGAGAAGGGGCAGACGGAACTGGCGCACGAACAAGCAGCCCGCCGTCAAGCACTTGCAGCCCTGCAAAGCCAGAACAACACGTTGATTACAGATTTGAGCACAAACGAAGCCGCATTGGCTCGTCTGCAATCGCAGAACACATTGATGAATCAGACGCTGAACCAAACCCAAGCGGAACTTCAACGCGTTACTCAAGAAAATGAGAACATTCGGCAGCAAATTGCCACGACACTACAAGATCGCAATGAACTTCGTTCGAAGGTAATTGCCCGTACGGACGAGCTTTACAATTTGACGTCGCTTTTGAAGGACTCTCAGGATCGCGTTAAGCAATTGCAGAGCGAAGTGACCATTCTGCAAGCAAGAAATAACACTGCCGCGGCCGCTCTTGCGTCTGCGGGCCTATCGGAAAACCCAGACGATGTGCCACCTTCGGACATCAAAGGCGTCATCACCGCCGTTTCCGGAAACAGCCTCGTAGAAATCTCCTTGGGTCGCGACGATGGACTTCGAGCTGGCCACCAGTTGGAAGTTTACCGAGGCAGCCAGTACCTTGGACGAATTCGTATTCAACGAGTTGATGACGATAAAGCGATTGGAGAAGTACTTCCGTCATTTCGCAAGGGCTTCATCCAACAGAACGATACTGTCGCTGCGAAACTTGGGTAGTTTGATCATTTAGCGACGCTTCCTTCTCAATTACTTTCTCTTCAGAGTCCAAACACATCAACATGGCTGCTCGCAAACCGCTTTCGATTTACACTGCGATGCTGATCGCGTCGACAATTATGCTGTTGTTTGCATGCATTCTGATGGTGCGAGAACTGTATGCCTGATGAGATTTTGATCGTGTTCTGAAAGCGAAAATGTTCTATAGTTTCGCTGTACTGGTAAGTGAACACTGATCTGCTTTTTAAACGCGTGACGAAATGGATTTCGCTGGCGTGAGACAAATCTGCCTCAATCTGCTCTATGCGGCCGCACTGGCTGTACTTTCTCCAGCGATCGCACTAAATGGCTTTCGCAAGCGTTCATTCTTGCTTGAATGGAAAACACGTTGGTTGGGTCGCGTTCAAGTTCCACCTGGTCGGGAACCCATGATCTGGTTGCATGCTGTGAGCGTAGGTGAAGTCAACTTGCTACAACCGGTTCTGCAAGCTCTGCGTCGTAAGCACCCCGGATATCGATTTGCCATCTCAGCGACGACTGCCAGCAGTCTAAAGCTCGCAAGGCAAATCTTCCCTAACGAGTTTGTGTTTCGAATGCCGCTCGATTTCTCGTGGGCAATCAAGCGTACTTTGGCGAGCCTCAACCCCGAGCTTATCTTGCTTGCGGAACTAGAAGTATGGCCAAATTTGCTTGCGATTTCACAAGAGAAGAATATTCCGGTCGCGATCGTTAATGGTCGATTGAGCGAGGGCTCCTACCGGGGTTACAAGCGTTTGCACAAACTGGTCGCACCGACATTCTCGCGACTCAGCTTCGTCGGAGCACAAGATGAGGAATATGCGAAGCGATTCCGCGACCTTGGCGTTGATTGCTCCCGAGTCCAAACCACCGGTAACATTAAGTTCGACAACTGCAATTTAGATCCTTATACCGAAACGGCGAATCAACTTCGCTCAGTTCTTGGTCTAACGCCTAGCAGAACTATCAACCGGCATTTCCGCCAGGAGCTTTCGGCGAGCGGTCAGAACGTTCCGGTTTGGGTCGCAGGCAGTACGCAAGTGGGCGAGGAAGAGATGATTCTCGCAACGTACAAAGCCGTCTTGGCAACGATTCCAGAGCTTCGTTTGATTTTAGTGCCACGTCATCCCGAGCGATTTGAGGCAGTCGTTAAATTGGCAAAAGCAGAAGGCGCTTCAGTCGTCCGTCTCAGCGAACTTAGACGAGCGAACGAAAGAACAGATTGGAAGATTCTGGTCGGCGACACGGTTGGCGATCTGCGATGGCTATGGTCCCTAGCCGACATTGCTTTCGTCGGCGGCAGTTTCGGCGATCGCGGTGGTCAGAACATGCTAGAACCAGCCGCCTATGGAAGCAGCGTCGCCGTAGGTCCCAACACAAAGAATTTCAAGCGCGTTGTAGAGCTTTTGTTAGACGCCGATGCGCTTACGCAACTCAAGCAACCAGCAGAGCTTTCCGAGTGGGCTAAGAGTCAGCTAAGCAACCACGATCATCGCATTCAAGTGGGCATTCGAGCCCAAGCCGTCGTCCGGCAACACTTGGGAGCGATCGATCGAACGTTAGAAGCGATTGGTCCTTTGTTGGCCGGCGCGGAGACATCTAGGAAGTCGAGCGTAGGTGCGTTGGAAGCGGGAGTCACGTCAGCTCGCCAAGCTGCTTAGAGATTTGGCTTTAGTAGTCAAATCATTTGAATTGGGTACGATTTTCAGACGGCTGGCGTAGCCTGGGTCACTTTCCGTGTGGTAAGTGAAAAATGCCCTTCAAAACCCCTTGTAGAGAACAGCGGCTAGGCATTAAACTCTTGGACCTTGAAAGCAGGCCACCGCAAGGTGGCCGGCAGTAGAAATGCACCCATAGCTCAATTGGATAGAGCATCGGTCTACGGAACCGAAGGTTTCTGGTTCGAATCCAGATGGGTGTACTAAGGCTCTTTCTCAGAGACCTTCTTACAAACCCGCGAAATCATTGGGTTTCTCTAAGCTTTCCGGCGAATCATAAGCGTTAACAGCGTCTATCCCCTTGGCGTGTTTCAGAACGGTAAAACGGTAGTCTACGGTTTTCGGCCAAATTACTACCGCTTTTGCCAGACCAAGGTAAAGGGGCAAAGCGATGCGTGTACCGAAGTATCGGCTACATAAGGCGACCGGCATGGCGCTGGTCGTGTTGAACGGCAAGACGTTCTATCTGGGGCGACATGGTACGAAGTCGTCGAAGGCTGAGTACGATCGGCTCATTGCCGACCATGCGGCAGGCCGTGAACTCGAAACCAAGCGGACCAAGGCAAAGCGGCGGCGGACGGTCGAGCCGGAACAGGCAGGCGAAACCGCCTCGGGCGGCAAGTTGCCCAACCTGCGACGCCATAAAGGGACGGGCCAGGCAGTCGTCACGCTGGATGGCAAGGACTACTATCTGGGGAAGTTTGGGACCGCCGACGCCGTCAATCGTTTCCGGCGTCTGATCTCTGAATACATCGCTTCGGAGGGCACGTTCGCCTACCGGGGCCGAGCCGACGAACTGACGATCAACGAACTGATACTGTCTTATTCCATGTTCGCGAAGGAGTACTACGGCTCTGGTCCGAGCTCCGATTTCCATCGTCTTAAGCCTATCTTCCGCGTTCTGAAGCAACTCTATGGCCGGGAGAAGGCGGTGGGATTCGGACCTCTGGCATTCGAGACCGTACGCGGGGAGCTATCCAAACCGTATATGAAACGGTTGATCAACAAGGACGGCGAGGAGGAGATGGTCGAACGGTTGCGGTCGCGTCGATACGTCAATTCATTGATGAAGAAGCTGCGGCGCATGTTCAAATGGGGGGCGTCGAAGGAACTCATTCCTGCCTCGATCCACCAAGCGATCTCGACAGTTGAACCGCTAAAGCTGGGGCGATGCGAACTACCGGAGCTCGAGGACGTTCCACCCGTCGATCGTGCTATCGTTGATCTCACGCTCCCGCATCTATCGCGGGTCGTTAAGGCGATGGTCAAATTCCAACTCGCGACGGGCTGCCGACCGGGCGAGTTGTGCGGGATTACTCCGGGAATGATCGATCGATCCGGTGACGTGTGGATGATCCGGCTCGACCGACATAAGACTCGTTACCGCGGTAAGTCACGGACGATCTACGTTGGGGAAGATGGGCAAACGATCCTGACGCCGTTCCTACTACGTGGCGCGGACGACTACTGCTTTTCACCCCGCGAGGCCATCCAGGAAATGCTCGACCGTCGCGCGAGTGAACGGACGACACCCGCGTCCTGCGGGAATCGGCCTGGGACCAACGTAGTCGTGAAGCCGAAAAAGCAGCCGGGCGTGCGCTACTCGACGCAGTCCTACAGCCGGGCCGTGGCAAATGTTTGTAAGGCTAACGGCATTGCGCAGTGGTCACCCAATCAGCTCCGTCACCGGTTCGCGACCGACATCCGGGCCAAGCATGGGCTCGACGCTGCCTCGGTGCTGTTGGGGCATTCGGACGCCAGCGTGACGCAGATCTACGCAGAACGGGACCAAGAAAAGGCTATTCAGATCATGCGTAAGAAGGCATAGCACATCATCGATTGGCCAGCGTTCGTTCGACGCCCCGAAAGCATCATGACTCGTCGATGTCCGGTTCGAAGTCCGGGTCTGCCGGCAATTGATCCAGTGATTCGTAGGTTGGTGTCTCGGCATTCTTACCGATCTGTGCCGGTTCCGCGTCACGACCGAATACACTGCCACGTTGCTTTCCCACCTGGCTGAAGGTTGGTTTGTTGAAAGTGCCAAGCTCTTCGCCCACGTGAGTCGGGCTAGGAAAGGCGGGCAAAATCTGCCCAAGCTCCTTGTGGCCCTGTCGGACAGCAGCAGCTATCAATTCCACGGTACATCAATAAACCTTTCGTACGTCAGAGCACACATTTCTAGAGGTGCGTGATGGAATTGAATGTGTCTCCAAAGAACCTAAAGACAGCGCACGGAAGGTCAGCTATAACAATTTGAAGTATGTCGAACAATAATCCGAACTTCAACTAAAATGCATGTCGAGTTTGGATTTCAACTACTTCAACAAAGGTAACTCTAATATGCCTTGGGAAACTGTCGGTTACGAAATGTCAATTGAAATGAAATTTGTTGACGGGCAAGTTATCGAGGTCAGAAGTGCCACGAACGACACATCGAACGACGGTCCAGAAAAAGTATTTTGCGAAGCCACCGGCACAATCATTAGTGAAGCTCGTCGTACAGGGCACTTCTGTGTGAATCGCGATCCGGTGAATTGCAAGTTCTATATCGGTCCTGATTGCGTAGCCGAAATACGCTCCTCGGGTCCACGTGCACTAAAAGTCTACAGCGGTCGTGAGCAACCTATACCATTTAAGTTGGATGAACGTACTGCAACCAAAGACTTGGTTGATCCCACTGAGGATGGTGATGAATTCCGAGAAGAAACAACAGGTCTGGAGTTTGGGATAAAAGTAGAATTGGAAGACGGTTCTTGTTTCGAAACAACCCTCTCGTCATCGTCAGCAACAGAAGATTCAGCTGAACTCGTGACCAAAGCTGTCAACGCAATTCAGGACAAAATGATCGAGAAAAGCGTCCACTTTGAGCTAGACGCCAAGAAAGGCAGCATCTCTCTAAAACCCGAGACTCAGATTAAAATCACCTATTCGGGGCCAAGCCCGGTCAGACGCTACACTTCGCTTTCTAAGAAGTAAAGCATCAGTTTTTTCTCCCTTCGAACCTGTCAAGAAAAGTCATCTCCATCTCGACCGTAGAGAACGTCGTTGCCCTTTTCGCAGCAGCGTTGATCGGCTTTACCACCGCCAATTAATTCATCTTTGGCATCCCCGCCGAAAGCAAACATTGGATGGGTGGTTTGGTTGGTAATATTATCGTTCCCACCATAGCCCTTCACATTTATCTTGGCGACGAGTGCACCGTCAAAATGCAATGCATGTACCCCTCCAAACTTAACGACAAGCCGATTCAGAGATGGATTGTTGCCTATCTAGGATGTTGTTATCGTGTCTGGTCCCTCCGTACCATCAATGAACAGTGTGTTTGAGACAACTTTCGCCTGAACTGTAACGCCCGCTGCAAGAAGGTTCCTAAGTTCCAACCTTTCAATCGCACATGTACGCCCGCGAGCAGCTTTCGTGTTTCTATTCATTCTTTGCTGTCGAGACGTTCGTACGGGCGGGCGAAACTTAGACATAATTTGGATTTCCGGATGTTTTAAAGCGTACGGGCTGAGTTTAAACAGCCTGAAGCAGCAACAGAACGTGCGAATATTGCAGGTTTTCACACGCCCGGTTTGTCGCAGGAAAGAAAAAACACTTGAAATCCGTTTGTGGCTTGCCGTGGCCGTGCGTGTTTCAGTAGGTCACCTTATCTAAGCCATCGGAACGAAATAATTCAGTCATGCGTGCGTTTGGCTCGAGTGACTTCATCATCGCTCAGCGCAGACGGATGCCATGTCTCGCCGGTACCTCGTGTCTAACCTGAGACCGAGCTCAACCACTCAGTTACGGGGAAGTTTTTTGTCTCTCCGTGGTGAAATGGAATGCTAATGGTCTGTTCGAAAATCAATGTCATTAGAGGCTGGGCTGTTAATGGCCCGGCTTCGATTGAGCTTCAACAAAAGGTTTTCGCTAGGCTAGATGGACGACTACAAACAACTTGTGCTGTACTTCGCTAGCCGCTCCTCACGTCAGATCGAACAACGCCCGGTTCCCGCCGGGCGTTTTTCGTTGGCGGAAGGATTTTCGTCACTTTTCTAAATCGCGGGCGAATCTGTGGCCAAGGCGGCGTCATTACTGTCGTGCAGTTTCATTAATTGTCATTAGACGGGAGACGAGGTGCTAAATGGCCAAGAACGCCGGGGAATCGAAATACCTACCCATGACCGAAGCTTGGTTTCAGGCGACGGGGGGGACCACCACTCAACGGTCTATGTTTCGGCGGTGCCGTGAAGGGCAGCGCGGGATTCGGCTCGAGTATCGCGTGGTGAACGGAGCCGCGCTTACAACCGTCGCATGGGTCGAGGAATTCATTGACGCCGTCACGGCGGCTAGAACGCAGTCGTTCCCCGGTCAAACGGCTGGAGCCATGACCAAGAGCGTCAAACGGTTGGACCGCGTTGAGTCCGAGCTCGATCGCATGTTAGGGGCTTAACCAATGAACGCTCGAGACCTAGTCAATCAGGCGGTCCAAAAGGGGCTCCCGCTACGCCTCGCTGAAGTTCCCCAGCCGAAGCCAATGCTCGGGTTCGTCTGCGTCTGGTGCGGTCAGTCGATGTTCTATCACGTTAAGAACGGGCTCCACTGCGCGAAGTGCGATCGGCTGGCATATCGGCTCAGTCCGGGGATGGTGGTGCAGACCGAGGAGGAGTAATTCGTCCAGCGCGCTGGACGTTTTGGCGCTCGTCGGGTGGTCCGGCGGGCTTTGGACCAAGTGTTTAAACAGTGGGGAGAAGGGAAAAAAGATGTCAAATCAGCAATGTGAAGTACATCCAGCGGCGGCGATGATCCCCGTTATGGACGAGGAATCGTTCAATGCATTGAAGGAAGACATACGCAAGAACGGGCAAAACGAGCCCGTGGTCTACTTTCAAAACAAGTTGATCAATGGGCGGAGGCGAGTTCGTGCATGCGAAGAATTGGAGATATTAGTCCTCGAGTGCGAGACGACCGAAGACCAAGACCCATACGCGTATGTCCTAAGTGCGAATCTGTATCGACGTCATCTAACGTCGGCTCAACGAAAAGCGATCCAGGCGAAACTACCGAAGGGAACAACCCATGGTTAAGCGTGCCGGGAAGAACAAACGACGTGCAGCGGAGGCTAAGGCAGCCGAGGCGACGTTCTGGCCTGAACTAACGCCAGAGTTCCTTGAAGCTGCCAAGTTGCGAGGGTCTGGCGCAGCGATCGAGCGTATGCAGGACATCAAGGACTGCCTGAAGGCCGTAGAGGAACGGTGGCCGGTCCCAAGGGATCTGAGGGAACGGATCGTATACGACGCCTACCGGTTGTCGCAGGACCACAAGGCGGAACCACGATTGAGGTTCGCGGCCCTCCAACTCCTGGCCCGTATCGACCAAGCCAACACGCACCCCGGCAAACTCCCGGACCAGATCGAGGTCGAGCAAATCGCCCAGCCGGACGGCCTGTCGGTCCATACGGTCCTGAAAGAACTACGGCGTAACCCAGAGGTCAAAAAGGCGATCGACTTCCCAGCGGTCAAGGATGTCGACTACGCGGAATACGAGACAGGGCAGGAGTCGTAAAAAACGTCTAGCGCGCAGGACAGATAGTTCGGCAGCGGTTCAACGAAACCCGGTTTTTCGCTGGGTTTTTTGATGTTTCTGCTTTGGCTTGCTAAGGCTTGTTAACTGAAGCCGAATCGAGCAATACTACCCCAATGTCCAAACCTAACAAACGAGAGACCATAGAGATGGAATACCAGCAGATCCAAGACGCATACCGCCATGTGACCGGGCAGGACGTTAGTAGAGTAACGCTATGGAAGTACCGGACTACCGGCGTGCGCGGCGCCAAACTTCGATCCGTCATCATCGCGGGCAGTCCGATGACTACCCTTGAGTGGGTCCGGCAGTTCATAGAGGAAAGCGCGAACGCATCCTCGAGGACTAAATCGATCGCATAAATGCAAAAAGCCCGACGGGGGGTCCGTCAGGCTAGTTAGGTTGAGTCGTTCGTTGGGGGCAACGGGCGGCTCGAGTGTCAACCAGAGGTAAGTCAGGTGTCACGGTGCTCATTGTAGCGTTTCCGCCCGCAGAGGGTAGTTCCGGTGTCGTCGCGCAGTCCGGGCGCATCGACGATCGAACGGCCACAGATCAATCCGATTACGATCAAACGGCACAACCTTGTCTATACGCAACATCGGCGGGACAACCCGAATACTTATGCAACTGCAATAAGCGTTGGGTATGTCGACGCTGCAAAGCCCGGTGGGTCCGGGAGCGCACAGAGAGCAGTCGGGAGTTCTTGCGGTCCGTCCTCACCCCTTACGACCGTGTCTGGTGCGCCTACCTCTCCTTCCCCTCTGACGACTGGCCTACGGCCATTGGCGAGCTCTGGCGACGATGGGCGACGATGGGGGAGACGCGGCGCAAGCAGGTGGCACGTGGTCGGGGAGGAAGCCTAACGGCGATCAAGCGTGGGGTTAATGGCCTGCACCTGACCAACTCGAGTGGTGAGTTCAGACCACACCTACATGCGTCCCTGGTGTGTAGTGGGTCATTCGATCCTTCGGCGTTCCTGGGCTACTGGCATCGAGCCACGAGCGGGTTCTCCGACGTTCAACTCGCACGCAAGCCGTTGGAGGCGGGGCTCGCTTACGCATTCGACACGCCCCTTCCCCCCTCCCAACTCGACTTAAACGACATCGCGGCGCTGCTGAAGGGCCGACGTGCCGTGCGGACAATAGGAAGTTAACTACAAGGTAGCGATTATGGATGAATCACTTGAAACCGTCGCAATCGAATCGATATCTCCATCACCGGAGAATGACCGACTCTATGGTGCGATCAACACCGCCGACGCCGAGCTGGTCGATCTAGCGGCCTCGATAGTTCGCTCCGGCCTGCTGGAGCCGATTCGCGTGTCGGTCGATGGGTTTATCGTATCCGGGCATCGGCGTTACGCAGCGTGCATCCTCGCGCGACTAACGACCGTCAGGGTCATCCGACACCTTGGACAATCCCGATCAGACCACACTGAAGCTGAATGGACCCGGGAGCTGCGCCAATGGAATCGCCAACGGCACAAGAACGCGGCGATGCGGATGAAGGAGGCGATGCTCGATATTGATCCGGCGATTGCCTATCAGGAGTTGCAGGACCTCCGTACCCGGAAGGACTCTGAGGAGTCACCGGCGGAGCTCTCAATTGCAGGAACCAAGGTCCGCTCAGTCGTGTCGTCCGGCAAGCAGGCGATGCTCCGTGCCGCCATGCAGGTGATTGAGAATCTCAAAGCCTACTGGCCGTTGACCGTACGACAGATCCACTACCAGCTCCTCAATGATCCACCGCTTCGACATTCCAAAAAGCCGGACTCGCGATATGAGAACAATCGAACGAGCTACCAGGATCTATGTGACCTCCTTACCCGAGCTCGGTTGTCAGGCGATGTTCCATTTGATGCGATCTCTGACGAGACACGCCCAACTCGGAACACTTCGTTCCTTCCCGATACATCGAGCTTCCTCAGTAACGAGTTTTATCATCTTCTTTCCGGCTATCGACGTGACCTGCTGCAGTCCCAATGGGACCACTTCGAGTTGGTCGTTGAGAAGCAGACGCTGTTGAACATCGTGCAACCGATCGCGAATAGGTTCTGTTTGCCGCTGACGATCGGTAGGGGCTACTGCTCGCTCGAGCCAAGGCGGCAGATTGTGGCCCGGTATGAGCGGAGCGGGAAGGATAGGCTGGTTCTGTTGATCATGTCCGATCTCGATCCTGATGGAGCTGAGATCGCGCAGTCGTTTGCTCGCTCGATCCGAGATGATTTTGGTGTTGAAAGTGCAATCGTCTATCAGGCAATGCTGACTGCGGACCAAGTGCGTCAGTGGCGGATCCCCCCCAACGAGATGGAGGCCAAGCGTTCATCATCGAACTATCAGAAGTTCGTGGGAGAGCACGGCTCTGCAGATGTTTATGAACTGGAGGCAATAGCCCCTCAATTGATGCAGGCCGAACTCGCTAGGTTTATCGAGCAGTCGATCGACCTGGACGCCTACAACGCGGAGGTGGAGGCCGAGAAGGAGGACGCCACCAAGCTGGCTGCTATCCGGCGTGACATCGTTGAGTACGCGGAGGGGCTGATCGACGAAATCTAATTCCCGGACATGTCTGGAAAATCTCGTTGGAGGATTGACCGGATTGCATTCGGTTGCCAGTTTCAACTGGAATTTCACGCGCAGGCGACCCGTGTTCATCCATAGTTGTCAACACAACAAGTCGCGGGTACAACGATTCGTTACGAAAATGCAAAGAAGAAAAGGTCTCCGCCTGCTTGGTAGTGGTTGGAGCCTAGCTTTTTAAAGATGAAACTCAAACAGGTAGTAACAAGTGCCTAGCAGATCAAGTTTCCAGCAGGCGCGTTCCGTCAAACTTGTATGCTTGTTGCAATCTTTGCATTGTCATGTGCAGCAATAACTTGGTTCCACTCCAGTAACTCTTGTGATGTAGCCGCATAGGTTCACCCTCGGATCTCGACTTATGGTTTTGCATTACCACTACACCAGCTTGAATACATTCAAGAAGATTCTCGAAGAGAGAAAGCTCTGGTTCACTAACATCGGCTTTATGAATGACGGCAATGAGTTCCACTACACTTGGAATATGGCCCGTCAAATCATTCCTGAATTGGCGGAAATTGATTTTGCTGATGAGCTACTTCCGTACTGGGTGTTGTGTTGTTCGTCAGACGCCGACAGTTTCAGCCAATGGGAGATGTATGGGGATCATGGTGAAGGAGTCGCCATAGGATTCGAAGTGCAATATTTGAAGAACGGAATTGCGCGGTTGGGGCTACCTGGAGGTGAGCTCTTCGATCACTTTGACCACCCAGTCATTTACGACCTAGAGGCTCAAAAAAAAATGATAGTGGATCGAACCCAAATTGTGATGGATAGTGCTACGGAATTCCGTATTGAAAGCGTCTTGCTGGGAGAAATCGCCACTCTTGCGACGCAGTTCAAGCAGCCCCAATTTGTAAGCGAGCGTGAATACAGGTCTGTTCAGTTTTTTCCACTTGCAGAGGAAGACGATCTTGACCTACCAGGACCAAAACGCAAGAAGATCAGAAAGTTCAATCGAGATGTAATTAAGTACCGGATCAGAAACGGGCAATTGATCCCATTTCTAGAACTGACTTTCACGCATATCAGCGTACTTCGAAGGGTTGTAGTGGGGCCGCGATTTGAAAAGCGCCAAAACGTTAGACTCTTAAAGCACATGCTGTGGATGAATGACGCGAGTCATGTTGAGATTGAACGCTCTGACATTGTCGGCGGTGTTTAATTGAACCCGCTGGTTCGACTTACGCTTTGCCGGAGTCGTATGAGCCGTTTCAATCCTGAAGTGCCCACTCGGAGTATGTTCGCTTGTCAGCTATACTTCTGAAAATCAAACTCACTCACACACTTAGTAAATGCGTCGCATGGATCAGTACGCGGCATACACCTTGAAGCTCGACCGAATGCTTGAAGAGATGCATTCACCAGACGTCAGAGTCGCTAGGGTCGACGCTGCGCTTAATGGTGAAGCTGGACGCGAGGCCCGGCGACTAATTAATCTTGAGGATAGGCGACGTGATGGTATTTTCTTTACGAGTTCTTCTTTACGCAAGTTTGCATTCCAAGGAGTTGCCGACTCCATCGCGGACGACTCCATTATTTTTGATCCTGCTTGCGGGGCCGGTGATTTTCTTCTCGCGTTAACGGACCATTTGCCATTAAAGTCAACTCTATTTGCTACTCTTAGCTTCTGGTCGAAAAAGTTACTTGGATGCGATCTTCATTCTGAGTTTGCACGTGCATGCCGCACTAGATTAATACTGGCAGCCTGGCAACGCCATGGTTTCCGCGGTTCAAAGAAAACGCGATTGAGAGAGTGGTTTAGGGGGATCCAAGTGGGCAGTGGACTGTCCGATATGGCAGGGTACGAGAAAGCGACTCACATTTTGATGAATCCACCGTTTGCTAATCAAACAATCGAAACTAAATGCGACTGGGCCGGTGGTAAAGTGAATTCCTCCGCGGTGTTTTTGATGCGCGCGATTGATGCATCGTCCGATGGAACTCGAATAGTTGCGATATTGCCAGAAGTGATTCGCTGTGGCTCTCGCTATACCCGCCTTCGGAACGACGTGGCGTTGCGTTGCGAACTAAATCGAATTGAATCCTTTGGTATTTTTGATCGACACGCAGACGTTGATGTCTTTGTCTTGGACGTGACTAAATGTAAGTCACAAGCATGTCGGAATGCCAATGTGTGGAGCTGGCAAACCGACAGCGCCAACACGAAAACAGTCAACGATCGTTTTCAGGTTCAAGTTGGTTCGGTTGTTGACTTCCGTGATCCAGCGGTAGGTGAATGGTTTCCATACTTAACTGTCAAAAGCATTGAGCCTTGGGACGAAGTGTTCGATGTAGGCCGCCGACGCCGTTTTTCGCGGCGTGTTGTGCGAGCGCCATTCGTCGTCATTCGTCGTACATCGCGGCCGGGCGACAAATACCGTGCTGTTGGTTCAATTGTACGTGGAGCAGCTGAGTTCGCCGTGGACAATCATCTGATCGTTTGCAAGCCGTTTGACAATAGACTTCGAACATGTCGACAGTTAATTTCGATTTTGCGCGAAGAATCAACATCAGACTATTTGGACGATGCTATTCGATGTCGTCATCTTACCGTCGATTCCATCAAGAAAATTCCGTGGGTGAATTGTGGCTAAATCGCGTCAACTTATTCTCCCATTCGCCCACCTTCGATTCAGTCCCGATATTTTGAGGAGGCTCGGTGAAGAATTAAACCCTAATCCAGACCAAGGTATCCTCGAACTTGTGAAGAACTCCCATGACGCAGACGCAAGTTTCTGCTCGATTGCTCTGGAGAACACGATTAACGTAGGTGGCACGGTAACCATTACCGATGATGGTATCGGAATGGGGCACGACGAGATCGAAAATGGTTGGTTGTTGCTGGGTAAGTCGAGCAAAGACAGCTCTGTCCCCACAGGACTTGGGCGAACTCCGGTAGGAAATAAGGGGTTAGGTCGTTTGGCCGCCCTGCGTCTTGGAACATTAGCAACTCTGGTTTCTTGTCCCAAAGACGAACCAGAAACTGAATTTGTGCTAAAAATCGATTGGACTAAATATGATTCGGTGGACACAGTCGAGGAAATCGAACTCAAGATACATGCTCGCAAGCGAAAGGAATTAAACGGGCCTGGTACTATTATCCGCATTGATAATCTGCAACATACTATACAACGTTCGGACGTAAAAAGACTTGCGAGGGGTATTCTGCTACTTGCCGATCCGTTTGCCGATGATCCTTCAGGCTTTCGGCCTTCGTTGATTGCAAAAGAGTTTACTGACCTTTCTAAAATGGTTGCAAGTCGATACTTCGACGATGCGGAGTTCCACCTGATTGGCCAGATTTTAAACGATGGAACTGCGACCGCACGTGTATTGGATTGGAAAGGAAATGAGCTGTATCGCGCGGATCATGCCGACCTTCGCAGAAAGAACAAGGATGTCGCGTATGATTGTCCTGCCGCACAATTTGATCTCTGGAATTTCATTCTTGATAAGGATACGTTCAGCACGCGAACGTCCACGATTCAGGAAGTGCAAGATTGGCTAAAAGAGTTTGGTGGTGTGCACCTTTATCTTCGAGGCTTCCGCGTTCCACCGTATGGCAATCCGGGCAACGACTGGCTTGAACTAAACCTACGTCGGTCACGGAGCCCAGAGGCAAGACCAAGCACGAACAACTCAATCGGGCGAGTATCTGTTAGCGATCCAGGAGATCAACTTACACAAAAGACCGACCGCTCGGGGATAATTGAAAACGGAGCATTTGCCGAGCTGCAAGTTTTTGCCGGCGAAGCACTTGACTGGATGGCTCGTCGTCGACTGGAAGAGCGTGAAGCTAAACGTGCGGACGATCGGAATAAGACGAAAACGAAATCGTCAAAGGCTAAAGAAAGCCTAGATATTGCAATTGAGTTGCTTTCTCAGAATCAGCAAGTTGACATCAAGCATGCCGTCGATCAATACACAAAAGCGCAGGAAAAGGAGACAAATTCTCTTCGGAAGGAAGTGCAACTCTATCGGACGCTTAGTACAGCTGGAATTACCGCAGCCTTGTTTTCTCACGAGTCAAAACAACCACTCAATATAATCGACTCAAATGTTCGCTCGATAAAAAAAGCCATTACTAAGGAGATAGGAGAGGAGGGAAATGAACGACTATTTCGTGCAGTTGACCGCCTCACTGGGGTAGCCGATTCGCTCCGAGCCTTTAGTAATTTAACCCTGAGTCAAGTTAGTCGGGACAAACGTCGTGCTGCACGAATCCAGATTCATGATGTGATTACCGGGGTGGCATCTATGTTCGACCGATTCATCGTGCAGCGGCGAATCAGATTGACTAAAATTCTAGCCGACTCCAACCCATATCTGAGAACCAGTGAAGCGGCTATCGAATCGATTATTACCAACCTTTTAATGAACAGCTTGCAGGCGTTTGAAAAGGCACAGCCAGGCGATCCTGAGATCCGTCTAAGAACTTTGGTTACGGATTCCTTTTGTACAATCGTTTGCGAAGACTCAGGACCCGGTATTGTCGACATTAGTCCGTCAGAGATTTGGCTACCAGGTGAAACAACGCGAGACCTTGGAACTGGGCTTGGCCTTACTATCGTCCGCGACACTGCCTCAGACCTGGGTGGGAGCGTCGAAGCCGTTGCGAATGGATCACTAGGTGGTGCGGAATTAAGGATCACATTGCCAATATTAGGAGCTTAATTGTGTCGAAGAGTCCACAGGTCGCAATCATTGACGACGACCAAGTCAAACGAGAAAGCATGCAGGATGAGTTCGAATTAGCCGACTGGGCAGTGACCGCGTTTCCAGGTCCATTCCAGAAGTTGGATGAGCTTACGAAAAGCGTATTGAGTCGCGCAGACCGCGCGGTTTGTGATCATCACTTTGTTAACAACTATGCTGCGTTTAACGGCGCGGCGGCAGTCGCGGAACTTTACCGCCATCATTTTCCTGCGGTACTTGTGACTCAATGGGAAATAGCGGAGATGCTCGAGATACGAACGTATCGACGGTCAATTCCAGTGCTTCTAACGCCGAAGGAAGCTGACCCTGATACACTTTTGCGATCATGGGAAGTTTGTAGAAATGAGTTCGCCGGAACATTCGTTCCAACACGTAAACCTTGGAGGACGCTTATGCAGATTACTGATGTATCAGCTGACACCCTATTTGTCGTGTTGCCGGGATGGAATTCAGACGAGGTAGTCAGCGTCCCACGTCAAATTGTTCCAGCTGGGCTAACACCACACTTGCAACCGGGTGGTTATTTGTTCGCGACCGTTAATAAGGGAGCGGAAAATCAGTCTGAATTATTCTTCGAACGTTTCGAGCATCGTGAAAGCTAATGAGTCAGACAGTCCTGCACATTCTCGACGTTGGTCACGGAAACTCGGCGGTATTAGTCGATGGAAAGTCTGTTACAGTTTTCGATGCTGGTCCACGGACAACTCTTTTAGAGTTTCTCGACGCTGAAAAGATAACATCAATAGATACTGTACTGATTTCCCATGCGGACAAAGATCACATCGAGGGATTGATAAGCTTATTGGAATCCGGCACTGTTGAAATCGGACGAGTTAGACTAAATCCAGATTTGAATAAAAAGACCGAACTTTGGAGTTCTCTCGTTTACTTACTTGAGCAAAAAGACAGAGATGGTGAACTTGATTTCGGTGTTACGCTAACAACGAAGCAGACGAATCTATTCGATACTCCAAACGTCAAAATTGAGGTGCTCGCCCCAAGTCTGGGAATGGCAGCTACTGGCCCAGGATCAATACGAAGAGGTAAGCGAATGCTCACAAGCAACAGCATCAGTGCCGTTTTTCGCCTCATCTATAATGATGTTCCGCAGGTAATCCTTCTTGGCGACATCACTCTTGATGCTTTTCGTTCGATGCTTGAGACCACTCCCGCCCCTCACGCTGATGTCATGATCTATCCCCATCATGGCGGAAAAAGCGAGAACGACAATTTAGCTCTATTCGCAAACTTACTTTGCAATTCCATCCGTCCTAAAACCGTATTGTTTTCAATCGGCCGAGGGAGGACTCCGATTGAAATCATTACGAAAGCTATTCGTGATGCTTGTCCCCAAGTGCGAATGACTTGTACTCAGTTATCAAAACACTGCGCAGACGAAATCCCAGCGACAGCCCCAACCCACCTGACGGCTAAGTTTGCAGCAGGCAAAGCCAAACGGTGCTGTTGTGCTGGAACGGTCACGCTTACGTTCGGCCGTGGTCCGACGGAACTTCTCCCAATCATAGAAGCACATGACGAATTTATCGAGAAAAACGCATCGAGTGCGCTTTGTAAACAGATTCCGTGAAATCTCTGAGGAACACTCTCGAATACCTTCTACTGCTCTTTAGGCTTCCGACACGACATCGCAATTCGATGTCAGGATGATGTGATATCCCGGACTGTTTGAAAAGCGGACCGCCCCGAGTGGAGCAAGACGGTTGTGAACACTACCCTTGAGAAGCAAATCGTATGTCGGAGAATCTCTCATCTTGCGAATGGACACGTAGATGGACTGCCGTGCTACCAAATTAAATACTATCGAGGTGGCCCTTAACGGATATGTCTCTCGGTGTATTTGGTTGTGCAATCGGAAATTGCAGTCGTCGTGAAGTCGGAAATCGCAACATCAGATCGTTCGTCGACAGAGGCCATGAAGGCCCCCAACACACGCGAATAGCAGAGCCTAAAAATGTGCCGGACCCGCCGGAAGTGGGGTAGCAGGCCCTTCGGACATGCGGCCACGCATTCGATCGCGAGCCCTGCATGGACTCAAAAGAGACTGACATTGGATGACAAAAACGCAACTATCCGAGGAGTTAGTGGCCGAGTGGTTGAACTCTATGTTACGCAACTGTCAATTATGGAAATCGAAGGCGAGATTGTCGACACATACAGGGGAGAGTTATCCGCCTCCGAAGTTCGGTGCAAGCCAAAGGTGATCCGATCGCGAAGGCATTTATCTGTAGGCCCACCATGCGGGTGGAAAACGGTCGGGTAATGATGCTGGAGTCGATTGAAGGGAACGTACGTTGTAAAAAGGCGGTACAGATGGGCGGCGTGAAGGATGATGCCATTGCGGAGGAGTGCAAATGGGCTCTCGCGTTCAGCCCGCTCAAAATAGATACCGACAACGCGCTCGGCAGAGCCCACCGAGAGCGTTTACACGACAAGCGGCGATTGATTCCCGGCGTCGAGGCTCGAATCAAAGCCAACAAGACCGCACTTCTCGAGCTATATCAGAAAATCCAAGGGCTTGAACATGAAGGACGACGCCTGAACGATGTACTAACACGACGCAAGCGCGACCAGAAGAAGCTGCTCGAGCCGCCATGTATCACGCTCGAGCAATTCCAAGTGCTTGTTAGGCTGCGGAATATACGCGGCCTCGTAGCAAATGCAGAAGCTGCGTTTCTTCGCTGCGGCACGCCATGGCGGAAATCCATCCCCGCAGAAACCCCCGAGGAGCTTAGGCGTTTGGTTGCCACGCTCACCAATACGCTTTCGAACTTGCAAAGATTTCTAACCCACGGGTTATACAGCGATGAGTGATACCAGTACTGATGAAGTAATATTCGTAGTCGACGTCCGACCTGCTGAGGGAACTCAAGGGCGCATGGATCAGATGGCCAAAACGGCCATGGACGCCCAGGCCCGTATCGGCCAATCCGGCAAGGCGATGGCGACGCAGACCGGCGCGGCGGTTGATGCTGCAATGAGCAAGCTCGAGGCCGAGTACGAGATGGCGTCGCGGTCGATCGGCGATCTGGCTAACAGTGCCAATCGGTCCAACCAGCACGTCCAAGCGTCTCTGTCCCAGATGGCGACCGAGCACGAGCAGGTTATGTCCGGCCTAACCGCCAAGATGGACGCAATGTTCGCCAAGGCGCGAGAAGGCATCGACGACCTCAAAGAGACGGCGGGCCGGATCGACGAATACGAGGCCCTGACGGAGCAAATCAACGACCTCACGAATAAACACGCCGAGTACAAGAAATCCGCAACGGAGGGTTTCTTAGGAGCGACCCGCGGGGCACTGGACGCGGCTAAGGGTGTCGCGCAGATCGGCCTGGTATCCGAAGAAAACAGCGAGTCTATACTCCGCTCCATCGTAATGATTGAGGGCGTCTACAATGTTGCCAAGGGTGCGTTTGAAGGCGTGGTGGCACTCCAAAAGGGACTCGAGGCGTTTCGTGCGATGCAGGCCGCGGGAGTGACCATTACGGCGAGGGTGACTGCTGCAGAGGCGTTACGGACCGCTGGGCTAAATGCTGAGACGGTAGCGGCCAATGCAGCCACAGCGGCCAACGCACGATTGGCAGCATCGCGTGGAGCAGCTGGGGCGGCCAGTGCGGCCTCTGGAGTTGCGGGTGCAGCAGGCGCGGCAGGCAGCGGGTTCCTTAGTTCAACGGTTGCGGGCGTTGGCGTCGGCCTAGCCGGAACGGCAGCGGCGGCTGGTGCTGCGATCGGAGCGGTCGGACTGGTGCTTTACGAGTTGGGCGAGATCGCGACCGGGACGGCAGGCCAGGTTGGAAGTTTGACGAACAAAATAGCCGAGGCCGAAGTCAGTACTGCAGCATGGCTGGCCGAACTTCTGGGGTTCGATCCAACGGGTCGTGTTGCAGCTGACGAAAAGGAAAAGGGCCAGCAGCCGATAGAGTTGGCCGGAGCTAGCCGTCGCCTCCATGCGGAGTTCCTGGAGCGAGAGAAAGCCGCCAGGATGGCTGAGGGGTTGGCGTTGGACAAGAACTCCATCTCGCTGAGGGATCGCACAGCGACGTCGGCAGCCGATGCTACCGTGGGCCTGGGTGATGACATCGCAGCACGGCAGATGATTGCAGTTGAGGCAGCCAAAGGGAGCGAGGAGACCCAACAACGCATTGCCGCGCTAGCTGCCAAAGCGATCGACTCGGGTACGGCATATGAGGACGCGATTGCCCGGTCCGCCTTCCATGCTCAACGGATGGAATCGGCCCAGCAGGACATCCTAACAATGGCCCGCTCCAAGGCTGAGCTAGAGATCGCAGCGTCCCAGAAGGTGTCCGCCGGGTTGCAGAAGCAAATTGATTTGCAGTCCGCGTCGATCAAGCAGATTGAAGAGTCGCGTATGTCGGCGGCTGAACGGTTTGCGAACATGGGTGAGATCGAACAGAAGCAAGCGATGGACGCTCTGTCCAAGGCCCGCGCTGGGGGTTCACTTGACGCCGACCAACGGAAGCTCCTACGTGGCGTGGGCGGTGATGAGGCGGTCGGTTTCGCCCGGAAGGGAGACTTGGCGGTTGCGAAGGCTGCGGGGTTCGACTCATCGTTCGGGATCGGGTTCGACAAGCAGCAAAGCAAAGCCGTCGCGGATAAACAGCGGCTAGAGGTGGCGCTGAAGCAAGAGAGTAAAGTTCAGGTCACAATCAAGGCGGATACCGACCAGATCATTGCATCGGTCCGGGCCGAGCTCGACAAGTTCCGAACCGAGCAGGACCAGAAGATCCGGGATGGCATTACACGCGAGGCCAACGTGGCGGTAGAGACGGCCCGGCGTGAGTCGATGGGCAGCTTTGCCCGCCTGCAGGCCGAGTCACGTTAGAAACTAAACTTGGACGTTTGATCGACTAGGGACGGCCTTTCATTCGTCCGATTAGGGGTAAACGAACGCGATCACGACAGCCTGGTCTTTTAACAGATCTGGTGGAAACGAAGCCGGTCACCCCACCTTTTTCGCGAGTGCCCCCAGGGGTGGGGGGAAGGTCTAGAGAGCGTGTCCCAAATGTCCATTTCGGAAAGAAAAAACGGAAGAAGGTAACCCGCAATAACTGTTGCACGTTACAAGGGGATGCCCCGGACCCCAGCCGGATTGCCCCCATTCTATCGAGGCCGGTCGGGTAAGCAATTAGACCATCGGTTTTTTTATCGAATCCCTCTCGTAACCTGTTGTCAGCGTCCCCCATGTCCGGGGACCGCATGACGTTCTATCGAGGGGTTCAAGATGTTTCTGTCTGAAGTTCTCACGCACTATTTGGCTCAACACGAATACGGGCTCCGGGCTAATTCGGCCAACATGTATCGGTTCGCAATCGCTAGCTACGCCCGATTCACGGAGCGTGCGGTATCGACCGACGACCTGGAGCTAGAGCCGGTCAACCAGTGGATCGATTGGATGAGGGCCCACCGCGCCGCATCGACCGCCAAGGGGCAGCGCCAGCACCTCCTAGTCCTGTGGCGGTACGCCTACCGGGAAGGGCTTTGCGTCGATGATGTACCGCCCAAGATTCGACGGGTCCGGGTTGGTGTCCTCCCTAACCGGGCGTGGTCGCCCGATGAGGTCCGGCACCTGGTGGCAACGGTTCTATCGAGCAAGGACCGCTACGGTTTCCGGAACGGGATCGACAAAGCCGCATTCTTCGCCTCCCTGATATGCGCCGGGTTCGACTCTGGGTTACGGCTCGGCGATCTCTTGACCCTACGGGAGTCGGATTTGATCGGTACGGCAGACGGTTCGGCCATCGTCCGTCTGGTCATGTCCAAGACGGGGCTGCCGATCACGGTCAGGCTAAGCGGTCCCACCGTCCGGTTGATCCGGCAATGCATCGAGTCCGGCATTCAACGCGAGTTGATCTGGCCGACATCCCCCCGGAAGTTTGCGGAGAGCATGGCGAAGTATGTAGCGGCTGCTGGACTGCAGGGATCCTTCAAGACTCTACGGCGTTCGGCGGCGACTGCTGCGGAGAACATTCAGTTTGGAGCGGGGACAACGGTCCTGGGACATCGTTCGCGGTCGATCACGATTGGCCATTACATCGACTCAACGAAGCTCAACTTCGAGGGGGTCCGGCTGCCCTGTGTTGCGCCGGCCGAGCCGTTCAGCGGAGCATCGACCGCCGAATACCCTACGGATTCCATCGAGGTGGATTGGTAAATTCGTCCACCGTGGTGGACGTTTTTTTGTTTCCTTGTAGTTCTCAAAAGGTTATTGAAATGGCAAAGCGTAAGAATCAGTTGGTTGTAAATCGTCAGGTCATCGACGTGATCGAGACCTCTATCGAGGGTCGGACTATCTACATCCCCCCTCTCGTGTACGACCGTGGGGAGCCACGCTACGACATGCCGGAGAAAGTCGCGCAGGGGGTGGGCTGGCACATCGACCGTTGCCCAGGGTTTGGGGACTTCCCGGCGGTGGTAGTGTTCGATGGTCGACGTGCGGCGGCCTGTGGGTCAGTCGAGTTCGACGGCACCCTTATGTCGATCGCAGTTCACGAGGACTATCGGCGTGAGGGCATCGGTTCGGCCATCCAGGGCATCCTGGAGGGGATGCTGCTTCATCACGGCACGACCCAATTGACGACGGCTGTCGACATCCCATGTCCAGGAGACGCCGACTATGCCAATGACGCCCCGGCGGTGCTGTTCGCACGTGCCACCGGTTGGGTTTGGGGCGAGCGAGGGTACACGAAGGATCTGGTCTCGCGTGTCGCGCAGCTAACTTCGTGATTCTGTCGAATTCGTGAACCATTCCGAGGACGGTTTGCGCATACTACGTGCCACCCCGTCCGCCCCCTAACCACGCCAACCACCATGAAGTTCGAACTCAACGAGCGACTGCACACGACTGTCCCGAAGCCCGTCATCCTGGACGCCCTCGAGGCCCGGCTGCGACCAATGGCCAAGAAGCTAACGCGGACGGGTGACCGGATAGAGACGACCTACCTGCAGGCGTCCTTCGGTTCAGCCAACCGGGTCGACGTATCCGACTTCGAGGTTCGCACGACTGAGGGCGGGTTCCTGTTGGTGGCAAAGGTCCACTACCGACCTACGTTGTTTTTCTGGATCATCCTCGTGATCCTGTTGTTCACCTACGTGGCGTGGCTTATCCCGATCGCGTTCTACCTGATCCAGCGGGGTACCGTTAAGACGGCAATCAAGGAGGCGTTCGAGTCCATCCGGAACGAGTTCACCTCCACAGCGGGAGTCCCGGCATCGTCAGGCCCTAGCGCCGTGGCTGAGCTAGAGCGGCTCGGGGGCTTGTTGGAGCGTGGTCTCCTGACCCGTGAGGAGTTCGACGCCCACAAGCGGACGTTGCTGTCCTCATCGCGTGCGGTGGCGTCTGTCCCGGTTGCACCGCTGCTCCCTCCCCCGATGGCCAGCAAGGTGCCGACGGCCAGCAGCGTTTCACTTAACGAGGACGATGCAAAAAGAATGTACGCGCAGGCCAAGACCCTGTTGCAGGACGGGCAGAAGCCGTTGGCGCTGGATGCGCTCCGGGAACTGGTTAAACGCTATCCGGATACCGAGACGGCTGCGCGGGCAAGGAAGAGCCTAGCCGGTCGCAAATAGACCGCGCCAAAGCTTCCAGGAGTCGCCCCAGATCGATCTCTACTCGATGGGGCTTTGATCTCTAATCCGCCGGATTTCACTCCCCCTGCGCAATCTATCGCGGCCCATTGGGCCATAGGGGGCGTCGGCTCGTGTTAGGGCCGAAAACGGTAGTAACGGTAGACTACCGGATTTTTCAAAAACTACCGGTTTCGATTGTCACGCGTTCGGCACTTTGTGGTAACATTTTGTCTTCGGTGTTTTCCTGCGATCTAGGGGCGTTTTGCGATGAATCCCCTAGGGAACTGCCGATAATTGTTTGGGGCAAGACGGTTGTTACGACGATTCTACGGAACCGAAGGTTTCTGGTTCGAATCCAGATGGGTGTACTTAAACCCTTCAAACACAATGACTTACAATTCGCAAATTGCGGGGTAACGTCTGGGGGTAAAAAGGTACGCTCTTACGTCCTTTTTCGCATCGATTCGATGCAACGATTCGCACCGTTGATGCCTGGCAAATGCGAGATGATTTTGGTCTGCATATCTTCAAGCCCAGTCGCTTGAACAATCGACACGGCATGCATCTGCGTTCCTAGTGGGTCCGGGTGCGATCCTGACTGCCCCTGATGCAGTCGACGGCGAGTGTTGTATTGAAAAGTAGAATCTTTGCCAGTACCGCGAATGAAAGTTTCGTTGTGATGACAGCCAAGCCTTTTCGTTCAAACTGATGACATGGGAAGCGATACAATTCTCATGCTGGATCTGTTCCTTGGCGGCTCTCCAATGTCTCATCTTCGGCATCCGGGCCGATTTCTCCTATCACCGATTTATCACTGGCAACGCCCAGCAGATTGACTTAAGCACGAAGCGAAGAGTCGATTGAATCAACCTCATCGATTACGTCGTTATTGCGATCAATTTCAACTGTTCATCTGATTTTTCGACGTTGGAGACCGGTTGATTTTCTGAACCAACTGTGGGTTTGTTTCACAAACCACCATTCGTGACGAAACCAACAAGTAGATAAACCCAGCGGAAGATTTCGCAATCGCTTGAATCAGCGCCCACCATGAATCGCCGCGACGAATACTCACGTTAGCGATCGTAAGGTGAGTTGGAATTCTTGGGCCGACGTAATCGATACTCAATTCAGACTGCATACTCCATTACGTGCTGAGAGTGTCGTTGTAGCATCGCTATTTAATCTCGATCCTACAGTGAGGGAGACTGCGTTTTAGTTCGGCTATCCCTTCGTTTGAGAAGCTACCTTCATTCGGACTGATCTGTAGCTCATGGAGTCCCTTTAACTGGCTGAGACAAGCAAATAATTCATCTTCTTTTACCGCTACCTTCTCAATTGCCAGAGACTGCAAGTGAGACATTCCAGAAAGAACCGGGAGGCACGCTTCTGTCACTCCGGTCCATCCTATTGCCAAGGAGCGTAGCTCTTTGAGTTTAGCAATTTCAAATAGCGAATCCGGCGTAACTGATTTTGTGGCTGCGAGACTCAAGTACTGCAACTTTGGATAGTTGTTAACTATAATCTTGACGCCCTCCGAGCTGATTCGCGTACTCCAGATACCGAGCGAAGTTAGTTCGGGGAGTCGACCGATGCTCTGGAGATGCTCATCATCGAGATCGCAACCTGTGATACTCAGTTGCCGTAGCGAACGTATGGTTGCGATATCTGCTAGTATGTCAGGAGTTACATCGATCTGTTTGACGTTTACTAACGTGATGAGCCCGTTCGAGTCGTTTTCGATGATGCCGTCAACGGCGCGAATGAAGTCGCCATGTTCATATGGCACCAACACTACCCGAAATCCGTATTCGAATTGTCTTGAATTTGGACCAACAGGATGTCGGTTAGCCAACCGGCTGTTATCGAACGGGTAACTGTCAGCTCCTCCTCTCATTACGAAAGTTTCATTGGTAGCACTAACAAGGGGTGCTTCGCCGCCTGGTAAGATGGGCGTATATCCGTCCAAGACCCATTCGGAAACACCTTTAAGAGTGTCTCGAATGCCCCACGTATTGGATCGTGGGAAGCCTTTAGCTTTAACCTCCGCCGATGTCATGACTCCAAATTCGTGCCCATTACCCGCGCGGGCGGCATACTCCCATTCGGCCTCAGTTGGTAAACGGAAAATAAATCGATCCGAGATTAATTGTTCCCGTCGTGCATGAAGATTCAGCTTCGAGCAAAACTGAATCGCTTCCCGACGATTTACTCGACTTGCTGGCGTTCTTGAGAATGACCGATCTTTTCTAGGATCATGACCGCTTTCCCAAGGTCGGTAGTCGCCCCCCCATATCTTCATCCAAGCCAGTCGCGATATTTCACTCTCTGAGATCCAGAACCCTCGCGCAAATGTTACATCAGCCGTTACTTCATCATGTTCATGACCAGCCTCAGTGGCTGGGCTTCCCATTGTGAACTTGCCGGGAGGGCACCAACGAAAGGACATTTGTAAGGTTGGAATTTGCTCACGGTCCCCCGCGGCTCGATAAGCTGCCTGTACAAATCTATCACCGGGGCTGTCTTTGGCTCCAATGGACTCCCGAAGTGAATCTGTTGCCCAAAAGTCAAGGTCTTGCATTGAAGAGTTCAATGCATCTTGGTGCATCTCGCTGCAAAGATCTTGGGTGATTTCGCCTAAAGCGAACTTTGAATCCCAATACGTGGTCTCTCGCTTTAATGATGCGATGGCTGCTTCTCTTTTTTTAAGCAACTTTTGATAGTCAGCGATCGTAACCGTAATGTTCTGCATACTGGGATTCCAGTCATGCAGGTAGCCAATCCCATCTGGATGCACCGTCCAAGAGTCATCCACAAAGATTTCACCTTCCTTGGACACACTCGAAGAAAGAAAAATCAGTTTGAGTGGAGAGTTCTTCTCGCTCAACACCGCCCGCACCTTGGGTGACTCAATGCGAACTAATAGCTGGAATCGTCGGTTCTTGAGCCGTTCTGCAGCATCGTCAATCGTTGGTTCTGGTGGCAGATCTTCAAAACTCTCGTCGAGCAGAAGATTAATTAGCCCCAACCACTCTGCATTTGAAAGATACTCAACAATTTGTTGTGATGCTTCACCTCGAAGCTCCAACGTTGTGCCCTCAGACTTGAGATAGCTTGATAGTTGCGGCTTAAGTTGTGAACCAAGATTGACTTGTTCGAAGACTTTAGAAGCATGGTCCTGCCGCCGAGCTTGCGCCAAGAGTTGTGCTTCTTCGGATTCACGCTTTTGTTGGAGTTGCAATTCGATACTACGTCGCTTTGCCTGCTGTTCAGCAAGTTGCTTCTGCAGCGTCTCCCGCCTGCTTTCAATTTGGCTATAAATTCTTTCGGATTCCTGCCGCTCAGCCTCTAATGTCTTTTCATTTTGGATAGTCGCTTCTAATCTTGCCAAATCTCGATTGGCTTGTTCCAACTCAACGGCAAGTTGTCTCACCACGGTATCAGAAAGCTTCTCTGTATCAGGACTCAGTTGAATTGGCACCTCAGAGTTATGATTAAAATCTTGGATAGCTTGGTGCAAGCGTTGCTTACTACCGTCACGAAGTATCAACCAAGTGGCCGCCACTAGAGCCGTGATGCCGAGCAAAGCAAGAACGCTTCGATTGCTTGCCGAGTATGGCTTTCCAAAACGAGGAACAGGAGTTGTCGTCTCTGGTGGTGGTAGGTTAGGCGGATTAATAGTAGAGTCAGCGGAGAAAGGTAATGGCGGCGGCACCAACCGCGAGGTATTTGAAGGGACAGGTTGCCAGTTGGTTGTTCCTATTCGATACTCCTGGAACTGGTTGTTTTGCGAACTTAACAGCTCCTTTGCTCTTGCAACGGTGAACGGTCCTACGACCTCTGTGTTGTTCCGCAAAAAAATGCCAGCACGCTCGAGATCAGCGAAACTTTGCCCAACTCTGTCTGCGGGAACCCAATCAGAATTTCCCTGCCGAACGAGTGCCTGTGATTGTGGATTCTTACGCAGCCACTCTCGAACATCGGACTCCTGAAGCGGGCCAAGTATTTTACTATTGGGAAGCTTTATTTCCCATAACGCTTTGTTGCTCATGTGGCTTACTCGTTTTCAGTCGTGAGGGGCCAGCGGTTCATGATTGCCGATGCGGTTGCCAATAGGCCAGAGCCTACGCCTGCGTAGGCTCCCGCTCCCAGCTTGGTCGAGACGGCGCATTACCAAATGCCGAATTGAACGATCCATTTACTATTGGCGAGCCGTGCACGAATGCAGCTAGCAAGCAACAGGCGGTCGTCGCTGCAGCAATGCCAACTAGGGTGGCATAGCAGTTCTCGCCAAGTAACTTTCGCGGATCGAGGAAACTAAGGAGCACTCCACCAACGGCCAATAGAATTGCCAGTTTCCCCCAAACAATTGAGGTGCCTTGCAATGAAAATTGCCCCGAACTGCCCACACTGCCGCTGGGCAAGGCGAGGCTCACATTTCCATAAGGCCCGGCAATGTTCGAGTAAGCATCAAAACTTGTGGCGGTCGACGAGGTTATTGTTAGCCAAGGCAGGAGTGACGAAGCTGCGACAATTCCTAGTGTGACGCGATATAGCAATGTCCAGTGCTTGCTGCTGACGGACTTTAGTAACTCAGTCGGATTCTTTGTATTTTGGTGTGCCTGCGGCATCGGGGGAGGGTCAAGGGCTTTGGGAAGAGCAGCAGCCAGCGTTGGAATACTCTCTACTCTCTGCCATTCCATCATTTCATTGTTCCAAGCAAGCCATTGGCTCGTCACGGTACCCGAAGCTATCTTCTGAACAAGAGAATCCTCTTCGATTGGTCCTTGCTGTTGCTTACCATCCGAATACCACCACTGTTTCATTCTCGAACTCGCAGGTTGACGGTTGTTTATCGTGGTTTTCCAGCATATCACGGCAAAAATCGCCGCACAATTCCCTGGATGGCGTGTGTTTGAACGCGAACGCCCAGATGACTATCGCAAGCGTCTGTCAAGAATTCTGCAGAGGAAGATGCTGTGGCAAGCGTGTCAGTCGGCCTCGAGCAGGATGCGGAAACCTTTGATAGCCCAAAGTTTTTCGGGCGGAGTACGCCAACGATTGAACGAACTAACCCACCATTCAGAATTCGCAAAACAACCGCCGCGAATAACCCTTTGTGTTCCGCTGGCCGGTCCGCGAGGATCAGTGCTCGGTGAGTTAGCGTAGTAATTCTCGTCGAACCAGTCCAGGCACCATTCGTGCACATTGCCGTGCATATCAAATAGCCCAAATTCGTTCGGTGGAAACTGTGCGACTGGTTGTGCCAGTGGCACGCCATCCCGCTGACTGTTATCGAGCAGCCAGCAGTGTTCGACTACTGGTGCATCTCCAAAACTGAATCGTCCCTTGCTCCCAGCTCGGCAGGCATATTCCCATTCTGCTTCTGAAGGGAGTCGATAACGCTTGCCTTCGAGTCGCGATAGCCGGTCGCAAAAATCATTGGCGTCCTGCCACGAAATGAAGCTCGCGGGGTACTGATCGCCGATGAGTACCTTCCTTTTGTATTCTCCTATCCATGGCTTGGTCTGCATCACTTCAAACCATTGCTTTTGAGTTACTTCGGTTCGGCCCAGGAAGAAGCCCTTCGAGATTGTGACGGAATGTTCAGGAACATCTTTTGCGAAATACTCCGGTGGCTGAGATTCCCACGCGAGTTTCGATAACTCCTCAGGCGTGAATGAACTGCCCATGTTGAAGCGGCCCGGTGGAATCCATGTGAGTTCCATGTCGAAACTGTTGGTCACCATCGAACGAGATACAACAGGCTCGTCCAATTTTGAAGACAGGTCCGGTTTCGCCAATCGTGATAAGTAGATACCCATACCACAAATCACAACAAAACAAATTCCTAGTGCTGCTAACCATCGGCGACGATTGTAGGTCGTAGAAGTTGGCTTTCCGTGCGTTTCCGACCTTCGGAGCGAAATGGCAATCAGGTTACTTTGATCGTACCTGCTACAATCGCGAGCTAGCTCATCAAGCGATTCATGGCACGGCGGCAGTTTAACTAAAATATCGTTGCAACTTTGGTAGCGTGCTTCCGGCTGCTTGGCACACATTTTTTGAATGATGCTTCCAAGCACTGGCGAAACATCCGACCTGACCACGTGAATTGGCGTTAGTTCCGTTTGAGCATGGGCAAGAATCAAGCGAATCAAATTGCCTTGTCCATGAAGCTTAAACGGGTGATGCCCCGCCAACAGATGGTAAAGTGTGCATCCAAATCCATAAATATCCGCTCGCTGATCGACGCTGGAGGATTCAAGCGCTTGTTCCGGTGCCAGGTATTCGACCGATCCCAATACTTCGTCTATCACTGTAACTGTCTCGCTGTCAGACACTCTGGCAATTCCAAAGTCTAGTATCTTGACTATGCCCTCTTGGGTCAGAAACAGGTTTGACGGCTTAACATCTCGATGAACAATCCCCGCCGTGTGCAACTTGACCATAGCGGGCAGTACTTGATGAGCGATAGCCAAAACCTGTTGCTCATTTAGACTGCCCTTGCCATCAACCAACCTGGATAGGTCGCATCCAACCAAACGTTCCATGACGATGTAGTGCATACCAGCGTGTGAGCCGGAATCAAGAACGCGAACCACATGATCATCTTTGATCGACGATAGAATTTTGATCTCGCGTTGAAACCGTGCCAGTGATACGGGATCTATTCCGCCGAGCGGGGTCAGTAGTTTTACAGCAACTAGAGTTCCATCGACCGAGTCGGAGCCGAAACAAACAGTAGATGTAGCTCGGACGGAAACTGCATGATGTAGCAAATACCTGTCGATGCGATTTGGCAGGTTAAGTGTCGCGATTGGCTCGATCAACCTCTCGGCTGCAGTCATACCGAGCTCAAGGCAATTAGTCGACGGCAATGATTCTACGTCGGCAAGTTCACTATCAAGCTTCTCAAGGCGATCTAAATCAGCGGGATTGCCTTCGAAATAACGATGCACGGCTGCTTGTTCAGAATCCGACACGTCACCAGACAGATAACGCCGAAGTAGTTCGTCATTTGGAATACTATCCATATCTACTCCGTATCTGACGCGGCCAGCAGTTCATTCATTCGCTTCTTGATTCGCGACTTGGCTAAGTAAACCGAATTCACGCTCATACCGAGCTTGTCTGCAATCTTTCCGCTAGTGAACCCGTCCAAACACGCCATCTCAAAGGCTTTCCAGTCTTGCTCGCTGACCTCATTCCTTACTCGCTCCAACACTCCCGAGTAAGAACTCTCCCGAGGCAAAAGTTCATCGTCGACGTTTCCTTGATCAAGCAAATCAGGAAACGCTCGCAACTGAACCACTGCATCGGTACCACCTTCGCCTCGGCCATTGCCAAACCTTCGGAAGTAATCTGCAACGCGCCGTTGGGCGATTCGACGCAGCCAACCGCCAAACGTGCTATGGTCGCTGCTGATGTGGAAGCTTTGCAGACTCAGCAACACGCTGCGAAACACATCTTGGCAAACGTCGAACGCGGAATCTTCATCGAGTCCAGAACTTCGGACCCATCCGTGTACTCTTGGGTAATAAGTTTTCACGACGCGGGACCACGCCTGTTGGTCGTTAGCTTTTAACTGCATCAGAGTCTGCGTGCCAAGTGTCTCTGAGTCTTGGTTAACACAAGGTCTATCGGGTGGGTCTGTCATAATCTTGCAAAACGGCTAGTGGTGGAGAAAATGATAAGATATTTCCCAATTCTACTACTCAGAGTATTCTTCCTATCACGGATAGTGACAATAGATCCAAGTTCCACTTTGCGAGTCGTTCAATGACTCAGTCCAAGTCTCGTCTCGGGGAAAAACTCATAGCCAACTTCCGTCCAATCTCGATTGGGATGCCAAATTCAAAAAGATTTGAAATTGATAGATGTCGCCTTGCGTCCACAGTTGCTACAGATGCCGACTTCTACAATCGATTCGTCTGAGGGCTAGTCGCGGGAAACAGTCGCAAGTTTTGGATCTGGCAGTCCCTGCCACAACACAATGTCTTTGTTATCCGGTGCCGTTACCAGGATTTCTTTGAAACGGGCCTTCGAATCCCAAGTAGAAAGCCCAACTCTCCCACGCGCAGGAGTTGCATAGACGGCATCGAAAAGCAACTTGCCATTGAGATAACTTTGACTCTTTGCACCCCGAACTTTAATTTTGATGTCGTACCACTCATTTTGCTTGATCTTCGTTTTATCATCCACAGCTTGGAAGTACTTGTTGTCTCGAGACCACTTATCATTGACGACAGTCGCCAAGTCATGCCCTGTGTTTCCATAAGAGCCGAAAGCTAGGCCAACGTAATCACCATTCGTATTTTGATGAAAAATCACGTTGAAACCTTGACTACCGCCTTCTGTTCTTGCACGCACGTAGATGTCATATTCCGACCACGACGGATCTCCAAAAAGTATAGATGAAAGTCCGCGAAACACGTCAAGCTGCAACAGAGTTTGTTTACTTTCAAATTCCTGGATACCCCAATTACCGGTGCCGAGAATCGTGATTTCATTTGCGATTTGCAACGTGTCGGTCTTTTGTTTTCGCAGCTCAAAAACCCCAGAATTCTGAGACTCGTCCTGCCATCGAAATTCAATTCGATCACCCGATTCATCTCGAACTAGCTTTCCGAAGTTGTCTGCGCCAACTGTCCCGCTAACACGCGTTACATTCCGAGCCAGCCAACTGACTTCGTTTCCTTTAACTGTACCAGCGACTAGGCGTTCGATTCTATCACCTACGTTGAATCTCGCTTCAAAGCTCTCACCTGTTCTCGAGAGAACGACCAGCTTTAAATTTCCTTCAGTATCAGTCCAGACAGATCCTGCTTCGAATGGCGTCTCAACAAAACTCACAGAGGCTTGAGGAGCGTCTACCGACAGCCCTTCATGTGAGACATTTTGATTTGGTGAATTCGAAATGGCCGTCGATTCTGGTGGTGCATAACGAACAGTCAGGCTAGTAGCCTCATTCGGTCTGATGGTAACTTTTTCGCCTTGGACCAGAATTCCTTCCACGAAAATGTTTAATCGGTGTTCTCCAGGTTCGATACTGATTTCAGCTCGATTTTCATTTTGGTTCCAAGTAACTGTCACCTTCTTTCCGTCAACGGTTGCCTCGCCGTCTGCGGGCATGCCCTCAATGACAATCGTCCCGTCTGGTGTATTGACGGTTAGAATTCCTCCTAGCCAAGCGATCAAGATGGCTATGGTCAGCATAACAACTCCGACGCCAATATAATTCCTATATCGGCCCGCCACCGAACTGCTCTTGGGCTTCGATTTAGGCATCTGAACTGAAGGTCTGCTGTTCCTTGGCTCGCTTAGCAACCTACCAAGACCAATATTCCCTGCGTGGGAAGGGTCTGATGCTGCGTCTGCGGCAACAACTGCTGATTTGCTGTTCGGAGCAGTTCTAAGGTAGCTATCAAGGGCTTGCGCCAAATCATTTGCCGATTGAAACCGGTGTGCGCAGTCTCTACGCGTGGCATCATAAAAAATCTTGTCTAAGTCTGAGTCGATTTCCTCGCGAACCGTAGATGGTAAAGCGGGTTGGGTCGATAGTATTTGTGCGTAAATTTGTGTTACACTACCCTGAAACGGTCGGCGACCAACGAGTAGCTCAAAAAGCATTATTCCTAAGCTGTAAACGTCTGATGGAGGCCCTATCTTTTCGTTTTCTCCCAGTAGTTGCTCAGGAGACATGTACGCTGGCGTGCCAAGTACTGCTCCTGTAGCAGTTAGCGGGGCATCGTCATGGTCTATCAGACGCGCAAGCCCGAAGTCCATAATCACGAAATCTCGATCCTTCTTGATCATAATGTTCGCTGGCTTAAGATCGCGATGGATGATTCCTTGCGAATGAGCGAATTGCACCGCTGTAGCAATGCGTTTGATCAGTTGACAGGCTGTACGGGGCTCAATTGCTCCTCGAGCTTTTACGATTTCATAAAGCGATTTGCCTTCGACAAAGGCCATCGTTAGGTACAACCGTCCGTTGTGTTCTCCAATATCGAAAACACGGCAGATATTCGGATGATCTAGTTTAGCTGCGAGTTTAGCTTCACGTCTAAATCGCTCCAAAAATGCGGCTTTTTCAACGCCGGTAAAATGAGGCAACTTGAGCGCAACGCGGCGATCCAGTTCGGAGTCATGAGCCAAAAAAACCGCGCCCATTCCTCCTTCGCCTAGCTTCTTAAGCAATCGATAACGGCCAAATTCGATTGGCAAATTCGCATTTGCTGAACCGGGCGCTTCGGTCGGCGTTGTAGTGAGGTCGCCGATACTTAGCGTATTCACTTGGTCACCGTTTTCTTTTAATCTTGCTTCTTCATGGCGAAACGGTTGGGATGGCATAAGTCGCCTCAGCTTGGTGTAATTGTTGGTCAATCTAATGTAACGAAGACCATTGCTGTCAATGTTGCAGTCTCAAATCAATTTACTTCCGTACGATAATATATCGACGTTGCCTGTATTCGGCTGGGCCTTCGCATTTTTCCGACTTTCAGGCCCATGCCGCTGCATTTCGTTTAGCGGCCTCGCGTTTGTGACGTCTGATGGCGATGGCACGGCCCGTTCGGGCACGCGGTTCAACGAACAACTCCGTCGTTGCTGGCTTTGCGATTGAAGAAATGTTGATTATGACCGATTATAGCTGCTGATTGTTCATGAACATGTAGGACGACGTTTGCCAGCGGTCCGACAATGATTCCTTTAGTCAAGTAGGATCAGCCAAACTAATGAATGCGTTACCAGTGGGGGCAGATGAATCCGTTGAACTTCAACGACAACGGCGAAGGACGTTTGCCATTATTTCGCACCCCGACGCCGGAAAAACGACCCTCACCGAAAAACTTTTGCTCTACGGCGGATCCATCGAAGTTGCAGGAGCCGTCCGCGGTCGGAAAACCCAACGTGCAGCGACATCCGACTGGATGGAACTTGAAAAGCAACGGGGTATCTCTGTTAGCTCAACTGTGCTGAGTTTCGAGTTTGCCGGATGCCAAATTAATCTGCTGGATACGCCCGGTCACCATGACTTTAGCGAAGACACGTACCGTACGCTGATGGCAGCGGATGCAGCTGTGATGGTAATTGATTTAGCCAAAGGCATTGAAGCACAGACGGAAAAACTCTTCAAAGTTTGTGCACTTCGGAAAATTCCCGTCATCACGTTCGTCAACAAAGTCGATCGGCCTGGTCGTTCGCCGCTCGAAATCATAACGGAAGTCGAGCAAAAGTTTTCGATTGAACCGGTTCCGCAGAATTGGCCCTTGGGTAGTGGCGTAGATTTTCGAGGGTTTGTCGACCTCAATAATAATAACGTTCACCTTTTCAACGATCGAACCGGCAACCGTCGATCCGAAGCATCGATCCGCAGCTGGCAAGACTTTGAATTTGAAAGCGAAGACCATGCACCGGCCACACCGGGAAATGACATGGCTCACGGAATAGCCGAGACGTTGGTGGAAACAACGCGTGAAGAAATCGACCTCGTTCGATTTGCAGGTGCAACGCTTGAACCAGAGCGATACCGTCGCGGCGAGCAAACACCAATTTATTTTGGAAGCGCCTTAACAAACTGTGGTGTTGAGCACTTCTTGCGTGGTTTTCTTGAGCTTTGCCCAGTTCCAGGCGAACGTGCGAGCAATCGGGGACTTGTACAAGCGAACTTACCTGAATTCTCAGGGTTTATCTTTAAGATCCAAGCTAATCTAGACCCCCGACATCGCGATCGCGTAGCGTTTCTGCGAATTTGTACAGGCAAATTTCAACGCGACATGGAGGTTACAATTGCCCGGACCGAAAAGCGGTTAAGACTTCCTAGAGCGCTCCGCATTTTTGGTAAGGATCGCGAGACAATGGACGAAGCTTATCCCGGGGATATCATTGGCCTTGTCTGCCCAGGTGAATTTCGTTTAGGGGACACGTTATGCCAAGAAACTCTGATTCAGTACGAACCATTACCTCAATTTTCTCCCGAGTTTTTTGCCATCCTGAATTGCCCGGACACATCGCGCCGCAAACAGTTTGACCGAGGTATCGAGCAACTCACCGAGGAAGGTGCAATTCAAATCTTTCACGACGATTCAACGAAGCGCCGTGAAATGATTCTCGCTGCTGTTGGTGAACTACAGTTCGATGTCATCCGATTCCGATTAGAAACTGAGTATAACGCGACGACGACGATTAGCTGGCGGCCTTACAAAATGGCCCGTTGGTTCAACGTTAGCGCTGAAGAGAAAAAGAACCTTAAGCTTCCGTACTCGGCCAAGCTAGTAAAAGATCATCTAGGACACGACGCGATACTGATGGAATCCGAATGGGATGCCAAACTGTTGGAGCGTGAAAATCCTAAAGTGCAGTTCCATTCCATTCGGACCGCAAACTTCGATCCGGTAACAGTTTGAAGAGGAACGGTACTGCACGGCGACTGTCCTCGAAGCAAATCCTTCGTTAGGGAACTAGCACAACTTTAATGCAACCGTCCTTCTTGTCACGAAACTTTTCATAAGCGGCTGGAGCATTTTCAAGCGGTTCTTTGTGCGTAATTACAAACGAGGGATCAATTGCACCCTCTTCGATCTTACGCATTAATGGTTCCATGTACCGCTGCATATGGGTCTGTCCCATTTTCATCTGCAAACCCTTATTAATTGCCGTGCCAAATTGCAGACTGACGCTGCTGAAGTAGACGCCTGGAATCGACACTTTCCCTCCTTTACGGCAGCACTTGAAAATTTCGTTAAGCACATGAGGTCGGTCGCTACCCAGATGCAACGCAGTTTTCGCATCATCCACTGCTGATGTGATCGTGCTAGCCGCATGGTTTTCTGCCCCGACAGCGTCGATACAGCAGTCAGGGCCTCGACCAGATGTCATCTCTTGTAACGTCTCATAGACATCTTGCTCCACAAAATTGATGACTTCGGCCTTGCCCTTGAGTTTCGCCATCTCCAACCGCTCGGGCACACAATCGATTGCGATCACTCGCTCGGCCCCTAACATCCAAGCGCTTTGAATACAAAACTGTGCGACGGGGCCACATCCCCAAATTGCAACCGTATCCCCAGGCTCAATGTCACAATTTTCGGCAGCCATGTATCCGGTTGGAAAAATATCTGACAGAAAAAGCACCTGTTCGTCGGCGAGCCCATCAGGAACTTTAATTGGGCCATTATCAGCATACGGCACTCTTAGATATTCGGCTTGCCCACCCGGGTAGCCACCTAACATATGAGTGTACCCGAACAATCCCGATGGCGAGTGTCCCATCATTTTAATCGCTTGGTCGGCATTTCGGTTCGATTTGTCGCAAAGCGAATATAAGGTTTTCTCGCAGAAAAAGCAGTGCCCGCAAGACATAGTGAAGGGAACGACGACTCGATCCCCTTTGCTTAGGTTGGTTACGCCTTTGCCAACTTCTACAACTTCACCCATCGGTTCATGCCCGATAATATCGCCAGCCTTCATGGCCGGGGCAGCGCCCGCGAGCAAATGGAGGTCTGACCCACAGATACCGGATGCTGTGATTCGAATTATGATGTCTCGAGCATCCTCGATGACAGGATCGGGCACATTGTCGACGCGCATATCATTGCGACCATGCCAGCAAACAGCTTTCATAATGCATACTCTCTGAAATAAATGGAGACAGTTGCCGCGCACAGTAGGAGCACGAAACATCTAGGACGTAATTGCTTGGTCGTCCATTGCAACTGACATACCAGCGGGTCCGTTTCACGGTCGATAGCATGGTCTAAAAACTATAGTGGCAGAATGTGATGCCAAAGTTTGCAACTGGTGAACGGTGAGAAGTCGATCGTAGACTCTGCTAGGAACTATCACAAAGTCGCAACAGCAATTCGACCTGCGTGGTGCTGAGAACCTCCTAACAGACCTTAAAAATGTGAGGGCGGAGCATCTGAGACTGAACCCATCCATCACAGTCCAGCAAAATCATGTAAGAGCCCTGCAAATCATGGGAGGTTCAAAGCTCTTTGCAGACTCAGGCGTCGAAGCTTCTGCGCAAGAACAAAGTGGTTGGATTTGAGTAGTCGTGCACTACGCTTTTCACATCACTCCAGTGCTCAAAACACTAGCTGCTCAAAACGTTGGTCCAAACTCGGAATGACTCTAACTTGTTGCGACCAAACGTAGTCGTTAGCGCGACATCAGCCGCGTCTCTACCGCGTGCCATAAGCGTGCGCCCAATACGAGGCGTATTATTGCGTGCGTCAACGGGATACCAGCGACCGCCCAAATAGACTTCAAACCAAGCGCTAAAATCCATCGGTGAGGCAGAGAAGGGCACGCCGATGTCACCTAAATATCCAGTGCAATATCTTGCCGGGATATTTAAACAGCGACAAAAGGTAATCGCTAAATGCATGTAATCGCGACAAACTCCTGTCTTTTCACGATAAGCATCGAGTGCCGTCCGCGTCGAACTAGCCTTCATATAATCGAAACGGAGATGATTGTGAACAAAGTCGCAAATTCCTTGCACCAGCGGCCAACCGGCAGGTAAGTGGCCGAATAGCTCCCAAGCAATCTCTTTTAACTCCCCGTCAACTTCGCAATAGCGGCTGGCCAATAGAAACAACAAAACGTCGTTTGGCAGATCCTGAGGACTTGATTGCCTGGCGCCGATACCAAGTTCGTCTGGTTTACCGCTATCTTCAACCATTGCGTTGCTGATAAACTTCACCCGGCCAGCGTTGACATAGATTCGACCGCACCGATTGCCGTAAATGTCTAAATAACGGGTTTCGGAGACATACGGTAGGATTTGCAATACCTCCGAGCCTCTTACTTTGGCATCGAGCGATGGATGTAGATAGAGCATCAAGGCCAGTGCGGTAGGCTCTGGAAACGAGAACTCCATTTCAAATCCAAGTTGGATTAACATGAACTGGACCTTTGTTATTTTTTAAGTTTTCCGCCTGACGCCTGTCAAGGATAGATGTCTTGTACGTAAGATGCAAACGCAGAATGACCGCAAGCGACCGCTTTACCAACAAACAACCAAGATTTGACCAGACACTTTTGCCGTGCCGTACATAGCAAGATCTGCTCACCAATCACAAATTACAAATCAGAAACGCTAATCGATGAACGAAGACGTGTGGTACTTCGCATATGGTAGCAACCTTTCGCTTGAGCAAATGCAAAGTCGGACGGGCAGTTTGGGATACTATCAAGCAGCTCGATTGGCTGATTACGCATTTCGATTTCAAAAGCTGAACGGATCGTCAGAGGTTTACGCCAACATTGTTCCCAGCGCGGGTAGCTCCGTACACGGCATCATCTACCAGTGCAGTCCTGCTTCGATGCAAATGCTAGATCTATTTGAAGGTGTTGGCGACGACTGCTATCGGCGGTTGGCTGTAGTGGTTACCACTGGTCAAGGTAGCTCCGTTGCAGCCGTCGCGTACGTCGGCGGAAGCGCGTTTTCCCTTGAATCGGCAGCACCGAGCGATGGTTACCTATCGATCATTCTTAACGGCGCGCGGGAACATAACTTCTGCGTCGACTACATTGAACGGTCGTTTCGTCCTGCAACGGCAAATGATATCGTCGCAATCTAACAGTTTTCACTTGCGTATCACGGGCATATACCTTACAAATAAGATTGTCAAGAGCTGGCCTGTAGCAATCTGCTGCCATCATTGCTTCGAGTACCTACCGATTCAAGATGGTTGCTAACCAAACTGTTTCCAGTGGCTTTTCCGCTCGAATTATCCCGTCTAGCCCGACGTCGCTCTTGATTCAGCCGAGACCATTCGCTGAATTTCCAACGCTCTATGGTCCGCAGTTGGCGATCTAAGTTCGCTCGCCAAATTCTTTCCCTGTTGGTTTTGTCGCAGAGTTTAACTGCGATTTCTTCGACTCAAGTAGATCGATGTTTGCATGACAAGCGTTATAGCTCATCCGCTCTCCGTGCTCGTACCGCGTTATGTTCTACGGGCAGGCACAAATCGCATCGGCCCTGCCATGGCAGAATCGACTATGGTTTCCGCGACGTACGCATTCACCGATAAACGCGCATACGACCTGTTTTCGGCGGGGAACGAAGTCAACGCAACGCCCTATCCACTTGTTAAGCAGTTCCTCCGCGATGTGATCAACAACGAAAATGGAATCTTACAACTTGCTGTTATTGATGCGACAAGTCCCGACGATTCTCTTCTCTTCGCCGTCCCTCTAACGACACTGCTGGAAGCTATGCAAGCGAGTTTACAGCAGGTCGGGATAACGCATCACTTAGCTCGAGATAACAATGCTCCCGTCTATAACATCGTTGAGGTTTCGAAGCCTGCCACGTGATAGCCAGCAGGCCTCGCTCGCAGTTAATCCTGCTAAAGATTGCCGTCTCTTAAAATTCTTTTTGAAGGTGATGATGATGGACAAAAATATATCCGACAAAACGTTGCTCCAACAAGTTCAACGCAAAATGATGCAGAAGGGCGCGAGCTCTGGAAAAATCACAGCTACTGTGCGCGGTGGAGACGCAACGATCACTGGATCGATTCGCTATGAGCACGAACGGAAAGCTATCTTGCGCAGTGTTTCTGCTGTTGATGGGATACGACGTGTGATTGATCAGATCCGTTTGGAAGAACATAAACGGCCGACCAACTGAGTGTGATTTTGCCCATCTGTGGTAGAGCACCGGCAAGTACTATAAATATGGAAATTCCTTACAAAGAATTAGCCGCGAGTACTTTGAACGCGATCATTGAAGAGTTCGTAACCCGTGACGGCACTGATCATTCTGTCGTCGAATTGCGGATTGCATCAGTGATGAAACAGCTAGAAGCTGGAGTTCTATCAATCCATTACGACGGCGAAAGTTGTAACATCACGTCCGCAACTAAGCGGTCCTAGCCTGCAGGCAGATCGCTGTGCACGTCCCTTACCAAGAGGGCACCCTTGCGCCTCAATGGTCGACAAACAAGCAACTTGTACGTTTCCGAACCAATCAAGAGTGGATGCTTCGCGAAGCTTGGGAGAACGAGTGCAAGTAGCACTGCGTTTTGGACGATGGAATGAGATCTGCGGTTCTCGAGCGAAACAAGTTTTGTTTATCTCAATCGGAGGAAAGCCCCATGGATCTTTTAACGTTCGCCATCATTGCCATTGTCGTCTCGCTGATCGCTGGAGCTCTCGGCTTTTCTGGGATTGCAGGCGCTTCCGCGGCTGCCGCAAAGATAGCGTTTGGCATCTTTCTCATAATCGCAATTGTGCTCTTCCTCATGGTAATGTTAGGCATCGGGGCGGGAGCAGCGGCATTGTAGAAGCCGCTTTCACGAATAACCTATCTGCACGGCATCATGCATGTTACATCGCCGTGCACGATCGAGCCTAATTAAAGCTCACGAGGATCGTGAGGAACATTACCGCTCTGGTTCTCGTAGTCGTAACCGTTGTACTGTTTTAGGATCTGCCGAGCGTTCGCGGCAGCAACGCCTTCGGCGCGTACGGTAATGATTGTACGACCTTGCTCAAACTCTGATTGGTAGTAGTTTGCTTGTTCCTCGGGAATACCCATTCCGATGAGAGCTCCCACTAGTCCCCCAGCCGCTGCAGTTCCGACTGCGCTTGCTGCGACGGCAGCTAACGCACCACCGGCGATTACCGGCCCAATTGCGGGAAGCATTCCACCAATAATACCGAGCCCCCATAAGGCTCCGACTCCTAATCCGGTGGTGGCACCAATTGTAGCTCCTTCATCAGCTTTGTTGCCATCCATTTGTTCTTGATAGGTTCCCTCATGATCGACCGACACGACGCCGATTTGGTTATCGGCAAATCCGGCAGTTTTCAGTCCGCGAACAGCTTGCTGCGCTTCTTCATGAGAGTTGAACGCGCCGATCACAGTCTCTCCGCTCAAATTCGCTGTATCATTCATCGCCATTTTTTGTTCTCCGCAAAGGTTGTAAACTGATCTGCCCAAAGGTAGCAGTCTTAACGCAACGCATGATTCGTGCCGTGATATCGCGAAATGGGCTCGCAAATCATGCGAGTTTTCCCCTCACCGTCCTTACGCGTATCGCAGATTCCCTAACAAACTTTTACTCTTATTCTTGCAATCCAGTCGGCCTCAACTGTCGCGGTTTGATAGGTTCTTTTTAGACATTTAGACGTCAATCGGCTGACCGTAAATCTTGAAAGTACGGAACCGAGCCTGCCACTGAGTTATTAGGAGCACCGCAATAATCCGCTGGGCGAGGGCGTTTTCGTGGGCTTCCAGCTGGGATTTTGCAATACGAATCGATCTGGTAATCTTTTCGTGTAAAATTCGTGCGAACCGAGTTCATGAATCGGTGAGTAAGAAGCTAACTTCTCGTTAAACAAGGTTTTTTGAGATTGTCGGAAAGTATTATTGGTGAAAAAACAGGAAGGCCGGACCATGAAGCGGTGGAAATTCGGTCCGCTTCGTTAGATGATTTACCTGGCATTCAAGGGTTGCTAAAACCTTATGTCGTAGCGCGTAAGTTGCTGAAGCGTACCAGAAACGAGATGATGGGTTTGGTTGCAAACGGCTTCGTCGCCTCGGTGGACCTCGGTGATGGCACGCAAAAAATTGTGGGTTTTTCGGCGGTAGAGATCTACTCACGCAAGTTAGCTGAAATTCAATGCTTGGCTGTTCACGAGGCATTTCAGGGGCAGGGGCTGGGTTCAAAGCTTGTCCAGAAATGCGTGGAGCGAGCACGAGAGAAAGGTGTTCTGGAAGTGCTTGCGATCAGCGCTTCCGAGAGCATGTTTCGTGCTTTAGGCTTCGACTATTCCTTGCCCGACCAAAAAAGAGCTTTGTTCTTTCAGCTCAAATCGAGAGAGGACATGTACAACGAACTTCCCGACGATGACACTTAGTAAAGCTCTGACGACCGCTTTTCGAGTTTGAACGGCGGTCTGATCATCACCCGGTTGAATTTTTATGAGCCGGAAACTAAAAACACGACCTTTCCGATTCCACCAGCCAACATAAAAAACATTCAGGCAGCGTTTATGAGTGATTCGAAGATCAGCGGAGTTGTCCACTTAATTGAAGACACCAAAAGTTTTGGCGCCAAAGGATTTCGAAAGCGACTTGTCGTTCTCGAACAGGACAACGGGCGTTTCGTAAACTATATTCCTGTTGAGTTCTTGCAGGACAGTTGCGATGCAGTTGATAGCTTGAACGTTGGTGATCAAGTCACTGTCAGCTATCGTTTAACGGGTCGAAAATGGCAGCGAGACCCGCAGAGCGAAGTAAAGTTCTTTCTGTCGGCAGAAGCATTCTCATTTGAGCTTGTCGGCGGCGGTGCTAAGCCTGCCGCGAAACAAGACCCTAACGATGCTTTTGATGAAGCAAGCGCTGACGACGGCGAAGATGTGCCGTTTTAGTATGATCAATGCTGTATTGAATTCGCATCACATTCGCATTACGCAGCCTGCCGCGAAACATGAACGCTGCTGCTTTGTTTCCGCGAGATCTTTCCGATCGGCAACGCTAGAACCTGTGCATCGGTTGTTATGATTTGCACAGCAATCTGCCGTGTCGCGTTTAACAAGATCGGACTCTTGAGATTTGCGGTTAGCAATTCCTTGTCACGGCTTACGACACTAAGCACGTACATGGAATCGGTCGGTCGCAGGTGCAAATGGGAGAGATCGCGTTTGGACACATGGACTCTGTAGTCGGGATCAAACCGGCGAGGCGACACAACGGGCACAGCGACGTGAGCGAGTGCAATCGACTGTAGCCAAGCAATACCTTCGTTGTTCGGATTGGACAACAGCACCCAGTGCCGCGACGATTCAAATCCAATCAGGCCGTGAGGCATCAGGATGATGTCGTTTTGTTCGATGTTCAATAAGCCGAACCGGCTGGACGTAATTTGCATGGCTTCACCATCGGGTAAGCTTGGTCGTACTGAAGTGGCACTTGAAGGTGCCATCGTTATTATCGACACAGATTACCAGTGGACTTATGACAAATCGGCAATTCTCTAGATATAGTTGAAAAGCGTCGAGCTATTCATGTCTGCTAGCAATCGTAACGAAGCTTGATAGGCCGTTTGCCGCGCGTTCAATTCGGCAATGGCTGCCGCGAAATCGGTGTCTAGAAGATTGGATTGATCGGCTGCAGCTTGTATTTTCTGGTCTTCAGTCGTATCGATCAGCGAATCAATCTTTTGCTGAAACACCCCGATTTGTCCACGTATTGCGCTCACCCGAGAAATATCTTCGTCCAACATCGAACTGATGCGTTCGATTTCGCCAGCATTGCCGCTTTGCACCGCATCGCGGAGTCGGAGCAGCGAGTTGAATAGCCCTTTTACTTCTTGCGGATTGGGATCTACGCCCGTGATTTGATAGTTCCCCAGGCCGTCAATGTTTGCGATCACTTCTGTCTCGCCTGCAGGCACCAATCCTAGTCCCGTTGCCGCTTGCGACCCGCCCGCATTTCGAATACGGATCGGCTCGCTGACGACGGGAAGAAGTGCGGGTACAGAAGAAAGTACGATTCCATTTCCGCGAGGATTCAGTGCCGCGGTAACCCTGGAATTGGGATTCTGATTATCCACATGTGTATTAATCTTGGACAGCACATTGTTAACGGTCACTGCCCCCTCGAGGTTGACTCTTAAGACAGTACCGTCGTTTCGGACTATTTCCAAATCGCTGTTAGGCCCAGAAAAGATGCCCTGACCGTGATTCAAGTCTGCTAATCGCACATCGCCATGAAACGTTTTCAAGCCAAGTCGAGTTGCCAGATCTCCATTTAATTCGGAAATAGAAAAGTCAGCACCGCTCAACGTCGATTTAACTTGCATTCCTCGACCATCTGGAGTGATCTCAGCTTTGACGTGCGCACCGGAGTTGTTGATTTTGATCAACATATCTTCGACAGTGGTTGCGCCTGCGAAATCCACTGAATATGTTTTGCTGCCTTGGTGGATGCGGATACCGCCCAAAGGACTGAAACCTGCGCCGGCATTCAAGTCAGAGAGAAGGGTGCTCTTTTCAACCGTTGGATCTAGATCTAAGCCCTCGATTGGCAACACGGGCGCAGCCACCGTTGTCTCAATCCCCAAATCTGCCGCAGTCCGACCAGCCCCAACACTAGTGACTCGCAGAATCCCGCCTGCGTTATCTGCGTAATTGATCTCGATGTTGCTCCCATTCACGACAGCAGAGATATCGCGCCCGTTGATCTGCACAGCATTGATTTTGGTGATGATATCATCCAGTCGATAGGTGTTTGCCAGATCGATAACGACTTGATTGCTGCCATCCGAAAATTGAATGGCGCCGGGACTAATGCCAGCCCCGCCATTCAACTGCGAAAGCCTCACTCCTTGGGACAACGCCGGATTCAAGTCTACTGAGCCGACGACACCTTGCGAATTCACACCAAAGGCGGCGGTGCTGGGCACGCTGTGCGCAATCAGGGTGTCTTGGGCTCCGACCGTCTGTAGCGTTAAATCATCACCGTTGAAGACGACTCCTTGTGAATCCAACGTAAAGGGGGCGGAGCGCACGAGACCGCCGCCATAGATATAACGATCTTGAAACTGCGAATTCCCCAGTGTCAGCAAACGGTTGATTTGATCTTCAAGCTGGAAGGCCAGCGCATCACGATCCGCTTCGTTGGTAAGGTTCGTGACTGCTTCTAAAGCCAAGCCTTTCACGCTGTTGAGCAACTCGCTTGCTGATGATAGCGACGATTCGGTAACGGAAAGATAGCTGTTAGCGGAATTTAGGTTGGTCAGTCGCTGTGATTGGTTCTCTTGCATACGTTGCAGCGCAAGAACTCGGATGGCTGCAGCAGGATCTTCGCTGGGTTTTGTAAATCTCTGACCACTTGCAAGCTGAGTCTGCAAGTGGTTCATCGCTATTTGGTCGTATTGCAGTTGCGATAGCGAACGCATGCGATTGAGCGAATCGCTTATACGTCCCGCGACTATCGGATAAAATGTATTTGACATTTTTAGACCATCGCTACTAGAGTTTCTAACAGCTCACTGGCAACTGAAACGACGCGTGAGCTCGCTTGAAAAGCACGTTGATACAGCAACATTTTTGCCGCTTCTTCATCAAGATTAACTCCGGTGATACCAAGATGCCGGGCTTCCAGTGTGTTGTAGAAGTTTTGTAGCCCTTCCGTCGTAGTCAATTGACTGTCGATATGCTGCGCTGTTCGGGCGATCATACCTTCGTAGACTTCTTGAATACTTTGGCCGTCAAATTGTTGTAGCGAATCGGTGAAGGCGGCGGACAGGGCAAGCGCATTTCGCGAACCTGCTCCGATACCATCCAAACTGATTGCAAGCAGCCGAGGCTCTTTCAAAAGTTCACTTCGAACTGCAAAATTGGATGCGTCCGATCCCGTAAAAAAGGTATTGATCCCTAAGGCAGATAAAGCACCTGAGCTATCATCGGCAAAGGAGAACGTTATCGCTTCCGATTCACTGTTGATTTTTAGCTTGCCGTCATTTCCAATCACGGCTCTAAGCCCGTTGATGCCATCTAGACGCGCGGCAATTTGAGATGCGGTTGTATCGGAGGCATCACCGAGTTGCCGCACAGGAATTTCGAATTGTTTGGTGGTGCCAGTAGCCGCGTCGGTCACGTTGACTTTAAACGAGCCATTGTCAATCGTAAGATTCTTTGCGGCCTGTTCCAGCGGTGCCGTGAGGTTGGTTAAGACAGTATCTCCAGTGACTGAGTTAAAGCCAATCGCTCCTTGGCCTTGTGAATGGATGCGGTTGATTACGCCCTTCACGTTTTGAGTGAAACCATCAAGTTCAGCTCGAAAGTCGCCTATCACACTCGATCGCTGCTCATATAAGCCTCGCAACTTGCCGCCCGTCACTTGCAGTGGTGCATCCGTGTCAAGCAGCCTGATCTCGGTAGGCATGCTAGAGTCGGCGTCGTTTGCAGAAACCTTGACATTGCGAGACAACCCGTCAGACACTAGATAGTCACCGCCTACGATGACTGTGACGGACCCATTTCCTTGTTCGGTGGCATCGAAGTTGATTATATCGGCAAGCTCGGTGAGCCGCTGCAGCCGCTCGTCTCGCAAACCGACGGCATCAGAGTTGGAAAGGCTGCCACCTTCAATTTCGACGATACGCCGGTTGAGGTCTGCGATGCTCTTGGTGAGCCGATTGATTTCATTTGAGGCAGATGCGATCTCTTGTGATGCCCTCAAGTTGATCTGGTCTGTCTTCTTGCTCAAATCATTAATTGCACTTGCCAGCTCTTGGCCTCGTTGCAACGTCAAAGCTCGGTTGGCGTTGCTCTGCGGGTTATTTGCCATATCCTGCAGCGAATTGCTGAAACGACTTAATGCCGAGGAGATATCGTTGTCTCCCATCTCGTTTAATGCATCTTGCAGACCCTGAAGCCCGACGCTCAGCGTTTGCTGATAAGTCAGTTGACTTTGCGTCTCGCGCAGTCGATCAGCGACGAAGTAGTCGACTTGTTGTTGAACGCCAACTGCCACGACGCCTTGGCTAACAACCGAGCCGCCATAACGATAGCCTGGACCAGGGGCCTGGATCAACTGCTGGCGTATATAGCCTGGCGTATTCGCGTTGGAAATATTGTTTCCAACGACTTGTAGTCCTAGCTGTCCGACGCGGAGGGCGTTTGCCGATTGTTGTATTGAACTGAATAGTGACATTTTGGCAACTTATCTAAGCGGTCGAATCGAGCACGAACCCGCCCTGAAATGCATCTTGTTCGTTGGTTGCGTAAGTAGCCGGTTGGCGATTACCGCTACGTACGATGAAGAGCAATTCTTCTGCAAAGCGAGATGTTTGCGTGCAAGCGATCCACTGCGATACGCACTGCTTCTTTAGTCGACCAATGCGAGACTCGAGTCGGTTGAGCCGTATAGACAAAAGACGCTGACTGTCATCAGTTGGATCCGTGAGTATTTCTTGAATGGAACGGACCGATTGGCTTGCGAGCAATGCTTTGCGTTCAGACATCAGCGACTGCAGGTCGGCGACGATCGGTCCGCCCAGATCGGCGGCCAACAATAGTTCCTCAGCGTCAGCGCGAATGGCTAAAGCCTGGAAATCAATCATCCATGCTTCCCATTTCCCCAGTAGACGATCTGCAGCATTGCACCAGTTTTCAATCCAGAGCCGGACAGTTCCAACATGCCTTCCAGAGACAATCGCCGCGGAATCGAGTTTAGCCATTGTTCTCTCGTAATGCTGCGGTGTTTAGTAGCAGTGTGCAAGCGGCGGACAATCCGTCGTATTTGATGCTGTGGATCCGACAGATACGTCAAAAGTTGCCGGTTTCCCTTACAAATGCCGCTGTTCGGCATTTCGACTCATCTATCCTATCGGTCGATCCAGCCGCTACATTCAGCAAAAATTCCTTGATCGTTAGACTTTAACGGTCTTGCTGATCCAATATCCAGCGTGGGAACTTCCAAGACTGTGTTCCAAATGGACCCGCGATTGCTTTAGAATTCTCACCATTCAAACGGTGCCACCGCATTTGGTTACGTGGCAGACCAAGTACAACTATTCGCCTCAGACTGTTCCAAAAAATGAGCACTCATCATCCTGAAGCCCCGCAACTACAACGCACCGCAATTCCGGTTCAAAACAAATCCCTGCTACGGTGGGTCGATAGCGTCGCTGAACTATGCTTGCCCGCGGAAGTTCGCTGGTGCGACGGCTCGGATGCCGAGTGGAAAGAAATGTGCGATCTGTTAGTCGAATCGGGTACTTTCACTCCACTGAACGCAGAAAAACACCCGAATTCCTATCTGGCTCGCACCGACCCTGGTGACGTCGCCCGAGTGGAAGAAAGGACGTTTATCTGCTCCGCTAGAGAGCCAGATGCTGGTCCTACAAACAATTGGATGCACCCGAACGACATGCGAGCTACGTTGCATGAAAAGTTTTCTGGCTGCATGCAGGGTCGCACGTTGTACGTCGTCCCATTCTGCATGGGACCTTTAAACAGTCCTCTTGCGCTGATTGGTGTCGAGCTTACCGATTCGCCTTACGTGGTTGCGAATATGAAAATCATGTGCCACATGGGCACACGTGTGCTGGAAAAACTGGGACACGACGGCACATTCCTTCAGTGTCTACATTCTGTTGGACAACCGCTTGAAGCTGGCCGGAAAGATTCCAGCTGGCCATGTAATGATGAGAAGTACATTGTTCACTTCCCTGAATCTCGCGAAGTTTGGAGTTATGGCAGCGGTTATGGTGGGAACGCGCTGCTTGGAAAAAAATGTGTAGCGCTTCGACTTGCCACAGCCATTGCGAGAGACGCCGGTTGGCTGGCCGAGCACATGTTGATTATGGGCATTGAAGCCCCGGATGGCCGAAAGAGTTACGTCACCGCTGCTTTTCCCAGCGCTTGCGGTAAAACTAATCTTGCGATGCTTCAACCCCCGCCTGCTCATGCCGCGCAAGGTTGGAAGACAACGTTGGTCGGAGATGACATTGCATGGTTATGGCCTGGCAAAACTGGAAAACTACATGCTATCAATCCAGAGACCGGTTTCTTTGGCGTTGCCCCTGGGACTTCGTGGCAGTCAAACCCAGGTGCTATGCATGCTTTGAGCAAGAACACAATTTTCACGAATGTGGCACTGACGGACGATAAGTGCGTTTGGTGGGAGGGGCTGAGCGAGCCTCCAGCGCACCTAATTGACTGGAAAGGTAACGATTGGACTCCCGAGTCAAAACAACCGGCTGCGCACCCGAACTCTCGCTTTACGGCTCCGGCGCAGCAATGCCCAAATATTGACCCGAACTGGCAAAACCCGGAGGGCGTACCAATCGACGCAATCATCTTTGGTGGACGGCGTCCTTCGACGCTGCCATTGATCTTCCAAGCTTTCGATTGGACCCATGGCGTATTCTTAGGTGCAACTCAAGGTTCTGAAACAACCGCCGCAGCGGCAGGAACTGTCGGGAAGGTTCGCCGCGATCCGATGGCCATGCTTCCTTTTTGCGGCTACCACATGGGCGACTATTTTGCTCACTGGCTAGAAATGCGAACTCGAATCAAGCATCTTCCGAGAATTTTTCACGTAAACTGGTTCCGCAAATCCAACGACGGTCGTTATGTGTGGCCGGGATATTGTGAAAATCTCCGAGTCTTAGAATGGATCGTGCAACGATGCCAAGGTCGAATCAGCGGCCATGAAACACCCATCGGCTGGATACCGCATTGGGAAGATTTCAATACGGAAGGACTCGAAAATTTCGACCGTTCTCTATTTGAACAAGCGATGCATTTCGACCGAGCGGAATGGCTTGCTGAGTTTCTCGGCCAAAGCGAATTCTTTTTGAGCCTGTACCACAAAATGCCAAAAGAACTCATGTGTCAGCGTGAGTTACTAATGGCACGTTTGGCTTAGGGTCGAGTGTCAACGTTGCACAAATTAAACGGCCGCGGCCGTTTTGCCAACTTCAGCGATGCACTCCGCTATCGAATCACAAAGATAGCCCATCGTTTTGGCTGCCATGCCTGCAACGTTCAAACGACCAGTTCCTAGAATATAAATGCCTTTGTTCTTCTTGAGCCAAGCAGCATGTTCAGCTTGCAAGCCGGAATATGAAAACATGCCTTTCTGGTTCAGCAAGAAGCTAAAGTCTTGCTTGACTCCAGCTCCAGTCATACCCTCGACGAAGCTTTTTCGCATTTGGTCAATTCGTGATCGCATTGCGTCAACTTCCGAACTCCATTGGCTCTTCAATTTTGCATCGGCGAGTATCTCCGCCACGATCGCAGCTCCATGTCGCGGCGGGTTCGAGTAATTAGCTCGCACAACCTGTTTCGCCTGAGAAAGAGTCGCTTCCGCAGACTTTTGATCTTCACAAACGAATAAGGCGGCCCCTACGCGTTCACTATAGAGTCCAAAGTTCTTCGAAAACGACGCGCAGACAATAGCCTCGGGTGCATTTGCTAATATTTTCTTTAGTCCAACACTGTCCTCGGCAAGCCCGTCTCCAAAACCTTGATATGCAAAGTCAATGAGAGGCAACATTCCGATGGAACCAATCGCATTTGCAATTTCATCCCACTGCGAAATCGTTGGATCGATGCCGGTCGGGTTGTGGCAACAAGCGTGCAAACAAATAATGTCGCCACGAGCTGCATTGTTTCGTAAAAACTGCACCATCGCGTCGACGTCAGCCGACACTCGGTCCGCCCCCAGGTAAGGATGAACTTCGACATTCAGTCCCGCAGTTTCGAAAATTGAGCGATGATTCGCCCAGGTAGGATCGCTGATCCAAACTCGCTTGCTAGGCGAAAACTTTCCTAATACATCGCCCGCGATCCGAAGTGCTCCGGTCCCTCCTGGACTCTGCACAGTGGCAACTCGCTCTGCCTGAAAGTCGTCACCTAACGACAGCTTTGATACCAACTTTGTATAGGCAGCCAAACCATCAATGCCCAAATAGCCTTTACTTTTTTCGTTGGCGAGCAGATTGGCTTCCGCGGCTTTTACCGATGCGAGAACAGGCGTGTCACCATTTTCGTCCTTAAACACGCCAACGGTTAGATTGACTTTATTCTCACGTGCGTCTTTCTGAAATTCTTCTGAAAGGCCAAGAATAGAATCAGGCGGCGCGACTGGCAGCTTCTCGAACATAGTACTTAAGTAGGAAATAGAGGAAGGTAATAAGGAAAACGGTTACCGAGATCATTGTTCCGATTCGCAGCCCCGGCGTAAGGTATGACAATTTAACATGCTGCACCTGCGAGGGAAGATGCACCTGCAAGAGATAATCGTCTCGCAAAACTATACGAGAGCCAATTTCTACGCCTGTCTCCAACGTCCAGCCCCCATCCTGCAACACCGGCAATACAATTTCGCCTCCTTGATTCCCTTCGGATGCAAGACGAATTGACTCATCCAAAAGTTCGACGTTCACCAAAAAATCGCCAGAGGCTGGAATCGTAGCTGGTTGCAAATGAACAACCTGCGGTTGGAAGTCTTGATAAAACGAGGGTTCGACTGACAACTGCGCGGTTAAACTTCGAGAGCCCTGCAACAAGTGCAGTTTTCCGTATGCATGACGCATTTGGAACGCCGCCACGTCGTCTGGCCTTTGGGGGCTAGACCTGAATTCATCTGCTTCAGGATCAAGCACGCTCGGCGGCGAAAAATAGACTGGGATATTCGACGTTTCTGTCTGCCATACAAAGTCGGCGACGGGTGCATCCGAAAGGCTTTGAGGCCCCGTTGTTGCGACAAGTTGGCTCGCAAGAAAAGTCACTTGGCACAAACAAATTATCTCTATCAACGGCCCTCGCCAAGCCTGTAGTGTATTTCGCAATGGGCCCCTCAAAAGCATCCAACATCCGAAAAACGACATGGCAGTGGTCACACTGGATTTACCAACCAGTTGTGCACACTCTGCGAAATCAAACGCACCGCAAAGCAGATCCTGAGGCACAGTTAGATTTGAAAGAAACGCAGATCTTCCAAAGGGCGTGACAATCACAAGTGTGGTAACAAAGAGGACGAGATTAAAGGATCCAAAAAATACTAGCGAACGGCACAGCATCTCTCTCATCCGACTCCTGCGCAGAGCAGCCTGAACTGCTAGTCCACCCAGCAAGCACAACGCGAGCGTAAATATGACGCACCACTTCATCGGATATCGAAAACTGTCGTAGAAGGGAAGGTAACATAACAAACGATAAAAGAAAAAACTTGAACCAAGAGACGCCCATAGCGCCAGGACGCACACGATTGCCAGGTGCCTGGTTTTCTGCGATTTCCTTATCAAAGCCGGTGAGATGAAAGTCCCCGCCACGACTATCGCCGACAGGTGCATCGACGCGACCCACATCGGCGAACGATTTAACGCAGCGATCCAACGCGTGTGAGTAAACGTGTAACTTCCGTTTACATTTGGGACCAGCCAAGTAAACAAATCGGCGAATTGCAACACATATCGATCTGAAACGCCTGACCGAAGAAAGCTTCCATTGCTTGCACCAGAGATTGCCCAATAATAAGTTGGCACAACCTGAACCGCGCAGATCCCAACTGCAAGCAGTACTAGAATCCCTACCGTTGCTGTGGACTTGAAGCTTGCAATCCATTCGCTTCGACTCTCACTTCCAGCCGTGTGTACTAGACCAAGTGCAAAGGCGACAATTCCAAGGTTGTAAGGCAACTGAAAATCACCACCTACAATCATGGCAGATATTGAAACAACTAACGCTAATTGCCACTTCCATTTGGATCTTCGAGAATGCCCCGTGAAAATCAGGTAGTAGAGGCTGCCAAAAGACAATGGCAGCCATGCAGCGGAAAACAGGTAGGGTGGATTGTAGATCTGGAAGAAAGTACAGCCGCCAAGTGCGTACGCGCTCGCAGCGACGGATGCTGCAAACGTCGACATTCGGAACGCGTAGCGACCAGAGAAATAACAGCAGAGCCAAGCAATCGCTAAATGAGTGGCGAGTAGGATGCCAATTCGACTTTCGATCGAAACAGACCTGAACGCCAAAATACTACGAAGTGGATAGAATATACCACTAGTTGGCTCCCCAATGATCGCGGCCCCAATCCTATCGAGGTAGTTGAACTGAGGTAGAAGCCAAGCCAAGCCCTCGCGCTGATCGAGATAGGTCCACAACGGATAGTAAAAATGCAAAGCGTCGCGGAAAGCAAGAATCTTTCCGTGGGCGATTAACGGCCAAAGAAGCCAGCCGCTGCAGAGTATGACGAGCACTACGCGAAGCAAGAAGTTTCGTTTCCGCCGCGTGTGGTAATGCGAATCGCGCACCGAACTACCTTTAGAAAGCCCGATGGCTTTTTATATCAGCTGGCAGCGATCTTCTTGCGTGCGCGAGCTCGTTCCACAGCTCGTTGCTTGATAGACGCCAACGCCGGTTGGCTAGACGGGAGAGCTAAAGCATGACGCAGTTCTTCCTCTGCTTCGGTCGTATTGATCTTCGCCGGGTCCTGCATGCGGTCCGTCAAAACCGCCACCGATTCACGTGTGACCTGCACAAAACCACCGTCAACGTAGTAGCTCTTCACAGTCCCATTGATCGAGACCCGCATCACTCCATATCCCAGCCGACCAATCATCGGGGCGTGGCCGTGCAGAATTCCCATCTCTCCATCATAAAGTGGGAGCGTGACTGAATCGACCATGACGTTCAATTCAGTTTTTTCAGGGGTTGTGAGCGTGCAACGAAGTTGGCTCATAATCTCGATAGCAAAATTGTAGGAAAACTTGACTTGGGAGGATTCTCTCGGGCGAAGGACTAGACTCCACACACCCGTTTACTTGATACAGATCATAATCGATCCCGCCAACTTTTCACAGTCCGCCAACGATGTTGCGGCAAAGTGTACCAAATCGACGTTTTTCTCTCGATCTTCTGACGGAACTCCTGCTAATTGTTGCCAGGACCTCTTCCGCCGCGACGTCCACCGCCATTGCCGCCGCCATTTGGATTTCCACCATTGGGATTGGCCGCCTCACCGTTAGGATTTGGCTGCTGATTGTTGGTTTGCGGAGCCGCGTTCAACATAGCTTGGAGGGCTTTTTGCATTGAGCCGGACGAGTTGATCGGTAGCTGCGCAACAGACATGGAGCCCGACGGTTTGGCCGCCTCATCAAGCTGCTCGACCATTTTAACAATGAGTTCAAGCAAACTTTTTCCCTGGGCCGAAACGAGTACGGAATTCGTGACACGATCGACACCAAGTGAGAGCTTACCTTCAAATGCGAAATTAACCGCTCCATTTCTGACCACTTCTTCTTCGTCATCGCGTTTTTGTTCGCCACCTGCTTTCCCCCCGTTAGGCCCTTGGAACGCTTTATCATTGGAGCTCAACAAATCGCGGTAGGCATCTTTGATAGCGTCGACAATCGCTTCTGCTTTAGAATAGTTAACCTTAACCAGTTTCGTATATCGGAGGTCCCGGTCGGAGACTTTGGTAGGTGTATCCCAAAGCTGTATGAGTTCTTCAATCAGTTTTAATTGCTGTTCGCTTGCGTTACGAACGATCACCGTATTTGTGTCGTTGTCATACACAAAACGGACTTCGCGTTTCTTACTCAGTTGAGCGTCGTCTTTTTTGTCATCCTTGGGCGCGTAGTCATAAAAGTAGTAGCGCGTACGGCTGTCATTCTGTTCCGAATCATCAACGTCTTTGAAGTAATCCTTCAGGTTCAGCACAATCCAACTTGCACGCGTGTTCTTAATTGTAAACACAACATAGGGTCGCTTCGGAGGGGCGCGACGCAACATCATTTCTTCGAGCTGGTCGAGGGCGGCTGTGTCTTTACTGCTGAGCAGCAGGTTCCCGTTCTCGTCAAGCCTAATTGCAATAGAAGGAACAGTGGAATCTGACTGCGCCGCCACATTCTTGTTACTCTGCGACGTGCGAGTAGATGAGATAGATGAATCCTCAGGCGTTTCTGCTAACGTATCCGATTGAGGATCATTTTCTCCATTCGGAGCAGCAACAAATCGTTCTGTACCAACTTTATCGGAGATCCTTTTGTTTAATTCTGCCTCTGCCTTGGTGGTAGTCGTTGAGGAAGGTCGCTCGGGTTCAGCCGTTTCGGGTTCTTCTTCAGAATCCGGCTCGGGCGTTACCCCTGGCTGAAATTCGGCATCCCGAAACTCACCCTCCGCGGGCAGGATGAGCGGCGTATCCGACATCTGACTCCATTCTGCTTGCAATTCTTGCAGGTACTTCAGAGTTTCAGCCGATTTGCTCGCTTCGATAACACGCACCGTAGACTTAAACCCGCCGGCCGGTGGAATCTCTCCAAGCTTAATCAAAAGCTTGTTTACTTCTTCCCGTTCATTTTCGTTGGCCCAAACCAGAAGCTGATTGTCACGTGAGTTCGCTCCGACGCGAAAAGTATCAGTATTGCCTTTCTTCTTCTCATTTTGGTTGCGCCCATAATAGTAGTAGGCGAAACGGTCATTGTCGTCAGTCTTTTCTTCCTTTTCGACGCCCATTAAAAAGCGAACGGTGCCGGCGACTTCTTCAGCGTCTAATCGCCGAAGCTGAACTACATCGAACTGTCGAGCTGATCCGTCCAGGCGTTCAATTAGTTTGTTAATAGCATATTGATCGGCCAAGGACGCGTAAGCAATCACGGCCTTGTTTTCTTCGTCGACAATCAGTCGAGTTGTGGGCTCAAGCGCATCCAGTTCCATCAACGCTGCAACAAGCTGCTTGGGGTCGAGCGATGCCAACCGATATGTCTGCATTCTCGACTGCAGCGTTTGGACGCTATCAGCTGAATTACTGGGGACATCAATTCGCTTTACGAATGATTCTACTAGAGCCATTTTATCGGGCGGCGCATGGACAATGACGCTATTCTGTCGGGTATTTGCAACCAAGAACACTTCCCCTGGTTTGCGAGTCTTTGCACCGGCTCCACCCTGCTGCTGCATCTGTTGTTGCATCTGCTGCATTTGTTGTTGCATCTGCTGCTGCATCATCTGCATCTGCATCGGATCTGAAGCATTTGGCGTAGCACCTTTACTCTGTCCTAGAAACGTTTCGAGCTGGTCCTTCACTTCCACGGCGCGCACATATTGCAGTGGGAATTCGCGGGCTAGTTGACTGATAGCCAAGTTCGATTGCTCTTCAATCAAGAGCCGATTTATTTCAGCGAGTACGCCGGCTGCATCCATTGCTTCCAAACGATTTGTTGCAGTTAAGGAAGTTAGCTTGCCGTTGGAACTCATCAGACTTTTAAGCTCTTCAGCGATCTCTTCGGCTAACAAACTATTTAGCGAAAAAGACGTTCGAACAAAACGATTCGGCGGCAACGAATTGAGCTCGGAAGCGGGTACATGCGGGACCAACGATGGATTCACCGCGCTGGTTTTAACGACCATGAGAACATCGTCGATTTCTAGAATCGTGTAGCCGCGAAGCAAGAGCAGACGATTCACTAAATCCCTCGTCTCCACTAGAGTGAAAGGCCTCGTCGTCGCGATGTTGACATAGTCGCCGGGAAGCTCTTGCCAATCAAGCGACATGTTGGAAGCTTCGGATAGCCACCGCAACAGGTCTTGCCAAGGTTGGTTTCGAAAATTGAACTGGATCCGACCATCAGCATCCGGCGTTATGTTGAATTCTTTTTTATCCGGCGGAGCAGGGGGAGTTGCAGATCGAACCACAGGCTTGTTTGCGTCTGGCGTCCCTTCTCCTGCAGGCTGGCCGTTCGGTGGCGTTGCTCCAGGGGGAGCGCCTGGTTGTGCTCCCGGTGGCACATTTGGGGGAGCGCCTGGTTGACTAGGAGCTGCGTTAGGAACGGCAGTTGTCGCGTCTTCGCTTTGCATGACGACCGCGTCTTGGGCACAAACGAAATCGGGAACAAACGCCGATGCAAAAGCACATGCAATTGAGCCAGCAAGAAACGCTACTCTGATGTTTACACGATAAATACTTGGTCGTCCTGGACAGATCATCAATAAAGCCTCAGCATGGTCAAACAATTGGCCAACTCATTTTTTCTGCCGCACTTCAAATCAGGAAAGTTAACTCGACTGGCTTTTTCCTGATCATCTGCGCCCAAGGCAAGTCGGCAAAGCTAAAAGTTTTGCAACGCGACCTTGTCCACGTCAATTGTAATCGGTTCGGAGCCCGCTGTACAAAACCTTTACGCAAGGCCTACTAGCTTTTTTAGGTGAAAACCCGAGCCGCTCGCTCCCGGGTGCATATTCAGAATTATGGCTCGTGGCGTACGAACAGAATTAAACGCGGCCAACCACACCAAAAAGGACACCAGTGGGAGGATTTTGACGCTGCCGTTTTCGTCCGGCAAAACGTAATTCGTTAGTAATGTGGTGGCTTTTCGTGCGGCAAGTTACCCGCTGCATCCAGTTCTTGGCGAAATCGCTGCTGGTCAGACCTCAAGCGATGCATCTCGCGACCGATCGACGTAAAATCTGCATTCAATCGTGCAACCATTTCGCTCAACTGTCCTACCGTCTCTTGGAGATGAGCTACGACAATCTCTAGCTCAATGATTCGTTCGTTTTCTGTTTGCATTAGACTTGCCTCCACCATAATTCTTTCTTTAAACCCAATTTTTTTGCGGCATGGGCAATCTCGGCCACAAATCGCTTTGCATCGACAGGATACCCGGCGGTTGCGTCGAGATTTGGAACTGCGGCCTGCCAAAAAGCGTTAAGTCGCCGCATAAATATCTCTCGAGTCCACTTTGCATACATTGATGCGAGCGCACAAGGCATCATGCTGTCACCTTTGGCAACAAACTCAATCGACGTGCTACAGGTCGCGCCATGGATATTGTAACGGCTTTGCAGACGCCCTTCTTCTGCAATTGTGAAGAATAACTCCGGCCAACACGCACTGAGCGCCGCAGCATATTTCGCCCGCCCTCCATGCTTGTCAAAGTAAATCTTCACCGATGCAATTTCGGATACATTCGCACCACAAACAGGTAAGTGCAGCGAACCGAATTTCTCCAGAAGCCCGCGTGCCAACTTCAATGACTCGAATGTCAACAGCGTTGCTTTGTTGCCATGATGTTGCACTCCCGAATTGAAATCGGGCTCTCCCACCACACACAATTGGACTCCCAAGAACTTTATTCCCTGCGCCGACAGTTTCTCTCGTGCTTGCGATTGTTTAGCTATGAATTCCTGATACTCCAATCTCTCGACCTCTTCAAGGCCATCATTCGGTCGCAGCCAAACAGCATCACTTAATTGCGATTCAGCACTCTCAGCTGCATTTTTCAGGAATTCGCTACATGAGGAGTAGGGCTGTTTGCACTCGTCGGCAAAGAAGGCCAACGTTCGTTCAAGCCCAACCAGGGAATTGCCTGAACTGAAAAGTGTCTTGGAATCGCCGACGACAATTGCGTCACCATTGAATGCAGTCGGCCTTGCAACTATCTCGGGCTGCAACAATTCATGCCACGAACTTACCGACCGATCGTCCTTCACTCCCCAAGCTGTCGCGGCAATCACCAAAGGGCCCAGGTTTGGACCGTAACCTGCTTCATCAACGCCGATCACTAAATGCATAATGGTATTGTGGGCTACGTTTCCCCACTCAAAATCTTCGCCAGCTCTTACGGTGTCTTGAAGAAATCTTTGAGAAACGTCACGGTGAAGATCAATAAAGTCGCAACGGCGATTAGGGGAAGCAAGGCAGTCATGGCTTTTGGCCTGATCAGCAAGAAACCGGCAGCCACCAACAAGCCCACCAATACAATTCTGCCATACTTGGCCCTAGCTAGATATTGCAACTGAGTCCATGCCAGAGCCGTTGCAAACAATAGTATGGCCACCTTTGTAACGATGTTGAATATCCAAAACTTCGTCGAATCATCAAAGCTGGTCGCATACCGAAAAAAAGTTGCAGACACGATCAAGATGATTGATGCAGCCAGAAGTAACCACCGAAAGTTTGCATCGCTACTATTTTCCGAATCTTTCGCCAACGCATCATCGCCTATGAAATTGTTAAGCCGTCTCAGCCTCTGATAGTAATGCGATCTCCTGTTCTATGAAACCCAACTGGAGCCAGTCAGCCTCGATTTCGCCAAGGTATTAGAACCCTCCCAAAATTTCCAAAGAGTTGAAGAACGAATCAGGATCATCAATCGCTTCGCATTCGCTTGCTGGCAATCTCGCCTTCTGCCCAAGCTTTGGCAAGCGTTCTGCGCCGTTGCCGTAGCCGAGCGACAATATTCCGTCTGGCGTTGAAAAAAATTCCATGTCGTACGATGGCGTTGTGAGATCCGCTGGAATTTTAAGAGCAACTCCCGTCAGTCCGGCACGTTGAACACGCGTCGCATTTGTAGCGCCATTTGCTTCGAGATTTCGAATAAAATTTTCAAAACTCATATTAACGGATAGGATGCCGATTTCGAACGTCGAACCAGTGCGCCACGAGACGAGCAACTCGCCGCGAAAACCTTCAACTGGCTTGATCTTCGCAGGATACCCGGCGGCTTGAGCGGCATAGCTCTCGATTTGAATAACTCTAGTCCGGTACGGATTAAACTGAATTCCTACAATTACCAGTCCACCGCAGCACAAAGCGGCCATCACCAACAGCAAGGTCAGCATACCTCTAACTACTTCGCCGGCCTGACTCTTACTACGTCTACGACGCTTTTTGGAACTTTCCGTATAATCGCGCAGCACGTTTGCGTCAGCTCCCGAAAAACGATCCGGAAAGCTCGGAGCACGCGTCCCTTGCGACTGAATCGCAGTCGTCTCACGACCGACATCCTGCCAATACCTCTCCGATTCAACTGTTGGTTGAACTACGCCAGCGGGTGGTGGAGGAGGCAACGTGCGCCACGTTCGCAATTGGTCACTGCTAAGTTTGGCATCTTGAGACGGCGGCTGCAGTTGGAGAAGGTTTCCACATTTCCCGCATTGAATTGTCTGCCCCGGCTTCGCTGAAGCAATGCGCAATGTGGCTCGGCAACGATAGCAGCGAAACTGAATAGCCATTTACCACTTCACTAAAATTGATCGCACTGGCGCACTGGGATTTGTTAATAAAACGCAATCGCTACAAAGATTGTAGTCAAAGATTACCCTAGATGGTAAGCAACCTCGCTGCTCAAAGGTCCAATAGTGCGCGAGCAAATTGATCAGGTTGAAATTCTGCAATATCGTCAAGCGATTCCCCAAGTCCCACGAACTTAACGGGCAAGTCGAACTCTTTTAAGATCGGAATTACGACACCGCCTTTCGCAGAGCCATCAAGTTTTGCTAAAACAATTCCGGTGCAGCCGGCTGCACCAGAGAAACCGCGAGCTTGACTGATCGCATTCTGTCCTGCGGTTGCATCAAGCACTAATAACACTTCATGGGGCGCTCCCTCAATCTGTTTCCCAACCACTCGTCGAATTTTATCGAGTTGCTGCATTAGATTGACTTGAGTCTGCAAACGACCTGCAGTATCGATGATACAGATGTCAAAGTTCTCTTCTTTCGCTCGCTGTGCCGTCTTGAAGGCGACCGAACCTGGATCGCTGTTGTTCTCGCCACACATAATTTCACAACCAATACGGTCAGCCCAAACGGTCAGCTGCGCTACTGCAGCCGCGCGAAAGGTATCGCCAGCGCCCAAGATTACGCGTTTCCCTTGCTTGTGAAATAGGTTCGCAAGTTTCGCAATCGACGTAGTTTTACCTGCGCCATTAACACCGACGACTAAGATAACCGTCGGACCAGTCTCAGCTAAATTGACGGAGACACTTTTCGCCTGCATGGTTGCGCGAATCTCTTCGCCAACGATTTGCAAAATATCCTTCATATGCACTTTTCGTGCACGGAAATCACGACCAACCCGATCACGGATCTGGCTAGCAACTTGACTGCCCATGTCCGTTTTCACTAAAACGGCGTACAAATCGCGCAAGAAGTCTTCGTCAACAATTTGCCCTTCGGATTTCAGCAGGTCACGGATATCCGTATGCAACCAATCATTGGTTTTGGATAACGCACTCTTCAACTTACCAAACCAACCATCGCCCCCAGCCTCAGCCGCCTTGGCAGTGGTCGATGCATGCTCTTCCGTAGTAGAACTGGTGATATCGTTAGTTTTCTTACGGTTCCAAAATGCCATGCTAAAAAATACAGTCTACGAATAAGTTCAGTTCGAACGAGATCTACCTGCCGCAGTGCTATCAGCCAATTACTCAGGAAACATCAATCTCCAGTGTAAAACGAATTTTGGTAGATCGTCGACAATCCAGTGAACTCTGCAAGTGCTTTTGCGAGAGTCGAACTCTCAGAATTATCGACCGAGTCGATTAGCAGATCGTCCTGGTCTCAGCGTGGGTTGGCCGAAAACCAAGTGAATTCCATGCCTTCGAAGCAAATTCTCCCAGCCTGACTTTGGCGATCCCATCAGATTCTCAGCAAAATAGACCGTCGATACATCCAGAAAAGCACCAGCCATATTAGGGCAAAAGTAAGTCCTCCCACGACAAATTCATGCGTTGCATGGCTCAAACCTTCAAACATCCACCCAAAGTGACGGTTCCAGTTTTCTTTGGTCCATTCAACAACCGTCCAGCTCATTACGTAGGCAGCAATCGAGTTTGCTCCGATGACTCGTAACGGATAAGACCATGCAACATAGCCACCGATATCACAAATCAGATGTAGCCCTAGCAAGAATGCAAAACACCACGCTCCACTGTATAGCGTCCAAGTCGGCGTCCAGATCCGTTTTACAATCGGGCACCAACCGAGTCTGTCGGCCAGCAATGCCACACCAGCACAAACGATAATCGCACCGATGAATCTGCCAATACGAGGCCCGAGCCGTTCTACCGCACGCAACCAATTTCCCGCTAGTAGGCCAAGGAGCATCGTGCCTAACGTAGGGATAAAACTGAGCGTTGCGTATCCACCGCCAGAATGCGTAAACGAATGCTCTCTCGGAAAAAGATTCATCCAGTACTGATCAAACGCCCAAGCGGCATTGGAGTTTTTATTCCAGTGCGACTCGAACCCATCTAAGTGATAGGGCCAACCGTTTTCTACACCTACCGCGGCATAGTCAAAGTTCGAAGGGGGCGCCGGATACGCTGCAAAAATCCCCCAGTAAGCTATTAAGATTCCCACGATTGCAACGTAGTGAAACACCGGTGACAGCCAAGCAATCAGAAAGAGGAAGACGTAGCCGAGCCCAATTTGTGTCAGGGTGTCATCAAATGTAAAATTCGTCTGATCACTATGAAGGCTTCGCAAGAAGATTCCAAGTGTGACCAAAATAAAGGCGCGAATAATCGCGTGAAAAAACATGCGTCCGAACGATTGCCCCTGTCGTCGACGCGACAATATTGAGAAAGCCAGCGCCGAACCAACTAAGAATGAAAAGCCCGGCTGAATCAAATCATGTAGCGAGCAACCGAACCATTCGACGTGCGAGGTGTGAAAGTGAATGAATTCCCAGAAGGGATTGTCTCCAAAGCTGGCCGCAAAGCCTGCAATTTCGGTCATTTCCAGCAACATCAACGTCATCACTAATCCGCGATAGACATCAATGCTCGCAATCCGACGCTTGACAACTGGCACCGTCGTCGATTCTTCGGTACGCGGTACTGCAACCCCCTGATCTTCAGTCATGATCGCTCCTCGCTCCCGGTGCTCAAATTCGCTCCACCACTTGAACGATAAAAATGGTCTATCGCGCTCGCAGTAAAACGCCCCGACCGCTCGCTACTATCTTATTGCATATCTTCGGGCTTTTGTACCACAGGGTTATTCTCGGGCGCACCGTCGATAGCAACCGGCGGTATCTCGCTCGCGACAGTTGGCGGTGGGGCAGCGGTAGCAGGACTGTTCTTGATTGGAACTGCGTCGGGTGATCCGACTTCCAAAACTCCGCTCTGACTGTAGTTTGTCGGTGGAAGTGCCAGCGGCGATCCCATTTCCTGCAAGTCCAATTCGTCGTAGTCAGTTTGATCAACTTCACGACGCAAGATTAAATAAGTCGCTGAAACAGCCGACCAAAAGAGCGAAACGCCAATCGCTAAGACCAGCGAATCGACGACCCAACCGCCCGTTTCCAAAAGACTACGCGCTCGTTCTGAATCCATTCCTGCTTGCCCATTACCAAGGCCAGCCGCTGCGAAGTAAAACTGCGTCATTAACCCGAACGCTGACTGGTAGACACTTCCGACAATACCGACTACCAGGCCGATGATGCTGCCCCCCACTACTAATGCAATGAGAAGTGTTACAGGACGCTGAAAAAGGTACGCGGCCGCTCGCGATAGCCCATCAAAAACATCGCTGTCCTTTTCGGTAACAATTGCGGCTACAACTATCGGAAAGCCTAACACACACAGGATCAGAAGCCATGCAACCGGAATTACTAAGACTACACTTAACAACATTCCAAAAGCAGAGATCACTTCTCCGAAAGCGCCAAGCCTCGCAAGTATGCCGAGCAACATTGGTATCACGCAGATCGCTAACACGGCGATCGCAGGAAGTGCTGCCGCTTCGACAATGCTACGTAGTCGCCCGGTGACAAGCTTGACGGCGCCAACCCAACCAATAGTTGTCCTCGCGCCTAACTCAACCACACTTCGGCGTGTAATGACTCCGCCAACGAAGCCCCACACCAAACCGAGCCAAATCACAACTACAATCAGATAGCCAATCTGCTGCAGCGACATTGGACCACCGACCAAAACAGCGAGCTCCGATGTGAACGCTGAGGGGATCGAGAACCCAGGCATATTTACCATAAACGACAGGTCGCTTCCTTGGCCCGGCGCTAGTGCAGGATTGGATATCAGTCCGGCCGCACTCGGCCTAAACAGAAAATGTGCGAGCCCCATCCCTAGCTCGGACAGCCAAATGCCAAGCATTGCGAGCACGACGTGGGATGTACGCCACCCTAAGCGAACAAATCCAGACAAGAAATACCACCAAGGCATCGACCTTTGCCAATCGATGGTAGATCGCGTCGATCCGACTGCCTTCAATATGTCGGCACCTGTACTGGCGTCTGTAATTGTCTGTTCAGATTCCGATGGCATAATCGAGTTTCTATAGATGTGCTTTTCAAGCTGCATTTAGCAAGTCGCAGTTCTACAAGCTAGCGTTACGCTGAATTGTAGACTTTGTCGCGGCGAGCAGATTCTAGCAACTATATTGAGAATCCTTCAACCGCTAGAACGAAATGTTGTCGAATTGCCCAGTGGTAAATGCCCCTTCAATCAAAATTCCACTCGCGAATTGGAGGCGGCTCTTCCGGCTCCGCATCTTCCTCATCTCGCGGCGCACACGGCAAGCCAATATCTTCGTCCATCCAACGATACAGATCGACCATCTTGCAGCGCTGGGAACAGAACGGCATAGCCGGATCAGTCATATCGACCACAAACAACTTTCCGCAACTGGGACAAGGAAGCGTTTGATGAGGCGGTCTCTTGGTAGGTTTGGTTGAATCATCCATAGTTGTCTAGTTTATCATTTATCTTGAGACTTGACGAATCCGCTAACCGCACAGCCGATCGATCAAGCGTCGATCTGGGGAATAAAAACTGCCAAAGTAAGGCGATGGCAGCCGCAATCGTAACTCCAGCAACGACATCTGTCGGGAAGTGAGACTGTGTGGCGATGCGCTGTAAGCACGCCATAATTGCAAGTGTGACGAACAGAAAGCGTCCGGAAGGGTAGACGTTCGACAATGCAAACGCCATTGCTGCGGCAGTTGCTGAGTGTCCTGAAGGAAACGAACGGACTCGTGAATCCCAGAAACGCTGTCCGAAATCGGGAAACCACGTTTGAGTCAAATCTTTCAACTCACTGCCTGCATAGGGTCGCGCGCGGCTAAATAACCCCTTGCTTAGGTTAGCAATAGCCATGATCGTGACAACCATACCCAGCATAACCAAAAGCTGTCTACGATTTTTCCGATCGACCGTCAAAAGGATAGAGAATATTACCAGCACGCCACTTCCGTGGGCAAAGGCTTCGGAAAGCTGAAGGCCCTTTTCAATATCACCGGGAAGATCACGATTTTGGAATGCACTAACAAAAGCTTGATCCCAACTGGCCATCACGAATCCCATCAGGGGCGCAAGCAGTAGGATCATTAACGAGATATTCTGCCACCACTTTTTTCGAATGGCATCCTGAGTTGTTTTAGCGGTCATGTCGTTCTGAAAAACTGTGCCTAAATGGTGTACCATTACTTAGAGTCAACGTGCACGATTGCGCGTCGATACGACCAAAGAGCAGGTGCACTATCATCACTAACTTCCATAATGACATGGATGTCGCCTGTTGCGTTCTGATTCTCATTGGGCTCTAACACCAAGGTCGTTTCCAAGCCTTCGTTTTGCTCGAGTTTGACCGAACCAGGGTAGGATTTTAATTCAGGGTAAATCCACCATTTGACTTGGCAGTTATTCCGATCTGGATCCTTGGTGCCCACGGCATTGAGCTTGACAGAATCTCCTGGCTTGGCTGAGAATTTTAGGATCTGCTTCGATTCATCTCCGTTCAGGATCACAATTGGATTGTGATTAGCTTGGCTATACTCGCTCTTAACACACCAATCCATCCGAGCAGCGAAATCGTTCTGGTAATGTTCACGCCAGCGGGAGATCGTGGCCGTATCAAAAGCCTGGATGGTATCGAGCGATGGAATCTTGTCCCGAGTATTCCGATTATTCGTCCAGATTTTCCGAGACTCTGAAAGAGGTTGATACAAGGCATAGCGTCCTCCCCAACCTCCATATGCCGGATTTTCATTCCAGCCCAAGCCATTGTTAATAAGCCCCAGGAATGAAGGTGTATCTCCCTCCATGATATAGGGCGGCATCGGATAGAGCGCACCAAGTGGGCCATGGTTCTCGGCAACGTTTTCCTTCAACCACTCTTTGCTTACCAGTTCCATCTTGTAGCCCGTACCGTTTTCATAGAAATTATCGCCACTAATACCGGTCCACGTAGCCCAATGATAGTCCTCCCCCCCAGCAGTGCTCGGGGAAACAATGTAGAAGAGTTGTGGAAACGTTTTGCGGATCCATGGTCCCGAGTCATCTTGATCAGAAATAGTATACACTCGCAATCGGCCGACAAAATCATCGAGTGCCTCCGAACTGCGGTTCTCTTTAACATAAAGCAACGCTTGAGCCAGCGTGTTTGCACCTCCCCACACCGAGACCCACAATGGGCGATCATCGCCGCGATCGGCGGCATCTATCAGCAGCTTAGCCCCAGGGGACATTTTATCCGCCCCAACCTCTGCCATTCCATAATTGGGCTGTCCGGTAGTTGTTACAGCCCTTAGATGATCGGGCGTAGGAAAGCCCGTCTGATGCTTGCTCAAATTTTCGTAGACCTTAGAGTAGGCATCGATCTGACGTCGGATCAGATCTTCGCGTGTTCCTTTGCGGAGCCATGTTGACGTTGTTGCGACTAGACCTTCGATGTCATATTCGTTGCTGTAAACAAGAAATCGCACCAAGGACTCTTCGTCGTCAGGCTCGTTGGAAATATCGGTTAACACGAAGATGCGCGATCTGGCTTCCGCAGCTTGCAACGATTCTGCAACAAATAGGAGCGCGACGGACCAGAAGCCCGCGGTAATCGTAAACTGCCGAAGAAACTTGAGCATCATTTTACCTGTCCCCTCTACGAACCCACTCATAATCTCGTCTAACCATTTGCGCTGCCTGTTTCAATGCTAAAAGTAGGGACCAGCTAGCGAAAGGAAACTTCAGTAGCGCAACGACATATCTGCCGACGGTCAATAAAATCTACCGTCAATCTTGCACAATTCCGTACAAACACGATAGCCCCAAACAAACAGGGAGATATTCAGGCAAACGAAGTGGAGCTATAAGCGGCCAGCCAAGCAGAAGGCTTCAGCCACTAATACTACCGTCGTCGTGCTCGGGCGGCAGCGTTACCCGTTGAAGGCTGGGGCGTCATCCATAAGAGGACGCCAGCGATTAGCATGGGCGCGATCAAACCCCACAAGGGTACTTCCATCGGTTCCGACGTTGACTGCTCGTTCGGAATTTCAGAATCTGTCGCCATCCCGCTAAAATCGCTCGTTTGCCCAGCCGCAGCGTCAAGAAATCCGTTGGGCGGCAGAACGGTAGAGGCGGGTGAGGCAGGGTTCGGCCAAGCTTGAAAGGAATCTGTCCCAATGCTGCCATTGTCAAAACGGACACTGTTCGCATTGTCGAGTCGAGGCAGTTCCTCTAGCCGTTTCGCCACTTTTTGCGCAAACGGAGCCTTCAAATTTACCGTCTGTACACCAGCGGCCGACAGCAATAGCCCCATAATGATGGAAGCCGTAATCAGCAAAAGTCCCAGCAATTTAAGGCGAGGTGCTAGTTGAGTTCGTCGCATTTCTCCCCCGAGGACTAAAAATTCCGTATTTCTAGCGTCATCTGGGCAGCCGCAGCCATGTTGACAGCTCTGGACACCCAAATTCAGCCTACTTCCACGCTGAAGTTCATCTGGCAGGTTACGTTTCGAAAAGCCTCGCTGATAGGTCGATTTCAATCGATTGGACCAATTCGCTATAATCTTTTTCTGCATACCACTTCCCACTCTCTTGCAAAAACGACCATGGACGAAGACACCTACGCCTTTTCGCGTCCCATCAAGAACGTCACATCGATCACTCCCGTCGACTCGTACCTTTCCGGTTCGTGGGAAGCCCTAGGAGCTGGAGCGCCGATATTGGTCGCGTTAGCGCAGTTGTGCTCCCAAGCAATCATTGATCAGCCCGAGATTCCAAAACTGGAAACACTTCTTCCAGAAGCTCGAACGATCCTTTTCGCAGCTCGACAAAGGGGTATCATAGAGATCAAGGGACTGCAAACGGCATTTGAGGCACCTTCGCGTTTAGTCGCTGTTTACATTGAACTGGAAGAAGGTCACACGATCGCTTTTCGTGACGCCGCAAATCCAGAAATCACCGTGCAGTTCCTCGAAGGATTTCGACAACTGTGTGTGTGCGGCTTAGTTATTCATCATCTTCATCGTGATTTTTCATTATCGGTCAAGGGGTTTCAACTTGCGAGAGAAATCGCAATTGAGGATGTGCGAAAATGGTTAGAGAAGGGGACGGAATTCGGACTGCACGACTGATGCGCATCGGCTTGATAGGCGCAATCGGTCTTGGGTTGTTCTTGGTTGTTTTCGTAAGGTATAGGGATTACCGAAAGAATCTTCGCCAAAAGGGAGCAGAACTCGTCGCCCGTGAGAGAATTCGTGCTGCAGATTCGCTTCAGAAGATCAACGAACTGCCCGACCTCGATTCATCGCCGCTTGATCCAGTGCTCAAACTTGCGAGCGACGCGGTTGCCAACATGCGGGCCAATGTCTTCGATTACACCGCTACCCTGGAGAAACAAGAGCGCGTTGGTGGCGAACTGGGGGAATCGCAGACGATAAAATTAAAAATAATGACACGCTCTCCTCGCCCGAACTCTACCGAGGATCATCCGTTGCATGCGTACTTCCTTTTTGCTTCACCTGAGTCCGTCAAGGGTCGTGAAGTCATCTGGATTGAAGGCAGAAACAATAACAATTTGATTGCTCACGAGGCAGGTATCTTCGGATTTGTACGAGCAAACTTGCCTCCTAACGGAATAGTTGCGATGCGCGGCAACAAATACCCGGCAAGCCAAGTGGGAATCGAAAATCTGCTTAGAAAGTTGATCGAAAAAGGCCTTCGCGACCGCGAAATCTCCACATGCCAGGTCACCATTGATGATCAATACACATGGGAAGACTTGACTCTGTCAAAGATTGTTGTCGTCCACCCCGAGCAGATCGGCGGTGTCGATTTTCATCGCGCCGAAATCTTAATTGACCGCGCCCGCCAGATTCCTCTCAGCTATGCTTCATACTCGTGGCCCCAATCACCAGATGAAGAACCTCCGTTGGAGGAGCGATACGTTTACCGTGATGTTCAATTGAATGTTGGCTTGACGGAAGAAGACTTCGATCCCGACAATCCCGCTTACAACTATCCATAATTTGAATGGAAGTGACTCACTAGCTAGCTGCACGCTTCATCGACCATTCCCTGCAAGCTGCTTACGAGTTTCTCGCAACCAGAAAGCTCGCCTGAGTCTTCGTACTGGATCACGTCCATCCACTCCGGCTGCATCAAGGTATAGACGGACTGGTGAATCGCATGGTTTGCTTCAGGGCTCGCAGAAATCGAAGTGCAGTTATTGTTAATCCATTGCTGACAACCGGACATCATGAACTGCCACCGCAGCCGTCTTCGTTGACCAGGTTCACTTCCAGTCGCATCATGGACCAGAGTCGATTCGTCGGGGGTCTTAAAGCAAAACGCGAGAACTTCGGGGCTGTGGTCGATTGTGGTTAAAAGTGTATCTGTCCAGTTCTCAAGCGAATACCGAACTCGATTCAGCTTGACTGACAGATCTGTTGGCAACCCAATTCCATTGTTGATCAGTTGCAAGCATCGGTTTCGGCAGTCTTCCTGACCTGCCATCACACTACTTGCTATCGCTGCTGCATCTTGGTCGATATTGGACTTTTCTAGCTTTGTGCAAAGTCCTCCCATAACACGGACAAGAACATCACTCAAGAAAATCTCTTCGATGGCCGATTGAAGCTGCTTCCAGATCCAGCCGCGATACGATGCTCCAGCTTCCTCAAGTGCTTCCCTATGTTCGCGGAGAAAGGAATGCCACGAATCAAATCGCTGTCGAGAAGATGACCAGTATTTGTAGACAGAGCGGTGGGGTAGCGGTTGCTGCGCCTGAATGAATGACGGAGTGTGGTATGCCAACAAAGCAGCAGTGTCAACTAACCAGCGAGCATGCATTTCAAGGTCCTCAATTTGTGGCTTGGCGGCGTCATACCGCAGAGTCCTTGCTGACAATTGCATATCGCGAGCCAAAGCCGCTTTGCAGTTGCCGGGTGGAATTTTAGAAGACAGATCGTTCGACTTCAAACTGTTGCAATGCAGGGACTTAGAGAGTCTGCTCCAAAAATTTTCCGTCACGGCGAAGTCGCCCGTCAAACGGTAATGATGTTGAAAATTTTCAACATCAGCCGAAAAACGGTGCAAAACCCCAACATACTTACAGCTGTTGAGATTGGAGTTGAAAGCTAGTCAAATTCGGGCTTCCTGTGCTGTACGAAAGCGGACACACCCTCGGCTGCCACGTCGGTTGAGCACATCGTAGCTAAAGCGCTAGCTCCACTAGATAACGCGTCAAACATTGCTTCGCCAATCATTTCGTTTAGGAGCCGTTTTGTCATCTGAATCGACTCTCCAGCGCTGTCGGCGATTTCACGCCCCCATTGTTCCGCGGCTATCCACGCTTGATCGTTCGGAACTAGTCGATGAATCCAACCATAAGACGCCGCAGTACTACCGCTTATCTGTTCACCGCCTAACAACAACCGTGCTGCCGCAGCAGCTCCGTAGCGAAAATAAAGTAGAGGAGCAACGTGTCCGGAAACAAGTCCAAGACGCGGCGCTGGCAAGGAAAGATACGCCTGCTCGGTTCCGACAACCAAGTCACTTGCAAGAACTAGTGCAACACCAAAACCAATAACTCCGCCATCAAGAGCCGAAATGATTACCTTTGGAAACCGCAACATTTGTTCGATGAGGGCCTGCAAGCCAGCTGCAACCTCATCCCACGTCTCGAGCGATTCACCATCATTGCGCATCGATTGGTGCCATGACTTGAGATCGACTCCGGAACAAAACGTTTTCCCCGAGCCTGCCAGAATAACGCTGCGAACGCGTTTCTCCTGATGCAAGTCATCAAACGCTTGTCGCAACTGTCCCAGTGTAATCTCGTCAATGGCGTTATGAGCCGCCTTGCGATCCATCACGATACTCGCAGTCGAACCTGTAATTTTTATACTGACCATATGACTATATCACTTTCGGCGAGAAATCGTTTCTAAGTACCGCGAACATTTCCAAACCAGTGAATGTGCATGCGGTCGCAGACTTTCAGTTGATGTTGATCGCACCACGGGCGCAACCATTCGACTTGGAACTTAAGCTCATCATGGGTCGTACCTCGCGGCATGAGTAAAACTTTTCGTCGATCAACTTCCGGTAGATAGTTTAAGTACTCGAGTACTTCCTCAGCATCCAGCACAGAGCTGACAACAAACTTCAACTGATAGTCGTCGCTCATGTGCATTAACTGACGAACAACTTCGGGGCAATGCCGGGTCTTCTCATGCCGAAGGTGCCATTCTGGTTCAGCCTTTGGATCGGGCGCACTGTTACTCAGCTTGGGGCTGATCGACATCAGGTGACACCGAAGAGGGCTTTTTGGAATCACGGTGCCGGCGGTTTCGATGGTAATGTGACATCCATGCTCAGCCAGTCGTTGGGTAAGCTCTTCAATTCCGACAGCGATCAGCGGCTCACCGCCGGTAATCACAACGTGTTCGCAATCATGATCAATAACTTGTTGAACAATGTCTTGAATGCACCGATTTTCGCCCTCGGGATACCAAGACGCATAGGGAGTATCGCAATACCAGCATCGCAGGTTGCAGCCGCTGGTTCGAACGAAGATGCTTGGAACGCCGGTGAGAGAACCCTCGCCTTGGATACTGGCAAAGATTTCGGCAATTCGCATTTTGGGTTCGCTAACGTTTGAGAGCTAGAATTTTGAAGAGGCCTTTAGGCTTTGTCACGTCAATAAGCCACAGTGGTAGCTTTCGTTTGTCTTTTCATTGTAGGAGTTCGGCTGGGTAGCTCCATCCCAGGGCGTAGACTGTAAGGCAAATTTTGTTTCAAATCGATGTTTGCGTTGATGAACCGTTGAGAATTTGCGTTAGTACTAGCCGAAACGCGAGTTACATATTAGGCTTTCGCTTGCTGGCTACGTAAAGTGGTCAGCGATGGGCCAGAAAGCGGCTCAAAAATCGGGCCGTAGCGCAGCCTGGCTAGCGCGCTACCTTGGGGTGGTAGAGGTCGTGGGTTCGAATCCCGCCGGCCCGATTTTCTTTTCCCTGCAAATTACCAGTGATTGCAGCTTTCTTTAGCATCGCCAACGTGGCTGGCAGAGTGACATTAAATGACTCAGAGTGATTCAAATCGACAGCAGCTGGGGTAACTAATCCAAGGTCAAAACTTGGCAAGCTCTAAATCGTACTTGCGGTATCTGACAAACTTGAAGCAGTGAACGTCTTCAGTGTTAAACGAACCTGACAGAGGCCTTCTGCCCCATATTGCGACTCGCGGTGCACCGGTAGACTCGGTCCATGCATTCCTGACAAAGGACGCTTCTCGTACTGTGGAATTAGGCGGTATCATTGAAACTCTTCTCTGCCCCCGAACTATCGGCGCCTTCGATGATGAACTCGCGGCTAAGCTTCCCTACAACTATCGAAGAACTTGCACTTAATATCCTTGCAAAAACGTTGCGAAACGGTGATCGGTTCTTGTTCGGAATCGCAGGGCCTCCGGCAGCCGGTAAATCTACTCTCGCGCGAAATTTGGTCCGTCTAATCAATCATTTCGCGGATAGAGATCTTGCTATCGTGGTTCCTATGGATGGTTTCCACCAGCCTGAAGAGTATTTGCATCAACATGGCTTGACCGCAGAAAAAGGGACCCCCAGAACCTTTGATGCGGAAGCCTTTGTTGCATTGGTTTCACGTTTGCGGTGCGATTCCGCTTCGACCATTTTTGCCCCCGCGTTTGATCATGGACAACAAGACCCAAAAGCCGATGCAATTCAGATAGAGCCGACGCATAGAATTATCGTCCTCGAAGGCAACTATTTGCTACTCAACATAGAGCCGTGGGATCGCCTTCGCGACTTGCTCGATGAAACTTGCTATATCGATGCCGACGTTGAGCTTACCAAGCCCAGACTCATGGTACGGCATGCTGCACGCGGACGTGATCACGAATCGGTTGAACAGAAAATTGCGGGGACAGATTTTCCAAATCATGAATTAATAAGTCGTGACGCACATCGTGCAACTTTTCGTTTGATCGCACACGAGTTTCAATCTTCGCAAGAAGAAACCTCGATTCGAACAGACGTGCTGGGACTGGGCGCTTCAACGGTCGATCTGCTGGTCATTGTCAACAATTTTCCACAGGGCCGCGAATCTCAAGAAGTCTCACAGCTGACTATTCAAGGCGGCGGGCCTGTTGCTACAGCCATGGCAACCATCGCAAGACTTGGCGGTCGACCAGCGATGCTGGACCAGATTGGCAATGACCAGCTTGCCGAATTAGTGCTCCGTGAGTTTCATGACTTCGGCGTCGATACGTCTCGAATCTCTCGCGCAGCCGGTTCAACTTCATTTTCGAATATCGTTGTCAATCGCTCCACAGGCGACCGCGCAATTATGTTCCAGAAAGGAACTGCGCCGGAGCTTGAGCCGGAAGATGTGGAGCAGTGTGATCTTAGTGGTATTCGGTTGGTACATGTGAATGGTCGACATGTGCGGGCTTGCAATAAGATGCTTCAACGAGCACGAGACGAAGGAATTCTCGTTTCGTTCGATGGTGGTGCACAAAGCTACTCCGCAGAGCGACATCACTTTGCAGTAAGCTCTGACATTTGCATCGTTGCGAAAGACTTTGCAATTCGCATGACTGAAAAAGCCGAACCAGCCGCTGCTTGTTCCGCACTACTCAAAATGGGCTGCAAAATCGTTGGTATTACCGACGGCAAGAACGGCAGTTGGCTTCAGAGCATCGATCACCAATTGTTTCACCAACCCGCTTTCTTGCAGGACAACTCAGTGGACACGACAGGCTGCGGAGACGTTTATCACGGTGCTTTTCTGTTTGAGTATCTGCGTGGTCAGACGCTTCAAAGATGCGCTGAAACAGCCGCCGCCGTCGCGAGTATCAATACACTAGCGCTGGGTGGTCGAGGATGTTTGCCAAACCTATTCGAAGCTCAAGAGTTCTTGTCACTGCAAAGCCGCTGAGCTAAACAAGCCAATGTGTCTAAGCAGATTGCTAATTGCCTAGCGATGGAACGAGAGGCCAAAGAACAAATTGCAATACGGCGGCATAATGGATACTGGCGGCCGCGATAACTAATAGATGCCAAACCGCATGAAAATATCGGACGCGGTTGTCGAACACTAAAAAGAATACTCCGACGCTGTATAGGATGCCGCCAGCAGCCATCGCCAGCAGACAGGCAGACGACACTTGTGGGCCCAAGACCAGGGCAGGGAACCAACCTAACACAAGGTAGGTCGTAGTCGCCATTGAGTTCACGCGGTGCTGCGAAATAACCTTAGACCAAAATCCAACCGCTGCAAAAATCCACATGAAAATAAGCAGTGGGATGCGAAAGTCACCACCGTAAGCCCATGTAAACGGAGTATAGGTGCCTGCTATCATGGCATAAATCATCCCTTGATCCCAAGCTCGCATTCGATTTCGAAGTCGCGGCTGGTAAACAGCGTGCGACAGGGTCGAAAAGGCAAATACCGAAACGACGGAAAGCGAGTAGACGATGCAACAAAAAGCAATTCCCCACGATTGCTTCGAAACCAGGAACATCATCGTGAATAGGCCAACAACGGCGACCGCGATGCCAATCGCATGGGTCACAATATTCGCAGCTTCATCGTCAGGTATCGGAAGGATGTCTGGCGATTGCGGTTCCGACTTCAAGCGAATTGCTCCGTAGTTATATTGTGATGGATCGGCTGGGGCAAAAGAATTGTGCAACAGACACAACTGATGTTACTGGAGGGGCGTCCGGATTGATAAGCCCTACACGGAAAAAGTCCCACATTTTCTTGCTAATCGCTCGCGGACGTTCTTAAACTTTGTTGGCTGAGCAAATTCAGGCGGCTGAAGGCTACTTGTTAGCTTTGAAAAGTACGTGAAAATAAATTTTATGACTCAATGGTACAAAATTAGTAATAGTTGCGATGTTGCCTCTCCGACAGTGTTGCTGTTCCTGGACCGCGTTCAAGAGAACATCCAACGCATGGTGCTAGCATCCGGCGACGTTTCCCGACTGAGACCACACGTCAAGACACACAAGTTGCCGCAAATCGTTGCGATGAAATTGCTAGCGGGCATTACGAAATTCAAGACTGCAACGATTGCAGAAGCTGAAATGACGGCCGCTGCTGGTGGTCTTGACGTGCTGCTTGCCTATCAAATGGTTGGCCCAAATGTCAAACGATTCCTGCAGTTGATGGAGGCATTCCCAAGCACGCATTTTTCAACGCTAGTCGACAACCTGGAAACCCTTAGACAACTCTCGGACACCGCCACCGCTCGAGCGCAATCAATTGAAATTTTCGTCGATTTAAACGTGGGCATGAATCGGACTGGAATCGTACCAGACGAATCTGCTGCAGCAATTGTTCGTGCCGCGCGAAAACTGCCTGGCGTTCGAGTCGTCGGCTTTCACGCTTATGACGGGCACCTCCACGAACCGAAGCTTACAGACTTGTCGAATGAGGTCCAGCAAGCTTTCTTGCCAGTCTGGCGGTTACGTGAACGCTTGGTCAGCGAAGGTTTCGGTCTTTTGCGAGTAGTGGCCTCGGGGACACCAACTTCATCGATTTTGGCCCGGCAATCCGACGTCGAAACGTGCCCTGGCACAACTGTTTTCTGGGACGCTGGCCAACAAGCTATTTCGCCGGAGCTTGATTATCTTCCTGCAGCAGTCGTTTTTTCTCGCGTCATCAGCAAACCGACGTCGGATACTATTTGTGTAGACCTCGGCCATAAAGCAGTCGCCTCAGAGATGCCGCAGCCACGGGTGCACTGGTTTGGCTTAGTAAACCCGATTGCCATCATGCACAGCGAAGAGCATTTAGTGCTTAAGGTCGACAACGCAGCCGAACTCGCCGTGGGTAGTGTGCTCTATGGCTTGCCCAAGCACGTCTGTCCGACTATTGCTCTCCACAGCCACGTAAGGCCCGTAACGCAGCATCTTGCTGGAGCACCATGGCGCGTGGTAGCACGCGACCGGTTCATTTCAGTCTGACCGTTCGGCAAAGCAGGGGCGTCAGAAGCACGGCATGCACTTTGCGTTACTACCTTTGGTAAAGTCGGGTCGGCACACTTGTTTACCGCAGAACGCGGTCGTGAAAGCTTCAAATCATGAACACTCGCAACTCTCTTCGATACTTTTCATTGGGTCTGGCGCTCACTGGAATGTCCCAAGTCGCTTTCTCCCAAGAAGCACTACCGCCCCAGACACCGCAGTTCGGTGACCAAATCGACGACAGAAGTATTGAAAATGACGACATGTCGGTGCTGTTGCGCGGTCCGCTCCACGAAGCATACGCCGAACAGTTCTCCGTGGATCCCGAACCAGGGGTGATTGTTTCAAGCGAGCCACCGCCGATAATCCAAGAATTAACGCCCGAATATCGCCCTGAGATTGAAGATGTTACTTGGATTCCGGGATATTGGGGATGGGACCCCGAAACGGACGACTACATTTGGATCAGCGGTATCTGGCGGCAAGCCCCGCCCAACCAACAATGGATTCCAGGGTATTGGATTGATGTTGACGGCGGCTGGCAATGGATCGGCGGCTTTTGGAACTCGGTAGAGTCGCAACAGATCGCTTATCTTCCATCGCCACCTCCTTCACTCGAAAACGGCCCAAGCAGTCCTGCCCCCGAAGGGGATCACTTTTGGATTCCCGGCAATTGGAGCTATGAAGGCCAAGATTACTTGTGGCAAGCGGGCTATTGGTCGCCTGGCCATCAGAACTGGATCTGGATTCCTGCGCGGTACGTGTGGACTCCTAGCGGATGTATTTTCCGCGCAGGCTATTGGGATTTGGGTGTTCAAAAACGCGGAATGGTCTTCTGCCCGGTTCGCTTCAACAACCCAGTAGTCAACTACCAGTTCACTCCGACGTACATTGTCGAGACAAGTCCAAGCTGGTATGCCAATCTGTTTGTATGTCCGAGATATAACCATTACATGTATGGAAACTACTATGGGTATTCCGGTCGTTATGCTTTCCATCCGTGGGCAACCTATTACCAATCTACTCGGCGATACGACCCGCTCTACAGTTACTACGCTTACCGCGGCCGCAACAATTCTCTTTTGTCACAGTTTGTTAGGTTACACAACTATTACAGGCTGAATCAGGCTTTTCGGCCTGCGGTCACACTCTACGGCGGGCGTCAGCAATTCGCGTCTTTCACCTCCCAGCAGCAAGCTTATGCATTGCGGACAGCAAACATTGCAAACCTAACACGTAACAATGCAGATGTTCAGTTCCCTTTTCAAACTCGGCGCATCGATCAGCAGACCAGGCAGAAGTTCGATCAGACTTCGCCGCCTGTTCAAAAGTTTGTCGATCAACGAAGAAGTCTCGAGCGAGCTGGTAACGAACAAGACCGATTGCGCGCCCGCGTCCAAACTGACGAAACACTGGCCGGAGCGCGGTCAACGGCGGCGTTAAACGCAGGCATGAAGCGCCTGCAGTTAAACAACAGCGTGAACACCGATGCGCGACGAATCGCTTCGGGGCTGACCAAAGTCGACGTCCCCAGCGAGCAATCCCGAAACGGATTTGAACATAGGGGTCGTGGAAATCAAAGTTCTGATGCAACGCAATCAGCTTCGGATCTAGTCCGCGATGCAGCTCGTCAAGGTCGCAATGATTTGCAGGTCCGTGATCCAAATGGCAACTCTCGTTCAAATGATTTGGGCGACATTCGAAATGGACGCGACCTTCGAGAGCGAATAACTCCTGAGGAGATTGCACGTCGCCGAGCTGCAATTCGCCGCTCGGGAGACGATTCCGTTGCTCAAACTGGAAATATCGGTGGCAACAATCGTGGAGCCGCGGGTGCTTCAGCAGAACGCCCCGCAGCGAACGCAGACAACACTCCGCCTTCCGTTGCGGACATCGAGGATCTTCGGCGATCCATGATTCAGCGAGCTAGGTCGAGTGCTGGTTCATCTGCAAGCAATAATGCTGCAAACCAGAACGCATCGCTAGGACGTCAGGGACAAGCCGCTGACTTGCGAAATTCACTTCAGTCGAGCAGTCCTGCGAGCAGCAATCCTCGCCCAAATGCAACACAACTCGATTCACGCCGCGGTCCCAATGCGACGAACCCGAGTGCGACCAACTCGACAACACCAGGCAATTCGCCTAGCGCAGTCGACCGGCTAAACCAAAGATTGAACTCAAGTGGACTTCAACAGCCAAATCTGCAAGGTCAAGGTAATGGCTCGAGTAATGGCCTTCAGCGATCACAACAACAACGTAGCTTACGAGTGCCACAAGGCGGGATCGATCAATTGCAGAATCGCGCAACCGAACTTCAAAACCGCGCCCGTGGAAATCCGCAACAACCAGCATCAAATGGTAACAGGCCAAGCACGTTGGATCGTTCGAGCGGTCCTTTGAACCAATCAAACGTGGATCAGCTGAGAAGTCGGCTTCCACAAGCGACGCAGGGAGCACCAAATCTTAGGTCATCGCAAAGTACGCTGAGACCGTCGGCAATTGGCAATGGGAACTCGGGAGGCAACGGTACTGGAGTCTCGCCGCGCCCAAGCGGTTTAAACAGTTCTTCGATTCAGAACCGACTTAATTCGGCTACCGGCCAAGGCAATCGCGGTCAGCTTCGACAGTCGCAGGGCGGCCGTGGAGCAACGCAAGCACCTAGCAACGGGAACGCAAGCGATGGCCGCCAACGAGGCCGCGGTAACTTTGGCAGGTAAACTATAACTTTGGTATTGGACGCTTCGGTGGCGGTGGCGCAAGCATCCTAGCCTGATCGTCTTGCGGATTCGGAATGTTATTGTTGTTCGGTGCGGGATTCATGGGTGCTGGTGGGTTTAGATCGGTGTACGATTCAGCCCACTCCCATCCAATTGGTCGCTCTAATTCTCGACGCGCTAGGTACGCCCATGGCGTTCCTTTATGATCGGTAACAATCTTCTCAAATAACGAACGTGCGTCATCTGCCTCTTTCTGAAGCCGGCTATTCACTGAAATTTCGTTGCTCGGCTTTAACGTCCAGGTGTTGTTTTTAGTATCAGAGAAATTCATTCCTCGCTTTGCTTTCCCTAACATCTGATTATACGACTCATTACGGATTCGTTCGGCGTTTGCAGTGGCTATAGATAGATCGTAGCTAGCCAGCCATCGAACCGAGAGCTCTTTGCTGCGACCTGCCTCTCCTTGCGAAAGTACTTGGCACAGCATGGCAAGTCCAGGCCCCAGTCGAGCCGATAGTTGTTGGGCCTGTGTTAGATCGTTGGCAAAGCTCGCTTCGTCCCGTTTGACAAATCGCAATCGTGGTTGCTCGAGCACCCCCGTACGAGCGAGCTGGGACCCTTGCACGAGAGCCGCCCGTAAGGGGCTTTTCTTGAGCATTTTTTGGTATTCGTCGGCCGATAAATAGTCAGGACGATAGCGTTCCATGACCTCCGGTTCAAAAAACCGTTGCATATGCGACGCGAACGCTTCTGTCGCACCGCGGCCAACGTCACGATCATATTTTCTGTTGGGATGGATCGTGAAAAAGATCCCACCAGTTTCGTAGCAAATGCGTGATAAAGCATAAGGGCCAAAACCTGAATCGATCGTTGGCTCCTCGAAGAAGTTATCTTTATAGCCAATCTTAACACGCTCAGGAACAAGAGTTTCTGGCCCCTGGTCAATCTGAGCCCACTGATCAGATTGGTCAAATCTTGGGTCAGGATCGACGTATTTTATAAAGGTAAATTCACGTCCAAATGGAGCTGGTACGCCCATGATATAGACGGGGATGGCAAAACGTCGACAAAGATCGATTGTCTTGTCCATCCCTTGCGTATCGTCGCCTCGTTCATCCGTGACTGCGATTAGCATGACGTTGCGTTCCGGACCGTCGCCGCGATCAATCCGCAGCCGTTTGAATTTGTCAGCGGCCATGTACAGTGCCGAAAAAACCATTTCGACGCCAGAGCTGTCGACTTCGATCTGATCGATTGCCTGACGGATAAGATCCACATTCTCGGTCGGCTTGTCCAACAAGAGATTCACGTCTTGCCCGAAAGAAACGACGCTCGTAAGCAACCTGTCGCTCGGTTGTTGTCGGGCCGCGCTCACTAACCCAATTTCTTCATAGATGCGATCGAAGCGGTTTCGAATCTCTTCGCGACGCTTCGACAGCGACACCGAGGCATCAAAGAGCCAAACGATCAGTGTTGGCCGCTCCTCAATTGACTGAATGATTTCATAGGTTATTCGGTCGACCGCTCCTTCAGTCCCAGCAACGCCGTAGCCAGTCATCCCACGAACAACGGTTTTGGACTGCGTGAGGGCGACGGCATTCTGAACATTGACCGACAGATCAAAGGTTGCGATTGGGGAAGGTGTCAATTCAGGCGTTACAATTTCGCTGATCTCGGCCAGAATCGGAGCCGAGCTCATTGCTATGTCAGTTTGGCCGATTGAGTTCGAGCCGATTTTTTCAGCAGGATCGTCGCTAAAGACGATCTCACTTATCAGTTCAAAGTCAGGTTCGTCCTCTTCGATTGGAGTTGATCGAATAATAAACTCAGGTTTTGCAAGTTCCGTAATGACCGGAATTGCCGCAAATCCGACGATTAACGCCACATGCCCCAGCAAGCTAGCGAAAAAGGCGACGCTATCTCGGTCGAAAAAGACGGTTCCTGTCGCGGGGCCAATTTCTGACTCGTCATCATCCGCGGCCGCCACCACGTCCGAAGCTTCATTTTCTGCCGTCACAACGGGGGGAACTAGATCAGTAACATCCACAGAGCGAGCATCACCCAGTAATTCTGGGGGTTCGCCTTCGATACTGTTATCCCGTTTAAGCATTGCACAATCAAATTCAGATTGGAACAGATTCAGCTTCCGCTCTACCCACTTTGAAATTTATAGCCCACTAAGGGATCTATAGCGAACTTCCAGCTCAATTGTCACCGCAAAAACGACCAGAATCAAGCAGAATGAGCGATTCCGCTGGCAACTGCAGCGTTGCGTAGCCTCACAAACCGGTCACTGCTCTCAATTCCCCTAGAAATTGGTACGCAGAATTCGAAGGGCGATCGACCGGATTTTTGTGGCAAATGCATTCAGATGAACGGGCTCGGCACGCGGCAAGCCGTTTGGCCTGTTCTCATGCTTCAGCACAGCGTCGTCGTCAACAATATCCCGTCGTTGCAAGCTGCCAAGAACAAAAGCCGCTACTCACCTTCACGTTTGGTATTCTTCTTCGCTCTCAAAAGCCGTTCAGTGTAAGACAACTCGCTGTCGCCTTGTCCCAAAGACGGCTTCCCTGACCCTTTATCAGACGTTGAAGCGGGGGACGCGGACTTCGTTTTGCCGAATTCGCCACCAACGTCAACTTCCCCAGCTTGAGATTCAGCCGGGTCGAAGCTTGCATCGCTTGCTGGCTTCGTTGCCATCATCGTGGACGCGGCATCTTGCTTTGTGGCTCGCAAGCGGTCCATGCGAGCTACCGCCACATCGTCTTGTTTCTTCTTGCCTTCGCGATACCTTCGATAGACAACCAACGGCCATCGTAAATCAATTGCTACGCGACGCACCAAGCAATCTGTAAAGAATAATGTTGCTCCCAACAGAATTGCCCAAGGCCAAATATCTTGTAGCGACCGCGCCGGAGGCACTCCTGGTCGGTAGCCATCGATCGCCAACAGTGTCTCCCAATCTTCTTGCTCTAACGGTTGCGCTAGAGATCCTTGCGTTCCACCTACCGGCGTTAAACCCGCTAGTTGCTGCAACAGTCTTGAATTCATCTCTCGGAGCCGGTATTCAGCAGAGAAGGGGACAGAAACGCCCGTCGTGAGTGGAGCTTCACCAGCCGCAGGAACGACGCTCAGTACGTAGGATCCAGCTTGAGGAGCGGGAAATGAACCAATGTATCTTCCGGCGCTTTGCTGCGTTAGGGAAACGGCGAAAGGCTGCAGATCAGGCCCTACCGCAGCGCCGTTGATCTCCAAAAAGTTCAACGAACGCTCCTCTTCGTCCGTCGCCGTCACGACGACTTCCACTCTACCGTCTCGATATGCAGTGGAAATTGTGTAGTTGCCTTCTTCTTTGGACGGCCGCATGATCCAACGCACTAGCTGGCTTGAAAATTGATCAAACTGCGGCCAGTTAGCCCAATCGGTCGCCCAACGCTTCCCAGTATCGGTAGTAAACACCGCAGTTCTGCCAAGCCCGTATGTCCAAGTAGCCAGGATCGTTGATACGTCTTCTTCGGACGGTCGCGGTGCGCGAATCGGACGTTCGACCAAAGGACTCGCTTTTAGTTGAGTTAAAACATAACCCGTTATTGGGGGCAAGTTGCGACTAATCCCAGTCAGTGCTTCATGGGACGCCACTACCTCTGGGGTAAAGCCAGCAGGATCCTCGAACAACTGCGACCGAGACACTCGCCGCGCTTCCCGCATAAAGATTTTCGGCAACGCTCGGGCGTTTGTAACGACGTAATAGTTCCCGCCAGTGGTAGTGGCGATCTTCTGCAACGTTTGATGCCCCGCCGGTCCATGTGCTCCAACAGCGACGGTTGAAATTTTAATGCCACTTGATGCGAACGAGTTAATGATCCCCCCCGAGGGCGGCGTGGGATCGCCATCACTGATCACAATCATGTGTTTCATCGACGCTTGTGTTGCACTTAATCCTCGATACGCAAGCACCAGTCCTGGATCAAAGTCAGGCATATCGCCGGGCTGCATCTGGTTCATTTGGCTAAGCATATGTTTCTTATTTTCGCCATCACCGACTCGTAGCATGCCATTGGTCCCACCCCATAACCAGCTATCGCCCAACGCGTCGTAGCGAATCACACCGCAATAATCTAAAGGTCCAAGGGAATCGAGTGCTGCTCGCCCGATGACTTTTTGCCAGTAATTGCCCGATGCAATTTCGGACGCATGCATTACCATCGCTAACGCCCCGACAGCTTCCACCTTGCTGTTCTTAATTTGAAAGTCGACCGGCATCGCTTCCTCGAGTTTTGTGTTGGCCCAACCACCTGGGCCAAACGCTTCAGGACCGCCTAGCATTAACAAACCAATACCAAACTGCTGCACGCTTTGCGTCAGCATTTCAACTTGATCGTCCGAAAACGACAGCACGTCTGCTGACTCGCCCGACGTCCTGGGTGTTCCAGCCAGAACGACTGCGTCGTAAGCCTGTAGTTCAATCAGATTCGTAAAGAGACTCGACGTATCGCGTACATCGACTTCAATATCACTCCGGCGCAATGCTTCAATAAAGTCATCGTACTCACCGATCTTAGCGACATCTTCGATTAAAAGCACCCGCCCCTTACCGCGCACGTAAGTGAACGCCGTCGCCTTGTTGTTCTCCGAAATCGAATCGCTCGCTTGGTCTTCGGGAATAAAGACCGCTTCGTAGCTATAACCTGCGGGTTGATCGATGATATGTGGGAGAGTAATAACATTGACATCGCGATCCAGTACGACTTCCGAATCGGTAAGCACTCTTTGGTTTCGGCCAACGCTTTGCAAAACCCTCAATCGTCCGCGAACGGGCGCATTATTTTCGCTCATACGTTCCACAACTACGCGAGCTTCGACCGGTTGTCCCTGTCGAACGTTCCCCGGAATGTCGATCTTGTCGACCAGCACTTCTGCTTGAGCGCTCATCTTGACCGGTACGACATCGATCCCAATGCCTGCTTCAGCCAATGAAGCTGCCGTCGTCGCCGCAGTGCCAAGCGTCTCGTTGCCGTCGGTCAACACTACGATGCGGCGTGCTGTATTTTCTGGGAAGCTAGCTTGTGCAAGTTTTAGAGCCGCTTCTAAATTCGTCGCATCCGATTCGCCGAAGAAACTCTCAGGTTGATCGATGTTCGGTAAGTCTTCATCCAGCGGCGGGAATTCTATTGCAGCCTCCCTGCCGAAGATAATCAGGCCTGCTTGGTCATCGCGATTGGAATTTCGATATTTCTTGACGCTGGCGATGGCATAGTCCAGCATCAGCTGACGTTTGGCTTGCGTTATCGAATCGCTCTGGTCGAGTAGATAGATGACCGTTGTCTTCTCACTGGTCCAAATCCACTGCAAACCGGCGATGCCGAACACCACCAAAAGACAAACAGCTGAGCGGAGCATGATTGCAAAAGCCGCTCGCCATGGCCCTAATCCTGCTAACGATCGTCGCCCAATCCAAATGATTATGGGGATGACGATTAATAACAAAAGGTAAATCGGATATTCAAATCCTATCCGCAGCTGCCCCATCGCAAGTAATACCTTCAGTTGTTACCTTTCCCGAACACCCATTCAAACTGACGAAATTCGAATGGAACACTTTCCGCAGACAGACGTCTGCCATGGCATAGGCGTGCATTTCATTGTTGTTATAACCGATCTGCAACGATTTTGCCTTAGCGGTTAGAATATTCGATGGCGAGATGACATTTCGAACATTCGCCCCCCGCTCTCGGGTTTTCACATTCCTTTCAGACTCTCCCAGCAGAAATCTTACAGTAGCTCTATGAGTGACTCCAAGCAGCAGAATTCCTTTTCACTTGACGAGTGGTTGTCATGGCCTGCAAACGAGACATCGATCGAAAACCCGCAGGCTTTTCCGGTCGCAACATCGGGCGAGGGCCCAGCTGGCCAACTTCCGCTTGACGACGATATGCTGCGAAATTGGTCCAGCGGCGATTTGTTCGGACTCACGCAGAACGCAGGCATGGGTTGGAATCTGCAAAAAATGCTCGGTCCACAATTCCTTCTACTGAGCACACAAGGGGGGATGCGTCGCGACGATGGGCAACCAATCGCATTGGGTTACCACACAGGACACTGGGAAGTCGGGTTGCTGGTGAGGGCGGCGGCGGAGTGGATCGCTGAAGCTGGCGGCGTCCCCTTTGCCGGGGCAGTCAGCGATCCGTGCGATGGTCGAACGCAAGGCACAGCTGGAATGTTCGATTCGCTGCCATATCGTAATGACGCAGCCGTCGTCTTTCGAAGACTGATTCGTTCCCTACCGACTCGCCGCGGCGTCTTGGGCGTAGCCACTTGTGATAAAGGGCTACCGGCAATGATGTTGGCGCTAGCAGGAGTGAAAAGCCTACCCAGCGTGTTAGTACCAGGCGGTGTAACGCTTCCGGCGCGCGACACGGAAGACTTAGGCAAAGTTCAATCGATCGGAGCACGCTACGCACACGGTGAGATCAGCCTGGAAGACGCCGCAGCTGCAGGCTGCCGCGCTTGCGGTTCACCCGGCGGAGGGTGTCAGTTTTTAGGCACGGCAGCGACCAGCCAAGTCGTTGCGGAAGCACTGGGTATGACGATTCCACACGCCGCACTGGCTCCCAGCGGCCAACCGATCTGGCTGGAAATGGGACGACAGAGTGCAGCAGCATTGTATGAACTATACCAACGCAAGCTTACACTCGCCGACATTTTGACTGACGACTCCTTCTATAACGCGATGGCGGTCCATGCAGCTTGCGGTGGTTCGACCAACCTTTTGTTACATATTCCGGCAATCGCCCATGCGGCAGGCCTACGCCGTCCCGTGTTGCAAGATTGGATCGACATCAACCGCAAGGTTTCGCGGTTCGTCGACTGCCTGCCCAATGGTCCAAAGTATCATCCAACAGTGCGATTTTTCATGGCTGGTGGCGTCCCCGAAGTAATGTGGCACTTGCGAGAACTTGGTATCGCAAAAACATCAGCGAAAACAGTAAGCGGCAAGACCTGGGACGAAATCCTTGACGCTTGGAAGGTATCAGCGCGACGCGAAAAACTTCGTGAACATCTGTTTGCTATGGATAACGTAGATGCCGATGAAGTTATCATTCCGCCAGCCACCGCCAAGAAGATGGGGCTCTCCAGCACCGTCTGTTTTCCCTTCGGAAATCTTGCTCCCGAAGGAGCGGTCATCAAGAGCACCGCGATCGATCCTTCGGTTTTAAATGACCAAGGTATCTATCATAAACGTGGTCCTGCTCGCGTATTCACTACGGAATCCGATGCGATTGCAGCCATCAAAGGACAAAAAGGACAACCTATTAAACCTGGGGACATCCTGTTGCTAGTTGGTCGTGGACCGATCGGTTCAGGCATGGAAGAGACTTATCAGCTTACCAGCGCCCTGAAACACTTACCCTGGGGCAAACAAGTCGCGGTCGTTACCGATGCGAGATTCTCAGGCGTATCAACTGGTGCTTGCATTGGTCACGTCGGCCCGGAAGCACTCGCTGGAGGTCCAATTGGAAAAGTGATCGATGGCGATATCGTCGAGATTATCGTCGACGCCAATCAACTAACTGCTTCTGTAAACCTGGTTGCAACCGCTACAAAATCATTGACGTCGCAAGAAGCAACAGATCTTCTCGCTTCGCGTCCAGTGCATCCGCAGCTTGTGGCGGATAGTCGCTTGCCAGACGATACGCGACTCTGGGCCGCATTACAATCCGTTGGCGGTGGGACCTGGGGAGGCTGCGTATACGATGTCGATCAGATTATTGCGACGCTAAAAGCCGGCACAGCGGCCCTCGCAAAATCATAACACTTCGCATGTATGAACTTAATTGAAAAGGGGCCACTCTTTATCAGTTAGGTGACGTTTCGAATACAACTTCTTTAAGATAAAAGCAAAAGCATGGCTATCGGTTTTGGTATCATCGGCACAGGCATGATCGCTCGCTTCCACGCGGCCGCTATCAAGGAGATCAAAGGCGCGAAACTCGTTGCTTGCTATAATTCGACTCACGAAAAGGCAGCCAAGTTCGCAAGTGAACATCAGTGTGAAGCGGACGATTCGCTGGCAGCGATGTTGGCCAGGCCTAACATTGATGTCGTGACGATTTGTACGCCCAGCGGAGCGCATCTGGAACCTGGTATTGCGGCAGCTAAAGCCGGGAAACACGTAATCGTTGAAAAACCTCTCGAAGTGACGCTTGCGCGCTGCGACAAGTTAATCGACGCATGCGAGAAAGCCAATGTCCAGCTTGGCACCATCTTTCCATCTCGGTATCATCCCGCCGCTCGAATCCTTAAAACTGCCGTTGATAAGGATCGCTTTGGAACAATCTCTCTGGCCGATGCCTATGTTAAGTGGTTCCGAACTCAGCAATACTACGACAGCGGTGCTTGGCGAGGTACGTGGAAGCTGGATGGTGGCGGTGCTCTCATGAACCAAGCTATTCACACCGTCGACCTTTTGTTGTGGCTCATGGGCCCGGTTGCCGAAGTAACAGCGTACTCAGCAACTCGGTCGCACGAAAGGATCGAGGTGGAAGATGTGGCTGTCGCTACTCTTCGATTTGCGAGCGGCGCACTGGGCGTTATCGAAGCCACGACAGGCGCTTATCCAGGCTCCCTTAAGAAAATCGAAATCGCGGGCAACATGGGCACAGCAATCTTGGAAGAAGAGGACCTCATCAAATGGCAGTTCGCGAAACCGACTAAACAAGATGAGAAAATAGTGGCAGAGATGTCTAGTCGTACCAAGACTGGCGGTGGTGCAGGCGATCCTGCTGCGATTGGGCACGTTGCGCACCGCGAGTTGTTCAAAGACTTCCTGGCATCCATCAAGAGCGGGAAACCTTCCTCGATCGATGGCCAAGAGGGACGAAAAAGCGTGGAATTGATTCTCGCGATTTACAAGTCGGCGAAATCAGGTCGCCCCGTTCGCTTGAACGCTTCGCGCCATTGAACCTGCCGCATCCAATCGCGGTGTTTGGGTGCGACGAAGATCCGCACGCGTTTAACCATGTTGTCGAACTGGTGCGTTGCTAGCGTTTGAACGACGGGCGATAGCGTGCCCAACGGGCGGAACGTTTCGTCGCTCTGCCGAACCCTAACATCAAATTGTACTTCCAGTTTGGTCGGTGGCGCGTCGATCAAAATCTCACTTGGAAGAACCGTTTGCTTGGTTTGTGAAGAAAGATATTCGGCCAACTTGCCACTCAGTTCAACCATCTCTTCAAAAGGGCGTCGAGCAAGCGCGCGATGGATTTCGGGGGCTTCCAAGTAGTCAAACTGCGCTGCCCTCTTAAATAGGCTTCGGTCTTGACCGAACAGCCCTCGACTGATGTCGGCAAGCTCTGTATCGGCAAGCTTTTCCAATATCGCACTGGCAGCTTCGGCTTCGGACATCCAACGTGCTTTTGCTAAGAACTCCGCACGATCGTTCAGCCCGTAGACACAGCGCTGCAGCATTGCGGTCGCTGACCGCACGGCATGATGCCAGTAGACTTCGCTAAACATCACATAGCGTGCAAAGACCATCATTTCGGCAGCCGTGCGTGCTTTTTGAGTGATCGCAAGTGAATTCCTGTCGGTATCGACACAAAGCTGGCCGATCAAGCGTTGCTGATCAAAGTTTCGGCCGTAAGGAACTCCGGCATGCATCGAGTCGCGTTCGAGATAGTCAAGTTTATCGATATCGATCGGGCCGCTTAACATACTAAAGAGCAAGGGAAATCGTCCCGGCTTTTCCGCTGGAGCCAATAGCTCCAACACATCGTTAGGATCGATTTCGAAGTCACACTCCAAGATCTTCTTCAAGTCTGGCGACTGCAAGTATTCCGCCGCGAGCTCTTCATGTCTTGGCATGCCAGGCAAACGCATGTCTTCGATCGCATGCGCAAAAGGATAGTGGCCGATATCGTGAAGCAATGCTGCAACCAAGAACAGTTCGCACTGCTTGGGTGAACATCTGCTGCGAAAATCTTCCGACTGTGTCAGTCGTTCAAGGAAGAGAAGGGCGTTTCGGTAAACGCCTAGAGAATGCTCAAATCTTGTGTGCCTAGCACCTGGATAGACGAGAGCGACCAAACCAAGCTGGCTTAGATTGGAAAGACGACGAAAATGTGGCGTATCGATCAGCTTCTGTATTCGGCTGGTGATCGGCACGTCAACGCCGGTTGGAATACGAATAAACTTTTCAGCTAAGCGAAGCGCTCGAAGTTCGGGTAAGGTCCAATAAGCATCCATGTTGCGCGCTCCGTCAGCCCTTAAAATTGTGCAGCCGCTTGCAAAGCCGCTGCCGCTTCGTCATGTTTCAGCGTGTCGCAGATGACGCTTCCATCACGCAACACGATATTGCGTCTTGCGTTGCGTGCGATGTTCAGATCATGCGTCACCAGAATAACAGTCAAGTGTTGCTCGGCATTCAGCTTTGCAAACAGTTCGATGACTTCGCGGCTGGTTCGAGTATCTAAATTTCCCGTTGGTTCGTCACCCATTAGAATCGATGGATTGGTTGCCAAGGCGCGCGCAATTGCTACACGCTGCTGCTGCCCGCCCGAAAGTTGACCTGGATGATGGTCATGCCGATCGCCAAGCCCGACCAAATCCAGCAGTTCGGTCGCTCGCTCATGACGCGACCTCGCCGTAAGTCGCTCACCGTACAGCAGCGGTAGTTCTACGTTTTCTAACGCCGACGTGCGATTGAGCAAGTTGAAGTTTTGAAAGACGAAGCCGATCTGTTTGTTGCGAATCCTTGCACGTTGATCGCGGGTCATCGTAACGACCTCTTCGCCATCCAGCTTGTAGCTTCCGCTCGTTGGACGATCAAGGCAACCCAGCGTATTCATCAAAGTCGATTTGCCGCTACCGCTGGGACCGATCAACGCGACATATTCGCCCCGTTCAATATTTAGGGTCACATCAACCAGGGCTCGAACTTCGACTTCGCCAAGGGTATAGATTTTTTCTACGTCGTTTAATTCAATCAGTGACATACTCAGTTGTCGCTCAAGACTTCCCACGCCCAGCCGTTCTTCTCTCGCAAACTCTTGCCTGTCCTATCCTAGTCGAAATCTTTAGCTAGCCGAAGTGACACGAACAAAGTATTCGCAGTAAAACATAGCCAGCTCGGATAACATGCAAATTCTGCAAAATTCGTTGGTTCCCGGGCCTTTCCGGCGAGAATTGCGTGCAGCATTCTGAGCTTCAGAAGTGCGGCAGCAAAGAATTTTCAAAGTTTCTGCCTACGCACCTAATATTTAGTCCGCATGAACGTTGAGATAACGTCGACGCGATGATTGCCAACTGAGAATCGATTTATGAACGAATCCCTATCGGAAAACGCTTCCGTATCGCCGCTGCAAGACTGCTGTGCTGCAAGTGCACGCACGTTGTCAGATAGCGAATGGGTGTCGTTTGTTTTCGATCAAAACCATTTGAAACTCGTCAATTATGCGGCTGGGTTCTTCCGAGGCGACCATGACAAAGCGATCGACGCGGTGCAAGAGACCTTCTTACGACTGTGCAAACAGCCTCGCGACAATATTCAGGATCATGTCCAAGCGTGGCTGTTTCGTACCTGCCGAAATCTAATCTTTGACCAACTGAGGCAGAGCCAACGAATGAACACAACTGACCAAACATTTGCTATCGCCGACACTAGGCTTGATAGCGACCCGTCGAACCGAATTACTCGTGAAGACGAACTTCAACGTTGCAGTGAGCAAATTTCACAGCTCCCATCACAACAACAGGAAGTACTCAACCTGCGAATGACGCACGGTATGTCTTACAAGCAAATTTCAGCCGTGACCGGCATGACCGTCAGTAACGTCGGCGTCACGCTTCATCAGGCGATCCACAAGTTGCGAGCGACATTGGCGACTTGAAGGTAACTTTCGCTTGAACTAAATGAAACAATAAGGTTGACATAATGAGTAATGAAATGAACAAAAAAAAGATTGAAGATTGGAAGCTAACGGCTTATGCGTTGGGCGAATTAGAGCTTGATGACGCGGATGCGATTGAAGCTGCTTTGGAGGGCGATGCTTCACTCCGAGAAGAACTGGCGAGCATTCGTTCAACGCTGGACAAGGTGAGCGCAGCATTGACAACTGTCGCGCCCATGCCTTTGACATCCGAACAAACCGAACGCTTGCGGACGTCCATAAAAGCTTCGCAGCAAACGACGTTGTTGAACGCAGCATCAGCCGTCAAGCCAACAAGCACCTACGCAGTCACGAAGTCTGACTCACGTCGTACCATGTGGTTAGGTTTAACGGCACTAGCCGCTTCGCTAACGGCAGTCGTGGTGTTTTCCGGAAACTTGCTGCGTACTTCAGATACTGTCTCCATGGAGAGCGATTTCGCAGCTCCAACATCCTCAGTTCCTTCGCTTGCTAAAGAGCAAAAAGACGAAGCAATCGTTATGGAGAAGACAGATGCGCTTTCAGTTGAAAATGGATTGGAAAGCCAAGCAAGAAGTGTTGCACCTGCTAACGAGCCCGCATCGATTGCGTTCGGCTCGAGCGATGCCGCCAGCGCCCGTGGCGCTGCAGGTCCAACAGCCGACTTCGATACTCAGTTTTTTCAAAACAGTTTCGGAGCTCCTGTTGCTGATGCACCGGCAGACCAGGGGTTACCTTTGTCAAAATCGGTAGACGATTCGGAAAGCATGTCGCTCGCATCGGAGCCTGCTACTCGCTTTCAACTGAGTGATTCCTCGGGTTCTTCTTATGGCGAGGGCTATGGAAGATCGTCACCGGGAAATGGCGGCGGGTTTGGCGGGTTTGGCGGTAGAAAGGGCCGAGCCAGTGGCGAGCATGGTTTGTCACAAGGCCAAACTACAGGTGGAGAAGATTTGGCACATTCAGAAAGCACCCGCCGTATGGCCAGTGGGTACGATAGTGGTATGACGACGGATTACACCCTGCCCAGCGGAGAAGTTTTGGAGGGTCTTGCGCGAAGGCGATTGCTAGAACGACCTTCTGCCATGCATTCTTACGACAAGCGAATCAAGCAATCCAACGAATCGCTTGTCGAAGGTGATCGTTTTGAATCCATCGTCGAGACTCCGTTCCAGAAGACGGCCGAGCAACCGCGGACAACTTTTTCAATCGATGTTGATACCGCGGCATATTCCAAAATCCGCCAAGCGATTATGGAAGCTGGGCGTCTGCCAAATCCTGACGCTGTTCGAATTGAAGAGATGCTGAACTATTTCAGCTATGACTACGCAGGTCCGCAAGATGACAGACCCTTTGCTGCTCATCTGGCAGCGACCACTTGTCCGTGGAATCAAGAGCACAAGCTAGTCAGAATCGCGTTGCAGGCCAAGCAGATTGAGAATAAGAATCGCCCTGTCTCCAACCTTGTGTTCTTGCTGGACGTTTCGGGTTCGATGAATGAACCGAACAAATTGCCGCTGGTCAAAAAAGCTATCTCAATGCTGGCAAGGCAGCTTGGAGAAAACGATCGAGTCGCCATCGTTGTTTACGCCGGAGCCGCAGGGCTCGTCTTACCTAGCACAACTGGCAACAATCAACAAGCAATCCTTACAGCGTTAGACGATTTGCAAGCCGGTGGTTCCACCAACGGCGGCGAAGGCATTCAACTTGCCTACGATATCGCTCGACAATACTTCATTCAAGGCGGTGTTAATCGTGTAATCCTCTGCACCGATGGGGACTTCAACGTCGGAGTCACAGGAGATGACACGCTTACGAATCTAGTGGAAGCGAACGCCAGGCAAAGCAATATCTTCCTGTCAGTTTTCGGATTCGGCATGGGGAACTTCAACGATTCGATGATGGAAAAGATCACGAACAAAGGGAACGGAACCTACGCGATGATTGACTCCGAACTTGAAGCTCGCAAGCACATGGTTGAGCAAATCAATTCGACATTGATTACCGTGGCGAAGGATGTAAAGATTCAAGTCGACTTCAATCCAGCTTATGTGGCAGCTTATCGTTTGATTGGCTATGAGAATCGCAAGCTGGCCAATCGCGATTTTAACGACGACACGAAAGACGCCGGGGAGATCGGCGCTGGCCACAGCGTCACCGCCCTGTATGAAATCGTTCCAGCAGGCCAAGAGGTACCCGGGGATGCTCCACCGGAAGATCCGTTGCGTTACGAAAGCGCTACAGCAGACGGAGCATCCGAAAGCGAAAATGTCGAACGACCTAGTTTGAGTGCTGATGCCGATGCGGCGAGTGAATTTAGTAGCGAGCTGCTGTTTGTTAAGCTTCGTTACAAGAAGCCAGATTCGAGCGTTAGCACACGATTCGACTATCCGCTGCTCGTCGATGCTTATGAGCAACCGATCGATAACGACTTCCGATGGGCCAGCTCAATCGCACAGTTTGGCATGTTGCTTCGCGGCGGCCAAAATGCTCAGAGTCTTTCTTGGTCGGACGTCATTGAGCAAGCAACAATGGCGGCAGGCGACGACAGCTACCGATTGGAAGCCATTGAACTAATGCGCCGCTCGCAATCAATGCCACGTTAATGAATGGGGCACGAACGTTTGCTCATTTTGATCAATCCGGTGCTAAAGAATCTCAAATGTTCTTGAAGCAAGTCACAAGGTTGGAAAAATCAACTTAGGCGAGCAACTCCGAGAGGCGGAGATCCCGGGAGCTCAGAGAAACGCCGCCACGTGCTACAAAAAGGTTCAGCCACTCAACCGAGCATAATGGAACCACAATCAATATCGCTCACAGGCGCACCCATTCGTTAGCAAAGTGGGTTTTGGGAGGGGCCATGCGTGAAACGCTTAGGTGGTCGAGCGTGCAGGCTTGCTCGGCAAGCTCGATTAATTGATCGGGTTCAAAGGGCTTGGTGAGACAAAAGACTCCGCCAGCTTTGTTCAACGGTTCAATCCAACTGACGTCCAGACGCGGAGCGAGAAATAGGACGGGGACACTGGCGGAATGCTGATTCGAACGCAGTTGTGCGACTTCAGTCGCGGCTTGCAAGACATTTTCGTCGATGCTGACGACCATCAAATCGAACTGCATGTCGGCAGTTGCCTTTAACGCGACCTCTTGCGTTCTCGCTAGAAAACAACGAAATCCCTGCGAATCGAGCACTCCCGCGATTGCGGTGAGCATTAACGGGTCGGATTCGACAACGAGAATCGTCGGACGCTTTGCGGCTTGGTTTTCCATCGTTTTCCTCTACAATTTCACCCTTTTGCGTTTGGCAGCCTGGGGGCGGCCATCCGATTCGCGACTCAAATCAGCAAGTTTATTTGTTACGCTCGCAGAGCCTCTGCGGCTAGACCAATCCATTATGGACGACGTAAATCAACCAGAATCGACTCCCATTGACGACCTTCGAGCAGCTCGACTGGCGAAACTGCACAAAATAGAAGAGATGGGGATTGACCCCTGGGGCCAAAGATTTGACAACCGCGATATGAATGCGGCCGCCCGAGCCCGCATCGGCGAAGTTCGCTTTGAACGAGAAGATGGCGGAATCGTAGATCTTCCAAACTTCGAAACAGCTGAACCGGTAGATTACAAAGCGTGGAAGGCGGAACAAGGCGGCGGGCACGAAGTCGGCCCGACTTTGCGAGTCGCCGGACGAATTCTTCTCTTGCGCACGGCAGGCAAGTTAGTCTTCATTACACTTCGCGATTGGACGGGCGATATACAAATCGCGATCAGCAAAGCGGAAGTGGGAGACGAAGCGTTTGGATTGGTCAAGCATTTTGACTTGGGCGATCTGATCGGTGTGGAAGGCCGACTGGGGCGGACGAATACAGGTGAAATCACGGTGTTTGCCAAGCACCTGTTCTTCCTCACCAAATCGATGGAGCCACCGCCCGAGAAGCATGCGGGCCTGCAAGACGCGGGACTGCGGCAGCGGATGCGATATGTCGACTTGACATATAACACCGATTCGCTCAAGACCTTCAAACGTCGTTCGACGATCATACAGTCGATTCGCAATACGCTGGCCAGCCATGATTTCTGGGAAGTGGAAGGTCCAACTCTGCATACGATCGCTGGTGGAGCGGCTGCCAAGCCGTTCTTGACGCACCATAATGCCTTGGACATGAGGCTGTTCTTGCGGATCGCGCTGGAACTGCATTTGAAGCGATTGTTGGTCGGCGGTATTGAACGAGTCTATGAAATGGGACGCGTCTATCGTAACGAAGGATTGAGCGTGAGGCACAATCCAGAGTTCACCATGATCGAACTCTACTGGGCGTATGCAAACTACGAAACCATGATGGATTTGACCGAGGAACTAATCTGCAACGCTCTCAAAGCAACGGGGCAGGGCTATCAAGTAATGTGGGGCGATCTGCCCATCGACTTTACGCCACCGTTCCAACGTCGAACCTACAACGATCTCTTTGCCGAACACACGGGACTAGATCCGAACGACCATGCGGGCATTGCACAGCTTGCAAAGAAAATCGGAATCGATGTCACCGGCAAGCACGAAGATGTCATCAAGAGCGAAGTCTTTGAAGAAAAAGTGGAAGACGCGCTGAAAGGGCCAATCTTTGTGATCGATTACCCTGCTAGCATTTGTCCGCTGACCAAGCGGAAAACCGGGCAGCCTGAAATCGCTGAACGATTTGAGCTCTTCATCCATGGGATGGAACTCGCCAATGCATATACGGAACTCAATGACCCGTTGCTACAGGAAGAGCTTTTCAAAACGCAACTGGATGGGCAAGCCGAGGAAGATTCGATGGCGAAAATGGACCACGATTTCGTAAAGGCATTGCGCCACGGGATGCCGCCTGCGGGTGGTCTTGGAATTGGAATCGATCGACTAGTGATGTTAATAACTAATTCGCGGTCAATTCGAGATGTAATATTGTTTCCACTGCTCCGTCCCGAAGCAGACTAAGTTTTGTTGACTTAACAAGAACTTGCCAACGGACGTTAGAGGACTGCTATGAAGAACACGGATGCACTTGCGTCTTTAAACGAACCACAACGGCAAGCTGTCTTACATGTCGAAGGACCGTTGCTGACATTGGCAGGTCCAGGCTCCGGCAAGACTCGCGTTGTTACTCATCGTATCGCGAACTTGATTCAGGAAGGCGTGTCGCCGTTCGAAATTCTTGCGCTGACCTTTACCAACAAAGCAGCCCAAGAAATGCGACATCGAGTAAATTCACTTGTATCTAATGCGCCGATTTGGGTGGGTACTTTTCACGGATATTGTTCGCGATTCTTGCGTAGTCACGGCCGTCATGTTGGACTAGCCGAAAATTTTACCATCTACGACACCGACGATTCCAAGAAAGTAATGCAACGCGCGATCAAGGAGACGGATGTTTCGCTGTCGCATTTGAACATATCGCAGATCATCAATCGCATTAGCGCACTTAAGAACAAACTTGTTACGCCGGAGATGATGCAAGGCAACACGTCCTCGGCGATCGACCACATCGTTTCATTGGTCTACCCAGCCTATCAAAAATTGCTGTTACAACAGAGCGCGGTAGATTTCGATGACTTGCTTGTCCACGTCGCGACCATTCTGCGAACATGTCCAGAACTGCGAGCGCACCTTGATAAACGCCATCGTTTTATCTTAGTGGATGAATATCAGGATACAAACTTGGCACAGTACCTAATTGTACGGGCTCTTTCGATCGACCATCCGAATCTAAACGTCACGGGCGATCCAGACCAATCGATTTATAGCTGGCGCGGTGCAAACATTGAGAACATCCTTAAGTTTGAACGAGATTACCCTTCGGTCAAGACAGTCCGTCTAGAACAGAACTACCGCAGTACCCCAGAGATTCTTTCGATCGCCGACGCGTTGATTCAGAATAATACGCGCCGCAAAGCAAAAGAGCTCATCCCCACCTTAGCAAACGGTAGCGCCGTGCGGTTGGAAACGTACATGGATGACCGAGCTGAAGCCAACTCGATCGCCGACAAAATTGCAAACGCGGTAATGGAAGAGCACGCATCCCTCGGTGATTTTGCCATCTTGTATCGCACCAACGCGCAGTCGCGGTTGCTGGAAGCCGCTCTGCTGTCGCGACGCTTGAACTACCAGTTGATTGGTGGTTTCCGATTTTATCATCGGCAAGAGATCAAGGACTTGTTGGCCTATCTTAGGCTGTTGCATAATCCCGCCGATGACGTCGCTTTTGCACGAGCTGTCAACGTGCCCACTCGTGGGTTAGGAGATAAGACTCTGGCTAAAGTCCAAGAAGTTGCCAATCAACGCACGCTGCCAATGATTGCAGCGCTGCGTTTAGCAGTCGAAATTGGATTGCTCAGCACCAAGGCGGCGAAAGGAGCGAAGCAATTTTTGCAGTTAATTGAAAAGCTCGGGCGCATGACTGACGGCCCGCTTGTGAAACTGATTAAGACGATCGTCGACGAGACAGACTACATCACCTACATCAACGGCAAGAAGTCGACCGATCCAGATGATTCTATCAGCGAAAACATTGATGAGTTGCTGGCAGACGCCGCTGATACAGACGCTCGCGTTGAAAACGAAAACCCGCTGGAGTTGTTTTTAGAGCAGGTAAGTTTGCTTTCAGACACGGATGCCATGGAAGGTGATGCGGGACGAGTCACTCTCATGACGCTTCATGCGGCCAAAGGTCTTGAATTTAAACATGTGTTTATCATCGCCTTGGAAGAGAACATTTTACCGCATGCTCGAAGCCTGGATGACCCAAACCAATATGAAGAAGAACGGCGTTTATTCTTTGTTGGTATCACGCGTGCCAAAGAGACTTTGCAACTTTCTTACGTTAAGAAACGGGGCTTTAGCGGGCTCAGTGTTCCGAGCAGCTTCCTCATGGAATTGCCACGTGCCGAGATGGAGATCAGTGACAGGTCGGATCCTTTTTCGGTCTACGATTTCGTCCAAGACGATCCTACCAACGATTTTATGGATGCGTATTTCGAGCAGGATGAAGAATTTTCGGGTCTTAGCTCTTCTAAACGCAAGGGTAAGCCGGAGAAGACTTTCCCGTCTGATGACGAATTTGAATCCAACATAAGGCAAGATGATTCCGAAGATGCATCGACAATTGCAGATCGGCTATCCAAGTTAAAGCGGCTTCGCAAGCTCAACGTCGTCGATCTTCGCTCAGGAGCGCAAGTCGAACCGGTCACAACCAAGAATGGTGCAAGCGTCGAGCACTTCTTAGTTGGCTCTGACGTCTATCATCCCAAGTACGGTCGAGGCCACGTAGTTTCCTTGGATGGGCGTAGTACCAAGCGGATCGCTCGTGTGCGTTTTGACGACGGCCAGACGAAAACTTTCCAGCTTGCTAGCTCGCCTTTGACATTGCACAACGCGGACAGCGATTCCTAGCCAGCGACGGAAAACATCAGGTCGAAACGTTGAGGCTGCGACTATTGCTCTTGCAGGCCGTACTGTTGAATTAACGAGGCAGGGACGCGTTGAAGCTGGCCGTTGCGATCGATTACCGCAAGCGTAACGGTGGCGGAGAACAGTTTGACTTGGTCTCGCGTAATTTCGTATTCGTGAATTATTTTCGCGGCGGTTACTTTGCTGATCTTGGTATGAACCGCAATGACATCATCGTATTTTGCAGGCGCGTGATACTTGCAATCGATCCGTACGACGACCACCATCTCGCCGCGTTCTTCCATTTCGCGATAGCTGCCACCGGCCGCACGCAGCAGTTCCGTACGCCCAATCTCCATGTAACGTAAATAGTTCGCATGATGACAGAACCCCATTGGATCGGTTTCGTCGTAGCGCACGCGGATGTTCGTCGTATATTCAGTTAGCACTAGATTCGAAAGCCCCTTAGACGTTCTGGCGTTTGGCTCGTATACTCTGTTTTAGATTGTCGAAGCATTTGAGTCTCCGACCGATACTGTACTATCATATTGAATTGACAAAATGAGTGAACTGGATTTAACCAATCGAAGTCAAGCTATTCGTGAGCGACTCCTCCAGTTAAAGGACTCTCTTTGACTACGATCGCAAAGCGCAAAAACTAGCAGAGCTTGAAGCCGCCATGGTGGCTCCCGATTTCTGGAATTCTCAAGAGAAAGCACAAGAGACGTTAGCTGAGCTTAAGGCGGTCAAGAGCATCGTTACGCCTTTATCCGAAGCGTTGAAAAGCGTCGACGATGTCAGCGAACTGATTGCCTTGGTCTCAGAAGATGCAGCGATCGCGGACGAAGTGGAAGCAGAGCTTTCACGTATCGAAACCGTTACGGATCAATTAGAAGTACAGAGTCTCCTCAACGGTGCGTATGACAACTGCCCCGCAATTTTGAGCGTTCATGCGCGCGATGGTGGCGTCGATGCCAACGACTGGGCAGATATGATGCTGAGCATGTATATCAATTGGGCGAAGTCCCATGACTATGCCATTGAACTGCTCGATCGAGTCGACAACGAAGAGGCGGGGATCACGCAGGCGACTATTGCGATTCGTGGACCTTCCGCTTTTGGTTACCTCAAAGGCGAAGAAGGCATGCATCGTTTGGTGCGAATCAGTCCCTTTAACGCGGAAGGCAAACGCCAAACTAGTTTCGCCGCAGTCGACGTTTCGCCTGAAATCAACGATTCCGTCGAAGTCGAAATCAATGAGAAGGACGTTCGCGAAGATGTCTACCGTGCCTCAGGTGCAGGCGGACAACATGTCAACAAGACTAGTTCAGCGATTCGTCTAACCCACTTACCGACGAACATCAGCGTGCAATGCCAAACCGACCGTAGCCAGCACAAGAACCGGGCGGCCGCTTGGAAGATGCTACGTAGTCGATTGGCCCGATTGGAAGAAGACAAGCGTGAAGCCGAACAGGCTGTGAAGTACAAGAACAAGGCGCGTGTGGGCTTCGGCTCGCAAATCAGAAACTACTTTCTGCACCCAGACCAACGTGTTAAAGATGCACGCACCGGATATTTAGTTGGAAGTTTCCATGCTGTAATGGCTGGGGAACTTCAGGGGTTTTTCGATGCCTACTTGCAATGGCGTATGAAAACCGATGGTACAACTGCTGTCGACGATGATGAATAAGCCTCGCAGTAGAAGTAGTTTTTCGCTTGCGCCGTTTCGCTTTTTACCTTTAGAATTTTAGATGCCAGACTTCCAAGACGATTTAGTTGTCCGATCCGCCCCGGTTGAAGTTCGTTGTTACAAGCTAGACGATCGCGTCGGCCATTCGGTGTTTCTTGCAATCAACAACGAAACACCCTTGGAAGTCTTACGCAGCGTCGAAGGGGACGCTGCGCAGGATCATCCGCCAAGTGGACCAATGCAGGAAGTGGTATCGGAGGTTGCAAGTGTCGGCAAAGCGCCAACGCTGATGGGTCTGGGTTCTGCCGGTAAATCGACTTGGTCTTGCGCCATCGAAGCGGACTCCACCATCGAAGCTGTCGCATTTGATTTTGCTTGCAAAACACGATCCGACGGAAAAATTCTTTCAACGTACAAAGTTCTATCGCCATTTGAATGTACCTTGCAAGGGTCGCAGCTAGCTAAACTCAAATCCGATTCGCATGTTGAGCTTTGCTTGCGATGTTTTGGTGCCGCATTTATTGAATACGATTCCGAAACTCGGGAGCTAGCTATAATTTCTCCAGTCCCAGGTGAGACGACGCCGACGAATCTCAAGAGCCAGCGTCGTTGGAGATATGTAGTCGGACTCGCCAGTAGTCTTGTTTTTGCTAGCGATCTTGACGCACAGTAATGCACCTTGCGACCACCCGCTGATTTTCAGTAGTCTCTCGCTCGCGAGCCCCCTGAGTGTTCAAGTGAGCACTAAACATCGGTGCAGAAACCGAACCGTTATTCAGTGTCGAATAAAGGCCCACCGTGTTTCCGGTAACGACTACATCTTTTATGAACCTGCGTGGCAATCAACATACGCTACAGTTTCATACAGCACGATTTTTAATCGCAGTGCTGGCGTTCGTTGCGTTTTCCTTCAATTGGGTAAATGCAGATGAAAATGACCAGAACAATCTGCGCTATATCTCGCTCCTAGATCTTTACAGCCGGCAGGACTATGAGCAGGTTGTAAGCCAGGTCGAATCGATGTCGATCCAAGATGTGCCCGCGGCGACGGAACTGCAGAGTATTTACTTGGGCGCGGAAGCGCTCTATGCCCTTGAAAATTTGAAGCGTTCGCAACAGTTTTTCCTCTTTTGGCAAGCGAACACTAGCCATACCGAGAATGAAAAGCTGATCGCATTACGTCCGTATGTCGATTTGCGACTGGCGCAGATCGATTTGAAGTTAGGTAAGGCGCCGGCAGCGCGAGAGAAACTGCAGAAGCTAGCCACTGAAAATCTGCCGGGCTCACTGCAAGCGTCGGTCTGGTTACAAATGGCTTGGCTAGAGGCGACCGAAGGGAAAGATTTGATACTGGCGAGTCAATTTTGTGAAAAATGTTTGGCGGCGGCAGAGCCCGGAACTTACGATCAGTTGTCCGCTCGGCTGCTTCAGGGAGTGATTGCAAAGAAATCGAATGATATTGTAGGCGCAGCTGAAATCTTGGACGGTGTGCGCATTGCAAGTCATGCAATCAAGAAGAGTTCGGACCTTCATTTTAAGGCCAACGTTCTGCTGCTTCAAATCTATAATGATCAATCGCAATCACAGCTCGCTTTGCCCTTGGTCGACGAGTTGGAAGAACTTGAAGCGCCGACAGCGCATCTTCAGGCAATGGCCGATCTTCAAACTGGACTCGCTTTACTGGGCGCTGGAAAGTCAAGTGAAGCGATCCCCAAACTAGAATCATTACTGGAGCCGGAAACAGACAACGAGATAAAGCTTGTCGCCGCTGGAACGCTAATCCGTTTGCCCGATGAATACGTAACGCGCGAACGTAAGATCGAATGGTGCAAGCAAATCCTTGCCACGGCAGACCTTAAGGCAGAAGTCGAATCGGAAACAACTGTTCGTTATGCTCGGCTGTTGGCGACAACGGGTGAATCTGAACAAGCCATTGCACTTCTCAAGAATGTTGCAGATGCAGATGATATGACCGATGCCTGGTGTTATGCCGCCAGCGTTTTGCTTGCTGAGACGTTCTACCAGAATGAAAAATTTGATGAAGCAGTAGAACTGTTCCAAAGGCTCATCGCTTCAGAACAAATGGATACAGCTTCCGAATCTTATTGCTTGGCACTCTTAAGAATCGCTGAAGTTTCGGCACTTCGTAGCAACTGGGCAGACGCCGACGAACAACTTCGAGAAATCGTCAGTTTGCCCAGCAAGTTTCAATATTCAGCCGCGATTGATTACCTGCAAGCACGCGTGGCACTTGCAAAAGGAGAGTTCGACGCAGCGCGAAATTTTGCAGCGCAATCGGTAAAAATCGCCAAGCAGGGTGACGCCGAGATTGCCGCCCGAGCTCAATGGCTGATCGGCGAAACTTACTTCCTGCAGAAACGCTATAAGGAAGCTTTGGAAGCCTACGAATCCGTTCTGGTTTTCGACTCGCAGCCTCAATGGTGTTCCATCGCGATGCTTCAATCCGGAAAATGTCACGAATTGTTGGGCAATTGGCAGGCTGCGGTCGATATCTACGACAAGCTTTTGCTAGCTTTCCCGCAAACAATTTATGCGGAGCAAGCCAAGGAACGATTGGTGTTGGCGAAAGATATACTGGGCGGAGAGCTGCGAGTGGCAGACGCTGATGATTCACAGGCAGCACGCTAGCTTTAATAATTTATCGTCGTTCGGACTAAGTTGGACAATCTGTAGAAAACGCGTCGCTTATCTGCCGATAAGTTGTCACAGAGCTGGCCAAGTTTAACACTGTACACTTCGAATTTACGGTAGCTACTCTCGCCAGAAGGCAGCAGTTTTTGCTAAGAGTTTACGTTGTGGCAAACAACGCTATTGGCTCTATCAATATTGGCAAAAGCGTTAGAAAGACTTGATCAACAAGGATGTTGACATTCGCGTGTCGGTTTCAAGGCGTATATGGACGACTATCGAGAAGTGCACGGAAGCATGAAGGCTAGCAAAAACTTGAGTCAGCGTTGTTTGTTCAGCGCACTTGCCATCGTTGCAAGCCTGTTAACAAACGCAAATGCCCTTGCGCAATACCCGCAATTCAACTCGAATGCTGCGCCGCCGACCAACGTACAATCGGCCCCCCGAATCGCAGCTTTGCCCAGTTCGAGCATGTCGACATCCGCGCGAACTCCGACCGCTCCGGAAATGCCTGCGGTCGCTGAGGAAACTACCGAACAGATTCCGGTACGTAGCTTGTTGCAGATTTTTAGCGACGGCGGCTGGATGATGTATCCCATAGCGCTTTGTTCTTTCGTCGTCACAGTGTTCTCGATGGAACGATTGTTGTTCCTGCGCGGTGGTCGTGTGATCCCTCGCCCATTCGTCCGCCGCTTGATCGAAATGCTGGAGCAACAGCAAATCGATCGTGACGAAGCGATTGAGCTATGTCAGAAAAACCCTAGTCCGATCGCCGAAATCATCTCCGCTGCGATTCGACGTTATGGTAGGCCGGCGATCGACGTCGAGCAAGCAGTCATGGATACCGGCGAACGAGTGACGAACTCCATGCGCAAACACCTTCGGTTGCTTTCGGCTGTAAGCAATGTTTGCCCACTATTAGGATTGCTTGGGACTGTGCTGGGAATGATCGAAGCGTTCAATGAGATCTCAGGTGCAAATGCGATGGGACGTCCTGAAATGCTTGCCGGAGGAATCTCGCAAGCGCTACTTACTACCGCCAGCGGGCTCTTTGTCGCTATCCCCGCTTACTTGGCATATATGTTCTTTACCGGTCGGGTAGATCGACTGGTTATGCAGATGGACGGTTACGCGCAACAAGTTATCGATGCGATCAGCGCTGAAGGACTGGCTGAAAACGAAGCGGCGCGACCACGAGCACGATCTCGTAAAGCAGCTTAATTTGGGACAAATTTACGCGCTGAAACACCATTATGCCACTTAAAGTTGAACAAGAAGAAGCGCCAACCATTAACTTGACTAGCATGATCGACGTGCTGTTCTTGTTGATTATTTTCTTTATGGTTGGCACCAAGTTCAATGAAACAGAAAAACAGATAACACTGAACTTGCCAAAGGTCAGTAATGCGTCGGCGATGATTGCTGGCCCCGAGAATCGTATCGTGTCGATCGCTCGAGATGGTACCATAGCGCTCGATGGCAGACAGCTTCCCTTGAACCAGTTGACTGCTGAACTTCGTAAGCTCGCAACACAGTACGCTGATACCGCAGTCGATGTAAGAAGCGACGGTGATAACTCCGTTCAGAAGCTAACAGAGGTACTCGCAGCAGTAGAAAATGCTGGAGTGAGAAGAATCGGATTAAGAACAGCCGACAGTCAGCTTCCGCGAACTCGTTAGCGGGACTTGACTCATGCAATCACTTTACAGTCACATATACATTCTAAAGGCATTCCCTTACGAACTCGCGTCCAATGCCACTTGGTTTGTATCCGAGGTAGCCGTCAATTCGGTCTCACGGCCTTGGGCTGTCGTACTAGGCGTTATTTTTGCCGCAATCGCTGTGTCACTAGCGATCGCCTCGTATACCAAGTGGGGGCAAAGCAAGCCTCTTTCCAAGTGCGTGGCGCTTGCTGTACTCGCGCATGTTTGGTTGTTGATGTACGCCTACGGAACTCGGATTATTCATCCTGGTTATGGCAATGGAGCGGGGCAAGCACAAGTCGACTCGGATCGTTCATTGGCATTCGAGATGATGACACCGTTCTCCTCTCCAACCGAATCTCCCGAGATACTAGAGCCCCAGTCGGAACCAGACGCGAGCGAATCTGTACCGGAATGGGCTCGACCTACCTTCGCTGAACTCATCGATGAACTGCCGCAGCCAACTGTCGACACTGAAGCAGGGATGTCTACGCAGTTCGCAGACGTCCGACTGCAGGTGCCACCCGAATTGCTCCTTCCAACAGAAGAGCCAGCCTTGCCTCAGAAAACCGACCTCGAAGCGAAGACGGTCAAAGAGGTTCTGCCTGATAGCGAGCAACAGATTGCATCTGATTTCGAAGTTGAAGCGCAACAAACCGCGGGCATCGATACAGTCCAACCGCTGCCAATGAAAATCGATCGTCAACACTTACCACTGGAAAGCGCTGATGAGCCATCGGCAAGTCTGGTAAGTATTCATCGCGAGATTCCAGCTATCCAAAATCCAGATGCAATTGCGCCGCTGAACACTTCTGCAGCGACGCCGGAAATATATCAACTGCGTTTTTCGCCCAATCGCCTGCAGATAGCATTACAAAACGGTGGCGACGAGAGCTCTGAACAAGCGGTTAATGCAGCACTCGACTATTTGGCTCGTGTCCAGCAGCGCGACGGAAGCTGGAGTGCAATCTCTGGCGGCGCAGGTCGAGAGACAATGACTCTCGGAGAAAACCGTGGCGGTACGGGGGGCAAGGCTGACACAGCCATGACAGGTTTGGCTCTGCTCGCATTTTTAGGGGCGGGGCACACTCATCTGGAAGGGAACTACCGCGCAAACGTAACCGCAGGACTCGAATACTTGATCGCCTCACAGATGCATTCTGGAGATCTAGCGGGGCAAAGGCAAATTGGAAATACTCCAGACGTTCGTTATGCTCGCATGTACTCACATGGCATGGCGCTGCTGGCGCTGGCTGAATGTTATGCGGTAACGGCCGATGATCGACTTCACAAAGCGGTCGAACGAGGCTGCCGATACACGCTTTCGGCACAGAATCCCACCACAGGCGGGTGGCGATACGACGTACGTCAAACCGACGACCAGGGAGATCTAAGTCAGTTTGGCTGGCAAGCTTTAGCAATTCAATCATGTCGACGTGCGGGTGTTTCTGTCCCAGCTGATGTCATTACGAAGATGCATGGCTTCCTAGATCGCGTGGCGGCAGGAAACCATGGCGGACTCGCAGTGTACCGACCCGTGCGCGGCCAAGTTCCAACGGCGGCGATGACTGCCGAAGCACTAGCTTCCAAATACTTGCTGGGAAAACCGACTACTGCTGCGGCAAGACAAGAAGCGACCGCCATGCTGCTGAACAATTTACCGGGCAGGTCAGAGGAAAACTTTTACTACTTCTATTACGCAACTATCGCCATGTTCCAGCAACAAGGGCAGGGTTGGCAACAGTGGAACGCAGCAATGAAACCGCACCTAGTCACTTCGCAAATCACGCGAGGTGCAAACTCGGGCTCGTGGGATCCCAATTGCATCTGGGGCGGCTATGGTGGAAGGATCTACTCGACTGCCATGGCCTGCATGTGCTTGGAAGTCTACTACCGTTATCTTCCCATGTACGAACAGAGCACGATGCGGTAGTGTGACGTAGGATGACCTTTAGGTAAAGCTTGCGGGCTATCAATGTTTTGTACAAGTTGCCGATCGAAGCTGTCGATGGCGTAAGGAATGGTCGCGGTCGTCGCTATCCATTCGCTTCATGCACGAAAAACTCACAAGGCGTTATTGCAATGGACATTTCAAGCCTGGCTGCTTCTGCATCTGCCGTTAAACAATCGCAGGTTCGCAATCAAATCGATACCGCCATTGCAGCAAAGTCCCTGCAAGCGCAAAAGGATCAGGGTGAAGCGGCCGTAGAGATGATTAAGCAAGCTGCTCAAGTACAAGCATCTGGACGCGGAGTCGACATCAGAGCTTAGATTAACGCACCGCGTAAAAACGGCCAACTATGGAAGTGGTGCAACTGACTGCCATTGGTTCGATGCGGTCGGTGGCTGCGAAGTGGCTTGGAACGTTGCGGGCTGAACTTCGCTGATGGGCGTTGTTGTCAACTGGCTTGCGACAGGCGAAAACGGCACCGCCGGCTTGGCAGTCGCTGATGCGAGCGAAGTGCCGACTTCAGTACCAATCTGGCTGTACTGCCCCTGGACTTTGTACGAACCAGTGGCTGGCGGTGGCACGCGCATCGGCAGACCGCCATTTTGCAACATGGCCGCTCCGTTCTGACAGCCAGCGACTATAGCTACCAAGCTGCTGGTGACGATGATTCTTACTGTAGATTTCATGTGCACTCTTCCGAAAGACTGCCGTTCCGATCGGACATTCGACTTTCCCCACTGATCTGCACCTCGCATCGCAAGCAAGGCATCACAATCGCTGAGAATTCACGGAGCTTATTACTTTTGTGCCTTTGGTCACAAGAGGAATTTGTACGATCGAGACCATCGGTCATTGCGGTTCATGGTCGAATCCAGCACAATCGACTTTCGAAGATCCGATTTTCGCACGGTCCGTGAGTAGCGCGGAACGACAGATCAAAGCTAAAAGGTGATTAACAGTGTCAGGAACGACTCCTCCCAACCCCGCCAGCAGGAACATCGGCGACTTACTGCGAGAGTTTCGCGAACATCGCGATCGACTCAAAACCGAGATGGCAAAGGTCATCGTCGGACAGGACGAAGTCGTCGATCAACTATTTGCGGCGATTTTTATGCGTGGCCACTGCTTGTTGGAAGGAGTTCCGGGGCTTGCTAAAACTTTGATGGTCAGCACGCTAGCAAAGATCCTTGATGTCGGCTTTAAACGTATTCAGTTTACGCCCGACTTGATGCCGTCGGACATCACCGGCACCAACGTCATGGACGAAGACGAACATGGTCGGCGCCAGTTCCGCTTTGTCGAAGGCCCGATTTTCACCAATATTCTGCTCGCGGACGAAATCAATCGAACGCCGCCTAAAACGCAAGCCGCCCTGCTGCAAGCAATGCAAGAACGCGAGGTCTCGGTCGGCAATACAACGTACGATCTGCCAACGCCTTTCTTTACTATTGCGACGCAAAACCCGATTGAGCAAGAGGGAACGTATCCGCTCCCTGAAGCGCAACTGGATCGTTTCATGTTCAATATTAAGGTTGGCTATCCGACGCTCGAAGAAGAAGAACTGATCCTCACCAATACGATCCGCCCTGAAAAACCGGTCGCAGAAAAAGTGTTGTCCGCAAAGGCGATCCTGAACATTCAAAAACTCGTATCCAGCGTCGCGGTCAGCGAATTTGTCATCAAGTATTCGGCGGCATTGGTGCGAGCGACCCGTCCCCAAGATGCTGCTTCGCCGGCGTTCGTCAAAGAGCTGCTTGATTGGGGAGCTGGACCCCGCGCTGGCCAGTTCCTGTTGGCTGGTGGCAAAGCGATGGCTGCGATGGACGGCCGTTTCTCTGTTGCGATCGAAGACATTCGCAAGGTTGCTATACCTATTTTGCGGCATCGGCTGGCCACGAATTTTCAGGCGCAAGCAGATGGAATGACGCCCGAAAAAATTCTTGAGCGACTACTCAAAGAAGTCCCAGAACCAACTGTGGCAAAATTCAAGACGGCTTCGTCCCAACCGCCGGTGCAGAAATAATCGCACACGGCAGTTGGCACATTAGATCACGCGGGCGATCAAGCTTGGCGTAAGCAACAGTTCTTGTACTTCTTACCTGAGCCGCATGGGCATGGGTCGTTGCGTCCAACACGGTCGCTGGTACGACGAATCGGTTGCACTTTGGTGTCGCCTTCGCTTGACGCCGCATTACCGTAAGCGCTTCCATTACTGGACGCCGCTTGGCTTGGTTGCCCAGCAGATGGTGGTGGCAAGCTCTTGGCAATATCCTCGGTCGTCTCTGGCGTATCGTGGCGTTCCGAAGTTTGCCTTGGGCGGCGAGTTGGAGCGGTCACCGTCACGCCTGCCATGCGGAAAGCGACATCTGAGATGCGTTCGCCGACAGAGAGCCACATCTGTTCGAATAGCTTCATGCCTTCACGCTTGTACTCGACTTTTGGATCCATCTGTCCCATACCGCGGAAACTAACGGCGGAACGAAGGTGGTCCATTGCCAACAAGTGCGACATCCAAGTTTCGTCGAGCAGTCGGAGTAACATCTCACGCTCGGCACCGCGAATCTCTGGATAGTAGTGGTCGTCGATCGCTTGCTGTAGCTTGTAAGTGACGTGTTCGCGATTTAGACGTTGAAGATCTTCCAGCTTGCCTTTCCAGTCGAGCTTTTCAATCATCCAGGTTGCGAACGCTTCAAGCTTACCTGACTTGTCGCTCGCGTTCCGAGCCGTCATCTCTTCATCAACATTTTTGAACAGCTCTTCAATCTTCTCTAGCCCAACCACGTGCATCTGTTCCGCTTCCACAATCTGGCCGCGAGATGCTTCAAGCACTGGTTCGAAGTTTATTCGTTCGCTTTGCAGTAACGTTTCCGCAAGTTCTGGCCGCGAGAAACGGACAGCAAGCCACTGTGCAATATCGGGTGAAAGCGTAATTGCATCGTTGTTCTGCGAGCGAATTGCGAAGGTATTAAGTGCGGCTTCTAGCGGATATCGCACTTCGCGTTCACGATAAGCATCTTCGGCCGCTTTCCGCAATTGCTTTTTGATGTCAGCCGGCTCCAGGTGAACATCAACCGTAACATCAATGCTGAACTTGGCTCGCATCCAAGTCGACAGCATCTTTACTCCGTAGCCTTCTTCAAGGTACTGGGCGCCTTCACTCAGATCGATACCAGCAATGTAATCGCGAGACTTCTTGACAAGTTCTTCGTCGACTGAGTTTCGGTCGATCTTCTTTAGAGCGACTGCGTTATAGTTGGTCGCGTAGCGTGTGTTTGACCATTTTGCGAGCGCTTCATAATTCCATTCCGATTCTTCTTCGCCGTCTGGCAAATTTTCATCGATCGCGTCCATGATCTGAGTTTCGGCAGCGCGTTCCGCCAAGTCACGTGCATAGCTGCTCGCCGTATCAATGTCGACGCCTCGAAACTCTTTGGCATCTAACTGGCAGGCTAGCTTCGTGCTGGCAAACTTTGCAAACGACTCAGCGCCAAACAGTGGCGATACATAGATATCGACAGCTTGGTCGATCTGTTGTCGAATCTGTTCCAGGACCAACTTGCGGCAGCTAACGCCGTCTAGGATTTGCTGACGGTAACCGTACACACGTTTGCGCTGAAAGTCCATCACCTCGTCGTACTCGAGCAGATTTTTTCGTGCTTCGAAGTGACGCTCTTCGACTTTCTTTTGTGCCGCCGAGATTCGCTTGGAAACAAACGAGCTTTGGATCGCTTCTCCTTCACCCATGCCAAGCTTACCCATCCAAGCGCGGACCCAGTCTCCGGCGAAGATACGCATCAGGTCATCTTCAAGCGACAGATAGAATCGGCTTTCACCCGGATCGCCTTGGCGACCGCAACGACCGCGAAGCTGCAAGTCGATACGTCGACTTTCGTGGCGTTCGGTGCCGATAACCATCAGCCCGCCCAGTTCGCGAGCCTTGACGCCTTCGGCTTTCATGTTGTCGCGAACTTCGATTTCGCGAACCAGCGTATCCCACTCTTCCTTAGGCACTTCCAATCGTGTCGGATATTTGTCCTGCAACATTGCCCAAGCTTTTGTCTCGGGATTACCACCTAGGATAATGTCGGTACCACGACCAGCCATGTTCGTGGCGATCGTAACGCCACCGATTCGGCCAGCTTGTGCAACAATATCAGCTTCGCGTGAATGGTGCTTGGCGTTCAAGACCTGATGCGGGATACTGCGACGTTCCAGCAAGCTAGCAAGTCGTTCGCTCTTTTCGATTGAGACTGTACCGACCAAAATCGGGCGTCCCTTACGAAGCACTCGTTTAATTTTGCTTTGTTCAATCGTTTCGGACTTTGTCTCGTCTCGTTTACGGAACTCAACGCTTTCTTCTGTTTCCTTTTTGATTTCACCGACGATGTTGGTGCCATCTTTCATTTCCAACTGATCGAATTTGTGCATTGACTCGATGTCGTCGGCAACAGCTTTGTATTTCTCTTTCTCCGTCAAGAAGATAATGTCGGGTTGCTCGATTCGTTGCATACCTCGATTGGTCGGAATCGCAACAACATCCAACTTATACGTTTTGACGAACTCGTTTGCTTCCGTCATTGCCGTTCCCGTCATACCGGAAAGTTTACGGTATAACTTGAAGTAGTTCTGGAGCGTGATGGTCGCCAACGTTTGGTTTTCTTCTTTGATCTTGACCCCTTCTTTGGCTTCCACAGCTTGGTGCAAGCCATCGGACCATTGACGGCCTTCCATCAGTCGGCCAGTGAACTCGTCGACAATGATGATTGCGCCATCTTTGACAACGTAAGTTACATCAAGCTTGTAGAGGTAATGGGCCTTGAGAGCGTTGTCGATCAAGTGCGGCCATTCCATATTGCCCGCGGTGTAGAAGCTCTCGACGCCGGCTAGTTTTTCAGCCTTACGAACGCCTTCGTCTGTGAGATTAACCGTATGGTCTTTCTCGCTAACGATGAAGTCTTCGTGTTCCTTAAGCTGCCGAGCAACTTTGTCCGCCTCCAGATATTTTCCTGGGTCTTGGTGCGCCGGTCCGGAGATAATCAGCGGCGTACGTGCTTCATCGATCAAAATATTGTCGACTTCGTCGATGATTGCATAATGCAGCGGGCCCTGCGACTGTTGAAATTCCTTTGAAAATCGATCATCGCCGCGAGCAGCCAAGCGCATGTTATCTCGCAGATAATCAAAGCCGAGCTCATTGTTAGTTGCGTATGTAATGTCAGCCGCATACGCCGCCTGACGCTGCGCCGTAGGCATTCCGCTTTGGATGTTGCCAACGGTTAGACCAAGGCCCATGTAAAGCGGAGCCATCCATTCCATATCGCGGCGGGCAAGATAGTCGTTGACCGTGACGACATGGACGCCTTTGCCTTCCAAGGCATTGAGGTAAGCGGGCAGCGTCGCCACTAACGTTTTACCTTCCCCAGTCACCATTTCAGCGATGTTGCCGCTGTTGAGTACCATTCCGCCGATGAGCTGCACATCGTAGTGCTTCATCTTCAAAAAGCGGCGACCGCCTTCACGACAGACGGCAAAGGCTTCGACAAGAATGTCGGCGATCGTCTCACCGTTGACCAACCGCGCCTTAAACTTCGCAGTTTCTTCACGTAATTCTGCGTCGCTGAGAGCCATCGTGCGTGGCTCGAGCAGATTAATCTTCTGCACCAACTCCTGGTGCCGCTTAATTGTTCGGGCATTCGAAGTGCCAAAAATGCCGGTCAAACCGCGGCCGACGCCACTCATGACGCCGTTGACAACTGAATTCGTGCCCTCCCAAATGCGATCCAATAATTCCATAGTTTTCCGTTGGTCTTATATTACAGTTGCCACGCGTTCTAAATCGACAATGATTCAATCCGTCAGGGTATCGGGCTAGCGAAGTGCGGTCAACGTAGGTTTGCCCTTAGCTCTGCGGGCGTAGGGATTTAAGGTAAACAACCATCGCGCGTCTATGGCTGTAAAACTCGCGACGCAACTTTCAAAAGTTCGTCCGTCTCCTCTTCCAGAGGCCAATACGCGCGTTGGTTCCCCAGAAGTTTCAAGCGTCCATGATGCTTCCTGGACAGCTGTTCCATGCGACGATGATCGCCGTACGTAAACACCATATGGTCATCTTCCACGCCGATATACCGCGCTGACCACAAGGTGGCGTCGATGCGAAGCTGTGCAACCTCGAAAAGACGCTCTGTTTCCTTGGGAATTCGCCCAAAACGGTCGTGCAACTCCTGCCGCAGATCCGCAATGCTTTGCATGTCATCAATACGGCTCAGCCGACGGTAAAGATCGATTTTGTGCCGTATTTCAGGCACATAACTGCTGGAAATATAAGCCTCGATCGGCAAATTGACTTCGACGTCGATACTCAGCTTGGGCGGCTGGTGCTTAAGCTGGCGGACTGCGTTTTCGAGGAGTTGGCAATAGAGTTCGTAGCCAATCGCGGCAATATGCCCGCTTTGTTGCGTGCCCAATAAATTTCCCGCTCCGCGAATTTCCAGATCGCGCATGGCGATGCCAAAACCGGCACCGATCTGAGAATACTCCTCAATTGCATGCATTCGCCTCGCGGCATCCGGATTCAAATGCTTGTGCTTGTCTATCAGCAAATAACAATACGCTTGGTGCTTATAGCGTCCAACGCGGCCCCGCAACTGATGAAGTTCCGACAGCCCGTAATGATCTGCCTGGTCAACGAAAATGGTATTCGCATTGGGAATGTCGAGTCCGCTTTCAATAATTGTCGTAGCTAGCAAAATGTCATAGCGATGCTCGATAAAATCGACCATGACCCGTTCTAACTGTTGTTCTGGCATCTGGCCGTGACCAACTACGATCCTGGCTTCGGGAACGAGGCGTTGAAGTCGTGCGGCGAGAATTGGCATATCGTGTACCCGATTGTGGACAAAGAATATTTGCCCGCCGCGATTCAACTCGCGCAAGATCGCATTTCGCACCAAAGCATCATCGAAACGAATCACCTTCGTCTCCACAGACAGTCGTTCCTGAGGTGCTGTCTCTAGATTTGAGATGTCCCGCACCCCCAACAAGGACATGTGCAATGTACGTGGAATCGGAGTTGCGGAAAGCGTCAGCAGATCAATCTTGGTGCGTTGTTGCTTGAGCCGTTCTTTCATCGCCACGCCAAAACGTTGCTCTTCGTCGACGATCACCAATCCCAGATTGAACCAGTCGATGTCTTTGCCCACCAAACGACTTGTGCCGATCACGATATCGATCTGACCACCTGCAATCCGGCGCACGATTTCTTTTTCTTCAGTAGTTGAACAGAAGCGCGAAAGCCGAGCAATGTCGAATGGGAAATCAGCCATTCTCTCGCGGAAATTCTTGTAATGCTGCTCCGCAAGCACCGTGGTGGGCACGAGCACAGCAACTTGAAATCCGCTGTCAACCGCCTTAAACGCGGCGCGCATTGCAACTTCGGTCTTACCAAAGCCAACGTCGCCGCAAATCAGGCGGTCCATCGGCCGAGCCTGAACCATGTCATTTTTGGTGGCCGCCACTGCAGTTATTTGATCAGGAGTTTCCTCGTAGGGAAACGATCCTTCAAATTGCGATTGCCAGACTGTGTCGGGGGAAAATGCGATTCCCGGTTGGCTCCGGCGCTGAGCCTGCAGTTCCAGAAGATCAGCCGCCATATCAACAACTGCTTCCTCCGCCGCCTGCTTTTGACGCACCCAAGTCGCTGACCCAATTTTGGCTAGCTTGGGCTGCGATTTCGTGCCACCGATATAACGCTGAACCAAATCGATCTTGGTCGTCGGCACAAAAACTTTCGTACCTTCAGCAAACTCGATCTCCAAGTGTTCATGCTTTTGCCCCAACCGCTCGATTAACTTTAAGCCGCGGTAGATTCCGATGCCATGGGAAAGATGCACGACGTAATCGCCCGCTCGCAGTTCCAAGAAGCTGTCGATGGCCCGAGAAGACGCTTTCCTAGAGGACCGAGGCAAAGCAGTACGCTTGAGCAGTTGCGTCACCGTCAGCACCAAGGTGCCACCATCGGGAATCTCAAATCCGTGCGATAACATGCCCGTCTGAACAACTAACCTACGCTGCAGGTAAGCCTTGTTTGTGCTGAAAAGCTCCTGCATTCTCGCCATTTCCGGCTCATTAATGCAGACCACAATCGACTCTCTTCCGTCTGGCAAGGCGTCATCAATGCGGTTGGACAATTGCTCTAGGTCACCAGCTATGCGCTGCACATCTTTCAACGGACATTCAAAGATTGGCAGTTCTACGTCTGATTCCGCCAAGCCAACTAAATCAAGCCTAGCAAATGCCGCCAAACGGCTCAGTACATCCTCCGTGTTATGATAGCGATCAGGGAAAGGCACTCGTTGCAGAAATGCATCGGCAAGATGTTTAACTTGCACGGGCTCCAATGTACAAATACATGTATCCGCTGGAAGATAGTCCAGTAGCGTTGCCGATTGAATTTCGATCGGGCTGGTGGATGATAGAGAGACACTATCTAAACGTTCGACGCTGCGCTGCGATAGCGAATCAAAGGTGCGTATCGATTCAATTTCGTCATCAAACCATTCAAGGCGGACCGGATCTGGCGCATCCGGGGGATATACATCCAAAATCCCTCCCCGCACAGTAAACTCACCCGCGAATTGCACCGCTGTCGTCGAGATATAGCCTGACTCGAGCAACCACGCCCGCAGTTCGGTCATATCAACTGTTTGGTTCACATGCAAAATGCGTCGACCTTTGCCCAGTTCGGCAGGGGCTGGCACTCCGTGCATAATCGCTGGTAATGTCGTCAGCACTATGGGTTTGCCGCGATCCGGCTTTGTAGACGCCGTGTCCTCGAGCTTCTGAAGTAGCGATAACACTTGCAAACGCTGGAGCACTTCATTCTGCAGTAACGTTTCGGTCTGACCGTCGTCGCTGGCTTGCGGGAAAACGGTCACTGGCCCAGGCTGTAACGACATCAGATCCGCAGCCAATGTGTCCAGATCGGTGGGTTGTGGAAGTATGACCAGCACCGGACAGTCGGCGCTAACTTTCACGGCGGCAGCAAGCGGTGGCAGGGCTCCCAACCAAACTCGCTGTACCATAACGTGAGACCGCACCGACGATCGCTTCGATTTGTTTTCGCCAGAGAGATTCTTATAGCCAAGTCGGGTTAGTATTTGCCGAAAACTGGCGACTGCCCCAATCTCTTTGACGACAGCGTGCAGCGGGCTCGCTTTAGATTCCTCATGAGTCTTTGCTTGACCTGAGGACTGGCCGGATTCGATTTCGGGCGGATTAACAACTGAGACTCGAGCGGGCAGGGGGGGCGCAGGGGCGACCACCTTGGCTGTTTTGCGAGCCAGTGTTTTCTTGGCCGCTTGGGCCACGCGAGCTGCCCTCGCGGCTGGACCAGCGTCGTCGGATCGATCCTTCGTACTCACAGTTCCGCAGTATATCCGCCCTGCTAGCGCGTCGAATATGCCCTAAAAGCCTTGGCGCAAGAAAAAACGTTCGCCACTTCCCGCTGAAAATTGGAGTTGCGTGCTTTACTGCCCAAAAATCGCGGTTCCGGAGTCCCCGAGCGTTAAGCTTGCATTCGATAAAACCCGTACAGGTGTTCGTCGAGTGAAGAATCTGGTTTAGATAGCAAAGGTTGCCGATAAATGAAGTGACGATCAATTGCGCTATGGGACGGAATCTTGCGCATCAGATGCCAATCGATTCATTTCGTTCCACAAGCAGGAGTTCGCCATGACCTACCACGGTTCTTCTATTGAACAATCCGAAGAAATCCTGGAAGAAGTCCGCGCCATATCGGCGATGCGACGTGGAGTTGGATCTTCCGACCGTCCACAATCTCCGCTGGAAACTTACCTCCGCGAGATTAACGAGACCAAACTTCTCACCGCAGACGACGAAAAAATGTTGGCCCGGGCGATTGCCGAGGGTGACGTGATGGCCCGCGACCGCATGGTCCGCGCAAATCTGCGTTTGGTGGTAAACATCGCTCGCGGTTACGTCGGCAAAGGCCTTGCGCTGCAGGATTTAATTGAAGAAGGCAACCTTGGGCTGCTTCGAGCGGTCGAAGGGTTCGACCCGAACATGGGCACTCGGTTCAGTACTTATGCTAGCTACTGGATTAAGCAATCGATTAAGCGAGCGCTGATCAATTCGTCCAAAACGATCCGTATTCCGGCTTATATGGTCGAACTTTTGAGCAAATGGCGGCGTGCAACTGCGCGGCTGACCGAAGAACTTGGTCGAATGCCGACCCAGGAAGAAGTCGCCCGCGTGCTGGGCTTGCCGCGTAAGAAGTTGCCGATCATCAAAAAGGCGATCCAGATTCACAACGCGACGCCTCAGAGCGATCAATCGGACTCCGGCTGGTCATTGGGCGAAATGGTGATGGACGAACGACTCAAAAGCCCAGACGAAGAGTTGCTCGATCACGACGTGTTGACAACAGCGCTGGAACTTCTGGATGAGCTCGACAGCCGTGAAGCGACGGTGCTGCGGATGCGGTTTGGTCTGAATGATACAGCCCCACATACGCTCAAGGAAATTGGAGCCGAGCTTGGCTTAACTCGAGAGCGCGTCAGGCAGATCGAAACGGAAGCGCTTTCCAAGCTGGCCACTGGATTGAAAGATCCAAAGGAACGAATGGGGCTCGTCTAGGCTACCTTAGACACCAGCGTCCGACCGTAGTTGCCGCCCGGCAACCCGCTTTTCCAGAAGTTGGTTGCCCATAGCCGGGGCGGCGGAATCATCGCATTTTGCTGGACTTTCTGCACTTCTTCCCGGACTTCTTCGACAAAGAACTGGGCGATTGCTGCTATCGCAACCTGCCTTAGCATTTCTTTTGCACGCTCGCAAAAATAGTGGACTCGTTGCTCGCATCGAAGCGAGAAATCTTTGTGTGCTGGCTTGCACACAGATTCGAAAAGTTCGTGTATCTTATATCCGGTAACACTCGCAGAAGTTGATTTGAGCAGGCAAACTTGGATTTTTCTGTAAAAGTGTACCGGTGCGATATCTCCGGCTTCATTGTTGCTTCGCCGTTTTAAAATTTCCTTTTACGATGTTGTGGTAGGAAATTGCGACGGGCAAACCGGAATCCGACGGGCTTGATGTTTCACAATACTGGTTTGCGCCCTTAACAGCATTTCTGACACGCTAGAGCAAGCAGCAAGATATGACGAACGAGATGATGCCGTTTGTAGAACGGCTCGAGCAGAACATCGAATCCGTAGTTTTAGGAAAACATGATGTCGTAAAAATGGTTGTTGTTGCTTTGCTTGCGGGCGAGCATATTTTGCTGGAAGACGTGCCAGGCGTTGGTAAGACATTGATCGCCAAAGCGTTAGCCAAGAGTATTCATGGCGATTTCTCTCGTATCCAATTTACGCCCGACCTCTTGCCCAGCGACATCGTGGGCAGCAGCATTTACAACTCCAATACTGGTGAATTCACGTATTCGCCCGGCCCTGTTTTTGGCAACGTTGTTTTAGCCGACGAAGTCAATCGAGCTCCACCACGAACGCAGTCCGCTCTTCTTGAGTGCATGAGCGAAAGACAAGTCAGTGTGGATGGAACCGCTCACAAAGTTCCGACGCCTTTCCTGGTAATCGCAACGCAAAACCCCTTTGAATTCGAAGGGACTTATCTGTTACCAGAGTCTCAGTTGGACCGGTTCTTGCTGAGAATTGAAATTGGCTACCCGGAGCGATCGTATGAACGCAACATTTTGTTGACACATAATATGGGCGAACCGGTCGATCATCTCGAAAAAGTCGTCACTCTTGCGGAAGTTCTAAAGGCTCAGGAAGTCGTACGAACCGTCCGTTTTGAAGATTCCGTACTCGATTATATGCAAGACATTATCGATGCGACGCGAACGAGCAATGAATTGCAAGTTGGCGTCAGTACTCGAGGTGCTCTCGGTTACTATCGTGCGGCGCAAGCGTTGGCGACAACGAACGATCGAGATTACGTGACTCCCGACGATGTCAAGCAGTTGGCAATCCCGATCATCGCTCATCGAGTTGTTCCGCGCGGATTGGCGGCAGGTACTGACCGCAAGGCCGTCGAGATGATTGTGCGACGCCTGCTAGATACTGTCCGTGTTCCGGCTTAACATTGTAGTTTAGAAACCGAACCGTTCTCTCATTTGACGCGTGTGTGGCACAGCGGAGGCACTGGTGCAGTACGAAGGCCTTGCAAAATCCGCTAAAGACATTCCTGCGAATCCACCACGCGCAGCTGCCAGCCAATCGGCGTTACAGACGCGCGATGACTCAGGCGTGGCTAAGCAGCGCTTGCTTTCCGGGAACAAACAACCGCACCAGACACAAAACTCCGAACGCACCAAGTCTCGGAAGAAGTGGCGTTGGCAGCGGTTGTTCTTGAACCCGACAGGACGTATCAGAGCCAGATTAACGCGCGAAGGATATCAGTTTGTATTCTTGATGACTTTCTCGTTAATTGCAGCAATTATTCAGAACGTCAATCTCTTAGTGTTGCTAGCGGGAGCGCTGGGGGCCATGCTGTTTCTTCAGTGGCGGCTATGCACTCGAACACTTAATGGCCTCATCTTTACCAGAAATTTCCCAAGAGACATTGAAGCACGACGCCCGTTTACTATCGAAATTGTGATTACAAACCCGCGGCCTTGGCTGGGGGCTTGGTGGGTTGTTGCACACGAGAAAATTTCTTCTCGAAAAAAACGACGTAGTTCTCATGTCAGCACACAAACACTGATGGTTAACATCGAACGCACGCTCCCTAAAAGCAGCAGCTCGATCATGTACGATTGTCGTTGCCGGGTTCGAGGTGAGTACACTTTATCTAGACCTGAATTGTCGACCCGGTTCCCAATCTCACTAATGCGCGGAATTCGCTCGGTCGGCACAGACAAAAAGTTCCTGGTACATCCCACAGCGGGGCAGATGGAGTCGAACTGGCGCGAGGCGCTGGAACTTCCAAGACTCGGTCAGCAAGAGCGTCGGTTGGCGATGAGTGGAGGTGATGGCGAATTCTTCGGACTTCGCAGTTACCGCAAGGGCGACGCTATGCGTTTGATTCACTGGCGCAGCAGTGCCAAAAAGAACGAGTTGCTAGTCCGTCAGTTTGAACGTCAGGAAAATTTCGAATTGGCAATCGTTCTAGACCTTACGGAACCCTACCGCGCCGATTGGAAGTCGGTCGCGAACAATGCTCGCAACGGTCAACCCGATCCAACAGACGAATATGCCGACATCGCTATTGAACTGGCGACGACGATGGCCAGGAGCATTGTTCAGCAACAATCGGGTAGCGTCCGGTTCAGCATTGCGGACGGTGCCACAAACCAGCAATTCCGCTTGAGCTCGACGGCCCAAATGGCATCCTTACTCGATCGTTTGGCAACAGCAGAATCAAGCAACAAGTCTAACTTTGATACAGTCCTGCAAGAGTCATTGCTGGCGGTATCCCGCAGCACACCAACGATAGTTATTAGCCTGCGGAGCCAACGTGATTCCCAGATCGATAAATTACAAGCGCTCACTGACGTTTCATCGCGATTGACTAACTTGCGATGGGTCAATACGACGAATCAAGAGTGGGTACGGCTATTCCGAAGAGGCTTCCTCCATGAAGCGTGATCCTAGACTCGTTCGGCTGACTATTAATTTTGCGATCCTTGCTTTCATCGCGTCTTGCCTGATTGGTATTGGCCAGCGATCGAGCACGCCACCGCTTGTCATCGGTTGTGCACTTGCCGTTTCACTTGTTGTTACCGACTGGCTTCAGATTGTTCGGCTCCCACGCCTGCTTTCCTATTTGGCAATGCTGGTGGGTGCGTTGACAGCGATGGGCGAATTCTTTTTCGTCAAACAAATCGATCAGCTGACCGCTGTCGCAAAGCTGCTGATCTACGTTCAAGTCGGACTGATGTTCCAGGCGAAGGATCGTCGCGTCTTCGAGCAGTGGGGCATCTTTCTGTTATTGGAGATGATTGTTGCCTCGTTAGTAAATGACAACTTGCTATATGGCGTCTTGCTGATCCCCGTTTTGCTCATAGGCTGCGCGACCCTATTTGCATTCGCATCGTATCTTAGCAACCTCGGCTCGGGCGCAGTGGGTGTGGAATCAAATTCAGTTTACGCCAAACTGATGCGTTGGGCAGGTCGCGAGCATGTGTTGAGTTCAGATTCCGCTGTGCTCGCTTCCGCTGGAATTACGATGCGCCTATCCAATTCGGTCGCAGACGATGAAGTGTTGAGTGGTACTTACGTTGGCATTCGCCGCGTCGTTCCGTTCGTTTTCAGCGTTTTGGTTTTTGCGGCATCGTTTTTCTACATTCTGCCGCGACTGCAAAGCGGTGCTTACGACAGCGTGGGCTGGCATAGGCAGGCTGTGGGCTTCTCTGGCGAAGTCACTCTGGATGACGTTGGCGAACTTTTGGAAACGAACGCCATTGCATTAAAAATCCGCTTCATTGATGTTGCCAGAGATCGTGATTTCCAACCAATCGAACCTCCTTACATTCGCGGTTCGCTCTGTCACACGTACATGGGTGATGGAAAGTGGAAAACGATCGACAAAGGAATGAATCAAACATTCTTAAAAGCAGACACCCCTAGTCCACTCAGCATAAAGCGGCAAATGCGTGAAAAGAGTGACCCGATCGAAGTGGTCATCGAAGAGCAGACACCATTTGACGATGCTACTTTCGGCCTGCCACCATTTTCTAAAGCGAGTCCCTCGAATCTGCAAATCGGTTCGAGTGATACTCCACCCGAGTTAGTCGCTTACGATTGGCGAATGATTGATCCCAATCGCTCCAACAGACGAAAGCTGAAATATCGCTTCCGCACCTATGCCTTCGAAAACGGCCGTCAGTTACGCACGTTACCCGTTTTATCCGATTGCCTTGAAAAAGTTGCCGTTGATTCTGCGTTGAAGACTGCCTCTAGCTTTCACCTCGCCCACCTCGCAAAAATTGAAACGGATATCTTCCCAAAGCTACTCGCTTTACGGGACCGAATCTTAGAAAAAGATCGCTCTGATAACCCAGTCAACAAAGTGCTGATGCTGGAGGACTACTTAGCCGCCTCCGGTGAATTCAAATATTCTCTCGCTCCAAGTCCTAATCGTCAGATCGAAGTCGATCCGATCGAAGACTTTGCCGGCAATCACAAGAGCGGTCATTGCCAATATTTCGCATCGACCATGGCCATGTTCTTGAGATCGATGGATATCCCGTCACGCATTGTGCTGGGGTTTCGCCCGAGCGACTTCAACGGCACCGGGATGTATTTCCTAGTTCGCCAAAAACACGCTCACGCTTGGGTTGAAGCGTACTTGCAGAAAGAGGACCTCTTGGCAGCGGGTATCGACGTCCCTGATAGCGTAGAATCTGGAGCTTGGCTTCGCCTAGATCCAACTCCACCCGGAGAGGGTTCGAACGCCGGTGGTTCTATCAGGTCGAATCAGGGGCAATTCGAGTCACTACAGCAACTCTGGCAAGACTATGTCATGAACGTTGATAATTCCAATCAACCGCAGATGTTGCAATTCTTTACCGTCGAAGGCAACGGCTCCTTTGCCCAAATCTGGCGTAACATTGAACAGACAATTCTGTCGCTGCAAAACAACCAGCTAGTCGGCGGTCTATTGTCGCCCGACCAGTGGTTTTCATGGCAAGCTGCGGTACTACTTTCTCTGTTATCAATCGTCGGTTTCGTAGCCTACAAAGCCTTTGAATACGTTATGAGAAAGTTCTCACTGTTTGGCTGGAAATCTCGCGAACTACAAAATGGACGTCACGTCGAATCGAACTTTTATCGTCGAATTGTCCGCGCATTAGCTCGTCTGAACTTGCGTCGCAAACCAAATCAGACTCCACTCGAGTTCGCGAACGACGCCATGCAATATTTTGCTCAACGTCCTGATCAATTTCCGGGAGCTCCGCCCGAGCTCGAATTCTTGACGGGAATTTATTATCGATTACGCTTCGGCTTCGATGTCGCTTTGCAAGAACAAGACTGGCAGCGAATTGAGCAAGCTACCAAGACGCTAGAATTGCTTGCTTCCCCCAAAAACCGTAGCCGGCGCGGCGAAAGTCAGCTCAACGGACATCCCAAATCTGCCCAGGAAATGCAAAATTGAAAGTCCGATCCGACGAACTTGACGTAATTCGAGTACCGCTGCATACATTGCCGACTGTATCGAGCTTTAGAAATGCCATCGTCTTTGTTGAAAATTTGGTTGGATGATTATTGCGATTGATGGTCCTGCCGGTGCAGGCAAAAGTTCGATATCAAAGAGACTGGCCCAAGAGCTGAGTTTTAATTTTCTCGACACTGGGGCGATGTATCGCGTCGTGACTCTGGCATGCTTGCGAGCGGAAATCGATTTGAGCAATGAAACGGCAATTGCCGCGTGTGCCGCCGCATGCTCGATTCAGTTGGATGCCGAGAAGGTCTACTTAAATGGCGAGAACGTATCAGACCTGATTCGAACGCCAGAAATCAGTCGCTCGATCCGCGCAATCGCCGACAACCAAGGTGTTCGACAACAACTGGTTCGACAACAACGTGAGATTGTCGGACAACGTGACTTTGTTACCGAAGGGCGCGATCAAGGCACGGTTGCCTTTCCAAATGCTGACTGCAAGATATTTTTGACGGCATCGCCTATCGAGCGTGCTTCACGACGCCAAGCGCAATTGGCGATGGCTGGAATTCATATGGAGCTGGAAGCGATACTTGCCGATCAAGATCAACGCGACGCAGAAGATACTACGCGTGTACATGGTAATTTGGCCGTTGCTTCCGATGCAATCTACGTGCATACCGACGGCATGCAGGAAGACGAAGTGGTTCAACGCCTTGTGGAAATAGTACAAGGTCACTCCCGCACGTAACAGCAACCGACGAGCTTCGATCTCTTCTCTCTTTCCTAAAGTTAATCTCATGGAACCTGCTGGCAAAGCTACTCAATTCTTAAAGTCCAGCTTTTACTACGCGGTTCGCGGTATTTCGCGGTTGCTGGCAATCCTGCTGCTCGACTATCGAATACATGGGCAGGAACGAATGCCAAGCGAAGGTGCCGTGATGATCTTGTCGAATCATCAATCATTGCTTGACCCAGTATTGGTAGGGATCCTCTTTGACCGCAAACTCGAATATCTTGCAAAAAAGTCGTTGTTTAAAAACCCTTATTTTGGATTCTTAATCCGTGCGCTTGATGCAATTCCAATCGATCGCGAGCGAGGAGGTTTGGAAGGGTTGAAGATGATGATGCAGCGGATGAAAGATGGCCGCGCCATGCTGATTTTTCCAGAAGGTACTCGGTCACGCGACGGCGAACTTTTACCGATCAAGGGCGGATTCATCGCAGTTGCGCGACGCAGCAATGCGACCCTTTTGCCAGTCGCTATCGCTGGTGCTCACGAAGTCATGCGTTTAGGTTCTTTCTTACCCAGCCGACAAAGCGTTGCTGCCACTGTCGGCGAACCTATCCTGCCCGAGTCGTATAAGCAGATAAGCGACGATCAATTAATCCTGCTTGTCTCGGGAGCAATCCGCGGCTGCTGGGAGGACGCGAACAGACTCCGTGCTGGCAAACGCTAGCGTGCTGGGTGCCCACGTCATCCGCCAGTCAACTTCCGCCGCTGCAAATCCATCACTGCCGTGCCAAAACAGCAGTGACACCGAATGAACAGTGGGGGGCGAAATATTAGCGACCACGCTTTGCAGCGACGGGCTTCGCCTTTGACTTGCCAGCCTTGGCGGCTGGTTTCGCAGCAGGTTTCGCTAGTTGAACTGATTTCGTTACAGGCTTTGCAGTCGCTTTAGCCTTGGCCGCAGCAGGTTTTACGGAGGCAGGTTTGGCTGCTGAAACAGCCACAGCCTTCGGCTTGGTCGTCGCCTTCGCCTTGGTCAACATTTTTGGCTGCGCGGCCTTCTGTTTGCCGACCGATGCGCCAGCATCCTTCTTCGCCTTCTTTCCACCGAAAGCAGCGTCCCAGCCAGTTGAATATTTCGCGTTCGTTCCGACTCGTGTAATTGTCACGATACTACCCCAAAGCAGTTAGAGTTTTAATATTGGACATCGTCCAGAAGCTTTGCCGCCAACTGCGAAGGATCGAAGCAGGATGTCTCGCTGGTGAGCCGAATGGTCTATTCGTAAGCTCACTCAATGGCGGCACAATGCAAAGAGTACACGCGCGCAGAGTTGACGGTCAAGAGCTTGCCTGCTACTTGCGAGCAACTTCTTCACCCGATTTATTGGCAGGACTCTGACGATAAGCTGCCATCAGCTAGACTCTAGACGCAACCATTTGTTTGGAAAAACGCTTGCGACTAGCTGAATGCATGTGGATGTCCCGTGTGCATCCACAATCCCAATCCTGGATCATTCAAGAAGTAAAACGGCTCGCCCGATTTTGAAGTCTGCCAACCATCGGCCAGCCCGACGCACCCGAATTCGTCGAGCATTTCCTGGGACGACGCATGCTCGTAGCGAACGCTGCGGATCAAATCACCGGCCATCGCGTCGGTCGCATAGACAACTTCAAATCGATTTTCTGTGGAGCCGTGGATCAAATGCGCAGCGGCACTTAAGTTTGCTCTCAGGTCGTCATGATTTTTAACCGCATCTAGCACTTCAGGAGTCGTCATGTAACCGAATTTCCGAATCAGCCGATCTACCTCAGGATCTTCCCCAAACGTTTTCACACCTGGAGCGACAATCACCAGACGGCCCCCCTGACCAATCAACATGCGGGTTCGGTAGATAGCTTTGTTGGCGATCCAAGTTTTGGAATATTTGTCTGGTTGCATGTACACAACCACCGTCCGGGGCGCAGTCTCTTCACGATAGCAATTGACCTTGGCCGACAAGGCTCCGGCTTGCTCGAAAACGTCGTGGCTGTCGCCAATATAAAGCCCGCGCATCACCTTGGTGCCATCGGGTTGCGATTCGATAACTGTCAGGATGTAAACGATCGGCAGATCCTGGCAGTATCGGTCCGCAGCTTCGTTCAAGATGCGGCGCAAAGGTGTATCACAGCGTCCCATGACGCGTTCCATGCCGTAAATGGCGCTTAGGTAGTGGCTTTCATTGATGCCTTCCGGGCCGCCCACCCCAACGAACACGTTTTTTGTGTAGTTTGCCATCCCAATCACCTCGTGCGGGACGACTTGACCAATCGAAACAATAAGATCGTAACCACCCTCTAGCAGTAATCGATTGGTCTGCGCTTTCCAAGGCTGATCGTACGCGCCTTCCGTAACCTGAGAAACGTAGTCGCTTTCAATCGTGCCTAAAGTCACCACGTCGTCGCGCCAACGGTGTGGTCGCACCAACGATTTGGGCGTTCCGGGAAACATTTTGTCGAGCTGTTTGTCGGTCATCGGCTCGTGCGTGCCAAGCGCCGGCATTACGTCGGTCAACCGATCGCCCAAAATCTGATAGCTCATATCGGTAAGTTCACCCGCCCGCGAATCAAAACGCGTTTGATCAGGCGGCAACGCTAGAACTTTCCGCGGGCTTAATCTATCGTAGAACTCCGTGAGAACTTTTCGAATCTGTTCTGAATCAAGAACAACGTCGGTACCACCCTGTGCGAAGTAAATTGTCATCGTTTATAACTTTAGCAAACTAGTTTCTTAATCGAATCTTTGGTGCAACTGCGATGACGCTGACTTACTTCAAACGTTACCGCATGCAGTTTGAGATCGTGGACCTTGTATTGAACCAATCGCCGCTTCCCGAAGGTGTCGTCATGATACCGTGGAGCGACGATTTAGTACGCAGCCACGCTCGCGTCAAACACGAGTCTTTCCGCAATGAGATTGATGCTACCGTCTTCCCCTGTCTAGCCCAAGCCGACGGTTGCCTCAAATTGATGAACGACATTCGACGCCGCAGCAATTTTGTAGCAGAGGCGACATACTTGGCAGCCCTCCGCGATCCAATGACTGGAGTACTTTCTCCCGTCGGAACGATCCAAGGCTTGCTAGCCAGTCCCGTCGATGGCGCGATCCAAAACATTGGAATCGTACCGCAAGCACGCGGGAAGGGGATCGGTCGAGCGCTCATCACAGCATCTCTAGGCGGTTTCGCTATGGTCGGCTGCAGTAGAGTTCAACTAGAAGTAACGACACAAAACACCAGCGCAATTCGACTTTATGAGCGAATCGGCTTCAAACGCATTGAAACGGTTTTAAAAATGTCCGACGTCCAAATGGCCTAGAACTCGACGCCGTCTTAAGTCGTCAGATTTAAACCCCAGGAACATTGCTGAACACAGTTCCTGGGAGTAACTCCCCTAAGTCAACCGCTATTTCTTGAACTGCTCAAGCAAACGACCGGGACTTCCCATGATGTTGTAACCTGCATCGACGTGCAAGATCTCTCCGGTGATACCACTGCTGTAGTCACTTAGCAAATACGCGCCGGAGCGACCGACTTCTTCGTGAGTCACGTTGCGTCCGAGCGGAGCCATGTAGCTGTAGTACTCCTGCATTTCGCCAACACCGGCTGCAACACCCGCCAGAGTCTTAAGCGGACCGGCACTCACTGCGTTGACACGGACATTGTGCGGACCCATATCGTAGGCTAGATAACGCACGGTCGCATCGAGCGCAGCCTTGCAAATCCCCATGACGTTGTACCCGGGCACACATTTTTCCCCGCCGAAATACGTCATCGCGGCTACCGACGCGTTGTCGGCCAAATAAGGTCGCGCGGCGTTTGTTACCGCAATGAAGGAATAGCAACTGATATCCATCGCCAGTTTAAAACCATCACGACCCGTTTCGACTGTCTCTCGATCCAAGTCGGTTTTGTCGGCAAACGCGATGGAGTGGAGCAAAAAGTCGAACTTGCCAAGCTTGTCGGCGGCCATTTTCATGACCTTAGCAATGCTTTCGTCGTTCTGGACATCCAACGGCTCAAGAAAGGCAACGTTATCTGGATATTGATCGGTGCACTTACTGACGCGCAGCCGGTTTTTTTTGCGATCATCATCTTCTCGGTCAGGCAAGTGGGTAAAGCCACAGGTTCCGCCTTGCTCCATGATCTCTTTGGCAATTGCCCATGCGATCGAACGGTCATTTGCGACACCCAGAATTAGGCCTTTTTTGCCTTCAAACATTTTCATTATTTGCCTCTTGTTACGTTGGAAAAACCACGGCAGATAACATAACTTGCAATCATGCGTCTGCCCAGACGAGCTATGTTGAGCCAACCTTGCCTAGCCGTCAGCAAGCACACGAGTGGACGATTGCGAGCCGTTTCATAGAACCGGCATCTAGTCCGAAAAGCGATACTACACAGGCTCGTATAAAGAAATGGTCATCAAATTTAGCTAGCCAATAATCGAACTAACCATCCACCCTGTGGCGTATGCAGTTTGGTACGTGGTCTTGTCAGATTTGCAAAGAACGTAACTATTAGCAGTTCTGCAAACTGTGAAAAGACCGCAGTCGATACGTGGGGCTCTGGGCCGATACTGATGGATCGATCCAGCCTAATTTAAAGAGAAACCTAGTGCCGGAGAAGGAAGTCGCTGTGAACCTGCCCTTTATGCAACCCATTCTTGATTCGCATGCTTATCAGAGCTATCAGCGTCAGCGGCAAATGACGCTCGGCGACCTGCTGCTCGAAAATCGGATTGTTTTCCTTCAGGGGGAAATTTACACCGGTAACGCCAACGAAGTGGTCATGAAACTACTTTATTTGCAAAGCGAGAATCGTCGGAAAGACATTCACTTTTATCTGAATTCTCCCGGCGGCGAAGTCGTATCGACGCTGGCGATTTATGACACGATGCAAATGTTGTCATGCCCCGTCTCAACGTATTGTGTTGGTCAGGCGGCCAGCGGAGCGGCTGTGTTGCTCGCCGGTGGCGCCAAAGGCAAACGCTATTGCCTGCCAAATTCGACCGTCATGGTTCATCAACCTCACGGTGGTGTTCGCGGTCAAATTTCTGACATTGAAATTCAAGCTGCAGAGATCCTTCGTATGCGACAAATGCTGAACGAAATTCTCGCGCATCACACTGGAAAATCTGTCGCTGAAATCGCAAAAGATACTGATCGCGACTTCTTCCTAACTGCACAGGCTGCCAAGGACTATGGCTTGGTCGACGAGATCCTCGCCAAGACGCCGACCGAAGCATCCGATTCGCAGTAGTTGCGATTCAAATATTGACCAAAACTTCAGGCCCAACTGTCGCTGACGCACAATTGCTCGCCGGTTGGACCTGAGCTGAGAACTTACACTGACACCCAATATTTATTGACGGAGCTGAATTCCAATGCCAATGATCCCTTACGTTATCGAGCGCGATGGCCGCGAAGAGCGAGCTTATGATATCTATTCGCGATTGCTCAAGGATCGAATTATTTTTCTGGGATCCCAGGTTGATGACGAAATCGCCAATGCGTTAGTCGCGCAGATGCTTTTCTTGCAGTCGGACGATCCGAAAGCAGACATCCATATGTACATCAACAGCCCCGGCGGTTCGGTGAGTGCAGGGATGGCTATCTATGACACAATGCAGTTCATTTCTTGCGACGTCGCGACTTATTGTATCGGTCAAGCCGCGTCGATGGGCGCTGTGCTGTTGACTGCTGGCGCGGCGGGCAAGCGATTCTCGCTTCCGAATTCGCGGATCATGATTCACCAGCCCCTTGCTGGAATGCAAGGAACTGCAGAAGAGATCGATATTCACGTCAAAGAATTCCGACGTTTGAAGAAGCGCTTGAACGAGATCTTGATCAAGCATAGCGGCCAGACTCTCGAGAACATCGAAAAAGATACTGACCGCGATCGCTTTATGGCCCCCGAAGAAGCTGTTACGTATGGCTTGATCGACAAAGTCGTCGAATCGATGCCAAAGACCGCGACTCCGAGCTAGCGTCAACCTCCCCACTCTCGTTCCCAGGCTCTGCCTGGCAATGAACTGCCCCAGAGGCTCTGCCTCTCTTAATTCTCGTTCCCAGGCTCTGCCTGGGAATGAGCTGCCTCGGAGGCTCTGCCTCTCCGACAGGCTTGACACTAACAGCGAATACTAAGGCAGCACCATCGATGCTCCGGTTATGGCCGTGGATTGCATCAAGGCTCCGCGAAGACTCAGTGGCACCGGAGCGATTGTCCACGGTGCACAGTTGCCTGGACGGTAGTAGCCCAACGCGTACTGACATTCCGACGGTGGATTGATTCCCATCTTGTACGGCAAGAATGCAACGTTGCCGAAGAAGTGAGCTGATGAAATAAGCGGCTGCGCGATCGGACCGAATTCGTGCCCATAGCGTTCAAGCTGCGTATCTTGGAAGTACAAAGGCTTGTGACAGAGTCCCGAAGCTTGCCATGTAACAGTTGCTGGTACATACGATCGCACCGGAGCATCATCAGCCGACACGCCGCAGGTCATCGGCAGCCCCCAAACTTCGCTTACGTAAGCCAAATCGCTATCGCTCAAATCGCGCAGAAATACGCCCTGACGAGAACCGTCGGCAAGTTCCAATTCAACAGCGTCGTAGCGTAGATCGATCAGTCGACCATCGGTGATCGGTCGTCCTTTGAAATCTGTCCAGCCGCGTATCGGAGCTTGAGTAGCAAATTTTTCGCGACGCTCCTGCGCACTCTGCTTGTCTTTCGGACCAGTGCCGAAACTTGGCGAAACATCGAGGCGAATATTCGTGATCGGTGTCTCTAGCAATTGCGTGCGGATTGCATCGCAGTCGTTCAACATCCGCGGCTCGCCTTTCGGAGGAACGGGCGGCTGATTGCCATTTGGACGTTCTGGAGCATCATCTTCATCGGTCGCATTTTGATCCGATGGACTCTCGCGCAATTCTTCTAGATCGAGCTGCCGACTAGGCTCGCGGAAAGGGCTTGGCGGAGCAGCATCTTCCTCATCGCTGGGGATCAGCAGCGAACGAGGCTCCGTTGAATCAAGCGTACCGGATGGATCGGCTGTCGCTCCAGGAGCAGGCATTTGAAAGTTAGGCACCGGTGGAAGCGACTCATGTGAATCTTGATAGGCGACCTGCCGCACTGGATTTTCATATGGAGCGTCGCTGCGTGAAGTCCAGCTTGCATGCCCAACAGGTGCGCGGTTTTGACTGGCTTCTGGTTGTGGAGCCCGTTGCGCTTGCTGCTGTCGCTCCTGAGCAATCTCTTGCGAGGAGCGCGTCGTCCGCATAGGATTGCGAATTGCATTGGCAGCAGTTGCGGGATTCGGCGTGGTAAATGCCGCTTGGGCTGTCTGCGAACGGATCGGCGACGATGGCTGTGCAGCGTACGTTTGATCTGAGTAGCCTTCCACGGGTAACTTAGACTGCTCGACGCTTTTCCAACGCACGACAACTTGCCGATCTTGAGCATTGGTTGCCGTTGAGTTTGCGAAGGAGTCTCGCAAACGGTTGTTCAATTGCGATTGTTCATCGCGATTCCTGAAAGAATTGGTCGATTGCGAACTTGCAGGACTGGTGCGAGCTGTAGAATTTTGCAGCGGTGCAATCGATTGCTTGGCTGCAAATGGCTCGGGTGACCAGGTCGACTGTGCGGTAACGTCTTGCGCTATCGCTAAAGAAAAGAGAAGGCAAGCCGCCGATGCTGCGCCCCCCGGCAGCATTCGGCGGCTTGACTTCCTTTGTGCACTTCTAGTTGTGTTCGTCGCCGTGAGTGTACTCAGGGCTATAGTTGGGTGACTCTTGCGTGATGGCAATGTCGTGAGGATGATTTTCGCGAACTGTGGCAGCCGAGATTTTGATAAACCGTGCATCCGTGCGTAATTCCTCTATAGTCGCAGTTCCACAGTAGCCCATTCCGGCTCGTAAACCGCCAACCAATTGGTAAACGTAGTCAGCTAAGGGACCCTTGAACGGTACTCGGCCTTCGACACCCTCAGGAACCAACTTCGAAAGTTGATCTTGGCTGCCTTGCCGGTAACGTTCACTACTTCCTTTGACCATTGCTCCCAAGGACCCCATTCCTCGGTATGCTTTGAACGTTCGACCTTGATATAGGATCGTCCGTCCAGGGCTTTCGGCCAGCCCTGCAAACAGTCCGCCGATCATCACACAATTTGCACCCGCCGCAATCGCTTTGACAATGTCGCCGCTAAAGCGAACTCCACCGTCAGCAATCGTTGGGACGCCAGCTTTCGCCGCCGCCTTCGTCGCATTGTAAATCGCAGTAATCTGCGGAACCCCAACTCCGGAAATCACACGAGTCGTACAAATTGATCCCGGTCCGATTCCAACTTTCACCGCATCCGCACCCGCTTCCACCAAGTCTCGGGCACCTTGTTCGGTGGCCACGTTTCCGGCGATAACATCGATGTTGTAACGGCTCTTTAGCTGGCGAACCGTCTCGATAACATTCGCGGAATGTCCGTGGGCGCTATCAACGACCAACACGTCTACTCCACGAGCGATCAAGTGGTCCGCTCGGTCCAGGTCATGTACTCCAATCGCCGCACCGACTCGCAAACGTCCCTTGGCGTCTTTGCACGCTTTCGGGTACCGCTTCATCATGTCGATGTCTTTGATCGTGATCAGTCCTGTTAGTTTGTATTCTTCGTCAACCAGCAGAAGTTTCTCTACCTTTTTTTCCGTTAAAATTTGCTCAGCTTGCGCAAGCGTTACATTTCCTGTTGCAGTGACCAGATTTTCCCTGGTCATGACCTGATTTATCTCAAGATCTGCCGATTCCAAAAATCGTAAATCACGTCTGGTCAAAATCCCGACAAGTTTGTTTGTTTTGTCGACGATTGGCACACCAGATACGTTTTGCTCCTTCATGATGGCTTGAGCGCGGCTAACTGCATCGCCAGGTTGCAGCGTGACCGGATCGGAAATGATGCCATTCGCACTTCGCTTCACTTTGGTGACTTCTTCACCCTGTGACTCCAGCGTCATGTTTTTGTGGATAACCCCCAGGCCACCGACTTTTGCTAGCGCGATCGCCATCTCGCTTTCAGTAACCGTGTCCATTGGCGAGGAGAGCAGGGGGATCTGCAGTCGGATGTTGCGCGTTAGCTGCGTACTGACATCGGTCTGCGATGGCATAATAGCGCTGTAGCGAGGTTCCAGCAGGACATCATCGAAGGTGATGCCAGAATAGGCGAGCTTGTCTTCCATAGAGGCAGTTGCAGCCGGCGTTTCCACCGTGCACGTCGTTGAGGTTTGAGCGATCGTGGAAACCGGCAGATTATGGATGCAAAGAGGCATCTTGGCAACTCGTCCCGCCAGAGCAGGCTTTGGGACTGCTTCTCTCACCAGATCCAGCGACAAGTTCTGTCCAGCCTGCTGAATCCGCTTCGTTGAACCTTGGGAACAGAAGGCGTACTTAGGCGGCTACCTCGACCGGTGTTTTTGAGGCTTTAATGACGAGCAGGACATATTCAATGCCTGACAGAATGGTAAGCACGACCGCTCCCCAAATGCACACAGCTCGCGCCCAGTCCAGCCAGGAAGGTATCTGCGTATACAACAGCGAGATGAAAATTGCGATGATCGCAGCACACTGGAGGACCATTTTCCACTTACCAAGCTGCTTGGCAGAAAAATCGCCGCCCGCACCTTCCACCAAGCCCCGCAGCGAAGTCACCAAAAGTTCTCGAGCTGTAACGACCGTTACCATCCAAGACGCCAGCCCACTTCCGGCCTTTGTGCACAGGGCGATCATTGTCCCAATGATGATGACTTTGTCGACAAAAGGATCGAGAATACGGCCAAGCTTCGTAATTTGTTGGTATTTCCGCGCATACCAACCATCAACCCAGTCTGTCCCAACTGCTATCGAAAAACAGATGAGGGCGGGCAAATATGCGTTGAACTCGATCAGACCGAATACGACCAACGCAAGAAATAGTCGAGCCAGGGACAGCGCATTTGGAACATTCCAGATCCGAGCAGACATTTTCTTTTTTTCAATCAGCGAAGCAGACATGTTTGCCAGCAATCAGCCCCAGGGGATTCGTAATGCGTTGCGTCCGTCACAGCAGACAGTTTCAAGGCTCTGACTAGTTTTAGATGCTGCCGAAAGGCTTTCATCACGCGGGAAGTATAACTAGAGGCAACGTTATCGTCAGGCACACCGATTAGGAAACCTTGAACACCTGATTCGATCGCCACATCCGCCAAAGTATCCCGCGACAGTGCCTTAGGTTATTTGAAGGACGTGCAGCAATCTACCGAATGACTGCTGCGATTAAGTCGTAACCTTGGCTACCGACAATTTCAGCGCGGCAGAAATCTCCCACTTGCAGCGGCACCCCGTCCGCGCCAGTCAAGTAAACGACCGCGTCTACTTCGGGGGCATCGGCGTATGTCCGGGCCACAGCGACGTTTTTCTCTTCGTCAAACAACTTGTCCACCACCATATCCATCGTCGTACCAAGTCGGGCCTGAGCCCACGCAAATGCCGACTGCTGCTGAACAGCCATCAAGCGTTTCTGGCGTTCGTTCTTGATTCGTTGAGGCAGATGATCGGGTAGCTTTGCCGCGGGCGTATCCGGCTCGAACGAATAAGTGAATACGCCAAGCCGTTCGAAGTTGGCCTTCGCCACAAAATCCTCTAAATCCTCGTACTGTTCGTCGGTTTCGCCAGGAAAACCCACAATCATCGTCGTCCGAAGAACCAACGAATCGATGCCCTCGCGAAGCTTTCCTACCAAATCCGAAATCTGAGAGCTCGTTACACGGCGGGCCATCCGACGAAGCATCGTGTCGTTGTAATGCTGCAGCGGAATATCAATATAAGGCAATATCCGCTCAGAACTATTGATGGTTTCAATCAAACGGTCGTCAATGTACATCGGATAAAAGTACATCAGCCGAATCCAATCGATGCCATCAATCTTGTTTAGCTCTTGCAGCAATTCGGTCAGCCGCGGTTCGCCGTAGATGTCAATTCCATAGTAAGTTGTATCTTGAGCCACGATCACCAACTCGCGAACGCCGCGTTGCGCCAACGCTCGTGCTTCCCGAAGGATAGCGTCCATCGGTTTACTAGCATGTTTGCCCCGCATTTTTGGAATTGCACAGAACGTACACAACCGATCGCAGCCTTCAGAAATCTTTAGATAAGCAAAATGGCGAGGCGTTGCTGGGATTCGGACATCGTCAGACAAGGCTCGAATCGGGGCAGGGCGGAATATGGAACGCTGCTCCTGAATTCCGCTCAAAAACGAGTCGGCCAAGCTCACAATCTCATCGCGACCAAAAACGCCGACCAGTCCGTCAATTTCCGGCCGCTGCTCCAGCAACTGTTCTCGTTGACGTTCGGCCAAGCAGCCCGTCACCAACACCCCCCGAATTTTGCCTGTCTTTTTAAGTTCCAGCATCTGGTCGATCGTTTCCAGGGACTCTTTTCGTGCGGAATCGATAAAACCACAGGTGTTGATCACCACAAAATCACAATTATCAGGTGCATCGACCATCCGATAGCCATCGGCATGCAGCAGTCCAAGCATCTGCTCGCTGTCGACCAAATTCTTGGGGCAGCCGAGCGAAATGAAACTGTATGTTCCTTTGCTGAAGTTCTTTTCCGCATCGCCTTCAGCCATTTGTGGGCGAGGTCCTTGGTCAACGGCGGCAAGTATCGGTAAACTGTTCATGCGGTTTGGTGGCGACGACGGAGGTCGAACGGAAAAGAGCTGAGGAGTTCGGAAAAACTATCGGTGCGCTGTTGTAAAAGGCTCGCACGTGGCACGCTCCCAACGAAAGGGGGCGGTTATTTTTTTCCGGACCGATGCTTAGCATATGCGAAATCGCTCAAAACAAAAGGGAAATTGTCTCTCAAGCGTCCGGGAGCCTCGTAATTCCTTGCAGATTCTGATCACGTTGAACACCGCTTTCGACCTGCCCGCTGCAGTAACTTCCAATTTAGACCATTCCCCCCAGCTATTCGAACCAATTGAGCGCTACAATGCTTGACCGACAACTAGAACCCGAAGTGATGGCGGAATGGGCGGCGGCAGAATGCTACGATCAAATGGATCACACGGAAGTCAATCAACGCTTTGTCGATGATTTGTTGGCATGCGGAGAACTTGGAATTGACGTCTGCGACCTGGGTACAGGCACTGCGATGATTCCGCTCGAACTTTGCGAGCGAGTTCCTAAACTTCGAGTGATGGCAGTTGACGCCTCCGTCCCGATGCTGGAGCTGGCTCGATACCGCGTCGAAGTTGCCGGGCTTCGAGAAAGAATTCAGCTGAATCATTCAAACGTCCACGAGATGCCGTTTGCAGACCATTATTTCGACACGATCATATCGAACTCTCTGGTACATCATCTGGCAAAGCCATTAAAGTTCTTCGCAGAATGTGCACGCATTATTCGCCCGGGCGGTTTAGTCTTCGTACGAGATCTTCTTCGACCAGAGTCTGTCGAACAAGTCGAGCAGTTTGTTGAACAATACGCAGGCGACGAAAATGCAACGTCGCAACAACTTTTTCGTCAAAGCCTCTTGGCAGCATTAAGCCTTGAAGAAACGAAAGATTTTATCGAGCAGGCAAATTTGTCCGCCAGCAACTTGGAAGCGACGTCCGATCGCCACTGGACGTGGATTTGTCGTATCCCTGAATATCAGACCGTTTAATTTTGATACCTAACTAACCTATGCAGCAATACCTCAATTTACTGACTGATATTCTTGAGAATGGCACGGACAAATCGGACCGCACGGGAACTGGCACGCGTTCAGTCTTCGGTCGACAGTTGCGGTTTGATCTGGGCCAAGGCTTTCCGTTGCTCACAACCAAGAAGCTTCACCTGCGCAGTATTCTGCACGAACTGCTTTGGTTCTTGCGCGGTGAAACAAACATCCAGTACCTGAAAGAAAACCGCGTTAGTATTTGGGACGAATGGGCCGATAGCGACGGCGAGCTGGGGCCAGTCTATGGCAAACAATGGCGATCATGGCAATGTCCTGACGGGAAAACCATCGATCAGATACGCCAAGTTGAAACTGCTATCCGAACAACACCCGATTCGCGTAGACTCATCGTCAGCGCCTGGAATGTTGCGGACGTGGACAAAATGGCACTCCCACCCTGCCACTTGTTATTTCAGTTTTACGTTGCCCGCGGCAAGCTCAGTTGCCAACTCTACCAGCGCAGTGCAGACGTCTTCCTTGGCGTGCCTTTTAACATCGCTTCGTATGCCTTGTTGACTATGATGATGGCGAAAACAACTGGTTTGAATCCAGGTGAATTTGTGCACACTCTCGGCGATGCGCACCTTTATTCAAACCATTTTGAGCAAGCCAAACAACAACTTACTCGCGAGCCACGTCCGTTGCCGAGCTTGCAGATCCTGCGGCAACCAGAAAGCATCGTTGACTTTCAGTTCGATGATTTTAAGCTTGAAGACTATGACCCACATCCACATATCCCCGCTCCTGTTGCTGTGTAATCCAACTGCTGCGGTCAGCTAATTTATAAATACCCAACGTCGAAATGCTAAAAGGGGAATGACATCAGACCATCCATTTGCATCGTGGTCGCAGTGGCCCGTAACGGAGTTATCGGTAGTGAAAATGCACTCCCGTGGAAGCTCCGAAGTGATCTGCAACGTTTTAAGAGAACAACGATGGGTAATTGTCTGCTTATGGGACGAAAGACATTTGAGTCGATCCCTAAACCCTTGCCAGGAAGAACTTCGATCGTCTTGACCCGCAACGCATCCTATCAAATCGAGCATCCAAGTGTTCGGATAGTTCGTTCAATCGACGAAGCGATTCAGATTGTGCCTGCAAGTCAAAAACTCTTCGTCGTGGGCGGCGCAACGATTTACGAGCAAACCTTTGTACTGGCAGACAGTCTCCTGAAGACAAATGTCCTTGCGGATGTAGATGGCGATACCCGACTGCCGGATTGGGAACTGTCGGCTTGGCAAATGGAAGAAACCGAATATCTACCTGCTGGGGAACACGACCAGTTCGCCACACGCTTGGAACAGTGGACCAGACTACCGACCAATCAACATACCTAAGTACTCATGAATGCTTTGTTGTAGTATGAAAGTGTTCTCAGCATCCGGAATCAGATCGAGCGCTGTGAACGCACCATTGGGGTATTGGTAGTTGGCTTGCACAGGAATCACGTCTACTTCCGCAGCTTTGGCAAGCTTCATAGCACGTGTGAGGTGAATCGCGGACGTGATCAGTCCACAACGCTTCCCCTTCCAAAGCTCTGGTTGTGCTTTCAAGGACTGAATTTCTTCGAAAGTACTACGCCCCTGCAGTCCCGTGATGGCTGCCGCAGGAACATCAAGTCCAGTTAGAATTGCAATTGATTGCGCTTGAGGAGATTCTATTGGATCGCCTGTGCTTATTAGCGCATCGCCTGTCACGACAATCTTCTTGATGGCACCCGCATGATAAAGTCGCGCAGCCCAACCTAAACGCTCGCCACCAATATTCATTTGAGGCCGCATCCGCGGAGTCAGTCCTGTTCCACCACCCAAAACAATCGCGGTATCCAAAGGGGCCTCAATCGATGGTACCCATTCTGGATAGCGGTTTTCGAGTGGCATCGCGACCCAACGTACGACGGGATCGGTGGAAACGATACAAACCAGAAGGATAATACTGCCCAGCCAAGCGATTGTTTTTTCACCTTTTTGAAGGCCGATGATGGTGGCAAACATCGCGACAAGATAAATCAAACCAATAGGGTATAACCACCGCGTCGCAATCTTTTGAAGAACCAGGAGGTCTCCACCGATCACGCCAATGACGGCTGTAACAATCGGGTATGCGAAAGTTATCAGCAGAGCGAGGGCAAATTTCGTTCGTCCAAGTTGTTTATGATCTTTGCTAGCCGCGTTTGTATTCATTTGAGTGTGACTTGTGTAAGATATTGCCTAATGGATACCGCGAGCCCATACGCTTGGCCGCAATGACTACAACTCCCACCTTCCGTTGTACTTCCGAACGGACCACTTCAAAATAGACTCGTTCGGCAGATGCAGCTTCTTTAACTTGGATTGATTTATGAGAAAGAATCGTATTTCTCTTCGTAATATGTTCTATCGAGCCACGCAGCTTGCAAACTTCGCGGCAATTTCTCTCTTAGCTTCGGCCGCCACAGGGCAACAGTTTGAGCGAATCGAACTTAGTCGTGATTTTTATAGCGAAGGTGGAACCTGCGCCGACGTCGACAAGGACGGCAAAGTTGATCTAATCGCAGGCCCTTTTGTCTATTATGGCCCCGATTTTAAAACGAAGTCGACTATTTATGAACCTAAGCCATTTTCGATCAATGGCTATTCGAACAACTTCCTTTCGTACACTTACGACATCAATCAAGATGGTTGGAATGATGTCCTGGTCTATGATTTTCCCGGGGCGCAGGCTTGGTATTTTGAAAATCCCGGTGAAGGCGTTCGTTCGACGGCGGCTTGGACGCGTCACGTTGCACTTGAGGTCGCAGACAACGAATCCCCGATGTTTAAGGACGTGACAGGCGATGGCAAGCCGGACATCGTCTGCTGCAACGGAGGACATTTTGGGTACGCTGAAATCCCATCTGATCCAACTAAACCGTGGAAATTTATCCCCGTTAGCGAGAACGGTGGCTACCAACGCTTTACTCACGGCATTGGAGTCGGCGACGTAAACGACGATGGTGCACCCGACATGCTGGCAGCAAATGGCTGGTGGCAAAACCCAGGCAATCTAGCCACGGCGAACCAGTCAGATCGACCGCTTTGGAAATTCCATCCCTTTCAGTTCGCTCAAAACGCCGCGCAACTCTATGCAATTGATTTCGACGGTGACGGGCAAACGGAAGTCTTGACCAGCCTTCAAGCTCACGGCTATGGCTTGGTAATGTATGACAAAGAATCCAAAGACGGTGAGTATCAATGGCGTGCTGTCTCGATTATGACCGAGAACGCCGAATCTTCTCCGACTGGTATTTCGATCAGCCAGCTACACGCAATCGAGGTGGCCGACATCAATAGCGACGGAACGCCAGATATTGTTACCGGAAAACGATTCTGGGCCCATCAAGGTCACGACCCGGGGGAAAACGAACCAGCTCATCTAGTTTGGTTTGAAGTTGTTCGGCGCGGGCAGAACGTATTTCGCTTTGTGCCACATATCATCGATAGCGACAGCGGCGTTGGTACTCAAATTACAACGCATGATATTAATAAAGATGGTTTGCTTGACGTGTTCTCCGCCAGCAAGCGTGGAGTCCACGTTTTTTTGCAGACAAACGACAACGACGCAAAAGGCAATGATCAGTTAGCAATTGCACAAGCGAAAGCGTTTAAGACTCCGGTTGAAAACCTCGTTAAGGTCAACGACGCCTTGGGCGGATTCTACCCGGCGGAGGAAGGCGGTCGAATCCTAAATTTCAATTTCGAAACAGGCGACCTCACCGATTGGCGAGGCTCGGGCGCAGCTTTCTTTAAGCAACCGCTCGAGGGCGATCTGATTTCGAAACGCCGTACTGATATGCAAAGTAACCACGAAGGAAAGTTTTGGATCGGTACTTTTGAAGTTGTTCAAGACATCGGCGAAGGAGCACTGGAAAGTAGATCTTTTAAGCTAACACACCCTTGGATCAGCTTCCTGATCGGCGGCGGCACCAGTAAAGATACGCGAGTTGAACTTGTCGAAGTTGGTACCAATTCAATTCTCGCTTCCCAATCTGGCAGCGATATCGAAACGATGAAGCGAGCGGTCCTCGATGCCAAAGAGCATGTTGGTAAAGGCGTATTCTTCCGACTGGTCGATGCCTCTGCGCAGGGTTGGGGACACCTAAATGTAGACGATTTCCGCCTTCACGACACGCAGCCAAAAATTGCGGACAAAGACAAACTTTCTAAATTAGATGTACTTGAACACCAAAGCTTGTCGCCCGAACAAGTGGCGGCCGCAATGAAATTGCCAGAAGGTTTTAAACTGCAAGTAATTGCTGCTGAGCCAGAGGTTAGACAACCTGTTGCAATGACGATCGACGAACGGGGCAGGATTTGGATCGCAGAAGCCTATGAGTATCCTGCCCGAGCAAAAGGTGACAAAGGCCGCGATCGCATACTCGTGCTTGAAGACACGAACAAAGATGGCATTCTCGATTCGCGGAAGGTCTTCTATGAAGGCCTTAACCTAGTTAGCGGAATCGAAGTTGGATTTGGAGGTGTTTGGGTCGGTGCTGCACCCTACCTTTATTTTATACCCGATCAAAACAGCGATGATGTCCCCGATAGCGAACCAGTAGTGGAACTCGATGGTTGGGGATGGCAAGACACTCATGAAGTCCTCAACTCCTTCATTTGGGGGCCCGACGGTTGGCTATACGGCTGCCACGGCATCTTTACTCATTCTAAAGTAGGTCGCCCCGGCGCGACTAATGCTGAACGTCAAGCTATCAACGCTGGTATTTGGCGTTATCATCCAATCAACAAAACGTTCGAAGTCTACGCGCACGGCACCAGTAACCCGTGGGGAGTGGATTTCAACTCGCGTGGTCAGTGCTTTCTGACCGCTTGCGTCATTCCGCACCTTTTTCATGTGATCCCAGGAGCTCGTTATCACCGCCAAGCGGGTCAGCATTTTGACGAGTTTACCTATGATGACATCAAAACAATAGCAAAGCACCGACATTGGATTGGCGATAACCCCCACGCGGGAAACAATCGGAGCGATGACGCGGGTGGTGGACATGCACACTCCGGTGCTTTGATTTATCAAGGCGGCAGTTGGCCTGAATCGTACCACGATCAGATCATCATGAACAACATTCATGGTGCTCGGCTCAACCAAGACCAGTTGGCTCGGACGGGAAGTGGCTACTATGGAGACGGTGCGCCAGACTTCCTCTTTGCCAACGATCGCAGTAGCCAAATCCTCTACTTCCGATCAGGTCCAGATGGTCAAGTTTATGCCATCGACTGGTACGATATACAGCAGTGTCACACCGGCAATGTCGATGACCATGATCGAGGTAACGGTCGGATCTATCGTATTGCTTATCAAGACACTCTACCAGTTCAAGTTGATCTTAAAACCTGGAATGACGAACAACTAGTCAAGGCTCTATCAGACAAGAATCAATGGTACGTTCGAACCGCGCGTCGCATCCTTCAGGAACGCCATCATGCCGACTTTCAAAGCCCAACAATTGCTTTGATTCGAAAGCAAATGCTTGACAGCAACGATGCTACCCAACGCTTAAATGCGCTCTGGACACTTGCGGCTTGCAGCACTGTTACCGACGAAGACATCGCCTTTACCCAGCGTGACCAAGATGAATTTGTCCGTGGCTGGGGAATCCAACTAGCGCTTGAATGCTTCCCCCAAACGTACTGGAAGAAACATACCGGCCACTGGGCTGAAATGGCAAAAAGCGACAAATCGCAAGTTGTAAGACTTTATTTGGCCTCGGCCTGCCAAAAGGTGGACGTCGATCAGGCTGCTCCGATCCTGGAATATCTGGTCGGGCATGAAGAAGATCAAACCGACCATAACTTGCCATTGATGTACTGGTATGCAACCAGCAGAATTGCACGAGCGAACCCCGAAGCGGCCACGAAAGTTGCGACAAAGTCAAGAATAGGTATCGTACGAAAGTATTGTGTCCGCCAGCTTTCAACTACCGACCAAGGCCTTCCGATCGAATCGGCAGTTCAATTCTTAACCAGCAGCACTGAGAGCGCAGACGCTCTGGAACTCTTGAACGAGTTTGCCATCGGCCTCTCGGCACGTAAAACTCCATCAATGCCCAATGGCTGGGGAAAGCTTCGTGACAAGCTTTTCGAAACACCAGATAGTGCGATTCGACAACTTGCCATGGCAGTTGCCGCCAAGTTTCGTGATCCTGCAGCGATAGATCGCTTGCGGGAAATTGCGGCTTCTCCCGAGCAGGCCGTCAGCGATCGCAAACAAGCGCTTTCCATGCTGCGGGAAATTCGAGATCCAAAGGCGTCGGAGATATCGTTTGAGTTGCTTGAAAACAAAGAATTGCGCTCGGAGGCAATTTCTACAATTGGTGTTAGTCTTGATCCCGCCCTGGCGGAAAAATTAGTCAATCAGATGTACGGCTGGCCTTCGGAAGAGCGTCGGATTGCGATTTATACTTTGACACGTCGCGGAACTACTGCAGATGTACTTTGGAAAGCGATGCAAAACAAGCTCATTGGTCTCAACGAAATCTCAGCAGATATGTTCGAACAACTCAGCCAGTTGGAGGACTTCAAGAGCCTTGGACAACTAAAGGAAAAATGGTCTGAGTCCCGTCAGTCTGTTGGCGAGGCTGAAAAGCAGATCGAACAACTGAAGAATATTATTGCGAAACATAGCCAGACGCTGAACACGAGTGAAGGCAAGGCTCTTTTCCAAAAAACGTGCGGTCAATGCCATCAACTCTTTGGCGAAGGCGGAAATATCGGGCCAGAACTTACGGGTTCGAATCGTAAAGACTTGGACTATTTGTTTTCAAACATCGTTAGCCCTAGCGCAGTAATGGCCAAGGATTATCAACCTTGGATCGTTCAAACCGAGGAAGGGCAGGTGATTACCGGTCTTCTGAAGTCCAAATCAGAAGGCTCGATCGTACTGCAAACGCCGACGGAACTAGTCACGGTCTATGAGGAAGACATTGTTGGCAAAAAGCAGAGTGAACAGTCGATGATGCCTGAGAACTTGCTCGGCACTCTTACCGAGTTGCAAATCGCAAATTTAGTGGGCTTTTTACAAAGCGATGGAAAGTAGCTCGCCTGTAATCCCGGCTAAATCGATGAAATACGTATGCTTGCTGGTGCCCTGTTAAGTTTGCTGATTGAACGATGGACGTTGCGAAATCAACATTCGCAACGTTTTGAAGGCCACAGGTTTAGCAACGTGATAATCGAATCCAGCCTGGGCTGCGTTGTCGATATCCGATTTTTGACTATATCCGCTTAACGCAACGGCGTAGATATAGCGAGTTGCCTTGTCTTGCCGAATAGCTCGTACAACATCATAACCATTCATTTCGCCGGGAAGTCCAATATCGCACAGGATCATGTCAGGCAATTCTTTTGTGGCAATCTGCAGTCCCGTCAATCCATCTGGAGCCGTGAGTACGCGGTGTCCAGCACGTTTGAGTAATGCGGCGATTGGCAGCAGTGCGTCGCGGCGATCATCGATTGCCAAAACGGTAATTGGAGTTTGCGGTTGATCTTCCTCGTCCACGTCAGCGTTTCTTTCTTCAAGTCTGTGCGGCGTGATTCCATCGATCTGGTTCATGAGTGGCAATCTTATAGTAAACGTAGAGCCGCGATTGGGGCCAGCACTAAAAACTTTTACAGAACCATTGTGCATTTCGACTAGCCCTTTTGCTAACGTCAAACCTAGTCCTAAGCCGCCTTGAGACCGATCAATCGTTGTGGAAGACTGATGGAAAATGTCGAAGACTGCCTCCAGATCTTGCGGTGATAGCCCCACGCCTTGATCGATTACACGTATTTCAATCTCGCGAGCATCACTATGTTCTTTAAACAACTCGACAACGACCTTGGTGCCGGGTGCCGAAAACTTACAGGCATTATGAATAAGATTGTTTACCGATTGTACGATTCGAGTGCGGTCGCCAACGATCATAAAATCCGAAGCATCCTCGGGAATTCTACCCACAATTATTCGGCCTTCATGCGTTCGTTTGGCGTCAGCAACTAACTCGTTCAACATTTCGCGCAAATCGAATGCTGTCTTGCGCAGGACGATCTTACCACGTGCAATACGAGACACATCCAATAAGTCATTTACGATTTCAGACATATGGGCACTTTGCCGCAATATCACTTCGTTCAACTCAGATAGATTCGAGTCTCCATTTTGTAAGTCCTCGCTTTGTGCAAGCTTGATCGCTTCACTGCTCGATAAAATACCCGCCAACGGATTTCGCAGTTCGTGCCCCAGCATCGCCAAGAATTCATCCTTACGTTGTGCGGCCACAAGTGACTGATCGATCAACTGCACATTCTCGATTGCCACGCTCATCGTCAAAGCCATCTGAACCGCTGTCGATAAGTCTGCTTCGTCAAAATCGTCATCGTATTTTCCAAGCAGAATGAGCCTCCCAATCTCCGTGCGAGTTCGCGAAATCAGTGGAACAGTGAGAAGGTTGTGCGACTGCTCAAAAAAACTACGCAGCCGCAACTCGGGTGATGCAGCGTGTTCGTAGAAGTGTTCTATTTCGGCAAGATTGCGATAGTACGCGTTCTCCTCATTCGCCATTTTGCCTGTAATTTCAAAGATTTCCTGGACGTATTCTTCGTCACTTTGAATAACTAAATTTGAAATTGTGCTGCGTTCGTAACGAAAACTTTGTCCGTTGCCGAAACGCACGATGGCTTCACGTACCCCTAATAGTTGACGAAATTCATTGAGAGCGATCCCAAAGACCGAGCGCATGTCTCTTGCCGCAGCAACGCGCGTATTAACGTCAGCGAGCGTCGATAACTGCCGCGTTCTCTTTCGCAAATAGCCGTCCAAAATTTTTCTTTTGTAGAGCTCCGTTTGCATTTTGGACAATGCCCAAAGTGTGGCCAGTACGGCGAGCATTACTGCGGAAAAGATGATTATGATCGCGCTAAAGAACGCGGTCTGCGTTCGACCGTCCAATCTCTCGGTTATGATGTCTTCGGCCACTTGCAAATCAGCAATCTTCGAGCGAATTTGCACCATGACATTACGACCGTGATGGTTCTTTACCAAATCAAGCGCAGCCGCGGAGTCGCCTTCTTCCGAGAGCTTGAGCGTCGCAGCAATTTCGCGAAGTTTATCTTCGACAAGAGGCTCGAGTGCAGCAATTTGTTCCAACGATTCTCCGTCCTGCGAATAGGCAGCCCGTAGATTTAATTGATCTGCGCGGATTCTGGATATGGCGACGTTGTACGGCGTTAAGTAGTCCGGGTCATTCGTCAACAAATAACCCCTCTGGCCTGTTTCCAGATCAGAAATGTCCGCCAGCAGACGTGTGAGATGATCTTTCCGAGAATGAACCGCATTCACGTCACGATAGGCATCGCGAAGTTGCTGTATGCTGAAAAATGTCAAAAGCCCGAACAGGACCACCGTCGCGATAGGCAAACCTATTACGGCAATTGTGCTTTCCGGTGTATCCGTTTTTCGGTTTCTCGGCTGACGGTGACTCGTAAGTAAAGTCATAGATGAGTCGATTCGCCTTCGCTGCCATGTTGCTCGTTTTTCATCCAAAATGCATCGTACATTGGGTTTGAGCTGCTGTTAAAATCGAATGCAACAGGGCATTCAGCCGACGATTTTGATCGTCGGGTGCTCTCTACGGTGATCGACAAGCTTCATTCCTTCACTGGTTGACGGAAATGGTTGCATCTACAACGATAGTCCGTATTGCCCCGTCCAGACAGTATCGCAGTAGACCGCAGACATGAACCCTAATCCATTACGTACCCAAAGTATTCCCGAGCCATCCATCGAACCAATTGTGGGATTGCACGCTGGGCATTACTTCTATCGCTGGAACCGCTGGAGTTTACAGCAAATATTGGACGCAAATAGCGGATCCATCCAGGAAATGTGCGACCAATTTATTAGCGCGCTTGAACCAGTCTCCCAGGAAAAGACTGAGCGATTCCAAACGTACTTAGTAAGCGGCCAGAAAGCTGACTTCTGCGTCATTATGATGGACAAAGATCCGTTGAAAGTAGACCGTATTCATCAACGAATCATTGCAACGCGACTAGGTGCCGCTCTCGAACAAGTCTACTCGTTCGTTTCCATGTCCGAGTTGAGCGAATATCTGCCGACCAAAGAGCAGTATGCAGAAAAATTACAACGTAGCGGCGAAGATCCTTCCTCACCAAGCTTTCAAGCCAAAGTCGGGTCTTACGAAAAACGCCTGCCCATGATGCTCGCACAGCGTTTAGCGCCCGACTTTCCCGATTGGCCAGCGATGTGCTTCTACCCGATGAGCAAGGCGCGCGAAGTCGGCGCGAATTGGTTTCGTGAGTCATTCTCCGAGCGGGCGGAGATGATGAGCGAGCACGCGCAAAGCGGTATGGCCTATGCCGGCCGGGTGACGCAACTAGTTACCGGCGCAGTTGGGTTGGACGATTGGGAGTGGAGCGTCACATTGTGGGCAAAGAATCCGCAATATCTCAAGGAGATCGTCTATAACATGCGATTTGACCAGGCAAGTGCTAAATATGGCTTGTTTGGTCCCTTCTATGTCGGATACGCCGCAACTGCAGCTCAAATACTTGAACATTGCCAGATCGCCGTCCCGCGTTAGCTGCATCGACATGTCGCGTTTGGATTATAATCTGCCTACTTCCATTCAATGACGCGAACATCACGACTGAAAAATGAGCCGATCTTTATACTGCTTGGGGACTGCCGGTTATCACCCCAACGCTACGAGGCATACATCTTGTTACTTTCTACCCGCATCCAACATCATGCTGGATGCTGGCAGCGGCCTCTTTCGCAGCCTGCCTCTTATTGAGCATGAATCACTTCACATCCTGCTAAGCCATGCACACCTCGATCACGTTTGGGGCCTAACATTCTTATGGAATGTTTTCTTCACTACCCCCGCCAAGGAGATAACAGTGTGGGGCGAGGAGGAGAAGTTGCAAGCGATTCGAGAACATGTCTTCTCAAGCTTGGTGTTTCCCAGCGAACCGAATATCAACTGGCAACCGCTTCCAAGTGGTCCCATATTTGAAATAAATGGTGCAAAGGTCACCTGGTTCCCACTCATGCATCCAGGCGGGTCTGTTGGCTATCGTATTGATTGGCAAGACCGTTCGCTGGGGTATGTTACTGACACACACGCAGCCCCTGATAGCGACTACTGGAATATCGTTTCTGACGTGAATCTGTTGCTTCACGAATGCAACTTCAAAGGAAACCTTGCAGATTTCGCAGCTCAGACAGGCCACACCGACTTGAGCAGCCTTTGCGATTGTCTCGAAAAGTGGCAGCTTGCTCGCGTCGTCCTAACACACATGAACACCATCGACGATGACCTGAGCGACGCCCTGCAAAAAGAACTACAGTGCAGGCCGCGTCTTCAAAAACTAAAATGCGAGATTGCTTTTGATAATCTCGAAGTCGTGTTCTAGCGCCATCCGCGTTGTTAATGCCGTGCAACCGCTTACCAGGAAGGCTGCGTTGTCGCATTGGAAACGCAGCGTAGTTGAGAACAAAGAACTCGAACCGAGACTAATCGTTCGACGATGACATCGAAATGAGGATGCGCATCACGTACCAAAGCAATAGAGCAACCGATGCGAAGAGAGCCAGGGATGCGGCGACGTGTTGATCAGTACGGTAATGATGCATTACGTTCGACGTGTCATACAGGATGTAACCAGCAGCCAGCAGTACGAACGCGGCCGACACCCACAATCCGAAAGTGAAGCCGGAAATCGCGCCCACGACGATCACACCCAACCCCACCAATCCAGCTAACCAAAGATAGCGTCCGAGCCACGAGAAATCAGCTCCCGTGGCAAAGACCATCAATGTCAACCCGCCAAAAACGACAGCGGTAATGAGCCCCGCTTGCATCGGAATTCCACCTTGAGGATCGAGCATCAGTGACAACGCCATGATCGGCAAGAAGATGGCAGCCTCGGCAACAATGTACAACCCAAGACCGGCGTACTGCATCGTGCGGCTACTGCCTGAGTCTGCCCAACTGCGGGCCAGCCAGCTTACTCCCATAAACGCGGCCAACACAACCAGCCAACCCCATCCGCCCATCGCAGGCCCGATAAACGCCAATAACGTTTCCGCTGGGAAGATTGTTAGGAGCGCAAACTCAATCAACAGAAACGCAGCTATCGCGCCTGCCAGATGGATATAAGTGCGCTGAATGAAAGCTGTTCGCTCGGCGCGGTCTGCCGATTGCGCGACTTTAACCGAGCCGTCATACGCGTAGGGATTGTCGTAGTTCATCAATTGTCTCCAAAGCCAGATTCTATATGAGTCAGCAGTCCAGCTATATCCTAGCACCTGCGTGTTCAATTGTTGAGCTACCGGAGAGAGAAAGTCAATTGAAGCCGTCTAAAATTCCTGAAAATCGCGGACGAGGTGGGGCTAATATGAACACTCATCAACCATAGTTCTCGTCACCCTGCCAAACGAAAAAACCCGCACCGGCCAGATTTAGACCAGTGCGGGTTTCGATTTCTAGTTCGCTGCATCTCGCCGCCCATCAACTTCAGGACGTCTTGGGTGTGCTTAGCGATGGAAGTTGTACTGCGGATTGTTGACATCAAAGTCAGCATCGGTCAGGCCAACGTTGATTTTGATGTTTTGATAAGTGTACTCTTCGATAACTTGCGGTTCGCCACCAGCCACTGCAGGCCAGTCGTAAGCAGCATAGCGCACGGGAATCTGGAGTTCTTCGTCCATAAAAATCTGCGCGATATGGAAATCGAATGGGCCGACCTTGGTTGGGTGCGTGACTTGAATCACGCGGCAATCGCGACCGCTAACCTTAGCGCCTTGCAAGAATTCGACTTTGCATTCACCGTAAGCTCGGTCTCGCTCACCGCGTTCTACTAGCTTCAACAGCAAGTTCTCGATCCCAATGTCGGTGATAGGATAACGTTGGCCTTTCATCGCAAGCCAGCCATTAGGTGGCAGTGCGTGCGTACCTAACATTCGCTTCATCCCACCTTCGTGAGCGATCATTTTGCCTTCGTTGGCATTTTCAACGTACAGGACTTCGCGGCCCTTCATAGCGGCCGGTTTGAGGAACGTCAGATAGACACTAAAAGGTGTCGTTATTTGACCGTTGTTTTCTTGACGGTTGCGGAACTTGGCGAACATGTACTCGTACTCGCCAAGCTGTCCGTCGATTTGTTCTCGTTTAATCAAAATCGCCGTGTAGTCGGTTACGGTCGATTTCATATGACGCAGACTCTCGTGCGCCAACTGAATCGCTGGATCGAGTGAATGAGGCTGGGCCGATGGAATCGGTGGCTGTTCATTCTTGCTGAGCCTGTAAACTGGCTCTTGCGTATTTACTGGCGACTGTGCTAGCACTGTCGACGCGGTCGCAGAGAGCGAGAATGCGACTATGGTAAGTTTGAATTGGCTCCAAATTCGTCTCATGGCTACGTCGATCCTTCGTCCTGAACAAGGCTTCCATCCCCGACCGCGGCAAGCTGGCGGATGGGACAACACTAAGCGATTGCAGCTTCGCACTGCAATACCTTATCGAGCGTTCCTGATGCTCTGCTTCAATTCGGCGGGCTATGTGCAAGCATTTTTGCGTATAACCCCCATTCCTAAAATCGTTTAACCGGATTGGTGCAGTCAGGTAGCTTGTAACGCTTACCCCACAGAGGTTGTACACCGGGTTTCTTTTGCCTGCGCAATGGTATCTCGACAAACGCTTAGCGTTCTATCGACCAGCTGTCTGCCCCCAGACGGCCTCCGATAGAGGCCTTGAACCAGGAATGTCTTCGGGCCAAAGAGTCCACACGACCGTCTCTTTGCGCAATTTTTCGAGAAACTTGTCACGAACTTTTTCTTTCTTCTCTTGCTCGACCTTCTTGCGGATCTCTTCCTGTGCATCGGCAAATGGAAGGACGCGAGCCTCTTCGCGTTCAAGGACAACAGCAAAGTGAAATCCTTCTTTATCTTCAACTATGTTGCTCAATCGATTCAATGGAATCGTAAAGACAAGTTCGTCAATCACTTCGCTGACAAGTGCCCCTTTGCTCGTCCAGTCATACAAACCGCCTTCATCCGCTCGCGCGCCTTGGGAACGGCGTTTGGCAACGCTTTCGAATTTTGCTCCGCCCAAGCGTACTTCCTCATACATGCTCTGGATCTCTTGATATGCCGCCTGCTTGTTCGGAAACTTGCTGAAGCGAACTGTCATGACTTGAAACCTGGCTCTTGCATCCCGCCGCCAGTCTTCTTTTTGACTTTCGTATCGGTCGCGGACCTCGAGAATATCAACGTAGAGCTTCTCGGGCGTTACCTTGCGTAACATTTCATCCGCCATGACTCCGTCCAAGAATGTCAGCTTGAGTCCCTCGATCGAGGTTCCTTTGCTCTTGAGCTTCTCGTTCAGCTCAATCTCGTTCTGAGCCTTGTGTTGTTGCATTAGCTGCGGAATGTAAGTCTCATGGAAAATCCGATTCGCGGTCGTCGTGAATTGGTCTCGAGCATCTCTTTTCTCGCTGACAGCTTTTCCGCCAACAGACTGGCGAATATATTCCTGAGAAAGCATTTTTGTTGTCACGGTACCAATCAATGCCTGGCGCATTAGGTGCGCCCGAACGGTCGGCACCTGGCTTTCAGGGATCCGCTCACCTAGCTCAGCAATTTTCGGTTCAACCAGTTGCATGAGCTCACTTGCAAGAACATGCTCTTCACCCACAATAGCGACTAGCTTGGCGGGTTCGAATTCGCTTTCGATCGATCTCGGCGGGACGTTGGCTGGTGCCTCGGTCGATACGGCTATCGCTGGTACGAAATCGCTGGGCCCTTGTGCAAATATTTGCCCGTTGATTCCAATGAACACAGCCAGTGAGACTGAAGTAAGCTTGTACGTTTGCATCCTATTCGATCCCATGTTCTGCTCGCTGCTTGATCGCCGCATATTGATCGCAAGCTTCGAATCCAACGTGCTCGCCCCAGAACGTTTGACGCTCTTGTTAGCTAGCAAACGTCTTGAGCAATTTCCAGTGTCACGATCTAATACCTCACCTTGCTTATAGAAGTCTGAATTTTCTACAGCAAGATGCATTTTCTCGCTTTTCCTTCGCTCCAAATCGTTTTCCAATGCCCTTATTCAATTCAAAAGTCGTCGTTACTGAATCTGCAGATGCATGTGCAACGTGGGTTCAGCAGCATTTAATCGAAGACATTAATGCTGCGATTGGTGCCCGTGGTCGATGCATCGTCGTTTTGGCGGGGGGCTCGACTCCGAAGTTGCTTTATCAAAAACTCGCCGCGCTTCCTGTAGGCGAAATTGCGTGGGACAAAGTTATTTTGCTGTGGGGTGACGAGCGAAATGTGCCGCCAGACCACGACGACAGCAACTATAAAATGGCCAAACTCGCGATGCTCGACGCTTTGGCCAGTGGACCACAACCTACCGTCTTTCGTATACCGGTGGGCGAGTTATCTATAGCTCAAGCGGCTTTGGCTTACGAAAAGACTCTGACCGAACTGAATAATGGAAAAGAAGGCTTTTTGTCTCTTGACATTGTCTTGTTAGGAATCGGCGACGACGCCCATACGGCTTCGTTGTTTCCAGAAACAGAGGCACTTCAAATCGCTGATCGCGCTGCAGCCGAAAACTATATCCCTAAAATGGATACTTGGCGAGTAACGTTAACCTATCCACAATTGAACACCGCCAAGACAACTTACTTTTTAGTATGCGGCGCGGGAAAGAAGCAAGCCTTGCAGCAGATTTGGAGCGAGCCGAAGAACATCGAACTCTATCCGGCACAGGGCATCAACTCAAGCAACGGTCAGATCATCTGGGTCGTCGACTCCGCCGCAGTAAAAGGTCTTGAAGCCGTCATGCCACCGGTGTTAAGCATTTAGCTTCATCTTATGACTCCGCTCCCTACTTTCTTTTGGTTACTGTATTCATCCAGCAAACCCGTAGACTGTGAGTGCCAGTTTGAAGTTGATGTAGTGCGGGAGGCCTACTTGCTGCCTGCCGGTATGAATTGCAGGCTGGAAACAACCATGGAATGATCAGAGCCCGGAATCCGAACGATACTTGATTCAGTTGTTTTGAAATGTGCGGTGTGAAAAATGTAGTCAATACGCAGTGCCAGTGGTAAAGGTCTCGTAGGCCATTGCCATGTTGCGTTTAGATCAGCATCTTTATTGCTGGATGCATAACTATCGATTAAACCTTGCTTTGCAAGACGTTGTGGAGCAACAAAGGTAGAAATGCTGTTGAAGTCCCCGACAACTATTGCCGGATCCGCTGGTACGATTGAGTCAATCACTGCTTCGATTTCCGCTTCATGTTTGCTCTCTGTAGCATTAAGTGCACTCATCGCTTCTGCGATACCAGCGTTCCGGTTCAAAATAAACGGCGTCAGATGCACATTCAAAATTTGAACGGGCTCAGGAAACGAGCTTAGAGTCGCAGTGTAAAATCCAAATAGACCTGCCTGAGGTGGATGAAATCGGATATCCCGGACCGGGATACGAGAGGCAAATGCAAATCTCTCGGCATAATAGCGACCATCGTGACCTACAGCATGAAAATAGGGATGCGAAACACGTAATCCGCGCCGCAAGACTTTCTCCATTTCCAGACTGGTTTCTTGGAAGCAAATTATATCCACATCGGCTTCTGCAATCATTCCTAACACTTCACCGCCTTGCTTGTTAGCATAATTGAGATTGCAGCTAGCGACGCGCAAATTCTGAGCATCAACGCATTGTTCTGTATAACAAAGGATTGCTAGTAAGAACAACACATGTCGTAGTTGCACCAAACCGACCATATAGATCAATCACATTAGCGAAAGAGGTTATCCCACATCAATTCGTGACGTCTCTAATTATAGCTCAGGTCAGACGATATCTCGAGTCGCATCTGCTAGAGAATCGTTCAGCTAGTCGATTGTGATACTGCACTGAACGCTTTCATACTGACATTCCGACAAACTCTGGACGGCAATCGATTACCATCGTACGCGAAAAGGTGTTGAGTTGCTGGCTTGCTAAGCCTAACCTTAAGGTGCATCGCTAATACGAACGATCTTGTCGGCTCGGATTGTGCGCATGTTCAGCAACGTATGCATGCCTCGTTGACCGTATATTGCTATCGGTTGTTGCAAATAGCCTCGTAAGTTCAAGCCTGGAATCGCTTCAACGTAGGCGACCAAGCGACCTGCATCGTCAGTAATCGCATATCTAGGCAAGTCTGGATTTTCGCCATGCACTGCAACTAGCCATCCGGAAGCATCCGCACTTGCAATAATCTGTTTTGCCGCTGCCACACTCACATTCGAAACACTACGAACACTCGCTCCTGAACTTTCTGATTGATAGCCCGCCGTCGATACCATCGGCATGCTGGAGCTAGTCATCAAACCAGATGCTTGACTGTTGACACTCGCCAGTCGACCGACGTTGGCAACCACCCACTTTGATCGGAACGTTTCAAACTGTTCGATTCGTTCTAGTAGCAACCTTGCTTCGCCCCGCGCGATAGGATCTGCGCCATTCTCCACCCACTCCTGCACAACTTGATGTAAACCATGCAGTTGCCACTGCTCCGTTGGAAGCGATACGATCGAAGTTAGTTCTGCGGCGGCTTGTTGCAACAGGGCCGAAGAGAACTGAAGTTCTTCGTTCTCACGGGCTGCTGGGTTTGCATTTCCTTGATCACGTTGGTTGGGAGTCGAACTTTGACGAACATTCGAATCAGCTTCAGTACTAGCTCTGATTTCGCCTGTAAACCCCACGGGCCGTCTATCCCAATTTGGGTCTACTCCCGTCGGACCTTCGATATCGAGTTCGGGAATATCCGAAGGAATCCCCTTGAGCGGAAGCCCTTGCCAGTTCTGAGCCTTGGATGAAAGCGTCGCACTGCCAGTACTATCGGCTCGACGGCCCAAAGGACTTCCCAGGCTAACCGACGCCGGACCCGAAAGCAGCGGCTCGCGCGATCCACTGATCGTCTCTCGTACATCTTCTACGCTCTCGCGCAGATTCTCCCGCGCTTCGCCAAGGCGATCAATGAGTAGACTTCGATCAACTTGAGAATCGCCCATGCGTGGCGTCGGCCGTGGCAATGCATCTAGTCGACTTGGAAGACTACCAATGCTTCCAGCACGGGTAATTCCTTGGGCTACACCGCAGGTGGTACAGCCAGCTAGTCCGCAGGAGCCACACGGCATCGCTTCCGGAGCTCGCTCGGCTTCTACCAACGCAAAACCAAGCATGCTCAATAGCTTTCCTACCGGACGCAGCCGATAATTGCGATCGTTGAGATCCGGGCCACATGTCAAGCATCCAGCGACTCCCCCAACAGCACCACAGGTCGCACACGAGCCGGCTTCTTCACCAAACGTTTCCACCACCGGCGACACCCCTGAAACACTATCGTAAAGGATCGAATCCCCTTCGACCCATCCTTCGCTGTACTCTGCCTGGATCTCCGACATAACTCCGTCCACGTCGCCATCTACCAGATATTCACCCGGAGCCAATGCAAAAGGTTCGTTGTTCATCTGCACAATCGTGCCTGAAGCTTGTTGTACCTGACTTTCTGCTTCGTTGGGTTCAGCCGTCAGCGAAGTTAAACTCGATTTCGTCGGAAGCGCTTGCACGTTAGCAACTTTGATCTTGGGTGGTTGTTCCGCGAGATCATCTTTCTTCAGCCATCGGAACTCACCGGGTGGCGGGTCGATTTTGTACCACGCACGCGTCTTTCCGCCATCCAATTTTTGCTTCAACTGGCCACGGACGTTAACTTGTTGAGTGGGTTGCAGCTTGACTTGCCAGAGAAATTGGTCCCGATCCGCGTCATCGGTGTGGATCCATGCTGGTGTCGGAGTGTCAATGATCTCAGCGAGATGTCCACCTGGTAAGAGGTGTGCGTATTGTGCTGCGACCCAATCGTATTGACCGACTGGAGGTCGTATCGCATACCATTGATCGCCGATTCGACCATAGACCTCGACCGGTTCGCCTCGTCGAATTGTACCCGTCGAGTACGACTCTTTACTCGGGCCAGCGTAAGTACTTGCTTGGTCTGTAAGCACGAAATGCGTCTTCGGGGCATCAAACTTTTCAAAGTCAAATGCGAAGGCGCTACTGGAGGCGAGAGCCGCGATAGTGAACAAAAATCGGTTCATGGCATTCAATCGTCGGCAAACCTTCGCCACTGAGAGTTGGTCATTTTCTTGACACATTTGAGATCTTCCTTTATCGGGCTGGCCGCGTGGATCCTGATGCTAAGCTCAATTGTCGAATTAAGTTCTGTAGGTGACCGTTAGTTTCACGGTTGAGCAAGAGTCGCAATTGGCGGCGTGCGTCATCACTGGCGATTGATCCCAATAGCTTAATGGAATGCTCGCGCACCTTCAGATCGTAGTCTTCAGCCATCAACGACAGCCATGGCATTGGATAGTACGTTTGGTCGCCAACAAGCTTTTCAAGCGCGTTGATGCGTTCCTGCGAAGTACCAACGGTGAGTGAAACAGCGGTCTGAAGCAATTCTTCACTCATCCCACGTCGCTGAAGTTCTGACATCGCAGCGCCTGCGATCTTTGGCTGCACGCTGCCCAACAAACGGATGAGATCACCTGACGGCATCTCTTGCAGTCCCGCAACTGCCTGACGTTCGGCTTTGTCTTCAACTAAAGTGGTGGCTCTTGGATTTCCAACATCTTCAGACCCCAGATCGTCCAGTTCATCGTTGGTCGCAGCAGATGCATATGCGACTGTTCGGATCGTACCTGCCGTTCGGTTGGGATCATCTTTGTGCCGGATAGTCCGAGGAGAATCGTCCTTGAGTTGCCCAGACGTTACTTGCGAAACCTGCAAACTTTCGGACGGAGAGTCTTCTCCATTGTTTTCAATGGTGCGAATCATTGGCTGGAGCAAACTTTCAGGCAGGGCAGGGGCTGCGTCTGACATTACTGCGAAAAGGTCTGGCTCGAACGTAAGAGGTGAACTGTCGGCAATCAATTCATGGATTGCAGGCAGACTGAAATGAAGTCGCTCTTCTGCCCCCAACGAGCGTAGTGAATTGCCGACCGCTTGAGTTCCATTTGCTGAACTCTCGTCCGTTGGCGTGCGGTCAACGATATGAATGTTGGCGTTGTTAAGTTGCGAGATTGCAAATTCTTTGCGTCGGCCTGCTTTAGCATGTCTCTGGACAATCGAGCCGGGATCAGAACTCGCCTTCGCATTGAATCGGATGCGGGCTTTCTCCCCAGAATCTTCGCTGCTTTTCGATGGCGAGTTCGTTTGTGCGGCTACATCCGATGTGCTGCCAAATCGAATTGACGACGGATTTGAGTCTAAATTTTCATTAGTGTGCGATGCCGAAGCTAACAATTGTTCGTAGCGATTCAACAGTCGCTGCCGATCTTGTTCGGCAGTTGGAACAATATTGCGTTCAATCATTTCTCGCCGCCGTTCGATCAGCTTACATAACAAGCCCGCGTTCAGGCCAATCATGGGCATCTGCAACTGCTCAAGGCATAGATCAAGATCGCCAGCACCACCGGCGACGTTTGAACCGTTGTTGGCAAACGAGTCCAACATTTTGAAAGCCAGCAACGCACAGTCTTGACGCGTGTGCGTTGCAACCACCGTTAACAGTTCGGGAATCGAATTAGGCAGTTGTTCCTGCAGCTTGACGATCGCAGCAATCTGTGGATCGTTCGCTGGGAGCGTGGTTGCTGCGGTCGCCAGACTTGCGGGAGTATTCCCATTTAGTTGGGCTACAAAACTGTTTGACAGTTGATTCCAAAAGAGAAACACTCCAGCCGCAAATGTTGTCGTGACGACGACTGGAAATAATGAGATCGATCGCGACGATTCCTGCGACGATGGCTGCAGATCGATAGCCGGGCCGAGCAACCAGTCTGCATCGATAAGTGGTTTTCGTCGAAACATCGTAAACTTTTCCGTGAGCATATTTCTACAGGCGGACGAAAGTACGGCCGAGTGTAGAGCGGTTTCTGCGGCAAGCATGCAAAAATCGCCATTTTGACTCAAGGTCAACTTGCCATCCGCAGATTGCTTATCTTGAAAAACCGCGATTTCGCGATTCTTTGCGGCCAATAGGCTGTGGGCTCAGTGGCTTCTTGGCCGATTAATTGTCAACGAGGATCGTTTGCGAAAGCGAGCTGCCTCTACCCAGCTTGACTAAGGCACCCAGCTTGCGTGGACCCTCCATCCCAATGGATGTCCGATTTTTTAAGTCAACGAGTCGCAACTGCTGCGTTTTACAACGCATGCAAAACGGTAAACAAGTATGCATTTCAAGCTACCCAAGGTGCCTCGCGATACGTGCTCTCAACGACGACGTACCCTTTGTAGCTTGGCAGGTGCTGCATCGCTGCTCGCGTTCTTGAACCGCCCGCTCAAGGCCGATGGCTTTGAACGCGATAGTCAATCATCTGCAGCAACCAAAAGTCTTGCACTTCGCGAAATTCCTACGCACCTACTGAACAAAGAAGCTCAGGCAAAGGTAGCCGGCGTAGTCAATTCATGCAGCTACTTCCGACGTATGCCGGAAAAGTCGATTGAATGCGACTCGCAAATTTTTGAAGAGTTGGTTCGCTACCCAGAGATTCTGGTCGGCATGTGGGATCTGATGGGAGTTACCCGCGTCGAAGTACAACGTACCGCGCCGTATGTTTTTCACGGTGATGATAATGCCGGGACACGCTGCGTCACCGAATTGCTGATGGGCAATGACAATACGCACATCTACTACGCAACGGGTGACTATACAGGCAAACTCGTTCCTCGCACGTTGGAAGGACGCACCGTCTGCGTAATCCACAGTTCAAGTTCCAAATCAGCCGACGGTAGAGACCTCATTACCGCACACATGGATGTCTTTCTAAAGCTAGATAACATTGGCGCTGACATCGTCGTTCGGACACTGAGCCCGCTTGTGGGTAGTACCGCCGATCAAAACTATGTCGAGTCGTTAAAGTTCGTCTCTCAACTATCGCGTGCTTCTGTCCAGAATCCAGGCGGCGTAAAATCTCTCGTTGATCGCATGGCTAAGGTTCAGCCACCGGTCAAAGAACGGTTTGTCAACGCCGTCTACTTGGCCTACGACCGAGCAGAAAACATAGCGTTTGCAGATAACGATCCTGCTGATATTGAAAGCATCGGTCCTCAAACCGCGCGAACGGCAACACCTCACACCGAACGTTAAGACCGATTAGCATCGAAGAACGCCAACAAATCTCGCAGTTCATCCAGGTCCATCGTATGGACGAGATTTTCTGGCATGACGCTGGTGGCGATCTCTTTCTGTTCCTCGATATCTTCCATTGCGATGTCGACTGTAGTACCGTCGGCTTGTAGATACCGAGCACTTTCACCGACACCACCACCGTTGACCTTCGAGCCGACGACAATCTTTCCGTCAGTGGTCAGTACTTGCCATGTTACGTACAGTGGAGCAACTTCACGACTCGGCTGAAGTATCGACTGCAGGGTCTTTTCTCTTGTACTACCACTTGCAATCCCAGTTAGCTCCGGACCAACGGTTGCACCGCGGCCAGTAAAGGCATGGCATTTCACACATTGTGATCGAGTCCAAACTCGCCAACCAGCGGCCGGATCGCCCCCCGAGCCGACTTGTTTCAGCCACCCCGCCAGATCATCCGTCTTCGGTAAACTCGCCACATGTGATTTGGCAGCATCTGAATCGGCGCTCGCGCGTTCCATCGCCTTTTTTATACGGGCAAGTTCAAGATTCAAATCCCCATTCACATCCCGCGTATCGACTTTGTTCATCTGCAAAGTTGCTTGCTGCGGTGCGTTCGCCGCCAGCGCTGCTAAAGCGTCCGCCCGCAGACCTGAAGGCTGTTCGCTGTCTTGCACTAAGCGTTCTAACAGTGCTATGGCTTCGTCGTTCGCCTTCACACCCAACCAAGAGATGAACTCGTGCGACAGCAGTTCGTCTTTTGATTTTGAAACGTTGGTATAAGCGTCTGCTACATTTGCAAACGCATACTCGCGTGACAGCTTCTTCGCAGCCAAGATCCTCAGTTTCATGTCACGCTTGGCATCCAATACGATTTCGGCCAGCATGCTATCTTGCGCTGGATCAGTCCGACTGCCAGATGCCGAACCGGTTTTTAAATAGCTTATCGCCGCCACGAGTGCGGAAAATTCTTGCGATCCCTCTAACTCGGTCGCGGACAGCCTTTCTTCCAAAAGCGGCACAAAGCTCTGGTCGCCTGTTTCCGTCGCCCAACGAATTGCGTACAGCCGCGCGTCATAGCTCTTGGAACCAATCGAGTCCTTGAGCAGCTTGCCAATGCTTTCACTAGAGAGCTGCTGCGCGGTCAGTTGCAACCAATGCAGCTGCTGCAACTCACGGAGTGTTAACGAGGAATCTTTCTGAAGCAATTTGGCGATCGACGAACTATCGATTGCAATATCCGAATCTTCGATCTTCGCACCGACTTCAGGCTGTATTGCGTCGGCAGATGTGGGGGTCAGTTTCCAAATCCGGCCTTTTTGATGTACTGAGTAACTTCGGTCGACCCAGTCGGTAACATACAGCACGTTTTTGGATGTTCTCGCGAAATCGACAGGGCGGAACATCGCGTCACCTTGGATGATTGTACGCGTTACACCGGAGCCACCAGAATCTCTGCTATCAAGCTTCACTTCTTCAATTCGGTTGTCACCCCAACTAGTAACCCAGAGCCGATCATTGATTTGAGTGACTGCACATGCGGCCTCCCCAACACCCGCCGCCATTCCCTTGGTCCCTGGGTATTCTCCGTTCCAAGCCAACAGTGGATGCGTTCCGGCCCGCCCGAAGCGAAACTGAAAACCGTAGTCGCCTCCATGAATAACTTTTAACAAACGGTTGGGCGGAGTCGCATCAGGATCGTTGTCCACCACGAACAACTGCCCGCTGGCGTCTGACGAAAGCCCGAAAGGATTCCAAAAACCAGTTGCATACCGAGTCAGTTTGGAACCGTCTCTCTTGCAACGATAGAGATTTCCACCCTCGCCTTGCCCCTGCTGCACACTTCCATCAGTGCCAATCAGTTTGTACGGCTCGCCGAAGTTCTCGCCTTGTCCAAAGATCATTTCATCTTCACCGATCAACAACAACGAAGACAGACCGTTGTGCGGGTAGTTGGCGTCGGTAGCGTGATCGATTATCTGCTCGTTGACGTCGGCCTTGAAGTCGCCGTCATTGTCCTTGAGTCGGATAATCTGGGAACGCGATGATGCGTAAATCCAACCCTCAGCATCACAGGCGATCGACATAGTTGCCACGCCGCCTTCAAAGAACAATTCGCGTTGCTCGAAGTTGCCATCCTTATCTTTATCGATATACACCCAAATGCGATCGACTTTTGGTCCCGAATAATCATCCGGCGGAAAGTGAGTGTGGCATTCCACCACAAACAGGTTGTCATTCGCGTCGACATCGCAAGCCGTTGGCGTAACAATCCGCGGCTCCGAATCGAGCAACTCCATTTTCCAACCATCGATCAACACCTGCGGCACCGGAATCTCCTGCGCATTTATTTGCGATTCTGCATCGCTAATGTTTAGCCAGAGTGGCAACGCCCAGCAAAAAAGTCTAGCTGTTGCCCAGCAAATACTGCGTATTCGTTCAGAAAGCATGCTTTCGTCTTCCGATGATGGTAGAGATGATGATTTGGCGTGTTTACGATGGTCGAGAACCAATGATTTAGAGCCTTAGTTAAAACGTGAACTTTCCCGCTCACCCAGAAGAAGAGAATACTTCTTTCGCAACCTTTTAATTTCGTCCGGCGAGAATTGCCCACCCCCTATGCGTAGTTCTTGAATCTGCGGAAAGTTGCGTTGCAGAAGAGCTTGGGCAGTTATTTTCGTATTGCTGATGTCAAGGTAGTAGCATGGTAATAGCTTCTCCAAATCGGACAAGCATTCATCCGTAATGGCTGTGTTTGCCAAACTAAGCATACCAATCGCCAGATGCGGTTGACATAGATAGGCGACATCTCCATCCGCGAAAGACGACCCACTAACATCTAGATAGTTTATTGGCGTTTGCCAGTCGCGAAGCCATGCTCCAGTAAACTGCTTCCCTCGAATAGCTAGACGGCTCATTGCTGCAACTCGACAATTGGCGAGTCCGGCGTCGGTAAAGTTACCATCCATCAGCGTCAATCTTTGAATGCCCGTAGTAGCGAGCAAAGACGGCAACATTGCGTCTGTTAGATCGGTATTGCTCAGCGAAAGTTCGCTACATTGGATCGTGGGAAGTGCTTTTTGCAGCTCCGCATCGACTATAGGTACGTTGTGTAAAACTAACTTTCCAAAATAATTCGTACTCTGCAAGAAACTACCGTTCAATTGGTTGCCACTGAGGTCCAACTCTGAAAAATAGCCCATCGGAATCTTATCACATAGCTCTATCACTCCTTGGTCGCTTAACTGATTGTTGCAAAGTCGATATTTTAATAAATCAAGCCTGACAACGAGTTGCGCCAAGTCTTCATCAGTCAACTTCATTTCACTAAGATCAATAGATTCAAGACTAAGATTTCGCAGCAATGAATCTATTTCGTTTACATCGAGATCAAGGCCAGCCACAGACAATTCCGTCAGGTTCTTGCAGTTCACTAAAGCAGTGAGCCCATCAGCCGATACGCGAGTATGACTCAGGTCGATTGAACGCGGATCTATCATTCCGACCAGCTTGCCCAGCCCTTCGTCATCCAGATCTGAGTATGCAAACGAAATCTTCTCGAGGTGCCGCAGGTCATACCTTATCTTGTATGACTTCAGTCCGTCTATCGAAGCCCTCGGACCCAAATTCAGTTCGACGATCTTACCATCTTGAACCTCTAGGCTACCGTATTGCCTTTTCAGTTCCTCCTGTAGCGCGTAAGTGCTCGCGAGCTGCCGATCTTGATTCGACTCGAAACGGCCGATGACAACACTGGATAAGAGCGTCACAACCAATAAGCATCCCGTCCAATAACGATGCGTGCGACGATCTTGAAGCAATTGCTCCTTATGGCTCGACCGATCGTCATCCAACGTAGCATATTTTGTCAAATACCATCCGCTGCCTTTCAAAATGAACAATCCCACAAGCACCGTGGTGAACAACCCTAAAAGAAGTAGCATCGGTGAAAGGAAAGACGTTGAATTTGTCCGATTCTCCCAAACAGCCATCCCGAACGTCACAAGTTCGAAAGCTACGATGTAACACGCTAATGCGAAGACAAGTCGAACGCGAGACTTTACGCGGAATACAATCGAGACCAATGGCAATGCGACAAATGTGTTGATCAAGATTAAACCCACCGAAAGGGCGAAGGCAATCGAGTATGGGTCATTGCCTTGAAAATTCGACGCTCCCATTTCTGACCCACGGACTAAGAAAATCAGACAGGCGACGATCGTTGCTAACGCAAACAAGTCCTCGATTCGCAGTGCACCGCGAGGTGTTGACAGCCCCGGTCTCAGTGCGAACCGCCATCCGCATAAGCCTCTCATCAAGTAAAGCGGCAGAGCACCAACCACAAGAACGCATGGCAGACTAAAACTTATCCAAACAACGCTTAAATCGTCGGTTAGAACAAAACTCGTACCGCCCAAACGTGCGCCTAACAAAGTCGATCCAATGGCTAACGCGGTGTAGGCTGCAGCGATCGCCACACCATTGAGCCAAACTCTACCAACCAACGCAGCGAAAATTCCGATAAGAATTACTTGAACATAGGTTAAACACATAAGACCATAGTTCAACAAACTGTAATAACGTGAAATCCTCCCAAAAAGCGCGAAAATCAGTAGGTTCGCTACCAACAACAGAATTAAGCATAACAGCGGCAAGACTATGCTGATTCGCCGAGTTGGCTTCCTGAGGTTCTCCGGCTCACCTTTTTGAAATATCTCTGCGTGCATGACCGCGCGATCCCGACAGGACTAGCAATTCCAGTTCTTCGAAGAATTGTAGCAGAATTCGATACGGCGGAATTTTCACCGTCCTGGCTTAAACACCGCCACTTCTTCATGTGACCACTGACAACATTAAACAAATATCCTCGATTAGCGGCGCGCTCAAAGGATGTTTTTTCTGGTGCTTTTGATTGAGTCACTCGAGAAATTGCAGCGTTTGTCGCTACAATTGAGGTTAAGCAGAAGCAGATCAGCAACGCTCGTCGCGTCATTGTTCACAAACCGTTAAAAGCTGGCTCGCAATTCGCATATAACTGAAGTCCTGGTTTGTTAATCTGTTCACATCCATTGAAACTCGTCGCTCGACATATACAGCAAAGCAATTGAAGCTTATTTGCAGTTACTTCATTCCTTCCACCGTTAGAAATTTGATGAAAGCCAAACTATCTGTCTTCAGCCTTTCTGCATTTCTCTACTTCTCCGGCACTCCACTAACAACCTTGAACATTCTAACCGCGGCGGAACCATCCGAATCTGCTCGAATCTCCGCCGATCAAGTGCAGGCCATGGTCCAACGAGCTACTGACTACTTGCGACTGAGGGGGCAAGCTGCTGATGGCTCGTTCAGCCAAAGCAGCGGCGTCGGAGTGACCGCTGTCGTCGCGGCGGGCTTAACAGCGGTTGGACGCGAGAATGACCAAGCGACCAAGAAGGCGTTCGAGTACTTGCTCAAACATGTACAACCTGACGGCGGCATTTACTCCCAAGGCTCGACGCATGCCAATTATGAAACTTGCATCGCTGTGATGGCCTTGTCGCAAGCCAACAAGTCAGGTGAATATACCGAGATTCTTAAGAATGCCGATCGCTTCATCCGCAAAGGTCAGTGGGACGAGGACGAAGGAATCGCAGAAGAAGATCTGAATTTTGGTGGAGCAGGATACGGTAGCAAAGCTAGACCAGACCTGTCGAATACGGCCTTCATGGTAGAAGCTCTACGTCAACTGGGCGCTGAGGAAAACGATCCCGCCATCCAGAAAGCGTTACTGTTTGTTACCCGCTGCCAAAACCTTGAGTCTGAGTTAAATAGTTCTCCGTTTGCTGCGAAAGTAGATGACGGTGGTTTTTACTACACAGTTGCTGCGGGCGGTGCGTCAATGGCAGGGCAGAACGACGACGGTGGACTCCGCTCCTATCCAGCGATGACGTACGCCGGACTGAAAAGCATGATCTACGCTGGCCTTACAGAAGATGACCCACGAGTCTCTGCGGCCAAGAAGTTTCTCGCAACCAACTATTCTGTAGACACAAACCCAGGCCTGGGCCAGTCGGGCTTGTTCTACTATTACCAAACGATGGCAAAAGCGTTGAAAGCCAATGGCGAAGCGAAATTTGACACGGCCAGCGGAGAAAGGGACTGGAAGCAAGACCTTTTTACGGCACTGAAAGACAAGCAACGAGAAGATGGATCGTGGGTCAACGAAGACCAACGCTGGATGGAATCGGATCCAAACCTTGTCACAGGATACGCTTTGCTTACGTTAGCGACGCTGACAAACGAAAAATAGGTCACCAAATTTTGGCTCGTCACGCGAGCGGACTTTGTTCGCACCTCGATTTTGTCAGTTCCAACTGATGTCCCGTAGGAATGTAGCGTATTCCGTTTACAATTCTTCGCTTCCAATCTAATTCTTGGCGGCGAAGGGCAGGGCGGGGTGAACACCCATTTTTCGGACGATCGCGATGTACTTCCCAGCGTCCCATCCGCGCGGGATCCGGTTTTACGACGCCGCGGTGCTACTACCAGCGGTCGCCTAACGATACTTACCATATCAATCGCTGTAGTCTTGATCAGTGCGGCAGGCGGCGCGTACGTTGAGTTCGTAAATGGTGCCAACTATTGGTCGTTTGCACGACGCCAAGACTTCTTGCTTTGTCGCGGTTTAGAAATCGTGATCGGCGTTTGGCTGTTCACCGTCGGCAGCAGCCTTGCCAGCTTCCTCAATGTCGTCGCGTGGCGAGCGCCGCGGGGCATGTCGGTAAATGGACATTCGTTCTGCCCCCGTTGCTTGGTCCCCATCAAGTCGATCGACAACGTACCAATAATCGGTTGGTTGCGACTTCGGGGTCGTTGTCTAGTTTGCCAGCTCCCCATATCAGCCAAGTATCCGATTTATGAGGCTCTGGGGGGCTCGCTTTTCTTGCTCTTGTACGTCGTCGAGTTCTTAAGTCATGGTCAAAACCTACCAACAGTTGCGCCGGTTCGGCTTGAGTACGGTCTGCCTGTAAACATTTCTTCATTGCCGAACTGGCTGCAGTGGAGTTTCGCAGTCCATCTTTTGTTAGTAACCCATATGCTTCTGATTCATATGACACGAACTGGTGGAGCTTTCTTACCCAGGTTATTCAACATTGTTCCGATCCTCGCGGTTGTAACGATAATGTTTGCATTTCCAATATCGCTCTCGTGGTCAATTCTGAGTTCTGCTCGTTCGTTATCACCTTCGAGGATTGAGGTTATTTCCTATCTCTGCCAAGCGATTGGGGGCGGTATTATCCTTGCGACGCTTACCTATCGAGCATCTGGGCTGGAGCATGTGGACGAATATTCAACGCAGACTGTGACTGGCTCGCATGCTACACGGCAAAGCAGTCGCCTTTTTTCCTGGACGGCAGCGAGTGTCGCATTGACGATTGCAACGGGAGTGATGGGTAGTATTTTTTGTGTATCGTTATCGACAGTAGCAGCATGGTTAACAAGATCCACTCAGTCTTTTCGATGGTGGCATGCGATGCGAGACGAACACAGTTGGCTGATCTTTTTTTGTGTACTATATCTGTTAGTTTGGCGTCAACTAGCAGCTTTTCCCGTCGTGATAGGAATTCTGCTGGTGATTGCTGTTGGACTAGCCAAGTTCAGTCCTGAGCGTCGGCGAACGTCGAGCGGGAACACTTCGGAGGGGACAGATAGATCGTTGCTTGAGGTGTCGGAGTAAATTCCCGATACGGTTTGCTAGGATTTCGCTCCATGGTAGAATCGCCGACGAACAGGGCGTTTGCCGGGACATGAGAGTTGTTGACGACCGCCATACAAGGGACTGAAGGCATTCCCCCCCTTTTTCGGGCTCATAGCTCAGTTGGATAGAGCAACGGATTTCTAATCCGTAGGTCGCAGGTTCGAGTCCTGCTGGGCCTGCCTTTCATATTCTGCGTCAACGCAGTTTGCATAGGAATACCTGCGATTTCCTTGGTCTTTTGGTGATTCGGCGGTATCTTCTGACGACTCCTGATTATTCCTGATTGCACCAATTTCTGCACCAACTTTTGAGTCGGTAGAGTCATCAGTAAATGCAACCCCTCGGATGCGCCGCGCGTTGATAGCCGAGCTGCTACCCTCCCATACGCTGATTGCTATTAGTTGAAAACAGCAATGCAATGAAATCCAATCTCTCGACTCGATCGCTGGTTCGGGAGAGTTTGGCCAAACTTCAAGGCCTGCTATTAAAACAAGAGGCGTAGAAGACGAAATCGAACTGGCGACAGGAATCCTTACGACCCGTCGAGAATCTTTGCAACCAGCAGTGTTGCATTTGCGACGAGAGCTTAGCTGTCGTACTCTATCCAGGCGCGAGGCACGCAAGGGACTCTTTAGGCATGTCGATTGCTAGTAAATGCAAAACTATGTCGCCTATGAAATACGCATTTCGTCACCCGCTCTTGTATCGTTTCACTCGATACTTCCGAGGGCGGGAACCCATCGTGTTATTCGGGATCTTACTTGTCGTTCTATTGAGCTGGGGATTTATTGAACTCGCTGGCGAAGTTGTAGAAGGTGACACTGCCTCGTTCGATCAATGGGCGGTTCGAAGTCTTCGTCAGCCAGACAATTTGGCACTGCCGGTCGGGCCACCGTGGATGGCTGAGGTTGGTCGCGACTTGACAGGACTGGGTGGAGTCGTGGTGTTGCTGCTCTTCATCTTTGGATCGGCAGGGTTTCTTGCAATCAACGGTGCATATCGCATGCTTGTCCTCCTACTTGTGTCGACTCTGGGTGGCATAATCGCAAGTTCGTTGATGAAGCAGTGGTTCATGAGGCCTCGACCGAATATCGTACCCCATCTATCTGAGGTCTACACGAGCAGCTTCCCAAGTGGTCATTCTATGATGTCTGCTGTCGTCTACCTCACCTTGGCCACGCTCCTGACGAGTGTCGTGCGTCATTTTTGGGTGCGAGTCTATGTTATTGGGGCCGCTGTGGTACTAACCGTTTTGGTCGGCCTAAGTCGGATCTATATGGGAGTGCACTATCCAACCGATGTTCTCGCGGGTTGGGCGGCTGGGCTGGTTTGGGCTTTGAGTTGCTGGTTAATTTCCAAAGTCGTCTCGTCCCCCAAGATTGACACTCAGATTCAATCATGAGTTCTGGCAAGTAGTATCTAGTATCTTCGCGATGCGTGCTCGCTGTACCTTTGAATTCGGTCCAGCAGCAAGCCGAATGTGCCGTCAGAGAGTGACCCAAGTTCCTACAACTCGAGCGTCTAAACAACGTAGGAAACGCTACTGCCGAATTGAGAGATTGACGTCTGAAACGGCTTGGGAAAGCTGATCGATGAATCCTGGCTGATCCACCAAGTGCATGATGGCTGGGTGATTCAGCAACTTCATGGCAATGTTGCGGTTCATTGGCTGGCCCGATGCTAGTAACTCTCGAATCGAATCATCTTGCTGCAATGTCTCGATCGCTTCTTTTACACTCGGTTGCTCTCTGAGATCCTGCACCGAAGGATGCTGAATGACTTCGTTCATCTTAGCAGGATCGGCTAAGACAATCGCTGTGTCTTGCAACTCTTTCAGCTTCCGCAGTTGTGGGATCTTCTCTACCGGATTGTTTTGCCGGATTAGCTCGCCTGTACAGCTTTCGTCTACGAAGTGACTGGTCTGAAAAATGATTTGATGAGCGAATGGCGCTTTGGATTCGTCGATGCCACTAGCCGCCAATTGTTTGCGTTGTTGCGGCTCCATTACAAGCAAACCGCCAATTAAAAAGACTATGGCCACAACGCCTTGAGCGAAACCAAAGGCAAATCCTAACACATTGTCACACTGCTTTGCCTTGGGGTGATTTTGAAATGATCGACGGATCACGAAGGATGACAGGACTAAGCATGCGACGACAATCGCTATACCAGCCGCGCCAACTGCGATTGCTCGATTGAATAATCCATCGGTACCGATCAGCTCCGATAGATTATGCTCAAATCTCATCGCGAGCTTTGGTGCGCAGACAGTTGCGATGGCGAAGGCTGCCACCGACGAAATTTTGTAAGAGATGCCAAATCGATAACCACTGAATGCCCCGACACCTCCAGTGGCAGTTAAGACCGCCAAGATGTAGTCGCCGCAATAAGCGAAATATGCTGCTGGGTAGAAGAAGACGATACACCAAAACAGGCGCATCGGCATGCCCATTCGGCCTTTGGGTTCAGCATTCATTTTAGTTCGGTTCAAACATTGCGAAATCGTAACGACTTGCAAGAAACCTAGTTCATTTTCGTCCGCCGCTCAGAGCTCCAATTGCATGCCGAGCAACTTCGGTTGACGCTGTAAAGATTTGTATCGATTATGCGGGCTAGCCTGATTTTCTGGCTACGAAACAGTCTCGTCCCCAGTCCTTCAAACACTTTTATTCAGGCAGTTCTCCGGTTGTAAGTCGCCTAGAAAAGGGCTGCTAGTCTTTTCTCATCTGGCTTTCGTTGAAAATCGCCATGACGATCTTTCATATCCTATCCACATTGCATTCGTGGCGATCCCTACTTGATTCTTAATATGTGGGTGAGCACAATGCCTGACTTGTAAGTTTGTATCGAATACTTTTCCAGCAGATCTCAGATACTCGGGTCATATCGAGCATTGAGCGAGTTACTTTGATTTCTCGCGCGTGCCTCACATATAGTGGGATCCATCAAAAGGTCGAACGACAAGAAAGGTTGTTGCTGAATGTTCAAGATCCGAGGACTTCGATGGTGGATGATAAGCTTGATTATGTTGGGCTCGATCATCAATTACCTAACGCGCAGCTCTTTGTCCGTGGCCGCTCCTGAGTTAAAGGTCGACTTGGGAATCGGCGAGATGCAGTACAGCTGGATCGTCACAATTTTTCAAGCGATGATTATGCTGCAACCGATTTGTGGCTATGTGCTTGACATACTTGGCTTACGTTATGGTTATGCACTTTTTGCCACTGCTTGGTCCTTGATAAGTATGGCGCACGGCCTTGCAACGAGTTGGCTGTCGCTGGCCGGTTTGCGTGGCGCTCTTGGGTTTGTGGAAGGGTCCGCCAATCCAGCTGGAATGAAAGCGACATCGGAATGGTTTCCTGCACGCGAGCGTGGCTTTGCAGGCGGTATCTATAACATCGGAGCTTCCTTTGGATCGATGCTTGCACCACCGTTGGTTGGCTGGGCAATACTCATGTACAACTGGCGAATCGCGTTTGTCATTACAGGAATTTTGGGACTCGTGTGGGTGGTCGTGTGGCTAATTTGCTACGAATCCCCTGATCGTCACAAAGCACTTAGTGCCGAGGAGTCTGCTTATATCGAGGCTGGACAGGAAGAACATTTAAAGGGCGATGGGAAGTCGCCAAAGATTACTTCGATTCTTGGGCGAAGAAATTTCTGGGGAATCGCTTTGCCAAGGTTCTTGGCAGATCCGACTTGGGGCATCCTTGTGTTTTGGATGCCGTTGTATCTAGCCGAAACTCGTGGGTGGCAGCTCAAGGAAATCGCTTTGTACGCGTGGATGCCGTTTCTTGCAGCCGATTTCGGGTGCATTTTTGGCGGTTGGTTCAGCTTCTGGTTACAACGCAAGTGGAATGTTAAAGTAATTGACTCACGTCGTTGGGCGTTCACCATCGGTGCCGTAACGATGCTGGCCGTCGGATTCGTGGGCTTCGTTCAAAACCAGTACCTCGCAATTGCTTTGCTAAGCTTGGCTGGTTTTGCACATCAAACGCTTTCCGTTACCGTAATTACGATGGCTTCAGATCTGTTCAAACGAAACGAAGTTGCAACTGTGGCCGGGATGGCAGGTACGTTCGGAAACGCTGGGCTGGCGATTTTTAACCTTGCAATCGGATACCTTGTGTTGAAGATCGGTTATGCACCGTTCTTTGTGATTCTGGGCTTTCTTGACATCATCGGCGCGATCATTCTTTGGACCGTGGTGGTTGATCCAGAAAAGGACGCTCATCCGCGACTCATTTAACGAACCACTTGTAAGCGAAATCCACGAAAACAATTTATGGCAAGAACAATTCTGAATCCGATTTTGAAGGGGTTCAATCCTGACCCTTCCATCATCAGGGTCGGTAAAGACTATTACATAGCGACTTCGACGTTCGAGTGGTTCCCCGGGGTTCAGATTTACCATTCGAGGGATCTGATTTCGTGGCAACTGATCGCGAGACCTCTAAACCGACCAAGCCAGTTAAATATGCTTGGCGATCCTGACTCATGTGGAGTCTGGGCGCCTTGCTTGACGTACGACAAAGGCGTCTTTTATCTGGTGTACACCGATGTGAAACGCTATGGAAAGACATCACAGCCGGGCGGAGCAGGGTGGGGATGGCGAGACACACACAACTATCTTGTCTCTAGCGATTCGATCGACGGTGATTGGTCGGACCCTGTCTTCTTAAATAGCAGCGGTTTCGATCCGTCTTTGTTTCACGACGACGATGGACGCAAATATATCGTTAACATGTTGTGGGATCATCGAAATGGTAAGAACCGCTTCGGCGGAATTTTATTGCAAGAGTATTGCCCGCAAAGCAAACAACTAATCGGAAAACGCGAAACGATTTTTTCTGGCACCGACATCGGTTTTACCGAAGGGCCGCATCTGTATAAACGGGGCGAATACTATTACCTGTTGACAGCCGAAGGTGGTACCGGATGGGGGCACGCCGTCACAATGGCTCGCTCACGTTCCTTGCATGGCTCATATGAATTACATCCCGATAAATATGTACTGACGGCGAGACACCGAAGCGATCTGGCAATACAACGTACCGGCCATGCGGATCTTGTAGAAACTCCTGCAGGAGATACTTACATGGTTTATCTTTGCGGCCGACCAGTGCCAAACAGGGGACGTTGTACGCTAGGACGCGAGACTGCGATCCAACGCATGGTCTGGCATGACAATTGGTTGTACACGGAGAATCATGACCAGCTTCCTCAGCAGTCGACACCTGCTCCGGCCGCTGCTGAGCCGCTGTCGATTAGTCCGCCGAAGCGTGAAGAGTTCGACTCTCCGCAGCTTCCGATCGATTTCCAGTGGTTACGAACGCCATGGCCGGAAGAAATCTGGAGCTTGACTGCGCGTCCTGGATTCCTGCGTCTATATGGTCGCGAAACGTTAGGCAGTTTTTTCCGACAAGCGCTCGTCGCGCGACGACAGCAAGCTCACAGTTACAGCGCATCCACATGTTTAGATTTCGAGCCCGAGCATTTTCAGCAGCAAGCAGGTTTGGTCTGCTACTATAACAGTTCAAAACTTCACTATCTGTATGTAACGAACGACGAAGAAATGGGACGGCATTTACGAGTCGTTACGTGCAATCCCGAATTGCCCGACGCGGTAACGGCGCCGATTCGCTTGCCCGCTAAAGGGGCCATTCATTTGCACGTTAGAGTAGAGGGTGCAATTCTTCGTTTTGCATATCGCACCGAATCAGCTAACGATTGGCAGTGGTTGACACAACAATTTGATGCCACCATAGTCTCAGACGAAGCGGGGCCAATAACTGCCGCGAATTTTACAGGAACTTTCGTTGGAATGGCTTGCCAGGATCTGTCTGGTGCTGCGTTGCCCGCAGACTTCGACTACTTCGAATACGTAGAACATTAGCAGTCGAAGAAACGCTTTTCGTGATGGTCCTCAAAACGCCGTGCAGCTTAGGCACGGCGTTCGGTTCCAGTCGAGCGTTTATTTTCGGGGTGTCAGTTAGAACTGCTTCGAGAACTGAGTGTACAAGAATCGTGCATTCTCAGAAGTTGGCACTCCCGGCGTTAGCTTGTAGTAATCACCTGCATCGAAGTAGGAATATCCAATAACAATGTCAGTACGAGGATTGATCTTGGTGGTGACTAGCAGGTCGATCTCGTGTCCAAGATCGCGGCTTACTGCTCGATTTGCAGTGTTGAACGGGGTCATCACGACACTGTATGGCGTCGTTGCTTGATCGAGCATGAAATAGTGATACCAGAGCAGCAGGTTGGTTTTCTTGCCGATCGGTGTGATGAACTGTGCGTTGATATCGTGCAGGTTACGACGTCCGAACAAGTCCATCAAGCCATTATATTTGTGGGCCAGCGGGAACAAGTGGTTGAACCCATCGTCACCAGGAGAGAAAACTGGATCATCGGCTCCGGACGCCCAGTCATACCAACCCCACACTGTCGGCGTCCAAGTCTTTCCGCCGCATACGCACAGCTCAAACTTCTTACCTAAACCCGCAGTCGCAAAACCCGCGCTGTGGTTTGTTCCGTTGGCATTTGCACCGAATTGGGTACCGCCTTCAAACTCGTACAGGAAGTAATCGTTACTTCCAGATATTTGACTTCCCAATGTATGAAACGAGAAGTCCGCGCGTTCGTTGTCGTAACCCAAGTAGTAGGTATCAATCGTTCCGGCCGAGAATTGCTTGGTACTGTAATACGCGCCGTAAAAGTGTTGTCGCGTATCCGAACTGTCCCAGTCGTTTGTACCCGCTGTTGCTGCAACGCGCGCCACTGGGTTTGTATAGAACAGATCGAGATCCGACTCTTTTTCCGAGATTGTCATGCGATAGCCGTCAAAGGTTCGGCGAGTATTCGCCCAATCGAGCGGCGAGACTAACCGTTGATTGCCAAGGAGCAACTCTTGACGACCTACGCGACCAGAGACTTTATACTGGTCGCCTTCGTATAGTTTGGCATCAATGAATAGATTTTGAGCATCGCCACGATTTTCTTCGATAGGACGCGGCGCGAATGTTTCATTCGCCGAATCGGCATACAGATACTCGCCGAAGAACCGAATATCTTCGGTGATCCGATAGTTCGAGAATAGTCGAACGCGCGTTAACCAAAACTGGTCGTCGTTGCCTGTCAAGCCAAGTCCGCGATGGTTAACTTCGTTGTGATAGCGGCTGCGATATTCGCCACCGATGTCCAACTTGCCATCTTTCATTCGCTTCAGGCTATCACCCAGAAAGCTTGGTCCATCATAGGCGGGGTTGTCAAGGTATGCGAAATTGTTAGCGAAGTAGAGGCCTTTGTAGGCTTCCTTCATCGCCTTATCTAGTTCTTCCTTTTTCTTCTTTGCAGCGGCCGCTGCCTGCTTCGCTGCCGCATCGTCTACTGTCGCAGTTGGCTGCGGTTGTGAAGATGTCGACTGGCTTACCGAAAAGAACGGGACACCGTCATGTTCGACCGAAGGCTGCTCGACAGTGTTACCGTAAGCAAACTCTTTCCAAGAATCAGCACTCTCTTGAGCATATGAGGTTGTGGGGATGGCGGCGCAAAGTGATGCGATGGCTAGCCTCAGCCCAAAACGCATCCTACGTTTGGTAACTTCCATGAATAACAAACTCCATTTTATTGTAAGGCTTCTTAAGAGGCTAACAAAAAACTTGCCTAACGTTCGTTTGGCACAGGGTTTGCGCCAGCCATGAATTCAAGGAGAATATCATGGCTAAGAATATTATACCGGACGATTTACTGAGATTCATTTTAGCTGAACTGCCGCCGTTGCCAGAATCTACCAGTGATGGTGGTCGACGACCGATCGAGCATGAGGTGGTAGTGCGGGTAATTTGGCATGTGCTGACGACCGGCTGCCGCTGGGCAGATGTCCCGTTGGAGATGGGATGTTGCGGTGAGACCGCTCGATCGCGTTTGCGCCTTTGGCAGTCCACGGGAATTTGGGAGCGTATCCATAAGAAGATTCTCAATAAGCTCAATGCAGCGAAGCGGTTGCATCACGAAGTAGCGATCATCGATTCGACTCTGACGCGAGCTTTTGGAGGCGGGGCCAAGAGTGGTCCCAATCCGACCGACCGTGCAAAACCGGGGACTAAGCACACTTTGATGGTGGACGCTAACGGAGTTCCTCTCGCGGTTCGAGTGGTCGGTGCTAATGTGCCTGACGTGAAAGAACTCGTCAAAACTGTCGTCGAATTTCCGCAGATTGGTGGTCGAAGGGGACGCCCACTAACGCATCCCAAGCAAGTCATCGCCGATGCAGGATACGACGATAATTCGGGACGAAAGCTTCTGGAGTGGATAGGTATTGAACCCAAGATTCGAAGGCGTCGCGAGAAACATGGCAGCCATTTAGGCAAAGTGCGATGGGTCGTGGAACGAACCATTTCGTGGTTCAAGGGATTAAGACGGCTTCGCTTTCGCTATGATCGAGATGCAATCATGATTGATGCTTGGGCAAAACTCGCCGCTGCCGTCATTACTTTTCGCATCTTTGATAATCTATAAATCCTTTTTTCAAACTCCAGTTTTTTGTTAGCCTCTAAGGCTTACTCGCACAGCCACCGCAGCGACAAAATTACATTCGCAACACGGTTCTTACCTCGCTTGGACTGTCACAGAACGGTCGGCGAGAAGGGGGCTTGGTCGAGCGACTAGAAAGAAACTCCGCCGCCAGGAGGACATCTTTACTATCGCCTTGTTTCGTCGCAGTAGTAGAAGAAGGTAAAGAAAAATGTGGCAGTCCGCCACAGATTGCCCAACTAGTTAGCGAGGTGATGCATCGTTTCGCCAGGGATTTCGCCCTCCTGAGCAAGAAAAATCCACGTGCGCACTTTGAGGCCATCGAGCGCTCGCATGCAGATGCAACCCATCCAAGCAGCGCTGCCTCATTTGGTGGCAGCACGCAAATGTATCTTTCTGCAATCTCTTTTTTTTAATGGAGCGTATCTATCCCCAAGTAGCCCAATACGGAATCGGCGATATCCGCAATTGCCAGTTCGAGGCAGTTTCGGTGCTACTTCAAGCTAGGGTCTGGCACTACCCGTGCGTTGAATATTGTTTGAGCCTACGTGATCACGACTGGTTCACATCCTCTCAAAAGCACTTGGTTCTCGCTAATAGGTATTAATGCATGTCTTCATTGAATCGAAAAGTTTCACTTACTCGTCGCAAAGTCCTAAAGACGATAGTGGCTGGATCAGCCGTTGCCGGAATAACGCAGTATCCATCGTTCGTCCCGACGGTTTATGCATCGGAGGCTCCTGAAAAAGCCAAAGTCAAGTTCGGCTTCATCGCTCTGACCGATTGCTCACCTCTTGTGATTGCTCACGAGAAGGGATTCTTTAAGAAGTACGGCATTGAGGCAGAACCAGTAAAACCTGCCAATTGGGCTGCTGTAAGAGACGCGCTAGTGAAAGGCGATATTGACTTTACACATATGTTAATCGGGATGCCTCTTGCATCGACGATGGGTCTTGGCGGTATCAAACCAGTTCCAATGATTATTCCTTGGCTAATGAATCGCAATGGCCAAGCGATCACGCTCAAGAAGGAATGGGCAGGTAAGGTAACCGGTGACCCGAAGGCATTGAAACCGTTGGTTGAAGAAGCCAAGAAGAAAGAGAAAGCGACTTTTGCGATGACTTTCCCGCCCGGGACGCACGCTATGTGGATGCGATATTACTTAGCAACTGGCGGCATCCATCCTGATAAAGACGTCAGCCTAATCGTGATTCCGCCACCACAAATGGTTCAAAACATGAAGGTTGGCAAGATGGATGGATTCTGCGTTGGCGAACCTTGGAACGCGCGCAGCATTGCCGAGAAGATCGGTTTTACTTCCGTCACCACGCAAGAGATTTGGAAAGACCATCCAGAAAAAGTGTGTGCATTCACTTCAGAGTTCGCTGACAAGAATCCAAAGACTGTCAAAGCAGTGCTGAAGGCTGTTCACGAAGCAAGCGTTTGGCTGGATGACCTAAAGAACCGCCCTGAACAATGCGAGATCGTGTCTCGAGATGCTTACATCAAATGTGACAAGGGACAAATCCTTGGACGCTTAACTGGTGATCTTAACTATGGTGATGGTCGAACCAAGACCGACCCTAACTACATGATCTTCAGCCAGCGCAACTGCAATTATCCTCAACCAGCTTATGCAAAATGGTGGTTGACTCAGTTCCGTCGTTGGGGCATGGTCGAAGGCGCACCTGATTACGAAGGAGTCACCAAACAAGTCATGCGACCTGACATTTATATCGAGGCGATGAAGGAAATCGGCTACGAGCATGGCGGTGAAGACAACTCGGCTTGGACCATGTTCGACGGAGTGACCTTTGATCCAACTAAGGATCTCGAAACCTACGCCAAAGGGTTTGCGATCAACAGCTTAAAAGGCTAGGTAGATGTGACGAGCTAAACGTCCTTCGTTCATCGCCGTAATCGTCCTTGATTTTGCTAAAGGTGCATCACATCTCTAGCCAGCCTTTAGGAGACAAACGGGTGAAACAAGTCGCAGTCCCCCTTCAATGTTACTAATCAGTTTGAAACTTCCGTACTAAAGGTCCGGCGGAAAAATGAATTCGATAAAAATCAAAAAGTTCCTATCCGATAACGTGGTGTTACCACTCGTCGGCATCGTCATCTGTTTAGCTATTTGGTGCGCCATATCCTGGCTTACCTACGACGTAGAGGCAGGGTTTTCCGATTTCCCCTCGCCAGTAACAACATGGAACGAAAGCACCAAGTACTTTGTCGAACCATTCACTCGCAATGAAGACGAAGGGTTTGACGGCATTGGACTTGAGATATGGCGATCCTTGGTGCTCGTCGGCATGGGTTATGGGATGGCGATCATCGCTGCCATACCCATCGGCTTCTTGCTTGGTGGAAGCTATCGTTTCGCACGGATGTTCGACCCGATCTTTCAAGTTCTACGACCTATTTCGCCACTAGCATGGTTCCCTCTTGCGGGATTGATTGTAATAGCCATACGCAGATACAACACGGAGATCGATGCCACACAGTTGCAATGCATCTTCACCATTGCCATGTGTTCCATCTGGCCAACAATTCTAAATACTGCAGTAGGAGTTCGAGCGATACCACAAGACTACCTCAACGTCGCAAAGGTCTTGAAGCTATCGCCGTTGAAGTTGTTCTCAAGAATTTTGCTGCCAGCCACGATGCCTTACATGTTTACAGGTTTTCGGCTGAGCCTCGGGATCGCCTGGCTAGTAATCGTCGCCGCCGAGATGCTATCAGGTAAAAACGGCATCGGAGCTTTCGTAAACAACCAGTATCAAGCAGGGACTTATGGGCCGATGATCGCAGCCGTTATCTTGATCGGCGTAGTTGGGTACTTCCTAGATCGCTTGATGAACGTCGTCGAGACGAACGCTAACTTCTTCTTGAGTCTTCCAACTCTCGGCCTGCGTAAACTGCGAAGCTATCGGGCCAGTCCGATTGGCTCGCTGTTGAAGATTGAAACGCCAGTTTCGGCACTTCAAAAGGAGACGACCGATGCCACTGCTTAAGATGGACAGTGTATACAAGGGGTATGGCAAGGGGCTTCTGCGAACAGAAGTTCTTAGCAACGTTAACCTGCAAGTTGAAGAGGGTGAGTTTGTTGCCATCGTCGGATACTCAGGTACTGGTAAGACTACGCTGATCTCGGCTCTGGCGGGCTTGCGAAAGCCCGATTCCGGTGAAGTGCGCATGCGAGACCAATTAGTTACCAGTCCAAGCCCTGAACGTGGAGTCGTCTTTCAAAACTACTCGCTGCTTCCTTGGTTGACGGTCTTGGACAACCTCATGTTTGCTGTTCAAGAAGTCTTTCCTTCGATGTCGTTTATTGAACAAGTCGCGCATTGCGAAAAATACATCGCGATGGTGAAACTAAGTCACGCTTCGCACAAAAAGCCTGGGGAACTTTCGGGAGGAATGAGGCAACGCGTTTCGTTGGCACGGACGCTAGCGACCCAGCCTAAAGTAATGCTGATGGATGAACCTCTATCAGCATTAGACGCCCTCACGCGAGCTACTTTGCAAAGCGAAATCATCGGCATCTGGGAAAAAGATCGTCGGACGGTTGTCCTGATCACCAACGATGTTGAGGAAGCCGTCCTCATGGCGGATCGAGTTATTCCGCTGCTACCTGGTGCTGAAAATGGTGCAACTTTAGGAGACTCATTTGAAATCGACATCCCTCGTCCACGCACGCGGGAATCTGTTACGCACCACCCTTCATTCAAAGCGTTGAAGAAGAGCCTCATTCAGACGTTGATGACGGCTCGCAAACACTCCCAAGAAGCTGAGCTTGCTGCTGCCAGCTAGTCGACCGCACGATGATCCACAGGATATCAACCATGCATAACAAATATTTGGAACTATGGCGACTTCGAAAGGAGTTCAAAACCGACAAAGGACCATTTTTGGCCGTGCGAGAATTCACGCTGAACATGTCCGAAGGTGAATTTGTCTCGGTCATTGGGCACAGCGGATGTGGTAAAAGCACCGTTCTGTCGATGGTAGCGGGCCTGCACTCATTGGATGGCGGAGGAATGGTTTTAGATAACCAGGAAGTCATAGGCGCAGGACCAGACCGAGCCGTTGTGTTTCAGTCACCGAATCTTCTTCCATGGTTAACAGCCGTAGAAAACGTGATGATTGGGATCGAACAAGTGAAGCCAAAACTTAGTTACCCTGATCGAGCTGAACTTGCACAGGGGTGGCTTAAAAGAGTCGGACTTGCCCGGGCCGGTCACAAAAGACCTTCGGAGCTAAGTCAAGGCATGCAACAGCGAGTTGGTATCGCAAGAGCATTTGCACTCGAGCCTAAAATGCTTTTGCTCGATGAACCGTTCGGTATGCTCGATTCGCTAACGCGTCTTGAACTGCAAGATGTGTTGCTGGATGTTTGGAGTCAACATCGAATCACAGCCATCATGGTTACCCACGACGTGGATGAGGCTGTGACGCTGAGCGATCGAATTGTAATGATGACCAATGGTCCGGCTGCGACCATAGGCGACATCATTGCAATACCGTTCGGCCGACCTCGCCATCGAGCGAGCCTCATGGAGAGTCCAGAGTACGTTGCTTATGTAGATCAAGTGCTTGATTTCTTGGAACATCCCGCTGAGAAAGTCGCTTAACTGCTCAAGTAATATGTCTTCTGTGCTTGCACTTCCGATAATCACAAACCCGCAGTTGACGCTGTCGCTGCTTGAGCAATTGCTGCAAGATCAGCAAGAGCTGTCGGCTGTCGAGACCTTCTCCGATTGGCATGTACGGCACGAGGAATCCCAGCCGCTTTACAAAGCGCTGCTACCGGCGACAGAACCAGCACCAGGTCAACAATATGCTTTTGAAGTGAACCTCGATACCTGCAGCGGATGCAAGGCGTGCGTGGTCGCCTGCCACAACCTGAACGGACTAGAATCTGAGGAAACATGGCGAAAAGTCGGCTCGCTAACGAATACCAAAAGCGCGCTACCGGCACTGCACCACATAACAACGGCTTGTCATCATTGCGCCGACCCTGGCTGCCTCAGTGGTTGCCCAGTAAAAGCGTACGAGAAAGATGAAGCTACTGGGATTGTAAAGCACTTGGATGACCAATGTTTTGGCTGCCAATATTGCACGATGATGTGCCCCTATGAAGTGCCACAGTATAGTAAATCGATGGGCATCGTTCGAAAGTGCGACATGTGCAGCCAACGCTTGGCAGTCGGAGAAGCTCCAGCCTGCGTGCAAGCGTGCCCGAACCAAGCCATCCGAATCACGTTGGTCAATACCGAACCTTTGGCGAACTCCGCTATAGAGCTTACTCAGCTGGTACCGACGTCGCCGCCAAGCCACTGGACGAAGCCCACGAGCCGCTACCTTTCGAAGAAATCGCACGACGATACACTTGAGAGCCATGAATCACAGCACGATGTACTTCATCATGCCCACTGGCCTCTCGTTTGCATGTTGGTGTTAACGCAAGCGAGCGTCGGCATGTGGCTTTTTTTGGCAGGTCAATGCTTGCTTGTGAGAGGTTGGGGCACGACTCAAACTTCACTATCAACAGTCGCGACTGCGATTGGTGTTGTGGGTGTTCATGCTGCTTTGCTACATCTTGGCCGTCCTTCCCTAGCATATCGAGCTTTCTTAGGATGGCGCACCAGTTGGCTCAGCCGCGAAGCAATCCTGTTCGGCGTTTTTATGGCATTTGGTGGTGCGACTGCCGCCTCCAGCCTAGTACCACTCTTGCCAGTGGACTTAACAAGATGGTTGACATTCGTGACCACTTTGATTGGAGTTATTGCGGCAGCGAGCTCTGCGATGATTTATGTCGCAACACGTCGCGCGTTATGGAATGCTTCAAGAACGTTTGTTGATTACTTTGCAACGTCCATCGGCCTTGGCCTGTCGATTTCGGTGTTGACACGATCGTTTATGAGCCTTGATAGTCGAGTCGGCTTATTGATTGCTTGCGTGTTGAGCGCGCTCAGCATGACACCCAAGGTCATCGATTGGTATCGATCTTATTCTCCAATACCTTCAACGAAGCAACGATCCAAAATAGACCGAGATACGTTGCTGTTCTCGCAACGCAGTGGTCGTTTGATCAGGAACGGAGCCAGCACGCTTTGGCGATTTCAGTGGTCATTGATGGGCATCGCCATGATATCGGCATTGTCCGCATGTGTTATGCCAAGCTTGATTGCGTGCGTGCTAACGACTTTCGCACTTCTAGCCGCGCATTTGATTTCGCGCTCTCTGTATTTTTCGACAGTCGTTACTTATCGCATGCCGGGAGCGAGCACATGATTCCTAGCTTTGTGGCCAAGCAAGGTCCGCTTACCGACAAACTGCTGCTGGAACCAGCGAAGTTCGGTTTAGGTTTACTTCCGCAAGGCAAACTACCTAACTCCACGATGAACTCAGTGTGCGGCTATTGTTCGACTGGATGCGGGCTCAAAGTTCACTTGTTGGACGGCCAAGCGATCAGCTTGACTCCAGACACTAATTATCCAGTCAATCTTGGCATGGCATGTCCTAAAGGCTGGGAAGCCCTGCGGGTGCTGGATTCAGACGATCGGGCAACGATGCCCTTGATCAAGCATTCCGACGGAACACACCATCCGGCACCTTGGAAAGAAGCAATCGGATACTTTTGCGATCGCTTTAAAGCGATTCAAGATGCTCACGGCAATGAATCTGTTGCTTTCATCAGCACAGGGCAAATCCCGACGGAAGAGATGGCCTTTTTAGGTGCTTTGGCCAAGTTCGGCATGGGCATGTTGCATGGTGATGGCAACACACGCCAGTGTATGGCTACGGCAGTGGTCGCCTATAAGCAATCTTTTGGCTTTGATGCCCCACCGTTTACTTATTCTGATTTCGAAGAGTCAGATTGCTTAGTCTTCGTCGGCGCAAACCCTTGTACAGCCCATCCGATTCTTTGGCAGCGAGTCCTGCAGAACAAGCGGCAGCCGAGCATCATTGTGGTTGATCCACGAGCAACGGAGACGGCAATGGCGGCCACCGAGCATGTGGCGTTGCAACCCAAAAGCGATCTGTGCTTCTTGTATGGCCTCGCGAATCAATTGATCAAGCTCGGTGCGTTGGACCAAAAGTTTATTGACGAGAGCACTGAAGGTTTCGAAAATTTCCGTCAACATGTCGCTCAATTTCCACCAGAACGAGTTGCCGCCGAAGCCGGAATTTCCAATGATCAATTGATGCGTGTCGCTCACTCTATTGCGAGTGCGCCGCGGGCGTCGTTCTGGTGGACGATGGGAGTAAATCAAGCGCACCAAGGTGTGCGAACCGCACAAGCGATCATCAACATCGCTTTAATGACTGGCAATATCGGGCGCCCCGGTACAGGCGCCAACAGCATCACTGGCCAGTGCAACGCTATGGGCTCGCGACTCTTTAGTAACACCACCAATTTGTTTGGGCATCACGAGTTCACCAATCCCGAACATCGCCAGAAAATCGCTCGTGTGCTTGATATTCCGCTGGAACGAATCCCCGACCAAGGAAGTTGGGCTTACGATCAAATCCTAACAGGAATTGAGACCGGAGCGATTAAGGGCTTGTGGATTGTGGCGACAAACACGGCCCATTCATGGATCAATAGCAGTCGAGCCCAAAGACTCCTTGAAAAGCTCGACTTTCTCGTCGTTCAAGACATGTACCATTCGACGGAGACGGCACGTCTTGCAGATCTCGTCTTGCCAGCTGCCGGATGGGGCGAGAAAGAAGGGACCTTTATCAACAGCGAGCGAAGAATTGGAGTTATCAAACGAGTAAAGAAAGCACCTGGTCAAGCTTTGGCGGATTTCTCCATTTTCCGATTGATCGCACAGCAATGGGGATGTGGAGCTATGTTCGAAACGTGGACTTCGCCCGAAGCAGTCTTCCAAAAAATGAAAGCAGCTTCACGGAACCAAGCGTGTGACATTAGTGGCATCGACAATTACGCAATGCTGGACCGCAATGGAGGCATCCAGTGGCCTTGGAGCGAGGAGGATAGTCAAAAACATCCAGAGGGTCCAATCCAAGAACGACGTTTGTTTACCGACGGCAAGTTCTATCATCAAAACCAACTAGCGAAATTCCTCTTCGAAGATCCAACTCCCATGCCGGAGCCACCGTGTTCGGCGTATCCATTTGTTTTGCTAACGGGTCGCGGAACGGTCAGCCAATGGCACACGCAAACGAGAACAGCTAAGAGCCCCGTCCTACGCAAACTCTACCCGAAACATCCTTACGTCGAAATCAATCCTGCTGATGGAGATCAGTTGGGAATTGTAACCGGTGATCAAGTTGAGCTAACTAGCCGACGCGGCCAAGCTCGCTTCGATGTCCAAATTACCAACACCGTCCAGCGTGGACATGTGTTTGTTCCCATGCACTACGCGATTACAAACTTACTCACACTTGAACATGTCGACTCGTTTTCACGACAACCAGCTTACAAAGACTGTGCCGTGCAACTCAGGAGAATACAATTATCATGAATGCACCAGCCGAAGGTTTTAACCAAGAACAACAAGCGTTTCTCCAAGGTTTAGTTCTTGGTACGGATGTCGCCAGAACCATTCGCAATCTCCCTGTGCTAAGCGGTTCTGGAATTCTAAGAGCAAGTGGTTCGTCCATACAACTGGGACCAAGCTCGCCTGAGTCTTCCATCGAAACCCATCTACCAAAAATACATTTGGATGCTCAACTGCGGTGCGAAGCATCCGGCAAAAAACTTGTTGCCGAAGAGAAAGCCAAACGTGAGAAGAATGGACTCACGATGTGGCAAGAAATCGGCGATAGAGCCGATCGAAATGAATTTCCCAAAGGGACCGATGTCTTTCTGACGAAGTACAACGGTTTGTTCTATGTTGCTCCAGCTCAGAACTCCTTCATGTGCCGCATGCGACTGCCCGGCGGATTTCTTCGTTCAGACCAGTTTGAGGGGCTAGCCAATATTGCCGACGAATACGCCGGAGGTTATGCCGACATTACTACCAGAGCAAATTTGCAACTGCGCGAGATTCAAGCGAAGGACGCGTTGAATGTTCTTATGGGGCTACGAGACTTGGGCATTGTAACGCAAGGATCGGGAGCGGATAACATACGCAATGTCACGTGCAGCACTTTGAGCGGCATCGACGATACGGAACTGATAGAAACTTATCCGCTTGCTCGCAGTCTACACTATCACATACTCAATAAGCCAGAACTCTACGGACTGCCTCGCAAGTTCAATATTGCTTTCGATGGATCGGGACGCATAAGCTCCTTGGCCGAAACAAACGATATCAGTTTTCATGCGGTCACAGTAACTGACGAATCCGCCAATCAGAATCTAGCCGCAGGAATCTACTTTTTGTTAGGCTTGGGAGGCATCACCGGGCATGGCGATTTTGCGAGACCAACAAGTGTTCTTGTAAGTCCTTCCGAATGTATCGCTGTTAGTGAAGCGATCTTGCGGGTCTTCATCATGCATGGCGATCGCAGCGATCGAAAGAGAGCTCGTCTCAAATATTTGCTTGACGATTGGGGATTTGAAAAATTCCTTCACGAAGTTGAACTTCAGTATGACAAACCTTTGAAGAGAGTAAGTGCGGCCGACTATCAACAACCCAGTAACATTGATCGTTGGGCGCACGTCGATGTACATGCACAAAAGCAAGCGGGCATGTCTTATATCGGAGTCGTGCTGCCTGTAGGCAGAATGACTAGCCAACAATGCCGAGGGCTGGCAGCCATTGCTCGACGATTTGGAACCGGAGAGCTTCGCCTAACAGTCTGGCAGAACTTGCTGATTCCGCACATTCGCGATGAGGATCTGGCTGCAGTGAAGCAAGCCATTGAAGATTTGGAACTTGATTGGCGAGCTAGCGGCACTCGAGCTGGCTTGGTTGCTTGCACAGGCAGCGCTGGTTGCAAGTATGCGGCTGCGAATACAAAGAAACATGCGCTCATGATCGCCGAATACCTCGACGAACGTTTCGAGATCGACTCGCCCATCAATATTCATCTAACCGGTTGCCACCACAGTTGCGCCCAACATGCGATTGGCGACATTGGATTGCTTGCTACTCAAGTCGAAGTTGGTGAAGAAATTATGGAAGGCTATCACATCCTGGTTGGCGGACGAACTGGGCTCAGCCCCAAGATCGGCGTCAAGGTTTTCGAAGCAGTGCCCGCTGACCTCGTTCCCGAGAAAGTCGCCATGATCGTTGAAAGATATCTCCAAGACCGAATACCTAACCAATCATTTGAAGACTTCGCCAGCACAGCCAACTGGGATGGGCTAATCGCAAACGTGGACGTGGATTCCTTTATCGCTTAGCAAAGACTTACCATGACTGTTCAAATTGTTCCTGAGTCTGCTCCGTTCAATGCACAACAACGTGCTTGGCTGAATGGTTTCTTCGCTGGTGTCTTCGGTACTCTGGATCAGCAAAATGCCCAAGGCGGGAGTTCAACGTCACTGGCAGCCGCCGCCGCGATGCTGACCCCGCCGATGGGCGCCTATCAAGATGATACCGTAGTCGAGCAAGAAAATGAGGATGTGCCATGGCATGACCCGTCGCTGGCAATCGATCAGCGAATGGAGCTCGCCAGTGAGCAGCCACCGGCTCGACGGTTAATGGCCGCCATGGCTCAGTTAGATTGTGGTTCATGCGGGTATGTTTGCAAGACCTATGCAGAAGCAATCGCAGCGGGCAAGGAAAAGAATCTAACGCTGTGTTCTCCAGGCGGCAGCGAAACCGCAAAGATGATTCGGAAGATTCAGAAGGAAGCCGCGAACGCTCAACCGAACGTATCAGATAAGAAGAAAAATCCGACCGAAGCTATCTCAACTGCAAGCCCTGGTACAAGAGATAATCCAGTCAAAGCTGTTCTGGTCTGCATCGAACGCTTGAATGCTCTTGAGTCTTCAAAAGACACTCGGCATGTCGTGATCGATCTTGCACAATCGCAACTCAAGTACAAAGTAGGGGACGCCTTAGGAATCTATCCAAGAAACTGTGAGAAGTTAGTCGAACAGATTCTCTTGGCTGCAAACCTGGAACACGGTTGCAAGGTAACAATCGAAGGACGCGAAACGACTGTCTTTGAAGCGTTACTCGGTCGCTGCCTACGATCCATAACGGACGAACTGGTAACTGCTTCGATAGATAATGTTCGTGAAAGACCAAAGTTCAACGGCGCTGTGTCGGCCGATGCAATTTTGCTCGAACGTTTAGAATCCTTTGGTGACTCCGATGAATTCGGTGAATGGGATGTCTTAGAATTTCTTACTCAGTTTCGCAACCTGTCACTTACCGCGCAGAACTTTGTCGATAGCCTTACACCATTGCGTCCGCGTCTGTACTCCATCGCAAGTAGCCAAGCAAAGTTCCCTGCTCAGGTCCATCTTACTGTTGGCAGGGTCGAAAAGGAGATGCGCGGACGACAACGGAAGGGCGTCGCCTCCACGATGCTGTCCGACCGATCTGAAAGCGGAACGTCGTTGAAAGTTTTTGTTCATCCCTCACACGGCTTTACGATACCGAAAGATCCAAACGCTCCGATGATTATGGTTGGGCCAGGCACGGGCATTGCGCCCTTCATGGCTTTTTTGCAGCAGCGTGAAATGGATCAAGCTCGCGGCAAAAACTGGCTGTTCTTTGGCGATCAACGGAAAGATCTCGATTTCCTATACCGCGATACATTAGAACAGTGGAAGCATAGTGGTTTATTATCGCGACTTGATCTTGCCTTTAGTCGTGATACCGCGGAAAAAGTCTACGTTCAGAATCGCATGCTTGAAAACGGAGTTGAGTTATTCCGTTGGCTTGAGCAAGGCGCTTTCTTTTTTGTCTGCGGCGACGCATCACGAATGGCCGTGGATGTCGACAAAGCGTTGCAAGAGATCGTCGCACTTCATGGTTCAAGAAGTCGCCAAGAGGCAAAAAAATACATTGAACAACTGACACTTTCAAAGCGATATGTTCGCGACGTTTACTAGACAACTACGTTCACATTTCTCAATTTTCATTTCTGCGATGGGAATGCGGTGTCTTCGGGCTACAATCAGCAACCGTGGGCAGCTCCCAAAACGCTTGAACGCTATGTGCATCGCAAGCCACTCAACCGATGTCCTATCGCGTTAACAATCTATCACCTCATGACATCTAACGCGCGGTTACTAATTATCGATGATGACCCAGGCATGTTCGCTTTGGTCCAAGGTCTTGTCGACAGGGAGCAAATCGATCTCTATTGGGCAAAAACTCTGACTGCCGGTATGGAGATGGCTAGCCAAACTAGAGCAGATGTCATTCTGCTCGATCACTTACTTCCGGATGGCGATGGGATCAATCGCATCGCAGAACTGATCCAGCAAGATAGGCTGCGACCGATTCTCTACGTAACCGCCCAGTCAGGTTCGAAAACTGCGATTGAAGCGATCAAGCACGGGGCATTCGACTACCTTTCGAAACCCTTAGACTTCGCTTTGTTAAGGCAACGAATTGCTGAAGCGATAGAATACCGCAAGCTAACGCGATCGCCTGTCGTTGTCAGTCCTAGCTCCGCTGACTTTTCAGTTACCGATGTGCTCGTCGGCAAGTGCCGGGCAATGCAGGAAGTCTATAAGGGGATCGGCCGTCTCGCTTCCCTAGCTTCGCCAGTTCTCATCGAAGGCGAAGTCGGAACCGGCAAAGAGATGATCGCGAGAGCAATCCATCAGCATGCAAGAAGCAAAGATGATATGTTTCTGAAGATCAGTTCCGAAGACTTCGATGATCAAGAACTGATGGAAGAGCTATTCGGGAACCCATCTTCACAAGAATCTCAGCCAAGCGGTCGGATTTTCGAATGCAACGGGGGCACGCTGTTGCTCGAAGAAATCGGTGGTGTATCGCTCGCAACTCAGTCGAAGCTTCTTAAGTTCCTGCAAGAGCCTGTCGTCGGAAAGCTTCGTGTCGATGTTCGAATTATCATGACAGCCTCCGTTGCTTGTAAAACATTGGTCGATCGAAGTCAGCTACGAAGCGATCTATATTACTATCTGAGCCCCTATGTCATTCGCGTGCCTCCATTGCGAGAGCGTCAAGAAGATTTTGAGATGCTCGTTGCCCACTTTATGCAACGCTTGGCTCATGTTTCAGCGCCACACCACAGTCAAGGACCACCTCGTGTCAGTCCGACTGCATTGAATATATTGCGAGCCCACGATTGGCCAGGCAATGTCGCACAGCTAAAGAGCGTTTTGCAAAGTGTCCTGATGGAATCACGCGGTGCAGTCCTTGCAACGGATGCGCTAAATCGAGCATTAGATACTCGAACTTTGGTGATTCAGCGTACCGAACTGGAAAACCATGACCATTCAACGGCCTCGGGCGCTTGGAACCTAGCGCAGTTTGTTCAACAAGGCGTTGAGCAGAACACAGATCGTCTGTATGACGAAGCTATTCACAAATTAGATCAACAACTTTTGCGTTTGGTGCTACAGCATACGAAGGGAAACCAGGCTGCGGCCGCCAGAATTTTAGGGATGACCCGCACAAGCTTGCGCAGAAAAATCGTTGCCTCTAAAATTCAGCTTTCCAATTTCAACGATCTGCATAAAGACGCTGCATTCATGGGCGAAGAATCGGAAGCCCACACTGACGACGAGCCGCAAGCATGACCAGCGACTTCATTCCGGCAATCAACACGCGCCGACTAACAAAGTGGTACATTATTGCACTCGGGATGGTCGGTCTCTTGACGATCTTGGGGCAAGTTGCGGTTCAATTCTTTATCCAGCGACTTCAAAGCGATGCACGCATTGTAAATATCGCGGGTCGCCAACGCATGCTTAGCCAACGGTTGCCGTTATTGGCTCAAGTCATACAAAATGGAGCCGATCGCGACTCCGGCGCATTAATCTATCAAGGGCAGGTTGTCGAACTTCAATCCCAACTGTTGCTTTGGAAAGAGAGCCATGGCGGTCTTCAGAACGGATCAGAAAAACTCGGCTTGCCTGGCAATAACAGTCCGACTATTAAGAAACTATTCTCTGAAGTTGATCCACACTTTGTTGAACTCGAACAAGCGGTCTCCCAGTTTATCAAACGCTCAGGCACATCTATCGATCGTGATCTCCTTTCACAATCCGAACTAGATGCTTTGCTGGTGAATAGCCGCGGATTCCTGATGGGCATGGACAAGATCGTATCGCAATACGAAGCCGAGGCAGGAGACCGAATCAGCCGCTTGCGGTTCTTTGAACGTGGACTGCTGGTTGCAACTCTTAGTATTCTTCTGGTTGAAGGCATCTTCATTTTTTCGCCAGCGATATCCTCGCTGCGCAAGACCTTTGATGCGCTGCGTGCTACATCCGACCAATTGCGCGAAGCAAAACAGCAAGCGGAAAGTGCAAATTCAGCTAAGACGGAATTCTTGACCAAGGTCAGTCACGAGCTTCGAACACCGCTTCATGGTTTGCTTGGTATGCTCGATTTGGTCCTGCGGGGAAAACTGACAAATAGCCAGCGAACCAAACTTCTACTTGCGCAAGACGCCTCGCAATCGTTAGAAAGGCTTGTCAGCGATCTACTTGACGTTGCTTCCATCGAAGCACGCAAGGAGATTCAGCTTGCGCCCACCGCTGTCAACCTGAGACCGCTGGTGAGGTCAGTCGCGACACTGATGAACACGGTGGCATCGCAAAAGAATCTATCGGTACGCTGTCTTCTTGCGAAAAACTTGCCGAAGTTCATTGTCGCTGACGGAGATCGATTGAAGCAGGTTCTCGCGAACTTAATTCAAAACGCAATTCGCTACACGAACTCCGGTCAAATTGTTTGCAGTGTGTTTATCGACGCATCGCAGACATTGGCCAAGGGATCTATTCGAACCAACTCAGACCTAGATTCGCCTTTTAATCTGAACGATTCAATACAAATCACTTTCGAAGTCTCGGATACCGGTTGCGGAATCGCATTGACGGATCAAACGAGAATATTTGAGAGTTTTGTTCGAATCGACCAAGAGTCACACGTGCAGATGTTCGGTGAAGGCTTAGGCCTTGGACTTCCGATCAGTGCGGAACTCGTTCGACTGATGAACGGAACCATTAGTTTACAAAGCAAGCCAGGCGAAGGAAGTACTTTTCGCTTTACAATCCAATGTACGACTAGCGATGAGATCAGCCAGTCCGAGAATCTGCCGCCGACGGTCGCAACGCGCAGGAATGATTCAACGCCTGGCCGTCGAGTACTGATTGTCGATGATTCCCGCACAAATCGATTGTTGTTGAGAGCTTTTTTGAAAAAGCTCCGTTTTGATGTTTGTTCTGCGAGTTCGCTTGCGAAAGCACGGAAGGCAATTCGATCGTTCAAACCAGAGATTCTTTTACTTGACCGACAGATGACCGATGGAGACGGAATCGATTTTATCCGTGAGTTGCAGCGAGACGCTATTGCCATAGCCAATACTTTTCTTGTTACGGCCGACATTAACACTCAGCTCGAATCGTTGGACGCCCACCTGAAGATCGACGGCGTGTTGCATAAACCAGTCACCTTTGAAGAGCTGTGCGAAACGTTACAAACCAATGTTACTGACAGGACAACATTGAAAAATGGCTATAGTGTTTGCGCACGAGAGAATTCCGGCGAGTTCGACGTCCTGAAATCCAAACTCTATGCAGTTTTTGTTGGTAATTTCCCCGACGATCTATTGGAGCTTGAAAAAGCGAACCGAGAGCGAGACTTCCGCACGATTCGATTGGTTTCGCACCGATTGCACGGCAGCGCTGCGAACATCAATCTAAAAGTTCTTGCAGAACTTGCAGCCAAGCTTGAAGACGACGCGGTACAGCAGAACCAGTCCGCAATTGATCTCGGCATCGGCAAGCTACGGGAAGCAGGCACACAGCTTGCCACAGCGTTTAACGCTTAGTTGTGCTCAGGTTGCCAATTCCTAGTTGCCGAACCCGCGAACGGAGTAGGGGGATTTGCTTCGATCGATCGCGATTCGAGTTGCATGCGAATTCGAATTGATTTTGTTATTCGTACTGAGCCTCTGCGCCATTTCACAGTCTTGACCAGTCTCAGTACAAGTCGCCTTGATCGAAATTTCTCGTCGCGTCGTATCATCGCAGGCGGGAAATGCCAAATTCCTTCGATCGGTTTGACCAATACTAATGTAACCCCCTAGCTCGTCGCCTGTTACGGTCGAACAAACAATGGAAATTCTGTTCGTTAAGATGTCTAAGAGACATTGAATCGGAAGTTTTCGCAAAGTTGGAATTATTTCAAGCGGACTCAATGTTAACCGCTCATGAGTATGCTATCATCGCCACTCTGGCGGTTTGCCACATGGCTTTTATAAGTTGGAGCATAGGCATGCGTTTTCGAGTCGCACTTCTCATCGTGGCGATTTTACTTTGTCCGCTGTTAATTCGGTCTTTTTCCACTGCTCAAGCTCAAGCGGAAAAGGTTGCTTCGAATGATAACACAACATCCGAGAGCCCGGTAAGAACTCTCGATTGGCTGCTCGGTGATTGGACGGCCCAGCAAACAGATGGCCAGATCGAATTGCATTGCCATTTCGCTAAAAACGACGCTTTTCTGATCAGGACTTTTACTGCGACAAACTCTACCCAGGGTCCTACTTCGGGCATGCAGATTATTGGTTGGGACCCTGCCCAGGAAAAAGTCCGTTCTTGGACCTATGATTCGCAGGGTGGTTTTGGCGAAGAAACGTGGACTCAGAATGGCAATCGATACACCTTACGTTCGAAATACACGTTCGCAGATGGTGGTAAAGCTTCGATGATAAACGTTGTAACATTCATCGACGACGATCAGTTCAGTTGGAAATCTTTGCAAAGAGAGATCGATGGAGAACTCCAACCTGACGTCGAAGAGATCGTTTTTACGCGTAATTCGGTAGTTGAAAACAGAACGGGAGAACAATGATTATGAATCGATACATTCACTTCTCCACTCGTGTTGCTGCCTTCAGCATCGTCATATCGATATCCTGTTTGAACGACGCCATTGGGCAAGTTAGAGGCGGTCGTGGCGGGGGACGAAGCGGCGGACACACGTCCGCAAATTTTCAAAGGCCAGCGAATTCGGGTTTCAGCGTCAGTCGTCCAACGAACACTGGCAAAGTTGCTGGTAGCGTAGGCGCCGGAAATCTTAGCCGAACACGTACGCCTGAGTTGTCAAATCCTGGCTCTGGCAGAGGAGGGGCAAATTCTAACGGCCATTTTCACAGGCCGAGCGTTGAGTCTCCTAAGCTTCCCAACGCTAGCGCTGGAGCTGGTCAGCAAATCAAGAATGTTCGGCCAGATGGGATTCAGCCGGGCGGTGTAACGCGTCCAAACGTGCCAAACATCAATCGTTCAGGCGCGGGGCCATCTTCTGGACAGTTGAATGATTTCTTAGGTATCGACAACAGACCTATTGGATCGGGGGCGTCTGGACCTATAGCCGATCGTTTGCCAAATCAAAAACCGGACAATAGACCGAACGTGCTAAAGCCTAACATCGAAAAGGATAGCGTCTCGAAAATCGGCAATCGCATCGGTGATTCGAATAATATCAATGTAGGTAATGTGAACATCGGTAATTCGCTCGATTTTACCAAGGACCGAGATACGTGGGTGAACAATGTCCACAACGTTGGCAACACTATTCGTGATCAAGCCGGCGATCGGTTTTCTGATATCTATAGCAATGGTCGTTACCGCTATGGGGTTGTCGGTGGATACCCCTATTACGTCGGTTGGACCACTCTAGGGCCGTACTACGGTTGGCGTCCAATTGCCTACGTGACACTTGGGACATTCATTGGTGCGACGTGGGCAAACGCGACCCCAGTGTATTACGCGTATGGAACGGGCGGAAACGTTTACTACGAAAACAACATCGTCTATGTCAACGAACAACCCGTTGGAACGCCCGCAGAGTACGCCGCTCAGGCTACAGCACTTGTAGCTGCAGCACCTGAGAAATTAGATGATGGCGAATGGATGCCGCTCGGTGTTTTTGCTCTGACGCAAGAGGGCGTTGATGACTCGCAAACAATGATTGAGCTTGCAGTAAACAAGCAAGGCGTCGTGGCTGGGACATATTGCAACGAAGCGACCGAAGTTTCGCGTCCTCTCAAGGGAACCGTCGATAAACAAACTCAAAGAGTCGCCGTTGGATTCGCAGATGGCAAGAATAGTGCGGTCGTATTTGAAACTGGTGTTCAAAATCTTACGCAAGACGAAGCACCAGGATTGCTTCATTATGGAGCGGATATGTCAGTGCCTGTATTGCTCGTGCGTTTAAACGCTCCTGCAGAGACCACAGCAGACTAAATCTTTACGACTACACCATCACGATTAACAACTCGGAGCTAAAAGATGCATTCACGTCTTCATGCAATTTTATGCGTTACTTCAATGCTTTGTATCTTAGCATTGTCGGTAAGCGCACAAGAGATTTTGCCATTCCCGCCGACGCCATCGAGCTCTACTCCGGGCCTGACAATCCAGGATTCGACGTACAAGAAACGAGTTGAACCGAAGCGACTGGCCGACGGTGCCCCGAACATCCTGGTCATTCTAATCGACGATGTGGGGCCGGGCACACCTTCAACGTACGGTGGCGAAATTAATACGCCGACGCTCGATCGCATCGCAAAGCTGGGTGTTTCATTCAATCGCTTCCACTCCACAGCAATGTGTTCCCCGACGCGGGCGGCGCTGCTCACCGGTCGTAATCACACACGTGTCTGCAACGGACAGATCGCGGCCATCGCAAATGACTTTGACGGCTTCAGCGGGACGATTCCGAAGTCTTCAGCGACCGTCGCCGAAGTGCTCAAAAACTACGGCTACAACACGGGAGCCTGGGGTAAATGGCACAATACTCCCGAAGAGCAGATCACGTCTAAAGGACCTTTCGATTATTGGCCAACCGGCTATGGCTTCGAGTACTTCTACGGCTTCCTTGCGGGCGAAGCTTCACAGTACGAGCCGACGCTGACGCGCAACACATCGCCAGTCACGGACCATCTCCCCGAGGGTTACCACCTCACCGACGACATCGCACAAGATGCGATCACGTGGCTGCGTGAGCAGAAGGCCTACGCCCCAGACAAGCCGTTCTTCATGTATTGGGCGCCCGGCGCATCGCACGGTCCACATCAGGTGATGAAGGAGTGGGCCGATAAGTACAAGGGCAAGTTCGATGATGGCTGGGACAAATATCGAGAGCGCGTTTTCGCCAACGCCAAAGCTAAGGGGTGGATTCCACAAAATGCGCAGCTCACGCCGCGCCCCGAGTCTCTGGCATCGTGGGATTCGATTCCAGAAGAGGAAAAGCCATTCCAGCGTCGCTTGATGGAAGTCTTCGCCGGTTTCACTGAGCACGCCGACTACAACGCAGGCCGCGTCATTGATGAAATCGATCGCCAGGGCAAACTCGATAATACGCTCATTTTCTACATCTGGGGCGACAATGGTTCTTCCGCCGAAGGGCTGTATGGGACAATCAGTGAGCAGCTCGCTCAGAACGGGATTCCGACCAAGATCTCGCAGCACCTCGAAGCTCTGGAAGAACTTGGCGGCCTCAATGCCCTCGGCGGTCCAAAAACTGACAACATGTATCACGCTGGCTGGGCTTGGGCGGGAAGTACACCTTACAGGTCTACCAAGCTCGTTGGTGCGCACTTTGGAGGCACCCGACAGCCGATGGCCGTCTCGTGGCCGAAACGTATCAAGGCAGAACCGACGGCGCGCCCGCAGTTTCATCACGTCATCGATATTGCACCCACGATCTACGAACTTACGAAGATTACGCCGCCACGAATCGTAAACGGGTTCGAGCAGGATTCTATCGATGGCGTCAGCATGGTCTATGCTTTGGACGACTCGAAGGCTCCTGGAACGCGGAAGACGCAGTTCTTCGACATCATGGCCAGCCGCGGCATCTATCATGACGGTTGGTTCGCGAGTGCTCCAGGTCCGCGCGAACCTTGGGTGGGTGGCCTTCCGAAAGGCATCAAGGAATGGTCTCCGCTGACAGACCGCTGGGAGCTTTACAACCTCGACGAGGACTGGAGTCAGGCAAATGACCTCGCGGCAACCAATCCGAAGAAACTCGAAGAGTTGAAGCTGCTCTTCTTGCTTGAATCCACCAAGAACAAAAACCTGCCCATCGGCGGCGGCTTGTGGTCCACTGCCATGTTCCATCCCGAGGATGCGCCCGCCTCCGCGCTCACGGAATGGACCTTCGATGCACCGATCACCAGAATGCCTGAGTCCGCCGCACCCAAGCTCGGCAAGCAAGACAGCCTGGTGACCATGGAAGTCGACGTTCCCGAAAACGCGAACGGGGTGCTCTACGCCTTGGCGGGCTTTTCCGGCGGCATCACCTGTTACATGAAGGACGGAAACCTATGCTATGAGTTCAACCTGTTCGAGATTCAGCGCACCAAACTCAAGTCCAAGAAGCTGCCAACAGGCAAGGTGAAGATTGAAGTTGAATCAAGATTAGTCGACAAGATCGGCGGTCCAATGGATGTCACGCTCAGAGTGAATGGTAACGATGTGGCACAAGGACGTGTTCCGGCCGCCATGTCCTTGCACTTCACGTCCAATGCGACCTTCGACATTGGTGTTGACCTGGATTCCCCGGTCTCACTCGACTACTTCGACCAGGCTCCGTTTAAATTCAATGGCACCATTGGCGCGACGACCATCAAGTATTTGAACAAGTAGAAAGCTCAAATGCCGGTGCTCTGCAAGAAATGCGACGGCATGGATGGTATTAACACGGCGACTTAAGTATTGAAGTGCCTCGAGCTAGATGTATAAATTACCGCTCCGCACCTTACGCATGGATGAATCTGAGCCGGAGACGTAACTCGAATGATTCCAATGAAGAAAGTTTAAACCGTTCCTCCCAATGCATGAACAGTCTTGTGGAGCGTCGGGAAACTTCGAACACGGTTTACACCGCGAACTAACAATCAGACAATAATCCTGGAGCATCCATATGAAACGCGCAATCCTTGTCTTCCTCTGCAGTCTCACCAGTGCAGCCTTGGCCATTGCCGCCGACGACGGTTCGGTACTGCCCTTTCCGTCGGCGCCCACCGCGAGCAAGGCGGGACCAACGCTGCAGGACTCCATCCACAAACGGCGTGTCGAACCAGTTCGTCTACCGGAAGGCGCGCCGAACGTGCTTATCGTACTCATCGACGACGCTGGGTTTGGTGTACCAGACACATTCGGTGGCTTCGCACACACGCCAACGTTATCAAAGCTTAGTCAGCAAGGAATCAGCTACAATCGATTTCATACCACTTCGATCTGTTCACCCACTCGTGCGTCCTTGCTGACGGGTCGCAATCACCAACGCGTCGGCACTGGCACAATTGCCGAGCGGGCTGTTGATTGGGATGGCTACACTGGAGTCATGCCCAAGACTTCTGCGACGATGGCTGAAGTGCTTAAGAACTACGGTTACAAGACATCTGCTTTCGGCAAGTGGCACAACACGCCAGCCGACCAAACCACCGCGATGGGGCCATTCACCTATTGGCCTACCGGTTACGGATTCGAGTATTTCTATGGTTTCCTCGCCGGTGAAACTTCACAGTGGGAGCCACGGCTTATAGAAAATACCAGCGCGATTGAACCGCCTCATGATGAAAAATATCACCTCACCGAGGACATGGCTGAGAAAGGCATCACTTGGTTGAAAAAGCATCGCGCGTTTTCGCCCGACAAGCCCTTCCTCATGTACTGGGCTCCTGGCGGAGTGCACGGACCGCATCACGTAGCAGAAGAGTGGGCTGCGAAGTACAAAGGCAAGTTCGATCAGGGATGGGACAAGCTTCGTGAAGAAGTCTTTGCCCGCCAAAAAGCCCTCGGTTGGGTGCCTTCTAATGCTGAGCTTACACCGCGTGACGAAACTATGCCGGCATGGGCAGACATTCCCGAATCGGAACGAGCTTTCCAAATTCGTCTGATGGAGCTTTACGCGGGATTCTGCGAACACACGGATGCGCAAGTTGGCAAACTTGTTGACTATCTCGATCAGAGCGGTCAGCGCGATAACACAATCATTCTCTATCTCTGGGGTGACAACGGATCTTCAGCTGAAGGTCAGAACGGATCGATCAGCGAACTCCTCGCACAAAATCAAATTCCTAATACGATTGCCCAACAGATTAAAGCACTAGACGGATTGGGCGGCCTGAAAGCATTAGGCGGACCTTTGACGGACAATATTTACCATGCAAGTTGGGCTTGGGCCGGCAGCACGCCTTTTCGCTCCACAAAACTTGTCGCGGCACATTTTGGCGGCACGCGCAATCCACTCGTTGTCTCTTGGCCAAGAAAGATCAAAGCTGATAGTACTCCGAGATCACAATTTTATCATGTCAACGATATCGTTCCGACGCTTTATGACGTGATCGGTATCAAAGCCCCGGAACAAGTGAATGGCTTTCCGCAAGATCCGATTGACGGCGTGAGTATGGTCGCTAGCTTCAACAATGCAGTTGCACCGGAGAATAAGCATGTCCAGTATTTTGACAATAACGGTAGCGACGGCATCTACAAAGATGGTTGGTATGCTTGCACATTCGGCCCACTCAGCCCGTGGTTGAACGCTCAACCAGGACTCGAGTCTTGGGATTCATCGAAAGCTAAGTGGGAGCTTTACGACCTTACTAAAGACTTCACACAAATGCATGATCTTGCCACGCAATACCCTGAGAAGCTCGAAGAAATGAAAAAGTTGTTTCTTGAGCAGGCTGAGGAAAACAAGGCCTTCCCAATCGGAGCGGGCATCTGGCTCCGGATCCATCCTGAGGACCGCATCAGGTCGCCTTACACGAGCTGGAATTTTGACGCCACGACTACACGCATGCCCGAATTCACTGCTCCCGCTCTTGGAAATCACAACAACACGGTCACGATTGATCTCGAGTGCGGGGAAGAAGCCAGTGGAGTGCTCTATGCCATGGGCGGTTCTGGCGGCGGCTTGGCTTGTTACATGGACAATGGGCAATTGATCTTCGAATATAACCTCATGATCATTGATCGCTCCATTGCCAAGTCCGTCGGTAAGATTCCAGCCGGCAAGCATAAGATAATTGTGAAAACTACACTTAAGGCCCCCAAGCCGGGAGCACCAGCCGATATTGTGCTCAGCGTTGATGGTCAAGAAGTTGCCAGAACGACCGCTAAGATGACCGTGCCAGCGGCCTTCACTGCTAGCGAGAGTTTTGACGTTGGTACTGATCTTGGTTCAACTGTTTGTAAAGATTATTACGACCGCCGCCCGTTCGCCTTCGATGGATCGATCGAGAAGTTGACAGTGGAGTTGCAGTGATGGTCGCTCCGTTTCTGCAAACCTAGATCGTAACTCCTTGTCACGTCAAAATGCCAAGTTGGCACGCAGGCCGAAGAGAAGCGCAGTGTCAACGTTAGACAAGGCAGATTGTAATATCTGCGTATCGCCAGTAATAAACATCCGCTTGTTTATGCCCAGGTTGTAAAACATTTCAACGCCCTGACCGTCGCGAATTGGTCCGACTATGTTTTCTGCAAATGGAGCGATTTTGTTGCTTGTCCCATAGTAAAACCAGCCGGCTCCAAATCGATCATTAGGACGACTGTCGAGTAGACTATGTCCCGCCACTCCTGCGCTAAGGAAGTAACTTGCAGGATTCGTCTCGCTGTCAGCGATTCCCGACCGACCGAAGACTCCCCAGCCCCGCTTTTCGTTGCATGGATCAACGGCTAAGTACTGATCAAATTCGTATAAGAGTGCCCAAGTTCCTGACTGGCGCACGATCGGAATTTGAGGAAACAAGAAGAATGGCGATTGGTTGAGCGATGCAAATTCGCGACTGCTCCAGATTCCACCGAACGACTGAAAACCGGGCAATCCCCAGAACTTGGTCGGAATTTTGAGTTCGGGTGCGAGTACGACACCATCAGCGAACAACTCGCTTAGCCCGTCGGTTTCGGTAGTATCGCGTGCATTGAACACTAAAAAGTTGAATACTTTCTCTCCGTCATTGAGAACGGCAAAACCAGTTCCCAAGCTCGAGTACCCGACGCTACGCAGCCCCAATGGATTGCCTATGAGCGAGAGATTGGAAAACTGATCAATACCACGTCCGCTGGTCAACGAATCGTTCATGCCGCCAAGCGTATCAAGCTTACCAGCGTATAAAACAAACGACTCAGATAGAGCTTGTGTGAACAACAGGTTGGTGATGTAAAGTTGTTCTGAGTCACGAACTGGAATGTCAGTGGCGAGTACTGGGGGAAGCAGCGCGCCAGATGCAGGCGTTATCGATTCGCCATAGCGATGTTCCGCTCGTATTTGAAGGAACTGGCCTTGCGGCCCCCCCATCTTGTGGATGTCAAGGTTGGCTAGGTAATCGCCATGTCCGGCAAACTTAAACTCCTGTTCATTGCCGCCGCGTGTGTTTCCAAAATAGAAGTTGGTCAAATTGTTCGTGAAAGAGATCCCATTGTCTTTCAGGCCACGCCGGAAGTCACTGTCTCGACCATCAAGCCAACAAGTAGGCTCAAGCGAACAACGACAGGTAGCGGGCATCGCAACTTGCGCTGAAACGGTCTCCAGGCCTGGCTCACAACAAAAAACTTCTGCCCCCAACTCTTGCGCAAAACTTGATTCGCAGAAGATACTGAGAGAGCCGAATAATGCTGGCACAACGGCAGAGACCAAAATCCGTCGAAGCTTAAATTGCAAGTGCATACCTGAGTCCCCTTGTTGCGAGCAGGCAATGATTGTGCGACAAGCCATCTTTTGCGAGTTGCGAGCAACAAATTATTCTGCTTTAGAATCGACAACTAGCTTGCCTGCCGCAATCTATTGACGTTGTCCATCGGCTAACCGCATTGGGAGTAATTAACATATGCCGAGAGGCCGTACGCAATCAACTTGCTAACAGTGCTCAATCGTCCTATGCGGCAAACTTTACCAGCGGATGCATTTTGTCAGCTAACCTCGGATGGCAAAATTTTCTTTTCGAGAATCTCCAGCTCCCAAAACAATCGCACTGCCATAACACGATGATATTGCCAAACGAGACGCTCAGGAAACAGCTTCCCACTTCCGGAGCGACATGCGGATAGAATCGCGAACGTCAGACATCATGATGCCACAATCTATCAATTTCTGATTGTCTAATATGCAATTCGATCGCGGTGTGATGGCAGCGTTCTGCATAAACTGGTCTTCACTCTCAAAGAAGTTAAAGCTTCGCTCAATTCGCAACTCTTCCTTGATCAAATCGACGATCTCGCGCGTTGTTATCGCTCCGGTGTTGACCACGTTGTAGATTCCGAAAGGCACACGATCTACCCAGCATCTCCAACATGCCAACACAAACTCGTCAAGTTGCGAAATCGAATTTGTTGCGTCGAGCAGTGTCGAATACCGCATCAATTTTGACAGGTAGTTGCGTTCGGAATCGAGATGATTGAACGGCATTCGAGGTCGCCAAATGAAGCAGCTCTCCGCATCTTGCAGGCACTCTTCGCCCAACGCCTTCGTACCAGAATAAAAACTGCAGTTGTTCGTTCGAAAGCTGAAGTTAGGTCGATCTGTTTCTTGAAACCCAGAACCGTCGACTCTTGCTCCTGTGTAAATACATCCGGAGGACACGTGGCCCCAGGGAATCGAAGCCATCGAACATGCTTGCTCGATCATACCAGGTAGAACAGTGTTGCCGAAAAGACACTCCGCTTTGTGTCTTTCACATGCGTCAACATTTGGCTTTCCGGTGTAACCCGCGCAATTAATTAGAAAAGTGGCTCCTCGATCTAGCAATATTTTGCGCAGGAGTTCAGGGCGTGAACAGTCAACCTCGGATCTCGGCAGCGGTTGATATGCAACTCCTTGACTTTCCAAAAGCCGCCGAAACGCAGTCCCGATATACCCACTGGCACCCAAAATAACAATCATCGTCGTTCCATCTATTGTTCTGGACGTCGCAACATCGAAATGAATTGGTTGGATTGATGTTCAATCTCCAAAAAGCTTGCCGTTCGCACAGCGGGCTTGTAAACGCGAAACGTGCGCATCAAGTTAAGACTGGCCGCACTCTCTAAAGGACCGATAAAGTCAGCAGTTCGATCGTGGAAATTGGGCGAATCAACGAACTTTTTTAGCTGATTCTTCGAAAGGAAAAAACACCCTGAATGAGGATTGCTCGGCCGGTAGAATTCATATTCGCGTCCCAACAAAGAAGCCTTAATCAAGTGACTCTCTTGAATTTCTTGATACGCAGCGGTGCTCTTGAGTGGCAAATTCCCATCTACATACGCTTTGGCTGCCAGCTGATTCACTGCGCGCTCAAAACGGTTAGGAAGTAGAACAGCAGAACCATTGGTTAGACTATTGAACCATGCAAGTTTGTCGTAAAAAAGCGGGTCATTGATGATCAAGTCATCTTCCAAATAGCCGAACCAGTCAGCCTGCTCCAAGTTTTCTGCTAACACATCGTGGCAAGTATATCCTAGCGAAGTTGGCTGCACATTGAAGATACGGCGTTCAAAACGACTTTGCGAAATGTTGAGTGTATTCAGCAGATGGTGATCTCCGACGACACTAACGATTACACGCACATCAAATCGCGTTGCTTCATTAGCAGGATCTGTTGCCCGCTTTTCCAGTTGCATGATGTACTGATCGCTACCGAATGTTTGGTGGATCGCCATGATCGTTCGAGCTACGATAGCAGCGCGACGAGCAGCGTCATTCGATGTTGAACCATGCGATGTACGCGTCGTCGCTGGTCCGTAGTAGTGCGGTATAACGATCAACAACTTGGGCAACATGCGAGCTAATCAACCGCCTTGGTTAAGTGAACGAAGCCGGTACTGTAACGAACGTGAGCAATCTAATTCGATCGGTTTCCAAAACATAGTGCCGATTGGGATTGTCAGATCCGTTTCTCCCGTCGCTTGCCAACGGTCAAAACCTCGTTGCACGTCTTGGTAGAGTTGCTGTCGTTGAGGCAGAGCAGGGACCTTTCCAAGGATTCTCGCCAAATCCCACTTTGCAGCCCTATACAAACGGTTGATCATGTGACTCGCTGGTCGGCTTTTCTCGTCATGAAACGCGGTTCTTTGATCATCCTCATGCTCCAAATGTTCGATAAGCTTCGCTGGGTAAAAAACGTTATGTCCGCCGACAAATTTGAGTGCATCGACCAAGTCGTCGTCTTCTTCTCCCCACCCTTCGTACACAATGTCATGGCCATTCGCTTGTAAGAAAAGCTCCCGTTGACACAACAATGTTCCTCCCGTTCCTTCTCCAATCGTGCCACATCTTACAATTCCATTGGGCACAAGGTAACGACGAATCTCAGACGTAAAATCAGGGCTCAGCACGATGTCCGCATCCAGCAAACAAATCCATGGCGAACTTGCAGCAAAGGCACCATGGTTTTTGGCGTCAGAACGATTGAACATCGACTTGCCTACCACACGCACTACTTTCACCGTTGGAAAATTCTTTTGCACCCAGTCGCCAGCAGATTGCGGACAACTATAGTCGACTACGATTACATTAGAATCTGGTTGCGATACGGTACTGGGTAAAGTCTGCTTCAGTTGGTCCAGACGGCCTTTGCATGTGATGACAAAACTAATGAGAGGTTCGCATAACGAAACAGCACTGCCACTCGACACGTCGAGACAGTTGGCGAGCGTTGCAGCTTTCAGCACATCATACTTGCATAGCCAAGCAATTACATTGAGCTGCCAAGCGTCCGCAACGTCTTGCTGGGCCAGTGTCTGTACCCATTCTGCAACGGTTGCAACTGAGTTCATTTGTGCGATGACTTTCAGCACCGAATCTCTCTGCTCCAACCATGGAAGGCAGTAATTGCATAGTCGATCAGCAAGCAGATCTCGCGCTAATTGAACTGCGTTGTCGCTTTTCGACAGCTTCGAATCGCTGTCTAACCAGCACGTTGGATAAGCCTCGAAAACTGTATCGATCGGCGGATAGTAGGGTTCGGATTGATGGATGTGCTTTGATAATTCTTTCTCGGTACTAGCCGCCTTCGGTGAAGACGCTTGCGTTTGATGTAGTTTCAATTCTTCTCGCTGTTGCCGCCACATGGCTTCGTACCGTGGGATAATTTGACTCCAGTCAAACAACTTCTTCGCCCGCGTTGTCGCTTCCTCAGCAAATTCTCTTTGTAACTGAGGATTGCATAGTAGCTGTATTAGTTTGTCTGCGTAAGTTTCTATCGATACAATCACCATTTGATTCGATTTTGCCAGAAACAGATCGTAGTCAATCTCGCCAGAGGCAAATTGCTCGTGTAAGCCATTGTGCGAGCCTTTAACAATCGCAGTCGGGACCAGATAGCCTGTCTTCCCATGGACTACGATATCGCGATAGCCATTCCAATCACTTGCGATAACCGGGACACCCCTTGCCATGGCTTCGAGCGGAGTCAGACCGAACGTTTCTTGAATGCTGTCGGCGAGCGACACAAAAATGTCTGCACAATCCCACGCATGAAAACGCCACCAAGAATCCATTCCATCTACGATCGCGACTCGAACATTGGGAGCAACACGCTGCGCTGTATCCAAGTAGGCGTCTCGCACACTTGGATTGCTAAACCAACCACAAAGTAAAAGGTGTATATCTTGTCCAAGTTTTTTCGCGACGCGCTGAGTGCCCTCAAACATGGCAAACGGATGCGCTTTCGAGTGGTGCGACAAGCGGCCGGTAAACACGAGCACTGTTTCATGATCGAGTATCCCGAGCCTGCGACGTGACTCATGTCGCAGCTTACGAGTCGCAGGTTTATGACGCTTGGTATCAACACCCAAAGGAATAGTTTCAAGAGTTATCGAATTGTTGCCACTCGACAGACTTTCGATTGAGTAATTTTCAGACATAGCCAGTCGAGCCTTTCTGGCTAGCATTTCGACTGAATAGGAAGTTGTCACCAGCCTATCAAACGTATGCCACGGAGCCACAAGATACTCGTTGAGCGTTTGCATTGCCCGCATTGTACATAGCGTGTGGGTAACTCCAGATACCGCGAATTTTGCAGCGCCCGTTTGTGCTCTGGCATAAGCGAAACTTGGTTCAGGCGGATAGGCAAAATGGAGAATCTCGGCGGTCGGCTCCGCAAACCAAGCAGCGTGCTCTGTCGGTGGAATAATTTTTACGTGACGGGCGATCGGCGCATCATGGAGAACTTCTGCGCACATCTTGCAAAATGGATCGCGGTCAGCATCGCTTGCCAGCAGCACGTCAATACGCTCCGCTCTTCCGTAAAGCAGAAGCGCTCGTAAGAATTCGTAACTTGCAACCTCACGTCCCATGATGCCTTGTGGAAGGCCATCGTTCGGCGACTTGGCTTGATGAGCGCGTGCCGTTTCCGAATAAGCAGCGCGATGGTAGTAGATCGCGATGGGTGCTTCGGTCATGATAGGGAAAGTTCAAATGTTGGACTAAGCAGGGACTATATAAAAATGCATCTTTTATTTTTACACACGAACTTTCCGGCTCAGTTCGGTCAAATAGCAACGCAATTTGCGAAGCTGCATGGACATCGTTGCACTTTTGTCAGTGAAAAGCAAGTCACCGATACTGCTGAAATCCAACATGTCCAGTTTCAAAGTCGCGGTGGAGCGCGTCAGGAAACACACTATTGCACTCGAAGTCTTGAGAACCAGGTCTGGCGATCTCACGCGGCTTTCGAAGCATTGCAGCAACGACCTGATATAAAACCAGATGTCATCATTGCCCATAGCGGATTTGTATCATCGTTGTTTTTGCGAGAGCTATATCCAGAGACGCCCCATATCGGATACTTCGAATATTTTTACCACGCCCATCATAGCGATATGGATTTTCGCCAAGATTTGCCTTTACCAACCGAGCTCGATCTGCTGCGTGTTCGAATCAGGAACGCCCAGCTCCTGTTAGACTTGCATAACTGCGATGCGGGGTATTCGCCTACCGACTTTCAACGTTCCCAAATTCCGCCCGAATACCAGTCGAAACTCCAGACGATCTTTGACGGTATTGATGTCGACTTTTGGAGTCCTCGAAAGCCGACGACAAGAACCTTTAACGGCACGACGATCCCAGAAGACCACAAGATTGTAACGTATGTAAGTCGCGGATTCGAAGCTACACGCGGCTTCGATATCTTTCTTCAGGTTGCCAATCATATTTGTCGAGCGAGAAAAGATGTGAGCGTCGTCGTTGTTGGAGAAGATCGTGTCGCTTATGGCGGCGACCAACGTTACACGGCGGGCAAGTCTTTTATGCAATGGTCGATCGACAAGCATAACCCTAATCTCGAACGAATTCACTTTGTCGGGCGATTGGCGCCTAGCCAGTTGGTCGAACTACTGTCGCTTTCAGACCTTCATTTATACTTAACGGTGCCATTTGTTTTAAGCTGGTCGTTGCTGAATGCGATGAGCTGTGGTTGTAAAATATTAGCGAGCGACACTGCCCCAGTCCGTGAGATGATCGAGCATGGCCAGTCAGGGATGCTGACCGATTTCTTCGACGTGAACGCTTGGGTCGAAAAATCGTTGGAAATGCTCGGCAATCCTGAGCGGTACGTGCAGTGCGCGGACGCAGCGCGAAGCAAGATTGTATCGCACTATCAACTTCATCACGCAGTTTCAAAGCTTCACAAGCTAGTTGAATCGGTCGTATGATCGCGTTTGAGGCGGTTCCAATAGCGATGTAAAGTCAGCTTTGAATTAAAGTAGCCTTTCTTTTGCTTGCAACGCACGCGGCTTAGACTTAAGCTAACCGAAGTTTATTCGACCTGCTAAGTACGCTTGGGTGGTACAGAACCACTTTTGCAATTAGGGTTTTTCCCGTAGCCAGATCTGCGATAGCGTGGACACAACTCCATATGGATTGCTCAGGCGTTTTCAGTCGCAACCAAGCGACGCGGAGGCGTGGCATCAGCTTATCGAAATCTATCGCCCATGGTTGTTAGGTTGGCTGCGCAACGAAGCGATCCCTCTTTCAGACGCTGAAGACATCGTCCAAGACGTGCTCGTCGTGCTTTTTAATCAGTTGCCCAATTTCCGTCACAATGGGAACGCAGGTGCGTTTCGTACTTGGCTGCGTGGAATCGTGGTCAATCGGCTGCGAGTGCGCTGGCGTGAACAGCGACAGACGGTAGCGTGGCCTGATAAATTCGATGATCGCATGGCGCAGCTAGAAGACCCCAGCAGCGAGCTCAGCCAGTTATGGGAACGAGAGCATGACCGTTTTGTACTGCAAAAGTTGCTAAGCTACATTGCTGCTGATTTTGAAACGCGATCATGGCAAGCGTTTCGGGCTTTTGTGTTAGAAAAAAAATCGGCAGCGCAAGTTGCTCAGGAGTTTGGACTCACCGAAGGTGCAGTATTCACGATCAAATCTAGGGTCTTAAAACGCTTGCGAGAAGCAGCCAAAGAGATCTTTCCCGATGGATAATTACGGGTTTTCATGCTACTGCCTTAAAAAGGGACTTTTTTGTGTAAGGTTCTGAAGGTTTTCTGCCTTCCGACGGTCAGAGAAATTAGGCTCAGGAGCAGGTCGCCTTGCTAATATGCGGCGACTTGGAAACGAGAAACCATAATAGGATTGCGTACCTTACGAATCACGGGCTAGCCCGTTCAAGCTTTATGCAAAACCTAACTAGCAATCATCCCGATTTCGAAGAATTGCGAGCCTTTATCAGTGGGCGTATCGTCGATTCGACGTTATCGGCAGCAATTGAATCGCACATCGAATCTTGTGTGATTTGCTGCAAGAATTTGGAAAAGATGGGCGGGGATACGTTTGAAGAACTTGTATCCAACCCTTCAACTTTGAATTCACCTCGAGCCCTTTCAAGTATTCCGAGCTCACTAGTTCTGCCGCGCGACTTTTTAGCAGACTTGGAACAACATGGCCGTTATGAGATTCTTGGTCAACTGGGAGCCGGGAGCAATGGTGTTGTTTACAAAGCGCGTCACAGGCTGATGGATCGGATTGTCGCGTTGAAGGTTTTTGAATCGCAATTGTTGCCTAATGAAGTAACAATGGACTCTTTCGAACGAGAGGTGCGTGCGGCAGCGAGACTGTCGCATCCGAACATCGTTACTTCTTATGACGCTGAGCGGGTTGGCAGCAAAATGGTTCTAGCGATGGAGTGGGTTGAAGGTGAGACGCTAAGTCAACTCGTTCGACGCGTTGGTCCAGTGGAACCGGAAGCTGCATGCAATTACATTTTGCAGGCGGCCAAGGGACTCAGCCACGCTCATCTCCAATCTATGGTGCATCGCGACATCAAGCCGTCAAACATCATGCTAACTCCAAGCGGTCAAATCAAAATTCTCGACTTCGGACTTGCTCGAGTTGGCATCGATCTTAGCCGTGCAAATGCGAAAAACCTGGGAGGAGCATTGGTTGGTACGCCGTGCTACATGGCACCCGAACAAACAACTGTTCCAGATGCTGTGGATATTCGCGCGGATCTCTTCAGCTTAGGTTGTACATTTCATTTTTTGCTGGTTGGGAAATCGCCGCTTTCTTGGAACCCTTGGTCAGTGCTTGCATCTGCCAACCGAACCGAAACGGCGCCGAGTGATGACGTTTCAAAACAGATTCCTAACTATTTGTCGCTCATTTTGACTTGCCTACTCGCTCGGTCGCCAGAAGATCGATTCGCGACGCCAAATGACCTGATCGCAGTACTTAAAAAGATCGTTGCAACAAAATTTAAGCAGGAACCATCCGCTTCAATGAAGAATCCACGAACGGCGAGCGGCGGCAAGTCTTTCTTGAAAGAACACCGAGGAATTTCGATCTGCATCTTAGTTGGGATAATTTGCATCGCGGCGATGTTCACGGTGATCATTCTAATCCGCAGCCGACTTGCCTAGCATCTCTCCAAGTCTACTACCTCCCGGCGAAATCACCGATGAAAGCATGTCAACAGTTGTATTCTTGCACTGCTAGCTGAGATCTCCGTTATCAGGTGGACTCATTTAGTTTTCAGAAAACCTCAACTTTTCTGTTAGGTTTTCTCCTTTTTGCGCATTCTGACGACACAACAGAGATTGCAACCGCAATGATCTTGTTAGCTTTGTGTTTACCAAGCGGCACTCAGTTTGGAGAAGTCCCTTTCCCCGATGACGCAGCCACCAGATTCGCCGAGCTCGAAGTTACTAGAAATCGTGACGCACTGGGATTTCGTTGCGCTTCCTCGTGAACAACAGCGTTTTGAGTTGCTCAATCAAATCGTTCTGTTCAGCCGCGCGGAGGCTGCCTGTTGGCGATGGGGCAGAGGGAGTTGGTCTGACGAACCACTGATCAGCTCTGTAAAGCTGACGATGCCAGATGAAACAGAGGTGGAGACTCGAATCGAAAAGCTGATCAATCATCCAGAAACAGACCAATTGTTGCGCGCCCCTATACGCGAGCGATTGCGGACTCAAGCCCACGTGGCATTGTCCAGGTCTTCCGTATGGTCGGACGCCGCGTGGTTCGACAATCCGATCGACATGAACGAATGGGCGACTTCCGGTTTTGGGGACTGGATTGTTGGCGTCCATCAGTTTGAGAGTTCATGTTGGACAGAGATTTCGCTGTTAAAGTCTTCCGAGTCCGATCGATTTGATGAAGCATCCGTCGCTCTTGTCAGCGCTGCGATCCGTTATATTGGATGGCTAAGACCGCGAGATTGCGGTGCGGCGGCTTTAACGATGCAGAGTGGTTTAGGCAAGCGACAACGAGCCGTAATGACTCTCTTGCTCGACGGGCTTCCCCGAAAAGAGATCGCATTGCGATTGGGGTTGAGCCCCCACACTGTCGACGATCATTGCAAAAAGATTTACACGCGATTTCAGGTAAATTCGGCCACGGAATTGGCAGCTCGATTTTTGAGATCTTTTTAAACCCCCTATTTCAGGGGATTGGTTTTTTGTTCACCACCAATCAAATTGACATCACCGTTCCGCTCAACGAATCCTGCCTTTCGGATGCTCCTGAATCCGAGCCTGCCACCCGCCTTGCCCTGCTGACACCAGGATCTTGAATGGACCGTTGCTCCCAAGTTGTAGCACTTGAGTTTCAGTTGACAGTTAGGTCCCCCCATGCGCGCCCGTCTTTCACTCCCCCGAACCCTGTCAAGAAAACTGCGACGTTTACAAATAATTGCAAGCTGGAAACGTGATCAGTTTCGCAGACTTTTTCGTCAAGGCTATCGGAAACTTCAGTTCGAAACGCTCGGCAGCCGGCAGTTGATGGCGGTAAACATCGCTGCCATTCGGCCTGACCTTGGCGACCCGAATGATCTGTTGAGCTTCTACTTAGACACTCAGCCATTGACAGGACCTCGCGATGAATTCCAAGAGATTGATTTTCACTACGGTTTTAGTTCCACGTCGATTGGCGGTTCAGGCGTAGACGATCGCGCACTGGCCGGGGACCTCAGCGGCACGGGCTTTGACCAAGCGATCGTAACGCGGGATTTCGCGGGAGCGTTGCAATGGTTAGGTGACACTGATCGCGATACTGATCAAGAGTATCTCTTTAGATTCGGTTTGGCAGGATTTACATCACTGATTGCCGACATGAATGGCGACGGTGTGGATGATGTGGTAGCCGTCGACACATCAACGGTTAGTGGACTGAATGAGTGGTATGTTCATTATGGAGTGCCAGGAGCAAGTCCATATCCGAGCAATGATTCGACACTAACCACTAACGCGACTTTTTCATTCGGTTTGAATGGTGACATACCGCTCGTAGGCGATATCAATGGTGATGGTCGGGCCGATGTTATATCCGTGCGCGATGACGGGTCGCTGTACGATTGGTATGTTAGCAATGCGGTAGCAGGACCGACGCCGTATCCCAATAACACCGCGACCGTACTTGGTCTCAGTAACACGATCAACAACTACGGATCTAACACCACTATCCCTATTATCGGCAACTGGGACAACGATGGTGATGACAACATTGGCATGATCGATGAGTCAACAACGCCATCGACTTGGTATTTGGATACTAACGGTGGCGGCGCGGCAGAGATCACTTTGCAATATGGCTTAGCCGGTGATCAGTACATCGTTGGCCAATGGGCGGATGTCGCTTGGCAAGGCAACATCAGTCAAGCTTGGGACAATGCTGCGAACTGGAGTGGTGGGGTAGTACCAGCACCCACGGACAAAGTCGTCATTGATCAGCCAACTAGCTCAGCCACAATCACGCTTTCCAGCATTGCTGCCAACAGCGGCGAACTGGCAAGTCGAGAAGCGATCAATATCATCGGTGGGACGATGACCATTACCCAGCCCTCGGCCGTCAATGCGGCGGTTGCAGTCAGCGGTGGCAGCTTGCGTCTGGACGCCAGCTTGCAGCCTGCCTCACTGTCGATGTCGGCTGGTTCGATGATACTGAATAGCAACAATCCACTGCCGAATCTCGTCCCGGTCAACGTCTCCGGTGGAAGCTTGTCTGCCTTAACCGCGCCGCGAACGTTTCCAAACAACTTGGTCCTCAGTGGCACCTTGAACACAAATAGTAATAACGACATTACGTTGAGCGGTATCGTGAGTGGTACTGCTGGCATTACCAAGTTGGGCAATCACCGACTCACATTGACGGGAGCGAACACATACGACGGAGTCACGACTCTGCAATTGGGGACGCTCGCCGTTTCTGGGGCAGGCACATTGGGCAGCACGGTTGGCGGAACGATCGTCACGGGCAATGGAGGATTCGATCAAGTCATTTTGAATTTGGATTCGGGAGTCATTAGTAACGAAAACTTTACGTTCAACGGTTCCAACCCAATCATTCGTAGCAACGGAGCGACATTCGCTGGAGATGTTGTACTGGCTGCAGTTGGCAAGATCGGTCTGCATCCAAGCGGTGCTAGCCCATTGACGATCTCTGGTGATGTTTCTGGTTCGATCTCCGGCACCAGCGAACTGGACATCGCAACCAATGTTGTATTTTCTGGAAACAATAGTTACTCAGCCGTCAATCGAATTATTGCTAGTGGCAGTTTGACGGCTGGTTCGAACACCGGGATTTCTCCGAATTCAACTGCCGAAGTGCTGCAGGGAACATTAAATCTCAACGGATTTGATGCAAGCGTTGGGGACCTGGAAGCGCCCAGTAATGCAACGGGCACAGTTAATATCGGAACGGGCACGTTGACAATCGGTTCCAGTAACCAGTCGCTTGCGTATTTGGGCGCAATCACTGGCAATGGCAATTTGATCAAGACAGGAACTGGAACGCAGACGCTTAGCGGAACGAGCACCTTCAACGGAACGACCACAGTCGTTGGAGGAGAATTGACGGTCGATGGCACTCTTCCCGCAACGGTGTTGGTTGAAACCGGAGCGGTTTTGAGCGGTAGCGGCACGGTTGGCGCGACTATGATTCAAAGCGGCGGTACAGCGAGTCCCGGCAATAGTCCAGGGATCTTGAGCACTGGCGACTTCAATCTTGCCGCTGGGGCAACTCTTGAGATCGAGATCGGCGGTTTGGGAGCCAACGCTGGTGTCGATTACGACCAGATCGATGTAACTGGAACAGTGACACTTGCGGGCGTTCTCGATGTCCTGCGCTACAGCGATTTTTCATTTGGGCAAAGCTATACGATCATCAACAACGATGGAGTCGATGCTGTCGTTGGCACTTTTAATGGTTTGGGCGAAGGGGCAACGGTCCAAATTGGTGACAACGGTTTCTTCACGATAAGTTACGTTGGCGGGACTGGCAACGATGTCGTGCTAGCGTCGATCAGCGGCATGCGTCAAGTGGACTCGACGGCCAACAGCGGGGCCGGTTCGCTGCGCCAAGCGATCGAGGATGCGAACTCAGGTACTGGGCCAGACGTGATCACCTTCGGCTTCACCGGTCCTGGGCCACACGTGATCGCGCCGTTGGGTGCCCTGCCAGATATCAGCGAAACGATCATTATTGACGGTACTGCTTTGCCTGGTTACGCGGGTGTCCCGTTAATTGAGCTGGACGGTAGCAACATTGTCGCGCCGACCAATGGATTACAGATCAACGCAGCGAACTCAATTGTCCGAGGGTTGTCGATCGTCGACTGGTCGTTCGCCGGTGTGATTGTCAACAGCAACAATGTCAAAATTCAATCGAACTACATTGGTGTGCGAGCCGACGGTTCGAGCGCTGGAAACGCCAGTGGCGGTGTGTGGATTTACATCGGTGACAACAGCTTTATTGGTACCGATGGCGATGGAGTGAACGATGCCAATGAAGGCAACGTCATTAGCGGCAATACTTCGGTGGGCGTCTATCTGCAAAGCGGTTCGGAAGACAACACGATCGCGGGCAACATCATCGGGCTGAATCCTGCGGGAACCGCGGCACTGGGGACTCAGCAGTACGGCATTTGGCTGTTTGATAACTTGGTTACAGGTACCATTATCGGTACCGATGGCGACGGCGTGATCGATGCTCTTGAGCGAAACATCATCTCGGGTAACAGCGACTTGGGTATTCGCATCGATGGTGCTGACAATTCGATCATCGCTGGGAACATCATCGGGCTCAACGCGGCCGGTACCGCTGCAATTGCTGGCGGACAAGCTGGTATCTCGCTGGGTGATGGCACTGCGAATACGCGAATCGGTTCGGATGCGAATGGAACATCCGATACTCTTGAGCGAAACATCATCGGCGGCAGCGTCGCGAACCCCAGTGGCAACAATTACGGGATCGCACTTACTGGTTCTGGTACGATCAACAACGTGGTCGCGGGTAATTACATCGGCTTGGCTGCAGATGGCGATACCGTCATCCCCAATGTGGTGGGAGTGCAGTTGACTAATATCTTCGTCGGAGAAAACACGATTGGTGGAACTTCCATTGCCAGCCGCAATATGATCAGCGGTAACACGGGCAGCGGGATCCAAATGAATGCGGCACCCGGTACGCTTGTCGTGGGCAACTATATAGGGACCGATGCCACGGGAACTCTGCCCCGAGGCAACTTGCGAGGCGTCTTCAGTCAAAACAACGCCTTTGGAACCGTCGGTGGTCCGCTGGCTGGGCAAGGAAACTTGATATCTGGTAACACCAATTTTCAAGTCGATAGCAGCAACGGAGCGGCAGGTGGTTTAATTCAAGGCAACATCATCGGCTTGAACGCGGCTGGGGATGCGTTGATCGCAGGTGGCACCGCAGGCATCTCTAGTACCGTTGGCTCGCGGACTGGTTTGCAGATCCTGGACAACACGGTCGCTGGCTATGCCATCAACATCGATGTGAACGCAAGCGACTTTGTCATTCAAGGCAATCGGATTGGGACGGACGTCACAGGGCTGGTTCCGCTGGGCGGCGCCATCGGCATCAACATCGCTAGCGGTGCCGCGAACACTCAAATCGGTGGCTTTACTGCGACCCCTGGAACGGGACCTGGCAACGTGATTGCTGGGACAACATCACGCGGGATTGCGCTGACTTCATCGGCTGGCAATGGAACGCTGATTCGTGGCAACATCATTGGACTGGCTGCCGATGGTGTTACGGATATTACGATTGGTGGCGAAGGTATTCGCGTGACTGGTGGTTTGAATGCGATCATCGGTGGTGACGATGCTGCCGACGGAAACGTCGATGGCGTGATCGAAGCACGCAATATCATCTCAGGCTTTGGCGCGACGAACCAGGCGGGTATCGGCTTCAGCACCAGCGGTTCGAATCTGAATACGACCATTCAAGGCAACTATATCGGGACAGATATAACTGGGACACTGGCTCGCGGCAATTATACGGGAGTCGCGATTGGAAATGCCCCCGGGACGATCGTTGGAGGAACGACTACGGGTGCAGGTAATCTCATCTCCGGAAATGCTCAGCAAGGCGTGTATGTCTTTACCAATGGTGCATCAACGATTCAGGGCAACATCATTGGCCTGGATGCTGCAGGTGAAGCAATGCTGGCCAACAATCTGGGTATCCAACTAACAACTTCGAATAACGTGGTTGGTGGCACCGACCCTGCTGCCCGCAATGTTATTAGCGGCAACAACACGGGCGTCGAGATTTCAGGAAGTACTACCACATCTAACACTATTCACGGTAACTATATCGGCACAAATGCCGACGGAACTGCGGCAGTAGCAAACACGACAGGGGTGCTCATCAGTGACGGAGCGACCAACACGCAGATCGGCGGAACGGCGAGTGGATCGCGCAACATCATCAGCGGAAATACCGGCAACGGAATTGAAATCACCGGAGTGACAACGACACTCGTCACGGTTGCCGGCAATTACATCGGAACGGACGCCAGCGGTACAAGTGCCTTAGGAAGCCAACCGTTTGGCGTTGGAGTCAACGGAGCAAGCAGCGTGACGATCGGCGGCGACACGGCAGACGCTCGCAATGTGATCTCAGGAAACGTCAGTGGCGTTGGGTTCTATTCCGTCCCCGGTGACGGCAGTAAGGTTCAGGGCAACTATATTGGGCTGGATGCGACCGGACTGAACGCGCTTCCTAATACGAACACTGGCATCACCAACACCGGTCACACCAATCTGATCATCGGTGTGGATGACGATGGGATCGGTGACGCGGGCGAAGGGAATGTTATTAGCAGTAATTTCAATAACATTTCGCTTTCCGCCACTTCCGTCGGAACGATCATCGCCGGGAATATCATCGGTTTGGATAAGGATGGTGATGTTGGTTTTGTGAGCGGTAATACAGGCATTCGAGTCCAGGGCGACAACCACCGCATCGGCACCGACGGAGACGGTGTCAGCGACATTCTGGAACGCAATATCATTTCCGGCGGCAAGGGTATTTTCTTTGGTGATGACTCGGTCGGTGTGACGATCGCGGGAAACTACATCGGCACGGATATTACGGGAACGCAAAACCGCGGGAATAGTAGCGGTATCACCACACTCGCTCCGAACGTTCCAGTCGGCACGATCATTGGCACGAACTCGGACGGCAATGGCGATTCCGTCGAGGGCAACTTGATCAGCGGCAGCACAACCGGGATTGCGTTCACGGGCATCGACACAATCATCGCGGGCAATCGAATCGGGACCACGGCCGACGGAAGTGCTGCACTGGCCAACGGCACTGGGATCAGTCTAACCAACGGCTCGAACGCAACGATTGGCGGTACGACAGAGGTAGCTCGAAACGTGATCTCGGGGAATTCCGCAGGAGTCGTGATCAACGGGACTGCGGGAATCGACATCATCGGCAACTTTGTCGGGACCAACGCGGCAGGCACTGCGGCCGTCGCTAATGGTTCGGGCATACAAATCTTCTCCAACGCGACGAATGCGTATGTGGGCACCGACGGCGATGGGGTCAATGATGCGCTGGAAGGCAACTTGATCAGCGGTAATGGAAATGGTGTTCTACTGAACGCCGGGGTGTTGGCAGGCAACTTGATCGGCACCGACGTGACCGGTTTGCTGGCGATTGGCAATACGAACGTGGGAGTCGGGGCTGGTGCCGGCACAATCGTTGGTACCAACAGCGATGGAGTCTCCGACGCACTCGAGCGTAACGTGATCAGCGGCAATTCGGGCGCTAGTGTGCAGGGTGTCAGCATCACTGGGAACGGAGCGATCGTGGCCGGCAACCTGATCGGTCTGGGGATCGATGGCACGACGCCGTTGGGAAACCGCATCGGCGTGCGAATCAACAGCAGTTCAGGTTCGCTGGTCGGATCGAACCTGGATGGGACTCGTGATGACATCGAAGCCAACATCATCAGCAGCAATCTTTTGTACGGGGTTCAAACAGTAAGCGGCGGCTATACGATCGCGGGTAATTATATCGGCACCGATGTTTCGGGGACTTTGGCGCGAGGAAATCTCAGCAACGGCATCATTCATCACAGTGGTGCGACGGATGGCACGATCATCGGCAACGTGATCGCTGATAGCCCGACAGGCATCAGTGTCGGTCAACTCACCTCCGGCAGCGATGTCACGATTCAAGGCAACTGGATCGGCACGGACAAATCGGTAACGATGGATCTGGGGAACAGTGGTGTCGGAGTCAGTGCCAGCGGTGGCACCGGCAGCAGTGTGAGCGTCGGCGGTGCCGGAGTTGGCGAAGGTAACATCATTGCCTTCAATGGCATTGGTGTCACGGTTGAGTCTGATGTTACCACGACGGTCAGCGGCAATCAGATTCACGACAACACGACGGGTGTCAGCCTGTTCGGCGGCGCTCACGACAATATCATTGGCGGCACCAACGCCGGTGCACGTAACATCATCAGCGGCAACAGCACAGGCATCCAGATTACCGGAGGTACTACCACCTCCAACACCATTCAAGGCAACTTCATTGGGACCGATCCCACAGGCTTGCTTGATCGTGGCAATGGCACTGGTATCCAAATCGTGTCTGCTGTCGGGACGACTATTGGCGGCGCTATCGCCGGCGCCGGCAACGTCATTTCGGGCAATGACACTGGCGTGTTGATCGAATCGTTAACCGCCGATCCGACTTCGACATTGATCGCTGGCAACTACATCGGGGTCGACGCGACGGGAGCTGGAGCGCTGGGCAATGAATTTGATGGGCTTGATATCCGGACAGCAGGCAATACTGTCGGCGGCACTGATCCACTTGCAAGAAACATCATCTCGGGCAATGGACAACGCGGCATTGTGATTAGTGGAATCAACGCGGTCGGCAATACAGTTGCCGGTAACTATGTGGGAACGGACATATCGGGAACACTTGCCATTGGCAATGGTAGTACAGGGGTATTTGTTGGAACTGGCGCTGCAAGTAACGTGATCGGAGGGACTTCGATCGGTCATCGAAACTTAATCAGCGGTAACGTCGATTCAGGTATCCAAATCGATTCGAATAATAACACGGTCCAAGGTAATTACGTTGGCGTAAACGCACAGGGAAACCAAGCGTTGTCTAATCAAGGGCGTGGGATTTTCATTCAGGGGGCAGGTAACGTAATTGGTGGTTTGGATTCGACCTCTCGGAACATCGTTTCAGGCAACTGGATTCAAGGCATTGAGCTCCTTAACTCGGGTACTACCTTAAACACGATTCAAGGCAACTTTATTGGTACAGATGCCGCAGGAACGTCTGCGATCGGAAATGGCGGGAACGGCTTGACTATGGGCTTTGGGGCAGCATCAAATGTCGCTTCCAACAATGTCATATCAGGTAATCAACGCGGTGTCCTGATACGTGAAGTCGGCTCGGACAATAACTGGATTTATGGCAATCTGATTGGCACTGATGCGACTGGGACCAGCCTTATCCCAAACGTAGCCGCACAGGGCGTTTTGCTGCAAAACGGCGTTCAATCTAACATCATCGGAACCAACGGCGATGGCGTTGCTGATGAAGCTGAACGGAATATTGTCTCTGGCAATTCGGGAGCGGGGATCAGTCTTTCAACTTTCATCGGGATTAGCCCGACCAGCAATACCATTGCCGGCAACTACATCGGCACAGACGTAACTGGCACCTTGGCGATGGGCAATCAAGGTTACGGGATCAGCATCGAGAATAGCTCCGCGGGCAATCAAATCGGATTGAATGTACTCCATGGCGGCAACTTGATCAGTGCGAATGCATTGGGTGGTATCCAGTACAACAGCACTCTATCCAACGAGATACTTAACAATCGAATTGGCACAGACATCACTGGCGTGTTTGATCTTGGCAATAGTGGGCCAGGGATCAGTGTTACCAACGGTTGGGCAGTGGTCGGTGGTGTAGCGGCCAATCAGTCCAATCGTATCGCATTCAACACAGCAGGAGTGGTCGTGACCGGCAGTGGTCGAGCGACCGTTCGCGGCAACGCGATCTTTGATAACGATTCCTTAGGCATCGATTTGGGCAATGATGGCGTTACTGCCAACGACAGTGGCGACGGCGATGTTGGACCCAGCGGCTTGCAAAATCATCCGACGCTTAATAACGCGACGGCTGGTGGCGCGACGCGTATCGTAGGTCAACTGGACAGCGTGCCCAGCGAATCATTTGTGATTGATTTTTATTCCTCCAACACGCTCGATGCCAGCGGTCACGGTGAAGGCCGACGTTATCTTGGTTCGACTTCCGTCAATACGAATCTAAGCGGGCTGGCTGCCTTTGATGTAACCATTCCGGCGGCCACCATTTCAGGCGAAGTGATCAGTGCGATTGCGACCGATAGCTCGGGCAGTAGCAGCGAGTTTGCTTTGTCGATAGGAGCGACCAGCAGCCTGCCACCGACGATTGCTTCCAGCGATCTGATCCTAACGGAAGTGCTTGGCGAAGACGGCTTTGGCCAACCAGTGCAAGTATTCGTGGAAGGCAGCACAGTTCGACTCGATGGTTTGTTCGATAATTCTGACACCAACAACGGCCATGATGTGACGATCGATTGGGGTGATGGAACGCCTGTCACGACGATCTTTGTGCCAAGTGCCGCTCCAGGGTTTCCAGATCCACGCGGGTTTACAGGACAGCACATTTATCGCGATGACAAACCGACCGGAGTGCCAACCGCGACTTATTCGATCACCGTCATTGTGAGCGATCGCGACGATGGAGCGACTGGTGCTGGATCAATCCAGGTCACTATCGAAAATCAAGCGCCGCAGTTCAGCGGTCCATTACAATTGGTTCCAGCGAATGGTTTTGAAGGCAGTTCGGCATCGCTGACAGGTTCGTTCGAAGACCTGGGCGATGACCAGCATACGTTGTTGATCGATTGGGGAGATGGAACCTCGGTGCAGACCGTTGTTCTGCCGCTGGGAGCAAGATCCTTGAGCGTGCCGCACTTGTTCGCCAACAATAGCGACCAAGTCACGGTGACGATTCGCGATGACGATACAGGCGAAGCTACTTTAACGCAGTCGGTGGTCATTCAGAATTTGCCGCCATCGGCATCGATTCTCGGTCCAAGCACAGGCGTGGAAGGCAGCACGTTAACCTTTAGCGCTCTCGCGACCGACCCTGGCGTGCTGGATGTGTTGACCAAAGAGTGGCTGGTGCTTAAAGATGGTGAGCCGATATTGGATGGAGTCGGCGACCAGTTCACGTTTACGCCTGTGGATAACGGAAGCTACACGATTGAACTTACCGTGCGTGATGATGAGGGAGCGACGGCCATCGCTACGCAGAGCATTGCAGTGGCTAACGCAGCACCGACGGTTCCTTTTGCAAGTCTCCAAGTACTCGACGTAAATGGCTTGCCGCTGACAAGTATTCCGGAAGCGAGCGTCTTTACACTTTCCGGTTCGATTGTTGATCCAGGTGTTGAAGACTCGCAAGTGATCGGCATTCGCTGGGGCGACGGCTCGCCGGACACCATCGTTACGGTCGATGCAGGCGTCGGCACCTTTACAGCCACGCACATCTATGCAGACGACAATCCGACCGGAAGTCCCGTCGACTCCTATCAGATTCGTGTTTCCGTGGTTGACAAAGACAGCGGCAATAGCAGCACCTTTAGCAATGTTCTGGTGGCCAACGTTGCGCCTGCCGTGCGACTGGAAGACAACGGCAGTGACGCAACGACCATTCGGCTGCGAGCAATCGTGACCGACCCATCGACGGAAGATACCTTTGTCTACAACTGGCAAGTCGGCGTACCAGTCCCACCGGGAACGGCATTTGATCAACCGACGATTGAGTTCCCCAGGCCATCGGTCAATAGCGGCACAGTGCAACTTTTCGTAACTGATGACGATGGTGGCAGCGATACTGCCACGGCGATTTTCGTGGCGGGGACGGAACTGGCTGATGCGATCACGATTGATCCTGCACCGCAGGCAGGCGAAGTGACCATTACGGTGCAGACAGGTGCGTCGGTCGTCTCCCAAGATTTGCCTATTGCCGACGTAGTCATCGTTGCCGCGGCCGGCAACAGCGACACCATTACGATCAATCCTGTGCTCAGCTTAAATGCCTATATCGACGCAGGCGATGGGGACGACACCATCAATGCGTCCAGCGGCGATGATGTTTTGATCGGCGGTCCAGGCAGCGATGTGATCTTTGCCGGCGAGGGAGACAATCTTGTTGACGTCAGCGAGGGCGACGATATCGCCGTCACGGGATCAGGCGACGACGTGGTTCGCATCTGGGGTTTCAGCAACAAGACGCTGACTGACCTGGGAGGCACCGACACGTTGGACTTCAGTGGTGTAACAACCGCGTCCAGTGATGTCGCTGATGGAGTCACGTTGGACTTGAGTTTGAGTTCAGGCGAAGTTCAAACGGTACGAACCGGTGGTACGGTCTCATTGCAAGGAAGTTTTGAGAATGCGATCGGCACTCCGTTCAAAGATGTTTTCACGGGTAGCGCTGAAGACAATCTGATCTTCGGCGGGTTGGGCAATGACACCGTGTATTCGGGTGGTGGCAATGATTCGTTAGGTGGCGGTGATGGCAATGACTTGATCTTCGGAGGATCATTTGGCAACACGACGGTGGACGGTGGCGGAGGTGACGATTCAATTACCAGTGGTGGTGGTAACGATCTGATTTTTGGCGGCTTCGGCAATGACTCCATCAGTTCCGGCGGCGGCAGTGAATCGATCGATGGCGGCGAAGGCAACGATTTAATTTTCGGCAGTTTTGGTCAAGACACGATCTATGGCGGCGGTGGAAGCGATTCGATTATTGGCGGCAGCGGCAACGATTTGATCTTCGGAGGCTACGGTGAAGATACGATTTCTGCCGGCAGTGGGAACGAATCAATTGAAGGTGGCGAAGGCAATGACTTAATCTTCGGCGGATACGGCGGAAGTAGCAGCACGATCAGTGGTGGAAGCGGTAACGATTCGATCGTCGGCGGTAATGGTAACGATCTCATCTTCGGCGGCTTTGGCGATGATTCGATTGCCTCAGGCGAAGGGGACCAATCAATTGGCGGTGGCGAAGGCAACGACTTGATTTTTGGTGGGATCGGCGGATCTAGCACAATTGATGGCGGCGGCGGCAATGATTCGATCATCGGTGGAAATGGAAACGACCTGATCTTTGGTGGCTTTGGCGATGATACGATTCAATCAGGCAGCGGAGATCAGTCGATCAACGGTGGCAGCGGTAACGACCTGATCTTCGGAGGTTCTTTCGGCGGCAGCGATACGATCGATGGTGGTTATGGCGATGATTCAATATCGGGCGGGAATGGTAACGATTTGATCTTTGGCGGTTATGGCAACGACACGGTGCAGGGGGGAAGTGGAACTTCGACAATTGTCGGCGGCGACGGCAATGACATGATCTTTGGAGGAACCGGCAGCAGCACTATCGAAGGCGGCAGTGGCAATGACTCGATTGTCGGCAGCAGCGGCAATGACCTGATTTTCGGCGGGTTTGACAACGATACGATCTACTCCGGTGGCGGAAACTCTTCAATCGATGGTGGCAGCGGAAATGATTTAATCTTCGGCGGTTCTTACGGCATTAGCACAATTGTCGCGGGCACTGGAAATGATTCGATTGTTGGTGGTGGCGGTAATGACTTAATCTTCGGCGGTTATGGCAACGATACGATTTCAGGTAGCACCGGCAACGAGACAATCGTCGGCGGTGAAGGGAACGATTTGATCTTCGGTGGCTACGGAAACAGCACGATTGACGGTGGCAGTGGCAATGACTCGATCGTTGGCAGCGGCGGGAACGACCTGATCTTCGGCGGATTTGGCGATGATACGATCAACTCCGGCGGAGGCAATGAATCGATCGACGGTGGAAGTGGCAACGACTTGATCTTTGGCGGCACTTCAGGTTCATCGACGCTCAACGGCGGCAATGGAAATGATTCGATCGTCGGCGGCCAAGGCAATGATTTTATCTTCGGAGGTTTCGGGAACGACACGATCATTGCTGGCAGCGGCAATGAATCGATCAACGGCAGCGAGGGTAACGACTTAATCTTTGGCGGTTACGGCAACAGCACGCTCGATGGCGGCAGTGGCAATGATTCGATCATCGGCAGCAGCGGCAATGATTTAATCTACGGTGGATTTGGCGAGGACACGATCTACGCTGGGACCGGCAACGAATCGATCGATGGCGGAGATGGAAACGATCTGATTTTCGGTGGTTACATTGGAAGCAGCACAATCGATGGCGGTAGTGGTAATGATTCAATTGTTGGCAGCGAAGGCAACGACCTGATCTTCGGTGGTTATGGCAACGATTCGATTATCCGTGGCAGCGGTAATGAATCGATCGACGGCAGTGACGGCAACGATCTAATCTTCGGCGGCTACGGCGGCAACAGTACGCTCAGCGGTGGCAACGGAGATGATTCGATTACCGGCGGCAGCGGTAACGATCTGATCTTTGGCGGTTTTGGCAACGACACTATTGGCGGCGGTAGCGGGAACGCGACATTGACTGGCGGTGAAGGCAACGACATGATCTTTGGCGCAGCCGATGCGGACATAACGTTGACCGCGACAACGCTGAGTGTTGGGGCGTTGAGCTTCTCCATTGCGGAGTTTGAACGTGGGCTCTTAATTGGTGGCAATTCAGGCAATACGCTGGACGCATCGGCGAGTCCTTTCCCGGTCAAACTAGTTGGCGGAAGCGGCGATGATAACTTAATCGGCAGTCCAACTGGCTCACGATTTGAACCCGGCAGTGGTAATGACACGATGGTTGGTGGAGCGGGGCCCGACACGTATCGCTTTACCAATTTCGATTCAGGTACCAAGACCATCACCGATACCAGCGGCGAAGACACGCTCGACTTCCGAGGCTTCTTTGCTCCGGTTGAAGTTGATCTTGCACTCAGCACCACGCAACATGTGGGCGGGTTCTTGCAAATGACGATCCCAACCAACTTGGAGAATGTTTATGGCACAGACTTTGATGATGAGCTGCTCGGGAATGAACTGAATAACAAGCTGTATGGCTTGGCTGGTAGCGATTACTTGGAAGGCCGCGATGGCGACGATATTCTGCAAGCAGGTTTGCGCCGCACAGTCTTCTTGGACTTTGATTCGGCGACCGAAGCTGGGGAATATCAATACAGTCAAGTAGAACGCGACGCGATTCAAGCGCGGATTGAACAAGACTATGCGCCGTTCGATATCGAGTTCACGCAGTCCTTGCCAGCCACAGATGAATATGTCTCGATCATTTTCAACGCGGCGGTTTACTTGCCTAACTCGCGATTTGTCTTAGGTGGAATCAGCAATCGCGTTGGTTGGCGCGAACTTTCAGTCGAGGACTTTGTGCAAGTCGACGTCAACGGCTTCTTTGGCACGGGTGTAAATCAGTTACCTCCTACCAGTGAGAACTATATCGCGCTTTCCAGCACGATTGCTGCTCACGAGCTTGGGCATACCTACGGTTTGCGGCACCAAGATGCATTCGGCCCTCCAGGCAGCGGTGTGTTCGCGGGGCTTGATAACGCGGGTCGTTATCGTCCGGTTTACACGGGGCCAGCGGCAGCGGAAGAAACGCGACTGCACTTGATGTCATCACCTGCCTCGATTGGCACGTCATTGGTTGATGCGCTGGGTAATCCATTCTTTGGAGAACGGGAGGCCCTGAAGCTGGCGTTTGCGGAAAATGGTCGCGTAGTTTCCGAAGCGGCGACGCGAGTGTTGCATGCCGTTTCTGGCACGATCGATTTGGGCGAACTACCTTACTTGACTGTCCCCAATACGGTAGTGCAAGGCGTGAATGCTGGAACAGAGTTATCTGCAGCGGCGATCAGTATTCAAGGGCGAATCGATTTGACGACTGCTGGAGTTAGCGAAAGCGATCGCTACACGTTCATCGGCCGCGGTAAAGAAGTAGTGACTATCGAAGTGCTTAGCCAAGTCCTTCGACATCGCGTCTTCAATCCGATCGACTCGATTGTTCGCGTCTATGACGAGAACGGAAACAAGGTCGCATACTATACAAGCAACTTGGGTGCGTTCAACGATGATCAGTTCGAGCCGACCGATTCGACTTTGCTGGATTTGGTTTTGCCCGGTGCGATCGGCCAAGTGCAGACGTTTACGATTGAGGTCGATACGTTCAGCTTCCATCATCCAGAGATTGCAAGTTATCTCGGCGGATTCGATATCGCGGGCTTCTGCTCGGCCAATCCTCTGCATATCGCTTGTGCGGATAATGACACTGGAGATTATGAGCTGTTCATCTATCGCTTCGATGGTACGATCGCTCAACCGGCGACGGCCGATACGCTCAGCGGTGGCTCGGGAGCCGACACGTATTTTGGTAACTCAGCCAAAGAGTTGTTACTGGGCTTCAACCCGGCCAATGGTGACGTTTTGTTCGACAGCTCTGGCGGTGGATTCTTCTCCAATGAGCCGCCGGTGCTGGATTTGATTGCTGACCAAACCGTTTCGGAAGGCAGCACGCTGATTTTCGTAGCCAATGCGACGGATGCCGATAGCGTAAACCTATTGTGGAGTCTTGAGCCGGTTAATGGCCAGCCGTTCCCCGCGAGTGCGTCGATCGATCCGGTCACAGGCGAGTTCAGCTTTACCGGGTTGGACGATGCTGAATATCAAGTTCGCATCCGAGTCGTCGATGCTTCGGGGCTGTTCGATAGTCAGATCGTATCCATTTTCGTTACGAACGTCGCTCCAACGGCAGCAATGGAGAACACTGGGCCGATCGATGAAGGTTCATCGGTAACGGTAAGCTTGGTCAACCGCTCGGATGCATCAACCGTTGATGTCGCGACACTCAAGTACTCGTTTGCATTGAGTTCAGCGGGATTGACATTGGACTATGCAAATGCGAGCGAAGAAGCATCTGCCGAGTTCAGTTTCAGCGATAACGGTAGTTACGTTGTCTACGGTCGCATCATCGATAAAGACGGCGACTACACGGATTACACCACGACTGTTGTGGTCAATAATGTGGCTCCAACGGTTGAGGCTGGAAACGCGCAAACCGTCATCGAAGGGACGCAAATAACTCTTGTCGGCAGCTATAGTGATCCAGGCATTAGTGATACACATTTACTACAGTGGCAAGTAGTCAACAGCGCAAATCAAGTTGTTGCCACTGGAACTGGGCCTTCGCTTCAATTTACTCCGAGTGATAACGGAACGTATTTAGCGACGTTTACCGTCACCGACAACGACAATGGATTAGGTACTGATACTGTTTCAATTTTAGTCAACAATGCGCCACCAGTTGTCACGTCTTACAGCGTCACGGCGGTCGGAACCGCTGGCCAAGTGTCACTGACTGCAAGCTTCACAGACGCGGGTAGTTTGGATACTCATACTGCGACTATCAATTGGGGCGATGGTGTCGTCGAAACATTAGCTGTAACACAGTTGAGCGGTGGAGGTAGCATCGTTGGTTTGCATACTTATCCAACGAGCGGTACGTACAACGTAATCATCACGCTCCATGATGTTGACGGCGACACGGTGACCGCAACAACTTCGGTTTCAGTCGCGATCGTTCCAGTTGGCGGGACAGTCAATCTGGTTAATGGTGAACTGCAGATCGTTGGAACGAGTGGCAATGACGAGATTAGAATCTATGACTTGTTTGGAATCTTCGTTGTCTATTCAGATTTCTTGCCTGGCTTAGGAGTTCGGTTGTACTCGTCATCGAGTATTTCCAAGATTTACATTGACGCCGGGGCAGGAAACGACTTCATTGATGTCTCGTACTTTGTCACCGATCGGACTCGCATCTACGGTGGAGTCGGCAAAGATACTATTTACGGTGGATTCGGTGACGATGAGATTTATGGTGGCGACGGAAACGACTGGATCGATGCCCGCAGTGGCAACGACTTAGTGTTTGGGGAAGCAGGAAACGATACGCTCTATGGTGGAACAGGCAACGACATCATTCGGGGAGGAGACGGGAACGACCGAATCTTTGGTGATGCGGGAGATGATATACTGCTTGGAGATGCAGGAAATGACTTCTTGGATGGTGGTCATGGCCGCGACATCTTGATTGGCGGTTTAGGGGCCGACACGATCGAAGGCGATCAAGGCGAGGACATCTTGATTGGCGGCTACACCATTTACGACAATCATGACCTCGCACTAAAATCAATATTGCTAGAATGGACGTCCAATCGCAACTTTAACACGCGAGTTGCAAACATACGAGGAACGGGCTCTGGCACTCGGAACAACGGAACATATTTCCTCAAGGCTAACCAAACGGTCCTTGGCGATACTTCGATTGATACACTCAAGGGTGAAGCGAACAAAGACTGGTTTTTTAAGTCGCTTAATGATAACGTACTAGACAAGAACAGCAGCGATATAAAAGACAATTTGTTATGAGGTGCTGCCGTAATCCAGGTCGGAGCTATGCAAGTTACTCGTGCGTTAGTGTAGATCATACAACGGAATTATTCTTAACAAAGCATTGAGCTAATCCAACCATGAATGATGACAATCAAACGCTGCTGCACGCTTCGGCGAATGGCTCGCTGTTTCCAGTCGCCGACATGTTTGGAGTGTCGAACCGAGAAGCTTGGGTTGCGGAACTAGCGCACTGGTACGAAGCCGATTGGCAATTGGCGTTGCAAGGCGGAGCACCTCCAGAACATCAACTTCTGATTTCAGTACTAGACGAATCGCGTCAGTCTGAGGCGAGTGAGGTTTTGAATTTTATCGAAAAGCATTACCGTTCGCGATTCCGCGGCGGCTCGTCGCCAACTGCGAATGTGGCTGATGATCCGACCGTGTATCAGCCAATCGAGCCAGCCGTTCAACCTTCGATCGAACTGGACGAACCGACAGCAGTTCTCCGTGCATCCCCAGAGCTAAAGCCGTCGGATATCACGATGCCGCTTCGCTCCGATCCAACGGCTGGTGAACTTACAGAGATGTTTCAAACGGCTGATCAAGGCAGCTTTGATTTTTCGGTAGGTCAAAAAAGCTCCAGGGCGATCAACAGCGACGTCGACCCGAGAACTTTCCCGCGCATTCCTGGCTACGAAATAAAAAGCGTCCTAGGTCGCGGAGGGATGGGGATCGTTTATCGAGCTTGGCAAGAAGGGATTGGACGCGACGTTGCGTTAAAGATGGTGCTTGCGGGCGCGCACGCGAGCCAGGAAACGCTTGACCGTTTCCAAGCGGAAGCTCGTGCGGTAGGTCGATTTCAACATGAAAATATTGTTCGGATTTTCGATATTGGAACGCATGATGGACTCCCCTATTTCTCTCTAGAATTCGTCGATGGGAATACGCTCTCGGAACGGATTGATGGCAAACCGATGGATCCCGTCGAAGCCGCAACAATAATCGAGCCGCTTGCGCGAGCACTTGGATTCGCACACCGTAAGGGCGTAGTTCATCGCGACATGAAGCCCGGCAACGTGTTGCTAACTCAAGATTGTGTGCCAAAGGTATCCGACTTCGGCTTGGCAAAACAACTTGAAGATGGATACGAGCATAGTCGGACGGGCGATGTCGTTGGTACGCCCAGCTACATGGCGCCAGAACAAGCACTTGGTGAAAAGTCCGTTGGTGCACCAGCTGACATCTATTCTTTGGGGGCAGTTCTCTACTGCTCGCTGACTGGTAGGCCTCCGTTCTTGGCGGCAAAATCGACAGATACGTTAATTCAGTTGCTGCATGAGGAGCCAGTCCCACCTATTCGCTTGCAACCTGGCATTCCAAAAGACTTGGAAACGATCTGCTTGAAATGTTTGCAAAAGGAACCGGAAAAGCGATACGAGGATGCCGATGCAATGGCAGATGATTTGCGACGTTTCGTTGCAGGTGAACCTATATCCGCACGGCCTGTAACTCGAATTGAACGAGCCGTTCGTTGGAGTCGCAGAAAGCCAAAGCAGGCCGCTCTTGTTGCGACCGCAATCGGACTCGGTGGGATCTTGATGATCGGCGGTCCAGCGACTGCCGCTATAATCAATTCACAGAAGAAAGAAGTCGTCAAGGCGAAGCAAGTTGCAGAGAGAAACGAGCAAGACGCGCAGATTGCTCGCAAGCAGGCCGAAGAAAACGCCCGACAAGCCGCGATGAACGCGCAGCTTGCACAGGAGAACGAGGCCAAGGCAGACCGCAATGCTGAAGTTGCTTTGGACCAACAAAAGAATGCGGTCGACGCTCTAAAATCGCTTGTGTTTGAAGTCCAACGAACGATGCAAGACAAGCCTCAACTGCGGTCGTTACGCCAATCGCTACTCAATGTTGCGACGGATGGGCTCAAACGTATGGATGCCTCGAGCGGAAACAGCAATGCACAAAATATGATCGCCGCTGCTATTGATCGACGACTCGGTGACGTCAACCTCGAGCTTGGTAGAGTTTCCGAGGCGAAAGTCAATTACGAGCGATGCCTTGAGAAATTGCTTACGTTGAACGAACATGGGGAACTCAAAAACTCTCACCATAATCTGTCTACGATATATGATTTGTTAGGTACAGCTGCTCGTCGAGCGGGCTTGTTGGAAGATGCCGAGTCTTCTTTTGCAAAGGCGGTTGAACTTCGCCGACAGTGGGTCGCGCAATCACCTCAGGATGGGAACGTTAAACAAAATTTAGCTGCCAGCTTGGGAAAGCTCGGTGGGCTGCTTCACGAAGAAGGACAACTGGATAAGGCAGCGGAATTTCTCAACGAGAGTGCCCAGCTTCGCAATGACTTTCTTGCCGAAAATCCTGCAAGTTTGAGTGCTCAGGTTGAAGCGATCGGATCACGATGGATGCTGGCAAAGCTTGAACTCCAAAAAGGCGAATTACATGCAGCGATTGAGAACCTGCAACGCATTGCAGACGATTTGAATCGCGTTCGCAGCCAACAGTCGTCGAATCCAGCGCATCAGATAAATTATGGCTTGGCACTCAATGATTTGGCGAACGCTTTTCTGTATAACGCTGAACCGGCCAAAGCACTTCCGCTCTACCAATCCGCCGTTGCAGTGCTAGAGGAAGTAACAAAAGAGGATCCCGACGGCATTCAGTCGCAAGAGATATTGGCTGAATTTCTTTATGGGCTTGGTGCCTGTCAAGTCGACTTGGGTCTTAAGGAAGAATCGCAGAAAACGTTTGCAGAGTCGGTCGAGATTCGTCGTAAAGTTCATCAGTCCGAACCAGATAACTTGGCACGGCAAATTCCGTACTGGTTATCCACTGTGCGAACTCATGAACTTGATGAGCCTATCAAGAACGCAATTGAATTAGCGAAGACGACGTCAGACCCGGCAACGCAATACCTGCTCGCAAGCATTTTGAGTCAAGCAGCGGGAGCGAGTATCGACGGTGCACAATTGCCCGAAAACGCAAATGCGGATGATCTTTTGATTGAAGCTGCTCGACTTCTAGACGCGGCAATCGCGTCTGGCTTTCATCGTGCGACAGACTTAAGATTCGATCCTAACCTAAGGCCGCTACGAGATTCAAAACACTTTGAGCATATCGCCAGCCACTTGTCGCAGCTGAATTAGGCGTGCTCAACATCGTCGCTGTTTGCATCTCCTTCAAACCTAGCGACCAGGTCAAAAATTGGTGATGCGATCAGCGTGGTCAGGATCGCCATTATCACGAGCGTTGCAAAGATGCTTTCCGAGATAATGCCTCTTTGAAGCCCGATGTTAATGATAATCAGCTCCATCAATCCGCGCGCGTTCATCAGCGTGCCGATTCCGATCGATTCGCGATTTGAAAGCCCGCACAGTTTGGCAGCAACTCCGCAGGCGACGCCTTTGCCAAGAATCGAGACTACCAAAATCACAAGACAGATCATCCAAAGGTACCACGAATCCAGCAGGCCAATATGTGTGTTAAGTCCCGAATAGGTAAAGAAGAGTGGTAGCAGCAACGCAACCGTCAAAGGCTGAATGCGATCAGTCGCTTGCTCGCTCATACCACCTCGCGGTATCGCGACGCCCATAATAAAGGCTCCGAATACTGCGTGCAGCCCAACGAAATCGGTGAACCATGCTCCGAAGCAAGCAAAAGCAAGGACGACTGCAAAACCGCCGTCGCTGAGCCTGCCGCCTACCAAAAAAAGACTGTTGAATCGACTGAATAACGGTCGGAAGATACCGAAGACAATCGCTACATATGCAATGCCGCCCAAAATATTCTGAAGAGCGGCCGTCCAATCATGATCGAAGCTTGCTAGCACAACAGCCAGTAGCGCCCAGGCTGCTGCGTCGTCGATTGCTCCCGCCCCGATTGCCACGGTCCCCATTCGAGTGCCAGTTAGGCCGCGAAAATGGATTATTCTTGCGAGCATCGGAAAGGCTGTAATGCACATAGAGGCTCCCAAGAAGAGCATGGCTTCAAACAACGACGTTCGCTCAGGAAACAAGCTTGTGTTATGAAAAAGGAACCATGCAACGGCCGCTCCCAGAAAAAATGGCGTAATCATACCAGCTAGTGAAACGGTGACCGATGTGAAAAGATTCTTCCTCACTACGTCAGGCGTGAATTCCATTCCCACGACGAACATGTAAAGGGCTAGTCCGAGCTGCGATGCAGGGAAGAGGTAACTCTGTGTATCACGCGTCTGTTGAGTATTATCCCACGGAAAGATAGCTGCTTGGAGGTCCGGCAGCAGCCAGCCAAAAAGAGAAGGGCCGAGCATCACGCCAGTGATCATTTCGGCGACCACTTGCGGTTGACCGAATCGCTTTGCAACTGCACCGACAACTCGGCAAGCTAGCAATATGATCGCCAGTTGAGCGAAAAAGAGAACAGCTAGTTCGACATTACTTTGCAAGATGTAGCACCACTACAGGGAAAACTTCTGCGGCCCCCGAATATAGTTGTCGAAACAACTGTTGTCCAGACACACCTGCTTGCGGCAGACCTCTTGTTCTACCTCGTGCAACTTTCAGGTTTGCACACTAACCGCTGGCAGCGAGCGTCTAACCAAAGACGGTATCAATTTTGCTTTGGCCAGTCAGGTAAGTAGCAAGCTCGACTGCTTGCGTAAGTCTCCAAAATTAGGAAAGCTCGAACTGATGAAAAACGCCCAACTTGCCGACCCACGAACAGCATACGCTCGCCCGCCGTTTAAAAAACAAAGTGAGATCGACGTCCCAGGCAAAACGAACGAAATGACTCCAACACCGGATCATGGGGAAGAGAGCTATCGAGGCTCTAACAAGTTGAGCGGACTGACAGCGGTTATCACGGGAAGTGATAGCGGCATCGGTCGCGCGATTGCAATTGCGTATGCACGAGAAGGGGCGAACGTTGTATGCGTATATCTATCTGAAGACGAGGATGCTCGCCGAACGACCAAGCTTGTGGAAGAAGCTGGCACGACTGCGATGGCTATTAAAGGGGATTTGCAGGACGAAGCCTTTTGCAAATCTGTAATCGCAAAGACGGTGGAAAAGTTTGGGCGGATTGACATCCTTGTAAATAATGCCGCATATCAAGAGACCGAGACGCAACTGGAAGACTTTTCTACTGAAGGATTTGATCGAGTCTTCAAGACCAACGTATATGCAACGTTTTGGCTCTGCCGCGAAGCCCTACCAAAACTGACAGCAGGAGGCAGCATCATCAACACTGTTTCAATTCAAGGCTACAGCCCTTCGCCGGAACTGTTGCCTTATGCGACCAGCAAGTCTGCACTGATCGGTATGACGAAAGGCCTTGCGAAATTGGCTATCGAACATGGAGTGCGAGTAAACGCTGTGGCCCCAGGCCCGGTCTGGACGCCATTAATTCCCTCCACCGTGGGTCTGGAAAAAACACAGAATTTTGGCGCTGACAACCTGTTCGGACGTCCAGCGCAGCCTGCAGAATTGGCCCCGTTGTACGTTTGGCTAGCATCACCAGAAGCAAGCTTCGTGACAGCGGAAGTTTACGGTGCAACCGGCGGACGAACTCCCGTGTGATGATCCGACTAGAATTCACGATTGGATTTAGGTCCTGCCCTACATTGGCGAACGCAAACAGTTATAATGAGTCTTCCCACCCGTCGACTCTGACTTTACTGTTTGCCTTCTTATGCGCAACGTCTTTCATACGTTCCCTCGCGGTTTCGCCTTACTATGGGTAATCGTTGCGGCGTCATCTTCTGTACTTTTAGCCGATACATCCGTCGATTATCTCAAAGAGATTAAACCGCTCCTAACAAAGCATTGCTATAAGTGCCATAGCTCGATCGCTATGGAAGGCGACGTTCGACTGGACAGTCATTCAGCAATCGTTTCCGGCGAGTCACCGATGGTCGTTGCGCACGATCCACCACGCAGTCGTCTTCTCGAACTCGTTCGCGGTTCAGAAGGCGAGTGCATGCCGCCTACCGGTCTAGGACTTGACGAAAATCAGATTGCACTCCTCGAGCGATGGGTCAGTCAAGGCGCAATCGGCCCGCCTGATGGTGATGAAAGTCGTGTAGACCATTGGGCATTTAAGCCTCCGACAATGCCGCCTCTAGTGCAACCTCAAGACGGCGTTTCGGCGATTAATCCAGTCGATGCAATTCTATTTGCTGAGCAAGATCGCCTGGGCATACAGCGAGTGGAGGAAGCGGATCGAAATTTACTGCTTCGCAGGTTATACATCGATTTGATAGGAATTACACCTTCTCCAGTAGAAATCGACGCATTCAAGAATGACATCCGCGACGACGCATATGAAGCAGTCGTTGACCGGTTGTTAGCAAGTCCCATGTATGCGCAGCGGTGGGCGAGGCACTGGATGGATGTATGGCGATACAGCGACTGGGACGGATTTGGTGAGGAGATTCGCGAGAGCCAACCTCACATCTGGCGATGGCGTGAATGGATAATTCGCTCGTTGAACGAAGACAAACCTTACAATCAGATGATCACCGAAATGCTAGCGGGTGATGAAATACCTAACTCCAGCGATGAAACGATCGCGGCGACAGGTTTCCTCGCACGTCAGTGGTACAAATTCAATCGTAACACATGGCTTGAGAACACAGTCGAGCACACGAGCAAGGCCTTCATGGGCATCACCATGAACTGCGCCAAATGCCATGACCATATGTATGATCCGATTTCGCAGAAAGACTATTATAGCCTGCGAGCTTTCTTTGAACCACTCGATATACGAACAGATCGCTTGCCGAACAATCCCGACACAAAGCTAGATGGCTTGGCCAGAATATTTGATAAGCAGCCCGATTCACCTACATTTATTTTTCACCGCGGCAATGAAAAAACACCGCTGACCGACAAACCGGTTCAACCCAGTGTCCCAAAAGTATTCAATGTTCAGCTCCCTGAAATCGCCCCCGTTTCTTTAGAACCAGTTCAGTATTATCTAGCAAGGCGCGACTATGTACAGCGACAGTTAATCAGTGCAGCAGATAGCGAAGTCGAAAAAACGAAAACAGATGCTGAGAATCTGAATAGTGCGGAACAGGCTTCGGAGCTGGAACGGCGAATTGCAAATGCAGACTATAAGGCAGCCATCGCAGCACGAGCATCACTGGAAGCGAGACTGCTGGCTGATAACGCAAAATTCAGCTCGGACTCTGAAGTTGCGGATGCCTCTGACGCCAACTACACTAGACTGGCCCAACTCGCAAAAACGCTTGAGCTTCAGCATGCGATCGATGCACAGCAAGTCGTTGTCCTTCGCGCCGAACATTCACTGGCAAAGCTGATTGCCGAAGAATCGAAGAAGACTGACAGCAGCGAATCAACTTCAGAGCCCGTTGTAAACCAAGCACAAGAACCAACTGCGATCGTCGAGCAGCGAAACAAGCTCGCAGCACTACAAAAGGCGCTGAGTGAGTTACATATCGGCCTGAATACGGCGGACTCCAATTACACACCATTAACCGAAGTCTACCCAGAACAAAGTACAGGACGCAGGCTGGCTTTAGCTAAGTGGATAACCGATCGGCAACATCCGTTAACTGCGAGGGTGGCTGTGAATCACGTTTGGTTGCGCCATTTTGGCAAGCCACTGGTTGAATCGACCTTTGATTTTGGACTGAACGGTCGCGAGCCCGAGAACCAGGATGTCTTGGACGCGTTAGCTGTCGAGTTTATGAATGCGGGTTGGAGCTTCAAGAAACTTCATCGTATGATTGTCACAAGCCATATCTATCGGCAACGTGGTTCTTTAACGTCCTTACACGCGCACAATTTCGCCATCGATCCCGACAACAAATCCTACTGGCACAGTCCGTCGCGGCGAATGGAAGCGGAAGCGATACGCGATACGACGCTGTCCATCGCTGGAAATCTGGACCTCAGCGGCGGTGGCCCAGATCTCGACCCTAACACTGCGGACAATTCGCTGCGCAGGAGCATTTACTACCGCTGCAGTAAGGAAAAAAGACCGGTCTATTTGGCTCTTTTCGATGGTCCGAGCGTAGTCGAGTGTTATCGTAGAAACGAAAGTATTGTTCCGCACCAGGCTCTCGCACTGATGAACAGCGAATTCAACTTCAAGCACGCACAGGATACGGCTCGGTTGATTCGCGCTGCCATATCCGAGGATGTCTCTTTAACGGACAGCCAGTCGGAGGCCTTCATCGCTCGCGCTTTTCTAACGATCCTCGGCCGCTCGGCGACTGCTCAGGAAATTGAGGCTTGCAAAGTGTTCCTTCAGGAACAATCGCGGCGTCTAAACAAAGAAGCCTCGGCGAGCACTATTGAACCGGCAGCAGAAGTAAGCCTCGTGCTAGTATTGTTCAACCATCACGAGTTTATCACTATTCCATAGCGCGAGAGCATCATGAACGATTTTAGACCTCCACTAAATCCAAATCGCTCGCGTCGAATGTTTTTGGCCGATGTCGGTATGGGATTGGCCGGAATTGCCGCAGCCGACCTCTGGCGACAAGAAAACGCGGTTTTCGCTGGGGAAAGTGAAGCGGTGAAGCCGACGGCGAAAGCCAAGAGCGTGATCTGGATATTCCTTATCGGCGGTATGAGTCACATGGAATCGTTCGACCCAAAGCCTGCGTTGAACGAGCATGCAGGCAAGACGATCGCTGAAAGTCCGTTTTCCGCGACCTTGGATTCGCCATATGTGAAGAAGAACCTCCGAGAATTTGTAGAAGGCTTGCACAAGGTTCAGCCGAAACTGTATCCACTTCAAGTCCCATTCCAAAAATATGGCCAGAGCGGGATGGAGTTGAGCGATTGGTGGAAGCAGTTGGGAACTCACTGTGCCGATGATTTGGCGATCGTACGTTCCATGTGGACAACGGACAACGACCATGGAGCTCAGTTGCAATTTCATACGGGACGGCACGCAATTGAAGGACGATTCCCAACGATTGGCTCTTGGGTAGACTATGGTTTGGGCGCAGGACATCGAGATTTGCCGAGCTATTGCGTGTTGGGAAAACCACTTGCAGACTGTTGTGGTGGAATTGGTGGGCATGGTGCCGATTACTTAGGACCTCAATACGCGGGCGTTCCCTTGTCGACCGACCCAAACGCTCCGCTGCCTTATGCGACATTACCGGAAGGTCGGTCACCGGAAGCACAGAAAGCCGAATTCGAATTCTTGAATCAACTGAACACGCTGTCCAATGTCGATTATCCGGACGATGACAAGCTCCGCGCAAGAATTAAGTCTTACGAATTGGCTTTTCGGATGCAAGCGGCTGCGCCAGAGGCAGTATCACTTCAAAATGAAACCGCAGCTACTTTGTCGATGTATGGAACCGAGGAGGAGCCGACAAAGGTTTTTGGCCAGCAGTGCTTGGTTGCTCGGCGGCTTGTAGAGCGCGGTGTTAAATTCGTTCAGATCTTTCATGGCAGCGACGGTGGGGCAGGGGCATGGGATGCTCACAGCAATCTGCAAGCAAGCCACAGCAAACTTTGCCAGCAAGTAGATCAGCCGATTGCTGGCCTGATTCGGGATCTAAAGCAACGCGGGATGCTGGATGAGACGTTAGTAGTGATTGCCACGGAGTTTGGACGAACACCGGGAGCGGAACAGTCCAATGGCCGCGACCATCACCCCTACGGCTTCTCGATTGCTTTGGCGGGAGGGGGCGTACGAGGCGGAGTGGTTCATGGTGCGACAGACGAAATCGGCTTTCACGCTGTCGAGGATCGTCATTACGTTACCGACCTGCACGCGACGGTTCTTCATCAAATGGGCATCGATCACCGCTCGTTGGAAATTCCTGGACATAAACGACTCGATCTCGATTTCGGCACACCGATCCACGCCATCATCTAACTGTTAAAAGCGGCAGAATTCACACGGCAAAAGTTCGCCGGGATCTGTCTAATCGTCAGTAGCAATTTCGTAATCGAATTTGCTGTCCGCTTCTCGCCATAACCAAGAGTTGATTTGAAGCTGTGGAGACACGATGAATGATTCTCCTAGAAATTGGCCGGCAAGTCTAATAGACATGACATAGATTTTCGTAGTAATATCTATTTGCTTGATGCCACTGCCTAACACTTGCGAACCGGATGTCCCTTTCTTTGCCGGAGGCTTAAATCGCTTCACGGCCGCGTTCGCCGGTCCGGATTCGGATGCAGTCTTCCAGAGGTAGAACGAAGATCTTGCCGTCACCGACTTGCCCCTCGCCCTCACTCTTGGCCGACATTGCAATAGCTGTAATGGTCGGCTCTACGAATTCATCATTGACTGCAATCTGCAGTTCGACTTTGCTCAATAGGTTAGTTGCATATGCAGGCGCGTCGAAGCCCAGCTTCTGGCCCTTCTGTCGCCCGAACCCCTGACAATCCAGGACCGTCAACCGAGAGACCTCGATAGCGGCCAGAGATGCCTTTACGGCTTCCAAGCGACTCGGCTGAATAATTGCAATGATCAGTTTCATGGATACATCGTGCCGCTTGGCATCATGGGAGCAACTTCGGTGGAAACGCTAGATGGTACATGTGCCAACTGCTATGCCTAGAGAGCTCCGGTTTTCGACCGCAAAAATAAAAAAAGCTCGAAGACACCCAGACTCGGCAAAGTGAGGCGGACACTTCACACAAGTCTTTTTGGGCACCTTCGAGCTTCTGGGCAGAAGCGGAAGTCACATTAAATCCACAACTTTAGGTCAACGTGGCCGGTTGCATCAGACCGCAATCGATCTGACGCAAACCGGTCCCAACGCTGGGTAGTTTCTTATATTTCTTCTCCTATTGCAGTCGCTGTGCCAGAGTGTGAAAACACCCGTCGCTTCTGATCCGCAAACCACTGCCACGAAAGAGTTTAAACACTTCAAAATTTTGTTTTGCGAATTTGAAAGCAGACCTTTCCGCAATTCTTTTTAGCAACCTGCACTCATCTTTGCTTAAAACACAGGCAAGCCTGGGGAGAGCCAGAGGTCCATTTGCCGACGGCTTTGCCGGTCTCGCTATCACGCCTGGCCCCGCCAGTGTGCCTCGCCTCCTGCAATGGCAATTCGAACTGCTGTCTTCTCGCACCAGCGGACTGAAGAGAGAAGCCCGCCGGCATTTGGCGGCCTGAAATAACTCCAGTACGCAATGTCATTGGTTAGCGTAGATGATGAAATTGCGACGTGCTCCTGGCCCAACGTTGGGGCTGTCTGTAATCGGGGCTAGCATGTCGGAATTGGTTTCGTAATCGCTGAAACCGCAAAATGCCGTTACTAAAGAGTTAACAGCCCCAATCCGCCCTTGGCAGGAATGGGTAGCAAGCATAGACTTTCGAGTTTCTTACAAGGAAAAATGCTGCTGGTATGCAAATGCAACCGCTTCTATCTTTCTTTCGCTGAAAAAAATTATCCGGTGTGCACAGGAAGCGCAACCGCTCATGCTCTATTTGAGGACTTCTTTCTAGGAGAAATCAATGAAGGGCAGAAGCGTTTTTTCTTCGCGTGACACCTCTCGGTCATTCGAAAACATCAACCTTCCCAACGTTCTCATGTCGTGGTCCTCACTCCCGTTTTTCTTCGCTCAGGCAACCCAGGCAATTATTCCAGGGGCTGGCGTTCAAGCAAACAACAATAATTCTGCCGACGGCGACGTGGGTACTGGAATTCTGATGATCGGCATCTTGATCGCCGTCTTCGTAATTCCGTTCGTGATCGGTCACTTCCTATCAAAGCGGCTGAAAATGCCGACTTACGGAGGATCGATCGGAATTATTCTGGCGGCCGTGATCGGTAGCATTTGCATCTTTGCTACGAACGAGTTGCGATACGGCCCAGATATCAGCGGCGGTACCAACCTGATTTATGAGCTGGACAAGACTCAGCGTCTGATTCCCGATGGCAGTGGCGCACGGATCACGGCCAAGGATTTAATGGAGCCTTTGCGGGAGCGTTTGAATCCGGCGGGAACGAACGAACTGATAATTCGTCCAAACGGCGATGATCAAATTGAAATTATCGTCCCCAACAAAGATCAGTTCGAAGTTGATCAGATCAAACGCGAAATCTCGGAAGCTGGAATTTTAGAGTTTCGGATCGTTGCTAATTCTAACGACCATAGCAACATCATTGCGTTAGCTCGTCGAAATGCCGAAGCGCCGTCTGAGTTTGAAAGGTTGGCCCGCGAAGTTCGCGACGAAAATGGAAAGCTGGTTGGGCTTTGGCGACCAGTTGGACGTGAGGACATGGTTCAGAATGGTGTAAGAGCTCTTCGAACAAGCGTTCAACAGGGTGTTGACCTTGCCCGCGACTCCAGCACTGGTCGCTTGCTTCCCATGTATCCTGGCAGCACGGAAACCAACGGTTTTGAAAAGTGGCTGGACAGGCAGGGCATAAGGGATATCGATATTTTGCTGGCACTTGAAAAGGCCGGTACAGAGTTCCCAGAAGTCACCGGTTCGGACATCGCAAGTGCTCGTGTCGACGCAAGTTCAAATGGCGGTTACGAAGTCGTCTTCAAGATGCGTAATTCGGGCGCGAGTAAACTTTCCAAGCTGACGCTTCGTAACCAGCCCGACCCTAACACAGATTTCCATCGCCGCATGGCAATCTTGCTTGATGGTCGCGTGCTTTCTGCTCCGCAACTCAACCAACCAATTTCGACCGATGGAGTGATCACCGGGAATTTCAGTCGGACCGATGCTGACTTTTTGCAGAAAATTCTGCAGGCAGGTTCCTTGCCTGCCGCACTGAACAAGACGCCAGTCAGTGAAAACCAAATCAGTGCGACCATGGGTAAAAACGCAATCCAGAAGGGGGCCTTCGCTGCGATTGCGGGTTTGATCACCACCGCTCTTTTCATGTTGGTTTACTATCGTTTCTCGGGTGTTGTTGCGTGTATTGCACTTGCAATCAACTTGATGCTCATCGTGGCTTTCATCATCATCATTCGCCAGCCAATCACGATGCCAGGCCTTGCCGGTTTGGTACTGTCGGTGGGAATGTCTGTCGACGCGAACGTGTTGGTATTCGAGCGCATCAGAGAAGAAATTGCAAAGAGATCAACCGGAAGATTGGCGATTCGCAATGGTTTCGACCGCGCCATCACGACAATTATCGACTCAAACTTAACGACCCTGATTTCAGCTGTCGTGTTGTACTGGGTGGGAACGGATCAAGTGCGCGGTTTCGCAATCACTCTGATCATCGGTATCCTCGCAAGTATGTTCACGGCGGTGTTTTGCTCGCGAGTTATTTTTGAGATTTGCGAACGACATCGGTTGGTCAGTTTCGGAATGTCGGATATCGTCGGATTTCTGCGCAAGAAAATGTTGGGTGAGAAGGACTTCGATTTCATGTCTTGGCGCAAGCTTTGTTATGGTATCTCCTTCATTGCGATGGCGGTGGGCATCATTGGGCCGGCACTGCGTGGGCGTCAAATCCTCGACATTGACTTTAATGGTGGAACATCGGTAGTCTTCGTCTTAAACAAATCGATGCCTACGGAAGAAGTGCGGAACCTAACGACTTCGATCTTTAACGTAGACGAGCAAAACCTTCCGATTCAGTCCACGCTTACAAGCGTCCAGATCCCCGATCTGGATGAACGCGTCTACAAGCTAGACACTTCGCTCAAAAGTGTAGATGAAGTCACCAAACGTCTTGTCGAAGGGTTTCAAGCGACCGAGAATGGCGCTCGTCTGCAAACTTATAGCGTCAACGCAGAAGTCAAACCGGGAACTGAAGATTCGGGCCGGAGAACTTCCAATCTGCGTCTGAAGTTCGTGAACTTTCAGGAAGAAAATCCAGCTGAAACGGCCGGAGATATTACGGCTGAAACTTCGCCAACGGATTCTGCTGAAGTGACTGAAGAAGTCGACGTGGCCGATCCAGTGGCAGCTGTCCAAGAAGAAGCTTCGACTACGGTTCAACAAGATACGCCTGAGAACGAATCACCCGCCGCAGTGGAAGCGGGTGCGGAAGCAAATCCTGCAGCAAGCAACTTGCGGACGATGATTGATCTTTCATTTAATGCTGGCGATGAAGGCGCAGCGGCGAAGATCAACGCCTCCGGACTAATAGAAAAGCTGATTTTGGCAGGAAAGCAAACTGGTTTAGAACTGAATGAAACCCAGATACGACTTCAACCCAAAGACGCCAAGGACTGGACGCCCGACAGTGAAGTAGGATATCCCGAATGGGTCGTCAGTTTGCCACTGGATGCAAGCAAATCGCAAGAAGTCATTGACAATTTCAAGACACAACTTGCCGATGAACCAATCTGGCAATCCGTTGCAAAAATCGACTCCCGTGTTGCAGGTGAAATGCAGACCCGGGCGATCTTGGCACTGGTTGTCAGCATGGTTTTCATTACGGCTTACATCTGGTTTCGTTTCCAGAAGATCGCTTATGGCATCGCCGCTCTGATCGCGTTGGTGCATGACGTCTTGATCACGCTGGCGTTTGTCGCGATCAGCCACTGGCTTTTCAGACCACTTGGATTCCTATTATTGGATGACTTTAAGATATCGCTAAATATGATCGCAGCCTTTTTGACTATCATCGGTTACTCACTGAACGACACGATCGTCGTGTTTGACCGTATTCGTGAAGTGAAGGGCAAAGCTCCAAAGCTTACGTCAGAGATGATTAATCAGAGCGTCAATCAGACGCTCAGCCGTACGTTGCTTACTTCGTCAACGACAATCGTAGCCGTCTTGCTGCTGTACATCTTAGGTGGTGAAGCTGTTCATGGATTCTCTTTCGCGCTCTTGATAGGTATCCTAGTCGGTACTTATTCGTCGATCTTTATTGCAGCACCATTGTTACTTTGGTTCGCTCAGCGTGAAGAAGCCAAGCGCGAACTAAAGTCAGTCTAAATTTGAAGTACTAGTTTGAAGTTTTCGAGAGGGCGGATTGATGCAGATTGCAAAATTTCAGGGGAAAAATGGTCCTGACGTTGGGAAAATCGAAGATGGCTTTGTTCATCCGCTGGACTTAGCGTCGTTCGGGATTCCAAACTTGTCGAATCTGCTAGCTCACGATGATTTGTTCGCGATTGTAAAACAAATTCCTGTCCGCGATGCGGCCGTGCCCGTGGAACAAACTCGATTTCTTCCGCCCCTTGACCATCAAGAAGTTTGGGCGGCGGGTGTAACCTACAAGCGCTCGCAAACGGCGAGAATGGAAGAATCCGAAGCGGCAAAGGATTGTTATGATCGTGTCTACGAAGCCGACCGCCCAGAAATTTTCTTCAAAGCGACTCCGCGTCGCTGCAGTGGCCACAAAGGGTTGCTGCGCATTCGAACGGACGCCCACTGGAATGTGCCTGAACCAGAACTCTGCTTGGTAATTTCCCCAGCCGCAAAGATCGTCGGGTTCACGATTGGTAACGATATGAGCTCGCGTGATATCGAGGGGGACAACCCGCTCTATCTACCGCAGGCGAAAGTGTACAACCAATGCTGTGGTCTGGGCCCATGGATCACTCTTGCAGATTCAATGCCTGAACTATCCAGCGTAAACATCTATTTGTCGGTATTGCGAAATGGGAACGAAGTCTTCTCGGGCAACACCGATGTTTCCCAGATGAAACGAAAGGTCGATGATCTGGTGAAATGGCTTTTCCATGACAACAGCATGCCAGACGGTGTACTATTGTTGACTGGAACAGGCATTGTGCCTGACAGTAACTTTACACTGAAACCTAATGATGTCGTAAAGATCACGATTGACGGCATCGGGACACTCGAAAATTCGATCGTTCAAGGCTAACACGATTTAGCCAACCTGATCTTTCGGTTGTCCGTGTCGAATAATAGCACACGAGCTTCATACTTCTTGTGCTCATCCATCGACGGCAGTACTACTTCTTTTCCAGTTCGAATCTCTTGTTTTTGAGGTAAGCGATTTATGACCGTCCAGCCCGTGCTCATCGACGGCAAACTTGTTTCCAGCTCCGGTAGTGAAACATTCCAAGTCACGAATCCAACAACTTCCAGTTTGTTGCCTGAATCCTTTCCAATCAGTCCCTGGAAAGAAATTGATGCATGCCTCACTTCTGCTGCGGCAGCGGCTGCAGCTTTAAAAAATGTTGATAGAGCAACGATCGCATCGTTCTTAGAAAAATACGCTGACGCTCTGGATGCAAACTCCGATGCTTTAGTGGCTGTAGCTGCCGCCGAGTCTGGCTTGCCTGCATCGCCTCGGTTGAAAGACGTGGAGCTTCCTCGGACAAGCGGTCAGCTTCGTCAAGCCGCCACTGCAGTGCGGACTTCCAGCTGGACGAATCCAATTATCGATACGAAGACTAACATCCGATCGTGCCTCGAGCCGCTCGGGCCTGTCTGTGTGTTCGGTCCGAATAATTTCCCCTTCGCTTTCAATTCGATCGCGGGTGGGGATTTTACGGCGGCTATCGCTGCAGGCAATCCTGTCATTGCCAAAGCCAACACGTCGCATCCACACACGTCGTTCAAGCTGGCTGAACTTTGCCTGTCCGCGCTTAAAAGTGCTGGATTGCCTACTGGCACGGTACAGATGATCTACCGAACATCCCACGCCGATGGCGAGCGACTCGTCTCCGACCCACGCGTTGCGGCAACCGGTTACACCGGCAGTCGTCATGCAGGCTTGAAGCTTAAGTCTGCTGCCGATGCTGCGGGTAAACCGTTCTATGCAGAACTATCTTCCATCAATCCCGTCGTATTCTTGCCAAACTGTTTAAAGGAACGGGGAGATGCGTTGGTAGATGAATACGTAACAAGCGGATTGATGGGAGCAGGCCAGTTTTGCACGAATCCGGGCTTGCTTTTGTTGCAGGCTGGCGATGTGGCAGACAAATTCGTCAGCGGCGTCATCGAGAAATATCGCAGCACAAAACCAGGCACTCTGCTTACACCTTCTGTCTGCAAATCATTGCGACAAGGTGTCGACACAGTGACTAAATCTGGCGCAAAGCTTGCGGTAGGTGGAACGGAACATGACGATGGTCGAGTGGCTTTCCAAAACACGGTTCTTGAAGCCGATGGGGATGCATTCCTGAACGCTCCCGAAAAGTTTCAGACGGAAATGTTCGGTAATGCTGTGCTAATTGTTCGCTGCCGCGATTTGTCACAGATCGTGAAGGTCATCAGCGAGTTAGAGGGCAATTTGACCGGTTGCATTTACAGTGCTAAAGATGGAAGCGACGATGAAGCTTACGACGCAGTCGCCCCTGTATTGGCAACCAAGGTCGGACGATTGCTAAACGACAAAATGCCGACCGGCGTCGCTGTTTCGGCCGCGATGAACCATGGCGGTCCCTATCCAGCCACCGCCCATCCAAACTTTACCGCAGTCGGAATTCCTTCGTCAATTCCAAGGTTTGCTAAGCTGACATGCTATGACAATGTTCGCGATCATCGCTTGCCAGTCGTGCTGAAAAACAAAAACTCAATCGACGGACTTTGGCGAAATATTGATGGTCGCTGGACAACTGATTCACTGTCGTAGCCAATGACTTGAGAGACTTTATTATGAAGACGACAGCCGCCAAACAGCTATTCACACCCGAGAACGCGGAGTTGCGATTTTTACCAGAGGGACCATATCCTTTGGATGACAACCGCTTCTCTTGGGTCTCAATCCAACATGGTGCTGAATCAAAAGTTGGCGCGCTGAACATCTACGACTATAAAGAGAACTCAAATCGCTCCTATGTTTTGCATGGCAGACCCGGGTTCGCTTTCCCGACTTCAGACGACAACGTATTCGTGGTTGGATGCGAACGTGAGGTAGGGCTGTTTGATATCCGCGATAGTTCCTGGAAAGTCTTGTGTGATGGTATCGATAGTGATTGTGAAGGCACAATCGTCAACGACGGGTTGATTTTTGAAAACAACCTGATTTTTGGTACCAAGGATCTTGAGTTCAAGACCAAGAAAGCGTCGCTGTACCTCTTTCGTATGGCAGATCGTAAACTTATCAAACTTGCCGGCGAGCAGATCTGCAGCAATGGGAAGGTCGTGCTGAAGCAAGATAACGGAGCACTCAAACTGCTCGACATCGATACTCCGACGCAAGAAGTTGTTTCGTATGATCTCGATATTGACGCAGGAAAAGTTAGCCATCGGACCGTTGTCGTCGATTGCAAAAACCAAACCGGTTTCCCCGACGGCATGACTATCTGCCCAGAAGGAAGATCGGTTTTTATCAGTTTCTACAATCCTGATTTCGCTCCAGTCGGCGAAACGCGGCAGTTCCTTTTAAGCGATGGAACCTTGCTGGCGACTTACACGACCGCCGATGCTCCTCAAAACACTTGCCCTCAACTCTGTTTGCTCGACGGAAAAGTGCGTCTAATTATTACGACAGCAATTGAACACATGCCGCAAGAACGACAGAGTAAATCGGCGGCTTCGGGTGCGATTTTCGTCGCTGATACAGATTTTCGTAGTGGGACCGACTGCCCGCGGCTTGAACTTAGCTAGCCAATAATCGATTTTAAACCATCTCGTAAAACGCTAAGTAGCTTCTTCGCATTTTATCTATCCTGCCTGGACAACGTTGACGGTATCTCACGCAGGTTGCTTTCTTTGGTTTATCCGACTTTTCTTCACAGTCAAAGCCGCTCGTTCGACGATCTCTAGTTGAGATAGCTTGATGCGCCAGAGTTGCAAACTCACATTGGCAGCATTCCGAATCGATAGCCTCTTTTGTCACCAACACAGCGAACCGCAAGCGATTACAGATGATTGTCGTGCTTGCATTTGCAACTGTCCTTATGACCGAACGTGCGACAATCCTGAGAACGTCAAAGCATACTTCAGCGAATTCCGCCATGAAGTCTGAGCCTTGTCGTGCTTCGCGTTCTATCTGGCTTGCCGCTTGCCTGGGTTTGCTCCCGATCTCCAGCGTCCTATTCTGGGCCGCTTGCACGCTGCCGTTGTTTGTTAAGTTTCGCTTTCGCTGGGTTGCAATATTCGCTCCAATTTTTTTCGTAGCAGCATTCAGCATCGATGCGATGGTTGCGCCGGTGGGCAAGCAAATTCTCGAATCGCCGCGATTTCATAGCACCGGTATATTACTGTCTAATACGCCGCTGCTGTACCTGACCAAGTGGTACAACTCTGTCGTGATGGGGCATTTTATCGTGCTAGCGGCACTTGCTCCGGTTGCACTATTACTAGATTGGTGCGTAAATAGAGCTTGGAGAACGCGAGCCTCAACTTTGATTGAACAAGCTCATCTTGCAATCACACCTGCCACTGATGTACCACCGGAATTGATATCGGTCCATGATAACGTGGATGTCGAGTTAATGGTCGGCCGACAGATCATCGACGAAGTAAACGAGATGGCCGCGGATGTGGAAACTGCGACACGGCAGAACATCAAACCGGCAATCAAAACCGAGCTTGACTCTCCCGTACTTTGTCCACAGTTCGAAAGCAAGCATTGGGTGGCGGCAACCAACGCTCAACGCCATGACAACTACTTTACCGCCGAAACCTTACAGCATTTCGATGAGTCACTAAATTTATTAGAAATGCATCGGCAGCAGATTGAATCATCTGCTTCCGATGAGGCTCTCAGCCGCGATTGTTTTGCCACTGAGAATTATTCCATGACTAGAAAAGACGAACCTGTCGGTCATGGTTCCAACATGTTTCTACCTCGCGTGAAAAATTCTAAACACTTTGTTGGACAGAAATATCAAGTGAAAGAAACTATCATTGACATCATTCGTTTCGCAAAAAGAAACGCGGTTCCTTCGGGAAGCACGCGTAGTGAGCATACCAGCAACGACGCTCCGGCGCAGATAAAGCCCGCGGCCATTGCGAACGCGATTGGCTTGCCATTGGGTGAGAATTCGACATTTGCCAACGGTGAAGCACTGCCGTTCTTAATGGGGTACCTAAACGGCGTAAGAAAAGCCTCGGACCAGGCGGGAGAACGCTAATGTATCGCACGCTCAGACGTTCAGCAGGCGTAATCGCTATTCTCGGAATGCTGAGCGGTTCCGTTTACGTTGCTGGACTTGCAAGCCTTAAGTCCCATTTGCGTAACGTATTGAAGCAGGACATTGGGCTTGGATACTACAAGCTGAACCGGTTTGGCAACATCACCAGCCTACATGACCTAGAAATAGTCGATTCGCGTGGACTCCCAAATGTTTATGTCGATCAAGTTTTTATAGACCACCGCCCCCACGCGCTCGCGTCAGGGCGGTTTGAAATTGATCGAATTGTGGCCGAAGGGGTCAGCATTCGAGCGCTAGATCAAGTTAACAACTTGCTCCTTAACGAAGCAAACGAACTACAAAAGCTTAGTGAGAGTCATTCCTTTGCCAGCGAAACGGCTGCACCTGAGAGCCCTGACGTTTCCAAGATTATCGAGAGCACGCTAGTTAGCTGGAAGTCTGAATGGGACACAGTCTTAGTCGGCTATCAAAGCGAAATCGCCCGACTTTCGGGCACTGCGGGAAGTTTCGATGCACAAGGGTTTGTGGTTGAGAATCCCCTCAGAGATCGCCAAATTCTTCAAGCCCAAATCAGCTCGATTAAACTCCTGGAAGCTGAGATTGCAAAGGTAGAGGCAGACATAAGAAGTCGGGAGCAAAAGCTAGTCTCCGACTCGAAAGCAATCGAACGAAACTGTCTTCAATTCTTAACTGATGCGGAATCAGCCAACTCACAGTTGTGGAAGTCAAAGCAACAAAAGATTACTCAAGCAAATCTCGACGTTATGCGGAACGCGTTGACGGGCTATCTACTGCGCAGCACGCTTGGTCCACTGCAGATCGTCAATAATGTCGCCACTGCATCTAACAAGCTGATGCAACCGCCTGCGTTGATACCTGCAAGTCGGGGTGAAGATTATTGGGAACAGTTTAATCACAAGCCAAATTCTTCGATCAAGAATGTGCTGTTGCGAGGCTCTACCGATTTGGGCTTTATGGATTTTCGCTTTGATGCAACTTGCCATGAAGCAGCAGCGACTCAGGACGCAAATCGACCATTCGTGATCGTACTGTCATCCTCCTTGCCTACCGATTCGGTTTACGGTTCCCGGCTGACCGGAAATGTCTCTGATAACGGTAATATGAGTTGGCAAGGAGAGTATTCGGGGAAAGGCATCGTTCTAACTTCCGACTTACTAACCGAACCTAATTTTAAACTGACCATTGATGCAGATCATTTCAACGTAGAAGGTCATTCAAGCGAAGTATTGCGAAGCCAAGAAGTGGAATGGTCGGCGAAGGCAATCAAGTTGATCGAAATTCGTAAAGACGCGAATACCTCAACGGAGCTTGAACCGATTGCTTTTGAAAATGTGTCAGCCCATTTGACATATTCCATGAACACGTCCAACACTCCTGACTTTTCTGTTGAACTTGCTGCGGACTTCATAGACACTGCGGCGGATCAGCTTTTGATTCGTATCGAAAATGAAAATATCGCGTTCGCGGTTCCGATACCTGCAAACCAAATTTCCGCCTCGGTGCGATCTCAAACCATTGCACTCGAGCAAGAACTGCAGTTACTTGATAAGCGTCTGCAGGAAGTTAAGAGTTCTCTCTCTACACAGCACCAGTTGTTCGTCCGGCATTTATCGCCGCAAAATGTCCGCACCGCTCGGCTGCCTTAGCATCGTAGCAGTGAGCGTGCGTTGTCATGCAGCATTTTCTTTAAGCACGATTCACTGTAGCCACGCTCCCGCATGACTTCTTCTGCAGTCGTTAAGAGTGCGGTCGCGCCTACGAAATGCTCTGCCTTTAGATCTCGGGCAACGCCGCTCTCGCCAATGGTCACCGTCCTTGCTCCGAGGGTATAAATGCCTGGGCCAAGTCCCGCGGCACTGATAGCATCGCTAACTAGTACTATTCGGTCCGTTCCAAAATAGTCGACCAACACTGGCAGCAGCCATACAGGTAGATGGTGTCGATCTGCAATCAAACCTACGTACAGATCTTTCCCTACGCTCAACAAACGCCACAAGATGTTATCATGCCGGTGCAGTAAATTTGGACAAGCATTTCCTAAGTGTGTAATCATCGCCAATCCCTGATCAACGCACTGCGTAATTTGCTCGCGAGAGGCATCTGTATGTCCCGCCGACACCACGACACCCGCATCGGTAAATATCTTGGTAACGAAACCGCCCGGATCACGCTCTGGCGCAAGCGTTAGCAACTTCAAGTAACCTCCGGCAGCATCCAGCAACCGGAGAGCATCGTCCTTGTTGGCGTCGCATGTGTATTGTGCTGGATGGGCACCAACAAAGCCCGCTTCACTGGATAAGAACGGGCCTTCCACGTGTATACCCAAACAGTTCGTCTTTTCTTGGGAAGAAGCATCCAGGTATTGCGCTACGTTCTTTAATCGACGCAACATCGATTCCATGTTGTCCGTTATGATGGTTGCCAAAAAACCATCCGTATTGGACTCTAGCAATTTTTCGCATGCGAAACAAAACTCTTCTTGGGAGAGAAAGTCATCATTGAAGTCGACTCCGAAGCAACCATTGATTTGCAGATCGACATACTTCATCGTTTCTTCTCTTGCTCTGTATCGAGTATGCTCAGTTTGTTATTTCACGAACATTCGATTTGTTTGTTTGAGACAATTTGCTCGCAGAATCGATGTCACAAAACAGATAAGTGTTGGCGTGTTGCTGCAGTATTGACGCAGGAACCATAGGCGTGACTTGTCCTTCAACTGCGGCCGCTACAGCGATTGACTTTCGCATATCGGGCACACTGCAAATTATCGACTTGGAAGCTAGAATTTGCTGAACGCTCATGCTGATTGCTCGCTTTGGCACTTCATCCAGCGAAGCAAACCATCCCTCTCCAACCTGTTGTTCTCGGCAGGCTTGGTCCAGCTCCACAACGCAATATGGCTCAAGCGTTGCAAAATCAGCAGGAGGATCATTGAACGCCAGATGGCCGTTCTCGCCAATACCGATCAGAGCAACATCAATAGGTGAATGCTGGATTGCGATGCCGGTCAGTATGCATACTTCGTCTGGGTTGTTTACCCCTGAAAGAAAATGCATCGATCGAAGAGGGACTCGTGATGCGAAACGCTCACGCAAGTAACGGCAGAAAGAAGCCGGATGTTGATCGTCCAGACCGATATATTCGTCAAGATGAAAGGCATCAACGCATGCCCAATCGATTGAATGAGCATTGCAAAGTTGCTCGAGAACTTCGAACTGGCTGGACCCCGTAGCTACAATGATCCGGGCCTCACCTTTGGCCTCGATTGAACTTCGGATCTCGTCTGCCGCACGTCTAGCGGCCGCGATGCCCAGCTCCTGGCGGTTGGAGAGAATCTGAATTTCCACTCTTAGTTTGCCTTCGAAAAGTTACCGTTAATAAAATCTTTTTAACAACGTCCCAGGATACCGCGCTGAACTATTTCTCGCCGCCCGGTGTCATTCCTGTTGAAGAGAATTTTGGGTTCAAACCGGCTCTAGCCAGCCTGGAATCGGAGGGCTTAGTTAGGCTGATAGAAATTTCATCACTTCAAGGTACGAAGTAGCTCAATATTTGTGCAGCCACCCAGCAAGCGATGCGTTTCCAAAAACAATTTGCCGCGAAATCCTGCGAGTTTATGACGGTAACGCTCGAGGGCAAGTTGTGCGGCCTAATTATTGCTATAGAGGCTACGACTCGTCCGTAGCACCGTGTATTGCTTACAATCTAAGTTAAATTTTCATGATCAATAGTCGTTTATTGCACTTTAGATGTTCTCTAGAGCGGAATAATTTGCATAATATTGCTTCTTCATTCACAGCAGATGGGATTCTGCATACGTCAGACGGCAGGTATCTACGGCTCGAGGGTTTATCGGATGGCTCTTGCGTCACTTACCGAAGCTTTGAAGGAGTATCGCGTGACCTCAACAGTTAGATTCACCCGTCCATGCCCAACGTGTGGTCGAATGCTCGAGATATCGGTCAATTTGATTGGCCGTTCCGTCGCGTGCAGTCACTGTTCGGCTGAGTTCCGAGCAACGCCTCCTCAAGACCGTTCCACGGATGAGGATCAGTTACTCGAAGAAAAAATTGATCGCCTTTTGGAAGAAGTGGACGCGTACTACCGTCCCGTCCGCAACTTGGCAGTATCGCGTTAGGACAGAGCTCATCTCTTTCAGATGGCTCATTGCGATGCGGCCCCGGAGCGTTGAATATCCAATCCAAAGCACTGTTGCATGTCTTCGAAAAAATGAGGATAGGTTTTGGCAGTGCAGCCTGGATTGGTAATCCAAATCTCGGGTTGCCTCAAACCTACCAGTGACATGCTCATGGCCATCCGATGGTCATTGTATGTCTCAACAGTCGCGGGCATGGTTGTTTTGGGCGTAATAGTCAAACCATCGGCGTGCTCGTCCACTTCAGCCCCAACACGGCGTAACTCGCGAGCCAGATCTGCAATTCGGTCCGTCTCTTTGAATCGATTGTGCGCAACGCCCCGCACCCGCGTCGGCCCTTCCGCGAAAAGTGCTACCGCTGCCAAAGTCTGCACTGTGTCGCTGATCGAATTCATATCGATGTCGATGCCACGCAAATTCTTTCCTCTGACAAAGATCCAATCGTTGGCAACTTCCACTTCGCATCCCATCTCACGCAGGACATCTGCGAACTTGACATCTCCCTGCAGGCTATCAGTTCCTAAATTGCGGACAGTTACTTCACCGCGCGTAATCGCAGCCGCAGCCAGGTAGTAGCTGGCAGCGGAGGCATCTGGTTCGATTACGTACTGTTCCGCATGATAATGCTGCGGTCCATCAATGCTGTAGCATTCGTCAGAGACAGCAACGTCTACACCGAAACTTTTCATCACAGCCACGGTCATCGCAACGTACGGCTTTGACACCAATTGGCCAGCGACTTGAATCTGAACTGTGCCTTGTGCGTAAGGAGCGGCCATCATCAGACCACTTAAAAATTGGCTGGACACGTCACCAGGAACTTGGACTGTACCAGATGTTAAGCCTTTAGCTTTCAAGAACAGTGGAGGGCACTGGGGGTTTTCTTCGTTGACACTTTCAATATCGGCTCCAAGTTCACGCAAGGCACTAATTAAATCGCCGATTGGTCTAGCACGCATTCGAGCAACGCCATCCAGCTTGAATTGCCCCTCGCAGGCGGCGAGCGCTGCCGTTAGAAAGCGGATTGTGGTGCCGCTGTTGGCGACGTAGATTTCGCCGCTCTTGTTTGGCAAGCTGCCATTGCAGCCATGAACAACGCACTCTTTACTAACAGGATCGAAGTCGATCCGCAGTCCGAGTTGCCGCCAAGCGTCAATCATCACTTCGGTATCTTCGCTGATTAACATGTTCTGCAAGCGACACACACCGGTCCCCAACGCCGCACAGATCAGTGCGCGATTCGAAATACTCTTGGACCCCGGCGGGGTGATATGTCCCTGGAGAACGCCTTTGGGAACAAAACAGACGGCTTGGCTAGAAGTAGCGGCGTTCATGGACTTGGCGAATAGCGGGCGAGAAGCGGTAAAGGCTACATCGATAGCCGATTACCGGCACATGCTCAAGTCGTGATGGGGCTAAATTCGTCGGCGCGATAGAAAGTACGATGAAATTCTCCCGCAAGACGTCCCGCCAGGGGAAAAACACGGTTTAACTGCCCTGTTCGTAGTGCCGCCAACGTTCGCAATACCGATTTAGGCGGCCTTGTTTTGCACTTATGCTGTGCGTTGCCGCCTGAAGGCGAGATTGTAAAATAAAGACGCCAAGAAATATCTTACGCAGCACTTCGGAGTGGCAGCGTCAAGGGCTTTTGGAATGTTAAGACCGCTTCGTCGGCTAGAGCCTGCGACGATGTCTTGGACCGTGAATGCTCGATAGCAGAGAGGATTTGTTCCGCCATGATTACGGCGCGCATGCCTCGCGTTCCGTTTACCAGCGGCTGGACTTTATAGTTGATTGCCGAAACGAAGTCTTTTAATTCTTGTTCAATCGCGTTTTCCGCAGTAAACGAAATTTCACGAGTCGGCATCCAGTCTGTGAACAGGCTTTCCTTGACTCGCATCCGTGCGTCGTAGGGTAGTGCATCTGCGTATTCACCCACCGCAGTCCGCTGTAGTTCCGAGACTCGGGCCGTTCCATTTGCAAAGTCTAAGTGAGCTACCATTTGCTCACAGTATGCGGTGAAGGTTCGTTGCAGATGCTCATCGAGTCTGCTGGCTCGTACGCGGGCGATCGCTCCATTGCGAAAGTGTATATGAGCTTCCGCAAAATCTTCGTGACGCGACAGAACGTTGAACCCGAACGCCGAAACTCGTTCGACTGAAGAATCTACGACTTCAGCAATGAGATCAAGGTCGTGTATCATGAGGTCCATCACGATACCGATATCGGTGCTGCGACCCGTGTAAGTCCCGCTACGTACGGCGTCGATAAATTTGACGCCACTAAGTTGCGACCGCATGCCTTTCCAAACTGGATTGAAGTTCTCAACGTGTCCAACTTGTAGCGTTAGTTGCTTTTCTGCAGCGATACGATTCAGTTCGCGGCATTCCATCATGTCGCACGCGAGAGGCTTTTCAACAAAGCAATGCTTGCCGGCGTTCATCAGGTCGCTGGCAATTGATCGGTGCGAAGTCGTCGGAGTCGCAATAATTGCCGCATCAATGTCTTGCAAGACTTTGTGGTAGTCATCGATTGCCGTCGTGTGAAACATGCCGGCAACTTGGCTAGCTCGCGATAGTTCGCTGTCGACCACGGCACATAGTTCGACGGCGCCGGTTTCTAGTTGCATCTTACGAAGCAAACCAGCATGTATTTTACCTAAATGCCCGGTACCGATTACTGCACAACGGATTGCTGTCACGCTGCTTTCCTCCGGTCGCGTCCGCGACCATGTCGACCTACTGACGAGTTGTCAATGAAGTCAAAAAGAACTTGAATTTCGTCCAAGAATTGTCCATTGCCGACCAGAATTTCACGTGCGTGCTTCAAGCCGACTTTAGAGCGATAAATCAGTTTGTGAGCTTCGCTGATGGCGCGAATCGCTTCTGTTGAAAAGCTCTTCCGCTTGAGTGCCACAATGTTTACACAACGTGGTCGAGCAGGGAAACCTTCGGCGAGCATATATGGTGGTACATCTTGCAAAACACGCGAAAGTCCGCTGACAAAGCTGTAGCAGCCAATCGAAGCAAAATGATGTACTGCGACTCCGCCACTGAGCGTTGCGTCATGTTCTACACAAACGTGACCACCAAGCATCACATTGTTTGCCATGATCACTCGGTCGCCGACGCGACAATCATGTGCAACGTGTGCACAGGTCATAAGGTAGCAATCGTTACCAAGCGAAGTGATACCGTCATCTTTTTCGGTACCTCTGTTGACGGTAACCGATTCGCGGAACACGTTTCGGTCTCCGATAATAACTTGTGTTGGGCTACCTTGATAGGAGATATCTTGAGGTTCAGCACCAATGACGCAACCAGGGAAGAAATGATTGTCACTTCCAATCGTAGTATGCCCCGTCAGCGTCACATTGTTTTCTAGGCGCGTACCCGAACCGATACGAACGTTGGGGCCAATAACGCAATGGTGACCGATGCGTACGCCTTCGCCAATTTCGGCTCGTGGGTCAACAACGGCTGTGTGTGCAATGATGGTTGGCATAGTTCTTTCTCAGCCACTAGTGTTTGGCAGGCAATCCTTTTGTAGCACTCGCACGAGGTATCATTATTTGCTTAATCGTGTTCTGTGTTATTTGTTATGCAGCCGCTAACGAAACGTGTGTGCAATTGTATTGTTTTAAAATCGCAGAAGCCATTTTTGCATTCAATGCATGGCCACTGCGGCTTGCTATGATTCTTCCGCTGATTCGCAAGCCGGAGAGTGCAAGGTCGCCGATCAAATCGAGTAACTTGTGACGCGCACATTCGTTCTGATACCGCAGTTCGTTATCGATTGGCCCGTTCTCATCGAAAACCAGCAAGTCGCTATACGATACATGTTCTGCAAGGCCTAACGAACGGATGTGCAGTGCCTCGTTTTGGGTGACGAAAGTCCTCGCAGCTGCAATCTGCTCTGCAAAGACAGCTTGGTTCAAAATAGTTTTATAGGAACTGGGTGCGATAACACTTCCAGGTCCATAGTCTAAGCGATATTCGAGATGCAACTGTTGGTCGTCGCTGGGCATCGCGATAATCCAGTTTCGATCGTCTCCGATTCGGATCGCGTCTTGAATCGCGAACACATTGGACTCGGCCGCCTGAGCGACAGTGCCTATTTTGTCGATGGCTTGAAGGTAGCCAAGTGCACTACCATCGAGCGCTGGCAACTCTTGCGCATCGCATTCGACACGACAGTTATCAACACCAGCAGCATAAAGCGCTGACATCAAATGTTCCGTCATATCTACCGATGCCATACCGTGTGACAGTCTGGTTCGAAACTGAGTTGGTTGAACAGCTTCGACGGAAACGCGAATCTTCGGGCTGCCAGGCAGATCGACTCGGTAAAAGCAGATCCCTGTTCCCGCGAGAGCAGGGTGGAGGCTGACGGCGACTGGCTGACCACTCCAAAATCCGGTTCCCCGAATATGTGTGGCAGCTGCCAGTGTCCGTTGTTGCGACTTGGATTGCATTCGCTGTCCTATCAACCTGCTCGCCGAGATGAGATGCTGTAACTTGTAATCACGAACTAACGCCGAGGCGCTGCACCAGGAGCCTGAGCACTTTGTGCTGCTGGTTGAGCCGCTTGGGTAGCTCCCTGAGGCTGCAACATCTGCATCACAGTACCGGTCAAATCGATCGATTGCTTGAAGTAAACAATGTCACGATTGATACCACCCGAGACTGTCGCCGGTCGCTTGTAATCCATCTCTTCTTGGCTGTATCGCATTACAACGTCAAAGCCATAGTGTTCAGCGATCGCTTTGACGGATCCCTGTACATTCTGGTACGCGTCGAAAATGATCTTTGCCTTCGATTCAGCAAATTCTTTTTCCTTGCGCATGAACTCAAGCTTCAGATCAGCTTCGAGCTTCGCAATTCTTTCTTCCAACTGCTTGTACTCCTGCGATTCCTCGCGGAAGTTCTTTAGCTTTTCGATTTCCTTAAGCACGACTTCGCGACGAGCATTGATTTCGTCCTCGGCTGACTTGATCTGGGCATCGATTCCCTCGATCTGAGTTTTCATCGTTGGATGGTTCTTGAAAATGAACCCGATGTCAACTACGCCAATTTTGGCAGCGCCGGTTGTCGGTGCCGCTCCTTGAGCGAATGTGGTGGTGGAAAATGCCGGGGCACTCGCCAATAAAGCCGCCAATGCAAATGTTTTCCAGATACGCACTGTTCAGCACTCCTTGCTAAGCGTAAGCGTAGTAATTTATGAACTGCCGATGGCTGAACAGCCATTGCACCGTTTTTTTGTCGACCTCAACAACTCGCCAAACCTTGGCTCATTGCAAAGATCCGTGAACTCAAACAAATTGTGCCTAGATCCACGATCTGCGTAAATAGCGGATTTCGAGAATCCAGGTGAAGACCAATCTTCGATTAATGTCCTAATTGGACAGGAATTTCTAACGACTTTTCTCCCCGCAGAACTCGCAGTTGCACGATATCCGCAGGCATATAATCTTTCATTTTCTCAAGCAAGTCGGTACTGGTCGCGATCGATTGTCCGTCAATCTGTATCACAACGTCAGAGACTTGCACTCCGGCTTCGTCGGCCGCTCCACCGCGAACAACTTCTTGTACAAAAGCATTCTCCGCAGTTCCGCTCAATCGAATTCCAAGTCGTCCTTGCTCGTTACTTGGAATCTGAATGTTTGCCCGCCCTCCCACTCGAACATATCCTGGTCGATCGGGTTGGCTGGCAAGCTGATCGGCCAGTTGGTAAACCATATCGGTTATTCGGACGATGCCGGATGTATTTATTTTTTCAAAATCATCCGAAGGCCGATGATATTGAGGGTGGATTCCCGTAAAAAAGTGAAGGATGGGGACGCCGTTTTCGAAAAAGGGCTGGTGATCGCTGGGGCCCATCGCAGGCCGTTGCTGATTTGCTATCAAACCAGCCTTCTCTGAACTTTCTCGAACTATCCCTGGGAAACGGGGTGAACTGCCGGTGCCATAGACAATGATTTCATTGTTTCCTAGCCGCCCAACCATGTCCATATTCAACATAGCCACCGTCTGCGACAATTCGGCAACTGGGTGCTGAACATAATATTTGCTTCCGAGTAGCCCGCGCTCTTCACCCGAGAATGCAATGAAGATAATCTTTCGATAATCGCCCGTTGCATCCGATCGGGAATTTTGAAAACGCCTAGCCAGCTCCATCAATGCCGCAGTGCCAGACGCGTTATCGTCGGCTCCATTGTGAATCTCCGTAACACCGGGAGCCAGCGATCCATATTCTCCCATGCCGACGTGATCATAGTGCGCTCCGATCACAATCGCTTGTTCGGCCAGCGAGCCAGCGCCCGGCAAAACGCCCACGACGTTCGACGTCAGCACATCTTGATTGATAATCTCCGATTCACCATCAACTTCAATTGACGGTAGCTCGAAAGACTGCGGGGTGAGTTCGGCGTCAATCTTTTCTTCAATTTGATCGAGCCGCACATTGCTTTGGGCAAGATCAAAAAGATCCTGGACGACCTGGCGAGTGAGAAAAAACACGGGGATAGCTGCATCATTGGTAGATTTTCCGGCAGCTTCCGAGGGAGGCAAAGTATCGCGCGAGTTCGTTGAGTTGCCGCCTTGCAAGCTTACAAAATCATTCACAAACAACACCGCAGCCGCACCGTGCTCGTACGCAATGCTTATTTTATTCGCGAAAAAAGAATGCTTTGTTGTCTGCTGACCGTCGAACGGACTGTTCGGGTCTGCTTGCTGGGGTTCTTTGCGCAGAATAATGACTGCCTTGCCGCGAACGTCTACATCGGCATACTCATCATAGGACCAACCTTCTCCATGCGCTTGGATGCCGTAGCCGACAAAGGCTAAACCTCCTGAAAAAGTGGCATTCTTACCAATCGCCATGGGACGAAATTCTTGGTTAAGTTCCAACGTTTTTGATTTCGCTCCTGCCGAGAATTGAAGGCGGTTGCGTTGCGACGATGTCACTCGGCTCATGCCGCTCACGCGAAACGTTTGGTAAGGCGTACCGTCCCACAAATCGACTCGTAAGCCTGCATCAGAAAAGCTGTTTGCGATGAACTGGGCAGCGTTGGCAAGCCCTTCTTTTCCAATTCCTCGCCCTTCCAACTCATCCGAGGCCAGATAACGGACCGCGTCCGCAATTCGCTCTTCCGCTGACTGGGCTTGAACGAGCGTGCCGTCAGTCGATGCTTCAGTCTCAAAGGCAGACCGATTGTCGCTGAACGTCCCTTCAGCCAACGTCAACGGACTGCAAACCGCAAGAAATATGAAAAGAAGACTGAGAATTCGAGGTGAGAGCATCCGTTATCAAATTCCGTCAGTCGTATCGTGCACCGATTTTTGACACCGGTAATTATTATGCGAATTTGGCCAGTTTGTTCCATACCAAATCGTCAGGGTCGCTTTCCCCACCGTTGTTCACTTTGCAGGTAGATCCATCCTACAGAGTCAGCGTGTTGTCGCTCGTACTGCGGTTGCTTTCTCGATCAGAATCGATGGGTAGCTGAACAGTGAAACAAGTACCTTTGTTGAGTTCACTTTCGACACTGATATGACCGCCATGTTCATTGACGATCTTCTTGCTGACCGCCAAACCCAGACCGCTTCCACCGGCTCCTTTGGTCGATTCAAATGCGACGAACAGGCGATCAATTTGATCCTCACGAAGTCCTTGACCGTTGTCAATCACTGCCGTCTCGACAAGCGATTGCGTGGCTTGAATCTTGACCGTGACCTGCGGAAGGTACTTTTCATCTCTATCCGCCTTACGTCGCGAAACGCAAGAATCGATTGCATTCGTAATCAGATTCAGGATCGCATGATATAGAGCTTCGGACTCACCGTAGATATACGCCGGAGTCGGAGCGGGCAAGAATCGAAGCTCGACGCCTTGGTCCTGCGCATTAGCCTCCACAAGTTCAACAACTTCAGCCACGATAAAGTTCATATCTTGTTCGCACAACATGGGCCGTCGCTCTTTGCTATAGGCGAGCATGTCTAGCACTAACGCTTTAATTCGAGTCTGATTCTTCTCGACTACCTTCCATCCATTTTTGACGGCATCTAAATCTGTCCGCTTCAGGGCATCGTTGACCAGATAACTTCCGCCTTCGATTCCTTGCAAAATATTCTTAATGTGGTGTGAAATCGTAGCAATGACGGTGCCCATAGTGGCTAGCCTTTCGGACTGCAGCATCGCGCGGTAGTTGTACACGTCTTCGACAACAAGCGCTGCATGATGAGCAATTGCGCTCAGTAACTTAAGGTGCTCGCTGTTTAGCAGTTCACCGCTGGAATCCAACGTCATTCTGCCAGCCGAGCTTGCGGTGTCGATGTAAATCACCCCTACCATTCCGTGGCGACCCGGCATCGGAACACAGATGGCCTCGCGCACGCCGGCTCTTGAAATACTGGCGCTGGTGTCCCAACGACTGTCTTGCAACGCATCGCTGGTCAATACGCCCTCTCTCTTCTCAAGTACATAATCTAGAATCGTCTGGCTAATCTCCAACGACGATATGTCCGCGTTGCGTTTGCGGTCCTTCCGTCCGACCGGCATCAGGCGATTCGTCACTGGATCGGAAAGCAAGATGCAGGCTCGATCGCACTGGATCCATTGGACAATCATCTCCAAAATGCGATCGACTAAATCTGGCAGGTCACCCGTATGCGAAATCTGCATCACAGCGCGATACATCATTTGCCAATACTGATCCGAATGCACAGGCACGGCCGTTGTTACATCGACCGACCGTTCGGCCTTGACCTCGTCAGCAGGTGCTTTTCGCCAAGAGCTATCAGCCGCTTCGGAACTTCCGTACACATAACGGATCTGCGACAAGCTTTCTTCGACAGCTTCGCCTTCGCTATCTTCAGGAACGATATGCACAGCGAAACTATCGTCGTCGATGCTTTGCGAGGACGAGCCCTCGTTGGTCGGCCGAACGATTTCGTCGAAGGAGAACAACAGAAGATTGCGCCCGATTTGAACTCGATCGCGGTCTTGCAGAATGCATGTTCCCACACTCCGGCCATTTACCTGCGTCCCATTGCTGCTGCCTAGATCCTCTAGTTGGACGCTTTCTTCCGTTGTCAGAATTGAAACGTGTCGCCGGGACACTTCGCGGTCATTTAAAACGACATCGCAACGTGGACTTCGACCGATGACTACTTCACCCAACTGCAAGTCGATGCGTCGATCCGTATCAGGACCTTGAAGTATGACCAGATGTGGCATTTAAAACATTTCACAGTCTTAGAAAGACTTCACTATCGTCACCAGTCGCCCATTTGCAATGAACAACGATTCAATTTAGAAGCACAAGATAATCGACTTACGCATTATCGTTGCAATCGCGATCGACTTCAAGGTCGACGGTTGCAATCACTTGCGAAAGGCATCCGAGAATTCAGCAGATGTGTTTACACAATGGCATTTCCTGGTGACAAACGCGGTTTGACAACGCTCTTTTGCGAAGCGTTAACTCCTCTAGCAACAGCTAAAAAATAGATATGTGCGGCACCGGCTTCCTTTAGAGGTCGACTGATTGCTGCGGCTGTCGCGCCGGTCGTGACGATGTCATCAACAACAACGAAGCTTTTACCCGCTACGTCGAATCTTGGACTTATTCCATAAGCTCCAGCAATATTGCTTGCGCGATCCCGTCGCGCCAGCAGACCTTGTTTGGTTGCCTCTCGCAAACGTCGCAAGCCAGATCGATACAGTTTAATTTTGAGATGCTTTGCTACCTGTTCGCTCAAAACCTCAGATGAATTGTGACGAACGCGAATCCGTTTCTTCCAATGTTGCGGGACGGTTAGAATTGCATCGATCTTTCCCCATTCAATCTGCTCCCGTGAAAAATCTGCCAGTAACTTTCCAAAGTACACTCCCAAGACTTCAGACCCCGGTTGTTTCATGCGAATCACAGATTGCTTGACAACTCCTTCGTAAGTACACACACAAAAGACTTGGTCGGAAGGCCAATCTCCTTTGCGACAATGCATACACTTCTGCCGTTTTTTACTTTGTACTTGAGTGGCGTGCAAAGGAGCGCCACACCGATTACAAGGATTATGAATGAATTCTATCTTTTGTTCGCAATCACAGCAGAACGCTCGAGCGTTGAGAGTTGGCTTACTGCACGACTGGCATCGCGGCGGATAAAGAGTTGCTCGTAACGAAAGCAACGCCGCTTGCAGCGTTGCAACAGAAAAAATTCGCTGATTCGAATGATTTAATTCGGCGTTCATTCACCAATCTCGCCATAGCCCGCCTACCATGAAGAGATCAATCTAACGTTCTGGAATTCACCTGGCAACTAGCGTCTTACTAAAGCGCACGAGTGAGATTTCCGCCTAAGTGCTCTCGCAGTCAGGATGGCAGGAGGCTTCGATTGACCTCGGGCCTGACTTCCCAAATCGCTTCCTACGGCGATTTAGCTTCCAGGTACTTGCTGCCAATACTAGCAAAACGAATGAGCTAGGTTCAGGTACGGCAGACGCGACGGTAAATTGCAGGGTGTTTCCGCCGCTGAAACCAAAGTTCCCAACGATCATTTCACTATTAAACACCGAGAAATCGCTCAACTGGAAATTTGTCGCGTCGAACTGTATCAAATCGTAAGTCTGCCCTACGACCCAACCGTTATCCAGAAACTCAAATGCATAATCTCCCATGCCATTTTTCAAGAGTGAGCCTGTGATACTAATAAAGTCCGACTCAAACGCAGTGGGCCCAAGGTCGAACGCAACTATACCACCAGCCCCCCAACTCAAATCTCCGTCAAAGCTCAGTAAGCCTGGTGAAGAACCTGGTGCAATAACGGCGGTGTTGTTGAAACTCAAGTCGCCGACTATTTGCCCTGTTCCCGTAATTATTCCTCCAGTTGCAACATTGGATTGTCCCAGAAACTCAAGTGTAGAATTGTTCAAAGTTATCACGCCGCCGCTTTGTGAAAAATCACCTGTAACGGAAAGCGACGTTGCCGCACCGTTAATCGAGATATTTCCAGAATTTTCGAGCTGATTCGCTAGCGTCATCGAACGACCATTGGCAAGAATCAGATTCCCTTGAACACTCTTCAGCGAGCTATCGATTGACAAGTTGGCGGTTTGGAAGGTGAAATTCGAATCAACGCCACTTAACTCGACCGATGCGTTAGCTCCAATAGTTTGTACTGGTGCAATTGTATTGTTCCGCATTCGAATCGCAGTCCCCGATCCCTCGTCGACGACATGCCACTGGCCTGACTGCAGAACTCCTGAAACAAGGTTTTGTTGAATAGCGTTTTCGTCATAGATCAAACTTCCGCCATTGATCGCCTCGTAGTTTCCATTACCACCGAATTCGCCGAAACCACTACCGGTCATCGTAATGGTGCCGCCATCGACTGCGCGTACGGTGCCAGTGTTTTCGAAAGCTACGTTACCGGTTCCATTGTTTCGCGGGTCTATTGTCATTGCCTCGCCCGCTCCGGCTTGTACTACGCCGGAATTGTTGATGGCGATGGCGTTGCTGCCGAAATTCCCGGAACCTGAAATCGTGTTATCAACATTGTCGAAAGTGCCAGATCCACTGATCCGCGTCGTCGGTCCGCCCGACATCCTAATTGTTCCACCTCCGTTGACCGTCACTTGCCCTGAGATGGCAAGAGTTGTCGCACTTCCCGAACCATTCAGGTGAATGTCTCCCGAATTCTCGATTCCCGCTGTAATGTTCAGCGTACCGTCGTTTTCTCGCACAAGATTTCCAGCCAAGGAGACGTTGTCAAGCGTCGCGCTATGTCCTGCTTCGACGACGATTTCTCCGGTACCACTGGTTGTAAAGTTCGTATCGCGAACGATTGCACCATTGAGCAAACGAAGAGTTGAGTTGTCTTCCGCCGAATAGACACCAGTACCGCCAAACTCTCCGAAACCATTCCCAGTCAAATCGATTTGCCCGCCATCAAACGCACGGACTAAGTTCTGATTGTTAAATGCGATGTTATTAGTACCGTTATTTCGAGGGTCAATTGTCATACTATCGCCAGATCCAGCTTGAATGGTTCCTTGATTAATCACTTCAAGCTGGTTGGCGCCAAGAACACCGGATCCTGAAATGGTATTGTCGACATTAGTAAGCGTACCAACGCCGTTGATCCGTGTATTGTCGCCGCCGAACATTTGGATCGAACCTGCTCCATTGAGAATTGTACTGCCAGTAAGAGACAGTGAAGTCGCATCTCCAGTCCCTTCAAGTCGCAAGATTCCGGCGTTTTCTAGACTTGAAACAACTCGAATCGCGCCATTATTTTCGCGAACGAAGTTGCCTGAAAAAGAAACATTCTCCCACAGTGAGTCCGTTCCTGCGACGGCGCGAATAACGCCTGAACCATTCGTTATAAAATCTGTATTCCTTGAAATGGAATCGTTTGTAAGGTCGATGCGGGAGCCATCTTCGGCGACATAACTCCCTGTGCCAGAAAATTCACCGAACCCACTACCGGTCAGCGTGACGATGCCTCCGTCGACTGCTCGTACTATGCCGTGATTGTTGAATGCGCTGATACCGGTGCCATTATTCCGAGGATCGATCAGCAACGACTCACCAGCTCCGGCTTGAATTATACCTTGACTATTCACTTCGATCGTGTTGCCGCCAAGATTACCCGAACCAGAGATCGTGTTGTCAATATTGTTTAGTATTCCACTACCGGCGATTCGTGTATTGTCTCCGCCAACGAGCTGTAGTGAACCTCCGCCCGACAAATCAACTGTTCCCGAGACATTGAGCGAAGTCGTTTGGCCACTTCCATCGAGTACGATTGCCCCGGAATTAACCAACGCCGAAACTACTGTCACGTTGCCGTTGTTTTCTCGAATCAGAAGTCCATCAAGCGTAACATTTTGTAATGTAGCGTTACTCCCGCTAAGCACCCGGATCTCGCCGTTTCCAATAGTTGAAAAGTTGGTGTTTCGCGCAATCGCTCCTCCTACCAAATTGATGGTTGAACCAACATCAGCAGTGTACACACCGCTGCCTCCAAATTCCCCGAATCCCGCACCGGTGAGGTTTATCACGCCCCCGTCAAATGCTCGTACAAGACCGCCGTTCACAAACGAGGGGCTGAAAGTCCCCAGATTAACTGGATCGATCAGCAGCAAATCCCCCGCTCCTGCTTGGATGGTACCGTTATTGATAATGCTCAGCGCACCATTGCCAAGATTTCCGGTGCCTTGGATTGTGTGATTTGCGCCGTGGGTAAGCACACCCGAGCCACCGATCCGTGAGTTCGGTCCGCCGAATAAGAACAGGGTTCCAGATCCATCAATTGAAGTTGCGCCGGAGAAATTCAGTAGCGTAGAACTCCCCGTTCCCGCAACGTTGACTGTGCCGTCGTTGTGCAGTTCTCCTGAGCCCAGCTGGGCATTCCGTATAATTATCAGCGTGCGTGAGTCTGCAATATCGAGCAGATCTCCGGCTGAAATGTTCAGCTGGTTGATCGTCGCGTTCTGGTTCAGCAATACGCTCGATCCTCCCGCAGCTCCGCCATCAATGAACACGTTCCATGTGGTTCCAAAGTTATGGGGTACGCCACTGCTCCAATTGGCTGGATCACTCCAATCGCCGTTGCCTCCATTCCAAGTTGTATTTGTCTGAGATAATGCGGTCGATGAAAGGCCGAGAGCCAAGCCAACGTTAACGCAGCAGGCCGTTGGTGCAATTATTTTTTTGCGAAGCAACTTAAGTTTCTGCTTCACTATGGAATTCTTGCACTGATTCCGCCGCAGGTACGAACACAAATTCAGCAACCGAATACGCTTAAGCATGCCCATAACAAGTACTCTTTTATAGATTCGCCTCTAACGGCAAGAACACACGTATCCGTACGGAAGATCTTCGATCCTAAACCTTAAAGGCGGATTTGACCTGCCGAGGAGATCATAAATACGGACCGACACAGACAAATTTCAGAATCTTTTTCGTCGATGATTGCGAGATACCTAAACGGCTCAGGCAACCGATGGCTTTGCAAGAAAATTTTTTGATCACCCGTTTATTGTTTGAACTGGTGATAAGCTAGGAATAAACTTTTGGGTCTTCGTCTCATTTTACTCTTCCGAATATCGAAACAACTCATTTTTTATGAGCCTCAATGGCCCGCGATTACGCCTAGATGAATTGTTGCCAGTCGTATACGACCAGCTTCGCGAATTTGCCTCACGCGCCCTCAATGGAGAGAAACCCGGAGTTTCGCTTCAGACAACGGAATTAGTGCATGAAGTTTATTTACGGCTCAGCCAACTTCAGGAGATCCAATGGGACAGCGATCGACATATAATGCGCGCTGCAGTGAGCGTAATGCGACGGATTCTGGTCGATCACGCTCGCGCACGAAACGCTGCCAAGCGAACTCCCACTAAAGCGTATAAGCTGATACCTGCGGAGTCGGTTCCAAGTCAAGAAAACGAGATACATATTACCGACTTGATCGACTTGGATCATGCACTTAGCAAGCTTGCCGAAATAGACCCGCGAAAAGCCGACATAGTGGAACTGAGGTATATCGGCGGCTTTTCGGTGGAAGAAGTAGCAAATATGTTGCAGATCTCACGTCCAACTGTAAAACGCGACTGGGTTTTGGCCAAAGCATGGCTGTATCGAGAGCTAGCGGATGAACCACGCACCAACGGCTGAGCGCTGGGAAATCATCGAAGAAATTTTTCACGCAGCGATCGCTGAATCGATCAGCGACCATCGCTACGCCAAAGCGAAGGAGCTTGCGGGGAACGACGCTTCACTGTTACAAGAAGTCTGGTCGTTGATCCAAGCATCTGATAGCGCAGGATCGTTCCTCGAAGATAGAAGTGACTTAAACGAAGAAGTATTTGAACAATTACTCGATCGCTTGCAACTCGAAGAACTACAGTCTCTATCGCTGAGCAAGCATACTGGCGCTGGACTTTCTGTTCTGAGTCACTGTTCCTTTAACGGATCAACGCTATCCGCATCGACGCAGTCCGAGCTAGTCCCATCGCTGAAAAGGACACATAGTCAGGACAAGAAGCTCAGGGATCTTGAGCGTTTGCTTCAACAGTTGCGACCTGAATTTGAGATTCTGGATCTTGCAGGGCAGGGGGGGGCTGGAGTTGTTTTCCATGTTCATGACCAACGCCTTGAACGTAATGTCGCTGTCAAAATATTACACCGGAGAAAAGACTCGGAATTCAACGAAGCCTGCCTCAAACGCGAATCAATCGCTGCCATCATCCAAAGCGACTATGTAGTTCGCGTATACGAAGTCGCCCCCCGCGACTCGTCGCTCCGCTATTTGGTGATGGAGTGGATCAAGGGACTTTCGCTGCGTAAGTGGTTGCAAGAATTTGGTTCCTTGCCTTACCGCGACGCAGCTAGATTTGTCAATCAAGTGGCAATGGGCGTTCAAGCAGCGCACCAGTTAGGATTAGTCCACGGCGATATCAAGCCGGCAAACATCTTGCTTGACCCGATATACGTCGACGCAACGCCCGCACAAGCGAAGGCATTTCGAGCCAAAGTCACCGATTTCGGATTAGCTCGCTCTGCGCAACAAGAAACGGGTGATGAAAAACGTTTCGAAGGGACACCGGCCTATTCAGACCCGCAACGGTTGCTCGAAAATCAGCCTTCAACCTTCGAGAGCGACGTCTGGTCGCTCGGCGCAACTCTGTACCATTGCCTGGTTGGGAGCCCACCGTATCAAGGCTCTTCGATTCAGATCATTCGCAATATGCAACTCTCCGATCCAACCGCTCCACGACAGTTCGACGCGGCAATCCCCAAAGATTTAGAGAGTATCTGCATTAAAGCACTATCGCGTCAACCGGAAAGCCGCTACCGAAATGCGGGCGAAATGTCCGATGATCTCGAGCGATACTTGGCTGGGCAACCTGTACTAGCCAGACCAGTCGGTCCGCTTCACCGGCTCAGCCGTTGGGGGCAACGGAACCCCATCGTCGCCATCCTTGCTATCGTGACAACAACGCTCTTCACGATTGTCTTATGTGGTTCGCTGATTGCAACTTGGCAATTAAAACGCCAAAATTCTGAAATTCTGCGACAGACACAGGTTGCGACGCTGGCGAGACTTGAACAATCGGTATCGGGTGATGCAGCTGGGCTCTCAATGCTACTCAGCTCGCGAGAGTTTTTCGGACAGCAGGAAGTAGAATTCTTGCATCAGATGGTAGTTGCCGAGCAGAATAGGTTGTCACAGACTCAGATAAACGCCGCCGTTTTGCTTGCGATTACCGGCCAACCTCACTGCGAATTACTTGTTAAGGCAATCTTACAGGGCGTAGCATCGCCGGCTCAGTGCCAAAACTTGATTGAAGCTTTGTCGAACTCGCCGACAGATTCGATCGCGGAAATTCGTCGAACTGCCGATTCAACGGTTGATCCGGCTATGAAAGCGAGGCTAGCGATCGTGGCAGCCGGATTAATTGATTTTTCGCTTATCAATGATCTGTGCAAGCCTGCGCCCAATCCATCGGAGCGTACTGCAATAGTCCATAGTCTTCCGAACTTTCACCCGTCGACTTCGATTCTTCTCAAGCTGATTGAACAAGAGCAATCGCACGACGTTTGTTCCGCCATTTGCAGCGGTCTAAGCCTTATCGATGCACGCGAGTTCGCCGAAGATGACCTTGATGCTCTTGGTCAACGCCTGAACATTTTGCAGTCGACAACTGAAGATGGCGCAACATATTCCGCCGCCAGACTCGCATTGCGAAATTGGAACAAGATCCCGGCCGCGAGAATTGATAAAACAAATCATGCACAACGCATCAAGATGACCACTGGTGGTATCGCTCTGGTGATGATACCTCCGGGCATGACTCGTGTTGGGCGTCTTGATCCGTTTGTACTCAACGACGACAACGCTCCGCATCGAGTTGAAATTACGAAACCGTTCTTCATGGCAACGACTGAAGTGACTGTCGAACAGTTCGGTTTGTTTCTGGCTTCGATTGACAGAACTCGTGAGCCGTTACCTCATGCGGCAGACACGATTTCTCCAGACCCAATCGTAAGTCCAACGCAAGCGCATCCGATGCAAAAAGTTTCTTGGCGCGATGCAGCCTTGTTCTGCAATTGGTTGAGCCGGTTGGAAGGCCTGCAACCGCGTTATCGCTTTGATAGCCGATTAGACGACGATAATCCCGAAACGGACGAAGCAATTTCTATCGACGTGTCAGCCAACGGCTACCGTTTGCCAACGGATGCGCAATGGGAACATGCATGTCGGGCGGGAACCACGACCGACTATTTTTTTGGCGATGATAGTAAGTTGCTGCCGTTCTACGGCGCATTCTCGAATGCCCGCAAATCATCATCTACACCCGTCGCAGAATTGCTTCCGAACCCTTATGGTCTGGTCGGTATGAACGGAAACGTGTGGGAATGGTGCGAAGATTGGTGGCGAAAAATGGGGCCAGACAATCTGGTAGACCCAGTGGGACCGGACGGCCCAGATCCCACTAGCCCTGGACGTGTTTACCGAGGAGGCGGGGTATCGACGATGTCTGGCGAACCCGGCTCAGGTGCTCGCGGTTTTGCCACGCCCGACAGCCGCTACAGCAATTTAGGTTTTCGAGTAGCGTTGCCTGCAGAATGACGAGTTCGATCTTCTGTTTCGAGTTCATTCTAGAACGCGTTTTTGCGCGAGCAAGATTCAAGACATAAGGCCACTGGCTGTTTAACCGAAGTTTGCTCATAAGCCGACTTAGCGCAATTTGCTTATCGGCCAACTTTGCGGCGCAAAAAAACGGCGTCACTCAAGGAATGACGCCGTCAACTTCAGTTCAAAAGTTAGGAGGCCTGTTTTATTGAGGCTCTTTTGCGTTGATCCACTTCATCAAGGATCGCAACTTGCGACCAACTTTCTCGATCAAGTGTTCGCGTTGAAGCCGACGAGTCGCTTTGAACGCAGGAGCTCCGGCGCGATTTTCAAGAATCCATTCTTTAGCGAATGTTCCGTTCTGGATCTCGGTCAAGATCTTCTTCATTTCCTTGCGGGTTTCTTCGGTGATGATGCGCGGTCCGCGCGTATAGTCGCCAAATTCAGCCGTATTGGAAACGCTGTATCGCATGTAGTTCAATCCGCCTTCGTAGAACAAGTCAACGATCAGCTTCAATTCGTGCATGCATTCGAAATAAGCCATCTCCGGTTGATAGCCTGCTTCGACCAAGGTATCGAAACCAGCACGGACCAGCTCGCTGACCCCGCCGCACAGAACCACTTGCTCGCCGAACAAGTCGGTCTCGGTTTCTTCAGCAAAAGACGTTTCGATCACACCACCACGTGTGCCACCGACACCTTTCGCGTATGCCAAGCCGAAGGAGCGCGTCTTTTCGCCGGCACCTGGCCAAAGAGCGATCAAGCAAGGGACGCCACCGCCTTTGACATATTCGCTGCGGACCAAATGGCCCGGGCCTTTAGGAGCGACCAGCATGGCTTCAACGCCTTCAGGCGGCTCAACTTGACCAAAGTGCATGTTGAATCCGTGCGAGCACATCAGGACATTGCCTGGGCTCAAGTTAGGCTTGATCGAGTTGCGGTAGGCGTCGCCTTGAACTTCGTCGGGCAACAGGATATTTACGATATCAGCCTTCTTGGTGGCGTCTTCGATCGACATCGGCTCAAAACCGTGGCTGACGGCGAGATCGTAGTTTTTACTGCCTTTTCGTTGTCCTATCACCACACTGACGCCGCTATCGCGCAGGTTCTGAGCCTGTGCGTGGCCCTGCGAACCGTATCCCAAAATGGCAACCGTTTTGCCTTTAAGGACATTCAAATCGGCATCATCGTCGTAGTAAATTTTTGCGGACATTCAAGTTTCTCAACCAAACAAGATTACGCTTAGCAAGCGGCGCTCGCGGCGTGGTGACTCGGAAAAGGTGCAAATGATAGTCGCGGAATGGCATCTTGCCAACTGCCACGCGATTTTCCTGCAATCTGGGCAAAAGAAAGTCTCAAAGCAGTGGAAATACGAATCGAAAATTCCTGTGGAGATCGCCCTTGCAAGCTTTCGCAAATTGGAGAACAATACGCACGCTCTGGAAACGCCGTTAAAGGCTATTCTGGAGATCATTGGAGAGGTGGCTGAGTGGTCGAAAGCACTTCATTGCTAATGAAGCGATCGGGTAACACTGATCCGCAGGTTCGAATCCTGTCCTCTCCGCTCGACGCTCTTAAAGTCCGCAGACCAGCGGACGTCGCGTCAACTTTTCGCACGCCAGTTCGGCACAGTCTAGATTTACTGCTGAACAAGAAATCAAGTGTGTTCGAAATCCGTACTGTCCCCGCAGGGGACAAGCGAGAAAAAACGAAGAGTCTTCGCCGATTTTATGCCATGCAATTCGCATGAGCTGCTTGGCCGCAGAAAAAAAGCGAACATTGGAAGGATATTAAATCGTTCTTCATTTACTGCATCAGTAGTCGGTTCGAGTAACTCGCGCCAAGAAATATCACAATAGCGCTTCGCGAGTGCTAATCACAATATCGAGCTTCCACGCATCATCCACTTTTTTATGAACGTGAACCATCGCAGCATTTTTGTAATCCGCCGATGGCGGTAGCGTTGTGATCAAGATTTCATACGGCGACTTGGCTCGCGTGCTGGATTGCGACGCGAACACGGCCAGGTATGTCGTCCATCGAGCGGTCCACGAGTTCGGACTTGGTAGAGGCGATCGAGCAGCGTTACGCGTCAGGTGCACAGGACGCGAACCTGTATCGGATTGTCTGGCCAGTCGTCCGTCGGATCAATAGCGAATCAGCTGCACTTGCGAACGACGCGATGCAGCTAGGCGGGGGTGCGACTGGTTCACACCCCCCTGTGACTCAGTCACCCCCCCCTGCAAACCAGTTGCAGGGGGGTGCAACACAGTCACAGCCAACAACCCTGACTTTATCCCTAACTAGTTCCCTAGAAGAAACAACAACAACAGTGAACCGTAGCGCGCACAGCCCCGCTCCCGCCGATCCATGGCAAGTTGTTGTTGTTGCTTTGGAGGAATCTCACATTGCCAAAGTGGATGCTGCGATCGCAGGCGCTAAAATGCTTGGCTACTCACCCGAGAGATGCTCGGAACTGCTGGAACAGTGGCGAAAGTCAGAACTGGCTCATAACCCAGGTGTGCTCTATCGCTGGCTTACAATGGCTCGATCGGCGCCCAAGTCGGCGCGGAATCAACAATCGCAGCACGAAACCGCTAGACGCGTCCAAAACCGACAACAGCATCTTGCGGAAAAGCGTCGCGAGTTTCTCGCCGTGCAATCCAATCCCGAAAAACGACTTGGAGGAGAATGGACAGAAGAGGACCTAACCAAACTCAAACGCATCGGTGTGAATCTTGGAAGCCCTGATCGCGAGAGCGATTCCTAGTTCCCAGTTAGGCACTGCTTTTTTGCGTCCATGCAATAGCGATAGTATGATTCTGTGTGGTCCCATTTCATTCCCTGGATGGGTGCATTGCTATATGGAGCCATCCCAACGCTCATGACAAAAAAGTTTCGACGGATTAACTCCACAGCGTGGTTGTAATGTTGATGGAAGTCATAACTGTCGCCATTCTGAACCCCGAGCTCCAGACGAGCTGTATCGGCCGGAATAGATTCATATAGTTCAATAAAGGCATTTATCGTGTCGTCGCTAATTTGCGAAAATGCTTGAGAGGCAGCGATCAAATATGAGGCATCGTTCCAACGATCCTTGTAAATTAGCGCTAGTGCGGTAAGACCAATTTTTGATTGAGTCTGTCGAACAGACTCCAAAATTCCATAGAGGCAGTTCGAATAGGTTTCATTTGTGCGGATTTTTTCTAACAGATCCTCGTCAAGCTCCGATTCAGAGACAAATCTATCGAAGCGTTTCTGAAGATGCCTGTTGTAGAAATGTTGCGCAAAACGAGACAGCAATCCTATCCCAGGAACGCCAATGTCGGTACCAAGCTCGACAATATCACCAGTCGTCTGAAGTATTTCTTTACCCCACTCTCTTTTGTCATCTTGCACGTGTGAATCTCCTCAGCAAACACCCAAACTTAGTTGAACCACTTCCGTGATCATAGGTATCGGCAAACTCGCAGTCAAATATCACGATACATTCTGAGAACTCCCTCCGATCCGTGGCAAGTTGTTGTTGTTGCTTTGAAGGAATCTGGAATTATTGAATGGGAGCGGGCGATCGCAGGCGCCAAAGCGCTAGGGTTCACACCCGAGCGTTGTGTCGAGCTAACCGCGCAATGGCGATCGTCACATTTCGCAAATAATCCAGGCGTTCTTTATCGTTGGCTTACGTTGGCTAGGTTGGCACCCAAAGCTTCAGCGTCGCAAGAGAATCAACCGGGGCTGGCTAGGGGGGTAACAAAGACCGAGAAAAGCTTGAGATCAAGCGTCGAGAATTTTGGAAGTGAAGAACGATCCAACCAAACGCTTGGGAGGTGATTGGACCGATAAGGACCTAAGCAAGCTCAGATGCTTGGTGTTAGAGGTATAGACGAATGACCCGTTTATTGGTGTCCCGCGCTTACCCAATCCCGTTCCTTGACAAACGTATCAAGGATCCTTGAACAATTCTTTCACATTTGCATGGTACCACGTATCAAACCTTCGGTGTTGGGTTGACGTTTCGCGGACCTTCCTATTGGGTACCTTTCTAATCAATTGCAAAGCACGAACTGCGAATTCTGTAGCATATTCATCGCCGTTGTTTCCGTAGTTTTGAATGAAAAAGGCCTTTAATTTCGCAATCGCTTTTTGTTCTCGATGTCGAACGAACAAGATGGACGCGACCAACTCTAGTTCGTCATGTAACACACTGTTCGCCACATCAACCGGACGAAGGTCACAAGCATCATTTAGAACTTCGCTGAAACATTGAATTGCCCTCGCGTACAATCTATAATCGTCAAAGGAAAGAGACTGGGAATTGTTTGGCGCGTTTAGTTGATATGTACTATTGAAATACTCGATGTCAACTCCAAATCTACGGGGCTCCAAGATTTCCCTCCTACCGGCCTCACTATAAGGAGAATGGATGATGAGATGCCTCATTTCCCGGTAAAACTGGAGTAATTGAAATTCTGGGTAGCGAGTTAGGTTATTTCCCACTGGAAGATTCATCGCCAGTTGGGTCAGTGAATCTGCAGGTGCTGATTCAGTTGCATTTCGTTTTTTCTGCCACTTATCGGCCGAAACTCCGCGATACTTACGATACTCGCGTGCGAGTTGCTTTAAAAATGTGTCCACCATCGTGTAAGTCTGGACGATATAAATTTGGTTTAGAGCTAATACAACGTCGGCATGAGGGGGAATGCTCGTAGGAAACTTCATAGCAAACGCTTGGCTGGCTACAAAGTCATTAAATGACTGTGACGACTTGCTTGCTTGGTCCTGGGCAAGTCTAACTGCCACTTCTATTGTTCGTAATCTACAATCGTTTGCACCTTTCTCCGTTCGAAATCTAGTTACAGCTTTGTAATACGGCCTTGATGCAAAATAGCCTGGTGGCTTCCTATGTTTTCGGGCGAGGCTTTTTGAAACAGCCAATTTGAAACTCCATCAATTATCAAGTCTTCGAGGTGTTTGCTGGCTCGGAAGCACCCAACAAAGTGCCTGCTACGTCAACCTCGATATATCCCCAAAATGCGATGCCAGAGCGTAAATCATGCATAAAGCACGAGATGCGTCCGAGAGCAAGTATTTGCCTTGCACATCAATCACCTTTTGCCGGATAAATTCAGAAAGACGGAGCGTATCGAAACGAAAAAACTTGCTCGATTGTAATACCGTGGAGTACCGGCAACAAGCTAACTCATCTTGCAGAGTAAAGATTGGCCAGCGATTTCGGCACCACCACCCCGACGAACCGGTGCTCTCCAAACGTGTGGTCATACTTCACAAATCGATCGCCGAAATACTTTTTTATCGTAACGTCATCGGTAAGTCCATCAATGCGAACTGTCTCTTGCCCACGGGCCATTTTTGCAATCTGCTCTGCCTCAACGGCAGCTTCGTTTTGATTCATTTTAACCTTTTCGGCTTTGCCAAGTCTTTGGTTAGGTTTGATTCTATTCCAAGCTCAATCGCTTGTCCAATGCAGCTGCGATCGCAAGGAGTTGTTCAGTGCTCGGCACGCGCTCACCGTCTTCGACAGTGGAAACAGCATCCCCGGTCAAGCAGGCTATTGTCGCCAAATCTGTGATCGACATCTTACGAAATGCCCAATGACCAATTGAGACTGTAACGACAAGTCGGGAAGAAGTCCGCACGATGTTGGGAATCAAAGCTTGCAGAAAACTAGTGGGTTTTTGTCGGACTCGCCACGGATCCACTCAACTACTGGGAATCTGGAGAGTTGGAACTTCCCCGGCGACGCAACAAGTTTCGGAAGGCGTCACGCACCGGTCGTGCAGGTTCTTCCATGATCTCGGAATCGACTGCACTTTCGTCAGAATTTAATGGAGGTTTTTCCGCTTGCGAAGCTTTTTTGCGACGGTCAATCAAGTCCCTCGTGATAGCGACGGCCGCTCCAATTGCTTCATCAGCCTCGCCGCTTGCCAAACCCTGTAAGCCTCCAATGATGGCAGCCGTAACAGGCGCCTCTTCCTCAATACGATCTTGCACCTGAGCTAGAAGTCCCGACGTACCGGTGCGCAGCTCATTCCATTCTATCTGGGGTGCATCTAACGTTCCTCGAATCGGAAGCGACATAAGAGGTACGCCCATTTCCTGAACGCTTTCACGCATGGCCAACTGCTCAATAGGCACCGGGATACCGACCTTCAAATCGAGCGACCGGTCAGCCAACCCGACTGAGCCTGACGTTTTCATCTGGATCCGTTTATCCCACTGCGGCAAACCAAACTCCAAGCCTTCGTGATACACTTTGCGCGATTTAACAGTGACAGTAACAGTAGAACCATCTACGAAGACAAGCTCTTTTGCAGATTCTCTTCCACGAATCTTGGCCACAAAATCCAACAAGCGAACAATTTGAGCGTTTGTTGGACCGCTGCGAACATGATGCATCGTCAACGCTGCCGAACCTGTCGAATCTTGTGGATCATCCAGCAAAATTTCTAACTCCGTAGTCTGCAACGATACCTCACCATCGAACCATGCCGATTCGGCCAGAAGCGGTACAGCGTATCCTAAACCTAGTCGCATTAACTCAGGCGTAAGCTGAACTCGGTCTAATATCTCTGTCGCCGTCACTTGAATCCGCGCCGTGGGATTTTGACTGTCCTTGATCGCGAGGTAACTAAGGTTCAGATCGAATGGCGGAATCACCACTAGTGGCTGATCGTCCGATGCTCGTTGCACGCTGGCTGTTAAGCCGTGAATGTGAATGTCTACATTGATCTGCGGACGCTCTCGTTTTTCCGCAGGATCGACAGTTTGACGTCCTTCAAGTGCTTCGATGAATTTTGCCAAGTTCGTCGTATCTGAGATCAGTTCGATATCGACGACCGGATCGATAATGTCAACTTGGCCAAGTCGTTTACCACTGATTAGATACGAGAGTAGTCCGCGGTCCGTTCTAATCTCTGCGATACTCAAGAGCTTCTCGCCGTCTTCGTGACTCATTTCGATGCCCTGGAAACGCAACGGCGAAAGCCATCGTAGTCGAATCGAATCGATCTTTAAATGAAAGTCATCTGCCCTTAGTCTTTCAATAATTGGGTCTGATATCCAACGCGTCCCCAGTGCTGTCGGCAGCATGATAAGCGCTGCAGCGAAAGCAACGCAAATGACTAGTACGATAGCGGCTAGTTTTGTCCTACGGTTCCGAAACAAGTCAAATCGCTCCCGGCGAATGCCACGAAAACTTTTCGATTCTTTGTCGAACAAGCTTACTCATTTTATTGTGCTGTCGCTACGTTCGCATACCCAAGCACTTCGTCGACGCTCCATTTGTCCGTGGCATTGACGCCGTACTTGCAGGCCAAAATCTTTCCGTGCTGGTCTATTAAGAAGTCTGCCGGCAAACCAAGCGGATTTTGTTTTTCCTTTGGAAAACGCACTCCTTTGTAAATCAATCCGCGGATAGCCGTCAACCAAATTGCAGGGTCCAAGACTGAGCGCAGAGAGGTTCCCACGCTAAACTTGCGATACAGTTTTTTGTCTGCATCACCGATCAGCGACAGCGAAGTTTCGGTGTGAAAGCGAAGCATTTCTTCCTTCGATGAATGAAAAACGACAACTTCGTGAACATTCGCCGCTCTGATTTCGTCTGCTCTTTGATAGAACGCCCGCAAATGAATATTGCAGATCGGACACCCAGCAAACCTTCGAAACTGAAGGTGCGTCAAGCGACGTGGATCTGGAATAGTAATTGTGGCATCGGTAATTGTTTGCAGCGAAAAACTTTCAATGTGTTGCCCTACTTGGTAATGCATGTCGCTGTCACTGCCCCCTTAAGCGTGTGGAAATACTTGCTAAGCTTGCTGGACGAAAGCGGCCAACGAACAATCAGCGAACAAAATCAGTTCGCCTCGATGATATCATGCCAATGTAACGGCAAAGACCCTGCATAACATCCGACATTCTAGCAATTGACGCTCGCTCATTAATCCTCAGCAAGAACCTGAATGAAATCTACGGCGACTGAACGCAAGAACGAACCACTTACAAGCACCGAATGGCGGCTTGTATTGCTGCTTACCTTAATCAACTTTACTCATCTCTTGGATTTTGTAATCGTTATGCCGCTCGGCGATCGGCTTCGCGATGAACTTGCAATTACACCATCGCAATATGGACATGTCGTTTCCATTTACGGCATCATGGCTACGATTGCTGGCATCGGCGCGTCGATGGTCACCGATCGTTTTGACCGACGATTCACGATGTTGCTTTCATTCGCCGGATTCTTTGCTGCAACAATCTATTGTGCTCTGTCACCGAATTACGTGCACCTGCTAATTGCGCGCGGTCTTGCAGGCGGCTTTGGTGGCGTCGTAGCATCGACCGTGATGGCATTTGTGATGGATTTGATTCCGGAACAGCGTCGCGGTAAAGCGCTCGGTGTCATCACCTCCTCCTTTGCGATCGCTTCTACGATCGGGCTCCCCATCGGCCTTTACATCGCGAACTGGGCAGGGCACTTTGGAGCTCCTTTCCAAGCGATTGCCGCCGTCGCATTTTTTGTTTGGTTATTTGCAGCTTTTCAACTGCCGTCATTGCCCGGCCACGCACTGGATCAACGGGTCAAGCCTCTGGTTATGTTTGCGAGTGTCATAAGGCAGGCGAATCACCTCTGGAGCTTCGGCTTCATGCTGGCCATGGTGTTCGGGACATTTATGATTGTGCCATTCATCGCGCCGTACCTTGAAGCCAACTGCGGATTGCCACGGGAACATTTGCCAAAAATCTACCTTATCGCCGGACTGCTTTCGTTGTTGGTCATGAACATTGTGGGGTGGTTGAGCGACAGATTTGGTCCGCGGCCAGTTTTTACATGCGCTGCTGGAGGTGCTGTTCTGATGACCTTGGTTATCACTAACTTACCACCAGTCTCGCTCGTATTAGCAATTGTCGTAACCAGTTTATTCATGTCTGTCGCCTCGAGCCGCATGGTGCCAGCTCAAGCCATGATGATGCAGACGGCCGATCCGAAGGCACGCGGTGCTTTCTCAAGTCTTAACACAGCAATGTCACATTTTGCGATCGGCGTTGCGCCGTTAATTGCGGGCACAATCATCGGCGAGAAATCGCCAGGCGGACCGCTTACGAATTATTGGATTGTTGGTTTACTTGCAGCATTTTTCAGTGTTTTGGCTATCGTGCTGTCTTACTTTTTGAAAGCGCATGCATCCATCCCTAAGCTTCAATCGCAGCCAGCTTAGCAAACTAACCAAGTGTGCTTACAATCGCTTTAGCACGAGCGACTAGGGCTTTAGCGGTAGGCTCGTCTTCAGCTTCACATATGAACCTTACAATCGGTTCAGTATTGCTGCCGCGAACCAACAGCCAAGCATTTGGCCAATCTAGTCGCAGTCCATCGAGCGTCGAGACAGAATCAGCGTCCATCTGTTTGGCAATGGCGTCGGTCGCTTGCAGCACGTTCAGATTCTGAAGAGCAATCTTGTCCTTAATCATGGAAAAACGGGGAAGTTCCTCCACGATTTTGTCAATGCTTTGCTTCCGTCGCGCCATTAGATCCAGCACAGAAGCCATCCCAACGAAACTATCGCGAACCCAACCAATTCGCGGGTCAATCGGCCCACCGCTTCCCTCGCCTCCAAACAGCGCCTTATGTTCAATCATGCCGTCGACAACGTTGGCTTCGCCCACTTTTGTTCGAAACAATGAAACTCCGAACCGTTCCGCCAATTTCTGGCTCATTGAGGAACTTGCGCAATTGATGACCAGCGAACTTGGGGTCTTTTTAGAGTCCGGATGTTCTTCGAGATATTTTGCTCGCTGCTCCAATGCATTCAACATGCACAAAACAGATGAATATTCCTCGCCAATATATACTCCATTGGCGTCGATGATGGCCAATCGATCTGCGTCAGGATCTTGACAGAAACCTAAATCAAACTGTCCTTCTCGCACCAGTTCTGCGACCGAAGCAAGGTTCAATTCGATCGGCTCCGGCGGATGCTCGAACTTACCATCTGCCTCTTCTCCTAATACCGTAACTTCGCATCCGAGCCGTTCAAGCAGCAATCGTCCTAACGCAGCACCGCTTCCGTGATTACTGTCTAACAGAACTCGGAACTTGCAACTTTGAATAGCATACGGATTGACGACCTTCAGAATCTTTTGAAGATGCCCTTCATGTGGAGCGTCAATCATGCATAGTTGCCCGATCGCATCGATTGGCTTCCAATCCGCAGACGATTTAAGATACGCTTCCCGAACGGCGTTGCCCGCCTCGTGATTGATGATTCGCCCATCGGAATTGAAGAGCTTGATACCGTTGTATTCACGTGGATTGTGCGACGCAGTCAACTGAATCCCGCCCATTGCGGAAAGGGTACGAACCAGTATGCCCACCGTAGGAGTTGCCGCGACGTCGGCATCTAACACCGTTTTTCCATGCGCCAATAATGTTGAGATGGCTGCATGCTTCAACATCATGCCACTCTCTCGACCATCGCGAGAAATCACTATTGGCCCGGGCGGCAGCTGGGTGCAATACGCTGCTATGTAGCGCACCACGGTTGCTGGACTAAGTTCGCTTCCAATTACTCCTCGTAATCCAGAAACGCTGATGATTGGTTCCGCCATTTGCTTTCCAAAATTCAAGAGTTATAACACGTCGTCCCGCTCAGTTCCGACGCTTTGTTGTGTAGTGTATTCGTAGAACCCGCTTCCCGTTTTCCATCCAAGCCGCCCGCTATCAATCAAAGGCTGGAGAATTTCCATTAACCGCTCTAACTTTGGATCATTTGAGCTCCAGCGAGCGTTTTGCATGACTTGGTATACGACGTCAACGCCGATGCGATCGATAATCCCAAAAGGTCCTAACGGCATTTTAGTGACAGTCGTCCAAGCTAAATCGACTTGCTGCGGGTTCGCGACCTGCTTGTCAACTAATTCTAAAGCTCCAGACAAGACAAACTGAAGCAGCCAGTTGAAGATGTATCCGGGATTTTCGACGGTTTGGATGATCGGCGTTTGACCAATGCGTTTTGCAAACACTTCAAGCGCGTTAAGCACTTCGGGATTACATTCGGCACACGGCACGATGTCCACCAATGTCGCAGCGTGCACGGGAACATGGAAATGAAGGTGCGCAAAACGGTCGGGAGATGTCACATAGCGACTTAGCTGACTCGGCACGAAATACGAACTGTTGGACACGAGCAGCGTAGGGGAGTTAAAATCTTGTGAATATGCTTTTAAGACTTTGCGTTTCAGCGAAGCTTGCTCTGGCACACATTCAATGATCAGATCAAAGAGCATCGATGCAACGTCCCCCGGATCGCAAAATCTCAGATTAGCTCGAACTGCATCGACGGCAGTTTCATTCCACGTATCGTTGGCCACCAGCTCCTGAGCGTGTTGAGCGGCCCAAGCCATGGCAGCCTGTACGGTTTCTGGGCAATCGTCAACCATCCAGGTTGCGACACCGAATGCGGCACACTGAGCTGCAATTTGGCGCCCAGTCCAACCAACCCCAACGACGAGAACACGATCAATCGAAGAAATCATTTATGAATCAAATCGCGTTATCGAACGCACTTAAGTGCTCGCCAGTGAAGGGAATTTGCACATCGATTAGGGCAAAGGAATTTCTTCAAGTATAAAATCAATTTTATGATCTATTAATGCCGCAGGCGCTTCGAAGACGAACTGATATTCACTCAGCTGGCCTTCCACTTGAAAATTGACAGTGATACCAACCTCGTCTTCGTTCATCAGATATGTCTGCCAACCAAGATTTTGCAATCGATCACCCGATGGTCCAGTCGCGTAAGCTTCATTCAACAGTAACCAATTGCGGAAAGAATCGAGTCGCATCTTGCTTTCCCCCAGCTTCAGCAGCAGATCGACTTGCGTAATATCTCCGTTCTTACGGACGTCTTGGACAGATGCGACAATGTCGCCTATTTTGCGATCGATCGGCAACTTCTTGTCCAAATTTTTGAAGCGGACCGGTGTAGGCTGGCCTGGAACGGTTGCATGCAATGTACCGCTCAATCGCTTTAACTTAGTCGCTTTACGCGGAGGTATTTGAAGGGCGAGTTCAAATTCTAAAACAGAGGATTGCGTGAGAGAAATTTCTTGTGGTCGCGATTCGAGTGATTCCACAATCGTATTGTCATCACATTCACCCGAGATGGACGATTTCTCAAGCTTGAATAGAAGCGGTTGAAGTCGCGGTTCCCAAGATACCTGAATTCCAACCCGCAAAGAATCTAGGACTGGGTTTTCGAAGGACCTTGTCGCTGTCACACTGACGGTTTCGATGCGAAACGGACCGTCGTATTGCCCGGTAAGCAGGCGTAAACCGCCGAAGTCCGTACTCTGCGTCATCGTCAGTTTGCCAATGTCGCCATACGCTTGAACATCCAGGTCAGCATCTTCGCAAATCGTATCGATCGCTTCCCAAAAGGGCGTCTTGCGGAAATCGACTTTGAGTAAAGTCGGCGCATCTTCTTCGAAACTAATCTCGTTGCCAGTTTGAGTCGTGATGGCTGAAAAGATATTGGAAAGCGGCATCTCGCCTTGCAGCGTCACGTAGGTTTCGTTGAGCGACTCCTCAATCCCGTTTCTCTCAAGTGCTTGCAGGACGCGTGTGAGTCGTAAATCGGCTTCGCTAGAGAGCTTGCCTTCTTCGTAAATGCTGCGCACCGTTGGCAAAGCGATCGTCCCTAGAGCGATCAAGCTAGATTCCGCCAGTTCGCGTTTACTGAGCTCCGGACTATCGAATTTTGATACATAGTCCAGCACTGCCGCTTTAGCCAGCAGTTGCTGCTTTAAATCGTCTTGCGCGACGGTAGTCTGGCCGATCATGGCCGCCATCAATAGCGAGCTGAGACATACCCGCCTAACGGCTAATATCTCTGGGCAACAACGCCTAGCAACTGAAAGAATCGTCCAAATTCTACCAAGTAGATTTGCAAGGACAGGAGCAATAATGAAGTTAGATAAAACGCTCGCTCCGTTGAATCGGCGCATATGATTTCCTAACACACGGTTAAACTGCAGTCCAAGATTTTAAAGTGTGATCAGCTCGCGTTACAAGCTACCATTTTAGCCCAAACTGCTCGCCCCCACCGCCGCCACCAGTACCGCCACGAAGCGGACCTCGATGCTTGGCGACGGCAAGTTCACGTGGCTTTGCTTCCTCTTCATCGGCCACGGATGCCGCTTCCGGTTCACTTTCAGGTAAGGCTTGCGCTTGCTTGAGCGAGAGAGAAATCCGTTGAGCTTCTTTGTCGACCGACAAAACTTTCACTTCAACCTCTTGCCCTTCCTGCACAACTGAACCGGGTGTCGAGACGCGTCGATGTGCAAGTTCGGATACGTGTATGAGGCCCTCGATACCAGTCGCTAATTTGACAAATACCCCAAAGGACGCGATTCGGGTAACTGTGCCTTTCACGTTGCCTCCCGTTGGGAAGCGGGCCTCAACATCGTGCCAGGGATGATCCTTCAGCGATCGGTAAGACAGTCCAATCTTGCCCGTCTCTGGATCAATCTTTTCAATTTTGACTTGAACCTTTTCACCTTCTTTAACAACTTCGCTAGGATGTTTCACGCGATCCCACGAGAGCTGACTGATATGGATCAGTCCATCCAGTCCACCAATGTCCACAAACGCGCCAAAATCGGTTATTTTGCGAACGACGCCGTCGGCAATGTCTCCGATCGAGATCGATGCAAGGCGTTCAGCTTTCTTGGCCTCGCGTTCTCTTTCTAAAACGGCACGGTGCGATAAAACCAGATTGCCACGGCGCGGGTTCGCTTCCGTAACCACGCAGGTCAACGTCTGCCCAACATAATCTGCTGCGTTTTCGATGCGGAACTCAGTGACCTGGCTGAGCGGAATGAAACCGCGAATGCCACCGACCTTACACTCGAGTCCTCCAGAGTTGCTGCCTTCAACTTTCGCTTCGACAACCAATCCAGCCTCTAAATCAGACCAATCTTCAACATCAACCGACTCGCCTGGCAACGCGACGTCGTAAAGTCCTTCTTCGTTGTTAAACCCACGAATCACGCAGTCGACAACTTGGCCAACCTGTGGCATATCAAGGAACTGCAACAGCGGCAAGACACCTTCGTCGGGACCACCCAGCGACAGAAAGACATTGTCGTTATGTACCTTGATCACAGTGGCTTGATATCGCTGTCCTGACTCACGCTGCTGTCCGACCTGAAGCTCTTTGCTGCCAATCATCAGTGCATCGAGGTCGGCATCCGCCAGAGCTTGTTCAAATTCGTCGACTTGGTCTTCCGAAAGGGGCGTGCGAGCCGTTGGTACGTTGATTTTTGGTGCGACATAGCGATTGGTGTCCGCTCGTTCGGCATCGTTTTTTGTTTGTGGCGATTTGTTGCCACGCACGCGAGCGGCGTCTTGGTCAGTGTCTTGTTCCGGTTGTCCTGGCCCATTTTCGCCCGCCGGTTGACGACTTTTAGGCGGCTTGGCCGACTTTCCGCCGTCACCGCGTGGACGATTGTTGTTCGAATTTTTAGCACCGCCTTGCTCCGCATGCGCACCTTGGAGGGCTTGCCGCAACGAACGAATCTTTTCAAGATTCAATGGTCCAGCCCCGCCAGCAACCGGGGCAGGCGTGCTCTCAGTCGTCGAAGTAGGAGTCGCCTGCTCTGTCGCATCAACGATTTCGTTCGCAGGTTGGGAGGCAGGTTCGGACTGCGATTGGTCGGAATTCATAGGTAATTCGGGTACTAGGACAATGACAAAAGTAATTTTGGCTCAATCTGGCGGCTCGATCTGATCCGCTCCTTGTCCTGCATTCTATCAGCAAGCCGCGTTCAACCAAAGTCACCGCCTTCACCAAATCGGCAGAGAAATACCAGGAAGCGAAAAAATCGCATCCGACGTGCAACTTAAAAGACGTCGAACGCGTGGCGACCCCCACCGTTTTTGCTGGCAAACTGTCTTCAGCAGCCACGCTCGTCCACATTACAAAAGCTTAGGCTCATAAGCAGACGAAGATGTCACCTGTTCGCGTTTTCTGCGATCGAATACAGCCCACTTGTCAATTCGACCTCGAAACAAGATAAACCTACAAGTATTGCCTGGGACGGTCGAATGACGATGTGCACCGAACCCGACATCGTCGCAAGATCTTCCGAATCCTGGCAAACATGTCTGCTAGGTGGAAGCATTAAAATTTTGCCGCGACGGTAGCGTGAACAAAATCGCCGCTTGATGTTGTTTCCTACAGCCATGGCAAATGCTTTCGTATGACTTTGTAACCCGAGCACATAATATTCTCGCCACTTCTGTGAAAACCGATTAAGCAATGAATGGCAGTACCCACGACTTAGTTGATGACACCTACGCAGAAGCCTTCCGTAGCATCTACGGACGCGTTCTCGTAACAGCGAGAGATCGAAAGTGGTTAGATGCAGCGTGTTTGGCTGCTACCGGTCACGCCAGCAGTACAATTTTGTGTGACTGCGAAGCGGGAATCGAATCTTATGTCGACGGAGTATCGGACGGGCAACAAACTCCCGATGGTCGTCCCGGCGCCTATCTGCAGTTTCACGTACCTAGATTTCGTAAAGACCGCATCGAACACTTGGAACGTGTGATGATGGCTAGGATCAGTCAGAATATTTTGACTTGCCCTACAGCGCGTTGTTTCAATGGTCTGGATGTTTCAACTTATTTCAAACTTGGGCGCAAAATTGCGTTCTTTGGAGACGGATTTCAATATCGATGCGAAAGGTTTGGTCAAAAAGGTTGGGCGATTCCAATTTTGGGCGGCGAATTCTTCTTAACGCGTCGGTTCGGCTATGCAGATGGACTGATGGGCGGCAACGTTTGGTTCATGGGGTCTGAAACAGCCGCGCTTGAAGCGGCCGAAAAAGCTGCAGCCGCAGCAGACAGTACGGATCAAGTTATCACAACCTTCCCAGGTGGCGTCGCCGCTAGTGGCTCGAAAGCTGGTAGCAAATATTCTTTTATGATCGCTAGTACCTACGCCGAATTTTGCCCCACGCTCAAGCCAACTTTGGGAAGCCGTTCCAAGGTTCCTGATGGCGTCGACTCAATCATGGAAATCATCGTCAATGGAAAGGACTTGGATGCGGTGGCGAAGGCATGTCATAACGCTGTAGACGCGGCCAAGTCCACACCGGGACTAGTTAAGATTTCAGCGGGAAATTATGGCGGGCGATTGGGGAAATCGTTTATCTATTTGCGTCCGGAACTTCATCCTGCTTCGTAACTCCAATCCTTAGCTTTCAACCAGTTGGTAAGCACAATGCGCTGCGCTGTATTTAGCACCAAACACTACGACAGACAGTTTCTTGAGCCTGCTTTTGGAAACGCCGGTCACGAACCAACATTTTTCGAACCAAGGCTGACACCTGAGACTTGTGTCCTTGCAAACGATCATCAAGCCGTCTGTGCATTCGTGAACGACCAGTTAAACCGAACAGTTTTGGAAAGGCTCGCAGAACAAGGTGTCAAAGTAATAGCGTTGCGTTGCGCGGGCTTTAACCATGTGGACCTTGAAGCCGCCAGGGAGCTAAAGCTAAAAGTCGTGCGCGTTCCAGCCTATTCTCCTCACGCAGTCGCAGAGCATACGCTTGGATTGATACTTTGCCTGAACCGTAAGCTTCACAAGGCAAATCAACGCGTACGAGATAACAACTTTTCCCTCGACGGCTTGCTGGGTTTTGACCTGTTTGAGAAGACTGTGGGCGTGATTGGAACGGGAGCGATTGGAACTTGCGTTGCGAGAATTCTAAATGGGTTTGGCTGCAATGTCCTTTTGCACGATCCCTCGCCAAATGCCAATTGCGAAAAACTAGGGACTTATGTTTCAATTGAAAGACTGCTTAGCGAATCGCACATAATTACTTTGCATTGCCCGCTGACTCCAGCTACGAAACATTTGATCAACGAAGCTTCGCTTGCATCGATGAAGCCAGGCGTAATGCTGGTCAACACAAGTCGCGGCGGATTAATCGACACGAAAGCTGCTATCAAGGGCCTCAAGACAGGCCACATAGGGACGCTTGCTTTGGACGTTTACGAGGAAGAGAGCGAACTCTTCTTTGAAGACTTGTCGCAAGAAGTCATCCAAGACGATATTTTTTCCAGACTTCTAACCTTTCCGAACGTATTGATATCCGCTCATCAAGCCTTTTTTACACGCGAAGCATTACAAGAAATAGCGTCAGTGACTGCGAGAAATCTCTCCGATATTGAACAAGGCATCGCAACATCGAACGCTGTTTGTTAGATAAGCCCCCCGGAGAGCTACGGACATGCATGTACTAATTATTGGCGGCGCAGGAATGGTGGGCCAGAAGCTCGCCAACAGACTTTCCAAAGAGCCGACGCTCCATGGCAAACAAGTCGACTTGCTCACCCTGTACGACATCGTAACGCCCGCACAACCAGCGGCTGACTTCCAGATCAACAGCTTGGAAGGTGACTTCTCGTCGCCCGATTCAGCTATGGCACTTATTGAATCGCGGCCTGACGTTATATTCCACCTAGCAGCGATAGTCTCCGGAGAAGCTGAAACGGATTTCGATTTGGGCTATCGCATCAATCTGGATGGGACACGCTGGCTGCTGGAAGCAATTCGTGCGTTGCCCGGCTACCGTCCACGACTGGTCTTTACAAGCTCGATCGCAGTCTTCGGCGCACCTTTTCCAGCAGCAATACCAGACGACTTTTTTTTGACTCCATTAACGTGTTATGGAACTCAAAAAGCGATTTCTGAGCTTTTGATCAACGATTATTCGAGACGTGGCTTCGTGGATGGTATCAGCATCCGGCTGCCGACGATCTGCGTTCGTCCGGGCTCTCCAAATAAAGCTGCCTCTGGTTTTTTCTCGAATATCATTCGCGAACCACTAGTTGGTCGCGAGGCGATCTTGCCCGTCAAAGAAGACGTTCGGCATTGGCACGCATCCCCCCGGACTGCCGTCAGTTTCTTACTTCATGCGGCCACAATCGACAGCGAGATGATCGGTACTCGGCGAAACTTGACCATGCCGGGTGTGTCTGTAACCGTTGCAGAACAGATCGCGGCCCTCCGCAAAGTAGCCGGCGACAAAACGGTACAACTGATCAAACACCAACCTGATGCCACCATTATGAAGATGGTCGCTGGCTGGCCGACAAGGTTCGACGCCAGCCGCGCTTTAGCGTTAGGCTTCCAAGCGGAATCGTCATTTGAAGAAATCATCCGCATCCATATCCAAGACGAACTGAATGGCGAATTCTTTCGATAAAATCACTCCATAAATGGCCAAACTGTATTTCTATTATTCGACAATGAACGCTGGGAAGTCCACTATCCTTCTCCAGTCCAGTTACAACTATCGCGAACGGGGCATGAACACAGTACTGTTCACACCCGAGTTTGATGACCGATTTGGAGTTGGAAAAGTTGCATCACGAATCGGACTCGACTCAGATGCCGTCACGTTCAACCAGAACAGCGATTTGTTGCACATGACTCGCGAGTTGCTTAAACGTGCACCTGTTCATTGTATCTTGGTTGACGAAGCCCAGTTTCTCTCCAAGCAGCAAGTCCGACAATTGAGCGACGTTTGCGACCTGTTGTCTATACCGGTACTCGCTTATGGCTTAAGAACCGATTTCCAGGGAAACTTGTTCGAAGGCAGCATGCAACTGCTAGCCTGGGCCGATACGCTCTCCGAAATTAAAACGATCTGTCACTGCGGCAGGAAAGCAACGATGGTCTTGAGGATCGACGCACACGGTAACGCAGTTCGCGAAGGCGATCAGATTCAGATCGGAGGCAATGATCGTTACATGACCGTCTGCCGCTCCCATTTTAAACAAGGCTTGGCAACCAGGCGGCCAAACTTGCTCCCATTCGATGATCTCGACTCCGCAAAATGACGAGTCCGTCTCCGGCGCAAAAACATCACACTAGACACGCATTAATTCAAAGAGCAAGACTCGCATGCAGCCGCAAGAAAAAAATCGTTGGTTAGCGAAATTCGCAAACGCCTGGCGTGGGATCCGCCTAGGAACAAGAGGCCAGAATAGCTTTTACGTTCACTTGCCTGTTGCACTAGCAGTCATCGCGGCAGCGTGGCTTGTCCAATGTTCGCTTGTCGAGTTCTCTATCTTGCTGTTGTGCGTTGGTCTGGTCCTCGTAGCAGAACTCGCCAACAGCGCAGTCGAAAGACTTGCGAGAGGGTTATGTAACGAGCATAACGACGATGTCGGAGCAGCCCTCGATATCGCGAGTGCCGCCGTGCTAGTGGCGAGCATTTTCGCTGCCGCAATCGGCTTCATTATTTTTGGCACACGGCTATATGCACTTACCTCGTAATCCAGCGATCGTGAGCTAAAAACGGCCGCGGGAATTTCATTCCACTTAGCAGACGCCTGGTGTAGCAAGTTCCTGTCGAAGGCGACTGGTCTTAAAATGCAGCACATACATCAGGGAAAAGCAACAACAGATCAACACCAATCCGCTAGGCTCCGGTACCGCAGCAATGTCATAGCCATAAGCCTTCGACAGCATTTGTATTTCGGTCGGAGAAATGTCTAATCGAACACCGTTGAACAAGAACGGTGACATTAGTTGACCTGAGTCAACACCGAGATGAGCATTATCATTTCTCATTGCAACGTTCAAACCCGCTGGATCAAAAACATTGTTTGTGATCAAACCGGTCCACGGATTTGATTCATTCTGCGTGTTAAAGTTGTCACGATAAAGAGTGGTGAAACCAAGCATATGTCCAATTTCATGTCGGGCTACAGTCAGAGCATCCCAATCGGTGCCTGGCTGGTCCTCGCCGGTGGCGGGGGTTGGGTCAAACCAGAGTTTATTTGATACAGAAGTAAGATAGTCAGCATTAAAAGTTATCGTATGATTAACTTCCTCGCTCCATGGACGTATCTGTGCACCGGGAAACGCACTAAAACCACCTTGCCAAACACCTAGATACCCAGGAGTCCCTGCGTTTGAAAACTTCACGTCAAAACTGATTGTTTTACTCTCGCCGTTTACTCCCGTGAAAACTTGCCTCCAGTCATTGATCGCATGGAAGACCACTCCTCGAATGGTATCATTCCATGTTTGACCACCACTGTCGACGAAGGTTGGGGAAAAATGCAAACTCGCGTGCAACTGCGCCGGAGTGAAAGCACCGATCAATAAAATTACCGGTAACAATATTAGCTTTCGCATAGTCGCATTGGTCTCAATAATTTTTGATGGATTAGTACAGTGAGTCCATTCAGTGTCATATGCATGATGTTGGAAATCAAGTACGCCATGGCGTTGGCGCCTCAAAAACCAAGCACTTTAGCACAGCCAATCTCCCCCCTCTCACTAGCTGATTTTCAAAGCCGACTTAGAATATTCCTCACCAACAAGGCTCAAAAGCCTTTTACCAACCTTGCGATTTTGTCTGAAGGCCCTCGCAGTCAGGAGTTTTCGTGGAAGATGACCGAAAGGCTGCCGTTCGTCGGCTAAATCCGCCCTTGAAGACTAACCACTCCCTTGCCCTTGGCTTTACGATCGGCAGTGTGGTTCTAGCCTGCTGTGTCGCCCTTTTGCCAACTTATTCTGGCCTTGGTGACGATGCTCGGGTTGCGTTATTGATTCTGGTCTTGGCGGCATCGCTGTGGGTTACGGAGGCAATGCCTGCTTTCGCCGTCGGCTTGGTTGTAATTGGCCTGGAAGTGATTCTTTTGGGCAATTCACTTGATGCCGCTTCTGGGAAACCCGCAGACTGGGAAAAGTATTTGGCGACTTGGGGCAGTCCACTGATCTGGCTGTTTTTTGGTGGGTTTGTGCTGGCACAAGCAGCTGAGAAAACCGGCCTCACCACCTGGGTCTCGCAGACGATTCTGAGCCGTTTAGGTAAGCGGCCGAGCATATTGTTAGCCGGGTGTATGGCTATCACATTTGTATTTTCGATGTTTATTTCGAATACAGCTGCTACCTTGATGATGATTGCGGTTGCCATGCCCATCGTGACGTCGCTTCCTGTAGCCGATCGTTTTCGAGTCGCTTTGCCGTTGGGTATTGCATGTGCCGCAAATATCGGTGGCATGGCAACAATCATCGGTAGCCCTCCTAATGCCATTGTCGTGGGTGCCCTGGAACCGGTACAGGAGATCAATTTCTTAAGCTGGATACTATTGGCCGCTCCTCCTGCGCTTCTTTTGGTAACATTAGCATGGGGTTATTTAGTTTTTCGTTACCCGTCACAAAACAAACAGTTAGACGTAAGCACGATTGTCCACAACGCGCCAGCCTCACTATTACCACAATGGCAAATCACGACTGTGATGATCGTATTCAGCGCAACAGTCTTGTTGTGGCTAACACAGGCCTTGCACCAAGTCCCTGTGACTGTAATCTCCCTTTTGCCAATTTGTGTCTTCACTGCTCTTGGTATCCTCAGCAGTAACGACGTTTGCACATTGCGATGGGACGTCTTGCTACTGATCGCTGGCGGACTTTCGCTTGGAATCGCCGTTACCGATACAGGGCTCGCGAGTTGGTTGGTTAGTCGCTTACCCCTTGAAAGTCTTGGCACGACAGGCATCGCTCTGGCGATGGCTTACATGACGACGCTGGCCTCGAATTTTATGAGCAACACTGCGGCTGCGAATATTTTTGCGCCAATCGCAATCGTTGCGGCCATGGGAGTTGAAACGCAAGTCGTTATCCCTTTGGCCGTTGGAGCATCTGCGGCCATGGCACTGCCGATATCAACGCCCCCCAACGCGATTGTCTACAGCACCGAACAAGTTCGGACCGTCGACTTTTTACAGGTCGGTTTGCTGATCGGCACGTTAGGACCGGTCTTCGCAGTCTATTGGTGCCGCTGGATCGTGCGAGTCGCCTTCTAGTAGGGCAATAATGCAAAGAACGCCAGTCGTGTTGGCACGCTGGCGTTCTTACTTTTTTAAATCGACTCGCTGATTTTACTACCAGGAGTACTCACCGCCGAAGGTAAAGCCTGTGTAGAGCACTTCGCCGTCGTCATTGATTCGTACAGCCGCTTGTCGTTGTGTTGCCAGCGATAGAGGAACTGGGTTGATGTTTTCAGGTGCCAGAGCAACGTTGTCAACATAGATCATTTGGAATGAGGATCTTAGTGCCACCGAGTAGCTCAAACGATACCAACCGGATACCGAGAACTGAGTCAAGAACGCGGTGCGATCGTTGTCGGCAGTTTCGTTCACGAAGAAGTTCTGAGTCGATACGCCGAGCGTGTCGATGCTGTTCGAAGTAATCAAGGTCGCTTGCTCGACTTGATTGTTATAGATACCAGACTTCAGCTCGGTTCCAATCTTTACACCTGGCATAACGTTGTACCAAAGGTCACCACCCAACTGAAAACCTACTAGTTGGTTTCGTGTTTGCGTCGAGAAGTCAGCGAAGCGTAAGCCGTTGTTGGTACCATTGTTGTTTTCGCCGCGTGTCGAGTACAACAGCTCTTCGTCGAGGTCAAAGTACCGAATACCGCTTAGGAACGAACCTTGGAAGAATCCGGAGGGCTCGACCCAACGACGCCGAAAGTTGACTTCACCATTATGGATAGCCGAGATGTAATCGACAGATTGACTTAACGAGCGGTCGGTATCGTCAAACCCGCCTGCCGGAAGGTTACCAAAGTCGCTAATGTAGGAGAATAAGTTTGCTGGGCCGAAAACTGATGCACTTTCTCGCCATCGATTGAGGCCAAAGTATGCAACTTCGATGTTTGACCCAACGCCGGCTTGCACGTTGATTTGAACACCTAAGCCAGCTCGCAAGCTGTCGAGGTCAACATCGTTCGTACTCAATACCGTTGGACCACCGACGTTGGACGATGTCAGAGCAAAATCCCGAGCATCCTTGTCTCTTCGCAAAGCGATTGTCTCAACCGAAACATCATACCACCTCTGAGTCGCAACTCCGCCTTCGCCGTAAGGAAGTAGTCGGGGCAACAAGTTGGCTCCCCTGCCTAGTGCGTTGTTAACCATATAGCTGAGCGAACGTCCCTGTCCCAGGCATCGTCCGCCTAGACCGCATCCGGGCGTTCCGCAATATCCGCAGGCGAGTCCTTCGCCGTCACCGCCACCCAAGATGCCGTGACCGCATCCAGGCCCGCAGCTTCCCATGCCATCCGAGTCGCAACTCATGCCGCTAACGTAGGAGCCTTGCGTAGATGGTTCGCTGTACTGGCCGGGATAAGATTCATAGGCCGCCGGACTGATTCCGCCCATTGGCATTCCGCCCATTGGCATTCCGCCCATTGGCATTCCGCCCATCGGCATTCCCATCATGGGCATTCCACCCATCGGCATTTGATCGCCAGGATAGCCATACATGCCAGGGTCTGTTTGCATCATGTATGGTTGAGCAGACGAGTCTGCGGCCCCTACATTGGCACTTGAATTTTTATTCATCTGGCCATAGCTAGCTGGTTTGAAAGGTCCACCTGCCAAAGCAGATTGCCCGCAGGCCAGGACAGCTAGTCCAAACGAAAATCTCTTAGTCAAACCGCAGAACAACGTCATCGATCTATCTCCAGCGGCAAGCAATACCGGCTCAATTCGCGACTTTTTTCGCTACCATTGACCACCCCCCATGATTGCAACTACAGACGCAGCGAATCGGTGGTTCAACATCCCTAGCTTCCCTTACTGCGGGTCTACGACGGTTAAGAGCGTAGGGTCCGCGGCACTGAATATTCGGAACTAAACGACATATCGGCAAAACCGTCAAAGAAAGTTCGCTCAAAAAATGCGGAATGATCGATACAGGCCATAAAGTCCGAAAAAACCGCACCGGAAGGCCCCTCTTGTTCAAAGACGCCTGCCCGAAAGCAAGGAAGTTTGGTACAATACGGACTGGATATGAGGGCGGAATAAGCCAAACTTAAGTCTTTGCAGTCGCAGAACTTAGGGAAATCATTTCCAATGTCAGACGCAAGCTTTTGTCCTATTTGTCTCGGTATCGAATGAATTCTTTTCAAAGCCGCTTCGTTCCACCAGCTTTATATTTTTCTTCCGACGATGGCTCCGGAGGGGGTGGGACCAACGAGATCGGGCTCGACAGCAACGCATACTCGTCTGACGACCTTAAACACCTTAGCGACCTTGAACACGTCCGGGAACGACCGGGCATGTACATTGGCGACACCACGCTCAAGGGCTTGCATCACCTTGTCTACGAAGTCGTCGACAATTCGATCGACGAAGCAATGGCGGACTATGCCAAAGCGGTTAGCGTAACCATCAACTCCGATGGTTCCGTTACCGTAGAAGACGACGGCCGCGGCATTCCCGTCGACCGCCATTCCCAGCTTTCCGAGATGCTTCAGCGCGAAGTCAGCACGCTTGAAGGCGTTATGACTGTTTTGAAATTCGGTGGCAAGTTTGAAAAGAAAGCCTATCAAACCTCAGGCGGCTTGCATGGCGTCGGCGTGACCGTCGTAAATTTCCTGTCGCAGTGGTGCGAAGTCGAAGTCCATCGCAATGGTCGGATCTACAACCAGTCTTACGAACGTGGAGTTCCAACCGCTCCTATCCATGAATCAGGCGTTACCAGCAAGCGTGGCACGAAGACCACCTTCAAACCTGACGGGCAGATCTTCCCCAACACAAAGTTCAACTATGACACGCTAGCTAAACGACTACAAGAGCTCGCTTTTCTCAACAGCGGTGTTCGCATTAAAGTCAAAGACGAACGCACCAACCAGGCCGACGACTATTGTTATGAGCGAGGCATTGTCGAATTCGTCGAACACCTTAATCGTGCGAGCGACACGATACATCCCGATGTAATACTGATCGAAGGCAAGCGCGACGACTTGAGCTATCAAATTGCTTTGCAGTACAGCGACGAATATACAGAAAACCTGCAATCGTACGTCAATAATATTCATACGATCGAAGGTGGTACGCACGTGAGCGGTTTCCGCGCTGCTTTGACGCGAACACTAAATACCTACGGCCGCAAAGAGAGCGTATTCAAAGACTTGACACCAACGGGCGAAGATTTCCGCGAAGGCCTAACTTGCGTCATCAGCATGAAAGTTGGTCATCCTCAATTTGAAGGCCAAACGAAAACAAAGCTTGGCAACAGTGAAGTGGAAGGCATCGTCAATACCGTGGTGGGCGAAGGGCTTTCCAAGTACTTGGAAGAAAACCCGAAAGCTGCAAAGCTGATCTTGAAGAAAGGCGTCTTGGCTGCCGAAGCACGTGAAGCCGCAAAGAAAGCCAAGGATGCGCTGCGGAAGCGTAAAGACGTACTGGGCGGTGGCGGCTTGCCAGGCAAGCTTCGCGACTGCATTAGCAACAAAATGGAAGAGTGCGAACTGTACCTCGTGGAAGGTGATTCGGCAGGTGGTTCCGCCGAAGGTGGCCGCTTCCGTGACACTCAAGCCGTGCTTCCACTCCGCGGTAAAATCATCAATGCTTACAAGAGTCGGGACGATAAAGTCTTGGCCAACGAAGAAGTGATGAGCATGATTCAAGCAATCGGTAGCGGCATTGGTGCAGACCAAGATGTCGCCAAACGTCGCTATAATCGAATCATCATCATGACTGACGCCGACGTCGATGGTTCGCACATTCGCACGCTCTTGTTATGCTTTTTCTATCGACAGATGTACCAACTCGTTGCTGGCGGACACGTTTACGTCGCCCAGCCGCCGCTATTCCGCGTCGTGCGCGGAAAACGTGAACGTTACTACGTTCAAACCGAAGAGGAAATGAAATCCCAGTTGCTCGAAAAAGGGCTTTCGGACAGCGTGTTTATCGACGAATCAAATCGTCGTATCGCGGGTGACGACATGCGAAAGCTTTGTAAAATCCTCGCCAGCATGGAAGATGGTCTGCTTTCTCTTGAACGACGTGGCATTCCACTTCGCGTTCATTCCGCCAGGATGGAAAAAGAATCGGGTCGGCTTCCGATTTTCCACTTGGACATGGGCGTCGAAGACCATTGGTTTGTTACGCGTGATCAAGTCGACGATTTTCTCCGACAACGTAATTTGCTCGATACAGCAGAACTCGTCGATGCAAAAAGCGAAACGGAAACAGATCCGAACGAAGTCGAGAAAGAGAAAGCCTTGCCTCAATTCCACATCGTGGAACTATACGAAGTGCGAACGATTAACGCTGGGCTCAAAGAGCTCCAAACAATGGGTTACACCCTCGACGACCTTATCCCGAAAGAGCGAACCGGCACGACTGAGGCTCGATTCCGTGTTGCACGGGATGACAACGAGACAGGTATTGCAGACCTACGCGAGCTGTTGCCAACGATTCGCGCAGCCGGTGAACGCGGACTTCAGATCACTCGCTTTAAGGGGCTGGGTGAAATGAACCCAGAAGAACTTCGCGAAACCACCCTCGATCCATCTAATCGCTCAATGCTTAAGGTGACGTTGCTGGATGCAGCGGCTGCAGACGAAATGTTCCGCGTACTGATGGGCGACAAAGTCGAACCTCGTCGCGAGTTCATCGAGAAACACGCCCTGGACGTTCGAAACCTGGACGTCTAAGTACGTTGCTCACTGTCAATGCGTCACTAACATAGATGTCGCATTGACATAAAATAAAACGAATGCGAGCTCAGAAACTAATCATTTGACGTTTCGAGTCTAGTTCGAAAGCGAAATACGTCGCTCAGTGCAACCATTTTCACCAGAGTCCTAAACTCATAGTCGGAATCGACTGAACGTCGCAGAACTTCATCGATCGCGCAGGAGTCTTGTCTCACCAAACCGCGACCAAGAGCAAATGTGAGAAGTTTGCTAGTGAAATGCCTAGCAAACTTTTCCTTATCGCTTAGCAAATGCTCTAGCAATTCGCCCGAACCTTTGAACTGGCGACCATCGGCAAGCACTCCATTGGCATCAATGTCTAACTCTCCATCCTTCTCGCGGAACTGGCCGACAGCATTGAAGTTCTCTAACCCAAGTCCAATAGGGTCCATAACTTTATGGCACGACGCACAACTTGGATTTGCGCGATGGAGTTCCAATTGCTCCCGAAGCGTTAAATCTTCCTTTCCTTCAGCCGACTGCTCAAGAGATGGAACGCCTGGAGGTGCTGCGGGCGGCGGGTCGCCGATAATGTTTTCGAGCACCCACTTCCCACGCTTCACAGGCGACGTACGTGTTGGGTTACTTGTCAAAGTCAGGATCGACGCATGAGTCAGCAGACCGCGCCTGTTTGGATCAAGCGCCGTTTTCACAAATTCGTTTTCACTTGCATAAAGTGCTGCTCGCTGACGCCCCTCACGGCCACGTGTTCTCCCCAAGTACATCGTTGCAGGATCATTCCCGTCATACATTAAGCCGTAGAATTCCGCGAGCCTGGGATTTATGTACGAATAATCTGCCGACAGAACGTCTAACAGCTTGCCATTGCGAAGGACGTCAACGCAAAACAATTCCGTTTCACGCACCATCGCAGTTCGCAGCGAATCGTTAAAGGTTGGAAAGCGATCATCGTCGACTTGCACCGTGCTCAAGTTCCGTAGCCCTAGCCATTGACCAAAGAATTGCCGGACGATTCCCGATTCTGCGCGAGGATCATCGATCATCCGATCAACCTGCTGCTCGATAACCTCGGACTTCAGTAGCGAACCGTCCGCTGCCAGAGCAAGCAGTTGATCATCTGGAATCGACGACCATATGAAGAACGAAAGTCGGCTTGCTAAATCGTAGGCATCAACATATTCCACATCAGCGTTAAAACGTTCTTCGTTGGCCGGTAGTCCACTACTCCGTTCCAACCGGAAGAAAAACTCGGGCGATACCAATGCGATTTCGAGTCCATGTTGCACTGCGGTTTCAAAGGAGTTGCCACTTTCAACGGAATCTACAATTTGCTTCACAATGGTTGCAACAGAATCTTCGGCTGGCGGTCGCCGATAGGCTTTCGTCAGGAAGTTTTTCGCAATCTCGTTCGCTGCCTGTTCAACTGTAACATCGTCGTTAGGTGTTGCGATTACAACGGACCGATGTTCAACAGGATAGCGAGGCAGTCCACCCTCAGGCCCTTTGACAGTAAGACTGTCGATGCGCATTTGCCGACGCGTGCCTCCTTGTCCGCCAATCTTCTCGTTGTCAACAAAGCGAATGGTGATCGTGTGCTCGCCTTCCGTGAGCTCTCGCACCCAGTCAAACGATTTGCGACGCGGTGGGACTTCAAACATCTCGATAACTTCGCCGTCGATCAACAACTCTGCATCGACCGAAAAATCCTGATTAAAACCAAATTCGATCCTTGCTGATATCTCGTATTTCCCCTCCGCCAAGTCAAAAACGGTGTCAAACTTTTGACCACGTTCGATTGATGTTCCGCTCTTATTTTGCCGTCGCAAGGATTCTCGATCTACGGTGATTGCTTTGTCAGCCACATACCGCGCCGCATCCATGTACTTTTCGATTGCCAGCGGATTCAGCGTCAGTACTTCGCCTTGATTGTCAAAACCATTCCCGACTTCATCAGTAACGAAGCCAACGGCGCGCGATGTCTCAAAGTCAACTCCAAAGAGATCGCGGATTGCATGATCGTACTCGACGGAATTCAATCGGCGGACGGTTACCGGGGCAGGGGACTTGCACTCCGAACAGTCGACATAGTGCAATGCATCGAAGACCCAACCAGCAATTTCTTCTCGAGTGGCTTCTTCCGGCGCGTAACCGCTGTCAGGTGGTGGCATTGCGCCAATACGAACCAGACCGCGAATCTGCTCCCACACCGACTGTGATTCGCGGATGGCTTCGATCGATTTGTAGATTGTTAAATCGACTCCAGCCTCGGCACTTTCGCCGCTATGACAGTCGTAACAGTTCGCCTGGAGAAGTGGCACGATGGAGGATTCGTAACGATTTAGGAGAACTTCATCGGTGATCGCAGGCACTTCGTTTTCGACCGGATCGGTAACAAATTCTTCTTGTGCAACTAGCGTATGCGAAAGTAGTCCCAAAGCCGCAAGCGAAAGTGTTGCTGCTTTAATTCTGAGGTTGGCGAACTGCATGCCGAGCTTTCCGAGTGAAATAATAGTTGCAGCACTGCTCAATCAATACGTGTCGTATACAAGTGGGCTAACGACAAACTTCGCAAACTCGTATTTCAAACTCTGATAGCAACTTGCTCGCTATTGTCTTTGAAATATGTGAGTCATGGGCAGTAGAATACCAGGTGGGTTTTCAGCACGCCGCGCAGGCGAGCGCTCAACATTCTAACTCAAAAAGACCAATGGTTCGAGTCGAATTTACTGAAAGTGCGACGATCCAACAGCCTTACGACTTGGCGACGCGCTGACCACACCACAGATCAACGGCTTGGACGACGAATTGCACGTCTTCGAGATCGCGGCTTAACAAGTGATCAGCGTGCGGCATCGACAGAAAGCTCACGTCATGCGGCTGCGAATTTGAAGTGGGTACCCGCAGCAGGTTATACAGTTTTGTCCCTTGGCTAAAATCTACGGTCGCATCCTTCATCGACTGAATTACCAGATGCGGAACCGAGCCTTCGGATCTTGCATCGAGCACAATGCGTCGGAAATCGGTACTGCGAAAATTGTCGGTCATCTGCTTGGAGATGCGAAAATTCTTTCCACCAATGGTGACTTCCCCCAGGCCAACGGAATCGATTTCAGGATTCATACGGACCAAAATGTCAGCTAGATGAGCGGTATCGCTCGGCGCGGCCAGTGTTATTACGCCTTGAATTGATGCCACGGCCTTGGCATTCAACTGAGGTGCAACTACTGTAGCGGCAGCGCCGCCGAAGCTGTGTCCAAAAATAAAATCGGCCGGCGTCCCTAGTTGTCGTAGATGTTCGCAAACGGCCGCAAGGTCGCTGAGATTGGTATCGAAGTTCGACTGCGAGAAATCGCCTTCGCTTTGCCCGATCCCTGTAAAATCGAACCGCAACGTCGACCACCCCAATTCTCGCAACGATCTACAAATGCGAACGATTGCCTTCAGGTCCTTGGAACACGTAAAGCAGTGGGCAAATACAATCATCCCTCGCGACGCCTGATCTGGACGATCCAAAATCGCGGCCAGCCGGTGCCCGTGGGCGTTTTCGATGTGAAGGCGTTGCGAAACAGTGGGCATGAAAGCTCCTTGATGAAGTATTGTAGAATTTAGACGCGAACGGGTTGTTCGGCGTGCATAAACCGGTCCAATTGCGAATGCAAACTATAAGTTAACTTTGAACTGCCCGCGATGTGGCACATATAAATAGAGCGAATTGATGCCCGCCTCGTTATCATCTCAGACTTCGACTGTCATCGTTGCTTCTCGCAGCAGCCATGCAATCCTTTTCGGCATTCAACTTTTGAGCCTAACAATTGCTTTAGTAAGCACAGGGCAAGAAATTTCATCGGAAGGCTCCAGCGCCGAAGTCAAAGAGATTACGATCGGCAACTTCAAGCCAGTTCCGAACGTAGTTTTACCCCGGAGCGAGATTTCAGGAGCTAAATTCCCTGTTGTCGACATCCATACGCATCTGCACCATCGCACGCGACAAGATCCTACTGTCCTGGCGGCGTATGTCGAGGTTATGAACCAAAACAACATCGCAGTTACTACGTCGCTCGACGGGACGCTCGGAGAACAACTTGATCGTCATATGAAGCTTCTTTGGACCGACTTCAGGAACCGTTTTGTCATCTTCACGAATATCGATTTCCAAGGTTCAGCCGCAGATGATGACTTCGCGAACTGGGCATGCAATCAGGCAGATTTTGTGAGGCACACTTGCGAACAGTTGAAGCTTGCCAAGAGCAAGGGGGTCAGCGGTTTGAAATTCTTCAAGGGCTTCGGGCTCCAATACCGTAACGCAGATGGGTCATTCGTTAAAATTGATGACGAACGTTGGGACCCAATCTGGCAAACATGCGGAGAGCTTGAGATACCAGTGATCATGCACACCGCCGATCCATCTGGATTTTTTGCACCAGTCAATGAATTCAATGAACGCGCCGAAGAACTCATGCGACATCCCGACTGGAGTTTTCATGACGCTGCTTTTCCCTCTCGCGCTGATATGCATCAGGCTCGAAACCGAGTCATCGGCAAATTTCCGGAGACTATATTTATTGCGGCTCATTTTGCCAACGATGGTGAAGACCTTGCAGAAGCAGATCGGTGGCTCGACAAATACCCAAACTTGTATTTAGAAATTGCTTCAAGAATCAATGAACTGGGACGTCAGCCATATTCAGCAAGAAGATTTTTCTTGAAACATCAGGATCGAATCATGTTCGGCACTGATGGTCCCTGGCCAGCTCAACGACTCACATCGTACTGGCGTTTCCTGGAGACTGATGACGAGCATTTTGACTATTCAGAGAAGTCGCCACCACCGCAAGGTCTCTGGCGCATTTCCGGCATTTTCTTGCCTGACTCGGTTTTACTGAAAATCTATCAGACTAATGCTGCGAAAATAATCCCGGGCATTGCCGAGCGATTAAGTGATAGTGAGTGAAGTTGCGGGGCTAGATCAATTTGTGTCGCGACGAAAATCGCCACCGACACCTAGTCCACGGTTGAGCTGAGCAACACATACTAATTTTGCCATGACAAACATCCACACCGTTAGTCGAGGGACGGTAGCAAAACATTCGGCAAGCTGCGAGCGAATATGATGCAACTCGCACGGTTGCGAAAGACGATTTTGCTCGCGATATATAACTGGCCAAACCGCCGCCCATGTTTTTCGAAACCAAGCGTTGGAGTTCTTGGACTGCCCTTGCAAGACGGCTTGATGCAATGGGAGCAAACTACTGACCGAATTCATCCATGCAGTCTCAAATCCATAATTCACTCCTGGCACTGTTTTCGGAATCAAGCGAGTTTCGGCATCAATTGCCGCCGTCATAATTCGGTCCTGAACCTCGTCCAAGCTGAATCGGTCAGTGACAAACGGATCTTCGTGACTGATTGTGACCCATTCTGCTTTGTCGAAAGTGATCGACCATTGCTTGCGATCCCATTTTGCAACACACGGCTGCTCCTGAGTCCCCGATTCGCTCATCGCCGTCACGTTAATCGACTTACGTTGCCGCACCGCTTCTTTGCGTAGCAGATCAGCCCAGTCCGCTTCGGTAACAGTGGCAATCAAAGGAAACTCGGCAGGAAGTATTCCTAGCAAGTTCGACCACTCGGAGAGCGATTGACAGCTTGCTGGTTTGGCCAAGCGATAGACAAAGATTTCATCGTTATGAAACCGCCATTCCGTTTGCTGCGTTGGCAAAATCTCCAAAATCGGCTGAAGTCCGTTCGCAGCTGCATATTCCCACACGCGCAGTGCCGCAGCTTCTTGATCCGACTGTTCACGCAACTGGCACACCGTATCGATGTCCGTCATCATCGGTTTGACGAGTCGTGCATCGGGAATCGAAACAGACTGCGTTAAAGCTTGAAGCCAGTTCTCGGTAAAGGCGGTTTTAGTTGCGATCGTCGGATTTACAGCCATAAGTCGTGTTCTACGTTGGGAGGCCAGTTGCAATGAGGCACGTGAGGATAGACGAGATTGCCCCGTAGTTCTAGGCGAATAAGTCAGTTTATTTCCTCAGAGCTTCTACGGATGGGCCGGTATGCTAGAGTTTTTCGATTGCCATGACAGGTCGTTTTTATATGCTTTAAGCAACGGAAATGAGAACAATCTTCGCAATCCGACTGAACAAGAACTTGGTAGTCTTTTGATAGATCAACTTCAAGGCGTACAACGAACCGCATTGATACCCTTGGCTTGCCGAGCAGTTGCAGACAGTGACGAAGATATCCTGAACTATCGTGACGCTGCGGCCCTAGAGCTTGCGACAGCTATGCAGGTGGATCTCGATCGATTCGGTGGAAATAGAGCTACGCGTCGCGCTGTCATTCTCCGCGACCTTTGGTTTGATAACTGCGTGGTCACCGCACAGCACTCTGCGAAAGATGAATCGCAGACGCTGCAAATTATTAATCTCGCAAGTGGTTTTGACACAGCGTTTTACCGACTTTGTGGCGGACTTGACGAGTCAACCCTATGGCTCGATGCCGATTTGCCTCCGGTCAATGCGTTGAAACGCAAATGCTTACCAACAGACGACCGTCACCACATCGTCGACTTCGATCTGAATGCATTGGAATCGTCCTGGCATGACCTTCTTGAACCGCGAGCCTCACGCGTACTGTTTCTTGCGTCAGGCGTTCTTATGTATTTTGCAACGGAACACGTCGCTGCTATTCTTCGCCACATCGCTTCTCAAGGCCAGAATGTTCTTTGTTGCGAGTTTGCTTTCGATTGGTGCTCGCCGCTGCTCAATCGTTTCAGCGAGTATCACCCTGGACTCCGGAGAGCCGGAATACAAGGACATCGATTTCAGTGGAGCGTAAAAAGCATTGCTGAATTCTCGACCAACGAAACTCGCTTCCAACACATCGTTACGCAAGACCCAATTTACCCACATTGCAGTTGGTCGACGCAGTTGCTTGCACTGGTTTACAAGCTGCTATGTCCAGGGCGGTCCATTTACGGTTGTACGAAATTACGTGTTCGTTGAGTTCCCTAATGATTTTCATTCATATCGCTCAGCCGAATCACTCATTTCCTTCATAGCGATAGCCCATGCCGTGAACAGTGTGGATAAGCTTGGGCACCTTGGGATCGAGTTCGATTCTCTTTCTGAGCTGCGAAATGTGTTGGTCCAAAGTGCGGCTGGTTGGCATATACTCGTGTCCCCAAGCATGTTGCATCAACGCCATTCGCTCGACCACACGGCCTTTATTCATCGTCAAGAGTTGTAGAATCTTAATGTCTCTTAAACTCAGATCAATCCAGTTGCCATTTCGACGCGCCCTCAGTTCGGCCGGGAAGACTTGAATATCTCCCATCGAAAACTCACTCACGTCCCGCCGCCCCAGTTGCTCTAATTTGTCCCGAGCGAGGCAGCGACGCGCGACAGCTCTGATTCTAGCCACCAATTCTTTTACTGCGAATGGCTTGACGACATAGTCATCTGCTCCAATTTCCAACCCCACAACTTTGTCGATTTCCTCGCCCTTGGCAGTCAAGAATACAATCGGTGTTTCCGAATCGACGCGGCGAATTCGCTTGCACAGTTCGTATCCATTCAATCGTGGCATCATTACGTCCAAGCACAAGAAATCAGGACGTTGATCGTTATACTTATCCCAAGCCTGCTCTCCGTCAACCGCTTGCACTACGTCAAAGCCTTCTTCATACAAAACTTCGGCTAAACCACGGCGTGTGTTTGCATCATCATCTGCAAGAAGCACTCTCATTCCAATCAACTCTTTCGGTCTAACGAACTAGATCAGCCGTCAATGTTACTTCGAACGTCGTGACACTATCTTCGACTCGTACTGCACATTCACCGCCATGAAGGCGAGCCAAGGTGCGAACGATCGATAGCCCAATGCCAGTCCCAGCCGCTGCCTCCAATGAGTTGTCCAGCCGCACAAACGGCTCGAAAATACGTTCGCGCATGTGGCTTGGAATACCAGGCCCCCGGTCGCTGATCTCAATTCGGAGAATATTTTCATCTTGATAAGTCGCAATGCACAGCCATTTTCCTGAACTTGCATACTTCTCCACATTGGATAGCAAGTTGTCCACAATCTGCTGAACAACACGTTCGTCAAGCATCGCCGGTTTTGACGCGTTCAGCTTGGTTTCTGTCTCGATTCCCGACAACTGAAGGCGCGGCGTCAAATGAGACAACGATTGCAGCACGACTTTGTCGGGGATGGTGCTCCTCGTGATCAGCCGCTGTTCGGATTTACTTCCGCGAGCAAACTGAAGCACGTTATCGATCAAGAACTGCAGCCGTCTGGACTCAGCCTGAATCGTATCAAGTCGAGTTGCCGCAACTCTCGTCTGTTCAGGGTCATCGATTCGCTCGAGATCTCTTTCCAACAAATCGCAATAGAGAACAACATTGGTTAGCGGCGTTTTTAGTTCGTGGGAAACTTGGTTCACAAACGAGACTCGTCGAGCGGCATGCAACATCGCAGCATTCAATGAATAGCTGATGGCAACACCTAGCCCAATTAACAAAAACGCTAGTGATCCTATACCCATGAAGTACGGCCAACGGCTTGACTGCCCTTCGATTGACTCTCGCCCCACCTCGGTCGCAAAGCATTGTAACTGCCAGTACTCCAGAGGGGCTTGCAGCGGCACGCTCACCGTGGGAAGCGTCGAGTTAGACATCGCAGCCAGCGCGGTTCGGCTTCCCCACTGATAGATGGGACGACCAGTCGTATCAACCAGCCTGTACGCGAACTCGGCTTCGTAATCTTGAAACGTTGAACTCGAGTTTTCTTCCGGAAGTTGGCCAATTACATCTGCAATCCATCTGCCTCGCGGGAGGATTATTAAAAGATTTCCGCCATCCGGCAAAGGTGTTTGGTAGCCTAACAATAGACTGCGATTGTGGAACCAGGCTATCCAGCCAGCCAGATTCGCTGTTCTGGAACTGGATTGGCTCACGACGCGCTGGCTTTGCTTCTGCAAGTCGATCTCCGACTTGGGTGCTTTCTGCGACGCTTTCGATTCATCCGCCTCAACCGCCGTTTGGCTATTGAACTCTTGCAAAACTTCCAACGCATCCCGCAATTCATTCAACTGAATCGTAGAAAGAGAGGTAGGCGTTTCCGGGTATAAAACGCGTTTCTGGGAATCGATTGCGACCAGTTGATGAACCAAGACATGTTGCTTCAACTGCGAAAACGGAATTGGTCGGCGAGACGTCAAGTCATTCGATAGACGTTGCATCTGAATCGAATAGCCATCAAGTACTTTGGCCACATCATTGCGAAAGGGCAAAAGACGTCGCCGCAGTACTTCATTGGTGCGGATAAGTTGCGATTCTGCGCGACGCGATGCCGAAATCCAACCAAGCACTGCGATGGACGCAATTGCGATGGACAAGGCAAGCCAGAGTAAGACTAGGTTTCGATACATTCGCATCACACAATACAAAAACAAAATGCCCGCCGAAATCGACGAGCATTTTGCAACTTAATGGAAATAAACCTATCTGCCTAGCTCGGATGCACCGCCGTAGGATTGATTTGTCGCTTCTCCATACTGACGCTGACGCATCAGTTTGCGACCTTCGTTCCATTTGCTCGCGTCTAGGTTTTGGGCTTGCCATTCGTTTGCTTGGGCGCTTTCTGACAATCTCCTGTCACCCAACGAAGAACCGTAGTTCTTCAAATAGAGACCATTGTCTAGCAAGACCTTTCGCGCCTCTTCGACATTACCGCCGTCACGCAGTTCCGTCGCCAGCCTATTCTTTTCGTTCGCAATTTGCAGCACACAATCGGCGAGCACTTTCTTATCGCTGCTCTTGGATACGAGTTCTTCGTCATGACTAAAACGCGCGGAAATCTTGCTGGTAAGTTTATCTTCCGTTTTCGTCTGCATGTTCTCATATGCGACTGAAACATCTGCAACACTCGTTTGCTCCCCATCAGATTTCGTGGGAAGTTCGATTTCAATTACAAAGTATCGCTCCTGTTTCGCGTAAAGTTGTCCGAGTGATATTTCTACTGTATTGCCCGAAATCTCGCCTGGGTAATTTAAGACTTTAACGGGTCGAATACCGTCCGCCAGTTTCACCTTGATCCGAATTTCTTTTGCAACAACGCTCATCACGTCGTCAAACTCGCGTTGAAAAACGTTCACCAAAGTATCTGCGGATTCGATAAAGACATGATTGCCATTTCCCGCTAGCGATAATCGTGTCATGAGGTCTTCGTTGTAGCCAAGCCCCAGGCCCATCGTAGTGACACTGATCCCTTCTTTGATCAACGATGCTCCAAGTTCTTCTAGCTCGGAAGGACTCGAGGGACCAACATTCGCCATCCCGTCGGATAGCAAGATAACTCGATTGACACGTTGCGATTCCAAAAACTTACGAACTTCCGCGGCACCTTTACTCGTTCCAGCGAACAACGCCGTACTTCCGTCGGCTCGAATGCTTTCGATCTTGGCAACAATCGTTTGTCGATCAGACACTTTTGTCGCTGGCACCAGCACTTGAACATTGTCATCGTAAGTAACAATCGAGACAATGTCGTCGTCAGTCATTCGATCGATGGCGGAGATTGCCGCCTTCCGAGCTTGCTCTATTTTTTCGCCTTGCATCGAACCAGATTTGTCAATCACAATCGCGACATTGGCTTTCGGACGCTCTTTTTGATTGGCCAATTCGAAGCCAGTGAGCGATATATGCAGGTGATTGGTGGTCTTTTCGCCATCGCCCGCCTTCATGGTAGGATGCGCCAATTCAACGCTCAGTTTGGCTTGATCAGCATGAACAACTCCGGTAAGAGCAACCACAAGTGCGGCGCACGTGTACAATGCTTTCTTCATAATCTATCTCCTATTATGTTGGACGAGTCGGACAGCGAGCGAAGCGATCGCTGTCGTTACGTCCATTTAACGCGACTCCCAAGCTGAAAAGCTGCGCTGTGCGCAAGATAATTGTAAATCATTTGTAAAACCCCAGAGGACGTTCATATGAAGTGGCTATTGCCCCCGACCTTTTCCATCGCAATGTTGCTTGTGGTGGGTCGTTTTTCAACAGCAGAAGACCTGCAAACTCGCTCATTACTGATCGCGGACTCTTCTAAAGAGACCATCGCAATCGTAAACGAAGACTCTTCCATTGCGTGGCAACATAAGATCGGCCCACTGCATGATTTGCACATGCTGGAAAATGGCAATGTTCTCTTTCAGACCGATTGGACGACGGTCGTTGAAATCGAACCCAAAACGAACAAGGTCGTGTGGAGCTACGATGCGAACAGCGACGCAGCTAAGCAGACGACAAAAAGCAACAGTCAAGTCGAAATCCATGCCTTCCAGCGGCTCGGCGACGGCAACACGATAATTGTCGAGAGTGGACGCACGAGAATTATTTCCGTTGATGGGAACGGAGAAATTGCCAGTCTATTCAACTTAGTAGTTTCAAGGCCCGACGCGCACCGCGATACAAGGCTTGTCCGAAAAACCAAGAACGGCACTTTTCTGGTTTGCCAGGAAGGAGACGGGCTGGTCAGAGAGTATGATTCCAACGGTAAAATTATCTGGGAGTATGCCGTGCCACTTTTCGGGAAAAAACCAGCAGATGGGCATGGGCCAGAAGCCTTCGGGAACCAATGCTTTGCGGCGCTGCGACTTGAAAATGGAAACACATTAATCAGCACCGGCAACGGTCATTCCATTATTGAAGTAACTCCAGAAAAGGAGATTGTCTGGAAATTAGACGGTGACGACCTCGAAGGAGTTGAGTTGGCTTGGATCACTACGCTTCAAGTATTGCCCAGCGGCAATATTGTGTTTGGTAATTGCCATGCTGGACCAGAGAATCCGCAGGTCATAGAGGTCAATCGCGATAAGCAAATCGTCTGGACGTTTCGGGATTTTGAGCGCTTTGGCAATTCTCTGACTAACACGCAGGTCTTGACTGTCAATGGCGAGATAGTACCTCGCTGACATTTTTCGCTATAGCACGACGACAAGATAGGTGAATCGAAGTGGCTCAAGACAGTGATAGTTCCACGACTAATTTTTCGCCCTACGGCAATGCCAGAATTGGCCTGCGGTCCGCTGGAGCATCGGGCCCCGCTCAGGTGCGAGCGTGGCAATTTGGTTATGTATGTATCGGTTTGATATTGTATTTAGCAATATTTGGGATCGGCACTCTCATGGCCACCAATCCCGACCTTTTCGAAGAAACGGATCCGCCGTCGTTTCAGATCGCTTTCGTAGGTGGCTTGTATGCAGGAATCGGTGCGGTTTTCGCCATCATGTTTGCAGTTGGATTGTTCTGGCGAAATGGGCTTGGTGGCTGGATCTATAATTTGATCCTGATAATTCTTGGCCTTACCACTTGTTGTACATGGCCTGCGACGATCCCCATTCTGATCTTCTGGATCAAAGACAAGGATCGGATTATTGGTTGATATGACCGCTCGTCACTAAGCATCGGGTTTGATGGCTAGAATCACATCGAGCGGAGCGGAAGTTCTGCATCCCGAAATACGCGAAAACCCAACACTCGAAAGCAGCCGAGCATACTGCCTGAGGCTTCGCTCGCGGCCCTCCGTTACAACCAACATGTTGAGGTCTTGCATCTGAGCCCAGGGCGGTCCATCCATCGACTCAAGTAGCATTTTCTCGCCGATCATCACGGCTCCACCTGCTGGCAAAGTATCGAAAATCTTCGTCAACAGCCTGATGATTTTCGGCTCATCCCAGTCATGCAATATCCGTCCGAGCGCGTACAGATCACCTTTCGGCAAATCGTCACTGAAAAAGTCGCCGCCTACCACCGAGATACGATCAGCAGCGACACTCTGTGGAACTATCTCGTTTGCTAACGAGATCGCATTTGGAAGATCAAACACTGTAGCTCGTAGATTTCCCCAACGTTCACACGCTGCAATAGACCAATGCCCAGTCGCTCCCCCTAAATCGACCATATGCTCAAATCGGCTCAGGTCGACGGCGTTGACAAGTACCGGTGATGTGATCTTACCAAACCCATGCATGCCCATGAGAAACTCTCGCATGGCATGTTCGTCTTTGAAAAAGCTAGAGAAGATGGGTTCGTCCCAGCCATAAGTTTCCTTCCAGCGGTGCGATCCCTCACGAATCGCACCTTCCAGATTCCCCCACATTCCCCACATGACGTCGTTGGAGTAATTAATATAGCCAGTCATTCGACGAGGCGAGTTTTGGGTAAGGTACGTAGCCGCCGACGGGCTATTCGCATAACTATCGTTCGAACTCGTGACTAGTTCTAGCCCCACGCACGCGTTCAAGAGTCGCTCCAAAGCAGATTCGTCGCATCCAATTTTCGTGGCCAATTCTTTCGAACTTAATGCCCCTTCCTGCAGCGCGTCGAAAACGCCGAGCTTAACGGCAGCGAACATGATTTTGGATCTTCGAAATCCGGACAAAAGGTCCAGTACCACATCGGGGCAGGGAATGGTTTTATCTTCAAACGATGTCTTTTCCATGGTCTTTTCGGGTATTCAGATTTTCTAGCGAGAAAAGTTTTGTCGTCAATATATCGCGCGAAGAAACTAGCGTAACAACCTTCTCGATGCACACAACCAGCTTAAGGTACATGATCGCACTCGGGAATTGCATTTCATCGAATCCTACGTGAGCACCGGGGCTACTGCGATTCAGCCAATCCTTCATCAGACATTCATTCGATCTGAACATTTTTCACATGAAGTATCGCTAGAGTTTTGCCTTACCTGAAGCGTACAAGCATCTAATGTTCTTGTCTGCATTTCAAACGGAACGATCCCTTGAAGCGAGATTGGTCAGACCTCCGCAGTCTGTTTCTCAGCGACTTACATCTTGGATGGCGATTCTCGAAGCCTGATCAGTTACTGCAACTACTGAAACATGTAAAGCCAGCATATCTCTATTTGATCGGCGATACATTTGAATGGTACCATCGACAACATCGTCGATCTCAATTCAAGTCGAGAAAGGTTGTCGAAGCTCTACAAGCTCTTTGCGAAAACGACACGGCCATTGTGATCCTATCGGGAAACCATGACGCGGAGTTGGCTCAACACCAAATATTTACTGGCTGGAAAGTTTGCTCATATACCTTCCATGAGACTTGCACCGGAGAACGGCTTCTCATCGCTCATGGAGATGTGTTTGATTTACACCGCGGCGATACGCCTGGTTTTGCAGAGATTCTTGCAGGCCATTTTTATTTAGCACTGTTGGGAATCGGAGATGCGTTCGCAAAAGTCACTCGCACTCCAGTTGCCACTCACTTCTGCACACAGGTCAAATCTCAGTTCGAGTCTGTCAATCGACATATAGCTGATTTCGAGCAATTCATGCTCCAACTTTCTGCAAGCCATAATTGTAGTGGAGTTGTATGTGGTCATATTCATAAGCCATCTGCGAAAATCTTGCCACTAGGGCACTACTACAACTGTGGTGATTGGGTGGAAAATCAAAGCTGTATTTGCGAGTGGAACGATGGTCGGCTAACACTTGAACATCTCCACAATGCCGAGTAGGCGGCGCATTGATCGCGAGCAATATGCTGGAGTTTTTACGCCATAATCAGGAACCAATTCAAAATGGCAACCTTAGTCTACAGCTTGCGAAGTTCCCAAAAATCGCATGCTATTCGCGCTCAGATCTTTGCAGAACTATTCGGAAAAGCACACCGTGTAATCCTTCTGGCAAACGGCGACGCTTACCAAGAGTTGTACCTAAGCTATCAACATAACAATCAAGTAAGCGTAAGACGTCGGCCTCCGCTTGACCTTGCAAACTCCGAGTATCATCTCAATTTCCGCGGTTCGATCATAGCCACTTTTCGCAATCTTTATCACGGCAGGGCTTGGACAAATTACATAGCAGAATCGCTTCTCCGTGAAAGCGCAGCTATCGTCGTCACGGACTTTGAACCAATCGCCGCCAGCGCAGCTCGACTAGTGTCGATCCCGTTTGTTATTCTCGATCAGGACAACATCTGGTCTGCTGCCAGTTCGGCAAAATGCATGAGAAAAATTCGATGGACGGCAAAACTGCTAAGTGCTTCAAATAGCAATTGCTGGAGATATGCCACTGAAACGGTTGTCAGCAGTCTCCATCCACACCCAACCTTGTATGATTCAACACCTGTCAAAACTATTGGGGCCCCTGATTCCAGACCGAACGCTCGCTGCTTTGCCGAACGATCCGAACGGTTCGCATATTCTTGTGCATATAAAAAATTCGAAATTCGACATCTTGCTTCGATACCTTCAACTTATCAATCACAATGTCAAGGTATATGGAGTTGGTGAAAAACCGACCGAAAACAACGTCCAATTTTGCCGCTATTCCGATGAAAACTTTGCAAGAGATTTGGCAACTTGCGATTGTCTCATCACCGATTCGAATCGCATGCGGATCAGCGAAGCATTCTATCTTCGCAAACCTACGCTTGCCGTTTCAGAAGAAGGCTGCCTTCAGGACAAGCTGGGCATGCAACTTTGCATAGCCTCTGGTTGCGGTTGGGCAACTACGCTTCCCAAGCTGAATCTTCATTTGGTCCAACAATTTATTTTGGTCGTACCCTATTTACGCAACAAGCTGGAACAAAGAACTTCTACAAGCGGAAATGACGAACTCAAACGACTGATTGAAGAGAGAATTGGTCGTACAGATGTTGCTTCGGTTGAGAGTCACAAAGCAGTCGATCCAGTAGTCACGAATCCATTTCCTGTCGATGGACATACAGATGAATTGATCAGAAAGTAAGAACCGCAGGTAGCGGAATTGTCGCTGGCGCCGCAAAATTCTACTGCCGTGTGAACCGAGTGCATTTGCACATCGGTTTGCGAAGTTCTTGAACTAGCGATTGCGTACTATCCGCTTTGTTCATCTCTCAAGAATCACTGACTACTGATCCTCGACGATCCTTCCTTCAACTTCAAGAAATGCGACAGCAATGCTGCCGGCAACTTGCTCGTTGTTGGCAGAATCTTCCGCTAGCGCATTGATTGTAAGCCGGTACCGACCTGCACTCAGGGGAACATTACCAAAACTTGTACCCAAATCGAATTGATTGTTTGCTGGTGGGTAGCCGTTCATAGTAATAACTTTGTTGACAACATTTTGGTTGTTGACTAGATCGCGAACTCGTACGACCACCCGTGCAAAACCAGGCTCATCATGCGCGACGTAGTTGCCCAAAAAATCCACAACGCCCACGACTCCCGAAAGCTCGATATGCCCAGCGTTATTCAGTTGAAAATCAGACCGAAATTCCGATGAAACGTCACTGGAAGCGCTTCCCTGAACATAAAGCCCGCTTGCAGCATATCCATAGACCCAGAATACGCCAGAATCTCGGTCTACATAAGAAGACAAAGAACTCTCGGCAATTGTCGCGGTGCTTCCGACGTCTAGCGCGGCCTCAAACTGCTCAAATTTTCGAGATATTACTTGATCAGCATCGCTGTTATCTTCATCGGAACTTGCCGCAAACACTGCATGGCGGATATTGAGAAACTCTGGAACATTTTTCTGCACAGGAGTCGCTGTCAAGTCGATCTGGAAATTTCCAGTCGAGCTCTCGTAGACGTCGCCGCCAGCGAAATCAATCTCCAACCAGACTCGCGATAAAACTGTCAATTGATATGTCCCAGCTTCAAGTACTTGACCAAAATCAACGCTGCCAGGGACGTATTGAGTCACGAGATAGGGCTGTCCATATTTTCGCAACGCGAAAAACACGTCCGATTCCGTCGCTGGGTAGCCCGCAAAGCTCAGCAATCCGCCAACTTGCACTTGGCAATCCTGATCGAGTGTAAAGGTGACATAGGCAGCCGCTTGCGAGTCAGCCGAACAGTAAGCGTATCCATAGTCATCAGCGACATACGCATAAGCCTTACCTGAGAGACTTATCTGACTGCTGTTAAATTCCGAGTCATGCTCAACTCCAACCGTTGCTTGCGATGAGTATCCTGGAGCGGTTCCATACTCACTGAATGCATATGTGGTAAGAGAATCCAGTTCATCGTGCCGCGAAATTTCGTAACTATATTCTGGCCCTGCATCCGTCTCAGCAAACGCTGTCGATTGCATGGTCGCTTCGTTGAGCGAGATTTGTGCAACCGCAACATTTGCTGGTACAGCCAGCACCATACATGCTCCTACGAGCAACCACCGAATAAATTTGCTTCGCATTACATTGCCTCCACGCTTTGCCCACTAAAACTGCGTCAGACCGACCAGTCTGAGAAACGCTAGGATTATTGTGCGACTGAAAGCTAAGAAGTTGTGAAGTTATGCAGAGGGCAACAGTTAATTTTTGTTCATCTCAATTTCATATCAGAAAGGCAGCGATTCCAGAACGTTCTGGCAAACCTTCTCTGCGATTCCAAAGGACAACGTCATGCCTGCACCTCCCAGCCCTGTCACAACACGGACGCCCGCCATTGGCTCTGAGGTATAAAAGAAGCGCGTGGCATGCTTTGCGTACACGCCGCTCCACCTGTTGGCAATCTGCCAGTTTGGTAGGTGAATCTGCCGTCTAAGTTCTCGAAGGATCAACTCATCAATTACTTCACTCCTAAACGGTTGCAAATCGCCATACTCATGAGAATCTCCGAGGATCACCTCACCCAGCGAGTTCTGGGAAGCCATTACGTGAATACCGAACTGATCTAGCTCAGGTGTTTCCATGTGAACTCGATCGCTCAAGATTGAAAGCGATGAACATTTGCGAAAAGATTGATAGTGCCGAAGCGTTAATCCACTTGCAAGATGGCTACCAATTCGCCAGCGGTCGGGCTGCGGAGTGGTCTTCAACATCTGCAACTTACATTTAATTAACCCCGAGCCGACAAATTCGTGCGGCAGGAGCGACTCAAAATCGGCTCCACTGCAAATCAAGATTGTTTCAGCTTTGAAATCAGCTCCGGATGATGTTCGGACTAAGCCAGTTTCAACATGGCAGACGTGATGCTCGTATAGGATATCAACGTGGTGGCAATCGATTAAGTATTTTGCAAGCTGCTCGATTGCTTCGGCTGGGTTGACGCATAACTCATAAGGGCTCCAAAGTGCGCCAAGCAATCCGCTTGAGTTAATGCCTGATGAAACGCGCAGTGCTTCTGTTGAATTCAGAAGCCGAAGTCCCTCTATACGTTCCCTCGACAACTCGTAGAACTCTTGCAGTACATACCACTCGTCGTCCCTGTGTGCCAAATGAAGCGAACCGCATTCTGAGGCCCAGAGGCTAGCTTTCGCACTGAGCTCCAACCATATTTGACGACTGCGCATCGCCAGCTCACGTTGTTGACCTAACGGTTGGCCAATCGGCCAGACCATTCCAAAATTACGAATCGTTGCACCTTGGGGGCGTGCACTTCGGTCAAGGACAACCACGCGCAAGCTCTTCTTTGCAAACGCGAGGGCGTGCGCAAGCCCAACGATCCCACTTCCAACAACGACTACATCGTATCGATCTTCCATACGTTTGCTTCTAGTATCACTCACTGCGAAGTTGGGCGACTCGGTCAATAATGGGGAGAAAATGCTGAATGTCAGGCGTCTTCATACCGACGATTTTACCCATATCATCCCATCTTCGAATTTGAACCGCCTCTCTCCAGTGCGGATTATTTTCAAAAACCGCTACCTCTTCCTGCAACATCATCCCGCCTTGCAATTTAAGACTCAAACGAGACGGTTCAGATAGCTGACTTTCGTAGAGCGAATCGACAGCACACAAATAACGCTTAGCGTCGACATGCATTTTGACTGGAGCAACCACGGCCTCAGGAAAGCTGGTTTTGAGAAAGTCATAGCCTAACGATTCGTGCAAGTCGTCGATCCCCATTTCTGGAGCATCATCCGGGAGGCAATGCACCAAGTGCCCGATATCGTGTAGCAGGGCAGCCACGATCAAAACGTCAGACGCGTCTTCTTGAAGAGCGAACGTCGCACACTGAAGCGCATGCTCAAGCTGCGTTACACTTTCACCGCCATATTCAGAATCGCCTTTCTCTTTGAATAGTAGCTCGATCTGTTCAGATGTCTTCATATCTTTTCTCCTTTGTTTTGAATGTGATGAAAATGACAATGAAGTTGAGCAGTGTCAAGAACTAACCAGCGACACGTTGATTACTCTTCGAATTGGCCACTCTGGCGCATGTCAAGCTTTAGCAATTTATAACGCTCCAGCAGCTTCCTCTTCATCGATTCATCATGCAATCGTCACGCAATCGTCACGAGAAAATCACAAATGCGGACGAACGCATTCTTAAACGAACCTTCATCGATTAATAGGCAATTCATACTGGACGAACTTCGTTGAAACTGCGAGAAATTGCAAATCGCAAAACACTCACGCGCTACACTTGTGCTTTTTTGTGTTGCGCAACCCACCTCAGCCCGCAGGCTCACGAATGACAGTCGACTATCTGAATCCTGAAATCGCTGCTCATCTGCCACTAGTGACTATTCCATTGGTTATCGCGAATGATCAAAACCTAAACGGTTATGGTTTCCTCGTGAATACACCTGACGAGATTGATATTGAAATAGTGCGATGGCCTAAGCAGGGCTGGCGGGAAGTCGATTGCGATAGTGGCGACGAAGGTGGCACTACTGAAGGCATTTTTATTAGCGGGTGGAAAGGAGACATCCTCTACGGCTCAAATGAAGCCGTCGGTGGCAAGTATGTTCTCGGATATAACTGCGACCCTACGGAAGCGAATCCCGATAATGTAGATGATCCTATTCAGATCTTATTGTGGCACGCGAATTACCATCCTGATGGGGGCCAGCTTTTTTACCCAATAGATCGACGCCCCTTTATTATTCCGCTCGCATTGCCCGGTGATGATGTGCTGCCGAACAACTTTGTTGCGTTTGTCTTTGATGGGTCAGTTGGATGCTATATACATCCCAACGTGTGGCATGATGGCGTATTCACAACCATGGGAACTCAGAAATTTTTCGATCGCCAAGGCCGGGTTCATGCTCGTGTGTCAGTAAACTTTCCGAAGGAATTCGGTTGCCTGCTTCATATCGACCTAGAAGATATTCAAGCTCTTGCTTCTCGTTAGTAAAACTTCAACCTATTCCTACAACTAAATTTAGAGATGCTTTACAGACGAAACATAGTCGCGTTTTTTCTAGCTATTTTTATACAGTCAATTTCAGGTTGTTCCGGCCCTCCAGAGCTGCAAAAGATCAAGGGGCGTGTGACACTCGCTGGCAAGCCCTACGAACGACTCATTGTATACTTTCGGCCGATAGATAGTAAAGCAAACGTTTACAACCTCGGTGTAGGTGAAACAACAGAAAGCGGTGAACTTGGTTTGCGATCTACAGCTGGCGACGGGATTGCCCCTGGTGAATACCGCGTTTCGTTCTCCTGCGTACGAGTAAAAGGTAAGAACGAGCAAATTGGGGCATCTAACGAAAAGCCCGACGACGAGCGTTCTTTGATCACCGAAGAGTTGGTACCGTTTCCTTACAACGATGACAATGAAAGCCCAGTTAGGTTTGAGGTCAGTCAGGGCGAAGACAATATTTTTGAATACGACATTCCTACTTCTTAATCCACGGAGACGAAGACATGAAGAAAAACTCTAGTGTTCCAAACGGATTCACTCTCGTTGAACTACTTGTAGTGATTGCGATCATTGGAATTCTGGCCGCTTTGTTGCTGCCTGCAATTCAAACTGCTCGTGAATCGGCCAGACGATCCGAGTGTAGCAACAAGCTGAGACAGTGGGGCGTTGCAGCGAACGCGTTTTCCACGACGTTCAAAGGAAAGCTGCCGATGCTGGGCGAAGCCCAAGAGGGAGCTCACTGGTCGTCGTTCCTCCTTCCGTACGTTGAGCAAAGTGTGATATTTGACAAGCTTGCATTCGGTTCGAACGACTGGGCTTCCGGTGCGGCGGTCTCCAATGCATCTATGGAATCTCCCGCTGAATTCCTACGTCAAATTGCTGCAAGCGAATCGTACCTGTCAGTGATGCGTTGCCCATCTTCGCAAGCTCGCGATCCTGTTTTCGACGCATCCACCTATTCACCACCTTGGTTTGTCGCTGCACGGCAACCAGCAAACTACTTGGCATGCGTTACGGGTATCCAGCCCAATGACTGGAAGCCTGCGTGGGGCTGGGGCCGGCCTAATCGATCGACCTGGGGAACTGGGAAACCAACTAAGCACCATTCTGAGCTAGACGGTCTCTTTATCACCCGAGCTCCCGAAATCTGCCGTGTTCATCAAGAAGGCGGATACACAGGAGTCGCCATTGGGCAGGTCATTGACGGGATGTCCAATACCATCATGTTCGGCGAAGCGGAGCCGGATCCCGAGTTAGCGTTGAGTTCGTCGCGACAGGAAAACCCAAACACGGGAAGAAAAGACCATTGGGCGTTGGGAGGCGACGACTTTGATAACTGGGAAGGAACGGATTGGTCCGAGATGGGTGGGTCGACCGCCGTACCTATCAATTATCCCAAACCCACGACTCGATTTTCAGACGCAAGCGTAGAATGGGGAATGTACGAAGTAAGTTTTGGAAGTATGCATGTTGGTGGAGCAAATTTTGTTTTCGGCGATGGCTCCGTACATTTTATTCCTGTTGAAATCGATCCAGAAGTCTACAGTGCTTTAGGCACACGCGCCGGCCAAGAAAAACTTAAGACAGCTCTACCTTTCTGATTTGTAATCGTCTTACATGTTTCAATCTGGTCGTTTAATAAATCAGCTAAACCTTTTCAACACAGACCATTTCTATTCTTGCGTTTGTTCATACTCCGCCAGGACTCCCATAGGCCACGAAATAATTCGTGGCCTTTTTTGTTAAGTAACCCGCTAGTGAATTATTAGCTTTGTTTTAATGAAACTTGCTTCATCAATTCTTGGCGGCGTATTAACACGTTAATAGTAGAACCCACAAACTATTTGCTTATATTGCTCGCACTCAAACGATGACGACATGCGTTGTAAAGCTTGTACAGATTAATTGGGACATTGCTTTACTCTTGCGTAAGCATCTGATTTGAATTTTGGATTTCACCGTAGTTTTTGGAGCATGGCTTTATGAAATTCTTTTTGACAAGACAAAGGGTTGCTCGCTTAATGCAGCTATCGCTTGTCGCTCTGGCCGCTTGTGGCCTCTCGCAAAACGTGCGAGCTGAAGAAGTTGCCTTCGATGATTTCGAAGGGCTAACAATGTTTCCTTTCACGCAGGCCACTGGCGTGGGTGATGGAACCGATTGGACTCAGAATATTCCTGGTTGGCTAATAGATAACTCGGGACTCGACCCATCGGAGGCACAAGCATACAACGGCTGGTCCGCAATGGACGTCGATTCATGGATTGATGAGCAAGGCATCCAAGCTGGTCGGGACCGAATGCGTTTAGGCGATGACAACAATACAGCACTCGTCGCAGATCCAGACGCTTGGGATGATTTCTATCTTAGCGCTGGCGACAATTACAATTCATACATCTCGCGCGAGTACGATATCACCACTGCTGACTTGGACAATCTTTTGGTTATGTTCGATTGGGACTTCGTCGCCGAAGACTCGCAACGAGGCGTTGTAGACGTATCCTTCGACAACGGTGTAACATGGCAGAATCTAATCGACATAGCCTCGATCAATCATCCCGGCGGGTTCCCGAACGACACGACTTTCTCGACAAACCCGCTGACATACACCGTCCAGCCAACCCAAGGAATGTTTGTTTCCGGCGACGATTTCGTAGTGCCAAACGGGGCGACCAGTATGGTTCTTCGCTTTGGTTGCATTACATCGGGTAACGATTGGTGGTTTGCTGTAGATAACGTCCTCGTAACTGATGGCGTTAGTTACAGTGATTTTGAGGACTTCGAGGGTTTGACACTGGATAGCTTCCCTAGTGGTGGCGTAGGCGAGCCGCCAGGGGATGGTACCGATTGGACCGACTTGATTCCAAGTTGGACAATCGATAATTCCAACATGTTGCGTCTCGGTAGCGAAGAAGCGTTCAATGGCTGGCGCGCTCTAGACACGACTTCTTGGGTAAACGAGCAAGGCGGTCAACAAAGATCATTTTTGAATGAAGAATCGATTTTCGGTGCTCGTAACACAGCGCTTGTAACGGACCCAGACGCACATGATGACTATGTGTCGGGCGATGACCCTGCGGGACAAGATTTTAATTCTTACATCTATCGTACATACAACCTTAGCTTCTTTCGTAACACATCCGTTAAAGTCACGATGGACTGGGAGTTTCGCGCAGAGGACCCACAACTGGGCACAGTTGAAGCTTCCTTCGACAAAGGCAAAACTTGGGTCTCGATGCTAGAACTTGATTCAGCAGATCCTGATCTGGGAACAACATTCGCAAGCTATCTCTTCCTCGGTTCAAGCCATTTCGCAACCTTTGAAGCACCCCAGACATTCACGTTCGGCGGCGCCGGTAGTCCTTTGCCAGCCAAGAACGGGAGCACAATGATCCTGCGAATCGGTTGTACAAACGCTCAGAATAATTGGTGGTTCGCGGTGGACAACATTTTGGTCGAAGCAGACGCTCAAACTTTCAAGCACGGCGATGCTAACCAAGATGGCAACATCAACTTTGGCGACCTTGCCGCGTTCATTCAAGCCTTACAGAACAAGGCTTCTTACAACGCGACATACACCATTCCGGCCGACACCATTCTCGATATGGACGGAAGCGGCACGTTCAATTTTGGTGACATAGCGCAATTTCTTGCGGAACTACAAAACTAATCTAAGTCAATTTTACCAATAGAAACAAAAAGATAATTATGAAAACATTTTTGATTGCGTCTTTTGCATTCGTATCCTTACTAGCCTCACAAGCTCAAGCTGCCGTAATAAATTTCAGCACCAGTTCTAGCGATGCAAATGCGGGCTCAAGCCTCAGCCTTGAACCAGGTAACTCTGGCTCCATGTACGTCTGGGTTTCCTCGGATCCTGGCCAAACCATCGTCGGAATGGACCTAGGTATTTTGTCAGACAACGCAAGCGTTTTGCAAGCCACAAGTTGGAATGTTGTAAACCCAGCCAACCGTTGGGCGAGTGCCACCGCCGGAACCCTCGGAGATCTTGTCACCGGCTCGAGTGCAATCGCTTTACCCCCGTTCGCTGGAACCGGACTAAGCACTAACGGTGCTTTTGAACTTTACGGAACAGTCGAGTTCTTGGCTACTGATTTGGGTACTACAAATCTAACGTTCGTCACTGGCAGCAACGGATTTGGTGACCTTAGCGGGTCGTTTACACCAACTTTCGGTACCGGTTCTGTTTCTGTATCTGCAGTACCTGAACCAAGTTCGATGGTTGCGTTGGCAGCAATTGGAACGGCGGTTGGAGCTTACCGTCGACGTAAGGCTAAGAAGAACGCTTGATTGGCGAAATCTGGCAAGTGGGAGGACGCCTACAACAGGTGTCCTCCCTTCTTGAAACTTAAAAAAACGATAGGAATCGGAATGCGTCATACCGTCTCTACAGTTGCAATATTGTGTTGTTACCTCTTTACAATGTGCAGTATTTGCACCGCGCACGATGGTCCTGATCCTATCATGCATTGGCGGTTCGACCAACGCAGTATCAAAGATGGCGTGATCGTCGCGAGACTCGGGAGGAATGCTAAATACGAAGGACGTATCAAGTCTATCAATGATGATTTTGGCGGGAGTATTTATTTCTCTGGCGGCTCCTGTGTTGGTGTCATAGCAGATGACGTAACTTCAATGATCGAAGAGATGCCGTCACAAGATATAACGATTTCGGTCTGGGTCTCGATCGATGAGTCACACGAGTCCGGGGGCATTATTGGAGCGGCACAAGATAATGGTGATTTCGAAAAAGGTTGGGTCTTGGGCTTTGATGAAACGGCCTTCACGTTCGCATTGGCAAGCGAAAATGCCGACGATGGCGATGGAAAGCTAACATATTTAAGAGGAAAGACACATTACGAGAAAGGCAAACTATATCACGTAGTGGCAACGTACGACGGAGAACTCATGCAGCTCTACGTTAACGGCAAGCTTGACGCGGAATCAGCAGAACAATCGGGCAAAATAATCTATCCAGAGCATGGCCCTTTTGTGCTAGCAGCCTACAAAGATGACAACGAGCACTACCCGCTACGAGGAAACCTCCGTGAGATCTCTGTTTACGATCTCGCCGCAAGGCCGGCGTGGATTGAGCACGAGTTTGGACATGGTAAGGAATTATTGACACTTGCTCCTAATGGCATGCAAAGCGGAGATGTATCCTTTATTGTCAAACCTTTCCTTCAATATGGCACTCAAGATTCCATGACGGTTGTATGGCGCACCTCAGTCCCAACAGTTGGCACTTTGTTCTATGGTGAAAATGACAATTGTGATTTGGAGATTAAAGAGAGCGAACCAAAGTTGATTCACTCGATCCAGATTCCGAATCTAACTCCAGAAACTCAATACTTTTATTTTACAAGTTCGATAGCCACTGACATTGGGTTTGTTGAATCAGAAGTTAGAACATTCGCCACCGCCGTTAATGAAGAGACACCATTTGCATTTGCGGTTATCGGCGACACCCAAGGCAATCCGACGGTCGCCTCGGCGCTTTGCAAGCTTGCCTGGGCGCATCGCCCGAGCTTCGCCATCCACGCGGGTGACTTAGTGGATGCGGGAAAACGAGATACCGATTGGACAGAGCAGTTTTTCCCCAGCATGGACGAGCTCATTTCCCGCGTTGCCATCTATCCTGTCTTAGGAAATCACGAGCAAAATGCAGCGAACTACTTCGATTATATGGCGTTGCCTGCCCCAGAGTACTACTACGACTTTCGGTATGGCAAGGCCCATTTCTTTATGATCGATACGAACCGCAATGTCGATCCAGAATCGGAACAGTACAAGTGGTTAGACAAAAAACTCTCGGAAACGGACGCCATGTGGAAGTTCGTGTGCCACCATCACCCGCCCTATTCTTCTGACGAGAACGACTACGGTAATTTATGGAAGACAAACAAGTCAACTCGAGGCGATGTGCGAGTTAGACAGCTAGTAAAGCTTTATGAGAAACATAACGTCGACATAGTCTGGAGTGGTCATATTCATTCCTACGAGCGAACGTGGCCAGTCTTTGAAGACAAGGCAACCGATGCAGTCGGACCCACCTACATTATTACTGGAGGTGGAGGAGGAAACCTGGAAACGGCGGGCCCGGTCCGTCCATTCTTTCAAAACAACGTAAAGCGTGGTCATCACTATGTTATGGTCTTCATCAATGGTAGTCAGCTCGAATTCAAAGCTTTTGACTTGGAAGGCAACCTTTTTGATACGTTTGCGGTCCGAAAATAAGCCAGCCCGACGATCATCTCAAAGAAGGACATGACTGCCCCAACATGAATGGAGTCACAGCAAATACAACCGCGACTCGAAACTCGTCTAGCTCCGCCACTTTTATACTCGCGGCAATCGCTGCTTTCGGTACATACTTTTGTATGTATGGATTTCGCAAACCATTTGCCGTCGCACAATACGATGGAATTACAGTTGGCGCTTGGCAATTCAAAAGTCTAGCTGTTTCGTCACAAGTAATCGGCTATATGCTTTCTAAGTGGTTGAGCATCAAATACAACTCTGAATCCCACTACCAAAAGCGAGCGACTACAATCATTTTTTTGATTCTGCTGGCGGAAGCATCCTTGGTCCTGTTTGGCTTTGTGCCGATCGCTTGGAAACCGCTTGCAATATTCTTAAACGGATTACCACTTGGAATGGTATTTGGCCTTGTTCTAGGCTTCCTTGAAGGCCGCCGTCAAACAGAAGCACTGGCCGCAATTCTCTGCCTAAGCTTTATACTGGCAGATGGATCTACGAAAGCCTGCGGAAAGTTCCTGCTGAATATGGGTGTGGACCAGTTCTGGATGCCCGCAGCGACCGGCTTGGTATTCTTAGCTCCGTTACTTCTATTTGTTTGGCTGCTCAAAAAAATCCAGGCCCCATCCGTGCAAGATCGAGCGGAAAGGCTGGATCGATTGCCAATGGATGGTCGAGAAAGAAGGGTCTACTTTCGCAATCATGCTTTGGTGCTGGTACCAATTCTATTGATGTTTGTACTTGTTACGATGCTTCGAACATTGCGATCAGATTTCGCCCCAGAGATCTGGCAAGCTCTGGGCGTACAAACTAGTCCTTCCATTTTTGCAACAACCGAGTTTTGGGTCGGAATTGTAGTCACTCTTGCAACAGGCGGCACATCGTTGATTCGCAATAGCAAGGCTGCCTACAGAGTCTCGCTTGCAACGTGCGTATGCGGACTGTTGATGTTGCTTATGGCGACGTTTGCTGAACAAACGAGTCGCCTGAGCGCATTTTGGTTCATAGTTATTGTCGGTATCGGCGTCTATCTGCCATATGTCGCGGTGCACACGACGTTGCTTGAACGTTATATTGCGCAGAGCAGTGACCGAGCCAATTTAGTTTACTTGATGTCTCTCGCTGATTTTCTCGGCTACTTTGCGTACGTCATCCTTATGTTAATACAGGGCTGGATTCTGGCGACGGTGACGATCATATCTCTGTTTCGGATCGGCTGCTATGGTGCGGCCCTCATATCACTTTTGGCGCTCGCCTTCGCTTGGCTTCGAAGCTCGAAAAACAGCGCACGAACTTGTACTCAGCTAACAGAAACGAGCAATCAACTAACGTGACATACCCTGCAGAAGTCAACTCCGTTCTCGAACAATTGCCGAACACAATTTTTGGTATCAATTGTCTTCGCCAGTTACCTGAAGTCATTGAATCGCTTCGCGCCAAACGCGTGTTGATCGTTGCCGATCGGTCTGCGCTAGAGGCGACAAAATCTTCTGATTTTTTCATGAAGGCACTGCGTGGGCTCACTTTCGAATTCCACATCGATAGCGTCACAAATGTCACAGATGCTGATATCCATCGAGTTCTGGACGTCTATGAAGCTTTTCAGCCAGACACAACCATCGCTTTTGGAGGCGGTGCCACAATCGATCAAGCCAAACTCATGTGTTGCCTCAATAAGGAGAATGAGTCCGGCGATACGAGCGACTTCGACCGCAGCTATGAGATCGTAAAAAACTCCAGAATGATCGCGATACCAACTACGTCTGGTAGCGGAAGCGAAGCCACTCACTTTGCCGTGGTTTACATCAACGGCATAAAACACTCGATTGCCAATTCATTGTTGCTTCCTGACATAGCGATTGTTGACCCAATCGTAACCCAAAGCCTTCCGGCAAAGATCACAGCGGCTAGTGGTTTAGACGCATTCGCGCAAGCGATGGAATCGTTATGGTCTATCAACGCTACCGAATTTTCGATCAGCTGCTCAGTGGCATCGCTGCGTTTGTCTAATCAATCCTTAGAGTGCGCAACACGAAACCCTACATCGGAAAGTCGCGAGCATATGGCGTTGGCAGCCCATTTGGCGGGGCAGGCTATCAATATCAGCAAGACGACAGCTTGCCATGCTTTTTCGTATCCGATCACTCAGCATTTTCAGGTGCCTCATGGTGCAGCCGTCGCCATCACGCTCAGTCGGATGCTCGCTTTTAATGCCGGCGTCAAGTCTGATGATTGCTGCGATCCTCGCGGACCAGAGGCCGTCAGCCGTCGTATCGCTTTGATTCTCAAGGCGCTCGACGTAGACTCGATATCCAAAGCTTGCCAAAGGATCGATGAACTAATAGCCAACGTCGGGTATGCTAACGATTACGAGCTTTTTGGAATTTCGACCTTCGACGCTTTTGACATAATCTCCCGCGAGGCGAACGTTGAGCGGCTTCGCAACAACCCTCGTAGAATCTTCGAAGAAGACCTTAGAAAAATAATTACGAACCCTGCTTTGATTGCAATCGAATAACATCGAAAATTCCAACCATGAAATTATACTCAGCTATGAATTTAAATTTCCTCCGATACTTGAGATTGTTCACTGCATGTCTAATTCTTGAAGTTGTTTGCCTTTCAAGCTGCTCCTTTGGACAGACTAACTACGAAAATCGCAATGTGATTCTGATTACGCTCGACGGCCTACGAAGCGAAGAAGTATTCAGCGGAGCCGATCAACGGCTGATGGTAAAAGAGAACGGTGTTGAAGATCCATCGCAACTTGAGCAAGAGTTCTGGCGTGAGTCGCCAAAGGAACGCCGTGAAATTCTGCTCCCTTTTCTGTGGGAACGATGTTTGTCGGACCAAGGGTGGATTGCCGGAGATTTGAATCTTGATAGTTTAGTAAGCGTCACCAATGATCAATATTTCTCGTATCCAGGATATAACGAGATCCTCACTGGTGCGGCTGATCCGAAAGTTGATAGTAACGATAAGAAGTACAACACAAACATTACAGTGCTTGAATGGTTGCATAGGAAAGAGGGATTCCAGAATCGCATAGCAGCCTATTGCTCGTGGGACGTTTTTCCGTTCATCATCAATGACCGCCGCAGTGGCATTCCAGTCAATGCCGGATGGATGCCACTAACAGTTGGCGATCCTGCAAAATTGGAAGCCTACAATTTTGTTGCACAAAACATGTTTCATGAATGGGAGGGCGTTCGATACGATGCTTTTACAGCCGCTGGTGCGATCGAAGAACTGACGACGAAACATCCTCGCGTACTATACGTTTCACTAGGCGAAACAGACGACTGGGCTCACAAGGGGCGATACGATCGCTATCTGCTCGCAGCGCAGCAGAACGACGCCATCATCCGAAAGATCTGGGAAACTTCACAGTCGATTCCTCAATATCACAACCAAACGTTGTACCTGATTGCTACCGATCATGGTCGTGGCGACGGCCGGGAAGGGTGGAAAAGTCACGGAAGCAAACTGCCCGGTTCTGAACACATTTGGCTTGCTGCATTTGGACCAGGCCTTAGCGCTACCGGAATTGATGAAGGAAATCGATACCAACAGGCTCAGGTGGCCGCAACTGTTGCTGATTATCTCGGATTTGACTTCCCAAGCACGAACGACCAAATCGCTGCGCCATTGCCTGTGATTAAGCACGAGTAAGTTGCGAACGCATCTAGAATTCGGATCAGTTCACGATATTTGAATCCATTCAATATCGTAGAAGACAACGATGAAAGTCGGGGGAGCCGCAGCCAATTCTCCGAATCACCTTTTCAGCTATCTAGAATCTCTTTGGCCGCGTGCAAGCCAGAAAGATATGCTCCATGCGCGGTTCCGAAGTAGGCTGAGCTTGTGGCTTCCCCTGCGAAAAACAACTTGCTCTCTAGCGATTCAGCTAATCTCTTTCGCATGCCTGGTGTCGATTCGACAGCGTTAAATGAGTAAGATCCCAACGCAAACGAGTCTTTCGCCCACCGCGTAACTTGAACATCGATAGGCTTGGGAATGCCATTACCAAAGATGGTCCTCAACGTCTGCATAGCGCTGTCTGCAGTCTCTTCATCCGACAGGCTTTCGATTTCTCTGCCATGACCCGCCGCATTGAAGCCCAGCAGCACTGGTTGTCTTGCTACCCTCCAGAAGCTGACCCACTCCGACCACACTCCATGGACGCCTGGAACATATTCTAACCAATCGATGTCTTTCGGCCAAAACGGTTCTTGAAACAAAAGGTAGCACTTGTTCAAAACACCCATGCCTATTTTGGCAATCGCTTCTTTTTTAACGCGAGGTAGTGCCGGAGAAAAGGCAACGTTGTCGGCTTGTAGCACGCCGAGCGGCAAAGTAACTAGCACATGTTCCGCTTCAAATTTAGAATCCTGAGTGACAATTCGCACAGTCGAAGAGCCCCAATGAACTTCTCGCACGATCTGCCCCAATCTCACGTTGAGTCCTTTGGCCAACGAGTCGGTTATGGCCCCGAAGCCCTGAGCAAAAATGGAATCCTCACCGCCGAACTCTTTCGCATGGTCGTACCAATGCGCAGACAGCTTTGATGCGCTACCGGAATACTCCTGTTCAAACTCGGAGCTGAGGATAAAATCGACGAATCGCGACTCTTCCGATGCCGCTTTAAAATCTCGGACTACAGGTGCAATTGCTTGCCTCAGAGAAACATCTTCATCCTGCTCCTGGGCGAACTCAATCGCTTCGTAAACTTGCGCACGCAAGTCACTCAGCAGTTCTTCGTCATCACCGCTCATTGGATGGCCTGCAGTATTGTAGGTGGCTGCGTTTTCATAGCGGGTGATCAATCTCCTTGCTTTGATTTCATCTGCTATTGCCGTGAGCGGATTGCCATCGACGCCATGAATCCAAGAAGCACCAAGATCCAGTGGCATGCCTTTCCATTTGGTACTTGTGAATATGCGGCCACCGATCCGGTCGCGAGCTTCGACGACCAGAACATCTCGCCCCTGCGCTTGAAGTTTCTTTGCTGCCGCTAATCCAGCAAGCCCGGCCCCAATGACAATAACCCGCCGCTTGCGATGCCCTTGGCCGTTGCCGCGTGGTTCCTCTGCCTCAACCTGACAGGAATGACCAAGAATCGAAAATGTGATCAGCTTCAAAAACTGTTGTCTATCCACCGGCAACCTCAGAAAGCTTCCGCCGATAGAGTCCGCTCAAGCTCTCGGTGGTAACTATTTTTTTAAAATTGACTGACTGTACTCGCAATATCGATTTGTTTGAGCGATTCTTGCCACCGTTGTTCTCCCTCAAGCCTTGAGAATTTTAACAGTGAACTCGGCAACTGAATAGAATGCGAGGCCAGAAGTCCCCTCTCAATTCTTTTTCCATAAGGCGCGTGGGTTTAGGATGTACTCACGTTAGAAGCGAACGGCGGACTGCATCACGCAAGAATCAATCACGAAAGGAATCTAGCTGATCCATCAACACATTTCGATCATCATCAGGACGAAAAATTGGGATGCGTCTCCGTAGCTCAGCTTACAAACACAACCAAGAATCGCACGGCAAAAGCCGCGAAGAACAATATGACAGTGATAGGAATTGCTGGACTAACGTTGTTTAGTCGTCGAAAGGTGTTGCAGAGCCGACCAATGCACTTTTGAGCGATCGTCTTCGGGCTTTTGCTGTACTCCATCGCTGCTCGTACAGAATAGAAAACTGCGAGATTCAAGTTGAGGCAAATCCATCGATAAGAGCCGATTCCAACGTGATCGACCAAATAATTGCACTTGAGCAAAATACGCGGTGGCTTGTTAGGATCATAATTTCCTACAACCCAGTGGAGCTCTTTGTGAAAATCGAGCAAACCAAAATCGTAAGTTTTCATATTTGCACGAACACCACTCGTGCCAAAATGCAGTTGCAAGTCGTCGCTCGAAGATAAATAAATCAAAGATCGCACGACGGAAATGCCTGGCAAGAAGCGAAGGTTTCCATCATAGTGCTTGTCAAATAGGCCCTGGTCACCACCACGATCTAAGTTGTATCGCGACAAATAGATCTCGTCGGTCATCGTCATCGGAAAAATGCGTCCTTTGGGAAACGCTTGTTGGATTTGTTCAGTTAGCTGATCTGCGTACCTGACGGCATCAATTTGAGTACGAATATCAGGTGGCAGTGTTTTTATGTATCGATGCACCGAATACGCTGCTTTCAAATCCTCCTGGAAGTAGTCCAAGGACCAATCCCGGATCTTATCAATGACATCTTGCTCTAGTCCATTAGTAAAACGGCCGGACCTAGCGTGATAAAAGTAGTCTTCAAAGTGAAAATCGAACTGCTCAACGAGCACCGTCACAACAGTTAAGAAGATGTGCCCGAGAAGCAAGTAAGGGTAATCTTCGTTAAAGTCAGGCGACAAAAGATAGAGGCCAACAAATTGAAGCACCGCTCCGCTTGCCATAGGATGCGGTATCCAATCATATGGAAAGCCAGCGCGAAAAGTTTGCTTGGAAGAACTTCGGTTCAGTTCACTCGCAAAATAGGTTGCATGCAACCCCATTGCCCAAACCGCCCACACATGTAATACCGTTCCAACAATTATCAAAATCCATGGCAAGATTGAAGACGATTCGCGCAAGACGTAAGGTACGAGCAAGACTGCGAGTATCAAAAAGGCAATCGTTCGAAACAAAATTGACTGCACCATATACTCTTCATGCTGACACCGCCTTCCTATGACGGCATTCAAATTGAGAAAGTGGTATGCGTAGCTTAGCAAGTACAGGAGCACAAGAAGGCTGCCTGTCGCAATCCACAATACGATACTCAGCAACAGCAACGTCAAGACCGTGGGAGAGACTGCATAGCCGAGCCACGCATGTAGTCGAGCGCTGTCTCCTGCTCGTCGACGGAAGTTTCCAGCGACGTCATCAGTGCGAAGATTCATCGTTAGTCGTTTCGAAATGACACAAGGTAATCGTAGACAGCTCGACACATCTATATCTGCTTACTCTGTTACACTAACAATTCATCACTACCAAGCTACTCGCGTTCAATTAAGAATTCGAGAAATTGCGCGAATGTTCGACTCTCCGAAATCGATCCTAAATCAGAATCGAAATTGCGCTATTTGAGCCAGCGTTCATGGACCAGCGTTCATGGACCAGCGTTCATGGACCAGCGTTCATGGACCAGCGTTCATGGAATTGCAAAGAAGATGCGATCTTAGTTGACATGCAGCACTCAACTCCAACTAGGGAAGACAGACCTTGCCATGAACGCTGCTATGCACAGAGCGTCACACTCCACGTGCGAAGGCCAAGTCGATGCACTTGAGCCAACCCTCGCTACAATCTCCCTCCCTAGAGTGAGGCGGGGCAGTGGTTGCTTGTTAAGCTTAAAAATTATCAAAAACCTTAGGGAGGTCGATCTTACGCGCTGCGTACTTTAAGATATGAACTTTCCACTCACCAAACTTCGGAAGTATATGCAATGAGTCGGCTTGCCTTCGCGACGCTTTTGTCCCTAATGTTCGCGTGTCCGTATTCTCTTCTTCATGCCGCGGAACGTCCTAACATTGTGCTGATCTTCTTTGACGATCTGGGTTACGGTGACTTTCAATGCTTTCGTGAAGCGAGCGTCGCTACGCCAAACATTGACGCTGTCGCAGCGCGGGGTACAAAGTTCACCGATTTTTATGTTTCCCAAGCTGTATGTACTGCTTCACGTGCCTCGCTGCTGACGGGATGCTATGCCAATCGAGTCGGCTTGGAAGGCGCGTTGAATCACACCAGTCGCAATGGCATCAACCCAGACGAGAAATTGCTGCCAGAACTACTCCACGAAGTCGGTTACAAGACAGGGATGTTTGGTAAGTGGCATCTGGGCAATCCCGAACTGTTTAATCCACTCGATAATGGGTTTGATACTTGGTTCGGCATTCCCTATTCCAATGACAACACAAAATACCATCCAGTACTCGCCGATCAAATGCCGCCGCTGCCACTCTATCAGGATCGGAAGGTAATCGAAGAGGATCCCGATCAGCGACAATTTACTCAACGTATCACGCAGCGCGCAATCGACTTTATCAGGAACGCGGGTGATGCACCATTTTTTTGTTATGTCCCTCATGTCATGCCACACGTTCCCATTTTCGCTTCTGAGCGGTTCGAAGGATCAACAGGACGCGGCCTGTATGCGGACGTCTTGGCTGAACTTGATTGGTCCGTCGGGGCCATCGTGCAAGCCTTACATGCTACAGAGCACGAGCAAGACACGATCCTCCTTCTAATGAGCGACAATGGACCATTCTTAAGCTACGGTTCGCACGCAGGCAGTGCAGCCCCACTCCGCGAAGGCAAACTTACTAGCTTCGAAGGAGGCGTGCGTGTGCCGATGATTGCTGCATGGCCAGACAAAATTCCAGCTGGAAAATCATCGAATGCCATGGTCTCTTCAATTGATCTCTTGCCTACACTATGCGCTTTGGCAAACGCACCTATGCCCACTAAGAAGATCGATGGCGTCGATATTTCTCAAGCCCTCCGACAGCCTGACGCAAACGATTCTACCCGCGAAGCTCTCTATTTCTATTCTGGAAGCGAGTTGCAGGCGATACGTTCGGGAAAGTGGAAACTCCATTTGCCACATCCATATTTAGAAGTGAACGGCGAAACTCGGACCGACGGCAGGCCTGCTGGCTGGGGAGACTTGAAACCAGCCTCCATAGAGCAGAGCGGTGTTGATGGGATCGCTTCGCGGCACGGCTACAGAATGGCCCAACAAGCACTTGCTCTTTATGATTTACAAGCTGATCCTGCCGAAACTCACGACTTGTCGACCGAGCATCCAGATGTCGTTTCAAAACTCCAAAAACTAGCCGCCACGATGCGATTAGAACTCGGCGATAGCTTGACTGGCGTTAAAGGGCAATCGAATCGACCGGCCGCCGTGAAATAGTCCGTGCCACAGCATTCTCAACGGAAACGATGCGATTTCTTAATCACTGACAACCGTTACGCTGCTGTCGTTGAGAGTCAATGTACAGTTGGCAGCCTTCCCAATCTGATCTAGCAATTCAACGATAGAGACGTTTTTGGCTTGGATATCGATTGTGCGATTGCCAATCTCTTGGCTGAGCGGTGCAGCGAGCGCAAGTTGCAATTGTTGAAGCAGCGGTGGCAGCACATCTTCCAGACGCCCTCGCAGTTGCAAAGTGTATCGTCGGTTGTCACGCTTACTTTCAACTTTGCGTGGCTCAGTTGTTTTAATTGTCGCTGTAATCAATTCGCGATGAGCTTCAACGGGCGCCTGCAGCCATTGAAATTTACCCTGAGTCCGCCATTTGGTTTGCTCTTTCCATTTTTCCTGCCACTGCGTTTGTTTGTCTTTGGGAATTGAACGTATAACGCTTGGTTCGTAAGGCCATGCAAAAAACTGCTCCGGAGTTTTCGATTTTACAATCTTCAATGTTGTGTCATTAGTAAATTCTATCGACAGTTCAAAACCTGCTAGAAACGCCGTTAATAAGGTAGCCATATCTAACGACGGCAGCTTCCGAGGCGCCCACAGGTCGTGCTCGATCAAATCTTGGCCTTGAAGGGTTATTACTTGTTGGCCAAAAATTTCTGCGAGCAGTTTTTGTGGTTCACTGGGCGTGTCCCAAGCAACGGCCGGTAAAAACTGTGTGGAAAGCTTTCCGTTTGAAGCGGTGGAAATTTGCCAAAACGTTTGTTGAACTTGGAGTGCATTTTCCAATCGGCAGACATACAAAACGCCATTCAACCAAACAACCTTTGTGTTCGATTGTTCAGCGAGCTGGTCAAGAGTTTCTCCGACGGTCGATTCTTGCTGTGAGATGCTAACGAGTTGTTCGCCATCAACGCGGCGGTCTAGCCAAATCGGTACGTCGACATTCTCGCTAATTCTCGTAAGTGATGTCCTAAGAGTGACACCGCTGAGCAATTGTCCAAAATTTTTTTGTATCTTTTTGAAGCTACTTTCGTATGGTTTGGCAGCATAAGGATGGGTAATTTGGGCAAAACAACACGGGCATAACGCCACTAAAACGACCATCTGAAGCGACAAAACGACACACGCGATCGCTAGCGAACCTCGCCTGGCAGATGGAAAACATGGTGGTGTTATGGAACGATACATTGTCTGACGACTTATGCGTAACTAGACTGAGATCGGCTCAGGATGAGCGGATGGAAATGCATGGACCGCGGTAAGCTCTGCAAGCCGCCAACGCAACGATGACATGCTTCTACGAATGCTAACCGCTTGTGAGTGTTATGGTGCCGCGATCCAATCGACCGCCCCAGATTTTATCTTTTTATCAAGTATACCTAACCGATGGAGATTCGGCTGGGTTTGTTCGAGATGTTGCGTTAAGTTATAGCGTTTCCACATTAATCCGATTAACTGGGTCGACGGATGCAACGGCGCGACGTGCTGCTGCACTGGCACTCGGGATCTTGGGCGACCGTCGAGCGATCGACGCCGTGGGACGCTTACTGGCGGATTCTGATCGAGCTGTGCGATTGATAGCTGATGATTCTATCAAAGCAATTTGGTCGCGTACGGCAACTCCTATGGGCCGAAACTTGCTAGATGCAATCGTCTCCAAATTGGCTGCTGAAGAGTACGAATCCGCTTTGGAGTCGGCTGAAAAGTTAGTGCAAACGCATCCAGCGCTTCCAGAAGCCTTTTGCCAACGTGCTCTTGCCTATTATGCAACGGGCGAAATTGAAGCGGCGATTGAAGATTGCCAACGCGCGATTTCTGTAAACCCTTACGAATACATGGCGTTTGTCGGGCTAGGGCAATGTCACTTAGAAATGGAACGTCCACGCGCCGCACTCGATTACTTTCGCCAAGCAATCGCGATCTATCCCGATCTCGAGCCAGTGCATCTGCAAATCCGCAAGCTTGAAGAATCGCTGCGCGAAATCATTTAGTCCCCAGACTTCACTTTGCGATTCGGCCACCGCATCCGCCAGGATCTGCGGTGCCATGCATCAGGGTATATTACTGCACATCACAACGGGTTGAGTGCAGTCTCTGCCTCGATTTTGCTCAGAAGCTCCGCAAAAACAGCGTCGACACTCTGACTCGCATCCAAGATGATGTAAGTTCCCGCTTTGGAGACTTCGTGCAAATAGCCTAGTCTCAATCTCTCAAAGAATTCCTTGCCGCGTTTTTCGAGCCGGTCTTGAACATCTCCGACACGCATCATGGCAGTGCTCACGTCGAGATCCAAGACGACGGTCAAATCAGGTTTGAGTCCACCGGTAGCGACTTCGCCTACGCGCCACAATTGATCGACGTCTAGTCCGCCACCGCACCCTTGGTAGACGACATTCGCCAGTAGGAATCGATCGCACAATACTGTCTTTCCGGCTGATAGGGCAGGGTGTATCTGCTCGGCTACTAACTGCGAGCGGGCAGCCATATAAAGTAACATTTCTGTTGTCATGGCAAGCGGAATATCTTCCCGGTGCAGCAAAATTTCACGTACAGCCTCACCCAACTTTGTTGTTCCAGGATCGCGAAAACATACGACGTCAATGCCTTTTTCTCTAAGATGGCTTGCAAACAACTGGAGTTGAGTCGACTTGCCACATCCGTCGATTCCGTCAAAGCTTATGAAAAGCGGCTTGTTCATATGCGATCGCCTTCACTTGCCCAAAAGGGAGACGCATTCTGCCACGAAGCTCTAGCTCCCGTTCTTGGATGAGTAATCTCAACTTCTGCGGCGTGCAGACACATGCAAGGCTGGCCTTGAGGTAACGTGAAGTTTACATCCGTTGCGTCGTTCGGCAAATAAGCAGGATCGTTCACAATCGGATGACCTAGGTGCCACAAATGGCAACGAATTTGATTGGTCCGACCTGTCCTGGGAAAAGCGTGAACTAGCGTGGTACCGTCATCGCAACGCTTGATGACTTGAAAATCTGTGATTGCATCCAAACCGTGCGTTTCGTCAATAACTCGCACGCCACCTTCGCCGCAATCGCGAGCAATCTTCGCTGCGCACGAGAATTGATCTTCACGGGGCTGTCCATGTACTCGCGCAATGTAACGTTTGGCCACAGAGCCTTCCGTGAATTGTTGCTGTAGTGACTTGGCAGCGGCAAATCTGCGAGCCAAAACCATTAAGCCGCTCGTGTTGGCATCCAAGCGATGCGTCAACCGAATCTTTTCGGGATAGTAGACTTGGCCCATCAAATACTCGAGTGTATTTCGATTAAATCGGCCGCTAGCATGAGAAGGGAGACCAGCTGGCTTAGAAACCACGATCAGTTGTTCATCTTGGTAAACAATTCTTATCCGGCCATCTACGGCTGGTTCAATGCAGCCGGGTTGTAGATGATCAATCCGCTGTCCTTCTTGCATGATCCGATCAAGCGACGGTACTTCAGTCGGCGCATCCAGCGGATCAATCTCGTGCGCACTCTTTTGAACTTCATTGCCGGGCGTACGAAGCCAGCCTCGATTTGTTTCTTCGACCCACGTTTGAGCATCGACTTGTGGAAAGAGTTCGGTCAAGCATTCGGCCAAGGTACAACCGGCCAATCGCCGTGGAATATGTATTGGACGAACATTCGTGTAGGGTCGGCACCCGGGCAAATCCTCCGCCAGTTTGTCGATGGCAGCTTGGCGGTTTGCAAGATCGATTAGGTTGCGTTCGTCGTCCGTTTTATAGCAGTGCGGACAGAAACTGCCAGCTTTGTATTTCGGCGAAACGAGTTCTTCCGCCGTTAAGACACTTTGACATGCATAACACAGTACGGCTCCGGAGGGCGCCAAATCTGGCTTGACCGCTACACGATCGTCAAAAACAAAACAATCGCCTTGGTAGTGAGCCGCTCCGCATTCTTCAAAGTAACGTAAGATTCCACCATCCAGTTGGTATACGTCCTTGAAACCGGCTTGTTCGACGTAAGGCCCCGCTTTCTCGCAGCGAATTCCCCCCGTACAAAACATTACCATCGGCTTATCTCGAGACTCTGCCGGTAGCTCGAGGACTCGCGCTGGAAATTCTTTAAAATGATCAATCTGCAGATCAACCGCGTTTTCGAATGTGCCTAGCTCCACTTCATAAGTGTTGCGAGTATCCAGCAGCGTCACCTCTTTACCCTCATCCAGCCACTGCTTCAATTGCGCCGCCGAAATCTTCCGACTCGGTGCGCTCACAGGATCGACCGAATCGACGCCGAATGCAATGATCTCTTTTTTCAGTCGCACTAGCATGCGATTGAAAGGTTGTGATTCGCTCCAGCTTTCTTTAATCGGCAGGTTGCAGAACCGCTCATCTCGCTGCAACGTGTCCAAAAACGGACGCACATTTTCCGCCTCGCCAGCAACAAACAGGTTGATCCCTTCACTCGCGAGCAGAATCGTTCCTTTCAGTTCGTATCGGTTTGCGAGCTGTTTAAGCTCACCACGAAGCGAGTCCAATTGTTCTAGACGGACGAATTTGTAAGCAGAGATATTAAGCACAGCGGCATCTTGCCGGTCAGAATCTGTGTTTTTTGGCGTGCAAGTAGTAGAGGTCATCGATCGGAATTGAGCTGGAAGGACATTGATTAGATGTCGCTACAGAATATTCCATTTCCGGCGATCGGACTACTTCCGTTTTGTAATTCAACTCCGGCTACAAGGAGCCGCAGACAAATCACCAAGCGGTTACGTGGTACTGTTCTTGAAGTCGAACCTTTCGAGCGAAATAGGTTCAGTCGTCAGAATAGCTGCTTTCGTATCGGGCACTCGCTGGCCGGGCTGTACGATCACAAGAGCTCGCCCCTCCTCAACGTGCCGTTCATATTCCTCGATCTTTTCTCTGGGAACACCCCAGTGGCTGGCCGCCCCCAAGAGCCCGCCCAATGCAGCACCGGCGCCCATGGTGACGATTGGTCCTAAGAGGAAGAAGGGCCCGATTAGCGTTGCGACAGCCATTGGAGCTCCAAACACCCCACCGATGGCTGCTCCGATAGCGGCTCCTTTCGAAGCCGTTTCCGCACTTTGCTCCTTTATAAGGGATTCGTCTCGCAACTTATTGAGCGTCGAATCGTCCGACCGCGATACGATCGACAAGTGATCGAGTGTAACGCCTTGGTTCTTTAAAACTTCTAAAGCTTGCTTCGCGTTTTCCAGATCCACATACTCGGCCACCAAGATCTGATTTTCGTTCGCTTCTTCCATTTTTTGCCTCGTTACTTGAGTTTAGATCGGACGACAAAAACCGTCGCAACTCGCGTTCCCTGGGCTACAAAATAGAGAAACTGCCTGATGAAGCGTGCCAGCAGCACGACCGCTCGCTAAAGAAATGTTGAACTTGCGCTGCTAGCGTTCGTCAACAAGATTGAAGCGTTGGTTTGTGAGAACATTAATTTTCGCTGATCCACACCCAATCAAGCTAGGCATGAATCGTTGGCTTTCTGCGTATTCCGGTCTTTAGCTCACAGTTTCGCTGTTACGCGTTCGGCGGCTTGAATGGTTAGCTCGATGTCTTCCATCGTATGTGCACTTGAAAAGAAAAGCGCCTCGAACTGACTGCAGGGCATGTAGACGCCTTCTTCAATCAGCCCCCAGAAATACTTTGCAAACAATTGACGGTTCGACCTATTCGCTGTCGGCCAGTCGACCACAGGCTGATCGTTAAAGAACAACGTCATCATACTGCCAACTCGCTGTACAACGTTCGGAATCCCCGCCTTCGTCGCGGCTGCCGCTAAACCTGATTCGAGTTTGGCACCGAGTTTTTCTAGATGCTCGTAAGGACTCTCGTCGCGCAGAAGCTCAAGCGTCGCAATCCCCGCTGCCGTGGCTAAGGGGTTACCGCTCAGCGTTCCCGCCTGAAAGACCTTTCCCGCTGGCAGAACGTTATTCATAATCTCCGCACGACCACCATAGACGGCCAGTGGCAGCCCACCACCGACTATTTTCCCAAGCGTTGTAAGATCAGGCTTCACTCCCAGCAAACTCTGGGCGCCGCCGTGGGCAACACGAAATCCGGTCATCACTTCATCGAAAATCAGCAGCGCACCATGTTGTTTGGTCAGCGTCTGCAACGTATCAAGGAATGCCTTGGACGGTAAAACCGTACCCATGTTACCAACAATTGGCTCGAGGATAACCGCGGCAATTTCGCTGCCTTGAACTGCAAATACGTTGGTCAAAGCATCAGGATTGTTATAATCCAAGACGATCGTATCTGCGGAGGTGCCAGGTGTTACGCCTGGAGAGTCAGGGACAGCAAGCGTAGCCGCAGCGGATCCGGCGGCGACTAATAGTGAGTCGACATGGCCATGATAGCAACCGGCAAACTTCACGACCTTGTTTCGTCCGGTGTAACCTCGCGCAAGCCTAATGGCGCTCATCGTGGCTTCCGTACCGCTGTTAACTAGCCGGACTTTCTCCATGCTCGGCACAGCTTGACGAATCAATTCCGCTAGATGCGATTCACGCTCGGTTGGTGCGCCGAATGACGTGCCAAGCTGTGCTGCTTTCGTAATCGCTTCGACGACATGCGGATGAGCATGCCCAACAATCATTGGTCCCCACGAACCGATGTAATCGAGGTAACGGTTGTCATCGATATCAAACAGATATTGCCCTTTGGCGCGCGCCATGAAGATCGGTTCACCTCCTACAGCACCAAATGCTCGCGCTGGCGAGTTCACGCCGCCAGGAATAAGGGAACAAGCTAGATGATAGGCGCTGTGCGAATGATTGCGGTTCTTCGATTGATCCACGGACTTTGGTGACTCCATAGTAGGATTAGCATGGCGAAAGCTCACTCTTATATCGTAAACATTTTCCTAAGATTTTGAATTGCAGTTTTGACCATAGGGACAACCAACCTCAGAACTCGCTATGTCGTACGTTGAGGCAGCCTCAAGAAAAAACCGTTGACTTTTTACCCTTGAGCGAGCGACCAACTGTTCGCGAAGTCGATCGATTTCCGCTAGATTATGGGGTTAAGTCCGTCTGCCAAGGGAGAACTACATAATTGAGAAGTAGTTATCGACGGCGAAGTCAAACAGCTCAGGACGCATCTGCATCGGCTGGGAGTTATAGAAACAGTACGAGCGAATTTGCAACAATAAATCGCGAGGATGGCAATTGCGATATGGGCGGTTAAACGGTTTGTAATGTTTTTCGATCAAATAATCGATACATGCGGCGTCGTAGGGAATCTTAAGCGATTTGGCCATGATCTCAAAAAGTTTGCGAAACGCTTCTTCGCTGGGATTAGGCACTTCGATTTTATATGGAATACGACGTAAAAACGCGTCATCTACTAGGCTTTTCGGCTCTAAGTTGGTGCTGAAGATTACCAACTGATCAAACGGCACCTGTGTTTTTTTACTGCCGCTGATACTGAGAAAATCGTAACGTTTTTCGAGCGGCACGATCCAACGATTCAAGAGTTCATCGACAGTCATCCGTTGACGACCAAAGTCATCTATTAACAAAACACCACAGTTGCTCTTGAGTTGCAGTGGAGCGTCACTGATATTGGTTTCGGAGTTGTGCGAGACTTCCAGCATTTCCATGGTAAGTTCGCCGCCCGCTATAATGGTAGGGCGTTTGATACGCACCCATCTACGATCGCATGGATTGTTGTCCAGGATTCCATCGTTGCTAGCGTGTGGGCATTCGTCGTGGACTTGAGGGTCGAAGATGCGCATGATTGCGCCGTCTTGGGCAACGGCCCGGGGCACCCAGATGTACTCGCCGAACGCTCGCGTCACGCGTTCGGCGATACTGGTTTTTCCATTACCAGGATAGCCATAGAGAAACATGCCTCTACCACTATTGATTGCCGGGCCGAGGCGTGCGAGCAGTCGAGCAGGAATGAGCAAGTCCGAGAAAGCTTTTGTTAGGTCTTCGCGGTTGGGATGTTGACGCTCAACCGACTGATGCGTGACTGATTCGATGTAGTTTTCAAGAGGGACTGGGGCCGCGCCAAAGTAAGTGCAGGCTTGATTATAGCGTCGCCCTCGATCGCGTCCGGCGTCGGTCAGCACGTGAATATAGTCATGAACGGCAGTCGAGCCGATATAGCCGACGAATTGCTGCGACTTGAGCCGCAAAAGGGTTGGTTCGACCAAGCGGAACGGCAACCTAAGCTGATCTGCAATGGCCCGTCCGGTAGCCTGCCCAACGTTAAATAAATATTTGACCGCCAGTTCTTCGACCGTGCGGTCGGAAAGTCCCGCGGCATCCAAGTTAGGCGGTTCGATCGGCAGCAGGGGCTCAGTTCGGTCGCCGGTGAGTCGAAAGGGCGCAAATCGATCAGCGGGGACAGCAGCCGGTTTTTGCGAAGGTTTGACTTGGCCGGTTCTGCCCTGAGAAGCCTCCTGGGATGCGTCAAACGCAGCAAGTTCAACAGCGTTTGCCGACATACGATCGACCTGCGCCGACTGCGCAAGCCGATCCGTGGCAACATCAGACGCTTGCTCACCCGAGCTCGAAATCTTACGGATTCGCTCGAGAGCCGCTTCGATAGCGGCGTCAGTAGAAGCGGAACCTTGACTGCGAAACATCGGTTGAACAATACCTAATTTTGTGGCTAATCAAACACTGGAATCATTGTTCTATCAGTTGCAAAATCGAGTTCATCGTCGAAGTCGGCAGGAATGACGGTTGTTTCCCCGGGCATTACTGTGATTGCAACCCTTTTCTTGGTCCATTCGTTTGTCGCGTGAGACCTAACCAAAAAATGGCCACAAGCACGCAACATTTCTTATCGGAAGGACTGGCGGAGATTTCCGGTCAATTGCCGGAGATAGGTTTTACGCTGCTTGGGTTGAGTTTGCAGGCCAAGTCAATCATGCGGGTGATTCGCGTACGTATCGTGAGTGGGTTTGTAAACGATTCGAGCGTTAACTATTGCTGCAGGCGATTCTCACACGATTCGACTTCGGTTGGATAGGGTTCATGGCTTGGGAAGCGAGTTTGTAATCGCAGAGGGGAACGAAGTGGGGGCGTCGAAAGATAGAGCATCAGCTGGGTGCTTTAAGATCTCAAAAAGTTTTTTTGTCAAAAGCACGAACTGCCCCTTGCGAATTGCGGGCACCATTCGTATCTTCTTGCCTCTCGCTGACGGGAAGCAGTCAACTGCCGACCGGACGCCAAGAACGACTCGAATAAAAAGTTGAACTTGGTGTTGACAGTAGCCGATACCTGGCGGTAAGATGTTCGACCCGCCAAGAAACGGAAAACTGTTTCAAAGCGAGAAAAAGTGTCGCAAGACACTCAATTTGATCTTTGACAATCTGGTAGATGACCTCTTATGTGAAACGTTAGTTTCTTACAGGAACGCAAGTTCCTGCTGAGTAAGTTTTGTTAGTATTTTATAAGTCGTCGGGTAATGACCATGACCGACGCAAAGGCTCATTGCCTTCCTTTGGTTAAAAAGCAAACCTGTTACGCAAGTAATAGGAATGAAAACAAAAGTGAAGGGTTTGATCCTGGCTCAGAATGAACGTTGGCGGCGTGGATTAGGCATGCGAGTCGTGCGAGAACTGTAGCAATACAGGGACAGCGGCGAAAGGGAGAGGATAACGTGAGAATCTGCCCTCGGACCGGGGATAGCGGCGGGAAACTGCCGGTAATACCCGATAATGTCTGCGGACCAAAGGTGTGATTCCGTCCGAGGATGAGCTCACGTCCTATTAGCTAGTTGGCGGGGTAATGGCCCACCAAGGCAATGATGGGTAGCTGGTGTGAGAGCATGACCAGCCTCATTGGCACTGAGACACTGGCCAGACACCTACGGGTGGCTGCAGTCGAGAATCTTCGGCAATGGACGAAAGTCTGACCGAGCGACGCCGCGTGCGGGATGAAGGCCCTTGGGTTGTAAACCGCTGTCGTAGAGGAACAAAGGTATTGGGGTACTCCCCTATATTTGAGTGATTCTAGGAGGAAGGAGAGGCTAAGCTCGTGCCAGCAGCCGCGGTAAGACGAGCTCTCCAAACGTTATTCGGTATCACTGGGCTTAAAGAGTTCGTAGGCGGCTCTGCAGGTGAGGTGTGAAAGCCCACGGCCTAACCGTGGAATTGCGCTTCAAACCGCAGGGCTAGAGGGAGACAGGGGTAAGCGGAACAGATGGTGGAGCGGTGAAATGCGTTGATATCATCTGGAACACCGGTGGCGAAGGCGGCTTACTGGGTCTTTTCTGACGCTGAGGAACGAAAGCTAGGGGAGCGAACGGGATTAGATACCCCGGTAGTCCTAGCCGTAAACTATGAGCACTAGTCTGTGGGGACCCTCACATCCTCTCGGACGTAGCGAAAGTGTTAAGTGCTCCGCCTGGGGAGTATGGTCGCAAGGCTGAAACTCAAAGGAATTGACGGGGGCTCACACAAGCGGTGGAGGATGTGGCTTAATTCGAGGCTACGCGAAGAACCTTATCCTAGTCTTGACATGCTTGGGAATCTGCCTGAAAGGGTGGAGTGCCGCAAGGAACCCTTGCACAGGTGCTGCATGGCTGTCGTCAGCTCGTGTCGTGAGATGTCGGGTTAAGTCCCTTAACGAGCGAAACCCCTATCTCTAGTTGCCAGCGAGTAAAGTCGGGGACTCTAGAGAGACCGCCGGTGTTAAACCGGAGGAAGGTGGGGATGACGTCAAGTCCTCATGGCCTTTATGATTAGGGCTGCACACGTCCTACAATGCAACATACAAAGGGAAGCAAAACCGCGAGGTCAAGCAAATCTCAGAAAGTGTTGCTCAGTTCGGATTGCAGGCTGCAACTCGCCTGCATGAAGCTGGAATCGCTAGTAATCGCGGGTCAGCATACCGCGGTGAATGTGTTCCTGAGCCTTGTACACACCGCCCGTCAAGCCACGAAAGTTGGGAGGGCCCGAAGTCGCTAAGCTAACCGTAAGGAGGCAGGCGCCGAAGGCCAGCTCGATGATTGGGACTAAGTCGTAACAAGGTAGCCGTAGGGGAACCTGCGGCTGGATCACCTCCTTTCTAAGGATTTTGTTTAGTCTGTGGTGACACAGTCTATTCAATCGTGAGACAAGACTTGCATATAATCAGTTAGAGGTCATCAATCAGGTTTATTAGAGCCCGGCAGTAAAGCAATTTACTGCCGGGTTTTTTTATTGCCTTTTCCAAGAAACCATACCTCTCGGTATCCGTCTGCCTCTTTCTTCCATGGCAGCGACCTACTATCCTGCTTTCTCACGCTTGTTCGCCAAGATCCAGTACATCTCGACGAATGCCGCTTGATACCCGGATCGTATAACTTTACTGCAGTGGGGAAACAGATATGGATCAGCTAAATTGGGGCATGCTATTTTCGCCAGCTTGCATCTGGATCTTTATCCCTCTCACCGCAGTCGTGGGCGGCTTACTATTAGCCGGCTTTCAACTTTATACCAGGCATGTGGAGCGAATGGCGATGATCGATGCCGGATTACACCCTGATCACCCTGATTCAAAACGAGTCTTTCAGCATATGGGTGCGTCGCAGCCTCGCAAATAACGCGCTGCTGCGTAAAATAAATTCTCTCAACCACCACCATTGTCGTCTTTCCATCAATCGTTGGTGTAGTATCGTCGCGTGCAGGCTGCTGATGTCAGATACATTGCAGTGACCTCGAGTTCGTCTATTTCTTTCTTCAGGACCAAGAATGCCCGATTACCGCTCTGTCTCTTTTCAGCGTTCTGCTGGTCCGTGCACGCTTCGGCTCCTTGATCAAACCAAGCTTCCACTAGAAGTCATCTACGAGCACTGCACCTGCGTACAGAACGTTTGGGATGCGATCAAACAGTTGAAGGTAAGGGGTGCGCCGGCGATCGGAATCGCTGCAGCCTATGGCGTCCTTCTTTCGAAGGGGTTTTCAGGAAGTGCGATCGATTCGGATCAGATTGCTGCCGATGTGAAGTATCTGGCGAGTTCGCGTCCGACTGCCGTAAATCTTTTTTGGGCGTTGGAAAGGATGCAGCAGGTGCTTGATCGTTGCAAAACCTTTGGACGCGACGAGCTTTTTGAAAATATGTGGAAGGAGGCAGATTCTATTCACCGGGAAGATGTCGCGATGTGTGAAGCGATTGGGCGATTCGGTGCCGATCTGTTCGAAGATGGCTGGGGCGTCCTAACACATTGCAACACGGGTGGCTTGGCAACTTCTGAGCTGGGGACAGCGTTGTCGGCAATCATTACAGCCCATCAGCAAGGAAAAAATATTCGCGTTTACGCGGACGAGACACGTCCACTGCTGCAAGGTGCGCGTCTCACCATGTGGGAATTGATGCAGTACGGAGTTCCCGCGACATTAATTTGCGACAACATGGCCGCACAGGTAATGCGTGAAGGCAAGATTCAAGCTGTGATTGTTGGTGCAGATCGTATTGCAGCTAACGGGGACGCAGCCAACAAAATTGGGACCTACGGCGTTGCGATCCTTGCCAGGTACCACCAAATTCCATTTTATGTTGCCGCCCCCTCAAGTACTTTCGATCTGACTCTGGCGACTGGTAAAGAGATTCCGATTGAGGAACGACTGTCGGATGAGATTACTTGTGGTTTCGGCAAACAGACCGCACCGTCAGGAAGCGAAGTCTATAATCCGGCATTTGACGTTACGCCCGCAGAGCTGATTTCTGGAATAGTCACAGAGCGGGGAGTAATCCGTCCAGTCGGTTCAGCCGAGCTTCTAAAAATCTTGCCTGCCCGCACATAGTTTTTCGCTTGTAGTCAACAATAAGTTGGAATCGCACTTCGCTTTGAAGTTAAGCGTAATACAATTGCCTTCGCAGAATCTGATATCTTGTGCCGTAGGTTTGTCCCCCCCATTTTGGTAAAGCTCCGTTGAGCGCAACTATCCCCAGTCTTCGAGAACGTCGTATACAGCGACCGAGCGTACCAACGCAGCAGCGGTCTACGGCCTGTCGTATCACCGGCGCGTCGATCGCTCTTTTAGCTAGGCTTGTAAGCGGCTACTCGGTTAGGTGGATTGACTGCCAGCCCGATACAGCTCAGCGTGTCTATTTTGCAAATCATTCGAGTCATTTGGATGCGGTTGTGCTTTGGTCAGCGTTGCCGCCAAGCATACGACTGCTGACTCGACCGGTAGCTGCTGCTGACTACTGGGGTGCCTCAAAGTGGAAACGCTTTTTGGCTCAGTCCTTCAATGCAATGTTGATCGATCGCAAGAAGATCAAAGTGCACCACAGTCCTGTCGAGATGATGATCGAGAATATTGGTGACATTTATTCGTTGATCGTATTTCCGGAAGGTGGTCGATCGGCTGACCTCGAGATGGGTGAGTTCAAAAGCGGCCTTTATTATTTGGCAAAGAAGCGGCCTGACCTCGAACTGGTTCCAGTTTATATGGATAACTTAAGCCGAATTTTGCCGCGTGGCGAAATTTTCCCAGTACCTTTGTTGTCGTCGATCACAATCGGTCATCCGATTTTCTTGGAAGCCGGTGAACCGAAGTCTGACTTTTTGAATCGAGCGAGACAGGCTGTTAAAAATCTCAAAGACCGCTAGACCTTAGTTTTTAGTGTTCTCAGCCCCAGTTGATAGCCTCCAGATCTGTATCGTGCCTCGATAGATCCAAAAGTCGAGGGGTTTTCGATCGGGTCACTCTCAAGCAAAATGCACGTGTGTCAACCCAAGTGAGTTAGCCCCATGAAATCTGCGGTTCTTGTGTGAAGCCAATAGTATTTATTCCTCTACTGAGCCAAGGGGCGATTTCGGACCCCGCCTTGCAAGCCACCAACGTAGTCCCCAGGGCAATTCAAACCAGTTGGCTGAACTATCCGACATTGCTCCTGTTTGCCTGCGTAGTAATTACGCTCGCGATCGCGACGCTTATCGGTCGCTATATGAGCCGGCAGAGCAGTCCGTCGATGAATCCTGCTCTCGTCGAACGGTTCGTGCTGCGACTGCGTGTGTGGTGGTTGATGTGCGTTATCTTGATTTTCGGCTTGCTACTACATCGCGCCGGGACAATTGTGTTGTTTGGACTTCTCTCGTTCTGGGCATTCCGCGAGTTTATTACTATGACTCCGACGCGCCGCGGCGATCACCGCGCGCTCTTTTGGAGCCTGGTTGTCCTTACACCTTTGCAGTATGTCCTTATCGCAATTGGAAAGACCCAATGGCGGCTTGCGAGTGGTGATTTTTTGGACTGCTACAACTTGTACAGTATCATGATTCCCGTCTATGCAACGCTTTTTATCCCAGCCAGAATCGCAGTAGCGGGGGACTCAAAGAAGTTCCTTGAACGTTCGGCGCAGATCACGCTTGGACTCTTGATTTGTGTTTATTCGTTGTCGCATGCTCCGGCGATTCTCGATTTGAATCTGATCACAAGCGACGGTATTGCTTGGAACGGAAGCAACGCGGGCTTACTCTTCTTTTTCGTTCTGATTTCTCAACTCTCCGAAGTACTGCAGTGGACCTGGAGCCGATTGGCTGGAAAACATGTGGTAGCTCCTGAGATCAGCAGCTCACGAACTTGGGAAGGATGTATTGCTGGATCGCTTTCTGCTGGTGTTTGTGGCGGTCTTTTATACTGGGTCACACCTTTCACGATTTGGGAAGCCGCGCTGCTGAGTATCATTGTGGCGTTCGTAGGTTTCATGGGCGGGATGACTATGTCGGCGATCAAGCGAAATCGAGGCGTAAACGACTACGGGACCTTGGTGATAGGGCATGCGGGAGTGTTGGATCGGATTGATTCACTTTGTTTTGCTGCCCCGATTTTTTATCATCTCACGCGATTTTTCTTTTCTCACTAAATACTCGTCACTTCGGCATGCACTTTATAGACACACACGCGCACCTGTGTGATTCCGCGTTTCGCGAAACGTTGCCTTCCGTTCTAATTCGTGCTCGACAGGCAGGCGTCCGGCAAATCATCAACGTCGCGACGACGGCTCAAAGTAGTCGCGAGGCTGTTGAAATTGCGGAGAGTACGCCGGGAGTTTTTGCGTCTGTGGGAATCCACCCGAATTATGCGCACGAAGCAGCGGATGCTGATTGGGCGAAGGTTTGTGATCTTGCAAACAATGCTCAGGTTGTTGCGCTCGGTGAAACCGGTTTGGACAAATATTGGGACGATTGTCCGTGGCCTGTGCAAGTAGAAAACTTTTGGCGGCATATCAACTTCTCAGCTGAGACGCGGCTACCGCTGATCATTCACGCGCGTGATTGTTGGGATGACATTATTGCAATCCTGCGAGCAGCGGCTTCGCAACAAGAACTCCGCGGAGTTATGCATTCGTTTACCGGTAGCACAGAGCAAGCCGAAACATTACTGTCGTTTGGGCTGCATATCAGTTTTGCGGGCATGCTCACTTATAAAAAGTCGATGGAACTGCGAGAAACGGCGAGCCAAATACCCTACAATCGAATTCTCGTCGAAACCGACAGTCCTTACCTTTCGCCAGAACCCAAACGAAGCCAGCGACCGAATGAATCAAGTTTGATGATACATACCGCTGCGGTTCTTGCGGATTGTCAAAAGGTTGATCTAGGACAGATCGCCCTGTGGACTACCGAAAATGCACGAAGACTGTTTCCAAGAATAACAGATTCACAACTTGAAGCGACCAACGTTTAAGGAGAAAAACTATGGTAAAAACTGCGTCTACGATGATGCCTCTAGGTACAAAAGCCCCAGCTTTTTCGCTGCCTGACTTAGATGGCTCGATTAAGTCACTACAGCAATGTTCGGGTGAAAACGGAACAGTGATTGTTTTCATGTGTAACCATTGTCCGTATGTAAAACATGTAGCGCCTGAACTTTCCAAGGTTTCTAAAGACTACGCGTCCAAAGGCATCTCGTTCATCGGTATCAGCAGCAATGATGCATCGGCATATCCAGAAGATGCACCAGATAAAATGCGAGAAGAAGCCGAACTGCAGGGCTATGAATTCCCGTATCTTTATGACGAATCGCAAGCTGTTGCGCAAGCGTATCGAGCGGCTTGTACTCCTGATTTCTTTGTATTCGACAAGAACCTGGCGTTGGTCTATCGCGGCCAGTTGGACGACAGTCGTCCCAAGACGGATAAGCCTCTGACTGGAAATGATCTTCGATCAGCCCTTGATAGTCTTGCAACGGGAGATCCGATCGATGCCAGCCAGAAACCGAGCATTGGTTGCAATATCAAATGGAAGCCCGGTATGGAACCAGATTACTTCCATACGGCACAAGTCAAAAGCTAGTGTGCGAGCGATTGAAGCGTTAAGTTCACGGACGATTGTCATGTTCGAGTCGAATCTCTGAAAGATTCAATAATGGTAGCGATCAAGAATTTCATTCGTGTTTCCTTACCACTTCGAAGATGCCTTTGTGGGTTAACCCTGCTTTCTGTTTTTGGCTTGCAATTAAAAGCTCAAGAGAGTCAAGAGGCACGAAATCCTTGGCTTCGGCCATTCTCGGAAAAAAGCATTTGGAATACCTCGATCGGGCAAGATGCCGTTCTTAAGCCAGTGTCATTTCCTGGTTTACAAGCTATTGATCCTGAGCACGAGTTTATCTATGAAGTCACTGGGCCAGTGTTTCGGCGAGCGGTCTACCAGTTTCGAAGCTGGCGTCAACGTACTGCAACGACCAATCAAATTGGTGAAATCCCGATCTCCGATTTTCTCATGGGGTCAAAGCCTTCGGATCCATATCATCCCAACGCTTGCGCAGCGTTGCTACTAAATGATCGGCAGTCCGTCCAAAATTTGACTGCGTTCTCGCGTTTCAGCAACGCTAGCGCAGTCTATTGCTCGTCAATGTCGGAATGGAATCTTTTTGAGGGAGACGGTTTGGATGATGGGCGCGTTGCGTCGGGTATGTCGATTTTGGGAGGCGCGATCCGAGTGGATGGCGAAAACGACCTGAAGAGGATTCCGCATGCGGTAAAAATGACGGTAAATACGAAGTGGCTTTACAAGAACGCCGATGGGTTTCAGTGGCCAGCGATTCGAACCGGCGTTCTTGCCGCCACAAAATACAAAGGACAAGATGAATCGCTCAAAATGGGCGCTTTACTCACATTGCCAAAAGACTTTAAGGAGAAGATTGGGGATCTCAAAACGACGTTTGCTAGATCACTAGCTACCGCGATCTACGAATATGGCATTTATATTGTGGACGAATCTACAACCGACGCCATCGGAATTTGCATGACCCGGGAAGCGGAACAAGCTGTTGCTGGACTTTCAGATCTTCCTGACGACGAATCGGTTGATAGTTTTCATGCACCGCTTTTGCAAGAAGAACTCCTGTCCATCTTTGGGAATCTGCATGTCGTTACTGATAATACGCCGGAGAGTATTGGAGGAAGCGGAGAACGCAGAACTGTGCCCGAGCTTTCTAAACCTATCGCAAAAGAAGATTTCCTAGTGGATACTGGAAATTATATTCCGATATACAACGGTTCTATGACGGATGGGTTTACAATGCCCGACGAATGGAAATCGATCCTTCCTGACCGGATGCTGGTTAAAACAAAACGCGACTTGCAAGAGTTCTACTCGCCACCCGCATCGTTGTGGCTGAAAAGCATAGAGTCCAAAGAGCATGCATCTGTAACGCAGTACAGCGTCTTCAACTCGCAACGATCGATTTCAATTTCCGCAGTCATCCGTGTCAAAGGGCAAGCGAAGGCTCAACTGCGAGCAAAGACAGGTTATCGGAACACGAATGTTCATGTAGACGAGTTGATCGGTGAAGTGGACCAACTGGAGACAGTGAATGCCGAGACTAACGGCGAATGGATCCCAATACACAAGGAGATAAACTTTGAAGATCGCATTCGCGGTATGCGATTTGAATTTTCCATCGAAGGAGATGGGGAAGCCTGGCTGGACGATGTAGTTGCCGTCTGGAGCAGTGATCTTCCGCCTGGCGAATTACCGAGAAAACTAGACGGACGTCGCTAAAGCTACTCTTTCAGATACACGTCTATTTGAGAAGCGAAGCTTCTGCGTAAGACTCGTCCGTTTCCCAGATTCTTACGGCGACAGCGTTTCCACCAGTGCCGGCTAGGATTTCAGGGCAAACTTGTTCTAACAAGTACTTGGCCAGATTTTCAGCGGTCGGGTTGTACGGCAACAAGTAGTAACGCGAGGGAGTGACTTGTTTCAGCACATCAATTGCATTGGCGTCTTTATCCCAGACGACAAAACTATGGTCCCAGTTTGAATCGAGCCAGCCTTTGCACTTCGCTTTCAGTTCTGCAAAATCAATAACTCGACCGACGGCATCTTGCGCATCACCAGCCACTATAAATTCTGCTACATAGTTATGGCCGTGAAAATGCTCGCACTTCCCACCGTGGCCCAACAAACGGTGCCCAGCACAAAACTTGATCCGACGCATGATCGTTAGATTCATATCTTCTCTATTTCAATTTGGAGTTATTCTGGTGTCTTTGGCTGTCACGGCTGGTCTTCTTTTGTAGATTCTTGTCAATGGCTTCGGTTAGATTCACGCCGGTTTGATTGGCTAGACAGACAACGACAAAAAGGACATCAGCCAGTTCGTCCGCAATTTCAGTTCGTTCAGCATCCTGTTTCCAACTCTGCTCGCCATAAGTCCGAGAGATTACACGAGCTAGTTCCCCGACTTCTTCGGTTAGCTGCGCCAGATTGCTCAGCTCAGAAAAGTATCGAACGCCGACCGATTTGATCCAGTTGTCGACGTTACTTTGCAACTGGTCTAGCGATAGCTGTTGACTAGCAGGGGCGGCTGCGAAGGCCGGTTGTTTCGGCTGGTTCATGAAACGATGTCGAGCTGTTTGGGCGACGGTTTACTAATTGCCAAACATTTGGGAAATGGATTTGTTGGAGTGGATTCGGCGAATCGCCTCGGCCAGCAAGGGTGCAACCGACAAGACATGAATCGTATCAATCGTTTTATCGGGCGGCAGGGGAATGGTATTTGTAATAACCACACTATCGACTTCTGTTTGACTGATCGTTTGAATTGCTTGACCACATAAAACACCGTGGGTTGCGGCCAAGTGGATTTCTTTAGTGCCCGCTTTGCGAACTAACTTTGCGGCTCCACAGATCGATCCGGCCGTGCTGATCATATCATCGAACATTAGACAAATTTTGCCTTCGACGGGTCCACCGATAATGTTTTTCTGTTGCGTTTCAAAGGCATTCTGGCGACGTTTGTCGACAATCGCCAACGTCCCGCCCAATCGTTTCGAGTGCCCGCTTGCGCGTTTGATGCTACCTTCGTCAGGGCTAACAACGACCAGTTCCGATGTAGGAATGTCGAGACTCTTGAAGTAGGCGTTCAATACAGGGGCGGCTGTCAAATGGTCCACGGGAACGTCAAAGAACCCTTGAATTTGCGGTGCATGCAGGTCCATCGTTAGCACGCGATCGGCGCCAGCACGAGTAATAATGTTCGCAACTAATTTCGCCGTAATCGGTACTCGCCCCTCGTCTTTTCGATCTTGCCGGGCATAACCATAGTATGGAATCACGGCCGTAACGCGTGCGGCGCTGGCGCGTTTGCACGAATCGATCATAATCAACAATTCGAGCAAATTATCATTCACGGGTGGGCACGTAGGCTGCACGAGGTAGACGTCGCGTCCACGAACGTCGTCTTCGATTTTGCAAAAGTTCTCCCCGTCAGGAAATTTCCCGAGGGCAATGGAGCCCAGTTGAAGGTGCAAAAAGTCACAGATGTCACGAGCAAGTGCAGGATTTGCTCGACCAGAAAAGATTTTTAGTTCTTGCATTTATAGCCCATCTCTTGCATTCGGTCTTCAACCAAAGCAAGCTCTGCTACGGTGTTGATACTTAGTGATTCGCAAGGTTGCAAAACACTTTCGGCTTGCACTAAATCGCCAGCAGATTTGAGGATTCTTGGACAGTCGGTCAAGTAATACTCCTTTTGTGCATTGTCGTTCGTCAGCTGGCTTAGAGCCCATTTTAGTCGATCGGCGTCGAACAAGTAGGTGCTCATATTGACTTCTCTGACTTGCCGCTGCAGCTCCGTCGCATCCTTTTGTTCTACGATCGCTTCGAAATCGCCTGTTTCGTTTCGAATTATGCGGCCAAGGCCTTCTGGATCGTCTTTTTCCAACGTTCCCAACAGACAACTCGGTTTATTTTGCGCAAACAACTCTAAGAGCTTTTGCAGAGAACCCGGTTGAACCAACGGCGAATCTCCAGCCAAGATAAACACCGGCCCGCTTTCTCCTTGCAGGTCGTCGCTGCAACAAGCGACGGCGTGCCCCGTCCCAAGCTGCTGGTCTTGAACGACAAAGGAAATATTGTTGCGCTCCGCCAGTTCTTCTCGTACGCTCTCGCCCCGATAGCCGACCACGACAATTGAACGCCTAACTCCCACCTCTTCCAGTGCATCGATAACCCAGTGGATCATGGCTCGGCCCAGCACTGGGAACAGGACTTTCGGAAGATCGCTCTTCATCCTTGTTCCTTTGCCGGCAGCCAAAACAATTGCGATAGGGTTGGACATTAAATCGAATACAGATTGAAGTGGAACGGGCTAAGAAGTCGACAGTTTGGCATGATCATCCCTGTTCGCCAAGTATCGAAATCAAACTATCGATTCGGCCACGAAGCGAAAATTCGCGACGTTGACGGTTTTCGCGACGGACGCTAAGCTTTCAGCCCTCGCTAAAAGGGCAAATTTTCGTTTAGCGACGATCGGTCGCTGACAGCGCTCCCGCCGGTGGTGACGCTCCGTCAGTTACTAGCTTAATTAATCTCGGAATTATTTGATGGCAGGTTCAGAACGAAAAAGAGAATTGCGACGCCGTCGCAGTCGAAGCAAAAAATTGGCCACACTCAAGGTGAAGGCGGTCAAAGCGACGAAGAGCGAAAAAGAAGTCATCGCCGCTAAACTTCGAAAGATTACCCCGGGCGCAACCCAAGTAATCGAAGCTTGGCAGTTGAAGGGTTAAGCAAAAGCTTTAACCGTCGACTAAACTCTTGGCTCAGTACCCAAAGCCAGCTCTGATTACAAAGCTGTCTTCGATGTCGGTGCTGTCTTCTGGCCTGATGCGGTAAATGAGCTCTCGATTGAAAGAATATCCGGCCTCAATGAATGCGGTTCGCTGACCAGCACGCATCGCGTCGTTCTTGCCGAATTCTAGGCCCAGCATGATCCGCAAGTCGTTGATATCGACTTCGTCTTCCGCCCCATCTGCGCGAGTGATCGTCCACGTCCCGCCGCCGAAGTAGCCGGTTGCATACCACCAAGTGTCTGTGCGGCCAACGGTCGCGAGATAGTGAGCTAGTTTCGGTTCGGGGAAAAACAGATCAAATCGCGTGTCGGGATTAGGAGTCCAAATGACGCCACCGGCAGGGACCAATTTGATCCGATTGCGGTCGACCCAATAAACGCCCAGTTTCCCAGTCGCGGTGGGAGTTAATCGAACTCGGCCAATCAATTTTCCGAGAATACGTAAACTCTCGCTGTTGAAGGTCTCGTAGTCGGTGAAAACCCCGATGCGAATCCCCGTTTCCAGGCCAAATGTGCGTATGGGATCCGAATCCCAACCGACATCTAGGAATGCGCTATAAGCCGCCCCCGGCAAGTCCGCGGTCGGAGAGGAAGGGCCTTCCCAAAGGTGGCTCGAAAAAGAGGGCACCAAGTAGAGCGGCTGCGTCGAACCCAGAAAGCTTGGGATCGCGAATGCAAGTGACGCTTCGGTATCGTTGATTTCCAAGGTCTGGGCCTGTGGCGCGTCCGACGGGTCCCCTCCGGCAATCCAGGTGTGTCGCAAACGCGGCCCCTGAAAGAAGCGAATCACTTGTTGTGACGGATTCTGGAAAAGAGTGCCGTTGGGGTTATTAAACCAACCGCTGCCAAGTCGCCAATTGTTTCCGTTTAGCCATGAATCGGGAAATATGCTGTTGGAAGAACCTAACGCAGGATTTGCCCCAAACGGGTTTTGTATGCCTGAATTGCCAGGAAAAAGGGCAGGGGGAGCACTATTGGGATAAATAGCCGCAGGGTTCTGCGCATTCAAACCATAATTCCAAGGCTCGTTGAGCGCTGGATTAGTTCCGAATGGCGAGTTCAAACCAGGCTGCCCCAAGGGCGTTACTGTCGCGGGCCCGTAAATCGTCGTTGGTACGTTAGGAAGCGTCGGGTTGACGCCGCCCACACCCGTGCTTGGCCAGCCAGTTGCATTGGGCAAAACTTGATTGCCATATTGCACACCTGGAGCAGTCGTTGGTGTTAAGACGCCGGTTGCATTCCACCCTGCGCTGGCTGGTGGAGCCGGCGGGAACAATTGGTTGGCCGGCTGCGGAGTCGTCGGCCATGGATTTCCAGATGATGAGGTGGACGGAAACTGGACTTGTTGAGCCACGCCGCCTGCCGCAAAAACACTTACCGTTGCTAACACTACGATCAAGTTGATCAACATTGACCAATGTTGTTTTGCTCCAACAGGCCTTCTCCTGGCGACAGAGAGTTCCTGCCGCACTTGCATTTTGACGTTCGAATTGCGACTGATCATCAACATATTCGATGGCGGCGAGGATACCTGAGTAGATAAGATCTGCGGAAGATTCAACGAACGCTCGAAATTGCTATCAATGCAGAACAAACAGCTGTGACTGTTCAGCTGATATCGGCGTCGTGTTGGTGCGGTCAAGCCGACTTTAACAATTTCCGTGATTATCCCGCAAATTCGGATATAATCTAAAAGTATCTGGGTAAAGATGCTCCAACCGCGTGTGTTGGGATCGATTTTGTTGCATGGCTGTCAAACGGCAACTATTGTATGACTGTGGCTGTGTGGGCAAATGGTCTGTTGATGCCTAGACATGTTGTAAAATCTGACTTGAACACCGATCAAAATCCTAGAGAGAATCCGGGCGAGGATTGTATGGCCAGGGTAGCCAATTCATTATTTCGAACAATTTGGTTTGCGTCCCTCGTGTTTGCAGTGCCAGCAGGAGCTGCGTTCGCGCAGTCAGGCAACCTAGCGAACACTGGGGTGGCTGGCGTCGACATCGATGCAGACAACGTGCTGCGAGTTCGCGAAACCGACGTACGGCTTCGTAAAATGCAGCTTCAAGCTGCGTTGAAAGCCAATCGTGGGCAGGTACAAACCAGCCCGATGCGGAAAGTGTCGCTGAATCGCTACGAAAAAGCAGTCGCAAATGCGGTTGAAACCGGAAGTGGTTTCGACCAAATGATCGCCTCCGTGGCTGGATTGACGCGAATCGAATACGTCATTTACCTTCCAGGCTCCAAGGACATCGTATTTGCTGGTCCAGCTGAGGAAATCATCATCGACTCTGACGGACGGCCTGTTGGCATGAAGTCAGGTAGTCCGGCATTACGTTTGGACGATCTAGTTGTCGCTTTGCGAGCGTTCCGCCCAGGCAGCAACGGGCCAGCTTTTATCAACTGCTCGATTGATCCAACTCAAGAAGGCCTTGCCGGAATGCAGGCCTATTTGAATCAATTCGGTGGAAATCTTCCAGCAAACCTGAACGGCGATGCCTATGCGCTTGGTATGAAACAAGCCCTCGGAATGCAAAATGTCTCAATCGACGGCATCCCAGCCTCCACACGATTCGCTCAAACGCTCGTCGAAGCCGATTACCGTATGAAACTCATCGGTATCGGCCTTGAGCAACCGCCAGTTCGCATGCGAAGCTGGGTTGAGCGTGCATCACCGACTTCAAAGGCAAACAGTTCTTTACAGCGTTGGTTTTTCGTCGCTGATTATGAATCCGTTAAGGTGAGCCCTGACGGGATGGTGCTTCAGCTATCCGGTCAAGGCGTCAAGCTTATTGGCGAAAGCGAGCGAGTTGACCGAGAGGGAAATCGAAAGGCATCCGGCAAAGCAGGGGATCCAGCTAGCCAAGGGTACACGCAGGATTTTACCGCGAAGTTCGACGAAATCGCAGCTTCGACGCCTGTTTTCTATGAAATGCGAAACTTGTTCGACTTGACCGTCGCCGCCGCCTATGTTCGCAGCCAAGACATGTACACTGCTGCTGGGTGGGACCTAGGAATTTTCGGTCGTGAAGACGCTTTGCCTGTAGAAGTTGCTTCGGTCCCGAAACAAGTCGAAACCGCAGTTAACGCCATTTGGAAGGGCAATCGCCTGATGACGCCAATCGGCGGTGGAGTACAAATCTCTACACGCGATGTGCTAACGGATGACATGCTTGAGGAATCGAGCGAGCTCGCGACGACGCAAGAGAATGCGTCGGCACCGGCTGATCTTGCTGCAAACCAATGGTGGTGGGATTGATTTAGATCCTAAATCTCTACGGTAGACACAACATCAAGCCCCGCTCACCAGCGGGGCTTTTTTCGTTGAAGCCCGCGCTCGAGAACTGGCCATCAACCTGAAAATCTCCCGCAATCATCAAAGTCAGCCTAAACCTCCGCATGATCCTCCGCCGATAAAAGCGATATGGCATATTTAGCCTTCTTGGTGTGCCGTCGCTCCAGCCGTTCTCGCTTCCTACTTTCGTCCTCAACTGGACAGCACGACATTATGCGATACCTGATATTGATCGGAATGCTTGGCATCGGCAACTTGTCTGGATGCGCCTTGTGCTGTTCACCTTTCGACGGAGACTACGTGACATATGGCACTAGAGACCCACGTCTGAATATGAAGCACGGCCGCTCTGGTTCGCCATTTAGCGATCCTGCTTACGCAACTCCTATGGTCGAGGGCTATCACGATGAAGTCGAATATGCAGAGTCTTTCAGCGAAGACTACCAGCACCTTCAAGAACCCCTAGTGGATGACGAAGTTTATTTTGAAGATGTCCCAGAAACTGGATTGAACGTCGGCCATTAGCAAACCGCCAGACTGGACGACAGATCGCGTTTGGAAAGATCGTTAGACGTTAACGGAACCAACCAGCGATAAAGGCTGGTTTTGACTCGCAATCCAGCGACTAGATGAAACCTGCAGAAGCATTCCTTCGTCGCACCGCCCAGGCTTTTCGTCTCCCAGCGTCGTATCACGCGGTGTTAAACGTTCAGGCTCAGGGGACAGGAGCCAAATGTGCAACGCAAGGCTCCTGCGATCTTGATTGAAGCAACGTCCCTCAAGAGCCTTCTACTCACTAACCGCCAAACGGGTTGTCCGCATCGGCTCCAAAAGGGCTCGCTGTCGGATCTGAGCCGCCGAACGGATTATCGCCGCCAAATGGGTCAACTCCAGGCAAAGCATCGCTACCATCGGTTTCGATCTCTTCACCGAGGACATCTTGTTCCTGCGAATCGCCCTCAACAGGCGGAGCGTCCGTCTCCGGAGCAGCTCCACGCATCACCGCCACGCTAGGCGTAAAGATTGGCAATGCATGATCAGGCTCTCTCAGACACATGATCTTCCCATTGTTGGATCGCAGATAGATTCGATCGCTATATTCATTTGGAATCGCCCGAGCAAGAGTTCGGCCCAGACGCGCATTCTGCGAGCCATCAGCTAATGACAACGATACAATGCCGCCAGCAAAATCTTGCATGTAGACGTTCTTGTCCGTAATGGCAATTCCTACTGCAACGCCAGGCACAAGCGTATCCCACAGGAACGTGCCTGTTTTTACGTCCAGTGCAATGACCTTCCCGGTCGAAGAGACAATGACCGCTGTCTGGCCGTTGCAGACTGGTCGGCGGAAAACGTCGGTACCGCAATTAAATCGCCACTCGAGATTTTGCTCGCGCCCATAATTTAGTTTTAAAACGGTACCGTCCGTGGAAGTCACCAGCATGCCATCTTGTAACACGACTGGCGGCGACTGGATATCGCTCAGCATCTGCAAGCGACTCCACAAATCCGGGTTGGCGCCCATGCGGACGGTGTAGAGGTAGTTGCCGACTGGAAAAGCCAAGAATTCGCGACTAGCAGAAACAACTGGATTTACTGTCAGTGCGCCAGTAAATCGCAAGGCGGCATCACCCAGATACGAATCTGTCGCGGGATAGGCAACGATGTTGCCATCCGACATCGGTACGTAGACCTTATCACCTATTGCCTGAGGTAGTGAAGACGCACTGCTTTTCAGCTCCCTCTTGTTCAAAACATTTCCGTTGGCTTTGTCTAAAATGTATAAGTTGACGCCGTTTACGACTGCAACTAATTGATCATCAATCGCAGGCCCGACAGTCGGATATCGAATATCGCCAACCGATGTGCTCCAAATCTGCACTCCGTTTTCCGCGTCGAATAGCTGAACTCCTCCAGAATGCGATACGGCACAGAGATTGGTTTTTGGATTAACGGTCTCTTCGGCAATCAGTTCCCGACCAAGAGTCTTGTACTGGGAAATGATGGTGTCAGCGACTTTCCGTGCCCCTTCGATGCCCAGCGGTGCAATTTTGTCGCCCTTGTTGGCGTCGTAGAATCCATATCGCGCAAATTCTACGTTTTTCTGATTGGCATCGATTCTCGCGACAACTCGGCTCTTTGTACGCAGCGTGATATATGCGTCTTCGGCTGTCGAGTCTGGCCACAATCGCGCCGACGGGTCGCCAATGTAGGAATCAAACCGTTCTGCTGTAGCAATCCAGTGGATCTTTAGGCCCAGCATTTCCGCTTCCGTCTCGGTTGGCAGCTGATCCTGCGCAAATCCAAACGAAGTCGTAGCAAGTGCAATCGTTAAAACCGACACGATGCGAATCATCGTCAAACCTGTTAGTTCAGTTCACGGAAAAAAACATAGACATGCAATTTGGAAAATGCAGCCACTCTCACAAATTGTAGTTGGAAACCTAGCAAGAATCGAATACGTGCTGCCAAAATCGCCAAACAACCGCCTCAACGAGTCGGATTATCGCACTAATTAGCGGTAATCGGCAGCAAGTCTGCGATACGTCCCGCCTTAGGCAACATCAACAGTACGTTCAATCTAGGTCGGAGCGACTACTTTCGCTTTGATAAACCGCCAAAGTTGATTCGAAAAGATCACTTGGAATCACAAACTGCGGTTCACCGGCGCGCGAACGTTTGCAATTTTCGACGACCAAACGGAAGAGAAATCGAAACAGTGATCGCGGCGTTCGCAACGACTGCATGGCGGAAATCAATCGCGGATCGGATATCGCAGGATCAATCATTTGTCGCAATGTTGGCTTTGCGCTGTCCACAGCACAAGCAGCCATCCTCGCCGAAACTAGCTCGTACAATGCTTCCCCGGTCCAATCAAAGTTTCGTACCACATTTTGCTTATCAAGCCGCGCTCGCTCGTTGAATTCCCGAGATTCTCGATCCATGTAATACTGCAGATCGCTCGGTAAAAGCATTTTCAACCCAAGGCCGGTGTGCTTTAGCAGCTTGTTGTCCATCAAGGGCCACATCAAATCTTTCATGCGCTCGGGGCGACCATTCACGAATTCTGGTTCGTCCACACGGTCGATCAGCACAATTAAGCCGTTGAACTTGAGCGATCGGAGCAGCGATTGAAGTTTCTCGAGCATCGCATAGCGATCATCCGTCCGCATCGCAGTTGGCAAAGGCTGCGCAGCGAGCTCTTCCGAGGGGATTTGCATCAATGCCCGCTGCAGGGAGCGAGTTTCCCGACGTCCAACTCGGACAACAGAAGTCACCTTGCGGGCTAGCATGTAATGCCGCGCAAGGCGCGCGAGGTAATAGATCCAACCAGCAAAAACTAAGATTACACCTAAGATAATCGCATTCCTGGGGGAGAGAATATCCGATCGCCCCAAAGCCGTGCAAACAGGGATAGCAACGATTGTAACGATCATTCCGATTACCCAACTGCGCCATGCGCTCAAGTTTGAGTAGCGCAGCTTCCTTCGCAACCCATTCCAGCGATTTAAAAAAGTCCCCTGACGGGATTGGTCGTAGCACGCCGCTAAAAGAAGCAAATCCCGACGTTGCGCTCGGTCCAACTCGGCAATCGCTTTGGGTTCAATATGATTGTTGCTGGTATCCGAACCGTTCTGCTCGAGCGCCGAATCAACAACTGCAGTTACGGCTTCACAGAGGATTGCGTCCATATGATCCCACAGACGAATCGCCTGCAGGACTTTCTCGGGATTGCTCCCGATCCGACGCGGCTGGGCTTCTTGAAAAGGCCCGAGGTAACGGTTGAAATCGTCGTACTCAACAAAGAAGACCTTCTTGTCGGTATCCGTGTCGTTATGCTGCTTCAAATGGCGAATCAATTGCAGCCGCATGGCCGTTTTGCCAGAGCCTTTTGCTCCCAAGACAATCGCAGTCGCGGGTTCTGTGGGATCGCCGTAAACTTTGCTCCACGCAGGATGGAATGCTTCCGTAATGCAGTGCGTTTTGAAGACAGCATCAGTCTGCGCGTCTTCGTCGGAAAAAGGGTTTCGCGTCAGTTGATGGTGATTCAAGAATTCTTGTTCGGTCATTCTGCGTTCATCATGGAGTCTGAGTTCAGCGCGCATCAAAGCGAGTCGCTACCAATACGTAGCACAGCATATTCCACCGAGTTGTTTAGTTGATCAATGCTGGGTATTTTTTTGCAGAATTCACCCTGACAACAACGCAATCCTAGCTGGTGCCAAAAATTCGTCGACGGTCCCGCGTAACGCAAACCCTTTTTTCCGCAAATGGATAACTGATGAACAAAATTCTACGAGTCGGCGAGTCGGGCCGCTGGTCCGATGCGGTGATTTACAACGGAATCGCGCGTTGGGTCGAAGTTCCTGACGATTCGACTGGGGACACTTCGGACCAAATCCGCCAAGTACTAAACCAGATTGCAGCGACTGCCGCCAGAGTCGGGAGCGATTGCAGCCGAATTTTGCAGGTTACGATCTACCTGGCCGATTTGAGTGACGTCGCAGAGCTCAATCTGCTTTGGGACCCTTGGGTACCCAAAGGCCACGCCCCAGTCCGCGCATGCGTGCAAGCCGGACTGCAGGGTAACTATCGCGTGGAGATGGTGATCGAAGCGGCGATTGCGTGACGCGACTAAACATCAAGCACAACCAGAAACCGCACTTGAGAGACTTAGCAGACGCTCATTGCCCAAACGGGTACAAAAATCGCCAAAACTCTCATCCGGCTGACGCTGGTCTTTGAAGGCCACAAACAGCGGCTTCAAGGTCGGTACCAGTTCTTCAAGCGGAACTAAGTCTTTGTGGATAAAGGCAAGCCGAGTTCCTATTCTGGTACCGCCGACAAACAACGTGTACTTGCCTTTCGCTTTACCGACCATGGCAATATCGGCGTTGTAAGGTCGTGCACATCCGTTAGGGCAGCCCGTCATGCGAACAGTGAACCGCTCCTTTTCAAGTCCCAAACTATCGAGCTCTTTTTCAAGATCATCAATCACGCTCGGCAGCACCCGTTCGCCTTCGGTAATGGCAAGGGAACAGGTTGGCAATGCCACACAAGCGATACTCCAACGGCGCACATTGCTGATCTCTTCGCTCAAGGGCAACTTATTGCCTTTGATGATTGCTTCCAGGCGATCTTTATCTTCGGGCCTGATGTTGCAAAATAAAACGCTTTGATGCGCTGTTAGCCTTATCTCAGGTTTTAGCTCGGTACAAATCTGACGTAAGGCCCGCTTCCACTGGCGATTGGCATCATCGTACAACCGGCCATTTTCCACGTTAAAGCCATAAAACCACAGGCCATCGCCCTGTTTATCCCAACCGATATGGTCGTTGTGCTCGGTGACATCATCCGAAGTACAATCCTGCAGCTTTTCACCAAAGTACTCTTCAACCTTGGTGCGAAACCATTCTACGCCCTTGTCTGCAATCAAATATTTCAGTCGACCGACTTTACGGTCAGCGCGGTTGCCAAAATCGCGTTGCACTTTGACGACGGCTTCCGCGACTCCAATCGCTTGCTCGGGTGAAACAAAAGCCATGCGACGCGCTAACATCGGCGCCGTCTTCTTATTGGCAGGTGTCGTTCCCAAGCCACCGCCGACCGTGACGTTATAGCCAATGACTTGCCCATCCCGGACAACAGCAATGAACCCAAGGCAATTGGTATAAACATCCACGCAGTTGTCATTTGGGATCGAAACAGCCGTCTTAAATTTACGTGGCAAGTAAACCTTGCCGTAAATCGGTTCCACTTCTTCATCGCTACCGCTAACCAGTTGCGATTCTCCCATCTCATCGTCAGTCAACCACAACTCGTGATAAGCCTTGGTACGCGGCGCTAAATGCATCGCAAGGTCAAAGGCCAGTTTCTGAATGACCGGACGAATCGAGTCTTTGTACGGAGCAGGGCAGGCCATTACGTTTCGATTGACGTCGCCACATGCCGCCAGCGTACTCAGGTTCACTTCATTGATCCGTGCAATACATTTCTTCAGATCCGATTTGATGATCCCGTGCAATTGAATTGCTTGCCGAGTAGTTATCTTGACTGTCGTGTTGCCAATTTCGTCAGCCAAATCCATGTGAGCTAACAACTGCTCAGATGTCATAATGCCGCCAGGAATGCGGCTACGCACCATGAAACTGTGGGCTTTCTGGCTTTTTCCGCCGTCGGTAGCCACGCGTTGCTCGCGGTCGTCCTGCTGGTACGTACCGTGAAACTTAAGGAGCTGGACGTCCCCCTTTTCGAATTTAGGGGAATCTTTCTGCAGTTCAGCCCCGATGGAGCCGCGCAGGTAATTGCTCACTACTTTGATGCCTTCAACAGGACTCAGCTTTTCTTCGGACATTCTCGAATTTTCTATTTTCTCAGGGCGTCGAGGTGAAAACTACCTCGTTCCTGTATATCGCTATCAGTTTATGACGTCATTGTCAACGCAATCGATACGTTTATCCGATTGCGCGACTTGCCAGCAAGAGCGTCCACCGCTCAAAAACGCGTCACTTTTCTCGAAGGAGACTACCTTCTAAACCGTTTTTCGCTGACTCTTTCAACGCAATTAGATTCGCTATGCGGCTCCACCCTAGCTCACTGGCAAAAAAACGCTTAACCTTCACGAACCCTCTGACAAACGTTCCCCCAAGACAGAAATGCCAATGACCGCAGTAATTTTAGACGGACGGAAGATAGCCGATCAGATACGCGAAGAAGTTGCCCGTGATGTCGCAGATTTTCTCGCAAAAACAGGCGTTCAACCAAAGCTAAATGCCATTCTGGTAGGAGATGACGCGGCGAGTCAAGTTTATGTTCGCAACAAAGAGCTAGCCTGCAAAAAGGCCGGAATTGCCGGTGACGTCATCCGCTTGCCCGAGAACACTTCGCAACAACAACTTCTCGACAAGATCGCCGAATTGAACGCAGACAAAACATGCCACGGCATTCTCGTCCAGCTTCCATTGCCCAAGTCGATCGATCCTCGCGTTGTCCTAGACGCCGTCTCGCCCGAAAAAGATGTCGACTGCTTCTCGCCTGTAAATGTAGGCCTCCTAAGCCAAGGACGCCCGCGGTTTTTGCCGTGCACTCCCCATGGCGTCCAACAGCTGCTAGGACGTTGCGACCTTCCCGTGCAAGGCAAACACGTTGTTGTCGTCGGCCGCAGCGATATCGTCGGAAAGCCAATCGCAATGATGCTCGCTCAATCGTCCGGCCCGTTTGGAACGTCGAACGCCAACGGAACGGTCACCGTTTGTCATTCGAAGACCGCCGACCTTGCGTCGATTACCCGTCAAGCCGACATTCTGATCGTAGCCATCGGACGTCCCAAAGCAGTCGACGGTTCCATGATAAAACCCGGCGCAGTCGTCATCGACGTGGGCATCAATCAAACTAAAGAAGGCCTGTGTGGCGACGTCGATTTTGAATCAGCACTATCTATCGCCAGCGCCATCACGCCAGTGCCGCGCGGCGTCGGTCCCTTGACCATCGCCATGTTATTGCGAAACACACTGATCGCAGCCCAGACGCAGTAGTCGTCAGGCAATTAAGCTTTTCAGGGGTCTGCAAATTAGTGCGTCAAAATATTGCTGCGCGTGCTAGCCAGCAAATTCCGATACTTTTCAAACAGCTTTTTGATCTGAATTCCCAGATAAAAGCTTAACATTACGAAGCCTAACAAGAAGAAGGCTAGTACGTTCCTGCTCGCAGCATCTTTCTCTTTCAAAACCTCGAGTTGCTCTTTATATCTCTGCTCATATCTCTGCTCGACTTCCAACGTCTCGGCCTTAACCTTCTCAACCAGGCGTGCTTCGATAGCGGCATCCAACGCTTGCTGTTTGAGCAAGTTCGCTTGTGCAGTTTCGACCGCGTTCGTTGGTGGAATGCCGGTTAAAGGGTTATTCGCAAGCCTCGCCATTTCGGCTTGATTGTATTGCGGCTGAGCACCCAAATTCGGTTGATTGTTGTACTGGCCAGTTGGTGAGTATCCATTACTTCCAGAAGCGTTCGCATAGTCCCGCGAGTTATATTGCTGGTCTGGATATGTAGTGTTGCCAAAACCATTCTGCGTCGACACGTACTCTCGTTCACGAAACGGAGATGACGACTGCGAGTTGCCGCCGAAATTGCCATAGTTAGTTGGCGCACTAGCAAGCGATGGAGGTGCGTCGCCATATTGATTACTCGTCGAAGGATAATTTGTAGGTGATCGCTGGTCCTGCCGTCCAGCAAAGCCGTTCTGATTCGTTCCAGCCGAATAGCCTTGGTTGTTACCTAAGTTATTTGAACTTGGCGGGGGAGACACGTTGAAGCTCGTGTTCGAATTATTTGCGAAGCTATTCTCTCGCGGAGGATTAAACAGCTGCGGTGTGCTCAAATCCTGTGTCGGTGGACTTCGTCCCATTAGCGCAGGGTTCGTGCTTGTGCCCGGGTTGGAAGCGATACGCTCGAATTGTTGAGCGGCTTTAAAATTGTCGTCCGTACGCGTCTGACCGAGAGTACCAGGCTGAGTTAGTGGCGGCACGGTATAAACGTTTGATTGGTTGTTCTGGTTAACTTCGCGTAACGGATCGGCGGCATTCCGGTCGCGATCGACATCCGCGAATAAGCCTCGGCCTTTGTTTTCCGTCGTTTGGAGCGTCAGCCCACCCGATGCGCTCTGCTTCGCCCTATCCGACTTGTCCAGAGCCTCCATTTCGGCTGCGGAAGGAACACGTTCAACGTCACCAGTGCCAATCCGCACGATGATTCTGGAAATATAAGGGCGAATGTAGGCTGGTATCGTTACACCCGTCTCATTGCCTTCGGCGATCGCTTGAGCCGTCTCAGGGGACAACTGGATGATGTAACTCAAAGAATTGTCGGTACTATCGGTTGTCCAACCGAACTTCCATTCGTTGTCGCTCAGCACCTTAGCTGGTCCAGGCGATGACAACGGTGCAAGCTGAGCACTTGTGGCAATGAGAAAAAGGATACCGAATATATTCATCAACTTATCCTCCCGAGATCACCAAGCCGGTCGCATCCAACCGCCGAACAAGGATCTAGGAAATGGCGCATGATTTCGTAGTGCACGTCAAAATCTCGAACTTTCAACCACTTAAGCCTGAAAGCTAGCAATCAAAATGTGTTGTCTACCAGGGATTTACCGCAATTTATAACACAGGGCAAGCCTAGTAACTGAACTATGTTAGATAGATTGGGCACCTGAAGTAAATAGAATTCATTTTGTTAATTCCAGTAGATTGGAAAATTTAGGGGCCCGTCTTCTTCTCCTCGATCTGGACCAGCGAATAAAGCGGTCCTTGATTGCAACCCGGACACCCCCGCGCTGCTTGAGCCCAGGCTTGGGGCGAAGACAAATTTCTATCCCAGAAAGGCCAACTGCGACATTGCAGCGGCCGAGCTTCATACAGCATACAACCGCGAGTTTCCGGCTCGAGGAAAATACAGTCGCCGTCTGAGTACTCAACCAAGGAACGCCGACCACCGACTGTTCGCACAAACTTTCGTTCAAACTCGTCAAGCCGATCACTCATCCGCATCGCTGCAGCCATCGCCACGACCTCCGCGTCCGTTACCCACACGTAACCACTACTGGGTCCGCTACAGCAATTACCACACTGCGTGCATTCAAACCGAAGGCCATTTTGGTACCAAAGATCTTCTTTTGCTTCTTCCGTCACGTCGCTCATTTTACCAACATCGCTTCTATCTGAACGACGGCCGATTCAAGTTCATCCAAATCCTGATCGGTAGTGGTGTGCCCAATAGAAAATCGCAACGTCCCACCTTCCGATTCAGTATTCAAATAAGAATGAATGAGCGCCGCACAATGAAGCCCCGCTCGCACTTCAATACCAAACGATGCATCCAGCACCGCCGCCCAATCTCGTGGCGACTGAATGCTGGCTGCCCCACTTTGGCAACGTACACTTACCACAGGCACATACCCCGAAATCGACTCGTGCCCAATGACTTGCCAGAAACGTGCGCGTTGCAAGATCGATATCAATCGGCTCAGTTTCACCTTGAGGGATTGATCGGTGCCTGCTAACTGCTCGAGCCCAACATTCCAGCCAGCCAGCGCTGTCACGTTGCGATTGCCCGCTTCAGCCACCGCATTCCACGCGAAATCCCCATCAACTTCATCGCTCAATTCCCCCGTACCTCCACTCCACAGTGGTAGCCATGCGTTGTGTAAATGTCGCGCAGCGTACAACATCCCCGTACCTAAAGGCCCCCCCAGGCCTTTATAGCCGGGTGAAGCAAGCAGGTCGATTCCAAGCGACTGCACATCGATTGGCTCATATCCAAGCGATTGAGCTCCGTCGACCATCAGCAGTACATTATGTTCCTTTGCTATCCGCGCTATTTCTGACATTTTCTGGATCGCGCCGGTGACATTCGATGCGCTCGAAATCACGAGTAATCTCGTCTTTGATGTGATTGCGTTGCGTATCTCCTCGGGCGCAACCCTTCCACATTCATCAACACGGACCGCATTCCAACTGATGCCACGTTGTTTCTTCAAAAGTTCCAGCGGACGCAGAATGCTGTTATGTTCAGCTGCAGTCGTGACAACATGATCACCACTGACCAAAACGCCAGCCAACGCATAATTATTCGCCGCAGTCCCATTGGAAAAGAATGCAATCTCGTCGCTGGAAGCAGCATGCACCAACCGCGTTAACTTGGCGCGAACCTGCTCCACAATGCGACCGCTTTGAATCGCGCTCGCATGCGAACCTCGACCGGCCGCTGCAGAACTTTCTTGCTCGAAAGCCGCTAGAGCATCGGCCACACCAGCCAGTCGCGGCCAGCTCGTGGCAGCATGATCGAAATAGATTCGGCGTCGCATCTTCAATCAACCGCCTATCTGATACATAGCGCGCTCTGGCGGTACAAAACCTTCGTCGGCGATGCCATGCGACGCATATTTTGCCGCAACTGCAGCTTGGACCAACCTCTGCACTTGAGCACTCATATCCTGGAAGTCGACGGCCTGATCCAAAATAGCTTTGACATCCCATTCCTCTCGCCCAAACAAACAGTTACGTATCTTCCCCTCAGCTGTCAGCCTGATCCGATCGCAGTTACCGCAAAATGGCTGACTCACAGAATCGATGAAGCCAACCACACCGTCAGCGTTTCCGAGGTAGTAATCTGTGGATGGCTGTGATGGGCTGATCGCTGCAATCGGACGCAATTTTCCAAACCGCTGTTGAAGCACCTCACGCAACTCCTGTCCGCTTACCATCCTGTCGCGGCCCCACTGGCGATCGGCATCTAGCGGCATGAATTCGATAAACCGCAATGTTAAACCACGATCAACGGCAAACTTCGCAAGCTCGCACACTTCGTCGAAATTAACATCGCGTAGCACTAGAGCATTGAGCCGTGGTGCATAGCCATAACTGAGCGCAGCTTCTATCCCTTGTACGACACGATCAAGCCCCTCACGCCTACTTAACGTCTTGAAGGTCTCTTCGCTCAGGGTATCGAGCGATATGTTGATTCTATCAAGACCGCTCTCAGCCAAGGCCTCGATCTGCTCTGCCAATAACATGCCATTCGTCGTTAGCGCAATTTGCTCTACACCATCGACTTGCTTTAAAGCACCTACCAACCGATAAAGCTCGTTGCGAACAAGCGGTTCACCACCGGTTAAACGAATCTTGCGTACGCCAAGCGGCGCGACAATAGAAACAAATGTCGTGATCTGTTCAAAAGTGAGAAGGCGATCTCGCGGAAGAAAACGGAGAGGACCGTCGCTCATGCAATATTGACAGCGAATGTTACATCGATCTGTCACACTGATGCGCAGAGAATGGTGCGATCGTCCGAAAGTGTCAACAAGCTGGCCCGAATGCGCTAACAAATGATCTTTCATATGCTCGCCTTTTCATCGGGATGCACCCAAACAGCTTTTCCGTCTGCATCAAACTCTTGCTTCCAAATCGGCACATCTTTTTTCAGCGTATCGATTAACCATTTCGCAGCTTCAAACGCTGCGTCGCGATGCGGGCTAGCCACGGCAACGGCGACGCTCGCTTCGCCCACAGGCACTTCCCCGATTCGATGAACGATCGCAACATGGCTTACTTTCCAGCGTTCAATCGCTACCGTCCGTAGCTCTTCCAACAATGTTTTCGCCATCGCCTCATGCGCAGTATAGTTGAGCTTGGCTGTGAAAACCTCTCCGGTCCAACGCCGTGTCTGGCCAATGAAGAGCACAACTGCTCCACAAGCATCGTCCGCTACCGCTTGCAGTAATCGCTCACAGTCAATTTTCTGATCAACAATGTCTATCACCAAATCGTCCCTAAGCTTCAATTCTTTCAAGCCGGTTTTTCAAGCCTACTGGCACAACTACTGTCAACCGCCACTAACCGGAGGAATCAGCGCAATGTCGTCATCGCCCATGACGACATGGTCATTGTTTACAAACTGATTGTTCACGGCAAATCGAGACCTTGGCAACAGGCCTGACAAAGCTGGATATTCTTGCAACATTTGCGCGGAAATTTGCTCTATCGCCGCCGGCGCCGATAAACCCAATACAATTCGCGATTTCCCAACGGCAGCTTCTGCACCAGCAAACAACATAACTTGAATTGGATGATCATGCGACATAGTTTTCTGCTGGACGCGCCAGTCCGCTCCACTCTGAAAGCCTAATTGCTGGTTATTTGATCGATGGCAGCTACCATTCCTTTGGCTTTAGTCCACGTCTCTTCCTCTTCTTGCTGCGGAACACTGTCGTAAACAATTCCGCCGCCGACGTTGAACTGCCACCAGCCATCTTTGGCCATGATCGTACGAATAAGGATATTCCAATCACTGCTTCCGTCCAACGAAATATATCCGAGCGAACCACAGTAAGGGCCACGACTTGTCGGTTCCAATTCCGCAATTATCTCCATCGCTCGAACTTTAGGCGCTCCAGTTATGCTACCACCTGGAAAGGTTGCCGCCAGCAAATCAGTCACGTCGACGCCAGCTCTCAATCGACCGCGTATGACACTTACCAAGTGATGCACTTGCGGATATTTTTCAACCTCACACAACTGCGGAACTTCAATGCTATTGCTTTCGCACACTCGTGAGAGATCATTACGCAACAAGTCAACGATCATCGTGTTCTCGGCGCGATCTTTTTCGCTACCGTACAATTCGCGATACAACAGTTCGTCCTGGGCATCCGTTTTCCCCCGAGGACGCGTCCCTTTGATCGGTCGCGTCTCAACCCATCGCTCTCGATCTACTTTCAAAAAGCGCTCCGGGGACGAACTCACAATCTGAAAATCTCCGCCGTCAAAATATCCTGCAAACGGCGCCGGCGACTGTTGGCTTAACGCAAGGTAAAGCTCGACGGAACTACAAGCGGCCAGCCGAATAAGTCGCTGCGCAATATTGACCTGAAACACATCCCCCGCCGCAATATATTCACGAACAGCAGATACTGCGGTTTGCAATCCGGTCGAATCAAAGCTTCCGATCCATTCTCGAGATAGGCGCGTATCAAATTGCGGAGCCGTCAATCCATGGGCTGTGCCGTGAGGCGTTGGAGCGAACTTCCCATCAGATGCCACATGAACGGTCTTCGCGCCAGACGAAACAGCCGCCATCAGATCGTCCGCTCTTTTCGCGGCTCTCGCCGAACGGTCGTCAGGGTTTACAGCAGGCAACCCCTGGGAAACCAGCCAACCCTTCTCAAGCACATGATCCCAGACGAAAACGACGTCATAAAACCCAATCAGTATGAGCGGATATCCAAACTCGTCATGAGCAGCGGCATTTACCCGTTCAAAACATCGACATAGATCATACGAAAGCATCCCCATAGCACCGCCTTGAAACGGAGGCAAATCGGCGACACTCGTTTGGGCAGGAATAGAAGTTAAGCGTTGGGCTAGCCCGGCAAGCGGATCAACGACCGGCTGCTCAAGCCTAAACACATCATAAGGATCGACTCCCAAGTAGCTGAAGCGTCCTAGCGTCGGATGCACTTGAGAGCTGTGAAGAAGGCAGGGATAGGGCAAACTGCCAATTTTGGTTAAGACGAACTGCGGCGTCCATTCAGCGGGAAGTGGTCTTACAAGTGGCGTAAACACAGCAAGCAGCAAGCGCTTTGCAACATGAAACCATTGAGAAGGGGAAAAGCCACTGAACCGTGTCGCATGGCCGCGAAACCAGACTGCATGCGATCCGGGAAGCTATTAACGAATTGTCCTGAAACAGTTTCCGCAAATCAGTTGGAGCGGTAGGACGCGAGCCCTTCGGTTTCGTAACACCGGACGGCTTGCGCCGTTCCGCTATATTCGTGACACCGGACGGCTTGCGCCGTTCCGCTAAAATGCGAGATTTGTAGCGGTAGGGCGCAAGCCCTCCGGTTTGGCGTCTGTTGAAAAGCTAAAGCAAACTTACTTGATCTTGCCTGCATTACCAGCTTGACCAAACGCCGTCATGCGAGCGATGCACACTTGCTTCATCGCTTCGCGTGCTGGCTTCAGGTAATCACGTGGATCAAACTTCTCTGGCGATTCCATCAACACCTTGCGAATAGCACCGGTGATAGCCATGCGGCAATCGGTGTCGACGTTGATCTTACGAACACCGCTCTTGATACCACGTTGAATTTCTTCAACAGGCACGCCGTAAGTCTGCTTCATTTTGCCACCAAACTTGTTGATCACATCTTGCAGCTCTTGTGGAACGCTACTGCTTCCGTGCATGACCAAGTGTGTGTTAGGCAGACGCTTGTGAATTTCTTCAATGCGACTCATCGCCAAAACTTCACCCGTCGGCTTCGCAGTGAACTTGTAAGCACCATGGCTGGTACCGATCGCGACGGCGAGCGCGTCAACGTTGGTTTCTTTTACAAAACGTTCTGCTTCTTCAGGGTCGGTCAGCAGTTGATCGTGGCTCAGCACGCCCTCGGCACCGTGGCCATCTTCAGCTTCACCACCACCGGTTTCCAGCGAACCTAAACAACCAAGTTCACCTTCTACACTGACACCACGTGCGTGGGCCAGTTCAACAACCTTCTTGGTAACCGCGACGTTGTAATCGTAGTCGGCTGGCGTTTTGCCGTCTTCTTTCAACGAGCCGTCCATCATGACGGACGTAAAGCCGTTTTCGATTGCAGACAAACAGGTCTCTGGCGAATTACCATGATCCTGATGCATTACGGTTGGAATATTCGGGTACAGTTCGGTCGCAGCGATCATCAAATGACGCAGAAAATTGTCATTGGTGTACGATCGCGCGCCACGTGACGCTTGAATAATAACAGGGGAATCCGTTTCCTTGGCCGCTTCCATGATCGCTTGAATCTGCTCCATGTTATTCACATTGAAAGCAGCAACGCCGTAGTTATTTTCTGCCGCGTGGTCAAGAACCTTGCGTAGTGGAACCAAAGCCATGCAGTCAACTCCCGCTCAAAATTAAGGATGAATCAAATATCGTTGGCGACCCGAGTGCCAGGTTCCGCATCGATAAACTTTGGCGGCGATTATCGTCTCTATTGGCCACAACGCAAGGCGTAAACGCCTAATCCTTGGCTTCCAACGTGACGCTCACCTCCATACGCTTTTGATTCCGAATCAGCTCGATGATCTGTGGCTCATCAATCGGCGACTGTTCGACGATGGACGCCAACCCGTTGGGACTGCGGACGGCCTGACTGGCGATCTGCAGGATTACATCACCACTTTGCAGCCCAGCTTTTGCAGCAGGCGAATCGTATCGAACGCGGACCACATAAGCCCCACCACCCCTTATGGGAAGATTCAACTGCATTGCGACTTGCTGAGGTATCTCCACCGTCGTAACTCCCAAGGTCGCCCGACGAACCATCCCGCGCGACTGCAATTCGCTGACGATCCACTTTACGCGCGAAGTCGGAATCGCAAAACCAACGCCTTGGAACGTTCCGCTATCTGAAGCGATCGCCGTGTTAATCGCAATCAGCTCGCCATCCAAATTTGCGAGTGCGCCGCCGGAATTCCCCGGATTAATCGACGCGTCCGTTTGCAATAATTGTCCGCTGACCATCCCCTTGAGCGGCCGAGCTTTTCCGCTGATGATTCCGGCGCTGACAGTCTGCTCCAACAGAAAAGGACTTCCAACCGCAATAACCCAGTCCCCCACGGCCATCTCGGAGGAATCTCCCATCACCGCCGCCGTCAAAGGGTCTGGCGTTGTAATCTTAAAAGTCGCCAAATCGCTCGCCGGATCAAATTTTAAATCGGTACCCGTGAACTCCCGACCATCGGAAAGCCGGACTCGGACTAGCGAGGAATCTTTTACAACGTGATTGTTAGTCACGATCCAGCCATCCTCGCTAATAATCACCCCCGAACCCGCACTGAAATTGGAAGTTGAATCGTCCAGCAGTTGCAGCTGGTCCAGCGTCTCATTGACATCCGCTCGCTTTGCCAAGACAACTACCACCGATGGCATAATCCGTTGAGCAGCATCGCGAAACGCAGCCGACAAGTCGCGCGCCGTCGCTTTCACTTCCCCCACACTGGCATTCAAATCGGTTTGGCTAAGCAGAATATCGTCCTGGCCATAAGTTTGGCCGCTATTCAAAATTGCCAATCCCAGCAGGGCAAAGCATGCAATGAAGCAAGTGAACATGTGGCGGGAAGTGGGTGTCATGGTTGCTTTCCTTCTGGAGTCGTAGCGGGAGACTCCTCAGTTTACCTCTCAAACAAGTTCTTTCCCACCGAGCATCGTTGCGATTCCCACTTCGCAGCCAGATCATTTTCCTCCCATGTTGCAAACATCAACGCTTCAGACAGATCGCCGCCAAGCCATCGCTGCCCTTATCGCGGTCAACGCGATGTGGGGAGCTTCATTTCCGATCATGAAATGCATCAATCAGCTTTTTGATTCGCACTTCAATACCAGCAGTGATGACGGTTCGAATCTCTTCCGCATCAGCTCGGCAGCCTGGATGATCGCCGTCCGTTTTTCGATCGCCCTAGTGCTTTTTCTGCTCGTCTTTCGCAAAACATCGCTGCAAGTCAGGGGCTACCACTTGGCCGCTGGAGCTGCGATCGGAACTTTTTTCTTCCTCGGTTTGCTTTGCCAAGTTATCGGGCTGGCCACGATTCCGGCATCTCGCAGCGGATTCTTGACGAGTCTGACTGTCGTGATCACTCCGCTGATCGGAACTCTGATCCAAAAACGACTTCCCAGACTAAGCGCGATTGCTGGGGCATTTATTGCTTTGCTTGGCGTTGCGATCTTGACGGGTTTGTTAGATCTCAATTCGGGCGTGGGGGCGAGTGCCCTGGACGATTCTCCCCGCTGGGCCTGGGGCGATGCCATCACAATTCTTGGAGCAGCGTTTTTTAGCGTCCAAATTTTGCTCGTTGATCGGCTTGGCAAGAACCAGAATTCTGCGGCATTCACGCCTGGTATGTTCGCGGCGAGCATTCTCCTGTCCGCTGCTGTGTTTGGTATTGCAAGTCCTGGCATCACCGAAAACTCCACTGGCTGGCTTTCGATTGCAAGTAAGCCGGAAGTCATGATCTTGATTGCCATCCTGGCGTTGATCCCCTCGCTGATCGCTTTTTACTGGATGAACAAATATCAGCCGATGGTCACAGCAACGCAAGCGGCCGTAATCTACACCTTGGAACCACTGTTCGCGTCATGCTGGGCAATGGTCCTCCCGGCCGCGTTGAGCGTCATGAGCGGCGTCGCATATGCCAACGAGCAGTTTAATACCACCATCGCCGCCGGAGGCTCGCTCGTGCTGCTCGCAAACATTCTAGCGTTATGGCCACAATCCAAAACGCCTCGTGTAGTGGACCATGAGTCACTAGCGTCGTAATCGAAATCGGCTGCTTCCGTTCAACTCGTTTAACCGCATGCCCAACGGGCTGCGTTCGTCCCACTGCCCCCAGAGTCATCTCTACCAGTTCAAAAGAAACGATGAACTTGTCCGGGGACCACTGCTAAGACCTGGGAAAACGGCAGTTTTTGTGGATAATGCGTGCTCTCTGCCTGCAACTCGCGATCACACCACAGCCGTCCATTTCACCACCGAGCTCCAACATCATGTTTAATCCTATCAGTGTCATTGAGCGTAAACGGGATGGATACGCACTCAGCTCCGACGAAATCTCGGCGATCATCTCGGGCTTTACAGACGGCTCGGTCAAAGACTACCAGATGTCCGCTTTTACAATGGCCGTCTGTTGCCGCGGTATGGATAGCGAAGAGATATCGCTCCTAACACGTGCCATGCTTGCGAGCGGAAAGCGGCTGGAGCGTGTTACCGACCGCCCTCGCGTCGACAAACATTCTACCGGCGGCCTGGGCGATAAAGTCTCTTTGATCTTGGCACCACTGCTAGCATGCTGCGACCTCGATGTTCCTATGCTCAGCGGTCGTGGTCTGGGAATTACAGGCGGCACGCTCGACAAATTGGAAGCTATTCCAGGCTATCGTACGAACTTGTCCGAGTCCGAAATAAATCAACAACTCCAATCGATCGGGTGCGTCATCACTGGCACGACTCAAGACATCGTACCGGCCGATCGAATGCTCTATGCGCTCCGCGATGTTACGGGAACAGTTCCGGCGATACCGCTGATCACCAGCAGCATCATGTCCAAGAAAATGGCTGAATCGCTCGACGCACTTTCCTTGGATGTTAAGTACGGCAGTGGCGCGTTCATGAAAACGCGGGAACTTGCTGAACAACTATCGGCGGCACTCACAAGTGTTGGTGAGCAGTTCGGTGTTAAGACAACCGCACGCCTCAACGACATGAATTTCCCAACGGGCGAAATGGTTGGCAACCTAAATGAAGTCCTTGAATCGATCGACATCTTACAGGGTAGGGGACCCGCTGGCATTACAGAACTCACTTTAGACCTGTGTGCCGACATCCTACAAAGTTGCTCACCAGAGATGGATCGGGAGGCAGCACTGTCGCAACTCAGGAAGCTTATCGACAGCGGCGCCGCCATGCAACGCTTTGAAGAAATGGTGTCGGCTCAGGGAGGAAACCTCAAAGCATTACCAAAGCTAGCCGCCGAGACCGACTTCCACGCGTCCCAGGCTGGCCAGTTGATCAGTGTCAATTGTTACAATGTCGGCATGGCTGTAATATCGCTTGGCGGTGGTCGCAGCGAAGTTGGCCAAAAGATTGATCACCGCGTCGGACTCAAGATGCTGGTCGAACCAGGCCAGCATGTCGACGCCCTGAAACCGCTTTGCAAAATTTACAGCGATTCCGATTCCAAGTCCGAGGTAGCACGAAAATGGCTGAACGAAGCCTTCCAAATTCAGTGATGAGCCCCAATCCAGCAGAGCTAGCGGAGCTATTGAAAGCGGCGAAGTTGGCCGCCAATCGAGCTTATGCGCCATACTCCAAGTTCACCGTGGGGGCTGCGATTCTGCTGGCCGATGGCAAGATCATCAGCGGTTGCAACGTTGAAAATGCCTCGTTCAGTGTTACTCTGTGCGCTGAACGCGTTGCAGCATCGACGGCGATTGCTGCCCAACAAGCCGATTGGCGAGGAATCGTGATTGTCTCACCGACCGGCGTTTCCCCTTGCGGAGCCTGCCGACAGTTTTTGTCTGAGTTTGCGCCTGAGCTGCCTATTTACTATGGATTGCTAACCGACGACGTCGAGCAATTGATTGCGACCAATTTGGTCGAGCTTTTGCCAGCGCAAATGCGTCTGGCAAAGCAATCGTAGCGGAACAGCGTAAGACTGCGTGCCGTTTGGCCCACCCTACGCGAACAACCACGCGAGTATTGCAGCATTATCGTTGAATTGACCGACGTAGCAGAATTGCTTTTTCGGTATTGAACGAATCGCCCTCTCGGAACGCGACAGGCACAGTTCGATCGATAATGTAAAAGCTACGTTGTCGTTCAGGTCTTCCGCCCGTACCCACGTACTCGGCACCAAGCCCTGCAACGGGATCCCATTCGAATAGTCCTACCGTAATCCAAACAGCAAACACATTCGACTGGTTGGTAACCAAATTCGTAAGCCGCCCGAAGCGTTGATAAGTCAACAGCGGCTGCGCAACCTGTTCGACCAACGGCGAGTTGGACTTTAAGAGTGCCTCACTGCCAGTTGGAAACAACGGATTGGCAACGTCCAACGGTCGACGATTGGTAACCGTATTATCGGTGTCCGGTCGAAAACGCCGCAGTTCGGCATCTGGAATCGGTGGCGTAATGTTTGACGAGAAAGGAGATCTCCATGCACCGGCGAATTGCGTTGGCATGTCATCATCGAAATTGTTAGGTCCGCTAGGCGTGTAACCGCGACGATGCCGAACTATTTCAGGCCATTGCGGTAACCCAGTAGCCGTCTGACGCGGCGAGTATGGACCGCCAATTGGCACAGTTGACTCAAGTGCATTGAAATCAATACCATTCCAAACGCGTTCGTCTGTGATTGTATTGATGTTGACTTTGCCAGGATTTGTATAGGACTGACGCAAGTTATACGGCGAATGAAAATCAACCAACATTCGATCTCGAATCGTGTCAATCACAGTTGAACTAGGATGATTGTTCGCATTTACCCCTTGAGCATTTCGATCAATCGCGATCGGATTCATGATCTCCGCTGTCTCGCGATAGCGAGGCGTAGTCTCAACTAGCTCGAGCAATAGACCGAGGTCGGCTCGCATAGTCGATGCTCGAGGTGGAACAGCATAAGTTTCGCCGACAGTTTTCCGCATCCAATACGGTTCACGCCGCGGCGCTGCATTGAGATCGTTCACTTGGACTGGCGGATTCGGCAGCGTCGTCGAGCGGACATTGCTATCGAAGAAGTTGAATAGATGCCCGAACGTTCCAATCAAGCCCTCGGAATCGCCGTAAACATTCGTCGCAGGTGGATTCGTCAATCCGAGCGCGCTAGTAAATACGGCACCAAGTTGTCCAGGAGCGGTGTAGGGGACCAGCATCAACTCCGATGCATTGGTGAATTGTCTGTTAGGCCAGAACAAATTCGTTGGCATACAAAAATTAGGATCGGGCGTTCCAGTGAAACCATAAAGCGCTCCTGTGAACGCTTGAGGTTCGCCAAACCCATCGTAAGCACCACCACCAAACTGCGTATGGCCGATGTTAAGATAACCCAAAGTCGTACTCGAGTAGTCTATCGGAGTATTCTGGGACGCTGGGTCTTGATAACCAAGTTCGTAATTGAAATAGACAGCACCGCTGTGTGCACCGTTCGCTAAAGTCGGTGAAAGCTGAGCAGTGGATGCCGAGAAGTAAGATCCAACATTGCCTTGCGCTGGCTTGAAGACCGTCGGTGGAGTTGGCGCAACGTTATTGCTCTCCACTCGTCGACCATCCATGCTTTGTCCATCCTTGAATCGAGATTCAAAGGCGAAAGTTCCTTGCGACACAGTCCCGTAAGCTTGCGAGTCATTTTCGCCGGTAAACAAGGTCAAATCGACACTCATCGTGTCAATCGTAATGTAAGGATTCCAGTCGGGATCGTACGGCTGCATTGGATCCGCCAGCCGTTGCAGGTAAATGGTTCTGAAATCCGCGTGTGTTTGGTGAAGATTAAACACGGATTGTAAGTTTGGATTGATGGTGGGATCTTCATCGAGTAGGGCCGTACTCAAGCTTTGACCAGACGAAAGATCTTCGAATGCGTCAGGACGACGTGTCTCATAACCAGATCCAGGCGCCGTGCTTAGCTGACTGTCTGGCATTGGATAGTATCGAAAGCCAGGAGTCACTCCGGGAACAGGAAGTGGCTCAGAGACGCTTAAACCAATTCCTTCATTCAAGTCTAACGGCGCATTAACAATTGAGACATCTTGCCAGCTAGGATCAGGTGGATCTGCCTGAGCGATTTGCGTAATTGTGGGCTTGATGCGGTTTGCGGTAAACAACGGATCATTCACCAAAGTTCCATCAATTCGGAAAGCTCGTACGTCATTGGCGCTAATTCGAATTTCTTGCGCGCTTGGTTCGTATTCCGGCTGGTCAGTATTTTGATCCACAGCGGCTCTCGAACCGATGAACGTTCGTTCGCGAGGGCCGATCACAAAATAGGAACCGGTTGGCAATGCTGTATTACCCGCCGTGATCGGACTCTTATTGACGAAAACTTTGTGATCCGCCGCTACCCCTGTGGAATTACCGATCAGGTTTGGAATCTCGGCAGCATTGACGAATGGGTCGTTGATTTGAGATGGTTTCTGATTCGTAAACCAAATAACGCGTTCGAATTCTAGTGGTGTTGTAGGATTAGCTAAATCGCTATAGAGCCCGTTAAATTGCATATTCCCGATTTCGCTGACTTGATTCGTACTCTCTTGAGCGAGCTGAGAGATCGAAGATGGAGTTCGCGCATTCCCACCGCCGCCCCCTGTGTTGAGCAGTTGGTCATAAGGTGTGAGTGGCGCACCAGGCTGCCCTTGCACCGGAGTTACCCCAATTCGCCATACTGGTTGAACTCCGAACGTGGGAGCGGTTGGAGCAGTCGGTGCAGGAGCGAGTTGAGCTAAATTCAACGACACAATTCCAGCATTGTTGATATATAGTTCTTTAGGTACAGCCGGAATCTCTTGGTTATCCAGCGGTGCATTGGTTCGCGTATTCACCAACTCGATCATCAAAGAGCCTTGCGGAATACGAAATTGCGACGGCGCAGGCATGTTGGTAGTATTTCGAGTCGTTTCGCGGACTCGCGTATCATGGAACGCCAGGGTTTCGGTCAAAAGCATTTCGGGATATTCCATACCCCAAACGACGTCTCCGGCGTCGGGCGACCAACCTGGATCCTTACCGTAGTTCCACGCGCCTTGCGTTGTAGTACCTGCTGCATTCGCTCGGATACCAAATGGCAACCAGTCGTAATCGAATCGCGTCATCACTGCATCCGAATCACGGAAATCGACGACGTTTACAGCCCATTGCGCAAGTGTTCTGGCTCGGCGTTTGTACCAATCACGACTATATTGAGTCAGACCATTCATAGATGGGAACATATACTCTTGCGGAACAATCAGTTGCGCAAGGCAGTACAATTGTCGAGCAAACAATTGACGTGATTGAAGATTGGTACGTGGCGGCGTTGGAGGCACCGTCGCGTTAGGTTGCGCAGCGGTATATCCGCTATATGGATAACGCTGTAGTGCAGGAACCCGTTCGTCCCACGCGACAATGTCATAGTTGCCCGTAGGCGATGGGGAGTAAGCTAAGTACGGCTCTTTCTCGTTAAATCCACCGCTAATGGCAAGTTCAGTGGGATCATCGACAGATACCGCATCGTTGCCGTTTGCACCATCGAAATCAACCGTGGAATCGTTATCGAAACCATTGCCAAACGGACGATTCAAATTCATTCTCAATCCGTGTCGGAATTCGACAGGGAACAGAGCTCGAATGATGTCGGGATTGAACGGTGGCAGTTGAGTCGCATCCACATGATTCTTCCGCATGGATGGGTCATTGTCGCCGCTCTCCATCTGACCAGCGTCGTTGATAACGCGGTATTGGTGCTCGTATAACAAAGCAATCCACTCAAGCATGCTCCCTACGACTTGCGGCCTGACTCTTGGATCTGCATCAGGCAAAATGTTGTCTTGATCACGCCCTGCAAATCCAATCGGTGCTTGTCGCAACTCATGGCTTCGCGTTGTAATAACGCGATTGATTTCCGCCATATTGCTCCAGTTTGCATCGCGCTGCAGAATCGTCAGCAGTCGGTCCGACAAGGCACTGGTGTCACTATCAAAGCGGCGGAGCAGACGTTCAAGTTCAGCCAATGTGAATGGCTGATCTTGGGGTGTTGCGTTTTGTGACAATTCGTACGGATCATTAGACAATTCGTCGGGTTGAAAGACCGTACTAGAAGGATCATCGATCATCGGCCGGTACATGGCCATGTTGCCGTTGCGATCGATCCCCCAAGCGGCGCGGCCGCGTGTCATCAATGGATAACCACCGCGAGGCGCGATACCATTACCAAACCAGAAGTAGCTCCGCTCTGTCATGCCACGCTCAAAGATGCTGCTCACCCAGTCATTGCCGGAATTCGACATTGGATCGAACAGTTTGCCTGGCACGCCCGTCAATTGGTAAGGCGTTGTACTCGCCGAGTCATCGCCATGCCTTGCTCGCATCAAAGCACGTACGAAATCAAGCTGTGCAGGTTGAATCGCCGTGTAGGGTGGCGCAAAGTTTTGTAACAAATGCCCGAACCCAATCTCCGCCGGCCCAAGTCCGCTTCCTTGAGGCAAGTAGTAATTGAAACCGGTTCCGATGGCTGTCGTATTCGTTCTTGCGAAAACGCTCGGATAAGGCGTGTTCGCAGGTGACAAAGGCGTTTGATATTCTTCGAAAGCCTGCAACGTATCCCCTGCAAGATTGACGTTGATACGACTATCGAGGTCTTCGATATGAATCGCCGTCATAATTTTTAGAGTTCGTCCGTCAGGTGCGGTAATAGTTGGTAGCTGTGGGTCCTGCCAAATGCTTTCCGGCACACCTTCTCCATCGTTGTCAACGTCCCAAGCCGAACCGTTCGGATTAATACCCATAAGCCGTTCTAGCAGAGTGGTAACATTTGCTTCCTCTGCGGCTGATGGCCAACTGCTATTCGAAATTACGACCGGTTCTATTGTTCCCGCTGCAAATGATGCATGCGTTGGTCGACCTGGTACAGCAGCTTCGCTACCAAAGACAATTGGAATTGGTCGAGCACACGCATAGTCCAAGAAAACGAACATTTCACGAAGCTGCGCGTACGTCAAAGCACCAACATTTCCAAGCCCTCCGTAGCGCGATACAATGTAATTCACCAGAGCGGGACGATGGTACGACGGGATAATATCAGCCGGCTCGTATACTCCGTCACCATTTGGGTTGAGGTGCGACAACCAATAATCTCTGTAGTCCGCAACGTCGTAGCCTTCGTTCGTAGAACCAAGTACATCCCGCAATTGCATGTATTCCATGTTTGGCAGCAAACCGACTGGTATAATGGTACCATCTGGAGCCAGCGGCAATTGCTGCAACGTATCGGGATCAATGATACGCTGAGTCAAATTCCCGTCTTCGGGATTCAAGCCATAGCCAATGCCGTTGTATACAGCGTCATTGATCAAATACCTATAGCCTTGACCATTCGCATTGTAAAACAACGCTGTCGGAGATCGTGCCAACCATTCATGCAATCCGACGGCAATGGTTTGCACTGTTCCGGTGTTGATCGCGCCGCTAAAGATAGCGTCCGCAGGCAACTCGTTCAGATCGATCAAGACTGAGTAGGCAAGTGGATCAACCGGAGTGTTGACAATCGTGTTGTTCTCGTCCCCAACATATTTAAGAATGCGAAACGAATAGCCCTGGAGTGGTCCTTCAAGCATGGTGAAGATTCGCGCATTATACGCGTCGTCGTAGATTGCCAGCGTCGTCGAACCGGTACCCGAGATGCTTACCCCCGTGTGGTTGAGTGATACCTTCAGGAACATGGCTTCGCTGGATGTCGTGTTGCCAATCGCAGGTCGCTCCTGTGCGCCAACTAACACTGCACCATGGGGAGCGTTGTACCAATCGTTGCGTGCTGTTGACGAATAGCCTGCGAACCCCGCAAGGTAATCTCTCACGAAACCTTCAACCGCATGTCGACCATAGACGTCACCAAGCAACGAGTGTCCTGCCAAAGCCGACTGGCTATCGTTTGTACCGCGCAGGATTAGCGGGATGATATCTGGATCGTAGATGATCTTCATATTGCTCTGCATCTTGGCACGATTGATCGTGACGCTGGCAGAACGAGATTGACCAGAGAATACGACGTACGTTACCGCAAGCAGACTAAATAGCCCAAGCATGCCTAGCACAACTAACAACACCAAACCTTGACGGTTCTTATGATTGCGCAGTACGAGATGCGGATTTGATCTACCACGTCGAATATTCATGGCGTTTCCCCTAACATTAGTCTTCATCGGATCGCCTTAGCAAGATTGCATTAGATGAGTTTGGCTTGTCTTAATTGCCGACAGTTATTGGATATTCATATACCGCAACGGCATCCGGCACGATCGTCGCAATGGTTCTAGCCTCCGACAACTGCGCTGGTGTTGGAGCAGCCGGTAACTCTGGGTAATTCCAGGCAGGCCCTTGCAATGTTACAAGTCGCGGCCACGCATCGCGATCATCGACCCCAACAATCCGATACCACTTGTGCCGATAAACAAATCGCGGACCATTTACCGCAACGTCGGGAGGACTGTATCGCATCGTCCTCGACAACATCACATAAGCCCCAACACGCAGATTCGCGGAAGTTCGATCGTCACTAAACATTTCGACGTTCAATACGCCACCGTTGCTCATGGGCAAATGGGCAAAAGCTGTCGGAGGATGATTGGTTGGTAACACTCCAGCAGTTTGCGTTGTTGTCGGAGCGGTACACAAGACTACCTTTTCGAAATTTGGCAACTCGTCCGTACCTGGCAACGTTGGAGCCGGCAATTCAAAACCGGTGTCACGACGATTGCAAATCACAACCGACAACATGAAGTTCGATGGGACAGCATCGCTAGGCGACTCGTTTGGAACTAGCGTTCCAAACCATGTTAGGTTATTGGAAGCCGCAGACGAAATCAGCGAAAAGTTGTCGACACCTTGAAACTCACGAATCGCACCGAAGCTCTCGTCTTGCTGATTAGTCGCTCGAATCAAATCTCCAAGACCGCCGACCAAGGCATTCGCAATCGATTTCCGTACCGGTCCTAAGAATGATGGCGACCATGCTGATACGCGAATCAACCTCGCACCTGGCGAAGGCAACGCGACCGGATTGATATTAGGGTTTAATAATGTCGAAGTCCCATTGAGATAAAAACGGAATTGGTTTGCAGTGGTATCAAATTGAACGTCGCAATTCTCATTTACAAAAGGAAACGTCGTTCGCCGAATTATATGATCGGATTTGAGATAGGCTGGTAACCGCGTCCCACCATTCATTTCGGAGTTCAAGCTTCCGTAATATAGCGGATCAAAACAAAAGCCTTGGCCATACACTTGTCTACGAATAAATTTTTGCGTCGGTTGTTGGCCAAGCCTAGTACTAGCTTTCAAAATCAAGCCTTCGTACATGTCGCCGATGGAGGTTACTGGCTTGTAGGCGAATGCCCCGCGCAATGGCAAATTTGAGTTAACATTTGGACTATGAGTTGGATCGTCATCATCTTCATCGTAACACCACGGCTGCTGCGTCGTCGGTGCGACACTATCCCGCGCGGTTATCTCGGCGGCAGCCCCTAAGGCAGTCGACGTCGCTTGATTCAAAGTATACGAATCCGCAGCTTGGCGACTGGCCAATGGCAATATCGCAAGCACTCCGGTCAAACCGATCAGTGCAATCACCATTGCGAATAGGACTTCGACAATCGTAACACCCCAGCGGCGACTAGCTCTCTGTATTTTTCCATTCAACATATTTTTAGCGATCATTGTGCGGTTGCCTCATCCGTGAACGAAGATTGTCGGGATTGATACAACAACTGCCCAATCGGTGTGTTATTGCCGAAAAGAGTCAACTGGTCGAAGGGAGGCGAATCAAAGGGTGCAACGTTTGCCAACGAGATTGCCCCCGAAGATGGCGAGATGCGAATCCAATTGCAGCTTGCATCAATCAAGTTTGCCTTCTCGCGATTTGTTTCCAGAACATCCGGATTAAATTCATCCGCAATCCCAGTCGGACTACCCAGCACCTGATCAGTTCGCCCGACAAACAAATAGACATCTTCCAAGGTCGTATACTCACGAATTTGGAAGTCGCCATTGAGGCCGTTGAAATCGTTTGACATAACCGAGCTCAATAGGCCATTAGGACCAAAAATTAAATAGACTGGACGCAATTGCGCCGGAGTTGGCGGAGTCAACGAGTAAGACCAGTCCGAAGCAAACAAACGTCGCAAATCACGAAGATTCTGAACCGTCTGATCTCTTAAAACAACATCACTGTCGTTCGCTAAACCGCTCAGCGACAGGTCTACACATGTCCCGCGAGGCATATCGACGACTAACGACGAAATTGGCTGCGGCAAGGAGTAAACCAACATCCGCGTTCCGGCAGGCGTGGTTGCAAAGTCTGGCAGTCGAGGCAAAAACACGTTCCGCTTTCCCATCCGAGATGTTAGGGAATAAGCAGCGGGATCCGTGGTCGAGGCAAACGGTAAATTTGGCTCGCCAAAATTATTGACCACCATATCGACAGACCCGCCGTTGAATGCCACTTCTTCCACACGCAGTCGACGCCCCATGCCAGGCGCTTCGACAAACTCAAGCTCGGCACCGATTGTCAGTAAACGACGTAGCCGTTCGTCCGCCGGCACTGGTGAAATCGTCAACACTGGACCAACCAGACTAAACACAATATTGTCGAACATGGCAGGAGGCGGAACCTCGGCCAAGCTCAACCGAATACTCGTGTTATAAACCGAAAAGTTTGAGGCAAGGTCAGTAGACGAAGCCGTTAATGAAACCAACGAACCCGTCGTATCACGCCCAGCACGCGACGAAAGCCGCTCCAATACCACAGCCACCGGACGCCCTTGAGCCACAGCACGCGCTCTGGCAGCCTCAAGCATATTACGAACGACAATTGCAGCTTGACTCGTCTTCCGCTGGTTCATAACCGTTCGGAAAGTCGGGAGCGTTACCGCTGCCAACAGCGTCATGATCCCCATAACAATCAAAAGCTCGATCAGCGACAATCCGCTACGCGACTTAGACATTACATGTGTTGAGCGTGCAGTTAAGCTCATAATGCACCTCCCAGCTCGTCAAAGTTCGTAACGTTGTCGGAAACCAGCCTACGGACCAGCGGATTGGTGAGCACGTCAGGACTAGGTTCTGGAATAAACGCCCCCGTCGCCTCAAATCCCACTGGCACGTCAGTACCATCGAGTTCTACATTCAAAACCCCGCCCAGACTCTGATTGTAGTCTTCATCATAACCAGTCCATGTACCAGGTCTCGGATAAAATGGATCGGGCCAAGCCGCTCCACTCCACTGCGCATCTGCAACAGTGAAGAGACTGGACAAACCAGCCTGAGCGTTGCTCCCAGTCCAGAAGAATCGCAGACCTGTTCGTCCATCCGGGCCGGGCGAGACGATCAATGGTCGCAACGGGGCCGTAGGATGATTCCCAATATCATTTGACAGATAACCAATATCTGCACTCGTAGGATCGAAATCGTCTTTCGCAAAAACCGCTTGTCCTCCGACTTGGCTTGCAAGCGGATCTGGATCGTACCTGTTCAGCACAAATGCTGAAGCACTACCCTTCAGACTCCCTCCAGTTTGAGAGCGTTCTGCATCGTCGAAATACCCAGCAGGCCATCGCAGCCACTGAATCGGATTCCCCCATGCATCCACAAACTCACGTAAGCCGTCATTGTCTGTGTCGCGAATCTCAGAATCCGAAAAGGATTCGATTCCGAACGTTCCAGCGACATAAGACGATTCGACGATCAGAAACAATAATTCAGCGTTAAAATTACGCTCGAAAATACCTGGATTTAGACAACGAACTCCACTGCTCAAAAAACCGTGGCGGTTAAACAAAACGGACTGCAGCTGCGAGTATCGCGGAGCATTATTTAACGCGACAGTTACGGAACTTCCGTTCGGGATATAGGTGTACCCCGAAGGAAAGCTGTTCGGCGAACGGAACACAAAGTTTGTCCCGTTATATCGCACAATGTCTCCCGCAGTGTCTGGCATCTCTAGTCGCATCAAGTCTCGTAAGACACCAAGCCTAATTCGAGCGTGAAGAAGGCCGTCAGAAACGCCGCCATTGTTGAACTGATTTCCCGTACCAGCACGAGGCAACGAGGTGGACGTGTAAGTGCCGGCCTGAATACTATAATCCAACCCGATGTTACGGTACTCTTCGAAGCGATCGGTAATGATCGATTCAATCTTGCGAATCGTGGCTCGCGTCTTGGCATAGTTGCTGTCTTGCTGAGCGCCTCGCAGGGCCACAAAGCTGAGGCTGGTCAAGATTGAAACGATGATCATCACGACCATTAATTCAATCAGAGTAAAGCCACGGCTGCGCAACGACGAACCGGCACGCACGCGATTAGGATCGCTTGCAACCATTGGTTCGATTCTCTTAACTTCGTAACGCATAACTTCACTACCTCTTAACACTGCAATTCCGCCTCTTTGCATTTTGCGACAATCGTTTCACATTGACGCTGATAAAGACGACAATTCGCAATTATGAAAATAACGCAAACGCTATACCGCCTAGACTTAACGCGCACCGCTCTCAAGCGTTTGAGCACTAAAGTTAGCGACGTTGTCAACCATTCGGCTCATAATGGCCGGCGCAACCGCTTGAGGCGTTTGGTTGTAAATCGGAGCAGGGCGGAAGCTTGTGTATAACTGCGCCGTGCTGTTGATCGATTCTCCAGAAGGGAATCGGAACATCGTCTGTTGCAAGTTCACTACGGCATTCGTACGCCGAACTTCGCCGACAAGCCGACCACCGTACTTGCCATCAATACCAGGCCCGAGCAGTTGAAACTTGGTAGGATTAACAAATTCGTAGCGCAAGAAATTGAATAGATCACTTCCGGTAGCCGTCGAGGCAAATGGAATCCCAGGTAAACCTTTGCGACTCGTGTTCAATTGATCAGAATAGAAAGGATAGATCGCTCCGAACTGATCAACGTCAGCTTCCCCGGTACCTGTTGGAACTGTATTAATCGCAGTTCGCTGATAAAAGTTTACGTAAGGTTGTCCAGATTTGTTGGCAGTATATGTCCGGCTATCGAAGTAGACATAAGGGCACGATGAATCGCGATCACCATAACGCTGAATATAGACCGGGAGCAAATCAGTTGTGGTATCTGCTGGAACAGAAGCCGTAAAGTAGCGCTCTTCATCATTACTGAAAGTGATCCCGGCGGCACCGCTTGCAAGGGTCAGACGTCCCGTGTCAAACTCAAACAATGGGTTCTCCCGTGATACGTTATAGCCATATCGCTTGGGGTCGTAGGAAACCGCTCCGTCCAAGATTTCCACAAAAGGCCCGCCGCGACCAGTAAATGGCTTCTTCGGATCAGAACTGAACCCGCCCAGGAAAAACACTAAAGCCTCGGGCGCATCCATTACTTTATAATCACTGACAGGTATTGAACCGCCTGACAAAAGTGTGTCGGAACTGTTACGGATGCATGGCCCAGGGACAGACTGAAAATTTTCTTGGACAGTACCTGCCGCAGTATTACCAATCGTTGGATCCAACAATGCAAGCTCACTTGCCAGAATCTGTGGGAACGCTTTCTGGACGTGTCGCTTGAAAACTTCCCAGGACGTCCCGTCAGGCGGGTAATCACCGTACTTGTCTCGATACTTTTCAACCGCTTCGGCGATCGAATCGATCTCGAGCTTAATGGCAGTTTTCCTAGCATTTGTTATCGCACCTAGCAAAGCCGGCAATAGCAAGCCCGCCAAGATGCCGATGATGGCAATCACCACCATCAGCTCCACTACCGTAAAGCCGAACCTGTTAGACGAGGGGAAAACGCGTTTCATCTTTCTACGCCCTATTTTATGATGACGACGGGTTTTACGCCGCCCAAACAATCCGCAACATGTGAAACTGACAATCCTGACTGAACAACCATCGCTGTCTCGTCCGTCTTGCAACAGGCGAAAAAGCAGCCAAGCAACCTTGCAGATTGCTTGGCAAACGCATCAACACTAACCGCTCAACGTTTGAATCAGTTCAATCATCGGCATGAACAAAGCAATCACGATGAATCCAACAGCCGTTCCCAAAAAGACGATCAACAGCGGCTCAACCAGCTTGGTCAAACCTTCTGTCATAACCTTGACTTCTTCGTCATAGTTGTCGGCGACTTTATAAAGCATCGTATCCAATTCACCGGTCTCTTCACCGACGTCGACCATGTTCACAACCAAGTCGTCGATAACTCGCGAGCGTGTTTTGAAGAACCAGAGGGCCAGCGCGATTGCGGCACCGACCGCCATGATTTGCAGCGCCATATTGATCATCGCTGTGTTGGTTGCCGAGTGAGCGGTCGCAGCTGCGCCGGTCTTTTTACCTTCACCCTTAACACCGCGACCGGCCGTCAACGCAACCGACATGACCATCACACCGGGGAAAGACCCCATCAACACCCAGTACAGAGCTGCGACTGGGTGCATTCCCAACGTGGAATGTTCCTTCATCGGTTTCGCGATGACTTCACCTTCACGAATCGCTTCAATCACCTTGTTATAGATTCGCTCAAAGACCGCATTGTTGCTGGTCTCACGAGTGATGTTCAATCCTTCCAGAATCGGCACACCACTGGTCACCAATGTACCGAGCGTACGCGTGGTACGAGCCAAAATGTTCCGTTCTACCAGAGAGCCGAAGACTGGCACTTTGATGATAAACTGGTCAAAGCCCATTCGTCCGTGCGTAAACTTTCGTCCCAACTTGATAATCAACCAGTAAGTGACTGGAATCAAAATCATCATGAACCAATAGGTCACCACATAGTCGCTGATTGCGATCAACAACTGTGTGACGGCAGGCAAGTCGACTTCGAAGTCTTCGAACATCTTCTTAAACTGCGGCACGATGAACGCCATGATCAGCGCCAAAATAATAACGGCGACCAGCATGACGACGATCGGGTAGATCATCGCGCCTTTGACTTTACGCTTGAGCGATTCGGACGACTCAAGGAATTCGCTTAAGCGCTTCAGAATCGTTTCAAGTGCACCGCCCGCCTCACCGGCCTTGATCATGTTCACATAAAGACGCGAGAAAACCTTGGGGCTCTTGCTAAGAGCTTCCGAAAGCGTCGAGCCCGTTTCGATTTCATCGCACACATCCATCAACGAATTCTTCAGCTTGCCCGGCTTCTGGTTGTTCTCAAGAATCTTGAGCGACCGCAGAATTGGCAAACCAGCATCCTGAAGAATCGACAGCTGACGTGTGAAAGTCGAAATGTGCTTGGTCTTGGCACCGCCGATAGCAAAGCTGCGTTTCTTGCGCTGCGGACCTCTGGCTTTCGACGCGGCCGACTTCTTCAGAGAGATCTTCGTGACGAAGTATCCCATCTGACGTATTGTGGTCTGCGCTTCTTCTTCGCTGCCTGACTCAATAACGTCTTTGATCTCTTGACCGGTGCGGTCCATTGCCTCGAATTGATAAATTGGCATGGCTGGGTGTCCTAATACTGCGGATATACTTGCAGGACGATGGTCTTGTTAAAAATCAGTGCTAAAAACTAAACAAAATAATAAACTAGAGTGCAAACGCTACGCGTCGTGCACCGTTTCGCGGACAACTTCATCGGCGGTCGTTACGCCCTCAAAAACAAACTTCAATCCGTAATCACGTAGTGGAATCATTCCGTACTGGGTAGCAATCGCTCGCAAGTCATCGGTAGGTGCATTTGCCATGATCAACTCACGCATTTCATCATTCATCACCATGAGTTCGAACAACCCCACGCGGCCTTTATAGCCTGTGTTGTTGCAGTTATTGCAACCGACGCCGCGATAAAACTTGTGATCACCCTCTTCACCCGGTTTGATCCCCAATTCAAGCAGCATCTCTTGCGAAACTTCCGTCTCCTCCCGGCAATTGGAACATATCCGGCGAACCAGACGTTGAGCCAAAACGGCTTCCACAGTCGCTGTTATCAAGAAGGTCGGAATCCCCATGTCCTTCAAGCGGGTAATCGTGCTCGCAGCATCGTTGGTGTGCAGCGTACTAAACACAAGGTGACCGGTGAGCGAAGCTTGAATAGCAATCTCCGCGGTCTCTAAGTCACGAATTTCACCGACTAGAATAATGTCCGGATCTTGCCGCAAGATTGCGCGCAAGCAGGCCGCAAACGTAATCCCAACATCGTGGTCGATTGGAATCTGAACAATACCGTCGATGTCGTATTCGACTGGGTCTTCGGTGGTGATCAGCTTTTCAGTAATCTCATTCAGCTCAGACAGCGCTGAGTAAAGCGTCGTCGTTTTTCCGCTGCCGGTGGGACCCGTTACTAACACGATACCGTTAGGGCGCTCCATAATCTTGCGGAACCCCTGCATCGTAACATCATCCATACCAACCTTATCAAGCGACAGCGAAACCACGCTACGATCAAGAACTCGCATAACCACACTTTCGCCAAACATTGTCGGCAAAACACTGACGCGCAAGTCAACCGGGTGACCACCCACCATCAATTCGATGCGACCGTCTTGCGGCAAGCGACGCTCGGCAATATCCAAGTTCGCCATGACTTTGATGCGCGTCGTAATCGCGAACGCAAGGTGACGAGGCGGCGGCACCATTTCGTAAAGCACACCTTCGGCCTTGATACGGATGCGGAATTCATCTTCAAACGGCTCAAAGTGAATATCGCTAGCATGGTCCTTAATCGCCAACAACAACACGAGGTTCAGCAACTTGCGAACCGGCACACTATCGGCCAACGCCTCGGCACCGTCCAAGTCAAATGGCCCATCGCCGGTCAGCGCCCGCGCTGCTTCTTCGAGCTCGACGTCATCGGCTAATGATTTGACCAGCTTCTCGACGCTCTCCGACTCCGAAGAATAGTAACGCTCAATGGCCGCGTTAATAGCTCGCTCAGTCGACACCGCCATTTCAATATCGAATCCCAAGAACGTTCGCAATTCGTCTTGGATGTTCAAGTTCTGAGGATCGCAAGTCGCAACGGTAAGTCGATTTCCATCAAACTTTACAGGCACGACACGATACAACTGTGCCATCGACTCGCTGATCTTCTCCACTAAGTCGGGCGGGAAAGTCATGCTCTCCAGCGCAACAACTTGCATATTCATCTGCTCGGCTAACGCCTGCGCAAGCTGGTCTTCATTGATGACCCCCATGTCCTCGGCAAGCTTGCCCAGCAAGATGCCAGGCTGTTGCTGCTGCTCTTCTAGCAACAACTCCAACTGCTCGTCAGTGATAAAACCAAGGTCGACAAAGATCTGACCAATGCGTCGCGAAGCCATACGTTACCTTTTGCCTAAAATTTCCTCAGATCCGGATCGAATTCATCTCTTTAGACCGCTCCGTGATCTGGCGTTATGTTCCGCCCCAATTACTTGTTACTCAATTGACCTTTTCGCTCAAACCTAAATCGGTCCCGAACGCACCAGCCAACAATCACTCCTCGTCGTCTTCAACCTCTTCGCCGTCATCCTCAACGCCACGTCGCGCATTGACGATGCGTTTGGCTAAATCATCAGGACGATGCGATTTCGAAAGCACATCCTCGACAGTGACCGACCCATCCTTCCACAGCTTGAACAACGCATCGTCCATCAACTGCATGCCAAATTTGGCACCGGTTTGAATTGCCGAACTAATACGAAACGTCTTGTTTTCGCGAATCAGGTTGGCCACCCCGGCCGTAACCACCAACACTTCATAAGCGGCACATCGCCCACCGCCAATTCGCGGCAGCAGCGTCTGAGCAACGACCCCTAACAACGACGAGCTAAGCTGAGTTCGAATCTGATCCTGTAAGTTCCCAGGGAAGGCGTCGATGATTCGATTGACCGTACCCTGAGCGCTATTGGTATGCAAAGTACCGAACACGATGTGACCGGTCTCAGCCGCACTGATCGCCGCCTGAATCGTCTCCAAGTCACGCATCTCGCCGACCAGGATGCAATCAGGATCCTGCCGCAACGCACGGCGAATCGCCTCCGCGAAACTCGGCACGTCTACGCCAACCTCACGCTGATTAATCGTCGACTTCTTGTGGTCGTGATAAAACTCGATCGGGTCTTCGATCGTGATAATATGGTGATCATGCGTTTCGTTCAAAAAGTTCACGAGGCTCGCCAGCGTCGTACTTTTGCCGGAACCAGTCGGTCCGGTCACCAGAACCAAACCACGCGGTCGCTGTACCATTTTGACTACAGCATCGGGCAGGCCTAACTGCTCTGGAGTCAGCTTGTCATTTGGAATCTGTCGCAACACCATCGAGATATTGCCGCGCTGCTTGAAAATCGAGACTCGAAAACGAGCCAAATCTCCGAACGCAAACCCAAAGTCAGAGCTTCCTGACTCCTGCAACTCTCGCTGGCAGCGTTCCGGTGCGATACTTTTCATCAACTGAACCGAATCATCCGGCTCAAGCGTCTTGGTATCCAGCTTGCGCATTCGGCCGTGCAGCCGAAATACGGGAGGCTGACCAACCACGATGTGGATATCACTTGCACCTTGTTTGATAGCCGCAGATAACAGCTTATCAATCAGAACCGTTGCCATAGGATTCCGTAACTTTATGCCAACTGCAGCACTCGCGGCTGGTTAGCCGCAACAATTAGACGTTTAAGGATGAGTAGGTAAGCGGCAGGAGTACTAACTCCAACCACTTTGTGCTGCTGCTATTCTAGTTGACTTTTTATAGATAGCCAAATATTGGCAAAGATTACGTCCTTGCAGGCAAATTTGGTAAACCGAGGCGGCATCGATTTAGTTGCAGATGCTCCGCGCAATCAGTAGCGAAATCGCGACCAGCAACCTCAGCGTCCGAATATGGCGGCATTATCGCGACCGGACTTCCTGGCAAAACTACCATAGAACGAAAGCCAGAAATCACACCCTTACGAGAAACGATCTAAAGCTAAGCTTTCGCTGCTTCCGCGTACTCCCGCACCAAGGCTTGAATCGCAATATCTTCTTGCTCCGTCCTTTTCGCAGTCTTGTAAACCTCATCCATCGTCGTAATTCCCGCCAAGACTTTGCGGATACCATCGCAGTAAAGCGTTGTCATGCCGCCCTTTATGGCTTCCGATCGCAGTTCGGCACTCGACACGCCGCGGAACATCATGTCGCGAATTCGGTTGTTCACCACCATCAGTTCGTAAATACCAAGCCGCCCACGATACCCACGCTTCTGGCAGTAAGAACAGCCCTTTCCACGGGCAAACTTCCCATCCTTGGCTAACGACTCAGGAATGCCTGCTTCTTCTAGCTGGACGGCAGTCGGCTTGTATTCCACCTTGCAACGAGTGCAAATCTTACGAACCAACCGCTGCGCCAAAACGGCAATAACGCTACTTGCGACCATGTACGCGGGCACCCCCATGTCCGTCATGCGAGTTACGGCACTGGGCGCATCGTTCGTATGCAGAGTACTGAAAACCAAGTGTCCAGTAAGACTTGCCTGGATACCCATCTGAGCCGTCTCTGTATCACGCATTTCACCCACCAAGATCACGTTCGGAGCTTGACGGAGCATTGCGCGAATAATGCGAGCAAAATCGAGCCCGATGTTGTGACGCACTTCGACTTGGTTAATTCCAGGCAGGTAGTACTCAACGGGATCTTCGGCCGTGATGATCTTACGGTCAGGCCGATTGAGAGCATTTAGAGCGGCATAAAGAGTCGTCGTTTTCCCGGAACCCGTTGGTCCAGTCACCAGCAGAATGCCGTTTGGACGTCGGATCAAACTAGTGAAGATCTTGAAATCCCGCTCGCCTAAGCCAAGCTGCTTGACCCCAACTTTGATGTTGTCCTTATCCAATACACGCATAACTGCCGACTGGCCGTGGTTTGTCGGGATGATGCTGACTCGCAAATCGAGCTCTTTTTCGCCGACAGTAATCTTGATACGACCGTCTTGAGCCCTGCGGCGTTCCGCAATATCCATTTTCGCCAGGATCTTGATGCGGGACATAATGGCCCCCAACAAGCGGCGTGGCGGACTGTCGCGCTCTACCAAGGAGCCGTCAATTCGATAACGGATACGGACACGCTCTTCAAACGGCTCGACGTGAATATCAGACGCCCGAAGCTGCACAGCTTCTTGAATCATATAGTGTACAAGACGTACCACTGGGGCACTGTCCTGGTCAAAATGCTCGTCCTGCGAAAGCTTGTCTTCTTCCGTTTCGGTAAAATCGATTTGCGTATCGGTAAATTCTTGCAACATCGAGTCAGCCGATTCACCTTCGGTCTGACCATAATACCGGTTGATCGCTTCTTGAATCTGCTCCTTGGACGCCAGAGCCGTGTCGACTTTACGGTTCAGAATAAACCGCAGGCGCTCAATCGTCTCGATGTCGAACGGATCGGACACCAGGACGCGGATGGTATCATCCTCTTCATCGAAGGGAATAATCTTGTTTTCGCGGGCGACAGACTCAGGAACCAACTGAATAACGGCATCGTTGATTTTGGTATCTGTCAGATCGACGTACTCAAAGTGATGGAATTCCGCGAGCGTTTTGGTGACTTCTTCGTCCGATGCATAGCCAAGCTCGACCAGAAAATCGCCAACCGGGCGATCTTCGCGGTTGGCCATTTTCTCCGCTTCCTGCAGTTGCTCTTTCGAGATGATTCCACGTGCGATTAGCAGGCCAGTGTAATCTTGCATCGCCTTGGTCATTGCTAGTACCTATCTGAAGAGGAGATTTTGAGCCGTCAATTGCATCCGAACCGTGATCAATTATAACGCCGGTATTGGCAAGAACAGCGAATCTACCGCCAGTCGATTTGAATACCTCAAACTTATCACGCCAAACCAGTATATCTCAACCCGGCGGATCTTTTCAAAACCGATGCCGAAAAATTATTTCAGGACATAAAAAGGGGTTGCGAGACGGCCAAATAGCACTCCCTACTCCAGAATCAGCATGGCGACATTCAAGTAAATGAGAATTCCGAGAATATCAATAATCCCCGCCACAAAAGGATTGCTCATCAACGCAGGATCCAGTCCAAGCCGTTTAAAGATCAACGGCAGAATCGATCCGATACTGGTTCCGGCAATAACGACGCTAAGAATCGTTATGGGAATCACCAGTGCGGCATAGGCCGACGGAGCCATGAAAATCGCGGTAATGTAGCCAATCGCGGCCATAAAACCGCCCAACAATAACCCCATGACGACTTCACGCTTGAGTATTACCCACCAGTCGTCCAGCGCTACATCTTTTGTTGCCAGGGCCGTTATCACTAGCGTCGAGGATTGACTACCACTGTTTCCACCACTGCTGATGATCAACGGAATAAACGCGATCAGCCACGTAAAGGTTGCCAGTTTTTCGTCGTAGTGATCCAATGCAAACGCCGTCAGCAACGCAAAAAAGAAGAGTAGCGTCAACCACATTCCTCGTTTCCAAGACAAGGTTAACACGTCGGTTCGCATGTACGAATCGGGTAGGGGCTCGACAGCTGCCGCGCGTTGCAAGTCTCCGGCCGCCTCCTCATGGATCACGTCGATAATATCGTCATGCGTGATAATACCCAACAAATGCCGATGATCATCCACAACCGGGATCGCCAACAGATTGTAGTGCGCTACTTTTTGCGCAACCTCCGACTGATCGTCTTGCGCGTTGACGCACACCAAATCCGTTTCCATTAGATCAGACAGCTTCGTATCTTGTCGGCCAATCGCTGATAGTAGCGCCCGCGCACTTACGATCCCGCGCAAATGATTCGACTCGTCGACAACGAAAAGGTAGTAAACTGTTTCGAAGCTTTCCGATTCGCGACTCAACTGCTCCAGCGCCTGCCGCACTGTCAGATGCTCTGGCAACTGCGCGGCCTCTGTGGTCATCAGTGCTCCGGCTGTCCCCTCTTCGTAAGTCTGAAGCCTCCGGATATCGCGTCGATCAGCGGAAGGCATCAACGCCAGGATGGCATCAACTCGATCGACCGGTATCTCCTGCACCAAGTCTACGACGTCGTCAGCCGCCAAACAGGCAAACAATTGTGCAACTTCCTCTTCGCTCTGCTCATTGACCAGCCTGACTTGCCGGTCCCATTCGAAGTAACTGAAGATCTCCGCTCGTAAGCTAGGTTCCGCGTGCTGCAAAACTTGCCAAAGCTCGCGATCTTCCAGCCCTTCCATGAACTCCGCAGTCCGCGCTGGATGCAGCGCAGTACAAAACTCGTTCAGTTCGAACGAGTTCGCTTCGGCCAGCATTTCACGGAGCTCGGGCAGGAAGAGCGTATTTACCATGCGGTTTGACTTCTAAGGGCGCAAAATAAAATCGCACGGCGTGGGAACCAAGCCGTGCGGTGATGTACAAAGAAAATTGCATTCCGTATTGCAACAGAACGCGGTGAAAAAACTATTTGCTTTTCGATTCGCGCGGCAGATAAAAATCGCCGTCAGCGTCACGCCACACACAATGGATGTGATTGGCGGGATTCCCAGCCGCGTCCGCTTGCGTGTTAACAAACTCGACAAGAAAGGAAGGACCTTGGATAACATAGTAATGCCCGATTCCCGGCTGTTTGGCTCCCAACCAAGCGAAGTGCACCTTATCCCATCCATCCGATTCAATCTTTTCCCATCGGTGTGCAGCGACGTCGTCTAACATGCTTTCGGTGTAAGTCGTGACCAGATTGCGTAACAACGCATTTTGCTTTTCCGTCAGCTGTGAAGTTGAGATTCCTTTCGCTTCTCCTATTTCCGCGTGCGGACGATCGATTGATAGGATTTCCGCTGGCGGCTCATCGGCGACTACAGCTTTAGCCGCTTGGTCTGCATCAAAGCTCTCCAATAGGTCGAATGCAAGTTGCTCTTCTTTGTGAAGAACTCGCATGCCTTTCTGGAATTTGTCGGAGTAGTCTGCTTTTAAAGTTGCAGGGTTGGTCGCGAAAAATTGCGGCGTAGATTCGACTACCTTGCCGGACTCGATAACAAAATTCAGGGACAGATGGTGACCTTCGATGCTAACACCCCACTTTTCGTTGGAAGGCTGACCGTAGACCGTAAAGTAATACTTGCTCGGATCGCGGCGTTCGTGGCTATCCGGGCCTTCCAGGATTCGCAACAGTCCTTCCATCGACATGATCGTGGTGGCTTTTTCATACCCCAGCGAGCTAACAATCGACTGAAACAAACCATGAGCAGCTTCGCGCTGCGCGTCGTTCATCTCTCGCAGCGGCAGGCCTTTTCGAGTTGGCAGTGGTATGAACTTCCACTCGGTTCGCTGCGGAGCGTCATAGCTCAGCACTGCTTTTGATAAAGCATCACCGGAAAGGGTAGCGAGAAAGCGTTGCGCCGCTTGATCAATACTGACTTGTGTAGACGGCGATTTATCTTGGGCGTGCTGCAGTTGCTGGGGTTGCAGGACAACGGCAGCAGCGATTAGGCCACAGCCAGCAACAAGGAGCGTCAGAGAGGATAGACTTCGCATGGGGTTCTCTCAAAAGGCGGGAGGTAATGGCGGGGCCCAAAAGGGCAGGGCCCCACACGATGTGAATGCAAAGCGGCATCAAAACTTCTGTATAAATTTCGTAGCAACGCGAACGATAATCTCAGTTATCCGTCTACCGCTGCAAGCGAATTAGATGCGAGCCGCTAACGCAGAAAATTCAGCTCCCTAGATCTTACTACAGGAGCCCTATTCGTCCAACACACAACCGAGCTCGGGCTCGAATAGTTCGCAATTTCTGCCAGATTACTGGATCAGCGGGCAAACATCGAACCACTGCCGACCATGTTCATACATCCACTCGGTACAGCGATCGGGCCCCCAAAAGTTGGGTTCGTAGAGGTGCAACGTCGGTGCCGCGGGACTTCGCCAAGCTCCAATAATGGGGTCGATGATTTGCCACGCTTGCTCAACTTCGTCACTTCGAGCAAAAAGACTGGCATCACCCAACAAAGCATCTTGCAGCAATCGCTGATAAGCGTCTGGCATCTCTTCCCCCCGCGCGTCAAAGCGGAAGTCGAGTTCGCTCATTCGCATCCTCATTTCCTCGTCGGGTACTTTGCTCTGGAAATGCAACTGCAGGCCTTCGGCGGGCTGGATCTGGATAACCAGACGATTCGCTTCTGGCGTGTACGACTTGCGTTCGCCAAACATAACATGCGGCGCTTCGCGAAACTGAATCACAATCTGCGTAGTTCGGCAGCTCATCGCCTTTCCGCTTCGTAGATAAAACGGTACACCTTTCCAACGCCAGTTGTCGATTTGAAGCTTCAGCGCAACAAACGTTTCCGTCTGGCTGTTATCAGGCACGCCTTCTTCGGCGGTATAACCAATGTATTGGCCGCGAATGCCACACTCGGCAAAATCACTTCCTTTAAACCGACGGACCGCCTGCAGAACTTTCACCTTTTCGTCACGAACCATGTCAGCATCAAAACGCACCGGTGGCTCCATCGCAGTGATCATCATCAACTGCAACAAGTGATTCTGAAACATGTCACGTAGGATTCCAGCCTTATCGTAGTAGTCACCGCGACGTCCGACGGCCACTTCTTCCGCACAGGTGATCTGTACGTGCTCGATATAGTTGCGATTCCATAACGGCTCAAAAATTGTGTTGCCAAAACGTAGCACCAATAAGTTCTGAACTGTCTCTTTGCCCAGGTAGTGATCGATGCGATAGATTTGATCTTCGCGAAACACGCGATGTACTGCATCGTTTAAATGGTGCGCCGTGGCAAGATCGGTACCGAAAGGTTTTTCGATTACTGCGCGGCGTTTGCCATGAGATTCATCTGCAAGCCCGCTCGCTCCCAACTGCGCAATCGCAGGCTCATACAACTGGGGCATAGTAGACAAATAGTAGACGCGGTCAGTTTTATGACCACCTTCAACTTCATTTAAAAATCGGCCCAACTCATCAAAATCTTCTTTGACGGAAATATCACCCGGGTGATAGTAGATGTTCTTTGCAAATTCAGTCCAACATTCCTCGTTGAATTCTTTCTTAGCGAACTTGGCCGTGGTTTCGCGAAGCTCTTCACGCCAGGTTTCGCTTGAGAATTTACTGCGTGCGACTCCTACGATGCGAGTCGGCGTTGGCAATCGCTTGCGCTGAAACAGCCGGAATAGTGCGGGAATGAGCTTGCGGCTTGTCAGATCACCGCTAGCTCCAAAAATCACCATTGTATGCGACATAAATCGTCAATCCATTATTTCTATTGAAAACACTCACACCGAGTACGACAGATGCCGCCTTTACAATATTGAACTATTCAGGCTTCTTTCTCAAGTCCAGCCATTCGCTATGGAATGTGCCGGGCATATCAAGTCGTTGATAGGTGTGCGCACCAAAATAATCGCGCTGAGCCTGCAGTAAGTTCGCGGGCAGTCGCTCAAGGCGATAGCTATCGTAGTAAGCTAGTGCCGTCGAAAACGCAGGAGCGGGAATGCCGAGATGGGTCGCTGCCATCACAACCGACCGCCAAGCGGATTGAGCGTTCTCAATCGCTTGTTGAAAGAACGGATAAAGCAACAAGTTCTCGAGATTGGGTTGTTCGTCAAACGCTTCCTTGATGCGATCCAAGAACTGTGCGCGGATAATGCAACCGCCACGCCACAACAACGCACAGTCTCCGTAATTCAAGTTCCAGTCATACTCACGACTGGCTTCCTGCAATTGAACGAAGCCTTGTGCATACGAGCAAATTTTGGATGCGTACAGCGCTTGCCGAACGGCTTCAACAAAATTCTTCTTGTCGCCGACCATGTCCCGAATCGACTTGTCGATCGCACCGAGTGCCGCAGTATCTGGGGCAGCCAGAATTTTTGATGCTCGAGTTCGCGCTTCTTTAATCGCTGATAGACTGCGAGCGAATACTGCAGCGGTCACGAGAGTGCTTGGTACGCCAAGATCAAGAGCCAGTTGGCTCATCCATTTTCCTGTCCCCTTGGCACCGGCAACGTCAACGATCTTGTCGACCAAGTATCCTTCTTTGCCTTGATCGTCCTTTGCACTAAAAATATCGCGGGTGATCTCAATCAAATAGCTCTGCAGATCGCCTTTGTTCCATTCCTTAAAGACGTCGTAAAGCTCTGCGTTGTCCAGACCACCCGCTTCCTTGAGCAGATGGTACGCTTCGCAGATCAACTGCATATCGCCATACTCGATTCCGTTGTGAACCATCTTTACGTAGTGACCGGCGCCACGGGGCCCAACCCATTCACAACAAGGAATGTCGTTCTTTGGCCCGACCTTGGCAGCGATCGACTGAAAGATTGGCTTAATCGTTGGCCATGCGGAGGCAGAGCCACCTGGCATTAGACTAGGGCCTTTCAACGCCCCCTCTTCGCCACCGGAGACGCCGCTCCCGACAAACTGCACTCCCTTGCTTTCTACATACTTGGTACGGCGTTCCGTGTCGGCAAAATGTGTGTTACCACCGTCAACGATAATGTCACCCGGTTCAAGGTGTGGCAGTAGTTGTTCGATCAAATCGTCCACTGCCGAACCTGCTTTCACCAACATCATCACCAAACGCGGACGTTTTAGCGAACCAACGAATTCCTCAATGGTATGGGCGCCAAAAAAGTTTTTACCCTTGGCGCGTCCATTTATCAGTGCGTCAACCTTATCTGTCGTACGATTGAAGACAGCAACGTTGTAGCCGCGGCTCTCCACATTCAGAGCGAGATTCTCACCCATGACAGCTAAACCAATCAGACCAAAATCGCACTGCTTACTCATCGTGATAGACTATAAAAAAGAGGGACTGAGCAAAGATGAAGACGTTTGTAGGGCGTTTAAGCGCTCCGAGGCCGCTAGACTTCGCTTCATTGAAATTTGAGTTGGATTCTAACTCGCACGAGAAATATCGCAATCCGCCAAAAGCAGCACATTTCCATGACCGGCGACGCACGCCGCCACGCGAAATTGGTGGGAAAATCGCAATGTGCGCTTCAAATGGCAGCGACGGAACGCTTGAGCTTGACTTACGTGGCTGGAATCATTAAAAACCAACGCTTCAAGGATAGGCGACATTGCAGGTTAGATAATTTGCAACGCCATTCCATGAAAGGGCGCCGTAGCCAAGTGGCTAAGGCAGCGGATTGCAAATCCGCCATCATGGGTTCGACTCCCATCGGCGCCTTTTTCTCTTTTGCCCTTTGAATTCATTGGCAAATCTGTGCGATTTCCAGCGTTTACTTGGCTTTCTTGTCGCCCAAGCATCCGCTGCTCTGTTTTCTGTTTCTAGCAACCAATCGCCCTCTGACTGCTACTGCATGTGCTGTTATCGGAAAGAGAACAAGCGCATCGAAGCTGGCTTCGCCTAGAAGCCGGTTGCACAACCGGAAACGCACCCCGCGGCCGCGGCACTGCTGGACAAGCCAGCAGTGGCACACCGTTTTCAGGAATCGAAGCGAGTTCAGATAGCTCCATCGTTTCAGGAATCGCACCGAGCTTCAACCGCGTTCTGGCGAACGCAGCTACGCTGGAGAGGGCAAGCGCATCGTAGCTGGCTTGGCCAGGAGGCCGGTTGCGTAACCGGAAACGCACCCCGCGGCCGCGGCACTGCTGGGCAAGCCAGCAGTGGCACCCGTTTTCAGGAATCGAAGCGAGTTCAGATAGCTCCTTCGTTTCAGGAATCGCACCATAATTCAACCGCGTTCTGGCGAACGCAGCTACGCGAGATTGAGTTTGCAGGCAAACCCAATCCCCCCGTCGTCAACCGTCGGTACATCGGAACCCGCCAATACTAGCGTTGGGGGGCCTTGGATACGGCGAAACGCTCGTAGTGAGTCACAAAAGGCGAGGTAGGGTACTTACCCAGTAAAGCACAGAACGCGTCGTCACTAAAGACAAGTTTCTTAACGCTCATCGATTGTTCGGAATAGTCTCGGAACACGCCAAGATCGCTCCAAGTAGCAATATCCCAAATCTGAATCACTCCATTGACATCCCCAGTGAAGAATGACTTTTGGTCAGGACTGATAACGACCGATGTAATCGCAGATCGATGACTACCACTTACAGAAATTCTCTCCATTTCAGGCAGTTTATAGACTCGCAAATGTCCGTCATCGTGTCCTGTAATCAAAGTGTTCGTTTTTTGCATAAGGCAACTACTGCGAGCTGATTGACCAGTCGTTCGCTGCTCTAAAATTTTTCCGGTCTGCGTATCAAGCGCGAACAGCTGTCCAAAATCTCCGCAAATAACGACAACTTGACCAGTGCGGTCAAACTGCAAGTCGAAAGGTTCACCTGGCGTCTCGAAACAAACAGGCAGTTGGATCTTTGGATTCTCAAGCGACCAAATCCATACAAAATTCGAGTCGGCTCCCGCAGCGAGAAAGCGTCCGTCGCTTGAAAACTGGACACAATTGATCATCCCGCCAGAGTCGAATTCGTCATCAAATGGAAGCTCCTGGAAGCCTTCTGCCGGTTTGCTCAAAAGCACGCGTCCATCGGTTGTTCCGATCGCCAGAGCATCAAGAAACATGGAGTACGCAAATGAACTGCAGTCTGTTTCGCGCGGTAGCTCGGGATTGACGGGAACAATCAACGGTTCTCCGCCGATTTTTTTCGATAGCCCCAACACAGTCGATGCGCCCGGAGTATAAAGCAAGAGCTCGGTCTTAGGGGTCAGCCGACCAATTAGGTCAAACGACGCATGAGAATACAACAATTCGCTACGGGTTAGTTCTCCAGGACACTTGCCAAAGCAATCCAAAGTACGGACAAGATAAGGCCCTTTTTCGACTTCCTGTATAGACAACCCAATGCTCTGCGAATGCAGTTCGGTACATAATATACGCCCGCCTTCACTCAGACTTACAACGGAATCTGAGGTAGGCATAACAATGGTATGTATACTCGTATCATCGACGGCAGTCGCTCGCAAAATTCGCGAAAAGGTTGGTGCAACTCCCGTCCATTCGCCAGAAGAAGACGTCCGCAACGACCGGATATCGTAGACGGCGACAGAACCGTCGATTAACCCACAACACAGACGATCCGCGTCCGGTCCGAAGGCGACAGAGCAGGCGGGTGCATTTAACAAATCTAGTGGCACTATCGATTCCGATGCATTGCCAACGCGCTGCAAGTAGACGCTAGATTCGTGCGGTATGATATACGCAAGCCACTGCCCGTCCTCCGATACAGCGTACTGTTGTGGGTCGGAGTGTGTGCTAGTTTGCGTCACCGATTCACCGTCGCTCCACCGAACTGCCGTAATCCCGCCAGTCCCCGTGTCGACCAAAAACGTGTCGCGAGTGTTTGCTTGACTGAGAGCAAAATCAGTCGTCTTCACGGTCATCCTTCGCTTGACGGAGAAATTGTCCGAGCCTATGCCAATTATTCCGATCTCCGCTCCCGCCCCATATGCAACGTGCTGGCCGTCACTTGCGATCAGCGTTCGCGAGACTGGCTCTGCAATTCCCGTCAGTTTGCCGATCTGTTTCCAAGTTGAAATTTCTCGAACTTCGATAAAGTATGTTCTCGATTTTCGATCAAAAACCCCCAAGGCTATCAGGTCATATGCGCTCAATATTGCGATCGACGTAACTTCATACTCGTTGCCTCCAAGCGTATACCATGTGGCGTCCTCAGGATTCGAAAATGGCCAAACGGTGATCTCGCCGCGTTGTGTCCCCGCAGCAATCGTATTGTTCGACCGATCGATAGCCATAGCACGAAAGTTGTTCTTCCCAGCGAACAATTGACTAATTCCGGCCGTCGCAGCAGATCCTAACAGACGCACATCGGACCGATCGAGGTAAGTTCCGTCGTCATACATTGCCACAGAAGCAAGCTTTTGTTGAGCAATCCTGGGTCGCAGTTTTTGCCAATGCCCAAGTGCTTCGCGAAAATCTGACAAAAACGCATGCTGGACTGCCAAGCGGTTGCTCGCGAGTGCCTCGTCTCGCTGCTTCCTGGCCTCTACCGCCATGATTTCGTTCGCCTTGGCCAGCGTCTCGGCATTTTGACGCTGTGCATCATTATTCTTCAATGCATCGGCAAGTGCGTGGCTTTTGTCACGAATCTGATTATTCATAGCCGCGAGGAAGACAGTACTCGCCATAAGTATGAACAGTATCGCGCACACTAGGCCCGATATAATTGGTGTCGCAGCAACCAATCGATAGGCCCGCTCTACCGGCCCTCTCTTACGAGCAGTTACTGGCAATCCATGTTGCCACTGTGACAGATCAAAGATCAAATCTCGAGCAGACTGATAACGCCTGGCAGGGCAACGGTCGAGAAGCTTGACGCAAATAGCCTCCAGATCTCTATCAATCTGCGGCACGTACTTTCGTGGCGAAAAGCAATTGTGATAGGCCTTGTATTCAATTATCCGCTGCTTGTCACGAACGCCAAAGGGAAACTGAAGCGTCAGCATGCGGAAGAGAATAGTCCCCAACGAGTACAAGTCGCTCGATTCAGTGACTTCGCCCAGCGTTATGTCCATTTGTTCTGGAGCCATATACTCCAGAGTTCCAACGATCGCATCCCCATCATCTTCGACTTCGTCCATTTCACGCACCAGGCCAAAGTCAGTCAGCCGGGGCACAAACGGTAATACACCCGTCGAATCCTTCATATTCATCAAGATGATGTTGTTCGGTTTGACATCTCGATGCAGCAGTCGACGCTGATGAGCATGTAGCAACGCCTCCGCCAATTGCCTAACAATCGCAACGGCCAAGTTCGGCTCGACGATCGTATTGCGAGCAGTCAGCCAACGTCCCAAGGTTTGACCGGGGCAATACTCGCTCACCAAGTAGAGGTGCGGTCCGTCCTGCCCCGTCTCGTAGACTGGAACTATATTCGGATGCCCTAGTCTGGCTGCCGCTCGTCCCTCTTTTAGCAGTCGGCTTCGCATCGAAAATGATGCGTCGCTGCGTTGATGCGCGATCTTGATTGCCACATCTCGTTTCAGCAGAGGGTCATAGCCGCGGTAAACCGTACCGAATCCGCCGCTACCGATTTTACAATTGATATGGTATCGCCCGATCATGTCGGGCATTTGGCCATCCAAAGAGTGTTTGTCTACGGACCCAACTTCAAATTGGGAATCGTTGGCCGCGTTCGGATTGCATTCCCACAGGGGCTTGGTATCACAAAGATCTTCATCGAAGTGGTCGATTGAATCAAAGATTTGTGTGTACTGTAGGTCGAAGGTTTCGATTTTTTTGGAGCTCATGCTGGTCGAACCTTCAGGATTTCTGGATCCGCTCGCCTAGGATCCAAGAATTCTAATTCTCATGCTGGTAATGAACTGGCTACGGAACGAATATAGAGGCGCATTTGTCCGCTAAATTGACTCAAAAATCGCAACAAACCCATAAAATTTAGTCCCGCGGCCCGCCCGGTCGCTTCGACTGCTAATAGAAACCCTCATAATCGTACTTCGACTCGATCAAAATTCGTTAAATAGGCATCTCAGCATTTCGATCTTCGCAACCCTTCCCCCCGTCAGCCGACGCTTATGGAGCAAATCGGGACCATTACACCTTAATTTACTATGATCCTCTTGCTCGACAATTACGACAGTTTTGTATTTAATCTTGACCGTTATCTTCAGCAACTGGGGCACGAAACGCTGGTCGTTCGCAGCGATGCGATTGGAGTCGACACCATTGAGAGAACGGAATTTGACGCAATTGTCATTTCCCCTGGTCCAAAATCGCCCGACCAAGCAGGTTGTTCTTTAGAAGTAGTCCGCCGCATGCATCGTCGGACTCCTATTTTAGGAGTTTGCCTGGGACATCAGTGCATCGCACAGGCCTTCGGGGCCACGATAATTCGTAGCACGGTGCCTATGCACGGTCGCGCAAGCTCCATCCGCCACGACCAACAAGGCATTTTTGAAGGTATCCCGTCTCCTTGCAGCGTGGCACGCTATCACTCTCTTATTGCCTGCTCCTCCAGCTTTCCCGATACCCTCAAAATTCAAGCCAATTGCGATGATCGCTTAATCATGGCGTTTAGGCATCGTCAATATCCTGTCTTCGGCCTTCAATTTCATCCAGAATCGGTCCTAACAGAATACGGTTATCGAATGTTGGCCAATTTTCTGAAGCACGCAGGGCTCGCGAGCTCTACCGTTGCTCCAGGTCCAGGGGCCGATGTAAAACAGAACTGGTCTGAATTCCAATGATCCTCGAAGCGATTATTACCACCGAAAACGAAGATGGAAGCCAACATCTCTCTGCGATCGGACCGCATGTGAACGCCTCGCTTACAAATTGGACGTTGAAGCCGTTTAATACTTCGAAAACGTTTGCGAATCTCAGACGAGCGAACCGTTGCGTGGTTCATACTTCGGACGACGTTGGCCTGCTCGTGGCCAGTGTCACCGGTCGAACGGGCGACATTCCTGTAATATTTGCTCCCGATTGTGGCTATATTATTAGTGACGCCTGCAGTTTTTACGCGCTTTCGCTACACGACTGGGAAGTTTGTCAACCGCGGAGCAGCGTGTCTGGCCGCGTGACTAAACACCAGGAACTGCGGCGTTTCTTTGGCTGGAACCGAGCCAAACATGCCATCCTAGAACTTGCGATTTCGGCCACTAGAATCGACCTACTTGCTGAAAAAACAATACTGGAACAAATGGAATGTGCCAAACTAATGGTCGACAAAACTGGCGGGGAGCAAGAGGCCTCCGCACTGCAGCAGTTGAAAGATTTTATGCATCAACGCCTGGATACATTGCGGCACAAGAGTTAGATTTCGCAGTTTCCTTCCTCGCCCCCACTTTGACGATTCGATAGATGCTCCTGCGTGTCACAGCGTCCCCGCGAATCCACTTCGGATTGATGCAAATCGACCGCACTAAAGCCAATTGCTTTAGCGGCTTGGGTCTAATGCTCGAGCAACCGTCTCTGGTCATCTCGCTATCCGCAGCAGATACCTTCAGCGTCCAGGCCGACGAAACGGCCGTTGCCGATCGCGTTCGCAGCGCAGCAGAAACTACGTCATCCTCACTTAACCTGAGCGAACTACCGCCTGTTTGCTTAAAAATCGAGGCAACACCGCAACTGCACACCGGTTTGGGCACCGGAACTCAACTTGCATGCTCGACAGCGACAGCCATTGCAGCGTATTGTTGGCAGAAAGCGGAATCGGCTTCAACGCCAGCGCAAATGTCGGCCTTGGATGTATGGAAAAAGCTGTGCGGTCAGAGTGTCGATGCGCAAGCAGCCTTGTCGAAAGCAGCAGGCCGTGGAAAACGCTCGCATATAGGTATCTCAGGTTTTTTGCATGGCGGGTGGATTCTAGATCCTGGCCAACCTATTTTCACGGCACCTAGCACTCAGACGACGGCCGAGGAAGCCTCGCATAACATATCCCGACCAACGATCCGCTTGAACTTTCCCCCGTCATGGTCAGTACTTCTTTTTAAGTGCGATGAACACCAGGGGCTCAGCGGAACGAGCGAGCAAGCAACTTTTGACCGCGCAGAAAAGCATCACTCGAACATCCCTGAGCGAATGAGCAAGCTAGCCTACGATACCATAACGCACAGCTTAACCACTCAGAACTTCCAAGCCTTTGCTCATGCGATCGCAGATTATAATGCACTCGCTGGTGAATTGTTCAATATCCCTGGTGAACCACAAACGAATCAACAGACCGCAGCACGATTCCGTCATAAAATGCAGCAATTGGGTTTTAAAGCAATCGGCCAGTCCAGCTGGGGACCGACGATGTGGGCTATCACCGATCGGTCCGACATGACACTTTGCGAAGCGACTAAAATTTCTGCAGCTCTGCATCAAGCGGGACTTCCCGATTGCAAAGTGGATATCGTCAAGCCACAACATTCTGGAGCACAGGTTAGCTTCACTAGTGATATCGCTTCAAACTGCTAACCTATCGCTCTTTACTGAGCAGTGTGCGGAAGTCGAATCGTGCTGCTCACGAGCAAAACCAACAGGAACAAGTAATGGAACGGAGCTTTATCGGCTGGGCGGCTTTGCAAAGCGCAAAACTCCCCAATGTAGAACTGGGTATCGGCGACGACGCTGCAATTTTATCAGGTAGCGATCAATCGGTTGTTGTAACGTGCGATTCGCTTTGTGAAGGAACGCATTTTATTTCAAGCGCATGCGGTTGGCATGCCGTCGGAAGAAAAGCTGCTGCGGTCAACTTAAGTGATATCGCTGCTATGGGGGCTACTGCCGAAGCGCTTTTCCTTTCGTTCTGCCTACCTCGCGAAAAAGCGACCTCCATCGCTCAAGAACTCTATCTTGGTGCACTGGAAGTCGCTAAACAGTTCGACGTCGCTATTGCCGGAGGAGACACGAACACTTGGGACGGTCCACTAGTCGTTCATGCTACGGCAACCGGTCGCGTCGCAAGCGGGATGGCTTGGCGACGTGACGGAGCGAAAACTGGGGATGCAATCGTTGTCACTGGCGAGCTTGGCGGCAGTATACTTGGCAAGCATCTCAGCTTCGAACCGCGACTTGCCCTCGTAACCGAACTCCGCAGGGTGGTGCAAGTTACTTCCGCATGCGACATCAGCGATGGACTTGGCAACGATTTGTTGAATATCTGCTCCGCAAGTCGATGTGGAGCGGAACTTACACTCGATAAGGTCCCAATTGCCAAAGCAGCATTCGACTTGGCTGTTACCAGCAATAAAACTCCAATCCAACACGCGATGGGTGACGGCGAAGATTTCGAACTACTTTTCACAGTTCCCGCGGCGGAAGTTGCAAAATTGCCGGCCGAAATCTGTAATGTACCGCTGACGGTTATTGGCAAAGTGGTATCGCGAACGGGCCTGTGGTCGAAGGCTAGTAACGGTAAGATCCAACAACTGCCAGCGACTGGCTACCAGCACTAAAAATGGATAAAGGCTTGAATACATTAAAGCTAAGATTGCATTCACTGGCTGATTGTAAAGTGCTTGCTGAACGAATAGCCGGATGTATCCATGAACCAGTGTGCATCGCTTTGCTAGGCACTCTCGGCGCAGGCAAAACGCAGTTTACGAAATTCTTCGTAGCGGCGATGGGCGGAGATGCAAGCTCGGTAACGAGTCCGACGTTCGTACTGGTTCACGAATATTACGCTCGACTTCCGATTCTTCACATGGATCTCTATCGGCTTGAGAAGGAAGCGGAGCTTGATGGCCTCGGCTTTGTCGATCTTGTTCATGGCGAATCCGTTTGCTTGATCGAGTGGGCGAACAAATTCGCAAGCGCTATGCCAGAAGACTGCCTTAACATGCAACTGGAATCAACTGCGACGGATGCGAGTGTCGATGACTTGGTGGCCCAAGAACGCAACGTAACACTTAGTGCAACGAGCAATACCCTCAGTGCTGAAATACTGAATCAGCTTGCACACTTTTATAACGTTGAAGCCACTACAGAAAGCGATGCTGCACCGTGAGCGCAGAACCAACCATCCTTTTCGAAGACAACCATTTGTTGGTACTCACAAAACCTGTAAACTGGATTGTGCAAGGCGCTGGTGAAGGAGACGCTTCGCTTTTGGAATGGGGCAAAGGGTACCTCAAAGAGAAATACCAGAAACCGGGGAACGTCTACTTGGGCTGCGTCAGTCGACTTGACCGATTCGTTTCAGGAGTTGTGCCACTGGCGCGGACTAGCAAAGCCGCCGCCAGGATGAATGAGCAAATTCGCGAACGGAAGGTCAGCAAGGAATACCTTGCAATCGTCTCCCCGCCTCCCGCAGTAGCTAGACGGAGACTTGAACATTTCTTGGTCCGCGATGAACCTGCTCGTCTAAGCGTTGCGTTCTCGACACCCAAGCCCCATTCGCAAGTCGCCTTGATGGAATACCAAACACTCAGTCAAAGCTCTGCAGAAGCAGCTTTGTTGGTACAACTGCACACGGGGCGGAAGCACCAGATACGAGCCCAGCTCGCTGCAATTGGATCGCCGATCTTAGGCGACCAGAAATATGGTTCGCAGACGAAGTTTGGCGGTGGTATCGCTTTGCATTGCTGGCGTTTTACAATGCAGCATCCTACAACTCGCGAAAGCCTAGTGTTCCAATCCCAACCCGGTCCGCAATGGAACTCGCGCGGACTTTGCTTTGACATGGAATAACACACCGGTTTTCGACATCACATTGCCTAACGAACAGTATTGCGTGAGCGGCCAGTTTACACCTTCGAAGATTGTTTCCGGCGGTCAGAGCGGCGTTGACCGCGCGGCTTTGGATTGGGCAATTGCCGCCGAGATTCCGCACGGAGGATGGTGCCCCCTGGGTAGAACTGCCGAAGATGGCCGAATACCCGATGTCTACCAGTTGGTGGAACTAGACAGCCCCAACTATGCCGATCGCACGCGTAAGAACATTGAGGACTCCGACGCGACCTTGATTTTATATGGTCGACGACTGGAAGGTGGGACGCTCCTTACGGCTCGACATGCCGACCGTCTTGGCAAGCCTTGCATGAAAGTACGACTGTTTGGCCCACGGCCCAACAAGAAAGTGCGATTGTGGCTCGACACCCATCAACCTCGCGTCCTGAATATCGCCGGGCCGCGTGCCAGCAATCATCCTAGGATTTATGAGCTTGCGTTCGACTATCTAAGCGACATTTTTGGATCGGGAACGCACCGGCTTTTTTGAATTTCCTGGCTTGCAAACAACAGTTGCAAGCTCTGGACATTCAAATTAAAAAACTGACTTATTCAGGCTTGGAAATTTTCCAAAGAAAACGATCTCCCCGAATAATGAGAGAGTCGTCGGTAAGCGCTGGACTTCCTAGCAGGGTGTCGTCGATATGATTAGTTGCAAGTAATTCGCCTTTCTCGTCCCCGACTTTTACGACATAACAATTTCCATTATCGGAGAGGACGTACAATCGATCACCGCTTACCACTGGAGTTGCCCAGATTGCGCCGGCATCTGGCAGGCGAAGCTTCCAATCTTCAGAACCATCTGCAGTACTACCCTGTGTAAGGACCGATCCGCGAACTACCCACGCCTTCTCACCAACGATGACCGGTGATGCGTTATCAGGGGCAAGCTTGCGACTCGCCCATAACTTTTGCGGTTCCGTCCCAGGACTGCCAACTTGCCAACAACTCAGGCCCTCCGTCCCAACGTAGAATCGGTTAGCATCGCCAGTGGGCGACGCAATTGTAGAAGCGGACGCATCCAGCGAGAACAATTTTTTTCCCGTCTTCGGGTCGACGCCGATAATATCTTGCCCAGACGTCGCCAAAATCCAGGGGTGGTCCGAGTCCGCCTGCATCACTGTAGGACTCGCCCAATTCGCGACGCGTGGCCGGTCAACTCGCCACCGAGTCGTCCCGTCTTCTACATTGATTCCAAGCAAAAATGCATCGCCCTGCGATTCAGCTTGAACAACGACCACCCCACTGACCACCACAGGTGAACTGCTCATTCCGACGTCATTGCCGACTTTTGGATAGTCACTGGATATGGAACGATACCACTTCAAGTCACCTTGCACGCTAATACATAGAAGATCGTTTGAGCTGTAAAAGGCAAAAACGTGCTCTCCGTCGCTAGCCGCTGTCGGTGCCGCATTGGTGCTGGTCGGATGTGTGTAAGGTCTTCCGCGGCAAACCATCTCCTGTTGCCACAACCGCTTACCAGACTCAAGCGCAACTGCGGTAACAAAGACCCGCTGGTTATCCATCCCACTGCTGGAGGTCGCGATTATGGTGTCGCCCACTACTAACGGTCCAGCTGCGGAACGTCCGGGCATAGCAATCTTCCACGCTATATTCTGATCCTTCTCAGACGAAAACTCGATCGGCGGATCGGATGTAGCCGAATGACTGGACGACATTGGACCACGAAAATGGGACCAATCTGCAGCCAATAAGCAACCTCCGCTACAAGCAATTAGCAGAGAGAGCAGAGTATTGAAGGATTTAGTTCTAATCATGCTGGAAAACGGTCTGATAAAGTTATTAGCTGGAAGAAATCGTGCAGGGCATGTCCCTATTGGCCCAGAATGCCTTGTCCAGTTTCGTCCGTGATTCTCAGATGGAACTGAAAATCTTGCGCCCAATCATCGGTTTGCTCATTCTGCAATAATTTCACGAGAATTGAGTTATCTCCTGCGTTGATGTCGATGTCACCGGAGTATTGATCAAGCCGCGTCCCCGAATGATACACTTGGTTGGACAGGACTAGTTTCCCGTTGAACCAAACTCGGTTCGCGTTGACACTCGTCAGACGGATCTGGGCTGGCTTTTTAGTCTCGGATCGAAAAGTTGCATAACCGTAGACGACGGCGCCTTTTTCTTTGCTGAAGATTTCTGCCAGATCAACCTTGCCTTCCACGTCTTCCGTGGTGTGAACTTGCCAGGATACTTTCCCACTCTTGCCTTCGTACTCAGATTTCGGGTCAAACTTTTTTTGCAGTACGTCGCTTTCGATCGGATAAACAGTTTCGAAATGCTTTTCACCCGAATTGTCAAATGGTCCGATTAGATGCCAAGTATCGATGAAGGCAAAGTGTTTTGCTTGATTGACTTCTACGCCAGCGTCTTTCAGTTTTGAAATTATGTTTCGCACCTGATCTGGGTGCCTTGCAGCGTTGAGCAACGATGTCAACTGGTCTGTGTCGCTTGACGCGTCTTGAAGTTTCATCAAAGCCAATTCAATCGCGGCAAAGCGAAGCTCAGGGCTCGGATCGTTTGTCAAATTCACAAGCCTTCTCGTGCGCTCGGCATCACTGCCTGCCGTGAGCCAACCAAATACTAACGCCCTTGCCTCGGCGTCGTTAGATTGCTCCGCCAAAAACGCCTCAAGCTGAATCTTGAGTTCTGGATCGATCGATGCATCTTGTTCTTGCGTCGCGCTGGCCGCTACTCGTTTAGAAAACTGGAGCGAAGCAATACTAGCGAGCCAGTTTTTACCAATCGGCGTGGCTTCTCTCATTGCTGTTAATAAATCAATCAAGCCTACTTCGGAGTTTCGCTGAATTGCTTTCGCGGCATCAACTGCTGAATTGGTATTGGCGTCACCTGGCTCAAGCAATTGCAATGTTTGAAGAGGGTCATTTGTTGAAACCGACGAGTCCGCCTGGATTTCTCCACCGAATACCACCGCTACAAATAGCCATACCAGGACCGATGGCATCGACAACGAGTTGTTCCAAGACATTAAAAATATAACCTTTACTAGCTTAGCTTTGACTTGGCTGATCTTGATCGGGGTCAAATCGTTTCAGTTTCCGATCCAGTGTGGATCGTTCGATACCCAGAATGGTAGCTGCACGCGATTTCTGCCCATTGGTATATTCGAGGGTCGCTTTAATGTGGTCTTCCTCTATTTCCGCTAGAGTTTTTTCGCGGTACGCAGGCGGTTCGACCGAATTGTTCGCAGTAGGGCCCTGTCCGGCAATGTTGGATAGCGCAAGGTCTTCCGGTTCGGCGAGTTCATGATTGGATAGGACAAATGCTCGCTCGACGCTGTTCTTAAGCTCGCGAATATTTCCAGGCCAATGATAATCTTGCATGGCTGATTTGGCGCGTTGAGAAAAACCTTGCGGTCCATAACCACTTTTTGCTCGAAATCGTGCCAGGAAGGATTCAGCCAATGGGACGATGTCTTCCCGCCGATCACGAAGCGAAGGAACAAAAATCTCAACCACCCTCAAGCGGAAATAAAGATCCGCGCGAAAAGCGTTTTCCTTTACTGCTAGCTCCAAATCTCGGTTCGTCGCCGCGACGATGCGGACATCGACGGCAATCGGTTTGCTTCCTCCAACGCGTTCAAATGGTTGGCCTTCCAAGATTCTCAGAAATTTCGCCTGCGTCTCAGCCGACATTTCGCCAACTTCGTCAAGCATGAGGGTCCCACCGTTAGCCATTTCGAACTTGCCCATCTTTTGCTCAGTGGCACCGGTAAAGGCCCCTTTTTCGTGGCCAAAGAGCTCACTTTCCAGGAGCGAGCTGGTAAGTGCGGCACAGTTCACAGCGACAAATGGCTGCGTTTTCCTCGAAGAAAGCAGATGGATTTGTCGCGCTGCCAACTCTTTACCAACCCCGCTTTCGCCTCGCAACAGAACGGTCGCATGAGTTACAGCGACGCGGCCAAGTTGGCTTCGAAGCTTTTGGAGGGCAGGGGAGTTGCCCAAAATCTGGTCGGCTTCAGAGACTTCTTCAAGTTGCTGCTCCAAGTGATGCACTCGACGCCGCGTCATCTGAAGTTTTCTCTGCAAACGCCCTCGCTCGCGCATATGTGGAATCGTAACCGACAATGCTTCAGCCGCTGCCGAAACATCTTCCAGAGTCTGCGCGGTCAGGTCTGGTTCTCCATGTCGAGAATACAAATGGACGAGTCCAATCAGACCTTGCGCATCAAAGATCGGCACACAGATAACGCTCGAGCTTTGTTGACTGAGCGATGATCCGACGTCAACAAATTTTTGATCATCCTGAATATTTCTCGCAAGGATCGCACGCTTCTCGGTTTGACACGTTTTGACGAGAAAGTCGCTGATGCGATGGTACGCTTTTCCCGGCCGTTCGCGAGTTGCGAGGACTTTCGAAAGACCTTCTCCATCGGTCAGAAAAATCGCGCCAGCTTGGTTGCCACAGCGTTTGGTCAAGACTTCCAATGCAAGTTCCGCCGCCTCTGCGACAGTTGGACACGCCAGCATGTCGACCGACATTTCGGTTACCCACCGTCGGGGAGTACCACGCTGGACAATGAGCGGATCTGCGCTACGTCTAGCGGCGTCCGTTAAGTCCGCTGTAGCTTGGACTTCGGGCGTCTTGGCGGCTCCCGAGGAATGGCTTGGAACGGGGGTAGTTGAGGCCGAGGCGAGGCTAAAAGTAAACCTTAAAACTGACCCTCCGATTTGAATTTGATCGCCATCTTGCAAACAATAAGGTGTGCTGAGCTGCGAACCGTTGACTTGTGTACCGTTTCTCGAACCCAGATCCTGAAGAACCCAGTCTTTCTCTTGAAATTCGATCTGAGCGTGATGTCGACTGCTACGGTCGTCGGGAATGACGATTTGGCATGAACTGGACCGCCCCATGATGGTCGGCTGGTCTTGAATCAATCGATACACGTCGGACCATCGTCGATTTTGTTCGATGATCAAGTAAGCCTGGGCGGCATTTTGTTGCAACGGGGTCATGGAGGAACTATTCTATGGCGAGGACCACTTGCGTGTTCGAAGCTGCAAACGAGCCCAGTTTACCAATATTTACGATCGTATGGCATGATTGCTGGTACGTCGAACCCTTCTAATCACCACAATCTCTCCTGTGAGAATTGAAATGAATCGCGTTTGGAATATGCCTACAGCGTGCAAACAATTATTTACGCAACAAGGATGGAAGCCGCTTTCCATCGCGTCAGCCTTGCTTTTTTGTAGCGTCTTGAGCCAATCAAGCGAGGCCCAGGTAGTTAACCCGTTCCTTTCACGCGTGGTCGGTGGTGTCAAAATTGACACCGACGGTGTCGTGCAAAACGTGACTGTCCAAGACTCAGCAAATTGGGTTGCGGCCGCCAAAAAAGTCGTCGGGGGAGCCCCGGCGGAACTGGCGAAGAAGGCAGACATCCGACACATTTCGCTTAAACACCTTGCAGCGAAAGTAGCGGAAGCTCACCAAAACAACACCGAGATCAGCGAAGAACTCGCGTTTCTGGGTGGCCTAACTCGAATCGAATATCTTCTGCTCTACCCAGAATCCAACGATATCGTGATCGCGGGACCTGCCGAAAACTGGAAAGTGAATGATGCAGGCGTAGTCGTCGGAGTCAAATCAGGTCTCCCGATTGTCAAGCTGCAAGATCTCGTCGTCGCCTTCAGCAAATTGAATGCTTCGAATCCCGAGTCAATTTCTTGCTCGATTGAGCCAACTCCAGAAGGCAACCAACAACTAGAACAACTGTTGAGCCGGGTATCTTTGTCGGCAGGCCAATTGCCAGCGGCTCTGGAGCCTGCAATGCGAGAAGCGTTTGGCGCTCAACAAGTGCTGTTCACCGGCGTTGAAGGCAACTCAAGTATTGGTCGCGTCATCTTTGGTGCTGACTACCAAATGAAACGCATTGGAATGAAGCTCAAAGAATCGCCAGTTAAAGGGGTTCCAAGTTATATCGATATGCTTCGCCACGCTTCCGCACCTAAGAATCAATCGCGTTGGTGGTTCTCGTGCAACTATGATTCAGTTGAGCGGAGCGACGATTCATTGGCTTGGCATTTGACCGGCTCCGGCTTGAAACTGCAAACCGAAGAAGAAGTGACCCAGTCGGACGGAAGCCGTTTAGGTACCGGTGAGAAGAACCCTGTCGCTCAAAAATGGGCAGATATTTTCACTTCCAAGATTGATGAGCTTTCCGTAGCAGAACCTGTGATCGGCGAATTGCGAACCGTTATGGACGTGTGCGTGGTAGCTGCGATCATTCGTTCTTACGGCCTTGAAGATGTCGCACACTGCGACTTGTCAGCTTTCAAGACAGTCGCCTTCGAAAACGACGGTGACCTATCCGCACCGCGGACAGTCGATCCGCAATGCAGCTTTGTGCGAGCTGGACAAAGCTGGATCGTAACAGCAAGCGGCGGAGTTCTGATCGATCCATGGGCGACAGTGCAAGAAGCAAAAATCGATAATAGCATTACCAAAGTGCAAGCTGAAGGAAAACCCTCCAGCGACAACTGGTTCTGGAACTAGGAAATCACACCGCACTTAAATCTACTTAAACAAGAAAAGCACGGGCAAATTGCTCGTGCTTTTTTTATTCATCGCTCACAAAGCGAGATTGAGAATCTTTCGAGAAAACTCTGTTTTGCCGCCTGTCGAGGCCGGACACTTGCCAGAACAGCCTAGATTTCAGCAGCTGCGCTGATGTCATCGTGGGGAAATTTCCCGCCATGGATCAGACGTTCCCACCAATTTGCATGCCGAAGTCTAGGATCGCCCGAATTGACTGTATGCGTCTTCCCGCGGCGCGTCAGCAGCACAACGTTGCCATTCCGAACTTCTTTGACCGTCCAGAATTTGTCCACTTCATAGGAGTAAAACTCTCCCAGCGGCGCAGGATCGATATTTCGAGCTCGTGGGCCAGGAGATGTCGAGTGCTTTTCGCGGCGGTAAATTACGCGATCGCCAGCTGTGAAGTGATTCATAATTTGTATTTGCCCTCAAAGATAGAAAACACCTCGCAGATGCGAAGGTTATCCATACCATCTTTTTCTAGTATATGTCAAGTTTTCCCGCAGAGATGTTAAGATTTGTCAGATTTTGATTTCCTTAACCATCACCTACGCGTGAATCGATCCAGTTCTGCAAACGTAGTACCTTTCCATGAATCATATTGCTCCTAACAAAAATAAGAAAATCCTATTCGTTTGTTATGGGAACATTTGCAGGTCCCCTACGGCTCAAGCCGTAGTCGATCACGTCTTTAAAACTAGATTCACTGACCTGAAGGTCGAGTTCCATTCGGCGGGCACAAGCGGTATGCACTCTGGCAAGCTGGCCGATCCGCGCACTCGCAGTGCTGCGAAAGCGAGAGGCTATGAAATAGTTTCTCGCGCCCGCATCTTCATACAGCAAGATGTGAAGGAGTACGACCTTGTAGTAGTCATGGATCGAGAGAATTTAGAACATGTCACTGCTATGGTTGGAACGCACAGTAACGTAAAGCTATTCAGCGATTTCCTTGACAGCTCCTGGCCGACTGATGTACCCGACCCTTACTACGGTGGCGCAGAAGGTTTTGAATATGTCATCGACATGATTGAGGCAGGGGTAGATTCAATTGCAGAGTGGGTCCGACAGTCAGGTTGCAATCGCGTCGCAACGTCCGAATAATTCATAGACGCTTTGCACAGCCAACGAAGTCATTTCTGAAGTCGCTGCGACTGTGCCGCGAGCCGCCGCTAAATAGCTGGCAGGACTCTTTCACTTGTGAGACGCAGAACTCGTCAAGCCGTCTCAACTCCAACCGCTGCAAATCTTTGCTAGCTAATAATTAGCGACGGCGATCATTGCCGCCTCCGCGAGGACCGCGTCCTCCTCGCGAACGATTGTTGCTGGCAGGCGTATGGCGATGATTGTCCATATTCTTGTCCACTACAACCGAGATTGCTTCTACCCACGACACGACTGTGCTACCTCGACCTTCGACCGCTTCAAGATCTTCGCCGTCATCGGTATGCCGACCATAAATTTGGCGGCCGCTGGTGGCAACTTCATCCACGCCAGACTCGCGAGTGCGACGTCGACGACGGCGTCGACGGGGCGGTGCCGCGTCGTCGACTTCGCCGTTTGCCGAATCGATGTCTACTGCTTCGAGTTCCTCGTCCGCATCGTTGAGCTCAATGATCGGCTCATCCCAAGCGGATGTCTTACGTGCTGGTCGATTGCGAGAGACAGAAGAGGCTGGTCTGTCGGCACGTTCTGGTCTGTCAGTGCGTTCTGCCCTGTCGGCTCGCTCAGGCCGGTCGGTACGTTCGACTCGTGGCGAGCGTTCGGGACGCGGCGATCGCTCGGGTCGCGGCGAAGCTTGTTCAGATCGGTCCGAAGGACTGAAGCGATCACGACCGCGGCGTCTACTTCCATCAGCATTCTCGCGAGGAGCAGGTCGGCTTCCACGTTCTGAAGTCCTTTCCTCGACTCTTTCGCCTGGCAACTCGTCGCTTGCTGCGGGCCGGGTATCCACAACTCGTGAATCACCGACATCGCCACGGGCTACTTCTCGGCGAGGCCGACGTCGTGGTCCACGTCGCATAGGCTCGCCCGATTCGTCGCTGTCGACGTCGGGGCGTGGCCGGCCGCTTCGTGCTGCGTCTGCCGACCGGGGATCGGTCGAATCGCGGCGCGAGTCCGCGCGAGTTTCGCGAGGCGCTGGGGCAGCGTCATTGGCAGGCTCCGAATCACCAAACATGCTGGTCTTGCGCGGTGGACGTCCCTCGTTTGAGCGAGTAGGTCGTTCCCGCGAAGGCTCTTCGTTGCGAGCTTGAGGCCGCGATGAAGCTTCGCGAACGGGCGCACTGCGAGAAGGTTCGACGGGCGATTCCGTTGGTTTTGGAGGGCTCTTGAATCCAGCTAAGAGCGTTTCCAAGTCGTCCGCTGGAGCAGGTGCATCGGCTTTCTTGCCCAACAAATGGTCGGACGCCCGTTGCGGCGGCGTGGAAATGTCCTCGACTTCTAGATCCCAGGCACTCGGCTTTTTCGGCGTCGCAGTTCGCGAAGTGGGTGCTGCCGCGGCACTAGTCGGCGGTTGAGAAACAACTTCCTCTTCCACTTGGTCGGCTTTGGGTACACCAAAAAACTCAGCTACAGCATCCCAAGTACTCTTTAGCTTGGATCGTTGATCGCCATCTTTCTTTGCGACAGGTGGCGGAGGTATCACTTCCTCGAATTCTTCTGAAGGTTGCGATTCCGTCTCTGATAAAACTGGTGAGTTCGATGGTACGACAGATTCAGTCGTGGCTTGTTTCGCCTCTGGAGTCGTTTTTCGAGATGAACCAGTTTTACGCTGAAGAGGATCTATCGAAGGGGTGCCGAGCATATCGGCAAGATTGTTCCAATTATCTGGCATTTAATTCTGACATTCGTTTCGGATTTGTACGGGAAGCATTCGGTCATTCGCTCGAGGAGACGTTTTCCTAACAGACAACAGTTCAACAAATTCGCGTGCATCGATTACCTACTTCGATCGATGCCGCGTGTCGCCGAGCGGCGGAATGCGCTTATCTCCGCAGAAGTATACAATTTTTCTTTCTCTGGCGAAAGCAACATATTGCCTACATCTGACCAGCTTTACGCACTACTTTCCCCAAAAGCCGACTTTCATCAGTTCTTAATGACCAGAAGGGCCCTTGATTGAAAGCTCAATCGCAGCAATCATGAATGAGTCGGCCCCCTAGGGCTCTCGCAAGGGGGAAGCGTGAACCGGGTCAGGACTTAAGTGGAGCAGCCATAAGCGTCGTACTTCTGTGCGGGGGCCGCTAGCGGGCCGACATTTTCTTTTTTGCAGTGTTTCTGTCTGCTACTCGGCTTGGTTTGCTTGCATCGAAAAATGTGAGTTTCTGCCACAAATGATCTGGGGTTACGCGAACTCGGTTGCTAAACTCGCGCGGCCAACGGCACTCGACAGCTATTGCATTTGACGATTTCTTTCTCGATCTCACAAAACTAGAGGCATCACGGATGACGCTCTCAAAGAACGCGATTCGGCGCGCTTTACTGCTTTCAATTTTGGTGCCCAGCATCGCAGTGTCGTCCGTACTGACTCTCTACGGCCAAGCTCCCGCAGTTCCGAATAATGCGGCTCAAAACAATACAGCACAAGTTCCGCTGAACGCGCAACAGCAGTTGATGCAGCAGCAAGCGGCCGCGCAACAACTGCTGAATCCGCCTCCACCACAAGCGCCCTTTGCGCCACTGCCTCAGGATCATCAAAAGTATTTAGACCAAGTCCTTGACCTGTGGAGCAAGAACACGGCAGCCATCCAACGGTACCAGTGCGATTTCCAACGCTGGACCTTCGAGGGCAAAGATACTCATGTCCGGTATGCAAAGGGCATTTTGAAGTTTCAGTCCCCGGACAAAGGTCTCTTTAAGGTCGAAGACCTCTACTTCGACCAAGGTGTAGGTGGTCAGCCAAATTTCCAGAAGGTGGCAGGCCAGTTTGGCGAATGGTGGTTGTGCGATGGCAAAAACGTGCATAGCTTTGATCGCACGAACGAGACCGTAGATATCTTTGAGCTACCACCACAGATGCAGGGAGTCGAAGTATACAATTCACCGCTACCGTTTTTGTTCGGCGTCGACTCGCAAAAAATTAAACAACGCTACTGGATACGCCCAATCGCACCGCCCAAAGAAGGCGTCATTGCTCTGGAAGCGTTCCCAAAAACACTCGAAGACAGACAGAATTACGCCCGAGTCTGCATTTACCTTGACTCAAAAGAGCTTTTGCCAGTCTCGCTTGAGCAGTTCCTGCCGATAGACCAAGCAAATCAAAAGGAAGTCTTTGAGTTTGCAAACCGTGAAGTAAACTTCAACTTGATTGGCCGGATCGCCCAAATTTTTCAACAAGCATTTATACCGTTCGATGCCCCTAAGGGCTGGACGGTCAACAAGCACCCTTACAATCCTCCAGCCGATGGCGACCGTATGGCTCTACCGCCAAGTGCAGACACTAACAAACGATAGCTTGAAATGGCTAGCGTTCATTTAGCCTGACATCGAAATTCACTCTCCTGTTCAAGATTTCAAACCTACGAAGCAGGTAAGCAGGTAAAGACGCAAAGTCAGCACCAATATTGCCCGCAAAAACTGCAATTTGGGCCTGCGGTTGGTAAGTTCAACTTGTCAGCCATCGCTTCAGCTGGTCTTTCTTTCCGATCGGCGATTACAGGTTGCGGCAAACTCGCGAGGCGAGCCAGTTTCATTGGCTTTTGCACGGTCACTAATCAGACCTAACTCTGCGGACACCAAGCCCCCCACCTGCTTACCAGTTATTACAAGGCCGGAAACGACGAAGTAAATCGACCATGTAAAAACAAGATGGTTGAATGGGGCGGCAAGCCTGCCTACGCCGAACTTGCGGCGACTTTTCATCCACGACAGAAATTTTTCGCCCGATGTGGAAAATACTAAAATGTGCAACACCGGCGGGACGAAAATCGCTAACATTAGATCTAATGTGTCGCATACAACAGATAGGGACTGAGTCGGTTCAGGCGGGCTGCACGTCAGTAACGAGTTTGTTTAAGACTTGAAATCGGCCTTGTTTCGAAACTGCACGATGGATTTCCAATCCGTATCTGCCGGGCATTGTCGATGGTTTAGAAGTACTCGCTATGCAGAAGGGAAACGAATGAACAATTCTATAAGAGACCTTCTCCTCGTAGTAACTTATGCATCTTTGATCGTCGCGGACATCGGTATCGCGAACTTAATTCTGCTCATTGTTTGTTTTGCCGCGCTCGTTCTACTTGTCATATTATTCGGCGCAACTTCCCTGAGACTACTCGGTGAAAAAGGTAGTAAGCGAAGTAAGTTTTTGCACTTTCTCCCCGTCTTGCTAATGATTTTGTTATGGGTTGCTTTGACGATTGCGGAGGTCAATTCTCCTAGTTCGAAGAGATGGTATTTTGACCTCGCAGTTGCTTCTATGCTGTTCGGTCTTGCCGCGTCAAGTATTCCGTTAGTCCTTAGTTTCGAAGCGCGAGGAACGAAACTTAAAGGTTCTACTGCGAACATTGGTTACTGGGTATTGTTGGTGGGGATGGCGTCTGCAGCGTTGACATCGTTATGCATTATTCCGTTCTCTCTAAATGCACAGCTACTATCAACGATTGAAAATGTTCGCATGCCATCTGTTGTTGGGATGGCCATTTCAGTCTTATCTGGCTGGTTGCTTCTAGATCGCGCTTCTCACAGGGAGAAAGCGACTCGAGCGTTATTTAGAACCGGTAGATATGATCATTATTGAGAAGTAACGGCAAGTAACTTTCGCCTGTCTCGATCGACATCCCTTTTGCACATTTCATCGATGACGGCAATTCCCGAATAGCTGTAATCCTTCATGCAAATCACGAAACTGAGGTAGCACAAAGCAGCTTGGCCTGTCGACACAACCTAACACCACGTGTCACTTAAGCACGATTAACAAATCGTTACTTTCGACCTGGCTTCCAGACTGTACGAGCAGTTGAGCTATCTCACCATCGCGATCGGCATTGATTGTGGTTTCCATTTTCATCGCTTCCAACGCTAGGAGCTTCTGACCTTTAACGACACGCTCGCCTGACTTAACTGCCACGCCTATCACCATGCCAGGCATGCTTGCAGCAATATGCGTCGGATCGTTCGGATCCGCTTTGACGCGAGTCGATGGCCCCGCTTCCAATGAATTATCGACCACCTCAACCTCGCGCGGCTGGCCATTCAGTTCAAAGAAAACCGTTCTTGTCCCGTCTGGTCTGGCCTCGCCAATTGCCAGGAATTTGATGATTAGCCTTTTGCCCGGCTCAAGATCAACACTCACTTCTTCGCCAATTTCTGGACCAAAGAAAAACGTCGGCGTCGGCAGTCGACTAACATTTCCATACTCGCGAGTATGCACCGCAAATTCGTCGAAAACTTTTGGATACAGCACGCTCGACAAAACCTCCGGCATGCTGAATTCTCGACCGAACTTCTCCTTAAGCTGAGCTGCAACGGCGGCGAAGTCGGCAGGGGGCAATGTTTCTCCAGGCCGATTCGTAATCGGTGCTTGTTGTTTGAGGATCGCTTGCTGAATATCTTTTGGAAAGCCACCCGGTGGCTGGCCCATCATGCCACCCAGCAGATCTAGAACCGAACCTGGATACGCAATCTCGCGAGCTCCACTTCGAATCTCTTCTGCAGTCAGATCGTTGGCTACCATGGCCAAGGCAAGATCACCGACCGCTTTGCTGGTTGGTGTCACTTTGACGATGTCCCCCAACATTTGGTTGACATCTGCGTATGCCTTACACACCTCAGGCCACCTGTCAGACAACCCTAGCGCTTTAGCTTGTTGGTACAGATTCGTATATTGCCCACCAGGCATCTCATGTTGGTAAAGATCACCGCCAGCGACAAGCGTTTCGCTTTCGAAGGGCTTATACATTTCGCGTACCTCTTTCCAATAGGTAGCGATATTGGTCAGCGGTTCTGTTTCCAACAGGCTTTGGCGTTCGCTGTCGCGCAGCGCTTCAACGAGCGTGTTCAAGTTGACTTGAGAAGTTCCACCTGACATTGGTGCGAACGCTGCGTCTGCAATCTCAAGCCCTTCTTCTGCTGCCGCCAGAATCGATGCGGCTTGGATGCCAGCAGTATCATGCGTATGAAAATGGATGGGCAATCCCACTTCTTCCCGCAATGTCTTGACTAACTTCCGCGCCGCCGCTGGCTTGCACAATCCGGCCATGTCTTTGATCGCCAAGATCTGTGCACCCATTTTTTCAAGATCTTTAGCCAGCTGCACGTAGTATTTTAAGTCGTACTTTTGTCGCTTTGGATTAAGAATGTCGCCGGTATAGCAGATCGCAGCCTCGCAGATCATGCCCGATTCAACGACAGCTTCCACAGCGACCTTCATGTTTTCCGCCCAGTTCAGCGCGTCAAATACCCGGAAGATATCCATCCCCGCAGAAGCTGCTTCTTTTACAAACGCTTGAACAACATTGTCAGCGTAGTTGGTGTACCCCACCGCATTGGAAGCCCGTAACAACATCTGGAACAAAATATTAGGTACGAGTTCTCGCAGGTCGGCCAAACGCTGCCATGGGTTTTCCTTCAAGAATCGCATCGACGTGTCAAATGTGGCACCGCCCCACATTTCCATCGAGAAAAGCTGCGGCGTTAAACGCGAATATGCTTCCGCAACTTGGACGAGATCATAGGTCCGTAGCCGTGTTGCCAGTAGCGATTGATGCGCATCGCGCATTGTCGTGTCTGTCAGTAAAAGTTCTTTGCTGTCCCGCAGTGAGTTGCAAAACGCATCGCTACCCATCTTAAGAAAGCGATCTCGCCAGCCTTCTGGAGTTTTTGCCGTCGATGAAAATTGGGGCACAACTGCGGGCTCTCGTCGTACTGTTGAACTGCTGCTTCGCTGCGCACCGTTTACAATTGTTTCGCCTATAAACCGCAACAAACGCGTTGCTCTGTCACGACGTTTCGATAGCTCGAAAAGCTCTGGGGTGCTATCGATCATGCGCGTCGTAGCTTCCCCGTTCAGAAAGGTCGGATGCGTAATCAGCGAAACCAAAAAAGGAATGTTTGTCTTCACTCCCCGAATGCGGAATTCTTGTAAACAGCGTTCCATTCTGCCAGCAGCTTCACCTAGATTTCGCCCTCGAGCCGACACTTTTACCAACAGCGAATCGTAAAACGGATTGACCACTGCGCCGCTGAAGGCGCTGCCTGCGTCCAATCGAATCCCCATACCGCCAGCAGATCGATAGTGGGTTATACGACCATAATCTGGGCGAAACTGGTTGCTGGGATCTTCGGTGGTAACACGGCACTGGATTGCCGTACCGTTGGTTCTGATGCCCGACTGGAGCGGTAAACCAAGACTCTCGTCCCCCAGTTTATTGCCGCTTGAAACAAGTATCTGAGCTTTTACAAGGTCGATTCCCGTCACTTCCTCAGTAACGGTATGCTCGACTTGAATACGAGGATTGACTTCGATGAAATAGAATTTGTTAGAATCGGTATCAAGCAAAAACTCGACGGTTCCTGCGCAGTAGTATCCGACCTTTCTCGCAATAGCTAACGCCGATTCATGCAACTGTGAGGCGAGCTTTGGATCCAAGAGCGGCGCTGGTGCAATTTCTACTACTTTTTGATGGCGTCGTTGTACGGAGCAGTCTCGTTCATAGAGATGCACGATGTTTCCAGCCTGGTCGCCCAAGATCTGTACTTCCAGATGACGCGCTCGAGAAACCAGTTTTTCGACAAAGACTTCGTCGCTTCCAAACGCATTCTTCGCTTCACGCTGGGCTTGTTCAAGCGAACCAGCCAGTTGCTCATGCGTTTCGACGATTCGCATACCTCGCCCGCCGCCACCCTTGGAAGCTTTGAGCATCACAGGATAGCCCATTTCTTGTGCAATCGATTGTGCTTGAGCGGCCGACGTTACCGCATCGGAACCTTTAAGAACGGGCACACCGACAGCTTCGGCAATATTGCGCGCGGCAACTTTATCCCCCAACATCTCGAGCGCTTGCACGCTCGGCCCGACGAACGTAATACCAGCCTCGCCAAGTGCCCTCGCAAACTCAGCGTTTTCGCTCAGAAAGCCATATCCAGGATGAACGGCATCGACGCCGTTGCGTAAGCAGACTTCGATAATCCCCGGAATATCGAGATACGAACGAATCGGTTCTCCAGGCTTTCCAATTTGATAAGCTTCGTCTGCTTTAAATCGGTGCAGTGCGAATCGATCTTCATGAGAATAGATGGCAACGGTGCGGATTTGCAACTCGTGCGCACTTCGAAAAATCCGTGTGGCTATTTCGCTGCGATTGGCTGCTAAAAGCTTGGTTATTTGTTTCATAAATAGTTATGTAAAGCAAACCAATAGGGGTGAGTGTTGTAACCTCGAACACCGCAAAAAAGTTGCGACTATCCAGGGATATTCTGTGCGTAAAATGTCTGAATTGAAAAACCAGCAATCGCAATTGCATTGGAGAACATATGAGCCGCAAGACTTGGCCATATGCGACCGGTTGTCCTGTACAACCAACCAAGTACGACACCAAACAAGATGAGCGGAATCCAGCTCACGCCATATTCGAAATGAGCCAGTCCAAACAACGTTCCGCTGACTAGTACAGGCCACCAAGGTCTCCGTGATGGTACGCCGGGTCGTTGACTGGCGGAGTCTGTTTCGTTTCCTGTTGAACTGCTTTTGTTCGGTGAACGTCCTATGCTACTGCCTATGGTCAGCACGGGGGCGCCATAGGGATTGCCTTCGCGATGGTGATCTGCCCAGCGCACCATATCTCCCGAGTCGTCCACAATAGCTTCTTCTTGTCGGACGTCTGCCGTTGGTTCCATCATATCCTCAGTCCGTCCTCGCCCAAGTAATACGGTGCGAATACTAAATCGCGTCCCATTGGCTAACGACTGGAGGAAACCTTGTAGCAGAACACGAAAGAGAAACTCTTCGACAATCGGCGCGACAATTACAGCCACCCAGAAAGCATAAACAATGTTGACAGGGTCATCATTGAACGCTTCAAACAGCGGGTGGGAATACTCTTTCTCCGAGAGCGCTGTCGCAACTCCCATTAAACCATAGATTAAAGGGGCTGCGAGCACGAAAGTCACGATCCCTAATCCGATGTCGTAGAAGACTCGCTTCAAAGACCAACCGACCGCATCAGCCCGCCTGCCAAACCAACCCATGATCCAACTCGTTGCTGCAACTACGGCAAACAGACATAAACCGTTAACCACAGCAATCACGAAGAGCGGCGTCGGATCGGTTAGCAAGAGATCGCGATAGCCCAAAATCACAAAAACGATTGGCCCGACGATTTGGCATAACAGCCAAGCTCCAATCGCAACGAAGATATCGAGTAAGCCCCACGGCGCAGTCGCATGCCGTTCTGACCGAATGGGCAAAGGCTGCTTCATCCAAAGCAATGTTGATATTGCGATCCAGCCGAAGATGGAGCTGGCTAAAAGAAACAAGATGAACAACGTCATCACAACCAGCGGCAAAGGGATCGTCGCAATATCTTGCGCGCTATTGTTAGGTTCAATTGCCGATAAAAACGAAATGAGTTTTTGCATGCCCCAAGTCTAATATGAAATCGATCGCTTGCGAATGAGGAACGGCAATCAAGTCGCTCGTACGCCAGCGTATTTTATTTCAGTGACCACTGGGTGTAGCGTCGATTTGCTCCAAAATGGCGACTCCACTGTGGCGAAGGCTTGCTTCCGAACCAACCATAAGCGTACGTCTGAGGAACGCTGGGAGTTACGGGAAGATGGTCAAAAGCTGACTTTTGTTGCTGAATCGCGTGCAGTTTGGGACCGGCGATCACTTTGTAGCCCATCGGAGGCTGGGCGACAGGTGCAGCAAATGTAGTAGTCAACGTCGATACGGCTGCCGAAGTAGGCTCGCCTGCCGAACTAAAGTTCGCAATCGAAATGAGCAAGGCCGTGCTTACGGCAATCGTGAATTGAAACTTATTTAACATTGCGGCTCACCGTTGATTAGCATCCTCTGCGCACGCAGCAGAGTTCTGTATTAGATCTTTGTTCTTGCATCGGCCGCCGATGTCGATGCCAGCAACAGCAAGTCTAATTTTAGTGAGCCAATTCAATACGCCCCACGGTCGATCGTTATGAACCGTCGAGCTTTCCTTTACCCTCGCGCAGAACCGCTGGCGGAATGCACTGAAATTTGCGGCTCTTTTTGGAGAGCACGATTGAGGCCGAACATTTTTCACATGATTTTCTTAAAGATGGCAAACTGTCTAATGCTCTTGACGCAGAATTCCGAAATAACTTATTGGTTGTTTTGGACTGTCGCAAACATGTGAAAAGTCTTGCAAGGTTGATGGAATTACCATTGATGACAACTTAATGGGCCGTTCCTGACAAGCAAGCCTTTTCAAGCCCCGCACCAAGCAGTACATCCAGAGAAAACGTTGTTGGACAGTCCGACAAAAACGAACTAGGATGTTTTTCGACTTGGCACTTTATGTGTTACAGGTCGCTTCGCTTTCAACGATTACGCATGATATGCGACGCGGTGCCCTCTCCCGCCAGCAAGGATAGCTTGGCTTACATCATCAATTCGATAGTTGGTTAATCGCCACAAATTAATCAACTGCCGTAGGACGGTCTGCTCAAGCTAGCGACGTCGCTTAATGCGTCTTCACCGGCGTTGCACCTGAACCACATCGGGTCCAATGCTTTGTGAGGTCTTGCAAAAAGATGTAGAGGGCTTGAGATGTTCTATTGGACTTGCGTACCATTTTTAATGGTTGCTCTTGGTGATATTGAGCTGAGCGATTCGGTGCACGAGAGTGTTGACCTTATCGAACTAAATCACTTCCATGATGACTTGGGGCGTCACGTTTACGACCAAGTCATTTTTTATGAGTGGTCCGCTGCTCAGTCCCAGTACCTTGTTCGAGCCTGGTGTCTACTCGAAAAGGACGAGAACTTTTCACGTCGTCCCGCAAAATCTCACAGCGACGACCGGTACCATGTGCGATGGTTCGACAATGATCAGAACATTCGTCGTCATATTTCAAGTCGCTTGTTCCGTGAAACTTGGACTCAGACCGATCCGGAGCGACTCAATAAACGCATCTTGGACGAGCGGAACAGAACGGCTCTCTATCGGCGCGCCGATAAAACTGACAAGAAAGCTCAACAACAGACGCTTGCGCAAGTGACAACTGAAAATCCAATTCCATAGCGACTGGTTCCTTAACGACTAGTTCCTAGACATCGCCTTTCGCTACAACGGCTGGGCGTGGCAATCCGAACAGAACGCGGATGACCACGTCCAGCCACCCGGACAGCACCACAGGTCGCGGAAATGGTCGCTCCACGCTCTACTAGGCGTGTTTGCGAATCGTCCACGCCTCCTTCGCCGAACGACTACAATCACGCTATACTGGCTCGTACTTTCCATACGAACCGTCCGTCCGGCGATAGTGTTGATGATCCTTGCTTCTCACCTCTCAAAATCTTTCCTAACGCGCAGCGGTACGATTCCAGCAGTGTCGGACGTTTCGTTCGAAGTATCCGCTGGCGAAGTCTACGGGCTGCTCGGTCCGAACGGCGCTGGTAAGACCACTACACTGCGGATGATCATGGGATTGATGCCTCCCGACTCGGGCTTCGTCCAAGTCGGCAGCGTAGACAACTTGGCGGGCGATTCCTCGCTCCGTAGCCAGCTGAGCATGATATCCACGAACGACGGAGTTTATCCGTACCTCTCCGTCCGTGAAGTCTTACTCTATTTTGCCGACCTGTATCGCGTCGATTACGAACTTGCATTGGAACGGCTCGATCGGTTTAGCAAGCTGCTGGGCCTCCAAAAATTTCTCGACCAACGTTGCAATACGCTCAGTACAGGACAAAGACAACGCGTAGTGCTTGCGCGAGGCCTGATGCACGATCCTCCAGCGATGTTAATGGACGAACCGACACGAGGATTAGATGTAATCGGCAGTCGTACTATCTTCCAGTTCATTAATTTGTTGCGCGACGAAGGTAAAGCGGTTCTGATATCCACACACCGGCTCGATGAAGCGGAAAGGTTGTGTGATCGTTTTGGACTGCTGTACTCCGGCCGACTTCAATTAGAGGGCACACTCGCAGAGCTCCGCGGGAAAACGCAGCGAAAACATCTGGTCGACATGTTCGTTGACCTACTCGACCATCAAGAAGACAGTGTTGCGTCATGAACAAGCTTCGCGAATCGACGCGATTTTTGCGGATCACCCACAAAGAGCTTAAGGAGACCTTACGCGATCGTCGCACCATGATGACGCTCGTCCTCATGCCGCTCTTGCTCTACCCTGTGCTTAGCCTCGTTATGCACAGGGTTGTACTAACGACTCAGACGACACCCGATAGCGGAGCCTATCGAATCGGCGTCGCGAGCGAAGAGGAAGCTTCTGCACTCCTGTTCGCGATTGAATCTGGCAAGACGGCCCTGGCTAGTGGCCAAAGCCAACCTCTCCAAATCCTTCGCCATGACGACGCCGTCAACACCGTTCTAGCTCCTCCAGGCAACGATTTAGAAAGCTCCGAAAACCGGACGACATCCGACACGACGATATCTGAAGGTCAGCGTGAGGATAATTCTGCAGGGAGTTTTGCGTCGCCTTTTGCAGTGCCTCAGAAGCTAGATTCCGAGTCGGCTCAATTTGAAATACTCGCAGCAGAAGGCGATATTGACCGGGAACTGGCAAACCGGACGATTGATTTGATCGTCTCCGTTCGAAACATATCGGAAGGCCGCGCCACGAGTCCTTCGTTCGCTTTTGATGTCAGTTACAGGGAAAATGATACGCTCAGCGAATCCGCTCTTAGCCAACTACGAAAAATCTTTGCCGCCGTAAACGACCTCAGCGCCGCGCAGCTTCGAAGACAAGTTGGACTCAGCCAACCTGCGCCGCTGCAGATGGTAGCCACACCAAGCATAACATCTGAACCTTCCGATTCGGGACTGTCTGGCATCATTCCATTGATTCTGATCTTGATGACCATTACTGGAGCTGTGTACCCCGCGATTGATTTAACCGCTGGCGAACGTGAACGGGGTACGCTCGAAGCTTTAGTCGCAGCACCAACGTCACGTTTCACAATTCTCGCGAGCAAATATTTTGCCGTCGTCACCGTATCGATCCTGACCGCTCTAGTCAATCTCCTGGCAATGACAGTGACGTTAAAGGTTACTGGTGTCGGCTCTTATTTGCTAGGGCAGGGGGGCATGACATGGATTTCACTGGTCAAGATACTTCCGCTTTTAATCTTGTTTGCAGCATTTTTCAGCAGCATTCTCCTAGCGCTCTGCAGTTTCGCTCGCAGTTTCAAAGAGGCGCAAGCTTACTTAATTCCTGTCATGCTGATGTCCCTTGGACCAGGCATCGTGAGCTTGATGCCTTCCATACACTTAACACCGAACATTGCAGTCGTTCCACTCATCAACTTGATTCTTCTCGCGCGTGAAACACTTACCGGTTCGGCTGGCTTGATCGAAACATGGATCGCAGTCCTCACAACCACTGTATACACGGTTTCGGCGTTGCTCGTCGCTGCGAACGGTTTTGGCAAGCAAGCATCTGTTGTAGGTGATGATTTTCGCTGGTCAGATTTGTTACGTCGCCCGAATAAGCCAGATAGCCATCCCTCGGGCGCTCAATTGGCAGCCTACCTTGGGATGTTCTTTCCCATCTATTTTGTGGCAACCAATCTATTATCTCAACAGTCATCCACGAACCTAGGTGAGATCGCGACAACTAATGCTTTTGCTACAGCCGTTTTATTTTTGGTCTTGCCGCTAACATATGCTTTTTACCAGCGACTGAACCCGAGCACTACATTTCTCTTACAATGGGGCAGGATTTCGCTAGTAACGCCTTTGATTGTAATCTTACTGGCTAGCTCGCTCTGGATCCTAGCGTTTGAGATACTCCGATTGTCGGAATTCGTTGGACTCAAGTCGCTCGATTTAGGCCAGATCGAACAAATCGCAGACCTTCGGCAACGCTTCTTGGAACTACCCTGGTGGCTTACTGTGGTGACGATGGCCCTCGTGCCCGCCATTTGCGAAGAGTTTTTCTTTCGTGGCTTTGTCCTATCAACGTTTTCCAAGAGCGGCACAGTTTGGAAGGGGATTATATTTTCGTCACTCGTCTTTGGCTTATTCCATGTGGTAAACGGAAGCCTACTTTCTATCGAACGTTTTCTGCCTACATTGATGTTAGGCATCTATCTCGGCTGGCTAGCAATACGAACAAAGAGTCTTTACCCTGGTATCGCATTGCATGCGTGCCATAACGCGTTGCTCTTCTCATTTCCATATTTGGAAGAGACGTTTAAACAATATGGCTTTGATCGCGAGGCGAATCGGCTTCCGATCTCTTGGGTAGCAACTGGACTGGCACTTACAGCGGTGGCTACAATTTTATTGGCGATGACTTCTCGCGAAAATTCAAACCGAAGACCAGGGAGACCTACTTCTGATCCATCCGGCGCAGAATTAAATCCAAGGGATACGATCTAGAGATCAAGCAAGCTCTTTGACTGCCTTGGTTATGTCCATCACGGCCTGTTGACCATCGGAATAGAACATCAAAGTATTCTCGGCGGCAAATAGCGGGTTAGGTATCCCGGCAAAGCCAGGGCTTAGGCTGCGTTTGATTACGATGACGGTTCGGCACTTGTCGATGTCAATAATCGGCATGCCTGCAATTGGACTTTGCGGGTCGGTGCGTGCGACCGGGTTAACAACGTCGTTGGCTCCAATCACAATCCCAACATCGACTGTCGCCAGAGTTGGGTTGATATCATCCATTTCTTTCAGCTTGTCATAGCTAATGTCGGCTTCTGCCAACAGAACATTCATATGTCCCGGCATGCGCCCCGCGACCGGGTGGATTGCGAATTCAACAGTGGCACCTCGCTTCTCCAGCAGATTCGCGAGATCTCGTACGGCATGTTGCGCTTGAGCTACTGCCATACCATACCCGGGAACGATGACAACTCGCTGGGCACCGTCCAGAATCAGAGCAATGTCATCTGCAGATGTACTGCGGACGGTCGCGTACACTTCGTCTACGGATGCTCCGTCGCTGGCCCCCGCAGCCATCTTTCCAAACAAGACATTCGTTAGGGACCGGTTCATCGCTTTACACATAATTTGCGTCAGAATAATTCCAGACGCACCAACAAGAGAACCTGCAATGATGAGAACATTATTATTGATAACAAATCCTGTCGCAGCCGCTGCCAACCCTGAGTACGAGTTCATCAACGAAATCACTACCGGCATGTCGGCTCCGCCAATTGGCAGGACTAAGAAGATTCCTAGCGCCGATGCAAACAAGATGATTGCAATGTAAGCCCCGTATTGCGCAGCCAGCGACGTCGACTGTACGAGAACGATAAGGAAGAACAGAGCAACGACTAAGATTGCGAAATTGATTACTGTTTGGTTTGGAAGACTGAACGGCTTTCGAAATTTCTGCCATTCCTGTAGCTTTGCATACGCCACGAGACTTCCCCAAAAGGTTACCGTACCGATCAAGCAGGAGAGCCCGATTGCAACAAGTCCATCCATGGAGTGATGCTCAGAATTTTGCAGAAGTTCTGCCCAAGCGACCAGGGTCGATGCTGCCCCACCCAAACCATTGAGCAAACCTACCAACTGTGGCATTTCGGTCATTTGCACGCGTAGCGCAAGAAAACCACCAATGACACCGCCGACGACAAGTCCCATCAAGATATAGACATAGCCATCGATCGATGGATCGAGCAGCGTCACCAGAATGGCAACGCCCATCCCAATGGCAGCCAGCACAATTCCGCGCACCGCAGTTCCCGGATGCGACATCTGCTTGAGCCCGAGAATCAAGAGCACCGAGGCGATAAGATACGTGACGGGAATCAATGCGAGCGAATACATGAATGTCAAACTTGCACGTGAGCGAAAATGGAAGGGTTATCGTTTCTTGAACATCATCAACATGCGTCGCGTGACCATAAACCCGCCGACGACATTGATCATCGCCAGAAGGACGGCCACCATTCCGATGAAGGCCGCAAAGCCCCCGCTACCGGTTCCTTGCCCAGCGACCAAGATCGCGCCAATTACGGTGACGCCACTGATCGCGTTAGAACCCGACATCAACGGCGTATGCAACGTTGGAGGCACTTTCGTGATCACCTCGAATCCCACGAAGACCGCAAGCGCAAATACAGTCAAACTTGTTACAAGCATATAAACACGAGTCGCCGACGCGGGTTCGCCTGCCTCGGTCGCTACAGTTGAATCGCGTTTTGCAATACTTGTACCTGTCGCGTCGGATGGTGTTTCCGTAACCGTCGCAGATGCTGGCGGATTGGTTACGCCTTGCGCAAACATTGCTGACAAGCCGACGGAAAAGAATGCAATTAAGACTGTGAGGATTTGTATACTTCGCATCTGTAAATCGACTATCTAAGGCATTGTTGCTGCTCGCTCGGTTTCCACAAATTGTAGAATTTAGCTCGCAAGAAGATCTAGAATCCGTTTGGAAACAACGTTTCCGCCACGCGTTACCATCGTATCGCGGACGATCTCGTCATCTGCGTCCAACAGAAGTTCACCCTTTTTGTACACGTTCAGGAGGAACTTGGTGATGTTGTTTGAGTACATCAAACTTGCATCATGAGGCACTTCGCTTGAGATGTTAGTTGGTCCCAAGATACGAATACCTTCTACGTCGACTATTTTATCCGGCACCGTTAACTCGCAGTTGCCCCCGCGTTCTGCAGCCAGATCGATGATCACACCGCCGCGTCCCATACGATGAACAGCGTTGCTGGTCACCAACAGAGGGGACTTCTTGCCCGGTATCGCCGCCGTAGTAATCACCACATCGTTCTGAGCGACCACATCTGCCATGAGCTCTTGCTGGCGGCGATAGAAGTCATCGCCCATTGCTTTGGCATATCCACCTTTATCTTCAGAACCGCCGGCTTCTAGAGCGAGCTCTACAAATTTCCCCCCGACGCTTTCTACCTGCTCGCGCACAGCTGGCCTGACGTCATATGCAGAAACGATTGCCCCCAGACGTTTGGCAGTTGCAATGGCTTGCAAGCCAGCAACCCCGGCTCCAATCACGAACACTTTCACCGCTGTGATGGTGCCCGCCGCCGTCATCATCATTGGAAACATCTTCTTCGTTTCCGTGGCGGCTAAAAGAACAGCGCGATAGCCTGCAATCGTCGCTTGGCTTGATAACACATCCATGCTTTGCGCACGAGTTATCCGCGGAATTAGCTCAAGTGAAAAAATCGTCGCGCCGCTTTTTGCCCAACTCTCGATCGCCCGCGGCTCGCCCAAGGGATCACACATGCCAATCAGGACCTGTCCGGATCGCAACTTGTCCGACAAGGTTGGGTCACCATTTGCAGCAGCTCCAGCCGCCCGGACGCAAAGCAGAATGTCGCTGGCTAAGACATCCTCGCGAGAAAGGATTTCGGCCCCTTTTTCAACGTATTGGGAATCGTTAAAGCCAGCAGAAATGCCGGCACTCGATTCGACGCATACATCTAAGCCAGACTTTTTTAGCTGCGCCACACTTTGTGGTGCGAGCCCCACACGTAATTCACTTGGCGTGGTTTCTTTAAGGACTCCAACTCTCATGCTTGCTCTTACTGCGGTCGAATACCGGTTGCAAATCAACGCGGTTTCTAGCATAGCAAAATTCGCCGCTCCGTAAAACGACGGCAAGCAACACAATCTGACCGGAGCAATCAAAGAACATATTCAAGCGGCTTTTGCCGGATCGGCGACAGCCGCTTATTTGAGACCACTAAACAGTGTCTGGGATCTCAAAACATGCTTCAATTTGGCAAGCTCTTAGAACTTGAGCGTCAGACCGAGATCAATACCCTGTAGATATGTCATTTGGTCGCGTAAAACTCCGCCAACCGTCGGTGGGATGCCCACGATTCCGGACAAGTCGGTCGTTGTATCAATCAGATCGGAACCTAAAGCCACGTCGGTCAGCACAATCAGCGAGTAGCCAACAGAGAACTGTGCACAATCGGTCAGATCGAGTCGCAGTTTGGCTCCGATTTCAGGTATGAACGTAAAACGATCGACTGTTTGCGAACCAGCGATATTGCTTCCAGTAAACAGTCCACTGTTGGCTGTACTGATGGCAGGACCTGGACGATCTTCGACAGTCGATCCGAAGATGTTCGTCGTAGAACTCATATTGCCCAGCGAGATTTTACCAAGAGTCGATACCGTGCAGAATCCGCTTTGGATGTCGCTCATGATACCGATGTGTCCACCGTGGAATGTATTATTCGCTCCGAAGGAATCAAGCGTTGTGGTGACAGTTCCGTCGGGCGTCGAGTTGGAGATTCCATCGACGGAGACGGTGCGTAAGTATGTCGCGTTGTCGTATCTTAAGAATGTATACCCGCCGATCAAATCAGCGCGATTCTTACCATCTCCCGCCAACATAAAACGTCCGTACGCTTCTGCCGCGATAAAACTCGAATCGTTGCCGACAGTGATCGATCCGGTGTCTCGACCAAAACCGCCCGTGTCAAAAGCAACCAAAATCGTTTGATTGGTTCCGCTGAAAACATCAAAGACAGGCACGCCAAGCGAGGTTGCCCCATCGCTGGATATCGTTTCCGAACTGTTTCCATCAAAAATGCCGAACACGCGACCGCCCACTCCCACGGTCTCATCGTCGTTGATCCACTTGCCGAGGCTAACACGCATACCTGGCGCCAACTGTCCGCCAACGGCACCATTACCACCAGCAATCGGAGTCGTGGGAAATTGCCCCCGAGGTCCGCTAACACCGAGTGTCGGCGTGTTGCCGCTCCGTGCAAACCATAGCAACGCTTCAGTCTCTGCCCACCAGCCCGACGGCGATGGCAAGCTAACTCTGCTCCTACCAAAGCTCCGCGTCGATGTGCTGTACGTTGCAACTGAGCTTCCAACTGACTCGCTTGCATACGAATCAGGCTCTGGCGTTGCGTAGCTCACAGCTTCATCAGAGATTGAACCCCAATGATCATCACTGATCGATTGAGTTTCCATCGACGTATTCACGAAGTTGGACTTGAATGCTTCAGGACGAAGGTCTGGCGATTGAACTTCGCGGTTCAACATCGGCATGCCGTCACCAATAGATCTTGGTGCGTCTGCAATGCGACCAACACTGGAAGTCGGCAGACTGGCATTGGAATGCTCAGAGCTGACGTCCTGGCCGAAAGCCCAGTTCGTGAAAGGGCCGGTTGCTCCAGCGATTGCCAGAGAGAGCAATATACGATTCATCTTCATGTCACGATCCCGCTAGGCGTTAGCACAGCTACCATACGCATCCTTGGATCGACCAATTCAATCGCTACCTCGCTAAAAAAGCGTACCTGTGTAACATAGCGCCTGTCCAGAAAATCCCTCCCAAACTGCGCAGACTATGTCAAATTGGCGATTTCGGATCGCAACAGCCACATTGCCTACATGAAATTCTCGTCAAACAGGGCAATTCTGATAGACTGAGTGGAGTTTGACCACGATGCTGTTTCGATCCGTTCGCAGGCGAATTTATTCCCCACCATGAATTTCGGATGTGGCTTTGTGTTTACCAACAGATTGTTCTTACAATCGAGCATGTCTGAGCTATCCACTACCAGCCTGCCAACTGGTTGGAAGCAGTCTGCTCTCAAACCGAGCTAAGCATTAACACCAGTCCGTCCGCAATCCTATTGCAGCCAGTACCATTAGAGGTGTCCTTTGTCGTCTACGTCGGAAATGGAAACTACGAACACTCCATCCGAAGACGCTCCCGCAGCGTCGATCGAGCAGCCAGCAACGACTCCTTCACCAGCCGCCCCCATTTCAGGACTGCCTAGCCGCCCTCGAGTTACGGCAGGGTGGAAGCTTCCTGGCGTTTCACGTCATAAGGTGAACAGTTGGGTCGCCCAACTAAAAGCTGTCAATCGTTTGGAAGCTCAACGGAAGGAGCTGTCAGAGTCTCAGATTCGCAAAGAAGCGAAATCGCTACAGTATCGTGCCCGGTCTGGAGAAAGCTATCATTCGTTGTTAGCTGAGACTTACTCATTAATACGAGAGGCGGCCCATCGATCGCTTCGTATGCGACATTATGATGTCCAGATCTTCGGCGGCGTGGCGTTAGCGAATGGTTGCATTACGGAAATGCAGACGGGTGAAGGCAAGACGCTGACTGCGACTTTGCCATTAATCCTGCACTCGCTCACGGGGAAGGGTGCTCACTTGGCTACGGTCAATGACTATTTGGCAAATCGCGATGCCGAATGGATGACACCGATTTACCGCACCCTTGGTATCAGCGTCGGCACAGTGTTGACCGATCACCAGCAGGATCAACGGCGAGCTGCATATAACTGCGACGTGACTTATGGTACTGCGAAGGAGTTTGGGTTCGATTTTTTGCGCGATCGCTTGTTGATGCGAGCTGCAGGCCGATTGGCAGATGGTTTTCTGGGAGCCGGCAGTCAGCAACGCTGGAGCAATAGTGGCGACTCGCCAGTGCAGCGGGGAATGCATTTTTCCTTGGTCGATGAAGCCGACAGTATTTTGATCGACGAAGCGCGTACGCCGCTGATTATCGGTTCGATTGGCGATCAAGCTCGCGAGATAGTAATCGCTACCTATCGCTGGGCAGCCAAATACTGCAACGATTTTATCGAAGACGAACACTACACGATTGATTCAGATTCACGAAAGATTGAGCTGACTGCGCGAGGCCGACAGCTTGTAAGGTCGTTACCGCGCGACGGCGACGTGCGACTGGCCGCCCTGATCGACTTATATGACTATACAGAACGGGCGATTCGAGTCGCCCGCGATTATCACTTAGACCGTCAATATGTAGTCGTCGATGGTGAAATCGTGATTGTCGATGAATTCACCGGTCGTCTGGCTGAAGGGCGTAAATGGCGTGACGGAATCCACCAGGCAGTCGAAGCGAAGGAAGGGATCGAAGTCAGCGTGCCGACCGGCCAAGCAGCCCGAATTACGGTTCAAGACCTGTTCCTGCGATATCAGTTCCTCGCCGGTATGACTGGAACTGCGGCAACCAGCGCTAAAGAGCTTCGACGAATCTATCGTACCCCTGTAATCCAAATCCCGACTAACCGCCCGCCGCAACGTATTCGACTTCCCGACCGCGTGTATGGAACGATGACAGATAAATTCGCGGCTATCGTGCAGGAAGTGAAAGAAGTTCATGCACTGGGGCGTCCTGTGTTGATTGGTACGCGATCAATCGACAAATCAACGATTCTTGCCAATATGCTGCGGCAAGACGGGCTTGAGGTTCAAGTCCTAAACGCGCACGAGATTGCTCGCGAGGCCGAGATCGTAGCGGACGCTGGTCGCAAAGGACAGATTACAGTCGCTACGAACATGGCAGGCCGCGGTACCGACGTAAAACTGCAGGCAGGTGTGCGCGAAATTGGCGGGATGTTCGTCGTTTGTACGGAGTTGCATGACGCGGCACGAATCGACCGCCAGTTGATCGGACGATGCGGACGTCAAGGCGACCCTGGCTCGTATCGTCAGTACCTATCCCTCGATGACGACATTCTAAAGAACGCACTCGGTTTGAAACGCGCCAATAAACTTCGTCTGGTCGGTGAATCCCAAACAGGCGCAGTTGATCGTTACGCGTCGCTGTTACGCAGGTCGCAGCGCAAAGTTGAACGCAAACACTTCCGGGATCGCATGTCGCTTTTGCACCACGAAAAGGAACGCACTAAGATTCAGAAAGAGATGGGGCAAGATCCATATCTAGATACGGCGGAGTAGTCCGTTATCCTAAAATTACTACTTCAGTGAAATTGCGGCTTCGCAATATGCATTGCATTTAGGATTTCCTATCGGTCCTTAATTTGCGTTAGCATTAAGGTGTTCTCCGCGGCGTTGATTTGAAACTGGAAATTGTTCAAAAAGCTCATCCCCAGTAGCGGTTCAATTTGTCCGCTTTCTGTCTCAAGCACGGCTGCTTCAACGTCAGCCACTTCAAACTTACCCACGCGCACTTTATCAAGCTTTACAAGACGTGCGGGTATCGTCCTCCCGTCCGCAACACCTATTATCATCTGAGGCGTATCATCGTCGAGAGTGATTCCAAGCTTATCGGCGGCAGACTTTGGTATCAAGACAATGTCAGCACCGCTATCAAGCACCATTTCAATCGGAGCACTGCCGTTGACCGAAACGGCAATCTTCTTTGTGCGACTACCGTCGTCGATCAGTTCCACTGCTTCGCGCAGAAAATCTTTTTCAAGTTCGGCAATACGAAACTCAAGGGTCTTGAAAATTGTATTAGCATCTAGCGAACGCGATGTACCGAACTCCGCGGCAAAGACTTCCAATGCGATACCTACTTTTTTATCCGCCAGTGATTTCTCGATTGCTTCGCGAGATTCATTTAACGCTTGGCGTGCATTTAAAACGTCATCGACGAAATTCGACTCTAATTGTTGCGCACTAGAGCGTGCAGTATTGATCTCGGTTGCAAGATTTTTTTGAGTTGCTCGCAGCTCCTCGATTTGCGCGATCAAAGCGTTGTTCATGGCGACTAGCTGTTGCTGTTCTCTAAAATCAGACGCGTTGGCTCTTTGCAAATTCACACTACGCAGGTTGCGGACAGCAATGATCTGCTGCGATTCGATGGTTTTTTGCTGTTGTTTCAATTCTTCTAATCGCTGAAATGCCTGCTGAACTTCCTTACTTTTTTTGCTGATGGCGCCGACGTTTCGCAATTGCGTTGCTTGTTCCGAAGCTAAAATATTTTTCCCTGATCTTCGTAAACCCGCGTCAGTTAGCACTTGTGTCGCTTGTTCAACGACAGCATCAGCAAAGCGTCTTTCCGGCTTTTCTTGTCCCGAAATTATGGATGCAGGTAACCCGAGGACTGACACCAACGTGAATAATTGAAAGCAGTTGAAGCCGATTTTGCATTTTCGAAATGGATACATTGTTAAAATCGCCAATTTGAAATGTGCGTAAGATTCTGAATGCAAATAGCGTCGGTCGCTGCGATGCAAGAAATTCATTATAGATCGCGATCAGTCGCAGCTATCCTCAGCAGGGGAGTTTGGTTTCTTTTCTGTGGTAGATATTGTAAACTAGGTTGACAAGTCTTCATATTGAATAAGGATTATGTATTAACCTGCGAGCATTTCGGTTAATCATTTTTAGCAAGACACCATATGCAATGTTATCTTCCAGAGTAACTCGCATATTGCAAGTGTCCGCTGTAGTGCGCGATTGGGTCGTGCAATACTGAACAGGCTAATAGCACAGTTTCATCACTTGTCTTCATCAAGAGAGTATTTAAAAGGAAAATGGCACGTAAGAAGTCAAATAAAAGCCAACGGATTCGAGAATACATCGCTGCCAACGCGGAAGCCTCGAACAGCGAAGTCGCATCGGCTTTGTCGCAGCATGGTGTCAATTATGGTGACGTAGCAAGTGTTCGTAATGCTTTGAAGAAACAAGCGGCCAAGCAGGCAGGGAATGCTGATGGAACGGCTGGAGCTCCTGCTGCACGACGCGGTCGTCCGCCAAAATCGGGAACTTCTGTAGGTAAATCTACAGCTGTCAGCAGTCCGTCGACCGATGGTTCAGCAGTTGAATCTGCGATGCGTTTCATCAACGATGCTGGTGGAATTGAGAAAGCTTCGGAATTACTAACAATCATTCGCGCTGTCAAATCGTACAAATAGTTGTCGCTTTTTACTCAAAGAGTAGTATCGCGAGCTTTACAACGCCGCTTCGTATCCGTTACGAGTGGCGTTTTTCATTTCGACCAATTTTGGCGAGATGAGTCACGCAAGGCTCCTGCGCAACCTAGGCGGATTCCACCAGCGCCTGGGCGGCTTGTTCCAGCCCAACGCCGGGCTGAGCAAGATTTGCATGCAGCCGAATCGACTCTTGAATTTTCTTGTCGGCGACAACCGACTCTATCGCCCTGCGAAGCGAGTTCGCGGCCCACCATTTCGCTTGGAAGGCGTGCCCCAAATTCAGCGACTCTACGCGAAGAGCGTTGTCGAACTGGTCATGGGCAAGTGGAATAACGATTTGGGGGATTCCAGCGGCAATCGCCTGCGAAACGGTGCCGATCCCACCGTGATTCACCATTCCAAGACATCTCGGCAGCAGTTTCTGCAGCGGCACAAACGGGCAGTGCAGGGCGCTAGCCGGCAAGTTTTTAGGAAGCTGCTCTGGATGAGCCGTTAGCAAAAGGGCACGTTGTCCCGCGGATTCGCAAGCTTCCACGGCTTTCTTGAAAAGGTTGGCGGCATGCAGATTGGCTGATCCCCCGGAGATTGCGATTGGCGGCGAACCCGATTTTAAGAACAAATCGACAGCCTCTGGCAGCTCTTCACCCGCGCGGTCTTCCCACAAAGGGAACGGTACTTGGATACAGGGCGCTGGCCAATCGGGCTGGCGCGGTGCGTACCATTCCGGGAACATCATGACGTTCAGGGTCTTTGAGTACCACCAATGAAGAATGTTACGGACCGGGGCGAGCCCGACTCCAGCTCGAAATCGATTCAAAGATGGGCATACGATAGGATCGATTAAGAATTTTTCGCCGCATCTCAGCAACAAGCGTCGCAGCCATTTAGGACCTGAGACGCCGGGCAAGACAGGGGGCTCCGTTTGGCTCAGTACAACAGCTGGCTGCAGGTGTATCATGGAAACTCGAGCGCCAGAGGCCTCGGCGGCACACAGGGCTCCAAAACCAAAGCAATTGATGACCGCAAGGCTATCGGACCTAGCGTTTTGTGCGATTACTTCGTCGAATTGCTGCTGCAAAACGGGCTGGACCATGTTTCGGTAGAGGTAGCCGAAGGCTCGGCGTGGATGCCAAAGTTCAGCACTTTGGATGGCTGATTGGTAAGCGCCAGTGGCGCCGAGCTGCATAAAATCGATCTCTTGCCTTTTCGCATGTTGCGCAAAGTGATCCGAGGTGAAAAGTGTAGGGTGATGTCCAAGATTTCTCAGGGCTGTCGCCAACCCAAGAAAGGGGAAAACATCACCAGCGCTGCCCATAGGACAGAGTAAGACTTGCATCGTGATAGATCTCGGGACGGAAGCGATGGGTGAACGAGAAGAGAAGATTAGTATGTTCGCAAGCGGGAAAAAGCGACCAGAGGGAAACTGGGGAAAAGCGGGTACAGAACGGAGTATCGGGCGGCTAAAGCAACTCGCAAGCTGATGCTGATCGATGACTGCAGAGCGTTGCGACAGGCAAAAGAGTCCAGAACGGCCTAAAGTCCAGGGGAACAGGATGCCGAAAACACTGCGACACGCGTCTTGGAAAATAATCTAAAATTCTCGATCGACAGCCCTTGCGTTGCCGGACGAAATTTGGATGATTCTGCATCCCTGACACGGGCAGCCCATCGCAAGATTGGCCGCCGAAAAAAAGGGTGTCCAACAAATTAGAATTCGGCTTGACGACAAAACAAACCGTCCCTAAGATGTTGGACCCTTCGACCTGAAAGCTGACGCGAAAGCAAGCTGATGGCGAAGGAAATTTGTTCTTTGACAACATGGTTGAAGTGGTAGTAATGGCATCTTATTGTCGTGTATTGCGGCCTGAATCCTTTCCGGTTCGGGTGACGAATACACGCAACTAAGGTTCGAGGTCGATTAAGTTCAATGACATATTTATATGTCTGGTTTTTATATCGATTCGAACGAGCGCAATGGCGAACCACGGATCTAGCTTGATGGCGACACTAGACTGGCGAGGCAACTTGTTAGGTTAGGTCGACCAGAAGTTTGAGATTCCGATGGTCAAGTTACTAAGGGCGCACGGGGGATGTCTTGGCATCAAGAGGCGATGAAGGGCGTGGAAGTCTGCGATAAGCTTGGGGGAGCTGACAAACGAGCAATAATCCCGAGATTCCTGAATTGACTTACACTGAATACATAGGTGTATGTGGCTAACCCAGGGAACTGAAACATCTAAGTACCTGGTGGAAAATAAAGAAAAATCGATTCCGTCAGTAGCGGCGAGCGAAATCGGAACAGCCCAAACCGGAGAGGTTTCCTTTCCGGGGTTGTAGGACCTCAATATCGGATTGTGTCGTGTTAGTGGAATGGCTTGGAAAGGTCAACCATAGAGAGTGACAGTCTCGTACACGAAAACTTCGACACACTGTAGAGGCACCTGAGTAGGACCAGTCACGTGAAACCTGGTCTGAATCTACGGGGACCATCCCGTAAGGCTAAATACTCCTTGATGACCGATAGTGAACTCAGTACAGCGATGGAAAGATGAGAAGAACCCCTGTTAGGGGAGGAACGTGAACCTGAAACCGTGTGCTTACAAGCGGTCGGAGCACTATTTAAAGTGTGACGGCGTGCCTTTTGCAAAATGATCCGGCGAGTTAGTGTTTGCAGCAGGTTAAGACCTTACGGGTCGAAGCCAGAGGGAAACCGAGTCTTAATAGGGCGACCAATTGTTGCGGGTACTAGACGCGAAACTGCGTGATCTACCCATGAGCAGGTTGAAGCGCGGGTTAAACTGCGTGGAGGACCGAACCCACTTGGGTTGAAAACCGAGGGGATGACTTGTGGGGAGGAGTGAAAGTCTAATCAAACGCAGAGATAGCTCGTTCTCTCCGAAATATTTTGAGGGATAGCCTCGAGCAACTACATGACGGGGGTAGAGAGACTGAATTGGATGGGGGCCCTTCCTAGGGTACCTCACCGAACCAAACTCCGAATACCGTTATGACTATCTCGGGAGTCAGTCTGCGGGGGATAAGCTCCGTGGTCAAGAGGGAAACAACCCAGATCGTCGGCTAAGGTCCCGAAGTTCTATTCAGTCACTAAGGAAGTTGAATTGCTGTGACAGCCAGGATGTTGGCTTAGAAGCAGCCACCATTTAAAAAGTGCGTAACAGCTTACTGGTCGAGCAATTCTGCGCCGATAATGAACGGGAGTAAATAGAACACCGAAGCCGCGGGCTCTAGCTTGCTAGAGCGGTAGGGGAGCGCTGAAGGGTAGATACAAGACGTACCGAGAGGAGCGTTGTCGGACCCTTCAGGTGATTATGCCGGAATGAGTAACGATTAAACAGGTGAGAATCCTGTTCGCCGAACACCTAAGGTTTCCTGGGGAAGGTAATTCCGCCCAGGGTTAGCCGGTACCTTAGTCGAGGCCGAAAGGCGTAGACGATGGATGGAAGGTTAATATTCCTTCGCCGATTCCGTGGAGTGATGGAGGGACGGCGTCCGAAAAGCAAGCGGTACTGTTAGAATAGTCCGTTGAACTAACTGAGATGTGGGATTGGCAAATCCGTTCCACGCAAGTCAAGGTTAGGGCATGAGAGCATTTAAGATCTCGAAATTGTTGGCAGGACGTCCAAGAAAAGCTTCTAAACTTTGAAGCGGAACGACCGTACTAAAACTGACACAGGTAGGTGAGAAGAGTATTCTAAGGCGCTCGGGAGAACGGTGGTTAAGGAACTCTGCAAAATGGCTCCGTAAGTTCGCGATAAGGGGCGCCCCCGATGGTTTATGCTTTTGGGGGCCACAGAAAATCGGCACTAGCGACTGTTTATCAAAAACACAGGACTCTGCGAACTCGTAAGAGGATGTATAGAGTCTGACGCCTGCCCGGTGTTGGTAGGTTAAGGAAGGCGGTTAGCTCCCTCGGGAGTGAAGCTGGCGACCGAAGCCCCAATAAACGGCGGCCCTAACTATGAGGGTCCTAAGGTAGCGAAGTTCCTTGTCGGGTAAGTTCCGACCTGCATGAAAGGCGTAACGACTGGTGCACTGTCTCAACCACCGACCCGGTGAAATTGTAGTTGTGGTGAAGATGCCACATACCCGCGGTTAGACGGAAAGACCCCATGAACCTTTACTGTAGGCTGATATTGGGTTGAGGTATGTATTGTGCAGAATAGCTGGGAGGCTGTGAACTGGGGACGCAAGTCTTCAGGGAGCCATCGTTGAGATACCAGCCTGTATATGCTTTAATTCTAACTTTGTCCCGTGAATCCGGGCTTAGGACATTGTCAGTTGGGCAGTTTGACTGGGGCGGTCTCCTCCTAAAGAGTAACGGAGGAGCGCAATGGTACCCTCAGCCTGGTCGGCAATCAGGCAAAGAGCGTAAACGTAGAAGGGTGCTTGACTGCGAGACAAATGAGTCGAGCAGGAACGAAAGTTGGTGTTAGTGATCCGGTGGTTTCCGAATGGAAGGGCCATCGCTCATCAGATAAAAGGTACTCTGGGGATAACAGGCTTATCGCCACCGAGCGTCCACAGCGGCGTGGCGGTTTGGCACCTCGATGTCGGCTCATCGCATCCTGGGGGTGAAGAAGCTCCCAAGGGTTTGGCTGTTCGCCAATGAAAGCGGTACGTGAGCTGGGTTCAGACCGTCGTGAGACAGGTCGGTCCCTATCTGCCGTGGGCGTACGAAACTTGAGGAGGTTCAACTTTAGTACGAGAGGATTTGGTTGGACGTAGCTCTGGTGTACCAGTTGTCGCGCTAGCGGCACGGCTGGATAGCTAACTACGGAAAGGATAAACGCTGAAAGCATCTAAGCGTGAAGCCCTCTCCAAGATTAGGTTTCGTAGCTTTTTTAAGCGAAAGTCCCCTGATAGACTATCAGGTTGATAGGCTGGGTGTGTAAGCACCGTAAGGTGTTCAGCTTACCAGTACTAACGGACGAATACTTGACCATCGGTATCTTGCACTTTGGTGAAAACCATCGAAAGATTACTGATGACGTCATTGCGATCAGATAAATGACTTTATTACCACTTCAACAGCTTGGCAGGCGGGAATACGGCTTGCCAAGCTCTTCCGGTGACCATATCAGAAAGGTCCACCTGTTCCCATTCCGAACACAGTAGTTAAGCTTTCTGAGCCGATGATAGTGTATACCAATGCGAAAGTAGGTATCGCCGGATTTTTAAAAAGCCCTCAAGGTGAAAACCTTGGGGGCTTTTTTTTTGCGCTAGCGCCATGGGTTACTACCGCCCCCGCAATAGCTTTGTATTCCTAGCCTTTTGTCTAGGGCCTCGTTTCAAGTTTTGTCGCGAAGCTGTCGCTCAAGCCTTGCAAGCAACTGCAGCAGCCACTGACGCATGCAACTAATGGAGCAGAATTGTATGTCGAACTGGCCTCCGTCGAGCTCCGAAACGATGCTTAGATCGGCGGCGTCTCCCATATCGGATTGCTTTCCATGAAAGCCAACATGTAGAAATGCTTTAAGTTTGTTGGTGTCAACGCTATCGAGCCCGTCATCTGTCTGTAGTAGGGCGCCTGCGGACAAGTACGCAATGACTCCGGAAAACTCTTCGCGACAAATTGGGCATTGCCGATCCCCTGGATAGATCGGATTGTCTGCGCCAGAAAGGAGCGGCAGCTTTGAGTTTGTCATTTGGTTCTTTTGATGTTTGTTCTTTTGATAGCAAGCAGGGACTTATGGCTTTTCTAGTTTTTTCTTGCCCATATCCGAATTTTCTGATCGTTATTCAAAGTCGCTCGTTTGGCTTCCGAGATCATTCCCAATGCAACTAGTCATGGCAACAAGACTCTCGCTGTCCTCGTTGCTGTGTGGATACGATAGCCAGGCCGTTGACAGCCAATTCCGCTTCACCTTTGTTTCTCGGCGATTCAGAGCGATTATCGGGTGTGCATCTGCTTTGTCGAGCTTCTCGATTCGAATCTCGATGTTTGCGACACAGTATTTGTGCCTACCTTCACTCGACTCTCGCAGGACTGTTATTCGTTTGGCGAATTGTATTAGGTGTCTTAGAACTCGCCGCCTGTCCGCCTAGCACTAGCTTTCGGCAATTCGATAATCAAATCAACGATTGTTAGTTCGCTTGCATTAAGTTTTCGATTTCCGTCGCTTCGCTAGAGTCTTTACAATTGCGTCCTTACCAGCCATTTCAACCTGTTTGCGAATTCGGGAACTACCAAAGCCTGTGAACATCCCAACATTTCCATCCGCTCTTATATCAGCTGTTGCTTTCGATCTGGACGGAACCACGCTGAACAGCGAAGACCTTTACCTTGAAGTTTGCACCGAACTGATGCGGCGCCGCGGCCATGAATACGATATCGAGACGCGGATGAAGATGATGGGACTTCCCGCCCCTCAAGCTTACGAAGTCCTGATTCATAGTAAGGCACTGTCCGATTCGTGGGAGGATCTGCAAGCGGAGTCAGACGTGATCTTCGAAAGCTTGATGCCGAAACGGCTTATGCCGATGGAAGGAGTTCGCGATTTATTAGACTTCCTCGATGCGAATCGAATACCTCGCTGTATCGCCACCAGTTCTCGAGAGAGCTTTGCTAGGAAAGCTCTGAAGATCGTTGGGTTGCTCGAAAGGTTCGACTTCATTATTACCGCGGAACATGTGGCCGCCGGGAAGCCTCATCCTGACATTTATTTGGCTGCTGCCGATCGCATGAAGACGGTGCCAGGTGAGATGTTAGTACTTGAAGATTCAAGTATCGGTGTAGCCGCCGGTGTCGCTGCAAATTGTTTTGTAGTCGCAGTCCCCAACAGCCATACCGAGGGCTCTGACTTTTCGGGAGCCCGATTGATTTTGAACTCGCTAGCCGACGCACGATTGCTAACTTTTCTGGAAAGTTCAATTTACAAGCCGGGTTGATTGGGTAGGTTTCCGCCTGCCGTCTTGCCGTTGTGAACGGTTGCTGCGGTCTTCGGCTCAAGAGTCCGATAAAGACGTCTCTAACCCGGCATATTGAAGTTCTAAAAGCCTTGAACCGGTTGAGCGTACCGGCCAAACCCTGCTTTGAAGGAAAACTCGTCTTCTAGTCCAGAAACGCAAAAAGCGTTAGAAAGTTTAAAACTCTCTAACGCCCATTGCTCTCAAAGATCGTTGCGAATTGCATTGTTACTTAGTCGCAGACTAAGCCATGTCTTTAAGCTTCTTCAAAGGACGGCAGCGGACAGTTGTCGACGCTGGCTTTGGATCTGCCCATTGTTCTTCGCCAGTTTGAGGATTGCGAACTTTACGTTTTGGCAAAGCCTTCTTCTGAACGCGGACGATTTTGCAGATATCAGGAATTGTGAAGGTTCCAGGTCCCTTCTTTCCTACAGCGTCTCCGATTTCTTCTTTGATCGCATCGAAAACTTCTGCAATTTGCTTTTTGGTAAGCCCCGTCTTTTCAGAAAGATTCGCAAAAAGTTGCATCTTGGTCAGTGGCTTGTCTTTTCCTGGGGCTGCTTTGGCCATATTGCATCAAACCTCGTTTTTCTTAGTACATGAGAGCGTTTGTCCGACTGGACGACTGTTGCGCACGATTAAACGAATAGTAAGCGTTTACTGCAACTAGTCGCAGGCCCAAAATGGTCGAAAATTAAGGAAAAACCAGTACTTTCGTCGTTTTAGGTCCCGATTATGAGCCTTTCTGCTCCCTCAGACCGCTAAGGATTGCATAATCTCAGCCGCAATCTTGCTACAGCAAACTACAATTGCTGCGTGCTGCCATTCCAAAAACCAGGCTTTTAAGTCACAGCAAGCTAGACCGAATGATTGCGTATTGTCCCATTTGTCACTCGCCCAGCCGTTTGCCAACTGAAAACAGCGAGCAAAGCCTTCGTTTTGAATGCCCTGCGTGCCTTTCGTCAGTCGAATTTGCTGTTTCAAGCGATTCCGCTGACCCGTTTCGCGTCGGCAATTTTCGGTTGCTGCGTGTAGAAGATCCCACTGGCAGTTCGTCATCTTTTGAGGCCGAAAATTTCCTTGAACAGCCTACGGGTGGCTTTGCAGCTGAATCTGGACTGTTCGACCTAGACCTGGCTGCAAATACGGAGAACTCTGGATTTAGCGATACGACGCAGCCTCAGCAACCGAACTGGTCTCCGGCAATGGCGTCGCGTCACGTTCAAGTTGACTTGGAAGGTAGTAGGTCGATCAAGGCACGCCGCCGCCCGACCAAGAAGTCTTCGCTGGGCAGTTTTATCCAGGTTGTGTTCGGTGGACTAGCTTCTGTACCGATCGCAACTGCGATTATGTGGTTTGGGATGGGGCGAGATCCGTTCGGTTGGGCTCCATTGGTCGCCGAGCATGCCCCCTGGGCGGTTCCTGAGTCACTTCGCGGCCATCAAGCGACTGTCCCGCGGATAGCTCGAGAGCAACGTCAAGCGGAACGTCCGATTTCAGAGCTTCCAGAAATACAGCCACCTTCCTTTCCACCCGAGCAATCTGCGCAAAAAACTGCGCCTGAGTTTGAATTGACTCCCGACAATTCCGCGGATGTTGTAGAAGCGAGCTTCACTAATTGGGAAGTCGCGCTGAACAACGCCGTTGAAGATCCCAACGCAGACGCCATCACAAAGTTTCATCAAGCCTGCGACGAATTGATCTCGTTAATACCAAGACAACATCAAGGGCTACTCAATATTTCCCTCAAGCTGGATGCAGTCGGTGACAAGCTCGTAGAACTCAAGCCGATTCTAAAAACGACGATCATGTCTGGTATTCAACGTGCGGCCGCAGATCAAGTGGAGTCAGTAGGAAGTCTTATTGACGTTATTGAACTCCAGGAATTGCAAACGCTTGCACCCGACAACATACTTGCGCAGCGTTTGCTTGAATACAGTAGCGACGATTTTGTCGAACTCATTCCTACTCAAGCCACACCGGCTCGAGTGAGAGCGATGCGTGTGGTTGCTCGAGACGATAGCCCTGTTGTGACGAGCTTTGATGGTAAAGCAGAGCAATTGGTCTTAATCGGGCGGTTCATCGAATCAGAAAGCAAAGACCACAGCAAGTCTAACGAGAGAATATTCGAAGTTCTTGCTTCTTCATCGCTACGGCAAAAATAGCCTCCAAAGGCGACAGAACATGGGATGCCACATACTTCCGCCTCGCGACTCCTGCCCTACGCTACGTTAGGCTTACCGTCACTTGGTCGCCCACTTTGGAGCGACTGAAGCCAAAGACGCTGCGTCAACTTGCTGCTGCGTTGATCCGCAGTGGGGGCGTTCGACAAATCTGGCTTTACCTTGCTGCCGTTTTGCGTCGATTTATCGCGGCAGATTTCTTGGAGCTGAGTTGTCAAAGTAGTGGGAAGTAACGGTACGCTGCGCTGCGTATCGGTCAGTGATATTCCCATTGGCCATGAGCGACTTGCGTTTGCCACAGTAGACCTTTCTTTAGCGTTGTACTTGCCCAACAATTTTCACGGTCGAAGATGTCCTAGGCCCCAAATCACTGTGTACTTGAATGTCACAATCGATATCTCGGGTTTCTTCACTTCCAATCGCCTCGACAACTACAATGTGAACCTTCTTTTTTCCACCATCGTGCTGGAACTTTAATCTTGAATCTGGAGAGACAATGTTCTTGATTTCAAATGGCTCGTTACCTTTGACGACAAATCGTTGGTTAACTGCTGATTCGGAATCAAGCGGGCCAAGATCGACGAGCGAAGGCGCAATCTCTAGCGTTGGTGCAACACGCGCTGCGACTGGAAGTGTGAAGTGATCATTTACTTGATCATCGGTCACAATTACCAGATCATCTTGAAGAGTTCCTTCTGGTGCCGTGTCCAGCAGCTTGATATTCAAAATGTATGTCGTCAGATTGCCTTGACGTTGCGTGTCCTGAATACGGACTTCTAGATGATCGGTATTTCCTCGAACATCCTTTATCTTCCAATTGGGCCGACCTGCGTAAGAGATCTTCACGTTCTGTTGACGCGAGGAACCGCCATCAACCGTTCCAAAATCAATTTGACCTGGTTCTGTGACGATATCCGAACGAATTTTACCCGCGACAAGCAGTTGAATTTCCGCGTAGTAAGGTCGGTCGATGACTACCGTTATCGATGCTGTTTTCGGTCCGATAAAGGACCTCGTATTGAATTCAGCAACGATACCACCTTTCTCCCAAGTCTTAATCGTATCTTTCAAGACTCTGGGCGAGGTGCAACCGCAACTGCTGCGAACGCTTGCGATGTGGACGTCTTCTTCATAAATGTTTTCGATTTCGAACAAGAATTCTGCCTTCGCATTGCGACTAACTATTCCAAAGTCGTGGTACGTGTCTTTAAACATCTTCGCAGCCCAGGACTGAGAAAATGCATTCGACTGCAATGCGAGGGAACAAATAGCAATCCCCAGAGCTAGCAAACGGTAGGCTGGCATATCGGCTATTGTGGATAGAGCAACACGGTCGTGGCGAAGCTCGCCTGCCGTGAACGGAAATACTTAATGCGTCGTTAAGTAATCGGCAGCGACCGTCCCCGATCTTCATCCCAATCGGAAAACCTTAACAAGCTCGTCGTTCAAAATCTGCCAAGAGTTTCGCCAGCAATTCCATGGGCAGTCCCACCACATTTGATTCAGAGCCGGAAATGAGGTGGACCCACGATGGTCCGTCTTGAAATCCAAATGCTCCCGATTTTCCGACCCACAATTCGCTGTCCAGATAGTTTTCAAGCTGATCCGCAGACAATTCGTCCATCTTTAAGTTGGAAACGTCGACTTCAACGATCCGTTTGCCAGAGGATTTGTCCCACACACAGAGCCCGCTGTATACGCGATGGGTCCGCCCTGAAAGTCGCGTGAGCATTTGCCGCGCGTGCTCTCGATCCTCAGGTTTTCCGAGAACGACACCGTTGCATTCGGCGACGGTGTCGCACGCGATAACGAGTCCTTGGTCAAGCTTCTCAATGACGTTCGCGGCCTTTTGATAGGCTAATCTAGCAACCAATTCTGGAGGTGTCTCGCGAGAACAGATGCCACATTCAGCCCCTTCATCGGGTACGACAACGCGAAAGTCATATTTATGTTGCTCCATCAATTCGCGTCGACGCGGTGAGCTACTCGCTAGAACAAGCATTTGATCATGAGCACTCATTGTGCAGGCCCACCCCCGAATCGAGGCCTTAACTGCTCCCATGACGTTTTTAGCGATTCGAGCAATCGCCAAACATGGCCCGCCGACATGAAAACACGAGAACTGACGGCCGACTGAGGATAGAAATTCGTGATGAAATCAAAACTGTACTCGTATTGCCCATGTCCGATCATGACCGCGTTGGCGTAGGCACCACTGAGTAGTTCATCTTTCATTTTCAGTTCGTCATAAACTTCTTGTGGGTTTGGATGCCGCGTGACATTGCCGCTACCAGTACCGGAAGCTCCAGAGCCTTCACCTGATTTGGAGGCATCGTCGCTTCCCATTGACTTATTTGGTGTGGGTAATGGTTCAAGCGGTACGCCGCTATGCACATCGATCGGTGTCCCGAGATCCTCGCGAATTGGCGAATTCGTTGCAGGTGGGGGGCTTGCGGCTTTCATTGGCGAATTGCCTTGACCTGAAGTACCGGCGATTGCCTCATGCTGTTCTGGTGTGTTTAGTGGCAGGTTACCGGTAAAAATCGCGGGCGTGTTAGGCGGCGCTGTACTGCTGGGAGATGTGTTCGGCTGGCCTGGCAAAGGACCGAACCTTTGTCGATAGAGCTCAATGTTTTTGTCCAACGCCTGAATAAATTGTGGCATCACCGCGTGAGGCATAACCACTCGTGCTACGATCACACTGGGCCGAGGCAGGCTACGTACGAAGTCGAGCACATATTCCGTAGCTCCCGTAACGACGATTACACCGGTGCTTAGCTGACCGCTGGCAACATCAGCGGGAATTCTCGCGCGTACGGCAGGAGAATCATCGAGGGGTTGAAACGAAGAATTCATTCATACTTTCGTTAAAGCAATTGCTTGCAGTAGAGAAATCAGGCAAACGGATCAGGCGTGGGTTCAGTTTTGGTTTGAGCAGCCGACTTCGTGTCTGGCATCTTGACGCTTACGACGCTTAGATCAGAACTGATTACAAACGCATTAATACAGAAGATCCCAAAACTAGTCAAAAACAGCAATGTCAAAGGTGTGGCAAGGCTGGCCAAGTAATCAAGTCTAGCAATTGTCGAAAACGGATCTGTGAACGAGTAGAATTCGTAGTCGGCCGTCACAAAGTTCCTTGATGCCGAAGAAATGAACGTGGGGACTCCCACTCCCATGGCAATCAGTAACAGCATAAGCAAAGCTGCTAGTGTCGGTCTACTTCCAGTTGTCGCGGGGACAAACAACATCAAGATCCGCAATGCCCCCAGGTACAGAACGATGTAGGCGAGTGCAACAACAGGAAAAATCTGTTCTGCTTCCCTTATGGTGGAAGTTAATCCTCGAAGAACCATTGAAGCGATTACAAGAGAGGTAAAACACAGCACCGTGAACATGTAGCCAGTTCCTCCACCTGGAGCTAGCCAGCCCAGTAGGAGCTTACTTGACAACCGACTGGGCAAGCTGCGTTGCATCCGTGGTGTGAGAACTCCCTTGTGCGAAACCAAGAAAATGCCCGTGAAAAACCAGTGTAAGCCTAGGAACCCCATGGTTGAGTATAAGATTTGGTCTTTATAAGTGTACGTCGAGAAGTAGTACATAGCTGCACCGCCAGCAAAGATCAGGTACGACTGAAAGGCTAGCCACATTCGGATAGGCTTCGCGTAGTTTTCGCCGGCAATGCCAATGGATGCCCCGCCGATAAAAATCGCCAACACTCCGTAGCTTGCGACCGCCCCCAACCACAAGATGGCCATAGAAAGTTCGAACGGCGAATCGGATAAACTTTCAAGCAATCTAGATTCGAAAACGATGCCTAACGTATTGTAAAAAACCAAGATCGACACGAATAACTGAACGAGTAAGAAGAAGACCATATGGACGATATTTCGTCCTAACGTTCCAAGCATGACTGAGATTGCGATAGTGACGAAGGATATGATCGCAAGCACGGGAAATAGAAATAGTAGATTCATGATCGCGACCCCTCGCAGCAAGTAGGTCAGCGCGATGCAAGGAGCCAACGCGGAAAAAAACAGCAGCAGCTGAACTCCGGCAACGATAATTTTGCCAATGACGATCTTGTGCGAAGAGAGCGGAGACACCGACAATACTTCAAAGGTATTGCTATTTAGTTCTCCGGCCATAGAAAAAAAGGCCGTCAGAGGCACAATTAGAAGCGCTGGTATTAGCAACATCACGATGTACCCACCTAAAAGCGTCATACCGCCAGGATAGTAATAAAGTCCTGGTAGTAGAGAGACTACAGCTAAGATAGTCCAACCAAGGATGCCCAATAGCAAGAACAGAAAAGTCCAAACAAACTGCTTGCTCTTGAGAGCTTGCCGTGTCTCCTTCACGACGATCGGGCTCAATCGATCACCATGCCGAATCATCCATCGATCGATAGCATTTTCACCATTCAACAGTCGATCGACAACGAGTCGATTGGGATCTCGAAGATCCTTTTCTTGTCCTTTGGCCGCTCTGCTTGTGTCAATAGTACTCATTGGACGGCCCCCGTAGTGATTTGCATAAAGACATCCTCGAGCGAGATTTCCTTAGCGCGAAACTCAAGGACATCATGATTTGCATTGACGATAGCCCGCAGCAACTGAGCCTGCTCTTGCTTGCTTCCTGACCACAAGAATGTGACAGAATCTTCCGTCATTTCGATTTTATCGATCGCTGGATGCCCAGCCAGCAACTCCTGCAGCGGTGCTGGGTTTCCTGTGGTTCGAATCGTGATTGAAGCACTATTTTGCTGTTTCTTCTGAATCTCGTTGACCGAGCCTAAGGCTAGCAGCGAACCCCGCTCGATGATTGCGACGTTGTCGCTCATCTCGGCTAACTCTGTCAAAATGTGCGATGATATAAGTATTGATTTTCCGTTTGCAGCCAATTCCTGAATCATTTGCCGCAGTTCGATGCGTGCCCTCGGATCCAAACCATTCGCAGGCTCATCAAGTATTAGAGCTTGAGGATCGTGAACCATTGCACGGCCCAAGCATAACCTTTGCCGCATGCCTTTAGAAAGTCCGCGGATGTTCTTCGCAGCGATTTTCTCCAATCCAGTAAACCCAAGCGTTCTTCTTACGGCAGCAGTTCGTTCCCTCCCAACCAAACCGAACGCTCGAGCAAAAAAGTCGAGATACTCAACACAATTCATGTTTTGGTAAGTGCCAAATCCGTCTGGCATAAAGCCCATGTTTTTACGTACCTGATCCGGGTCGTTAATGCATGACAAGCCATTGATAAGTGCATCGCCATACGTCGGTAGCTCAAGGGTCGCAAGGATGCGCATGGTAGTCGTTTTACCTGCACCGTTTGGACCGATAAAACCGAACACAGAACCTTTGGGGACATCGAACGATACATCGTTCACGGCTGCTGTCTTGCCAAAATAGCGGTGCAGTCGACGAATTTCCATAACGGGGCTAGATGACTGGTGGACATTGATCACTTCTGGTCACCCCACATTCCGTAGATCAGATGCAGCGAATCGATGCTCGCACTCGATTCCACAGCAGCATCCACGAACTTTCCATCCAAACTGTAGATAATGTAACACCGGCGCTGCGGCAGTGTTTTTTCGTCGATTATACGTGCCGATTCTTCTTCTAAAGTTTTGTCGCTGCGGGAAAAAGTATTCGAAGAGTAATATGCGTAACGCGTTCTAAAAAACGAATTTGACGAGTAAGCGTTGCCAAGCACGCCTGGCGGCGAAAACATGAATTGCGTGTTTTCTTGAGAGATAGCCGCCCTCGCTGCAACTCCATTATCAACAGCTTGTAATACAACCTCTTGATCGGGCAATATTTCCTTTGCCAAATAGACGTTACCTCGCCCATCGCTAATAACCATTAGTTCAATTTTTTCAGACAGCGTATTCCGTACCTTACACGTGGCTGACAGATTTCGTAGTGCTTCCCCCGGCTTCAATGTCAGATCGGGTTTTTCAATCCATTCAAAAGGAGCCAAATCCCGTGTAGACTGATTAACATAGAATTGAAATTGTTCTCGGTTTTTTAAGAGACCTCGGTAGTTCTGATCGTCGGCGGTCCAGAATATTTCACCGCCCGGACTACCGTCGTAACTTGAATGCTGCGGTGATTCTATCTGCCAAACTTCGCTATCCTTGTCGAATTCAAGCCCATTTTTTGGAAGCATGCCACTGAATACGACTTGCCGACTGATCGTGGTTCCGTAGCGACTTCCTTTATCGAAATAGGTAATTGAGCGAGTGCGGCTCGTCGTTTGAAAGCCGTCTTTAACAATGGCGTACCCAATAAGTGAAATCGTGCCCGTGATTGCGACAATCGGAAAGACAATCAGTAACCACAAAGGGCGTCCAAACCGCAAACATAACACGATAAGCATTGGAGAAAGCACTCCAATAAAGATTCCTATCAAAACACAAAATGCCAGCACTGGTGGTTGCCCCATGGACACCAACGACCAATTCCAAAACGATTGGCCGAGTGCCGTTGAGACTTGGTCAGTGGCGACATTCGATGTCGGCAGGAACTTTTCACTTCTAATTTCGAGCAGTCGATCAAATACCGACTCATTCTCGAAATCATTGATACAAATCCTTCCTGATCCCAAGTAGATCAACTGATCGTATCGAGCACCATTTTCCCACTGGAAAACCCCAGCTTGCCCGTTCGCTCTCAGCCATTCTTCTGTAGTCTTCAATGCTGTCTGATTTTGTAGATTTGAATAGACATACAAAAATCGGCCAGACATCACGTGTTGGATCAACGCCTTGGACTGCTCAGGCGTAAGCCGTTCAAGATTGGCATAACTCGAAGCGACGGTGTCTACCGTAGTCCATTCAAGCCAGTCCGTGGGGCATCGTTGATAAGATACGAATGTTTCAGCAAAAAGAGACTCCGGCGAAAATTGGTTGTAGTTTCGAACAAACTGGTCGCTATTGGGAACGACAGCCCAGTTCGGAAACAGATTTTCGTTGAGGATGTCGTCGTAAGTAGCATTGTTGTCAAAAACCGGCACACCGGTGCGAGTCGGGACGTTGATAGCAGAAAAATCATCCGCGTCTCCTAGATGAACCAATGACTGTTTACATGGAACGATGCCCTCGATAATGAGGGGTGAGAGCCTCGAAACATATTCTCCGTCAATCAGCGTATTCACCCGCATTTGAGAAGGTTCACGGCCAATCGGCACCATGAACTCCACAGTTCCGAACGAGCTTCCTTGAGGTATGACAAATTCAATAGTGCAGGACGGAGGATGTCGAATCTGTGTGACAAAGGAAAGCTTCATCGAAACAGGCACATCGCGAGTCACAGGTAGCTTGGTAATCGTTTCTAGCTGGATTTGAAAACGGTTATAACCCAAGCCCGCGGGATTGAGCTGAATGATTTTTCCAGTGTAACGCCGTGGCGCTATAGCGTTGTTGGAGCGACCATTTTCAACACTGATGGTTAATGGGAAATCTCGAATCACATTTGCTCCTAATGCAAACGCGACCTCTGACTGCAGACCATTGATTATCGCCAACGCAATCGCCAAACAGATAGAAAACGTCTTTTGATTGATACGATACATAGGTCATTCAGCGTGGGGTTTGAAGCGTCAAACTAAAGCCAGAACTACTTGGCGTCATCGGAAGTAATCGGTGTGACGATCTGTGTAGGCAAGCGATCCGATGCAAATGGACTTTCCGCGCCAACAACCTTTTCGTGGATATATTTGTTCATCTTTCCAAGTGCGTATAACACACTGAACATGACTGACGATAACACAGAATATGCGAGGAGAGGCAACATTAACACTAGCATGAACGCTGCCATAGTCTGGTCTCCAGCCATTCTAGAGAGGAACAGGAACACCGCAAGAAAAGTCAGAACCAGCATAAGTGCCAGGATGGATGAAACTTGTCGCATGTCTTGTCCCTTAGCGAAGAATTGCCCCTAAGCACAACATTCTAATGCGTTTCAGTACGCAATTGCAATTGTGGCGGCAATCGACTCACTTTGCCGTCCTTTCGCAGACATGCGATCTCGCTGACGGCCGTTACCACAAGTTGTTCACCACGCGTGAGCTTATACTCGTGGACAATCCTTGCCCCTTTCGCTGAAACCGTTTCCACCTCCAGCTCCAGGAGGTCGTCAAACTCAGCAGGCATGTGGTAAGTAACGTTGATGTTGCGAATTACAAGCAGCCAGCCCGCTTCTTCAAGTTCCTTATATGAAATCCCTCCTGAACGAAGTAATTCGACACGCCCTCTTTCAAAGTAGTTCAAATATTGGCCATGATGGACACGACGCTGTCCGTCGACTTCGTGGTATCGAACGCGAATTTCCATCGAATAGCGTTTTAAGGTTCCAATATCGCTCGGGGAATTGGTCATGCTTGCTCACTTTGTGTCTGTTTGCGTTTGATTACGCGTTAACGTAATTGATTTTCTTCCGTTCTTGACGTATACCGATGCAATCCTTTCAAAAAAGCAGCATCTTCTGAAACATCAATCTTTCCGAGTCAATTTATGAGTAGTGGCGAAGGGTTAGGAGCCGGCGTTGGATTTCAAACGGCCCGCGGTAGCAGTTACCCAGCAATTCGACAGTTTACGGTATTCCTTGAAAACCGTGTCGGGCAACTGTTGGAGGTCGTGCGTCGCTTTGAGGGAACAGGCATCCGAATTGTTGCTCTGTCGATCAACGACGCTGCAGAATGTGCTTTCGTTCGATTTCTCGTGTCGCAGCCCGATCGCTCTCGCGAAATTTTAGAACGAGCTGGCTTGGCAATAATTGAATCAGATTTGATCGGCGTCGAACTGCCAGAAGGAAACCAGCCACTTCTGCAAATCTGTACGGCGCTCTTACAAGCTGAAATCAACATCATCCAAGCTTACCCACTAATGATTCGACCGCACGGCGAGCCAGCGGTGGCGATCATGGTCGACAATACAGATGCTGCGTTGGATACGCTAAACCGCAAGGGCTTTCGGATTGTGACCGAAAGCGATTTGAACGACGCAGAATAGGCTTGGCTAGATCTGCGGAGTAAGTAGTGCGGCGACGTCTAGATATTCGTCCAGCTGGTCGGACGACGCATCTTCACCTTCTGCTGAAGGCTCGCCAAAATTCTGCAGAGCCAAATCATTGGCTTGCGCCGTGGACGCCTGTTGCCCCAATGTCGAGAAAGTTGCACTTTGCGATAGGCTCGCTACCGCGACGTTGTTGGCGGCGATTTCCGCAGCAGTGGGTACCGGCAAATTGAAATCGATCGGTTCACCGACGATCCGGATGTATCGGAGATTTCCTTCCGTCGCTCGGACTTGAACCAGATCGTTATTAGCAAGATTCACATTCACCGACTGAGTTGCGTTGTTCGCTCGAGTCACTTGAATTGTTAAACTGGTACCAGCGGCGTTCAACGTCGCCGTGATCGCTTTGTATCCTCTCCAAGCTCCGCTGGCCGCCAGCCACTGTTGTGTGGAACCTATTTGAGCGGCGATGCCCAGCCCTCGTCCAGTCGACGATCCTAGGAAATCACGGACGTCGACATAAACCGGGGCCACCGAGCCAACATTCAGTACGTTGGAAGTGCTATCGCCATCCTCTGCCGCTGAGCTAACCGTCATGGAACCTGCGCTACCGGTTCGAAACGCTAGCTGAGGAACTGTAAAGGTGTAATCTCCAGGGGGCAGTTCGGACGCTAGAAAGCTGCCCGTAGCGTCAGTAACAACCGATCGAGAAATGGTTTCTCCAGTCAACGCTGTACCGCTGACCTGTACTGTAATACCACTCAGGAGATTCGACGAGCCATTCGAAGAAAACAGCTTACCACCAATGTCTCGCGGAACAAAATTGCGTACGGTCAGAATTACCGTTGCAGTATCGGCCAAGCTGCTGCCATCACTGAGGGTGTAAGTGAACGTTACAGTGCCTTCAAAGTCTGCGTTCGGCGCGTTGTAGAGCAGCGACTTTCCGTCAGAGCTTATCGTAACCGTTCCCTGACCTGCCGGTAGACTGCTAACCGAAGCGATCGTCAGTACTTCGCCGGCATCCACCGTTGAATCATTCGCCAAGACGTTTACGACTTGGTTAGGCTGCGATGACAATACATTAAATGCATCATCTACTGCTGTAGGCGGATCATTGACTGGCGTGACCGTAAAGACTGCTGTGCCAAACGTTTGTCCACCAAGGCTCCCGCGCAACGTATATGTTACAGTTTCAGTTCCAGCAAAATTCAGGGCAGGTCTGTAGTTGATGCGCAATCCGTCGTTTGATACAGACACAACGCCACCATTAGTTGCAGTAACCCCAACTATCGAAAGCGTCTCGCCAGTTTCGCTGGGAACATCATTCGCCAGCACATCGAAAGAAGCACTTGCGGCATCTTCCACTACTGTAAACGCATCGCTTACCGCAGTCGGCGGTGGCACAGCAGGAGCAACGTTAACTGTTACGGTTGACGTGGCAGTGCCGCCTCGCCCGTCGCTGATGGTGTAAGTAAAAGTTTCTACGCCACTGTAGGTGGAAAGCGGCGTGTACACGATCGTCGTGCCACCCGAACCAATCGTCGCAGTGCCCCCGGCGCTTAATATGCCAATCGAAGTAATCGTGAGCGTTTCGCCCTGATCGGCTCCGATTGAATCATTTGCCAGGACAGACAATACATTCTGTGTGCTTCCTTGATCAACGGTAAGCGTATCGGGGCTCGCAATGGGTGGGTCGTTGATATCTTGTACCGTCACCGTCACCGTCGCAGTATCTTCGGCCCCATTGGAATCTCTCACAACATACGTAAATGTTTCCGTGCCGAAGAAATTTGCAGCAGGCGTGTAGAGCACGGAACTTCCAGTTACGGAAACAGTACCACCGGCACTTGTAGAACCAGCGCTGACAAGTGTCAGCGATCCGCTGAAACCAGTGCGGAATGTATCGTTGGCCAAAACATTTAAGGCGTTGCTCGTACTATCTTCATTGACGGTAAACGTATCATTGTTAGCATCGAAGTTTCGACCGATTGAGAGCGTTGCAGAGTTGAAGTTCACCTGTGCCGTAGGCACTGCTCCTTCGCGGGAATAAAGGGCAAAGTCCGACCCGACAGCGTCTGCAGGTTCGCTCGTGAAAATCGCCTGACCACTTGCAAGCGACCGCATCGTTACCTCAACGAACACGATCGGCGCAGGTCCCGATATTTCGGCTGACGAGCGTGATCCACCTAGTTCGTCGATTAAACCTAGAGTTGTCGTGATGCCGCTGGTTGCTAGAGTAAATCCATTCTTAAACGAGATGGGATCCGTGCCTTCGAGCTGTACAAGAGAGGAATTATAAAGCAGATCGACGAATGCTGAAAAAACGCCGTCGATATCTTGCTCCCGTAGATCCTCAGCAACCAATTGCACTCGGAATGTTTGGCCAATCCCAACTTCTGTAATTGCGTTGCCGTTAACGTCTGTAAATCGAACTGATATTGAACCAAGAGCTGGTTCTACAACATCGATATTGATGGTTTGTGATTGAACATTGCCGGCAGCATCGGTTAAGCGGAGCGTAAATGCTTGTGCGCCGACTTGTGACAAGATCGGAGTCCATGTGAAGACGCCAGTTACCGCATCGATGCTAGCTCCAGCAGGTGGAGAAACCAACGCATATCGCAATCCCGCTCCCTCTTCCGCATGCTGCAAATTGAGCGAAACGGTATCGCCCACTTGAACAGATTCAGGGAACACCGAACTGGTGATGGTCGCCGGAACAACATTGTCAAACGTTACGGCAAAAGATGGTGATAAACCACTAGTTTCCCCTGCTACTGTTTGTCTAGCGGTTAGGGTAAAAGTCCCTGAGCCCGATCCCGACAGGCTGGTAGTGGTTATAGAAGTTGTTGTGCCAGTTGCCGTGGCCGTTCCAACAACCGTGGTACCATTGAGTAGTTCAACGGTTGCTCCTGAAATGGTACCGCTTAAGTTGAAAGTCATCGACGACGCGTTGGTTATGTTATCGGTCGGACTAACGCCAGTATCACTTTCCGCGGTTAAATCGATCGACGTCGGCGCACTTGGACCAGCTTCGTCAACGGTAATTGAAATCGTTTGCGTATCGGTAGCTGCAGCGGCAGAGTTTGCCCGAACACCGACCAAAACGTTAAACGTTCCAACAAATCCAGTCGGCGGTGTTATCGTCACCAAACCTGTTGTCGCGTTTACACTCGCTTGGGCTTGGTTCTGAAAGTTAGCCGAAACGGGCGGAATGAAATATTGGACCGAATCTCCCTCAGCGTCTTGCGACGTGAGTTGCACAGTCACAGGCTGCCCTTCAACGGTCGACAGTGTATCGTCAAAGTCGTTCAGGAAGGGTGCGTCGTTCGATAGTTTATTCGCAACCGTCGCTGTGAAAGTTCGCGATGTAGAGTTGCCTTCTGAATCTGTCACGGTAACTGTGACTAGGGAAGTTTGCCCAGCAGTACCAGTAGACCTGAGTCGAATTAACCCATTCTCGATGTCGTCGAATATCGTTACCGACTGAATGATAACGGGGTTGATGGGGCGGTCGGACGAATTTACAGTAGTTCCCGAGATCGCTTCGCGTACGGATTCGCCTTCAACAAGTTGCCCAAATACCGAATGGTTTGCGTTTAAAAATCGAGAAGCAACTTCTGTGATGAAGAATTGCGAATCGTTCGTATCATCGGTGCTCTTAGCATAAGACAAAACGCCCGATCGATTGTGTTGGAGATTAATATTGAATTGATCGTCGAAATCGCCCAACTGAGAGCCACCTTGTCCCGTACCCAAGGGATCTCCACCCTGGATTACAAACTCATCGTCAACGCGATGGAAGGTCATGTTGCTCGTGCCGGTCGTATTGTAAAAACCACTTTGAGCCAGTTCGATGAACCTTGCTGTTGGGCGAGGAGCTTCAAGTTCGAATAATCGAAACGTCATGTCGCCAAAGTTGGTGGCAACACGTGCAGACCTTCCGCCTTGAACTACTTCTGCGGCAATCACCGTCGGGTTGCTGCTCGTGACAGATACCGTCATCGCGTTCCCGTTCGGGTCATACGCGTCAACAGGTATATGTAGTGGTGAATTGATTTCAACGGTCTGATCCGCGATCGCGTTTAAGAACGGAGCACTGGATGTTGGTATCGCAATTCCAGAAAGCGTAGAGATTTGTTCCAGCGACAGGATGCCTTCTTGTCGACTACCACCTTGAAATTGCCAAGTAGGGAATGTGGTAATCTCCTCGTCGATACCGCGTTGATTCAGAGTTCTGTCTGGGTTGGTGACTTCGATGAAGTCGAGGAATGGCGCGCCGTCTTCAAAGAGCCGCTTTTGTTCCGCACAAACCGGACACCATGCCGCCCCGAAGAATATTACTCCTGCATCACGCAAAAGTGTTGCAAAGGCTACCAAGTCAGGCGCAGCTTCGCCTTCCCCGCTCAGTGTCGAAAGTTCAGAGCTTGTAGTGGAAAAAAACGCAGAATCGGTTGAAGTGTCTTCAAATAGTGGAGCCGTTTCAAGCGCACCTAAGTCAGCCGCCATTAGCTCGCGGCGTTCCAAGGGTTCAAAGCAGTACCGCCGATCGGTATCAACGCTATCTAATTTCAGCAAACGAGCCAACCATGATTGCTTCATGGACTTTGTTCTAGCCAAGTGGCTCAACGACATAATCAACCTCTTAAACGCGTAGAAGATGCTCTTCCTGGCGACAAGATCCTTCCGATCCACCAACTCCCGCCAATCTTCCCAGTCTAGCTAGACCTCTTTGGAAAACTGACGAGGTATGATCCCAATTCTCAATGTCGGCACAGCGGACCCCGTTTTTGCAGTACAATCGCCGTAAACGGAAAATTCTTCGTAAACAGCCGAGTTAGCTTACTCTTGGATGCGAAGTTTGGTTCAAAGTTCCCGAATCGTAGCAACCGCTTCGAGGACTCAAATCCGCCCGTATTAAGCAGTTTGAAATCCAATTTGGCGCCTCAAAACCACTATTTGTTTCACAGATTATGAAAAGAAAAGCTCATTTTCTCGCCGCAGCGTTGTGTATGTCTGCCTGCCTTTTACCTTCCAATGCATCCCTCGCGCAGGAGACGAACGCGTCTGCCCAGCCGCAGGCCGCTGCCGCATCTCAAAAGATGCTCGTCTTGGAAGGTGACATCAAAAAGCTGCCTCCTGGGGTAACCGAGAAGCCCCATGTGGTGCTCATCACCGGTGACGAAGAATACCGCAGCGAGGAAGCATTACCACTAATTGCGCAGATTCTTTCAGCGCAGCACGGAATGGATTGCACGGTACTGTTTAGCATCAATCCGACAACCAATTCTGTCGACCCGAATCACACCGAAAACACGCCGGGCCTAGAAAAGCTCGCTGACGCAGATTCCGTGATTCTTTTCACTCGATTTCGCCAGTGGCCCGACGACCAAATGAAGATGTTTGAAGACTATATCTCGCGTGGAGGCCCGATCGTCGCCCTGCGGACTGCGACGCATGCTTTTAACTTTCCACGCAATAGCAACAGTTCTTACAAGGATTGGTCTCACAACAGTCGCTCGTGGGCAGGTGGCTTTGGGCAACAAATCATCGGCGAAACTTGGCATACACATCACGGAAAACATAAAGAGGAATCGGCGCGAGCAGTGGTCGAAGAATCGCAAGCCTCGCATCCAATCCTTCGCGGTGTGAGCGACGTCTGGGCGCCGTCCGATGTTTATGGAGTTGTTCACTTGCCTGAGGAAGCTACCGTTTTGCTTCGTGGTCAAATTTTGACAGGCATGGCCCCCGAAGACGCTCCGGTTACCGACGGCCGTAACGAACCGATGATGCCGCTCGCGTGGACAAAGCCATATCGTTACAAAGACGGCCAAGAAGGGAAAGTTTTTTGTTCAACGATGTGTTCTTCAGTCGACTTGAAAAATGAAGGCTTGCGCCGCTTGGTTGTGAATGCAACGTACTGGACACTTGGCTGGGAAGATAAGATTACCGAAGAAACTTCTGTCGAAATTCCAGGAAATTACGAGCCGACTATGTTTGGATTCCACAACGAACGCGGTTATTTCAGCGACAAGAACTTGCAACCGGAAGACTTCCTTGTGAAGTAACGTGTCGGTTAACCACGAAACTGCGAACCAGTCGCGAAGAGCGTCGCTCCTTGGGATCATGAAGAGAAATAAATCAGCGGACCTTCGAAAAGCGAAGCAATTGTGCAGCCAGATTCATCGGGCATTGGAATACTGCATCAATGAAGATATTCCGACCGAACTGGCTGTGACAGTAGTGGACGTTGCGCCGGCACCGAATACTTCTCATCTTTTGGTCACCGTCGAACCGCTTGAACAAGTCTCAGTAGAAGACTACCCGGCGATCCTCGAATCGCTGGGCGCTGAATACGGAAAGCTGCGAACTGAAGTTGCGCAGTCGATTCATCGAAAGAAGACGCCGACTCTCTCTTTTTCAATCCAGCCCAAGGGCTCGTACTTTACTGACAGTCGCTGAACAGCGATCTCGCTTGGTGTTCTCGTACTGCCCCTTTCAGGTGCTCGCCTGCTACAATTGAAACAAGCTCTGGCAACCAGCTCGCCAGACAGTATTCAAGAAAGGCGAACCATGCTACGAAAATCCTTCTTTGTTGGTGAGCGAACACGCTCTATTGCATTCCTTATTCATGCATTTCTTCTATTAGCTGCCTGTGGACTTGGAAGCCTCCAGTCGGCGACGTATGCCCAGGATGGCATTCGGGTGATGACATACAACATCCGTTACAATACAGCCTCGGACAAGGACGACGCTTGGCCGCACCGAGCAGACAAAGTCGCTGAAACTATCCAGTTCGCCGATGTAATTGGCTTGCAGGAAGCTCGGAAAGAACAGATTGACGACCTCGTTGTGCGCCTACCCGAATTTTCGTGGGTCGGCGTTGGACGCGACGATGGCAAAGAAGAGGGCGAGTTTGTACCCATTTTTTACCGTAAAGATCGATTTAAGATTCTGAGTAGCGATAACTTTTGGTTAAGTGAAACGCCCGCTGAACCTGGCAGCAAGAGCTGGGATACTGCGATTACTCGCATGGTTACTTGGATAGTCTTCCAAGACGAAAGCAATCAGCAAAGTTTTGTGCATATGAATACGCACTTTGATCATATGGGCAAACAAGCTCGGCTTGAAAGCGCCAAGCTAATTCGGTCGAAAGCGGCTAAAACACATCCAGAGCTTCCGCTTGTTCTAACGGGAGATTTCAATTGCACGCCCGATCAACCGCCTTACTTGGAGATAGTTCGAGAGTCCGACGGCACAACCGATTTTGTGGACTCGCTTGCAGCCTATACACCCAAATCGGGCGAACCTGCTGGCACATGGAATGGGTTCAAGGAAATCGAAACAACGCGAATTGACTACATCTTTACTTCACGAGGAGCCACGAGTACGGAGACGAAAATATTGGATCCTCGCACGGAAGCAGGCCGATTTGCAAGCGATCACCAACCGATTCTCTCGACTGTGCAGATTCCTCGCCTCTAGCCGATGCGGGTGAAAGCGATCTTCATTACGTCCACACCAGTGCTTACGTGCGCATGTAAATGAAGTGACCATTCGATGTAGCGTAAAATGGTGCTAACGAATAAAATCGGACCAGCCTTAGATGTGTTCCAATTGCTTTTCTTGAGAGAGCCCCACAGAGAATGAAAGACCAGACCCTCCTAAAAATCCAACAAACGTATGGAATCGAGAACTGGGGGGCTGGCTACTTTGATGTTAACGAGCAGGGACACATCACCGTTCGCCCCCGTTCAAATGATGAGCGGCAAGCAGATTTGAAGTTGATCGTGGATCATTTAGTCCAAGACCATGGCCTCAATTCACCGATCTTAATTCGCTTTCCACAGATTCTCCAAAACCAGTTGCATTTGTTGTCGGAGGCGTATACCAACGCCGTCAACGAATACGAATACAAAGCACTCCACTTTCCAGTTTTTCCAATGAAAGTGAACCCTCGTCGCGAGGTTGTGCAGGAGTTCCTACGTGACAGCGCTCCGCACCGCGTCGGCTTGGAGTGCGGTAGCAAGGCAGAACTCTACGCAGCGATTGCCCAAGACCAGTCTCCCGACTCACTTCTAATTTGCAATGGTTTCAAGGATGAAGCCTTTATGCGTTTGGCAATCTTGGCTGTGCAGATTGGTAAGCGCGTAGTTATTGTTGTAGAGAAGCTGAATGAGCTTCGTATGTTGCTGCGCGTCGCGGATGAGTGCGGTGTCTGTCCCTGGATAGGCCTGCGGGCAAAACTTTATTCCCGCGGCTCAGGCAAATGGGCGTCCTCGGGCGGAGACTCCGCCAAATTCGGATTGACCACGTCGGAAATAGTCCAATCCTTACGATTGCTGCAGGATACAAACCATTCGGACCAATTGAAGTTACTGCACTTTCATATCGGCTCGCAAATTACTGACATCAAACGAGTCAAGAATGCGATGAAGGAAGCCGCTCGCGTTTACGCCAAGACAACCAAACTCGGTTTCTCGATTGAATTCCTGGATATCGGCGGTGGACTTGGTGTCGATTACGATGGATCGAAGACTCGATTTGAGTCTTCGATGAACTACACGCTCCAAGAATTCGCAAACGCCGCTGTCTATACAATTCAAGGCGTGTGTGATGATGAAGAAGTCCCGCATCCCAATCTCGTGACCGAATCGGGACGTATGATGACCGCTTATCATAGCGTTCTTGTCGTTTCGATCCGCGAAGAGATTGAAACCTTTGCAGACGATGAACCTGAGGTCACGATCGACGAAGATGATCCGCAGGTGATCAACGAACTGAAGTATCTGTTAGACGATATCAACGGCAAGAACTACGTCGAATATTACCACGATGCACTTGAGCATAAGGATGATCTTCACACGGAGTTTAATCTGGGGCTTATCTCGCTCGAGAATCGCGCCAAAGGCGAGGTGCTCTTTTGGGAAATCTGTGACCGCGCATTAAAAGAATCGGGGGCGGCACGATTTCGCAACGAAGAATTTGAAGATGTGGAAAAGGTACTTGCGGCCAAATACCTTTGCAACTTCTCACTTTTCAGGTCTTGTCCAGATTCCTGGGCAATCGGTCAACTGTTTCCTGTCGTACCACTGCATCGCTTAAAAGATACAGACACTGATTTCGCGACCCTGGTCGACGTAACGTGCGATTCCGACGGCAAGATTGATCAGTTTGTCGATATTAAAGATGTGCGTGAAACGCTGGAATTGCCTGCATGGAAAGAGGGGGAACCTTACTACTTAGGATTGTTCCTGGTTGGTGCGTATCAAGAAGTTATGGGGTCGCACCACAACTTGTTTGGTATCCCTGATGAAGCGTTAATCGAAATCACTGAAGAGGGATTTACAATCCGTAAATCGATACGCGGCAGTGAGATTCGTGATATGGTTCGTTTCGCGCACTACGAACCAACCGATCTCGTCGATGGTTTCCGTCAGCAGATTCAAAAATCGATCCAGGAAGGTCGAATAGAGAACGGCAACGCTGAAAAGCTCGTTCAGCAGTATGCTGATGCGGCCGATCTGCGAACGTATCTAGAATAGCGTTCATGACCGCGAGCCCGGTTAAATAGACTCACGGCAAGTTTAGTTTGCTGCGTAAAACAGAGACGTTATCGGACTGCTTGCGCGGCCTTCGATTGTTCTCGCGCGGCTTTCAAAGCGGCCGTTTCATTTGCCAGCTTGTTCTCAGGTCCCGCAGGGAAGTACTGGATATCATCGTAGAGATAATATGGGCTAGGAAGCGTCTGTCCAGCAACGCTCACCTGACAGCCCGTCGAGCTACCGAGGACTGAGCCCAGAGATACTACTGCGACTGCGGCCAAGAACATCTTGTTTGATTTCTGACTTGCCATTTCCTACAGGCTCCACCCCAAAAACGAATCCAAAGCGTTGTTCGACAATGCGAACTCAAAGCGTGCAAACCTCTCAAACTAGCTATCCTCTTTACGGAGGACGCTTCGTCTGTAAGCCGATCAACAACGCATCGACGAATCTATCGACTCGCTAGTTTGTATCGGTTCTGCCGTTGGAATCGCTTGAATCAAGATTGCTAATTATTCAACTTAGCTCTGCTTTTCCGGCTTGCGAGTGTTTTGGCACCGCGCAACCGCTATGATAATAATGGATTTCGAGTTTTCCCGACGACGCCTTCCTCTCATCTTGAGTCGCTAAAATGCTTGCAAACTACTCCAGCCTTTGCAAAACGCTCACGATGGCGCTTTGCCTTTTTGCAATTCTAGTGCCCCAAACATGTTGGCAGTCGGCCTGCTTTGGGCAAGTCGCTGCGCCACGATTGGTCTATCCTGTCGGCGACTACCGCGTCGGCAAGGCGTTGCTCTTTGACGGGCGAGTGCAAGCTGCGTCCCACGCGTTCGAGACGTCGTATCGACTTTCAAGGACGCTAGGTGAACGACATGGAATCGACGCTGTTCCAACGCTGTGTCGCAACGGTCAAGCGCTGTATCTATCGGGCGATCTGACTGCAGCGCTGGCCAATGCGAACGCCGGCCTAACGCTCGCCTATAATTGTCAGTATTGGACCGCATATATCGATCACCTGCCAGTTATCTTACGCGCAATAGAGCTTTCCGATGGTCGGATCGCCTGGATAGAAGAAAGGCGAGTTTCGCGATTGGCCAATTATCCGGAAGCTTGGCCAGTTACGATCGGCGCTCAAGCAGTCCTTGTCGAAACCTCGAAGCCAGACGCCACGTTGCTGCTTAGTTATGAGCCGATATGGATCGATGCCATCGAAGTATTTTATAGCCAGGCAATGGCACTGAGGCTACGTAACACCATTCTGGGCAAATTAGCGCAGCACTATGATCTCTCGAAACAGCTGCACTCGATGTATTCCGAATCACGGTCCAACGTGCCCGAACTGCTGCAGCGCTGCCAGAATGTCTGTTTCGGAATCACCTGCCACTCGCTTGGACAAAACGATCGCGCGCGTGCTGCTTTAATACAAAACCTCACCTTGGATAGCGGCTTTGATCATCCGTTGACGGGCATCGCACTGTTGGAACTGGCGACGATCGCTGCGGAGGAACTCGACTACTCGGAAGCTTCCCTGCGTGCGGGCCAGGCGTCGCTATTCTCGGCTCGATTGGGGCAGGGTGATGTTTTGGCCGATTCCTTGCAATTGCTTGCCCGTGTATCCGATGCAATTCAACCGGGATCTGGCCTACCGATTATAGAAGATATCTCAAGTTGGTCTGAAAGCCGATTTGGACTGGTGTACGCAACCGCATTGGCAAGTGCGATCGAATCGGCTTCCATTTCGCATAACACGGCTGCCGAAAGCGCTTACTTTCGACGCTTTGAAAGGCTGGGAAGAAACAATCAAATTGAGTTACCCCATCTAGAAGCCTCGGTGATGCTATCGCAGATCCGCAATCGATTGGCCAGCGGCAATCCCGCAGCCGCTAGAAATCTTTTGTACCAACTCACACGCATCACAAGTGGAACTAACACTAGACCGTCATTGCTCCCTCAAGCAATCCAGGTCGCAGAGATTCAGAGTTCGCTTCGAGAAGGTCGCGTCAGAGCACAATTGCTGTTCGAACGACTTGCCAATACAGCTGCTCGACCATCAAAAAACGAATGGGTCACCGCTCCGTGGCAATCGATCGTTTGGGACAATTTACCTTTAAACGAAATTTACCGACAGCTAGCCGTCAACACGTTCCGCGATTCCGATCCAAATAAATCGATCCAGTTCGTAGCACAGTGGCACGCGCGACAGCTCCGTATCGCCGACCCGCTTGATCACCGCCTATACGCCATCCGCCGCCAATTGATTGCCTCTCCTGATATGTTGCCGGACGTTGAAAAACAAGACTTGCAACGTTTTCAGGCCCGTCTGGGTGACTTGCGAACTCAAAAAGCGTCGATCGATCAACTTTGGGAACTCTTTCAAGCCAGTGTTGCCAATAACGGCCAGAATTGGACAACCGAACAGTACCGACAGTGGCAACAACTGTTGCAATTGTCTGCCGGTTATCACAAAGAGTTGGCATTTGCAGCTTCATTGCCATTAGCCATCCCAGGCGAAGATTCCGATCTGGCCCCAATCAACTTTGAGCATTTGAAAACTTCGATTGGCGAAGGGGAAGCAATTCTTGGTTTTTTCTACGGCACAACACAGACGGCGGCCTACCTTATAACCCGTGACGGCAATTCCTTTTGGACAATTGACGAGCCGCGGCTTACGGAGCTCCTGCGTAATCGCTTGCTAGCCTCTTCAGCAGCGTTTGCCACTTCTCAAGAACTTTGGCAGTCGCTGGACAAAGCCGCTCAATGGCAAGTCGATAGTCGTGAACTCGCCGCGTCGCTCATTCCCGCAGACATAGTCAAGAAGATGTCCCGTATCACCAAGCTCAAAGTCATTCCTGACGCAAACATGTGGACGCTACCATTTGAAATGTTAATTACAGATGGCGGTGATCGCGTACAAGACTGCTGGATCGCGGAGCGGGAGATCAGCTATGCACTGTCGCTGAAAACGGCAGGACTTGCTCCTACGATATCTGGGCCCAATAAAGTATTACTGACTCGCAATAATTTTTACGTCTCAGAAAATGCGGTCGACGACCAACTTCGCCGCAACGTAGCGAGCTCCCTACCACAGGATAATTTGTTGGTTGTGTCACTTGATAAAGATGCGGCTAACAATTTCCAATATGGTCTGTTAAAGGGTGATAGTATCTGCGTCGGTAGCGAGCTGGTCGTTAATCCGAATGGTCGCGCAGAGGCACGAGCAAGCAAAGGTAAGACGGTAGCAATCGTACCAGCAGAACTTGCGGAAATTGAAACCCCAGAGAGTCTAATTTTCCTAGGAAATTCTCCCGAAACAGTGGGCATTTTGCGTAAGGATTTTCGGCCAACACTCAATTGGTTAATTTATCATCGGAACGCCGGAACCAGCCAAATCCTGTTTCGCCAGTGGAACGCTAGTGGTGAGAGTACTGCCACATTCGCGCAGGAATTCCTCAGTCGCTCGACTGACAGCTATGAATCGGCCTATCGATCAAGTATCCTAAATCTGTGGGAATTCGATTTTAACACACAACAAGAACCTCGATTCAGTACCACTAGTCGGCGTCCAGAGCCTCGTTTGTTGGATGGAGACCTTCCGTTATTCTGGGGGGGATGGAAGCTGGTTACAAATTCGCCGTTAGATGCATGGAAACGTGATGCTGAAGTGGACAAGCAAGACTGAGTTGCCCTCGGACATAGAAGACTTCGTAACTGAATATGGTCGTGATCCACTGGAAGGCGACGCTTCACCGTCATCAGACTTAGATTCTCAAGTGACCGCGATCGCGTTGCGAACGGCATCTGGCGACTTGCAAGATGTAATGCGATCTGCGCTTTACTTGGCAGCCAATGCACTCGAGAAGTCACACACGCTTTCGCAGGCGATTCACACTCCGCTCGGCTCCTACCTGCACGGAGTCATGCATCGTCGCGAACACGATTTCAGTAACGCAAAATATTGGTTCCATCGTGCGGGCGCGATCGATATGTCAGCGCAAGTGATGTCGAATCTTGACGCCACCAACCGCACTGAGATCGCAAAACTACTTGCCGATTCTTCCTGGGCTTTCGACCCGGTTCTGCTTACGGACCTACATCAACAGGCCATTTCGCGTAAACTTTCTCCCGATTCGATTGCAGCGATTTTGCAACTCTCTTGGCTGGAATGGTTTGGCATCGTCAGTCTGATAATAGATAGAAGCAGTCAAGCGAAATGAACATAGTCTTCAAGTGCCAGTACTGCAAAACTTCCATGCAGACGTCGCCAGATGCAGTAGGCTTGAAATGCGTCTGTGTCGGCTGCGGAAAACAGACGAGCATTCAGCTTCAGACGGACGAGGAGACAACTCCGGCCCGCGTGAACTCGTTGGCGGCCAAGGGCACGACGTTGTCCGTTGCGTGCCCAACCTGTTCCCAAAAGCTCGATTATCAACGCAGCTTAATCGGAACGAAAGGTTTATGTCGACGTTGTCATGAAGTCTTTCTTTTGCCAGACGAAGGGGGAGAGGTCACAATCGAACAAAGGTCTGCTGACTCGATTGCATTTGAATGCTCGAGTTGCCAACAATTGTTTGAAGGCAACCGCTCGCAAGTTGGCAAGAGAGGCCGATGCACCAACTGCAAAGCGGTCTTCACGATTGAACCGCTTGAGAGAAAGCGTGATTTTGAGTCTGCGGTCGCTCCTACACGAGAAGAAAAATCGCCGCCCGCTCCTGCTCAGTCGTCTCCACCGGCACTCAGCAAGACAACGTCTAAGCGCACCAGAGAGACACAGCACCGCCCAGCCGCCAGTCCCGCGACCTCGTCTCGAGCCAACCGGCCCGCTTTAGTTCCAGCAGAACCGTTGCCCCCCCCCGCCACACAGGAACCTGTGTACGACGCGATTACAAACTGGACAACACAGGGGATGGATGTTTATTCGGCACCGGTCTTGCCACAATATGACACAACTCAGTTTTCATATTCCACGCCGAGCTATCAAGCCCGCGGCGGACTGAATCGATTGACCTTCGGCTCGATCATTGAACACACATTCAATAACCTTTTCCCAGCCCTCTTCTATCTATACCTTCCGGTCTTAATCGCGTTCGGAATGAACCTAGCCCTGAGCGGCATCATGTATGCGTATGGGCTTTACATACAACCAAGCCTGATTTCGATTTCGCAACCTGTTGGCATCGCTGTTGGCATCACTGCAATCGTGCTTTATATCGTGGCGCAGATTGCCGTACAGATTTACATTTACCCTTCGTTTTTCCAGATTGCAAACGCAGCCGTACGGGGCCGTGAGATTACAACCGAACTACTTGATTCCACTGGTGAAGTACGTTGGAAACTCTATGGCTATATCTTGCTCCAGTCCTTGATCATGGCCATGGGTTTCCTGCCTCTCATGGGGATCTTTGTACTTGCGAGTATGGTTCACGTCGTGTTCGCCTTTCCTATCGGAATGGCAGCTGCATTAGTCTATGTCGTCTGTCTCAACATCCTATTGATAGGCGCATGCGCAGTCGTGCAACGCAAGAATGTATTTGATAGCGTCAAGCTCTCGTTTCAGATTACATCCGAGAATTTTGGTCCGTTGCTGTTGCTAGGGATCGTCGAAACGACCGCACTTATTCCAATCAGCATTACCGTCGTAGGACTGATTTTCTTCGTTCCGCAGTACGTCTTGATTCGTTCTGCGGCCATCTATCATTTGGCTGTACGTCGATAGAGCCGATCGGGCTGAGGTCAATCTTCTTGACTGACGACCATCATGTGGTTTAACGCTTCGATCGGTACAACCTGCTTACTTCCATCAGGCCAATCGATTTCCATCTCAGTTGGTTTCGCGTAGCCGAAACCGAAAGAGGCCGGGAGTTCACACTGAGATGCGTAACTGCGGGTTGGGGTGATCCAACGTTGGTAGATTTCACTTCCACTGCGAATGGAAATTTTTGCACCTATTGCCTCGGAGTTTCCTCCTTTGCCTTTCAGTTTTACACGTAGCCAGTTGTGTTCCGTCAGAATATCATTCCGGTATAAGACAGCTTGCTGCCCATTACCAACGAATAAAACGTCGTTGTCACCGTCGTTATCGATGTCGGCATAGCACGCCGCACGCCCCACAAACGGACGCTGAAATTCAGGCCCTGTTTTAGATGCATCGAGCGCGACGAGTTCTGTCGGAGCTTCTCGGCCAGCGTTCCAAAACAGTTGAGGTGATTGCTCATACTTTTGCGATGGTAGAAACTTTGAGATCTCTTCTTCCAAGTGACCGTTGGTACAAACAATGTCTTGCCGACCATCTAAATCCATATCGGCAAAGAAAAGTCCGAACGTTAAAGCCGCCTTGGTTTGAGGTCCGAAGCCGGTCGAAGCGGCTGCGTCAAAGAAATTTGGCGGCGACGTGCTTCGCGAGATATACAAGCTAGACGGCTCGCCAGCAAAGTTTCCGATGGCAATTGCAATGTCTTCGTTGTTTCTATAGTTAGAAACATCTACTCCCATGGCGCCAGTTGCCGACCCCGATCGATCCAGTGCCACCCCAGCGATACCGCCAGATTCGTTGAACGTACCGTCTTTGGCATTTATGAATAAGAAATTTCGAACAGTATCGTTCGCAACGAAGATGTCTGGCCATCCGTCGGCATTGGCATCAACAAGCGCCATCGCAAGACTCTTCGCTTCTGGCACATCGGTGCTAGGGTTTTTGATCAAGAGCCCGGCTGATTCGCTCACCTCTTTAAATCCATCGCTTGTATTGTGGTAGAGAGTCAGGAATGTTCCGCTGAACGAATTTGGTTGCCCATATGCGCGACCAATCCCGGAAAGAGTAAACCCTTGGCTCAAATCTTTTTCACGATCCCAATCAACATAATGCCCGACCAGCAGATCTAGCTTGTTGTCCCGGTCAAAGTCGAACCACATTGCAGGGCAACTCCACTGATCTTCGCCGCCAGTTAGTCCATATTCGGCCGCAACATCGAGAAACTGATTTCCTTGAAGATTTCTAAACAAACGATTGCGACCAACGGCTGTTACATAGATATCAGTCCAGCCATCACCATCAAAATCGCCGAAAGCGGGCGCCATGCCATAGAACGATTTATCTAGACCGACCGATCGGGTAACGTCTTCGAAGTGTCCATCGCCGTCATTGCGATAAAGCGCCATTGTAGGCAGATCGGCTGGCACGTTGCTGCTCCATGGCCAAGCGGTCGAATTGACGAGAAATAGATCTTGATCGCCGTCATTGTCATAGTCCAAGAAACCAGCACCTCCGCCCATAGTTTCAGGCAAGAGTCGCTCACCAGCCTTCCCGTTGTAGTGCTTAAAGTTTATGCCGCTGTTGAGCGTCGCATCAATTAGAGGGATGGCAGGTATCTCACTTTCATTGATGGGATCTCGATAAGTCGGGGAAACGATATTGGTAATTCTCTCGACGGGTTCGCGTTTGCTCATCGAAACAAGCAACGCGATGCCGCCAGCGATTGCACCTAGAGCTACAAAGACCATTAGTGAGCGGCTAAAGGCATAACCAATGACTGCGTCGTCTTCGACGTCATCCCTTTCATTGTTACTTTGAATGGGATTTTGGTATTGATGCTTCGATTCGGACATAGTTCTGAAGTTCGTGCTTTAATAACAGTCAGTTTGTATCGGTTGCGTGTTTCACTCAACGCCTCAGGGCGGCGAGCACTATTCTAATCAATTTCTAGAGGCAAGTTTGTACCACTTGCCGCATTAATAATTTCGGCGACTGGAGGCTGTTTCGCGTCGGAGGAAACTGTCCCATCGTCAGGGGAGGGCTTTTCATCCGAGGCGTTTTCTCTTCGGTGCAAATCGTAGATCACTACTTTTTCTGCGGCGTGGTCCGCAGCTGGATACTTCTTTCGCGCCAGCGGTATCGCTACATCGGAAGCGTTGTCATCCATTTTATAGATCTCATTGTTCCTGCGCGCCGTTTCCGAATCTTTACGTAGGATTTCGGCAGCCTGAACGTCGTCCTCGAATTCTGCTAGACGCAGATACACATCGCGTAGATTTGCCCACGCCGTGTTGTTCTCTGGATCGATTTTCAAAACCTCTTCAAATTGGTTGCGTGCATCAATGAGCAAATTCTCCGCTAGATCGTCCCGACCTCGCAGCGAATGCTTGTCGGCTAAATCGATCAGCACGCCGCCCAGTTGATTGCGAACAACATAATCTTTACTAAAGTCAAAACCTCGTTCACGTCGCTCGGCAGTATCGTCGAACAAAACAGCACGATACATCTTCTCGGCAAGCTCAAACTGTCCTTGTTGGACTGCCAAATCGCCGCTTAACCACGCAAAGGTCCAGGGTGGCGGCGGTGGATCCATCGTCTCTGCTCGCTTCAAAGCATCTGTCGCAGCGTTCAAGTTTCCTTCCGCAAGTAAAGCTCGCGCTGCGTTCAACGCTCCATCGTAGCGCCCCAATGCTTCCACCTGAGCAAATGCCTCGGTTGCTTGACGCAGTTGTGCTTTTTCACGCAGTAGTAGACCAATTCCATAATCGTTCCATCTTTGCCACAGAATTGGCGAATTGGCGTCGTTATCAAAATCCGTCGTCGCCACAGTTCCATCTGTGCGTTCCACCGGAAAGACCACCGTGTCTTCAGCCATCACCGTGATCGGCAATCGATTTAAGCCATCTCCCGTCGGGCCACCATTGGCAAACGAACGATCACCTTCTTTGAAGGCTTGGTTCATAAAGTCGATGTAGCCCTGGTCAAACTTTCGATACTTAAGTGCGACATGAACTTTGATCGGTTGATCAATGTCTTGCGGAACAGCCAATCGATAATGAGCAATTTGCCCCGCTCCCGGAGGTATCTGATTGTTGTAAAGTGCTGTAAATATGTCTTGTGCGTTTCTTCTTGCGATACGATTGCCGTAGCGGTCGATCACGAAGTTGTTGACGAAATGAGACCACGGATCGACGCGACCAGACTGATCTATTTGACCAGAAGCACCAATCACTTGGTCTCCCGCCGTAGCCACAACATCTAACCACAATTCATTCGAGTCTACCGTGCCTTGCGTCAAATGGTGCCCGAGCTTGGTTGTCCGAATCACGGTTTCCAACAAGTACTCGTTTCCAGCGACCAACGTTAGCGTTTCCTTTCCAATCGGGGCTTTCAATGCACCGTCAACTTCACCACCTTCTCGTACGCCAAAAATATCGACTCGGGTCACATCGGTTAAAATCTTTTGTTCCCGCTTAACAATCTCCTGGTCACCTCGCCAATGGGGCAGTGCCGTATTACCACCTGGAAAAAAGTGATCGTGAACCATCCGCTTGCCGTCAACCAATCTAGCGGCGATATCATTGGACTCCCGAAACTCCATATGACAACCATTACAGTTCGTTTCGGCTTTAGGCGGATAGTAGAAGCTTCTCGCGCCATGACCAGAGACACCGCTTAGTAAGAACGAATCATGGTGATTCTGGCCTCTCAAAAACTCCTTATAACCAGTCAATGCCCCTGGGAGATGGACTTTATGGCAAGTACTGCAGAACTCAGTCGTTGTATGAACGGGTTTCAACATTTCTTCCTTGTGGAACGCCGGTTTAGCTTTCACAAGCAACTCGTTGATTCGTTGTAGGAAGGGACTCTCGCTGTATGCGAAAGGATAATGAACTGGTTCTTCGATAACGTAGTCCGCATTGCCACGAGGACTGTTGACTTTCGATATCGCATGGCAAACAGTACAAGTAATACCCGCTTGGCTGGTCGGATGATTCACGTCATCGTAGTTTGGATCATCGAACGCGCCGCTAAAGAAAGGCACGGGGTCGTGGCAACCTGCACACCAACGCGAAGCCTGGACGGTGCCATCGCGGGCGCTTACTACCTTTCGACTCTCTCGCACAGCATAAAGGTACGCGGGGTTGTTAAAAGAGCTAAAGTGATGTGCGCTGTGGAACCAATCGTCATAGATATCACTATGACACTTTTTGCAATAGTCGTCGTTCTGCAGCACTTTGGCTGGGATGAAATTGCCAGATCTAGTTCTAGCTAAAGAAGGTTCGAAATATAGCTCGCCTTCCTTGGGTGCCTCGGCGTTCCAATCCCTTGGGTCTTGCATCTGCGCAAACACCATCACGCCCACGGTAACAACCGTGGCGATGGCAATGCGGCGACCGACATACCATTTGATGCGAGGCCCAACCAAGCGATGTAGCCAATACAGCCAAACTGCGATCAGCGGAGTTATCACGTGCATCCAGTAGACGAACCGTCGGTTGTATTCGCCTTTCATGATGTCAAAGCCGCCGATACGCGTCAGCAAAATCCCCGACACCAAAACCGCGATGGCAATAGCCGTTAACGCATATCCGATCCGAATTGCTCGCTTGTTCCGTCGATTGTGAGACGCTTTCCAGTGAACGAAAGCGAATACGATGACTGGCACAGTGAAGATGAATCCTAACAACAAATGCGCCAGGAACATAAACTGATAGAAGTAGTTCTCAACCACTACACCGCGCCACCACTGCAGGAAAGTGATGCTCGAGAGATAGATGCCGTTGGCCGTGAGCAGTGAAAACAGAGTAAGAACAATGACCAGCACAATCCGCAACCGCGGGCTGACCGCACGCTGAGGCTTGGGCTTGGTGGACGCTGGTGTGCTAGGCCTGACGCCCTCAGCATTCTCGCTGGGCAAGGCAGATTCGTTATGTGTCATATTTACAGCTTGTAGATCGAGAAGGCTTAAAACTCATTATGGTTGCCCGCAATACTATCCAGCCCTTCCCAGTTGGGATGTGAAGCTGAAAAGTGGAACAACATTGCTTTAGCGAGAACTAAATTTCGAATCATCGAGGAATTGCCTCGCAGTTCGGGTCTCGCAGTGGACCTCAAAATCCTGGCGCGCAGAAGCGCGCCCGAAATCAAGCTGTGCCTACTCGGGCGGCCGCTGTAGTGGTGGAAGAGCCACCGAATTAAAAAACCAATCTCCAGGCAGTGCCTTGGCGATAGTATCCTGCCGTTGTTCAAAATCGGTTGAGGTAGAAAGAATCGCGGAGAAGCTAGTTCCGCCCCCGGTCCTGATTAAAACCATCTGATGGGCTGGCTTTTCTTCGGGCGCCCGATTTTTGCATTCTGGGCCGTTGCACATCGGCGGCAACTGTCCGAATCGGATCATTACGCGCCCATCGCGGTATTCGTAGCGACACGGTGGCATCAGGATTAAATCGTCAGCCGACTTGCCGGTCAGCTGGACAAGGTCCACTTGCAAAGCCTCGGCTGGCATCAAACCGCAACGCGCGTGGACAAGACTGCCTGCACAGACAGCAACACAAAAGATCGAAAGCTGCGTTAGTCGCATAAGGGCGCGACTACACTGGCCTTTCAAGCTTTTCTGAAGGATTGCCACCATGTGAGCAGCCATGCTGTCCGTCATCTGTAATCAAGCAAGAATACGAGCTAGCTTAAAGGCAAGGTAACTCGCGTTAAAGTCATAATAAGGACAACCTAGTTCCGCGTCAATCAAATCTAGCGGCTCCAACGAATACTGGACGTCCCGGATGGAGCGCTGGCGGCGGGTCAATCTCCGGCAAACGGAAACAGAGGATCGACTTCTGTGGTGGCTAGCTGTACCAGAAATGGCACGAGTCGCTCGCAGAGAAGTTCCATTGTCTGTCGGCCTTTGTCCGGAGTTGCCTTCAGCGGATTTCCGCTGCCGGAGTTCTTTGTCAACAAGTGCCATGGCCTAGTCATGCTGACCCAACCTTTGCTTAGCGCCTGAAAGCGAAACTCTCGGACAGCACCATCGTCCGCCGAAAGTTCGCCGTCCGCAGTTCGCCCGATCAAGTCTGGACGGATTGCCATGATCAGCGACGTTTCCATTTCGCCTGCATGGTCTTCAGGATGTTCGAATATTTCGCTCGACCGATCCTTCAGTACGGTAAACCAGTTGCACAGGAAGACGTTTGCCTCCGTCTGGCCGTAAATCTCGCGCAGCCATGGCTTCAAATCGTTGCCACCATGGCCATTCATCACCAACAGCTTTCGTATACCGCTTTGAGTAAGCGAGTTCAAGAGATCGGTCAGAACAGTGAAGACTGTTGATGGTTGTAGATTCATCGCGAAAGGGAACTCTCGCAAGTTCGACTCCGTGCCGAAGGGCAGGGCGGGCAAGGCAAGTACTTTCGCCCCCTGCTGCCAAGCGCGGTTACATATCTCGTCGACGATCGCATCAACCTGAAGCGTATCGGTCGCATAAGGCAAGTGTAAATTGTGAGGTTCGGTGGCTCCCAGCGGAAGGATGGCTACCTGCCAATCACAGCTGCGTATTTGTTCAAGATTGGCTTCACCAAGATTCCAAGGCCGTTGTGACATTTATCAATTTCTTTCTCAATTCGCCGTAGTGCTCAAAGGTACTAATGAGTTACTTTGCAGTTCGGCCTAAGTAGTGAATTGGATCATTCAAGTTGTTGAATCGCGTGTCATTTTTCGGGTTTGGAAATTGCAGCGGTCAACGATGCGAAAGCATTCAATGTCAAACTGTAGCGATCGTTCCGCTTAAGCATGAATGATGCGATACAAGGTACGATCAAACAATCGAATTTTGCATCCTAGTTTGCTTTGTACACAGGCCGAACTCGATTATTTAGCCGATAACATCTTTAGCAGTGCGCATAGGAATGCCGACACATTTCTTTTCAATCTGCAAAGTATTTGAGGACTTATTTCGCTTAACCAAATACAATACTGCAGTGGCCGGTTCGATGAGTATTCCGAATGTGATCGGACTATGAAAACTCAACCAGCCTGCTATCAACTTGAGATAGTAGTTCATCTGATATGATCGCACAGAGCATACCGGTAATGGCCAAGTCGCGACGCGACCTTAATCTGCTTCGCCCTCGCCAACGTTTGGGCAAATATCGAATCGAAAAGCGGCTTGCAGAAGGCGGATTCGCTCATGTCTATCAAGCTTTCGACACGATCGAAGGCGTACATGTAGCTTTAAAAATGCCACATCAGTCCAACGTAACAACGTCGTTGCTCGACTGTTTTCAGCGTGAAGCAAGACTCGTTGCTCGGCTGGACCATCCAAATATTCTTCCGATTAAGGACGCCTCGTTTATCGAAGGTCGGTTCGTCATTACCTCGCGTCTTGGTCAGAAGACACTTGGTGACCGGCTGCGGAATCGGATTTCGTTCGCTACGGCAATCCATTTGATCGAGCAAATGATCGAGGCAGTAGCTTACGCTCACCAGAACAAAATCATCCATTGTGACATCAAGCCGGAGAACATGATCCTGCATCCAGATGGACGTCTCCAGTTGATGGATTTCGGTATCGCCAAAGTCGCGCAAAAGACGATCAAGCGGACGATGATTGCATCGGGCTCTGGAACGGTCGGTTATATGGCTCCTGAACAAGCCATGGGACGCCCAAGTGCTCGGTCTGATGTCTTTGCAATTGGCCTGATGATCTACAAGATTCTGACGAACCATTTGCCAGAGTATCCTTTTGATTGGCCGCCCGCAGGATATGCAGTGCTGCGACGCAAAGCACATCCCGACTTTATTGACTTTATCCGTCGCAGTTTGGAAGTCCGGCCGAACCGCCGTTTTCGCGATGGTAACGAAATGTTGCAAGCGTTCCGTCGACTGAAGCCGCGTATCAAACGTTTTGGTGCTAAACGAACGGGTAAGGCCGCCACCAAAGTCTGATTTCCCCGTATACTAATCCGCAGAATTTCGTGAGCGTCGGTCGCGGCGCTCAACTAACGCACTCTGCAAGGATTACTTCTCGTGGGAAACATCGACGTGCAGCTGTCGACTCAGGATTTGCCAACCGCTAGCTACGATTTTTACAAGCAGCTTGCACGCGTCATCAATTCTGGCCAGTCGCGTGCCATCGTTCTGGGCGGCAATATCAATGACCTCTATTTTGATGGTCAAGCTTATGTGCCTCTGATTCCGTATTTGCTGGCCAAAACAAAAGTCGACGGCCTGATTCAAGTCACCTATGAATTGAATGGGCCAGTTCGGCTGAGTGACGCCGACAAGACAAAACTCCGCGACGCCTGGGCCGCATGGAAGCATGGCGTGACCGTCGATGCGATGGCGCTTCGTGAAGTTCTACCCGACGGTTCCAAGTTCGATCTTCGCCGCCGCGAGTTCGATCAATACCTTCGCGATGCGCTTGGCAATGCCACGCAAGCCCTCGAATTTCTCCGCCAGCTCACGATTTGTTCGCGCGAAGCCTTGCGAGAGAATTTGATGATCTTCATTGAGGCTGCGGACATGCTGCTGCCTGCTGGAGACGGTGATGTCGCGCGTTTGAACGATTCGCAACTTCGCCGCATCGCAATCGTGAGCGACTGGTTGAGCGATCCAGCTTATTACAACGGCAAGGATACGCTGATTCTCATTTCCGAAAGCCGTTCGCAATTGCATCCGCGCGTTTCGCGTCTGCCTCAGATGCTCTCAATCCAGATCCCTTCACCCGATACGCATTCGCGCCTGCACTTTTTGAACACGCATGCAGCCAAACATGGTGGCGGCAAAGAAGGAACTGAGGAGGACCGGAAAACGATTGCGGCGTCCACCGCAGGCTTAACTTTACACGCATTGCGTCAACTCGTTCTGGTGTCGGACTATTTGGCAAAACCGATTGATCGTGATGACACGACAGCCCAAGTCGAAGCCTTCATTCAAGCTCAACTGGGAGAGGACGTTGTCGAGTTCAAAAAGCCTCAACATAGTCTGCGTGACGTTGTCGGTTTTTCGCAGCTCAAGACTTTTCTTGACGAATACATGCTCCCGCGGCTTCGCTTGGGAGATGACCGCGCGCTGCCTGGCGCAGCGATTGCCGGTCCAATCGGCAGCGGAAAGACCTTCATTTTTGAAGCGGTCGCGGCCGAAATGGGAATGCCTGTCCTGGTCCTCAAAAGTATTCGCAGCCAGTGGTTTGGACAAACCGATGTTATCTTCGAACGGCTTAAACGCGTTTTAGAGTCGCTCGAAAAGGTAGTGATCTTCGTCGACGAAGCCGACACTCAGTTCGGAGGCGTCGGTGCAGGTGCTCACGAAACAGAGCGACGGCTAACGGGCAAGATCCAGGGGATGATGAGCGATCCTCTGTTGCGCGGGAAAGTCATCTGGCTGCTGATGACAGCAAGAATTCATTTGCTATCACCAGACATTCGGCGGCCTGGTCGCGTCGGCGATTTGATTATTCCGATCCTCGATCCAACGGGCCAAGATCGACTCGATTTTATTCGCTGGATGCTGAAGCCCACAGGGCTTGTCAGCGACGAATTGGTGACATGGTTAGATCAGGAAGGGTTGGAAGTCGATATGTCGTCGGCAGGTTACGCCGCGATGCGAAGCCAGTTCAAGGCGATTCCCCCGACAACCGAAGAAGAGCTGAAGCATGCGATTTATGATTTTCTGCAACCGGCGATTCGACAAACACGCCGGTATCAGACTCTGCAGGCACTCGTAAACTGTACGCGGCGCTCGCTGCTACCAAACCCAGAAGTCACCGAGCAGGAACGTGCTCAATGGGAACAAGAGATTCGCAGCCTTGAAGCGATGGGTATTACCTAAGTGATCATGCAATTTTCCGAAGGAATGAACTTCGGGAACGAATTTGCTATGATACATTTGCAATCTCGCAATCGACTCGTTCACTTTTTGTCTCGCCTTGATGATTAAGGAATCGACTAGGACAATGCTTAAACATTTCCCTATCTCCGCTCTGCGGAATTCAGCAAACTTGTTGTTGATGCTGACTTTAGTCTGGACCTTGACCGTTTTGCCGCTGCAAGGCCAGGAGAATTTTTCGACGCTGGTTGGCCCCGTCCCGACAGCGAAAGTCGGAGCGGGCAAGACTATTGAAATGCCCTACATCACTTGGGGCGGCGACGTCGCTACGTTCCTGGCCAATGGCGATCTGAAGACAAAGCCTGGCTCGATTTATGCCAAGAGTGGGCTCGATATCCAGATGGTTGGCGGCGATGACTTTGTTGAACAAGTCCGTCGGTACAAATCTGGCAAGTCACCGTTCTTACGCGGGACAATGCACATGTTAGGCATGGCCAGTGAAGTCATCGGTGGCGATCCGGCGACCAAGCCCGTAGTAATCCTTCAGCTCTCCTGGAGTGCGGGCGATCACATCGTAGCTCGCGAAGGGGTCAAGAATCTTAACCAATTGAAAGGCAAGAAAATTGCCGTGCAGCAGGGCGGCCCACACGTTGGTCTGCTATATGATTCGCTCGCTGCAGCTCAACTCACCAAAAACGACGTGACGATCGTGTGGACAACGGATATTACCGGAAAGAACGGGCCAGCCGAAGCGTTTCGAAAAGATTCTTCAATCGATGCTTGCTGCGTCATCACGCCTGATATGCTCGGATTGTGCGGAGAAGCGACCGGAGTTGGATCTGGAGCGGAGGGCACAGTTGCCGGCGCACGAGTGATCAACAGCACGGCGCAGATGAGCCGCTCAATTGCCGACGTCGTCGCAGTTCGCTCCGACTGGTTTGCAGCCAATACCGACTGGTGCAAAAAATTTGTCGCGGGCTATTTGGCTGGCACCGAGAAACTCGTAGCGATGCGACGTTCGTTCGATGAGTCGCAGAAGCTGGGTGATGAATATCGTAACATCCTGCAACTTAGCCAACGCGTGTTTACCGAGGAGTTCTTACCGACGCTGGAAGTCGACGCCCATGGGTTGTTGCTGGATTGTGCGTTCGCAGGTTTACCTGGTCAGATTTCTTTCTTTAACGACCAAGGCAATCTATCGAACTTCACTCGCAAAACCACTGAATCGATTGATATGGCGACATCTTGGGGCTATGCAAAAACCCGTATCGGATTTGATCCGCCAAAATTTAATTACGAGGAGATCGCTAAACTCGGTGGTATCTCGTATGTCGAGCCAACGAAGCAGAATAAGTTTGAGCCAGGTGCCGAAGCGACCGACCAATTCTTTGGAGAAAATCTTGACGATAAAACCATTGTCAGCTTTTCAATCGCCTTCCAACCGAATCAAAAGGATTTTAGCGTTGACCAATACGGAAGCGACTTTCTACGTGCGTTGAAAGGGGCCAGTACCTTTGGTAACGCTCGAGTTGTCATCCGCGGTCACGCTGATCCGACTAAGACTTTGATTGATTTGGTGAAGGCCGGAATCAACAAAGGCGTTATCCAACAAAATGGAGTTGCCGGAAACTATCGCTATTTTTACCAAGGCAAACCGCTCGAGCTAACCGACACCAAGAAGATCGGTGAACTGATCAAACAAGGCGCGTTTTCAGGCGGAGATCCCGATCCTAATATTACCATGCAAGCCGCATTAACGCTTTCGAAATCGAGAGCAGACCAAGTTATGGAAGCATTGAAGAACTATGCAACCCAGACGGGAACAAACTTGGATCTTTCCCAAATCAGCCCCGTCGGTGCCGGCATCGCGGAACCTGTTATTGCCAAGCCGAAGAACATGAGCGAAGCGGAACAGAACATGCGCGTTGAATTTCGAATCGTCAAGGTTGACGCCGAAGCTTTGGCTCCAGCGGACTTTAACTTTTGAGATAGTTCTTGGTTCTTGGTTCTTGGTGCTTAGAAATTGCTCTGGAACAACTTCCGCAAATCAATTTTAGCGGTAGGGCGCAAGCCCTCCGGTTCTGTGACACCGGACGGCTTGCGCCGTTCCGCTAAAATTGGAAACTGCTTTTGGACAATTCCTTGGTGCTTAGTGTTTAGTCCTCGACCAGCACTTCTTCAAGGCGTGCTGAATACTCAAGTCGACTACCCGCGCCGTTAAAACCAATCACCGTTGAATCCCAACTGATATCTTTGGATAGCAGACGGCCAGCATCCAAGTCAAACTTCATGGTGCCGTTGTTCATTTGTTGCATCACTTGAGATTCAACTTCGGGGCTACGAATCGGCGTCAACGGTTCGTTACGTACTTCAATCAGAGCAACGCCGGCGCTTACTTTTTTCAGCGTGAAAACTTCCCGCAGACTAACGCGCATCGGAGTTTTATCGGGGCGACGCACTTGAATCTCTCGCGTTGTCTCCCATTGGTCACCAATCGCAATTGGCTGCTCAGGAAACTGAACCGCGATTTCGCCAAGGCCCAGCCGAGCGTATTTGTCGTCGGTAGTACGCTCGACAACTTCGCCATTGGGTCGCATCGTAATCGTTGATATCACTTGATCGACTTGAGAATCGACCTCTTTAAATTGCGTAGGAACTTCGCCGTCGCCCGAGTTGTAACGGACCTCTTCGGCTTGTCCAACTTTGTTCGATGCGTCGACCTCGCGCACACTGTGTTCGAAGGTCATGTTGCCATCGGTCGTCAGAGAAACAACTTTCCAGTTCTTGGTACTGACCGTTCGGCTGTGACTCGATTCTTCTTGGTCGTTGACCTTTGTCAGCGTCTTGGCCAGATGCGTTACACGGGTGTTGATCGATTCCCCTTCTCGCAGTCGGTATTGGAGCAAATATTTCTCGGCCGACGGATCGGCATCAACGTCGCTCACGCGGCTGACAACTTTAACCTTGCCTGCGGTCGAATCGGTCACTTCTTCAGCAAGTACTAATGAGTGCAGAAAACCGCTGGGGGCGGCACAAATTGAGAGGAAACTGGTTAGTAGGACAAATCGTGAAGGACGCACCGCAAAACCCTCCTGGCTAACGGACATTGGCGAATCTACAAAGTCTGCATAACTTTTAGAACTTTGCCTTGCAAAAGTCTAGATTGATCTTTTTCCGCGTCACCTCGTATTCTGCCAGCCCTTGTCAGCCTGCTTTCAAGATGACACGATAAGCGGCGCGTCGGACCATTTTTGACAACTAACCGTTTTGTAAGCTAATTGCGATGCTTGACCGAAAAATCATCTTAGAACAATCCGCTCAGATCGAAGAAAACTGCAAGCGCCGCGGCGTTCAGGTCAACATTGCCCAGCTCGTCGAACTCGAAAAGCAGCGGCGAGAAAAGCTGCAGGCGACCGAAGAACTAAATCGGCAGGCAAATGAATCGAGCAAATTGATCGGCAAGGCTTCCTCGCCTCAGGAACGTGAAGAGTTGAAAGAGAAGGGGCGCCAGTTACGCGTCGACAAAGATTCCGCTCAAGCTGACCATGATCGTTTGGAGTCCGAAATCCTTGCGATCCAAGCTCAGATTCCCAACCTCACACACCCCGACGCTCCAATTGGGACCGACGATGCGGCCAATTTAGAGATCGCTCGCGGAAAGACGCCCGCACCGACTTTCTCATTCAAACCTAAAGATCACGTCGACCTGGGAACCGCTCTGGATCTGATCGATTTCGAAGCCGGTGCACGCGTCACAGGCGCCGGGTTTTACTTTTTGAAGCGTGACGCTGTTTTGCTCGAGCTGGCGCTGCAGCAGTACGCGATAAGCTTCTTGATGAACCGTGGCTTTATCCCAGTCACCACGCCTGACCTTGCGACGACGGCAATTTTGCGTGGAATCGGCTTCAATCCACGTGGCCCCGAGACACAGATTTACAGCATCGAGAATACGGAATTGAATCTCGTAGCCACCGCCGAGATAACTTTGGGTGGCATGTATTCCAACCAGACCTTTGAAGCAGATCAGTTGCCGCTCAAACTGGCTGGTATCTCGCATTGTTTCCGGACGGAAGCTGGGGCGGCTGGTCGCGCTTCCAAGGGGCTTTATCGCGTTCATCAATTTACCAAAGTCGAAATGTTCGCGTTCACTTTGCCAGAACACAGTGATGCGGTTCACGAAGAGCTACGGCAGCTTGAATGCGAGATTTTTGATTCGTTAGAAATCCCGTACCGTGTGGTCGATACGGCGACTGGCGACTTAGGCGGTCCGGCATACCGCAAATACGACTTGGAAGCGTGGATGCCCGGCCGCGGTGACGGTGGCGAATGGGGCGAAGTCACCAGTACCAGCAACTGCACTGATTACCAGGCGCGGCGTTTGAACATCCGCTACCGCAACAAGGGTGAGAAGGGGACTCACTTTGTCCATACGCTCAACGGCACAGCGCTCGCCATGTCTCGAGCAATTATCGCGGTTATGGAAAACTATCAACAATCGGATGGAACCATCCAGATCCCCAAAGCCTTGCAACCGATCATGGGCAAATCAAAAATTGGATAGACAGCGAGAAATCGTGCGGGAGATTCGTTATACTTGCGTGTCGGAGGCAAGCACATGCAAGTTACAAGAAACGCATTTACACTCGTCGAACTTCTTGCGTCACTAGCGATTATTTCGATCCTCATTGCTCTCGCGTTGCCAGCGGCGCTGCGTGTTCGAGATTCCGCCAGACAACGCCAGTGCGAATCGCAGATTCGGCAAATCGGAATGGCGATTCAGATGTTCGAACAATCTTTTAAATTGCTGCCAACAAACGGACGTCCGACTCCAACCAGTCGCATTCGCAGCAAAGATGGCGTGTGGACTACTATCTCAACAACATATTACGCTGCAAAATCGACTTCCTACGAGACAGATGTGACAATACCATGGGGCGTCGGCAATCCGAGCCTGATGGGTGCTGAACAGACCGGCAGCTGGGCATATTCCATTCTGCCATATCTTGATCAGATTAACGCCTATCAAAAGGTTGTCGTTGATGCCAGACAACCCATGTTTCTCTGTCCAGCACGGGGAAATCGAAAACCTGCGAGAACAGTCGACGATGATTACGGCTCGTATCAATCGGCTGGCTATGCATGGAGCAAATCGGATTTTGCTTTGGTCGATTCTTTTCAAGGTATCACGATGCAAAACGTGGATCAGTTGCGCGGTTTTGATAGCGCAATGGCTATCGGCGAACGGTCATTCAACCCTCGAACTCAACTTCCAACTTCTTGGAATTGGGACGAACCGATTTTCGCTGGCGGAGCGCCATCGCTTGCTCGAAAGCATTACTTGCTCGTTCCCGATGGCCCCGAAGCAAATTACGAAGGAACTTGGGGATCTGCTCACTACAATGGTGTGCACTTCGCCGCAGTTAGCGGGCGAGTACAACTGATGAGCTTCAATACAGACTCGGATGTTGCAGCAGCTCAAATAAGATAGACAACGCTCACTGCCAGTCACTACGGATGCTTATTCGGATCGTAGTCGTGATGCAATTGATCCAGGTGCACATGAATGTTGGGACGAAGCTTAAAAAAGCCTTCCCACGCTTCGCTCGACAATTCGCAATCGTCTAAATAGAACGAACGTAGCGATTCTATTTCAGCAATTACCTTCAAATCGTCATCGACCAAATTGGGACTGATCAAGTGCAGATGCTTTAACTTAGTCGACTTAGCAAGTTGTTCGACTAAACGCGAATCGATACACTCACCACCAATTCGCAACGACGTCAATTTTGTGAACTTTGAAAAGTGCTCACTGTCGCTTGATGTCAATTCAAGTACCGGCAAATTCAAAATCTGAAGGCTCGGAAAACTATCGGCAAGGTACGCCAAAGCCAAATCGTTGACCGGTGTTAAGCGAAGCCGAAATTGAATGACCGACTGATTTCCGGATAGCTCGAACAGGTCACTGGCATCCGCTAGTCCAGCATCGAACTGGATAACCTGAAGTTCTTTTAAGCCGGCAAGCTTTCTCAGGTCTTCTCGCGTAGGCAATTGTTGCTCAAGCGTAATTGAACGGCTTTCCCCATTTTCAACTGCCTGAATCTGGGCAGATAGAGTCGCTTCCACTTCAGGCTGGCGCGAAGATGCCGAGCCTGTCAAATCAGAGGGACTCGATTGAACGCTATTTTGGGGCTTAGGTTCACTTTCGGGCGAACAGCCTACCAAATGCATCGCGACTACGGTGAAAAAGATTTTACCGTAGGTCTGAAAGGTATGACTTGATCGATGGGCCGGCAAGCTATTCCGATGCGACATTGACGAACACCTTTAATGCATCTTCGTCTTCAACAAGGTGACGCATCATATCTTGGTACTTATCAAGCCCCTCAATGGGCGTCGTCAAGATCCGCTCAAGCACTCCTGGATACGTCATCTCACCCATAGCGAGATCGCGAATACCTTTTTCAAAGTGATCGCGGTTTGCATTGACCGAACCGACCAGCAGCTTGTTACCTAGAACCCAATCAAGATTGATCTTGTCTGCAGCGACTGTCACTTCCTTGTTTCCGCCAGTAATGCTCGTCCACACCAACACACCGTTGTGCCCGAGGTACTTCATTGCGTTGAAAGCGAGCACGCTGGAGCCTGTGGCATCGATAATGATGTCCGCTTTGCCGACTTTTTCGACCAGTTCATCTAGTGAAGTGGTTTTCGTCGCAACATAGTTTGACTCCAACGCTTCAACGATTTCCGACTTTAGATGCGGACCTGGTGTCCGAGCGACCGTGTGCACCTCCAAGCCACGGACGCGAAGGCTGAGTGTGCATAACAAACCGATTTGGCCCGAGCCCAACACGAATGCTCGCTTAGGTTTCCAAACTTGCAAGCGGCGTTGCGATTCGAACGCTTGAGCGACCGCCTTGGCCGCACAGCTCATCGGTTCCATCAACACGTGCAGATGCTTCAATCCGCCTGGAACGCGAACGATGTATCGCTCGTCATCTACGAATTTTTCCGTCAAGAAACCGTGGCGTAAATTGATCCCGCGTTCAAAATAGGTTTCTTCGCTGGTCACATCGTATCGACCGATCATGTCGAAGATTGACCCACCAGGACGACGCACCGTTGCCGTCACATAGTCACCAGGTTTGACCGAACGAACATTCGCTCCTACAGCTTCGACGATCCCAAAGCACTCATGGCCCAGGACCAGAAAGTCATCCCCCTTGGGCGCGTTTCCGTAGAGGGCGTCGTTAATTTCGCGGTCTGTCGCATCGACGCCAACTTTTAAGACTTTGACCAACACGCCCTTGCCATCGGGAATCGAGTCAAGTTTTGGTTCGGGAATTTCTCTTTGGTGGACGCTGTTTGGGACACCGGGACGGACGGCGATTGCTTTCATCATGAATCGAACTCAGATATGCTAGTAAGGCGTTGTTTTGAATGGTGCCAGGCGACAGTGGTAGGAATCTGCGGAAGTCCGCTTCAAAATGCAGGTAAAACGGGGACAACCGCGTAAAGTTCTCGAAACAGCTTATCGTCCCGACTCGGCAGGGCGTAGTATGTTACCAAGCCACCCGCCCCCTTTCGAGAGGGTACTCAGCTTCCACCCAAAACAGTTCGCAGTCGAGGAGGGTTATAGCCCGCACGGATCAACCCGGTCCGTCCATCAACAATGGCACGCATAAGCGACGCGCAAAGAAAGTCCACTTCGATCAGAGGTTGGACCGGCGTCCGAGTACCTTTCCATCGCCACTGCATCTCTCTAAATTCGAATCGGTCCGTGTAGTCGTATTCGCCAACGACATAGCCCGAACGAACGATCAAAACATTTCGCATGTGGCGACGAATGAGTTCTTCGCACCACAGTTTGTGTTGTGCCATCGCAAAAAACGGCTCTTCTGGCCACGATAGGTCGACGGCGGAACTCGACAAGAATGCATAGAAATCTGTATTAAGAAATCTCAAGACGTTTCGGATCGATCGATCTTCAAAGCCGCTGAAGTCGATGACGGCATCCCAATGTTTGTCTTCTAAAGCGATCTTGCATTGCTCAGGAACATAACGGTCGCAAACAAGGCGCTGGATACCATTGAATAGATGCGGATTGGTCTGCGACCGATTGAGAAGTGTTAATCGAACATCCGGGCGCAGCAACGCTAGTTCACAAAACATCCGTCCGATGAATTGGGTTCCACCAAGAATCAGCCAGTTTTTTGTCATATGCTAGCTTGCCTGAACCATTGGATCATACTTTTCAACAGAGTTATCGGTCCATCGGTCCCAAGGTTCCATTCCCTGTTGCAGGCGAAAGTCAACAGCAGCGCTGTGCTTTGTAAGAATCGCTTTGGGGTCGGCATGGTACCACCAAATGAAGCTATTCCTTCTCATCGTTTTAGAACCAAGGTACGCATGGTAGGAAAGGGGTGAGATTTCGAAAGCGAAAAGCAAATTGTTCTTGGGCGGAATCGATGCAGCTAGAGTCTTACCATCGGACAGAAATACTCCGGTCTCGCCCCCCATGCCCGATTTCCATTCTTCATTAGCAGTATAGTATAGACAAGCAATCGCACGTGCAGTTTTCAGGGCGTGTGGTTGACGGTTTTTGGAGTCATCAGCATAGTTAACGCCACTATCCTGCTGAAACATGCACAGTCCATTCAAGTTCACTCCATTGTAGGGAAACGTCACGATCGCACAGTCCGTATGAGACCAACCGGCTTTGGACGGTGGTTCGTGGCGATGCATGCCTAACATCATGTTGTTGTCGAGTTGCAAGTAAAACGAATCCGAGAAGTATTGTTTGAGAGCGGGAGCGATTAAGTTGTGGATTGGCGTGCGGGCGAGTTCATCAAGGTTCGGAGTATAGTTTACCGCGTCATAAACTAACGTCCCAACCTCACCGACCTTACCAACCTTTGCCCCCTTCCCGATCAATTGGCAAAACACGGAAGAAAGCCCCCAAGCGATATCTTGGTCAAAGGCATTTTCAATCACCATGTAATTGAAGGGATAACTATGAATTGTTATTTGTGCGTTTAAGCTTATCAAGGCAGTTACTCTGGTTATACGCAGATGCTAGGACGCGCTTCGTCGACGACCACTGATACCCCTGCGGCATCCAGCGCAAGTAGGAATTCACGAATACCTTTTCTTTCAATTAGTCGATATTCATCGTCATAGATAGGGAGCACTCGATATACCCGCACCAAATCTAGCGATCGATTCATGTAGTTGTGTTCATTGATGACCAGCGAGGCGCAGAATCGATTGCTGCCCGCATATACGTCCTTTGGTGTTTCATTCGCAAACACGCCAGCAGCGCCACCAATCCAAGACTTGTTTTGATGGGGTACGCGTGCGAGCTGTCGAAGCAAATCAATGGGCCAGCGAAACTCTTGCTTTGCAATCTCTACGGCATCCAATGGCCAGCTTTCCGGTAGTTGCAGAAATAGTTCAGCGAATTGAAACAACTCTGGATTTTGATCTGCCGGTACGCTCATAGGTTGTGCCGACATCCCATACGTAAACAACGTTTGCGAGCTCGACTTTTTGTTAGGCCTTATCAGGTGAATCGAGATCGGTGGTTCTCCTGCGACAATTTCGCAAAAAGCATTTTCTTCGACGGGTCCATATTGCCCCTGCATGAACTCCAAAATATCTTCTGCAGGTGTAACGTTGTGTTCCAGCATCATTCTTGTACCGTTCATAGAAATCCTCCCCTCTTGTCACTCTTACTTGGGTTATGGTTTGCTACCTTCACCGATGACTTCGACGGTGGGATTTTCCGACATCACCTCTTCTGCAGTTTTCGCCCCTTTGCTACGCAGGAAACGGCCTACTTCAGTTGTCTCACCCCCAGCATAGTCGAGAGCTGTCTTTGCGTTGTTGCGGTCGCCAAACATAGCAAACACTCGGTTTAGCTCGAGACCATGATCGATCATCACCTGCAAAACCTCCTTCTTTTGCCCTTTCTCGTTGCGTATCGCATCAAATACAATGCGACCGTGGTTAACGTCCAATCCCGACTGGATTGCAAATTCAACCATCTTGGCTGTCCCTGCAGATGCCGAATAGCTAAGCACATCAGGGGCATGCAAACTGTCAAGATTGACGACTGCCCCCATTTTAACAAGTAGGAACATTACCTCTTCGCTTCCTCCTCGTGCCGCGTAGTTAAGAAGTGTTCCCCCACGTTGATTTCGTACTTTTACGACATCTGGGAACGACTCAATCTCGCGTCGCGCTTGATCAGCTTTATTCTCCAAAAGGAACAACGCAATCTCTTCAAATTTAGTATTCAAGTCCTGTGATTTTAGATTCACTACACGACTCCATGTTGTTGATACAAAGACGTTAAATAATCCCCACGGTGCAACGCGCGCTTTATGTCTCCCATAATTTCTATCGCATGACCTTTACTCGTTGCCTTATTTAATAGCTTGTAAACGGACTCGGTGTACTCAACCGTATGCACGTAACGATATGGCGCTATACATAGGTTATGAAGTGGCGTTCCAGCAGCAATGTCCGCTGCATTATCCAGCAGATCAATCCCCCAATTGGCTAAAATCCCCTTCGAAAGGCTATTCCAGAAACCACGAGTATCAGTGAAACCGTCTTTGTGAACGATATGATGGCCATGCGTGGCAAGCACATCGGTTATCCCAAGCTTACTGGCCCAAGCAATTGCAACTTCTTCGCGTAGCTCTTTGAGTCTCGCATCAGTGATTCCCGCTGCACGCTTGTAGGCAGTGCAGAATGACTGATTGTGCGCCAGGAAGCCATCCTCGCCAACAGCAAAAGATGGAAGCCCTCGAACCGTCAAGTTATGCACCTGATAAGAATGGACGACTTCGACTTCAATTCTTTCAATCTCAGAATGCGTTCCATCAATCGCGATCATTACGTCGCCAACTCTGAGATCGTCCGAATTGACCCATCTTCCATGTGTCTGTAGATGCCTGTCGCGATCGGGACGCAAATGTTCAGGCCACGGACGTGCGTCCAAATCTTCCCCGTCGATCACCCAAAAAGGATGTCTACCTGTGACGACAATTTTTGAAGAGCCAACGAAGATCGTTAATAAGGGCCCGCTGTACAAACTCTTGTGCGTCTGGAGAACATCGGAACAAACCCATGCGTTAGAATCAAAGTCGAATGCTTTGACGCGATCCCCCACACAAATCTCATCGATCGCTTTTGTACCATCGCAACTATGAACCGGCGTCTTACCATCAAAGCACCAATTGTCTAATGCATATTTCGAAAGGTGGACAACGTTGGGTGGTATCGACGAATCGACACTATTGAAAGCTTTGTAAATCGGATTCGTAGCGATCTGCTGTACCCATTCCCCACCAGTCTTTTTCCAAATGTAGCCGGCAAAACTCTTAGTCAAATCGCTAACTAAGCCTCCTGCAAGTTTGTCGGCTTTCCATATGCCTGCAGGGACGAACGGTACAAATGAAAGGACGCCTTCGAGCAGGGTTACGGACTCTCCGTTTGCAACCTTCAATCCCATCACGATTAAATCACCACCAGGCACAAAGCCAACGGCAATTTCCGCTGCGTCCCAAGCGGCTTGGGTAAAAACTGTCAAGCTTTCTGCCCAGGCGTGGGTTGCCGCCTTGAAACCTTCTTTCATTAACTCGACATATTCTTTGTCGTAACCAATTAATGAGGCCTCATTCAATACTGTTCTTTTCAGCATCCCATTGTACGCAATCAAATGCAAAAGCTGATTTCTGGCTTGCAATGCCCCCCATTGCGGACCTCTATCAAATAGATTCGACTTGTCAATAACAACAGTTACATGATACTTCTCTATCTTGCTATCAGGCTGATGGACTTGGTAGTCTGGCCAGCGCCAATAGTCCCGAACGATGATATCAAAATTTGTAGCTTCCTCTATTTTTTGAATAAATGTATCACCATGTTCTTCCCCATAGATCTGACGGTAAGCAACTTCTAGTGTATTACCTAAACCGATTTCTGAACCATCTTTCGGCAATCCAAGTGGCATCAGCCTCGCGTTGATGCCAAGGTTGGTGGACGCGATATTGTTAGGCGGCGGTCCAACCTGTTGAGCAAGAAATCCGCCACTCTCGCTAAACGTAACTTCAGCACCTAGGTTCAGAGTAACGCCATCTACAGATTCTAGTTCGTCGTATTCGTCTGGAACTTCAATTCCAGCTACTTCATAGTACAGGGTGAATGTAGTCGAGTTATCGCTTACACCGAACATCGCCAGAGAATAGGGGATATTCGGATCGATCGCGTCAACAGTACTTCGAGCCTCATGCCAAGGCTTTCTCCAAAGCCTAACAAGTCCTTCTTCCTTGCTCTGTTCCAGATACTCTTCGAGCGTGTACTTTGCTTGAACAAAATCGAACGTGATTTGAGAGGCTTCCCAATCCGTTACACCGTACGGCGACCCAACGGTAATATTCAATTTTACAGTTGTTCTGTCCCCGTCCCCGCGCTCTGGTCCTCCATCGAAGTCGAACATATCGAGAACTTCGTCATCGTCGTCATCCCCTGCAAGAACGTAAGCCTTACCAATCGCTGAAATAGTAACGCTTGGAGGAATAGGAACAAAACCGGCATCAATATCGTTATTGCTTTCCCCGTTTTCTAGATAAAACCTCGCGTCTGACCCGGCCCCTCCCCACGCTGGATCACTGTCTTTTGTAGGGTCTCCTATTGGGGAAGTACCTACCAAACCAATCGTGTGCCGATACCCAGAAGGAGCGTAAAATCTGGCCGTGTAGTAACCTGCGGGTAAATCTAAGAATTCGTATCTTCCGTCTGCATCAGAATCGGTCGAATCAACCAAGTAATCACCAATATTTGGCAAAGGATCACCATTTGGTTGGGTAAGTGAACTCACGGCGTACAACTCGACGACAACTCCGCTCATCCCACTCTCGCCTTCATCCTGTATTCCATTCGCATTGCTGTCTTCCCAGATGTAATCTCCAATCGATCCCGCACCAGTCGAAGGCGACGGTGATGGACCTGGCGATGGTGATGGACTCGGCGATGGTGAAGGGCTCGGCGACGGGGAAGGGCTCGGCGACGGGGAAGGGCTCGGCGACGGGGAAGGGCTCGGCGACGGGGAAGGGCTCGGCGACGGGGATGGACTCGGCGACGGTGATGGGCTCGGCGACGGTGATGGGCTCGGCGACGGTGATGGGCTCGGCGACGGGGATGGGCTCGGCGACGGGGATGGGCTCGGCGACGGGGATGGGCTCGGCGACGGGGATGGGCTCGGCGACGGGGATGGGCTCGGCGACGGGGATGGGCTCGGCGACGGTGATGGGCTCGGCGACGGTGATGGGCTCGGCGACGGTGATGGGCTCGGCGACGGTGATGGGCTCGGCGACGGTGATGGGCTCGGCGACGGTGATGGGCTCGGCGACGGTGATGGGCTCGGCGACGGTGATGGGCTCGGCGACGGTGATGGGCTCGGCGACGGGGATGGACTCGGCGACGGTGATGGGCTCGGCGACGGTGATGGGCTCGGCGACGGTGATGGGCTCGGCGACGGTGATGGGCTCGGCGACGGTGATGGGCTCGGCGACGGTGATGGGCTCGGCGACGGTGATGGGCTCGGCGACGGTGATGGGCTCGGCGACGGGGATGGACTCGGCGACGGTGATGGGCTCGGCGACGGTGATGGGCTCGGCGACGGTGATGGGCTCGGCGACGGTGATGGGCTCGGCGACGGTGATGGGCTCGGCGACGGTGATGGGCTCGGCGACGGTGATGGACTCGGCGACGGTGATGGACTCGGCGATGGTGATGGACTCGGCCAGCACACGGCGTTAGGTGGGCATTCCGTGTAAGAAGTCGTTAAGTAAGATCCATTTGCACCTTCAGATGCATTTTCATCAACCGTAAGCTGGCTCGCCTGTTGTGCGGCCGTTCCACTTGAGCCAGTTGCAACTGGTGTGATGTGACTTAAAGCACCCGCCGCCACGTTGCTCTGCGAGGACTGCAATATCTCTAACGGCGTCGGTACTGTTGCGACGTGATTTGCCAGAGCCGATATGTCTGCGCTGTCAACTAATCCATCGCCATTTAAGTCGTATGCTTCAGGCGTAGCTGCCACAAATTGTTGCGGTCCGTTTACAGCATTAACAATCGACAGAACGTCCAATATCGAAACGTAACCGTCTTGGTTGACGTCATAAGTTGGCAGGTTTGATGCATCCTGGAAATTTGGTGTCGGAGTTACGCCGATTATCGCCTCGTCACTTACATTCGACGTCGCTTGCGCATTTTGATCACTCGGGCCGCCAGCTAAATCGAGCTCCTGAACCGAATCGTTAAGCTCATCCGCTTGAACCTGAGGGGATGTCGAACCGGTTGAACTCCCATCAATAGAATCTTGCTGACCAATTTCGCTCGCTGCGCCGTGAGAAGCAGAGTCAGAACCAACAATCTCACCATCAAAGAGTTCATTCTCCAAAGGCTGTTCTACGGTCCAAACTATTCGCGGTTCGAAGCGTTCGATTGTCAGACTGCGAAGCCGTTGGGGGTTGAAATGGCAATTCCTGCGAAAGACTAGAACTTTACGATTGCCCGATTGCCCGATTGCCCGATTGCCCGATTGCCCGATTGCCCGATTGCCCGATTGCCCGATTGCCCGATTGAACAGTCTTTGAAAGGCTAACCAAAGATTAGGAAGAAGTTTCACTCGCATTATTTAACAAGCTCTCAGTTCTCGGGGCCAGACAAGCGTTTGCCGAAGCGCAACGTTTTAATGGACACAAAATCGGAAGTCAACAAAATTTTTGGTTTAGAAATTATGGTTATTGTTTTTTCCGATCAATTCGCATTTGTTGTGTTCCTCAGAAATGGAACCATTTTTCTTTCTCCCCCTGTGCCACCACGGTGTTGCGTAGGACAATACGAAAGAATGGGGCGAGGGAGCATTCTTTTATGATTTGTAAGTCTCAAGCAGATCGTGGCAAAAGCGCCAGTCGTGCGCCAGACCCATAGAACACTACTTCTCTTGGCAGGCATGCGCTCCGCAATCGCGGGCCGATGGCAGGCAAAAGCTCAGATTCAGCAAAAAAACCTTTAAGCAAGCTTACGCGACCCCAGGCAACGGACATTGATGATCGAGAATCCAGACCAGTAGGATGCCGCTCAAGCGAACGGTAGTCAATCTGTTGCGATCGCCAAACGCACTAAAGGTCGAAATTTTCGGTGCGGTTGGACGCTATGTTCTCAACTCGCGAAACGCCAGATGAATTCTTCAACAGCAAAGCGTGCTCGATCGTCTTGCGAATGCGTGCCCTTGAGTTTCAAATCAAGCTCGACCAGCCAATCTAAAATCCGCAACGCACGCTGGGAGCCAATGCGACGCAATTGGCGATCAGCGGCCGTTATCTGAGGACCAAAAAATCCCGCCTGCGTCAGCGCATCCGTGATCTTCATGCCAGTTCCGCAACACCTCGCTTGTTCAAAAATGTTCGCGGCAAGTCCAAAGCGACGTATCGACCAGCCAACTTGAGCCATCAGACCAACCGGATGCTGGCCAGCCGCAAACAATCGGTCCAGTTCCTCCCACGCTTTGGCAATCTCGCCATCTGCAATCCAGTCAGCAATGTCCCAAGCCGTCTTCGTGCGCCAACCGCCGACCAACTCGACTACATGATCATCGGCCACCGACCCTTGATCGTTGGCAAATAACGCGAGCTTGGCCATTTCGCAATCCAACAAGCCAAACACAGGACCAATCCGTTCCACCATTAAGTTCGCTTGCGAAGTCGTGATCCGCAATCCATGCCGACGAAGCCCCCAACTTACAACCCACTTTGCAATCGCTCGATCATCCGGCGGATTGCCAAAGGACTTGAGCGTCGGAGTCTGGCAGCTTACCAACGCGCCGTTCTGGCCAATCCCTTTGTATAGTTTCGTATTGGACGCTAACTGGTCCAGGTGCAAGATCAACGAAGCATCAGGGCATGCGGCATTGGCCCACTTCTCCACTTGCTCGCGATACTTTGAAACGAACTTGTCTGCCGATTTTAGAATGACGCAACGATGTCCGGCTTCGTCGAAGAGCGAACGCGTTGCGAGTTGATCATGCACATCGACCCAAGCGACATCTTCTCCGTATTCGCTTTCTACCGATTCTGGATCGATCCCCCATTGCTTCAACGTCAGCTCGGTTGCCTTCTCGCGCAAGAAGCTATCCGAACCAATCATCGCGGCGCAACCAACCATCGGCACCTTGGCTTTTTCTTCCAAGACTGTAAAAACGTCAAAAGCCTGGGCGGCAGTTTTACTCACGGTTTTTGCTCACTTCAACTTGTGCCAGTCCGGCCAAGCTACAAAAAGGAACGCTTATGAATGTGCAATTATCGGCCGAATTCCAAGGACACGTCCAGGGGGTTGGCTTCCGTTATTCCACACGCGAAATCGCAAGTCAGTTCGCCGTCACAGGATACGTGAAAAACAACCCCGACGGTACCGTTTCGCTCGTCGCCGAAGGAGAAAAAAAGGAGCTGCAAGCGTTGTTGAAAGCCGTTCAAGATCGCTTCGCCTCAAACATTGGCGACACAAATCTGAACTGGTATCCAGCCAGCGGCAATTACCAAAAGTTTGACATTGCCTATTAGAGTCGCAAACTCAACTGGCCAGCGATCTTTTCAAAGCAAAATCTGTACTTTCAATCAGCGACGCGGCTTAGGGATTGTCCTGACATACGTTCCGCAAATCAATTGTAGCGGTAGGGCGCGAGCCCTACGGTGTCACAAAACCGGACGGCTTGCGCCGTTCCGCTAAAATTGGAGACTGTTTGAGGACACTTCCTCGGCAGCGATTATTCGCTCGATAAAACTATCGGTAGACGTCGTAAAAACCTCAGGCCAGGCGTCGATGTGACTTGTCCCAGGTGATTCAACAAAGGTCTTGTCGCCCGAGCCAGCGGCCGCGAACAATTTCCTCGCAAACGCAATGTCAATGACTTCGTCCTTGTCGCCGTGCAATTGCAGAAGTGGCGCTGTGTACTTAGCGATCTTGAGTTCCGACGCGTAGCGATTGCGAATTACGAGGCGAATCGGCATCATCCAGTAACGGCTGGCTGCGACGTCGACGACAGAATTGAAAGTGCGGTCTAAGATGAGTCCGGCGCTTCCAAATGTTGAGGCCAGATGAACCGCAACTCCGCCTCCCAATGAACGGCCAAATTGAAAGATCTTGTCGTTGCCCAGCCCCGTTCTTTGTCTCAGCCATTCCAAGGCCGCTTCGCCATCCGCCAGTACACCCGCCTCGGCCGGACTACCGTCACTTTGACCAAACCCTCGATAGTCATAGATCAAAACGGCAAGACCATGCGATTGTCTATAGCGATCGGCCTCGTTCAACATCATCGAGATGTTTTCGCCGTTGCCGTGACTCATCAGCAACGCAAAATGTGATTTATTTTCGCCCGTTTCTGGAGCATCTAGAAACCAAGCATTGATCCTAGTGCCATCTTTGCTCGTAAGCCACACCGACTCGTGTTGAACTCCTTGTTGATTCCAATCGCCATGCCTTGCGCCAGGATAGACGAGAGTTGTCTCCAAGCAAACCAGCGCCAAAAGCACACTTCCATACAAGCAAGCCAGCACCACGCCTAGACGTACTAACGCTCGCCGCAATCGCTTTCCCAATGAATCTGTCCGCGGTAACGTCGACGCCTGCTGATCAACCACTATTTTGCACTCGCTGGTTCATAAGGTGCAGAAGCAATCAACTGGGAAAAGAGTGGCAGGAGCTGCTTCTTTCGAGAAACTACGTTGGCCAATTCAAAAAGATTCTTATCCAATCGCGGATAGTTGATCTCTTCCAACGCATCGGATTCATGCGAGAGCAGCAACAGCGAACCGTTGCTGACGATGTCCGTGACCAGCAACGCAGCAAAATCAAGCGACCGCTCCTGCGCGTGCTGTTCCAACGCGGTTCGCAATTCTTCTTTGCGGTTCCAGAAAAGCTCAAACCCGATCTCTTCGATTTGCGAGATGGAGAACTTGACGTGCCGCTCGGTAAACTCTTTGCAATCTTCGCTGATCACCTGTTGCGAATTGCATGTACGCAGCGCAGACCCAATTTCGAAGAATGCTTTCGCATAAATATCCAAATCGATACCTGTCAGTGGTTCCAACCAAGCGAGTATCTCACGGTCGACATCGGTCGCGGTGGGCGAACGCAGGTACAACGTGTCAGAAATGATTCCCGAAGCCATACACAAAGCAATACCTGAGGAAGGCGTCACGCCGGCAGCGCGAAACTGCCGAGCAACCAGCGTACATGTTGATCCCACGGGTTCATTGATAAAGCGAATTGGCTGGCTGCTTTTCAGCCCGCCGCCCAATCGATGATGGTCCAGAACTTCCAATATCTCCGCATGCTCCGCACCATTAACTGCCTGCGAGAGCTCGTTGTGATCGACCAAGATCAGCTTGGGCTTGGGCGGATTGATCAAATCGGATTTGGACAATACGCCCACTAGCTTGCCATCATCGTCCACCACTAGGAAAATTGGTTCACTGGATCTTTCGATAACTGGCCTTGCATCTTCGATTGGCAAATGAGCGGCAAGTGTTTGGTACTTGAGGTCTATCGCCGAATCAATAAACTGCGCGGAACGAATTCGAATCGTCGTGGTTGCCGTATCGAATGGGCTGTTAATAATCGTCACATTCTTTGCCCGAGCGAGCTCGATTAAGTCGGGCGACATCTCGTATCCACCAGTTACCACGATGCCTCGTACGCCGTGCTTAAGCGCAGGCAAGTGAATCGTAGGTCTATCGCCACTTACCACCAACAGCCGATCAGCGGGGTACTGTGTTAGCCTGCGCGTAAAGCCCTCCGCGCTCATTCCTCCCACCATCGTGATCAGTTCGTCACGACGATCAATGTTGACTTCGTGCTGAAACTCGCCCTCTAAGACTTGGCAAACACGATTGAGGCTCGTGGATACAGTCCTCGCCCGCAAGTTGTCGCTGCTGTGATCAAAGACAAGCCGCATCATGTCTAAGAGCGACAATTGCCCGACGACGCAACGGGTTGAATCAACCACAGGAATCGCGCGAAGTTCGCGTTCCTTCATCTTGTTGTAAACATCGAAGAAGATATCGCCACGCATCGCGGTAACAACGTCGCGTTGGCAAACATCTCCTACCTCCGGTCGAACGTCCATCACAATTCGCGGCGTCGGTAAATTGGCAGTCCGCAGCGCAAATTCAGTCCGCTGGTTGGGTGCTCCACAGCATGCTGCAATCGCCGTGGGGCGAGTCGTCCTTTGCAACAAATCGGCGTAGGCGATAGCAGAGCAGATGGCATCCGTGTCTGGATTGCGGTGGCCGAAAACTAATACCGTCATATCGTGGTGTAGCACTATGGAGCGATGGGAGCGATTTTAAAATCATCCGCAGATTTGAATCGATTCACTCTAACACTAGCAGATCGTGGCATTGTAACAAGCAAGCACTCCCATCACAGATTGTCGCGGTTTCACAATCGAGCGTAACGAGTGCTAACAAAGCCCATCGTCTGCAATACTATTTTAGCAGCCGCCTGCAATTTACGTGCTGCAAACATAAAAGAAGTTTAATTGCATCTTGAACGATCACGGTCAAGTTAGCTTGCCAAATGCGGATTAGTTGGTCTGGATCGGGCGAAAACCCTGAATTCGACCACGTGGCGCTAGACCTTCTAAATCGACTGGCAGTTCCATTCGATCGGCGAACACATTACCGGCGCGGTCAAATGCCTCGATCCGCAGGTAAACCCGGCGTGGCAAATTTGGATTGCCTTTCCAAGCGTAGCGACCGACGTTCGGAATCTCACTTTCGATAGTTGTCCACGGCCCATCTGGCAGTTGACTGTAAGAAAGTGAAATGGGGCGTTCGGCAAGTCGATCGTCTTGCGCGGAGTACTCAATGATCAACGATCCCGTTTCGGCGCCTTTGCCGTACTGAGCGGACAAGATTCGAGCGACCGGAAGTACCGTATCGACTTCGATCCACGCGTCAGCATCGTCTCCTGCCATGGGACGATGATTTGCAAGACCATTGGATCCAATCACAACCATGCGAAAACCAAAGAGTCCATCGGTTTGAACCTTGATATCGAAAGGGCTCTGCCTATCAGGATCAGTCCCCCACGCAGACCACGTCCGACCACCATCCGCGGTCCCCCACAACTCAACAGCCGAAATCTGATTACTGGGATCCGTTTCAACGCTGTAATCCAAGCTGAATGCGCGGGAGTTGCTTGCAAAGGGCAGTTGCGTCGGCGAACCAGGGCTCATGACTTGCGGATCGCCAATGGTGTTGCTAATTGTGTTGCCAGCCGCGTCGCTGGGCGGGAGCGGCGCTTCAAAGCTGCCGCCCGTTGAGCCTGGCGTGACAGATGGTTTCGCTTGCGCCGGATCGATTTCATTTAAAACGTAGCGTTGCAAGCCTGACGGAGATCTTGTCGCGGCCTCTCCGATGCTTAACGTTGTACTGGTTTGAGGCGGTTGAGCCTCCAGCCCGAAAACATTGTCCCGCTGCAATGGCATAAGCTCGGTTTCGGCCGGTGCCCCCAATGGAAACGCTGGGCTAACGGGAAGGTTTTGGAGCGTTTGGTTGCCTTGACGCGGAACGGATGGCGGGGTTGGCAGACTCTCTGGTTGAGCACCTTGTTGGGATACAGCAAAAGGACTCGCCGGCAACTGCAGGCCTTGCGATGTGGGAGTTGAAACGATTGTCGGGCCAGCTGCCGGGTCAGTCGTATCGGAGCCAGAAAACATCTGCTGGAAGATCGATTTTCCATTGCTCGCAAGCTGCAAACCTGCACCTGAGTTGGCTGTACGAAGCAAGCTCGGCTGCCGTGTCACTTCCGATTCGTTCCCTGCCAAATCGCGAACGAGCATGCGAACCACCAGTTGTCGTGCACGCACCGGAACTTCCCAGACCGCCTTACCGACTAACTCCATCGAATCGCGACCGAATTGAGTTTGCATTTGCACAGGAACCCAAGTCGAATCCAGTTCGGTCAAGTACTCGAGCCGCATGTCAGTGCCGGAGAGGTTGGCATCTGCAATGCGAAAGTCGGCCACCATGCGTGCTTGTTCGTCGGTATCGACTACCAAGTCCACTTCGGGAGGGTTCGTATCGATGACGATCGCCAACGGACGCGCGCCGGTTTCGAAGGACTGACCGTTGGAGTCTACGGTCTTGATGCGAAACTGATAGAGCCCGTCGCCGCGCGACCGGAACGCGAACTGACGTTCGGTTATCGCACTTCGTTGTACCGGAGTCCAAACGCTGCCGCTATCGGTTGAAACTTCAAGTTCCACAGCGGATGGCAATTTGCCTTGAGAACTGACGTTGAAGGGTATAATGAACTCACTTTTATTCCAGTAAATCGGTTTTGCTACCGTGCTTTTGCTGGTCGGTTCAAGGCTGCTAGCAAGCTGCCCATTGACGTTTCCATTTGATAGCCCTTGAGTCGCAGGGCTGGACATCGTAGAAGCGGGGGGTGATTTCCACTGCATACCATCTTTGCTAGCGCGGGCGGCGTCTTCTTGCCGCTCGATCCATTGGTTCGTTATCGCCTTTGGATTCTGCGCATACAATACATTTGCAAGACTTGCTTGCCAGAGGACAGCCGAACTGAGCCCGATCACGGCTGATCGACTTAGATTGTTTCGCTTCATAACTGTTTCGCGTTGGCAGTGAGTCCCGGACTTGAACGCGTACATCATGCTGAAAATGCACACCGTAGTCGTTTTATCGACACTACAACTCGGCGATCCGATCCAATTGCTTTAAACAGGCTCAACTTGCCTTAATTACCTATCCTCGCGGCAGACGCCAGCCGGAATCAGTGCCTTTTGCAGGCAAAGAAGCACTAGAAGTCGGGCTGGGGTGCGTTAAACTTTACCGATCTAGAAATTCCATTTGCAGAAAAATTCAATGTCTCAGCCTCATTCAAGCTATCAATATGACGTCATCGTAGTTGGCGCAGGTCACGCCGGGACCGAAGCGGCGGCGGCGGCGGCTCGCGTTGGCGCAAAGGTCGCCTTGCTGACGGGAAACCTGGATACGGTTGGGCAGATGAGCTGCAATCCGGCGATCGGTGGCGTGGCCAAGGGGCAAATCGTCTGCGAGGTCGACGCGCTTGGTGGGTTGATGGGGCAAGTCATCGACAAAACCGGCATTCAGTTCCGCATGCTGAATTCGAAGAAGGGGCCCGCGATGCACTCACCGCGAGCTCAAGCCGACAAGAAAGCCTATCAGTTCGAAGTTAAACGACTGATCGAAGACAACCCTAACATCGATCTACGACAGGAAACGGTCCTCGATCTGATTACAGAGCCTGCGATCTCTTCGCAACACGGCGATGCCGCCCATCACATTCGCGGTGTTCAAGTCAGCGGTGGAGCAATTTATCATGCGCAAGCTGTGGTTCTAACGACGGGCACTTTCTTACAAGCGATCATGCACACCGGCGAAGCTAAAACGCCCGGCGGCAGAGCAGGGGAGGGAACCACAAGTGGGATCAGCGCGGCGCTAAATCGCCTCCAATTCGAAGTCGAACGCTTTAAAACTGGCACTCCGGCGCGGATCAATGGTAGGACGATCGACAAATCCAAGCTGCAAGAACAGCCAGGCGATGATCCGGCGATTCCCTTTTCCTCTTTGAATCAGTCGATCACCGCAACGCAGGTGCCTTGCTGGATCACGCATACTAACGATGCAGTCCACGAATTGATCCGAGCGAACTTGCATCGCGCTCCGATGTATAGCGGACAAATTAGCTCGACGGGCCCTCGCTATTGCCCCAGTATCGAAGACAAAGTAGTTCGCTTCGCCGACAAACAGTCTCATCAATTGTTTCTAGAACCAGAAGGCCGTAACACGCACGAAGTCTACATCAATGGCATTTCAACTTCGCTGCCACGAGATGTTCAAGACCAAATGATTCGCAATATCTTTGGCTTAGAAAATGCCCAAATCATGCGTTATGGTTACGCGGTGGAGTACGACTATTGTCCTCCAGATCAGTTAAAGCCGACACTCGAAACCAAGTCGGTGGCAGGGTTGTATTTTGCTGGGCAATTAAACGGCACGACTGGTTACGAGGAAGCAGCGGCGCAGGGTTTGATCGCGGGGGCAAACGCAGCCTTACACATCAAAGGATCAGAGCCGCTTATCGTTACGCGTGACCAGGGCTACATCGGCGTGCTGATCGACGATCTAGTGACGCGATCGGTCGACGAACCCTACCGCATGTTCACTAGTCGCGCTGAATATCGATTGATGCTCCGCTACAACAATGCTGATCAGCGGCTCACTCCGTTGGGAAGACGGCTTGGACTGGTGGACGACGAGCGTTGGAATGTGTTTGAAACCAAGCTCAGCCAACTCAATATCGCCAAAAAAGTTCTGCAGACACTTCGAGTCCAAGATGTGCCCTGCGACAAGTATCTGCGCCGCCCTGAAATTACGTGGCAGGCGTTAGCTGAAACATTTCCAGAGCTCTCCAATTTCAGCTCGCAAGTAGGGTTATTGGTCGAGCACGATATTAAGTATGAAGGTTATGTTGCTCGTCAACAGATCCAAGTTGACCGACAGGAGCGAATGTCTAAAAAGAAAATCCCTGACTCGTTTGATTACGAAAGGATTATCAGTCTCCGATTCGAGGCGAAACAAAAACTGGGAAAAATTCGTCCGGCGAGTATTGATCAAGCGACCAGAATCAGTGGAATTACTCCCGCTGATATCGCTCTTGTCCTCGCACACTTGGAGAAGCCAAATCACCTTCGCGACCAATCAGCGATCGAATAGCATTCCTTAATGTGCGGTACGGTTTTTAAATGTTGCCGATCGTTAAGTTTGGTATAAGCAAAGACGAATTTGATATGACCGTAAAAACAGGGGAAGCGTTAAGTCGATCGCTAGAGGACTTGTCGATCGTTGAAATTGGCCGTCCCTTTGTAAAACACACATTTTCACAAACGAAGTGCTTTGCGTCTCGTACTTCAGCCTTTGGTGGTGAAGTCCCTTTAGAACCGCTCAGGGGGCTGCGACGCGCACTGGTTGATCCAAAGCTGGACTTGATCGTCTGCCATGCACCGATTCTGTCACTCTGGAACAGTCGTTGGTGGTTCAGAAACATCGGAACGCGTCGCTTTCTAAAGCTTTATTTGCCATTAAACTCCTTCTTTGGACCGCAATTCCTGCGGTTCAAAGTTCGAGCGCCGATTGCTGTAATCGACTACGAAGACACGCCCTTTCTCCGGCGCGATGATTTGTTTTTGCTGGACAGGTCGCTGTTGTGGTTTAAACGAGAATTGCCTATCGACCATTGGCAAGTGTTCATGCGCACTGTCCACGATTCTGTTCCCACGCGACGATACCGGACACTTGCGAAGAATCGACGTCGCGTTGAAAAATTCCGACCAATCTCGCTCGGACCGCTCATAGATCCACATCGCGTTTATCCGACCCATCCCGCAGTAAAGACAGCCGACATATTCTTCGCCGGACTGATTGAAGGTTCGTCAACGGTGCGTGAACGAGGTTTACAGCAACTCAAGGCCCTTCAAAATGACGGCTACCGTATCGATATCCCAACAAATCGTTTGAATCGAGAGGAATATCTTGCACGCGCCGCTGCGGCTCGCTTGGTCTGGTCTCCTGAAGGTTATGGCTGGGACTGTTTTCGCCACTACGAAACACCGCTTTGCTGGTCTGTTCCGTTGCTAAACACACCGACCATCGAACGTTATCAGCCGCTGGAAGATGGCGTTCATGCCGTGTATTACGACGTCGAAGGCAACGGTTTAGCGGCAGCAGCGAAACGTGCCTTAGCTTGTCCAGAAAAGCTCACGGAAATGGCTGCCCGAGCGCGCGAGCATGTGATCGCTTTCCACATGAAAGATTCAATCGCAGAATACGTTGTCAGTTCGACTCTCGAGCATCACGCTGCTAAGTCCCCAATGCAAAGTTAAGACTTCGGACCACGGCATCGAACTACTGTGCCAAGTTGACCGCTGCGTACCGACGATGATCTGTTGTGTCCAATACATCGCAAAAAACGCGTGGCGACCAAAGCATTATCCATCCCGGGCAAGCTCTTCTCGGTCGAAACGGGATCATATTCCGGCTAACTCGTCCTGCCCATGTGTCACGGCTGGGATCGTCTGCGTCGAACGAAGATCAAATCGCTACGTCTTGGATCATCCATCTACCAATTCGAGCTTGTAGACACAAATCAAACTAGGCGAACTAGTCCGCAAACTGCCGCTCGAGCACGCTCAGTGGCATGCATCCGTTTTGCAAAACGGCGTCGTGAAACTTGGCAATGGAAAACTGGTCGCCAAGCTCTTCTTCTTGCTTGCGCCGTAACTGGGATATCTTGAGTTGGCCGATTTTGTACGACAACGCTTGACCTGGGTAAGCCATGTAGCGTTCTATCTCGGCTACAGCGGCTGGTTCGGATATCGGTTCTTTCGACATCATATATTCGATCGCTTGCTCTCGCGTCCAACCCTTGTCATGCATGCCCACATCGACGACCAAACGGATCGCTCGATGCATCTCGTCGCCTAAAGCTCCGATCTTTTGACGCGGGTCTTGATACATTCCTAACTCTGCACCAATCGACTCGCAATACAATGCCCAGCCCTCGCCATAGGCGCCGTACCACAAAAAGCGTGCGAAGGTCGGTAAAGCTTCGTTCTCTTGCTGCAAGGAAACTTGATAATGATGCCCCGGCAACGCTTCATGCAAGAACAACGATTCTAAGCCGCTCGTGATGTTGAATTCTTCCGCGTCTGGAATCGGGCAATAGAAGATTCCAGGCCGACTGCCATCGGCTGCACCGGGCATGTATTCGGCACTGGCTGTCTTTTCACGAAATGCCTCCGTGCGCCGAATTTCAAACGGTGTTTTAGGCGAGCGCAGAAATAAATCGGCCAGTTGTGGCTCCAACCGCTCTTTGATGCCACGGAAAAACGCGAGCACTTCGTCAGCCGTATCGAATGGCTTGAACTGCGGGTCGGTTCTCAAATACTCAAAGAACTCGTTCAACGTGCCATCGAACTTCATTTGCGTCCGAACTTGTTCCATTTCTTCGGTGATACGTTGAACTTCGACTTGCCCCATTTCAAATATTTGATCCGGAGTAAGATCGGTAGTTGTCCAGCGCCGCACCCAATACTTGTACTGGTTGGCTCCCTGCGGTAAATCTCCGATTCCTGTAGTAGCACGGGCTGCGGGAAGGTACTCTTCTTGAAGAAATTTTCCTAACGCACGATACGCAGGAATAATCTTGTCGTCGATCGCCGACTTGTACCGAGCGGTAAGCTCAACACGATCGGTTTCACTAAAGCGATCTGGCATCTTATCAATAGGGCCATAGAAAATACTCTCTTCGGGTGTAGCGCTCACGATGGTTGGGTCCAAGCATTGTGCGATCATGCGCTGGACCAAGACCGCGGGCAGCACGTAGTCGTCTCGCATACCTTCACGAAATCGATCGATGGCCACTCGACTCCAGATGGTAAAGGCATCTACGCGTTTGAGCCAGTTGTCGTAGTCAGCCTTGGACTTGAACGGTTGACTGCTGGCACCGCTGCCCAACTGCGCGAACATTAGCGGCAGTCCGTTAAATTGGTTGAAGGGGATGCGATCGAAGTTAAACGTCAACGCTTCCAACCGCATGTTGAGCTCGTACTCGAGGATATCCGCGGCTAACCGGTTGACCTGCGACGCTTGCTGACGATCAACCTGCATTAAACGTTGAAGCGTCTCTTCGTAAAATTGTTTTTCCTTTGCGCGGAATTCTGACGAAATATCGATCGGCAGTTGGTCGTTATAGCGGCCATCCCCAAACTGAGTCGCCTCGATGGGAAAGAGGATCAGGAATTGCTCATGGTATGCACTGAAGACATTCTTCAGTGCCGCATCGGCATCTTGGGAGATCGCGGTTCTATTCGATATCGTTACCAACAAGAGTAGTCCAAGCAATCGAAGTAAATGTGTCATAAACGTTCCGTCCTGTTCTAAAAATGCGATCAGCCACATCGGCGTTGTGACTTTCTTGCCAAGGGGTTACCAGCCGCATCGCAACCCCGTACGATTGAACTACATTCGCAGAGAATCATCCTGGTATGTGGTATTTTGGAAGTCGCAGGTAATTATGCATAGTATAGACCAAAGCTCACTCGATAAACTTAACGCCCAATACGCTATTGGCACTGAGTTACATTTTGAGGAGCACACAAGCGGGCTGATTTGCGGAATCGTGGCAACCAACGAGTGTCGCGGTCGATTCTTCTTGCTGGGCGCTCAGGTTACGGATTATCAACCTTCCGATCATGAACACCCAGTTTTGTTTATGAGCAGCCAAGCTATTTTCGAGGCGGGGAAGGCGATCCGTGGCGGCGTGCCCATCTGTTTTCCTTGGTTTGGGCCAGCTCCGAAGGATTCGACCGCTCCATCGCACGGCCTCGTTCGCACTCAAGTCTGGCACGTCATCAGTTCGAGATATGCCGATGGAGAGCTGAAGGTTGAACTGGAGCTTAACATTGATCCTTACCGACTGCGATACATTGTCAGCTTCGGACAGACTTTAGACATGCGTCTGGTCATTCGCAATGAGGCGATGGTTGCCAAGCAATGCGAAGTTGCGTTGCATTCGTACTTTGCGTTGGGTGACGTTCATAGTGCGAGTGTTTCAGGTTTGGAGCAGCTCTCGCATCTTGACCAATTGACTGGGCAAACACATTCTGGAGCGGGCGATTTTATCCAGTTTGATCAAGAGGTCGATCGGATCTACGACGGGGCAGTGGACAGGATCTCGATTCATGATCCAGCTTGGAATCGCAAGCTGATTTTGCAGCCTTATCAGTCTCAGTCGACTGTTGTCTGGAATCCTTGGATTGCCAAATCGAAGCGACTGGCCGATTTTGGTGATGAAGAGTATTTAAGGATGTGCTGCGTCGAGACGGCGAACGTTGGTGATCGAAGCTTGAAGATCGCCGCGAATGAGAAAATTGAGATCGGTGTGCGTATCGGCATTGATCCGTAGCTGGCTTGGCCGAGAAGCCGGGGGCGTGTTGGGAAGCTCACCGAACTTCAACCGCGTTCTAGGCGAACGCAGCTACGGGAAGAGGGACGCAAGCGCATCGTAGCTGGCTTCGCCTAGAAGCCGGGGGCGTAGTGGAAAGCTCACCGAACTTCAACCGCGTTCTAGGCGAACGCAGCTACGGGAAGACGGACGCAAGCGCATCGTAGCTGGCTTCGCCTAGAAGCCGGGGGCACAATGGAAAGCTTGACCGTTGCGCCACGAGCACTGCTGGACGAGCCAGCAGTGGCACACTTTTTTAGGCTTCGCCTAGAAGCCGGGGGCGTGTGGGTGAATTTAAGCCCGACGGGCTGACAGACCCTCTGCCGGGGTCGAAGGCCCCGGAACCAAGCCTTTGTAATGCCTCAAGGCCCGGAGGGCCGACACACTCGTTTGACATGTGTCAGCCTTTCAGGCTTGGGGATCAAACGGAAAATAGAAAAGTAAAAGTTGCTGAGCTTCTTCATTTCGCAGGCCGAACCCCGCGGCCACGAGCACTGCTGGACAAGCCAGCAGTGGCACCCGTTTTCAGGACACGCCGCTATCCATGATCGTCACCCCGTTTCAGGAAAGGCATCATTTTCAGGAATCGCACCTAACTTCAACCGCGTTCTTGGCGAACGCAGCTACGAAAGAGCTCGGCGGACGCAGCTACGGAAAGAAAATCGAAAGAACTTGCAAAAAATTCCTATCGGCGGACGAAAACTTCGAGTTCTGGATGTGGCAAGACGCGTTGGATGACTCGAACAAACCCTGCGATTTCTCCGTACAACCAAGAGTCACCAAGCTTCGTGGACTACTTTTCTTACCTATTGCATCTCTTTGCCCGATTCATCTTGACCTGCAACATCTCAGATCGATATGTTGCGAGGAGTCGGGAAGCTTGGTAAGCCTGGAAGGCGTGGCGAACGTCACAGGATGTACCGGCAACGACTGACGCGTATCGAAGACGATGTGTCGGTTCGATTTTCCAAGTCTTCATTAACTTCGTGGCCGATAACCATTGCTCTGGCGACGCCACCAAGTGAAGTTTGCTGTAAGGCAGCTTTACTTTGGTCCAGCCTTGTGCGACGTTTGGGGTCCGGCCCTCAGCCATCAAGAGGAAGGATGGTTCGAAGCAATGTCCAGTACAAAAACAGTATTTACAACTGGTGAAGCGGCGAAGATCTGTAAAGTTAGCCAACAGACGATCATTCGTTGTTTTGATAACGGAACGCTAAAAGGATTTCGCGTTCCCGGTAGTCGCTTTCGCCGTATACCTCGTGACCAACTGTTTGTCTTTATGAAGGACAACGGTATTCCAACGGATGCGTTGGAGAGCGGTCGCAAAAAATTACTTATCGTCGATGACGATCAAGACTTAGTAGACCTCATGGTCGATTGCTTCCAACGTGATGGCCGATTCGAAATCCGAACGGCAAACAACGGCTTTGATGCGGGTATGCAAGTCAAGGAGTTTCGTCCCGACTGCGTAGTCCTCGACGTGATGCTCCCAGACATCAACGGGCGTGAAGTTTGCCAACGTGTTCGTAGCGATCGCACTATGGATTCCGTCAAGATTCTGTGCATCTCGGGTATGGTCGAGATGGATAAAGTCAACGATCTCCGGGCCGCTGGTGCGAACGACTTTATGCAAAAGCCATTCACCACCGAGAAATTGCTCGACAAGGTTTGCGATTTGATCGAAGTCGATCGTCCCGTCGCCGCTTAGTCGAACGCACGCTTCGTATAGCGACTTCAGCTAGAATTTTCGAATTGAAGTCTGTCAAAGGGACAGCGAATCGCTGCTTCCGATCGCTGCCCGAAAACTTCAAAAAAGCCCGAGTTGCAAAGTCGCCTTGCAGTCCGGGCTTTTTGTCGTTCGAGAGCGAAGCAGGCTGCCGCAATAAATTTCGCCGGAGCAGAATACACGCGTGCTGCTTACACGGTAAACTGATGGCATGAATCAGGCGATTGCAACTTCTTCCAACACCATCTGGCAGCTAACAGCCGTGATCTATCGCGCTGCCCGGTCACCCTATCATGTTCAGCCCGACTCTCGTAGCGAAACGGAGTTGTGTGAGTTGCTGGGCGTGGTCCAAGAAAGAGGTTGGAAGCTAAAACTGCGAGCGCTGATCGAAGAGATCGCGAGGCAGCCTCAAGGCAGCTTACCTCGGTTCGGTGATTTTACGGTCGGTGATGATAGTGATCGTCAATTCGCCTTAGATGCACTGCGTTGCGCGGCACTCAGTTGGCTTGGTTGCGAGACGGCCGGGCAGAGGTTTGATGAGGCGGTTGAAAAACGGGTCGCAGAAACGATGTATAACTTCGCCTACGGACTGTCCCATGAAATAAACAACCCGTTGGCCAATATCTCCGCCCGTGCTCAGCAGTTACGTGCCGTTTGCTCGGACACCAACGAGCGGCAGTCTTTGCAAGTGATTATTGAGCAAAGCACACGCGCTCACGAGATGCTGGCCGAGATGATGCTGGCCGTTCAGCAGCCGCAGATCCAGTTGTCGCTTCAAGATGCGAGGCTAATCGCGGAACGCTGCGTTGTCAGCTTTAGCGAGCAGGCTGAACAGGCAAGGCTGGTGTTTGATTACGAAATTTCTGAATCGCAACTTCCCGTTCGTTTGGACGCGACCGCCTTGCAAGAAGCGCTGCAGGCAATCTTTCAGAACAGCCTTCAGGCAAGCGAGCCTGGCGCTACGATATCGTTCCGCTGCGTCCGCTGCGATGTATCCCTAGCCGAAGCGGTTCAGTGCCCCGATCTTGAACCCGCAGTGGTATTTGCGATCACCGACAACGGCTGCGGCATTTCGGCGGCCGGAATTCAACAAGCCTTTGACCTATATTATTGTGGCCGTGAAGCTGGACGGTCGTTAGGAATTGGGCTTTGTAAAGCGCGGCGCATTGTGGAAGCTCATGGCGGAAGCGTTAAGCTTAGTTCGCAGTTGGGCGTTGGAACGACGTTTGAGATTCGCTTGCCGTGGTGCCGCTTCGAGAAATAGCTCAATCGGCGGCAGTAGACTCTTCCATCGCGTCTTCTTCCGCACTTTCTTTGTAGCCAAATGTGCGGAAAACGGTACGAATTCGTTCATTGAGTGAATCGAGTTCGTCCAAGACATAGTTTTGAAGGCGTTCGATCTCTGCGATTAACTGCAGGCCTTCTTCATTTGCAGCGAAATCCACTTCGCTGTGGATTGCCAAATCTTCCCTTGCCATCTCAACCTCGATTTTAGTGTGAGATCATCAACCTTGTTCAGTTCGGCGACCTAGAAGTGCGAAGCTGAGGCGAAATCGCCAGTTCTGGTTAGGCAAAAAACGCGATTTGGGCAAACTGCGAACTTGGCGGAGCAAACTTCTTGGCAGTCATTCAGCTCGGAGGACGGCCCCAACAACGCTTGAAGCGGCAGGGCATGGAGACCGTGGAGCAATGTCAGTTCAGGCCGCAGCAGTCGTCCGTGGCGAGCTCGTAACAAAAGTGGGTGGAAAAGGGGCTAAAAGTATGAGATTTGCGGTCTGATTCGACTGGACACAGGCAAGCCAACCGCTAAACTACGGGGCCACATTTTGACAGAAATGTTGAGTATTGTCGTTTTTCAGCGTGCAGTATCTCAGAAGTTCGTCGTTCCTTTCACATTTCGCCGGTCGCAGGGCCGCGCACGGATTGATGGAGGTGTGTGAATGAATATGTCGATGTTAATTAACGTTTTGCTAAATAAGATACCCTTAAGAGGAGGCATGCATGGTCAGGTTGTTGGTCCGTGACCGGGAAACGATTCAAGAAGCTGTTCGCCGTTTCCGAAAATTGGTTGAGCGTAGCGGACTTAAGAAAGAGATGCGTCGGCGTGAATTTTACGAAAAGCCGAGCGAAACAAAGCGTCGTGCACGTCAGCGTGCAGAGCGACGTAACTACATGGCCCGCAAGCGCCCCGCGTTATAAGCTTGGCCGTGTAAAGCTGCTTGCAATTCAGATCAAAATTTGATTCGTGCAGGTTGCGACGAAGATAGAAAAGTCCTTGCCCGAGGCGCATTGTTTAGATTTTTCAAATAATCATTTGGGCATGAAAGATACAAAGTTAGTTGATGGTTTCGCTTGATGTGATATAAATCGCGGACCTCCGATCGATTCGAGCCCATTGTGCATTTTGAGTTCAGTGGAATAGCAGGCGAGTCGATTTTATTACGAACAAATGCTTTGAACGGCCATCTAGTATGAAATAGATTGCCGAACAAGAAGCGGGCGATTAGCTCAGTTGGTTAGAGCACCTGCCTTACAAGCAGGGGGTCACAGGTTCGAGTCCTGTATCGCCCATTGAATCTTGGCATAAGGGGGGCACAATAGGATGCCCCGAGTTGCCAAAACCAACGTTTTCCTTGGTCTCTGCGGTCTCTTCCGCTTTGCTGGTTTCTGTTGAGTTGCCACCAGTTGCCTGATTATGACAATCAATAAGACCGCCAGCAAGACCGCCAAAGCCAGCGGCTTCTCTGAATGTTGACTCAAGGGGCATTGCATAGTACTTCATTGCAACTGGTCCGCTGTTACCAATCCAAGAGCAAACATCTTTAACCGGAAACTTAGCCAATAGCTCTGTCTCTCTGCTTGCGCGTAGATTCTGGAATAGCTTCGGCCAAGGTTTCATTCCCGCTTTCTTAATCATTCGCATCACGCCTGTTCGATATAGCGATTCCGACCCACGAGTCTCTTGGATGACGTAATCATCGGGACCAAGCCCATTTTGTTTGGCCACTTCGTATTGGTCCAAAAGATACGGCATCAATTCCTCGAAGATGGGACATTGGCGAATGCCTCCATCGGCATGGTGTTCTGTCTTTGGCGCCCTGATTGTCATCCTCCGATTTACAAAGTCGATATCTCGCCAAGTTAGCTGCATGGGTTCAGAAGGACACCTAACGCCACCAATTCTTGCCAAAGCCAGAATCAAACGCCATTCGACATTGGGTGCGTGATCCTCTATCAACGTATGTATCGTGTCCCAAGGTATAAATTGCTGCTTCGCTACGTTTGCATTAACTGTTGTTGGCAATTCGGCAAATGGGTTTGCGGAAATGTGCTTTGACTTGATAGCAAAATTGAACATCTGCCGTGCAATGCCAGAACGACGCCGAACGGTGTTTTCTGCAAGCTTCGTACTGCCCTGTATCTTCTTTCCTGTCTTGTCTTTACGCTCTTTGCCTTCCCGAATATTGCCTTCTGCTTTGAGCCAGTTACGCCATGCTATCGCATCCAATTCAGTTATCGTATCGATTCGCCGATTCTTACCAAAGAAGCGTATCAGGCATTTTATCGTTTTGTCATAGGTGGCGACCGTTGAGTCTTTTACATCTCTGTTGGCATCAATGAAGCTTCGGCCAAGGTCATCAAGTGTTGGCGATATTTTCTCAGGTGCAATGATTGCTTCTTGCGGTGGTTCAATTAATCCAAAGCTAGCGAGCCGCTTCAATTCGGCAATTGGCAACGAGCCGAGCCAAGCGGAAGTGCTCTTTGAGCGTGTCGCACCTTTGTTTTCACAAGTGCAAAGGTGCTCAATGTGCATTTCCCAGATTTGAGCATCCATTTGTGATAGGTCACTTGGTAGCCAGAGCGACTTTTGCTTCTTGTTGATATAGAATCGAAGACGCCAGCCTTCACGCCCTCGGTCAGATTCCCGTTTCAATGATGCCAATTCGTAATACTCCTTTTATTGTGTCCGGGTGCGAAAGTGTTTTTAACCAATGAATAGGTTGGTTGTCCTGGTGAAAAGTCAATATGAGTGACAGCGCATCGAAAATGAAGGTGCTGTTATATTTGCCAGAAGGTCACCCTTCCCCTAGTGAAAGCCCTGCCAACGGCGTCTTGAGTCGAATGCCTCTGTACGCTCTCTGTCGTTGTGGTGTTGGCATTCTGTACTCGGTATCAATTTTGGGAAATGCGGCCCTTAGCTGAATGCCAAAAGTGTTGGGGGCCATTTTGAACATCTCGCCATTATCTTGTTGCCAAGCATTGAAAGCAGCTAGCAATTCCGACTTTAGAATTGTGGCATCATGGTCTAAAATGCAACAGTCCTTAACGAAGATACCAATCGGGCTTGCAACGCTCTTGATACTATCCACTAAGTCTTTGCTTGCTGAAGGTTGTGCCAAGTCATCGAACATTAAATTCTCTAAGCCGCCAAGTGCCCATTGCAGAATGCCTGGAAGCTCTTTCTTAAGCTTATTGAATAATTGTCTATCTTCTTTGTCTGCAAAGCTTTCTTTCATTCTCAAGACTGAATAGCGGCCAGCTAATGCACCGGAAGAATCTTTGAGGTCTGGCACCTCATTGGCAAAGATGACGATTCTGGAAGGAACCCTATCGTCATATGGGTCTCTGCCCTTAAATTCTATTGTTATGGGGTCATCGCCAGAGATGTTTTTAAACTTCTCGACCAATGTAGAACGCATTCCCCTTGGTGGCGTTTTCATATCCGCTATGAAGCAAACAGATTTGCCGACTAGAAGACTGTTACCCCATTTGCTTGCCAAGGTAGGAGGGTCAGGAGTAACGCAATTGCCTTGGCCGATCAATAGTTCGATGATCTTATGAATCGTACCTTTGCCGCTTCTTGGTGGCCCAATCATCAAGAATATCTTGTGATACATTTTGGTTGACGTTAGCAGAATGCCAAGCCATTGCTGAAGTAGTAGCTTAGACTCTTCATCACCGGGGAAAACGCTTTCAAGGAACTTGCGCCAATTGGGGCATTCATATTTGTTAGCTGGCCAATCGTAGCTTGTTGCTGTCACGTTGAAGACTGCCGAGGTATTCGGCACTGAGTAATCCTTCTTGTTAGCCAGATAACTCGGTACGTGGACAATCTTGTCCTTACAAATGAGGCAATCGCTCAATTCCCAATTAGGATGGACATCGGTCCGCCAGCGCGGTATCGGTTTGCTTTTGTCGATTAGTGTAATCGACATGATATTGCTCCTTACCATCTGAATGTTCGACCAAGATACTCCTTTCATTCGCTTATTACATTCGTCAAGGAGGAACTTCGTTTCTTCTTCCTTGTCCATATAGACATAACGGCCTTCACGCCATGTCATTAGCTTTCCGCCATGCCAAGCAATTGAGGGGCATCCGAATTGCACTGTCGATTGCACAATATCCTTAGCAATCGCAAGCATGTCGGAATCCTTAGCGGCATTCCTGGACCTCTGCTTGATTCCCGGATGCTTCCAGCCTTCTTTTTGAGCAAGTGCATAAATGGTTGCAACTGTGATCCCATCTGCTGTTGGCTTAAAGCTCTGCCACTTTGCTTTGGTTTCTTGGGAGCTACGATACTTAGATCCGGATTCGCTCCATTTGTCCCAAACAATGTATCCGGCCACTGGGTCAACTGAATGCAACGCCATGCCGATGTCACGCCATGTGGTATAATCGCAATCCGCATCGATTGTCTCAAGTGCCGATTTAACAATGTCTAATTCAGAATTGGCTACTGCATCGGCATTGGGCCTCTTCGGTAGATACTTCTCGCATAGTTCCCAAAAAGTATCGCCAGTGGTGGCAATTTCCGTGCCGATGCCCTCACCACGATAACGGCTCCCCGTGACTGTGAGATACTTCTTGTTATAAAATATCTCTACGCCAGCTTCGTGATTGCTAGAGCCATATTGCTTCAGCCTCTCGATATCGTCGCATCGGAGCCAAAGCTTTACGCCTTCACCACTTGGGCTTCCTTCAGAGTAGGTAAAAAGGTCTCGAATAGTCTTACATGCAAAGTCATTGGGGGTTCTGTGACCGGGGTAATCGCAATCAGGATCAATGCAATTGTCCAAGTCGACGCAGACGAGCCAATCGCCATTGTCCAATTGCACGCCATTCTCACCAAGGGAGAGGCCAAGTCCATCGGCCCTCTTATGTTGTGGCATTACCTCAAAAACCTGATGGGCTTGTTCGAAGTCACCTAACCAATCCTTTTTCTTCAACCATCCGGTATTGTTGCCTTTCGCATTGATCGGCGGCTTTGTCCACTTTTCGCCATTCCAGCTCCATTTCCAGCATACCCATTGCTCGATGTCCTTGAGTTCTTGGGGAATGTAATCAGGATAGAACTTGCGTTTTGGTTTGGACTTACCGCTTCTCTTGATACTTGTTTCTAACATTGGTTTGAACTATATTGATGTAAAGTTATGAATGAATTGAGGCCCACTTGCTACGGCTAATAGCAAGTGGGCTTTTTGTTTGTTAGGCTGCCGTTACTCAATCTTGGCATCGACTGGGATTAAGACTCTTCTGCCGACTTTGGAATGCTCTAAGCGGCCTTCTGCCGTTGCACGCCGAACCGTGCGTTGGCCAATTGAATGAGCCTCGGCATATTCGGCCACGGTAACGCTACGTTTGACCTGATTAAGCTTTGCAACCACCGCATCTGCGATGGCATCAATTCCCAATTCGACCAAAAGGCCACCGGCCATAGACTTGAGGTCTTGCGCAAGTCCGGCGCGTAGCTCTATGGCCAGGGAATGAATATCTTGATTGCTTAGCATTGGTCACCTCGACTGCTTGCGAGTTGCTTTTCAACTTTCTCAATCTCCTCAAGTTTCCAGCGAGATGAGACGCCAAGCTTGATGGGCTTTGGCAGTTTCCCTTCTGCAATCAGTTTGTAAATCATTCGCGTCGTGACTTGAAATCGCGATGCTAGGTCTTTCACTGTCAAATAGGCGGGCATTGGATGCTCCAAATAGTAAGTAGCGAACCGGGGACGGAGCATTTCCGTCCTTCTACTATTTGCTTTCGGACAAAAACGTAAACCACCAAGGAATAGGTAGTTACGGAAGTGAACACCGATGAAGAATGACTTCCGGGCCAATTCTCTGCGGAAATTCACGGAAGGGAGTGCTGGCGATCTTAGAGAGATACAGATGCTTTTCTGAAAGGGGGGGGCCATAGGTGCTGCAACGATGCCATAGGTGCTGCAACGATGCCATAGGTGCTGCAACGAGCCGGCATTTCACCCCTTTCAATCCTGTCCGGGTGAATGCCCAGGTGAATGCCCAGGTGAATATGGGGTTTTAACCAATGAATTCGTTGGTTGTCCGGGTTGTCCGGGTGAAAAGTCAACTTGTTCTGAATTCAATTAAGCAAATAACTTCTATTCTCTAAGGAAAACTTTCAATATCTAGTGTCACGGTGTCATAACTCTCTTTTCAAAAGAAAGAAAAGGTAAGAAAAAGAAGGGTTTTTGATTAAAATGACACCGTGACACTAGAGTGTTGACACCCTGATTAGGGCGTTAGGGTGTCACCCTAATCAGGGTGTCTGAGGTGCAACGATGCCAGAAGGTCACCCCCCCCCTGGTGAAAGCCCTCCCAAGGGCGTCTGAGGTGCAACGATGCCAGAAGTGCTGCAACGGGGCAAGGGATACTGTAGCCGGAGGCAAGAGGCCAAGAGAGTTTGGCTACAGTATGCAAAGATGCAATTGCCGAATCGGCAGTTGCTTAGAATGTTACCTTGTGAACCTCAGGAGCTATTGCCAGAAGCTTCTCTGGGGCAATCTCGACAATATGCAAAGTTATCGATTCATTGGCCACAATTGCATTGGCCAAAGCTCTGCCAATCAGAACACTGAATTGAGGTTCGGCGTCATCTACTTTGGTTTCTTGAATTACTACCTTCATCATTCGCTCCTTAAAAAGTATGAAATAAGACCGCCAGCAAGACCGCCAATGGCAACATCAACTTTTCTTCCGCTTTTTGCTTGGCCGTGCTGGTCCTGTATCGCCCATTTTTTCAGGGTTCTTCCCGGGAAGAGAGACCTGTTTCGCTTCTTTATTGGGTTAACGAATTAGCGAATTCTACTTGGTCCAATAGATCTTTGCGTTCTTTGTCGCTCGACCAACGGCGACGATGTCGTTATCGCCGTCGCCATCGAAGTCGGCCGTAATCATATCTTCAATCGCCACCCCGCCTGGATCGACGATCTGTCGTGACCACTCGCTCGCCTCGGCGTTCATCGGTTTGTATATTCGCAATCCACTTCGATACTGACCATTCAAGTCATCGCGAATACCGACGACCAACTCCTCTCCATCTTCAGAGTCAAGATTCGCACAAGCGATCGCATGCCCCCAAGCCAACTGGTCGTCAAGAACGTAACGAGCCCACAATCCATCGCTTGACTCCCAATCCTCGGGCGCAACGTATACAACAACCTTGTCTCCGTGCCACGGTTCAATCGTCGCAATATAATTCCGACCACTCGCCAACCGACCGCGCTTGATTTCACTTGAGCCTCGTTTAGGAGCAGTCTGTTCTTGCCCCGAACCAAGCCTCTTAATTCGCACCTCCAAGTTATCATCGAACTGCAACCAACTAACACCTTCGTAACTTGCTGTAATAAGATCCATTCGGCCATCGTCGTTTAGATCGGTCGCCTGGAAATTATGCATAACATGCAGTTGATCCGTTAAAACGCGTTTCTCCCATGCAGCCTTACCAGCATCCATAGGGGTTTCGAAAGCTAACAGTCGCACGCCTGTTTGATCAAACCCAGGCGCTCGGCTACCACGCCCTTTCAGCGGGGCCACGATCAACAGCGGCTTGCCGTTGCCTCGCAAATCAGCCCAATTCATCCGATGCGTGGTTGGCTCAGTATCAATCGCATGATAGGTCCACGGCACCGAGTCAGTTTGCTCGAGCCAGCCGATGGTGCCGCCAGAATCTGAATTCCCGAACTGCCAGTCGGCGCCTAATGCAAAGTCGACTCGTCCGTCGCCGTTTATGTCGTGGGCGGCGAAAGTCACATTATCAAACTTCGCTTCCGGAGTCTCATAAACGACATGCTCTTTCCAGCTTGGATTCTCCAGCCATAATACGCGTTTACTGTCCAAGATTACTATATCCAGCCGGTTGTCAGCATTCACATCGACCGCGCGGACGGCATAACCAACGTTTAGCTCAACAGGCAGTGACTCGATTTCAAATTCGATTGCTTCCTCTCCTGGAGCGGGACTGGTCGCGACCGTCCACATCGAAAATCCCAGTAACAAAAGTAGAGCTGTTCGAACCATGGTTTTGAGTTTGCTTTCCAATTGGGAGAATGAATGGACCATTGCCTCTCCATGATGTGTCATTTAATTTGCACTAAAGCTTTTCGAAGTGGGCAAGCATCGGATATCGAATCGCCGCGACGATAGTAACCTAACAAACGTTCAGACTCACTGGCGAGCATTCTGCGGACTTCGCGACGCTTGCCTTTCACTCGTGGAATGACCATTGTATCGTAAGCGGTCGTCTGATGCCTCATCCAAGCGATCACAGCCGCTTGAACGCGATCTTCGATGGGGATACGTTCTGTTCGCGCCACCGTGCCACTGCCTACGGGTGTCGCATGTTCTGTGACAGCTTTTGCGAGTCGTTGCCCTTCGGTGGCATACCGGAGATGAAAATTGAGGAACTGGAGTACCGCACCATAGAAGTCTTCAACGTAGGCTGATTGCTTTTTTTCGCGGCGTTGCTTGGCTTGCAGAGTACGTTTCGCGTGCGTTTCGGACGCTCGTTCGACTGCCAAATCCGCGCGAATCTGGTTCACGCGAGCTAGCGGAGCACAAATACCGCGGGAGAAAGTTTTTCGTCCCTTCTTCTCCTGCACAACCCAATGTGCGCCCGCCGCTTTGACGCGGCGCGTCAAGGCGGCATCGCCAGGAGGCAACAAGGTCCAGTCCTCCGGAATTTTGACGGTCTGTCCGTTCGGCGCAATCAATAACTTTGGCGAAGGCCCTGGTGCAAAAAGATTTGATGCTAAGTTCATCAGCGTTATAAAAATCTAGGTAAAATACAATCTTAGGAAGAATAGCTTCAGTTGCCCACAACGATCCAGGTCTTACGGTCGAGTCAACCTGCGCTCTCCTCCCGGCTACTAAATCCACGGTTAGCAACATCGCGATGCTGGCTTGCAATTCCGCCAACGTACAGAATGGACTAGAAGCGGATGGGCAAACTGTTACGCTTTGAGGATATGATGTACACCAGGATCATGGATTGAGCCATCTGGGCTCAATTAGTTTCCTAGGAAGAACAACGATAAACGATGCCAGAAATGAAACTTAAACCTGCCAACCCAACTCTGTTTCGGGTTCAGTGGATCGTCGCGGCGACGCTAGCGATTGTGGCAATGATTGCTTCGACAGGCAACGCTGCGGCTCCCAACATCATTGTTATTTTTTGTGACGACTTAGGTTACGGTGATTTAGGCTGTTTCGGACATCCGACGATTGAGACGCCAAATATCGATCGGCTTGCCTTCGAAGGACAAAAGTGGACCGAGTTTTATTCCGCAGCAAGTGTCTGTACACCTAGCCGCGCGGGACTTCAAACGGGACGCTATCCGATTCGAAGTGGTATGTGCAGCAGCAAGCGACGCGTACTCTTTCCTGACTCTGCTGGCGGACTACCCGCAAGTGAGCTGACGATCGCTGAAGTGCTCAAACAACAGGGATACACAACGCATGCTGTCGGCAAATGGCATCTAGGTCATCTACCGCAATACTTGCCCACTTCGCATGGCTATGATTCTTACTTTGGCATTCCATACTCAAACGATATGGATCTTGTCGCTTCGGCTCCAACCGGGCGCGAGAGAATTTTGGAGCCAAAGAACGAGTACTTCAACGTGCCTTTGATGAGGAACACGGAGGTATTCGAACGTCCTGCAGTCCAGCAAACTATAACACGACGGTACACCGAAGAAGCTGTTGAGATTATCAACAAGGCAAGCGAGCAACCATTTTTTATCTATCTTGCACACAACATGCCTCACGTGCCTCTTTTTGCATCGGATGATTTCCGCGGCACTAGTCGCCGAGGTTTATATGGTGACGTCATTGAAGAGATCGATTGGTCGGTCGGTCAGATTGTCAGCGCTCTGTGCGCAAAGAACTTGGCAGAAAATACTCTCGTAGTGTTCACTTCCGACAATGGCCCCTGGAAGCTGTACAACACGCATGGCGGTTCAGCCGGACTGTTGCGAGACGGGAAGGGATCAACTTGGGAAGGTGGTATGCGCGAGCCGACCATTTTCTGGTGGCCCGGTACGATCAAGCCAGCGGTAATTACAGAAATTGGTGCAACCTTGGACTTGCTTCCTACCGTTGCAAAGCTGAGTAACGCAGAACTTCCAGCGGAAACCGTCTATGATGGCTTTGACTTAACGCCAACTCTGCTGAATGCTGATCCTAGCCCGCGGAAGAGCATGATTTATTATCACGGTGAAGAAGTCTTTGCCATTCGCTCTGGCATGTTTAAGACTCACTTCAAAACGCGCACCGAGTATGTAGGGCAAAAGGAGGCTGTTCAACATTCGCCGCCTTTGTTGTTTCACTTGGGGCATGATCCAAGCGAACAATTTGATGTCGCTGCTGAAAACCCAGAAGTGATTGAAGAGCTAACTAAGCTCAAGTCTGAACACGAAGCGACGATCGTTGCGGTCGAAAACCAGCTTGAAAAACAATAACACGTAGATCGTTAAAGTATCCAGCGATCTTGTTCCAACAATGATCCATAACAATCGGATTGATTTATCTTGGAGCAGACAGATCGTCAACGATGGCAAGGCCGCGCGCTGATCGTTGGTGCGGCAATTCTCTGGAGCACGAGCGGCTTCTTCGCAAAAGCCCCTTGGTACGATAACTGGCCGCTTGAGTCACGAGGGTTGTTGCTCGCTTTTTGGCGAGGCTTCTTTGCATTGCTAACGCTGCTGCCCTTGATCCGCAAGCCGACTTGGCATTGGGCGATGGTACCAATGGCCTTCAGTTTTGCTGCGATGGTCTGGACCTTCTTAACCGCCGTTGTCAGCGGACCAGCTGCAAATGCTATCTGGCTGCAATATCTTTGTCCGGCATGGGTCTTTTTAGCGTCACTGCTGTTTTTCAAAGAGCGAGCCAGCCCAGCTGATGTCCGTATGGTTCTCTGCTGCTTGAGCGGCGTGGTCTTGATTATTGCCATGGAGCTTAGGTCGGGTGGCAACCTCTACGCAACGGGGATGGCAGTCCTGTCGGGAATTTTCTTTGCTGGCGTTATCATGTCGATGCGCAGAATGCCCAAGATCGATCCGACGTGGCTGATCACGCTAAACCATCTCGCTACCGTTGTGATGCTATGCCCCTTTGTCGTCGCGGCCCCAGCGACAGCGGTACCGCTCGGGAGTTACATAGCGTTAGCACTTTTTGGTATCGTGCAGATTTCAGTTCCCTACATCATGTTCGGACGTGGTCTGCGTTCGACCACGCCGACGGAAGCGTCACTGCTAACGCTCATCGAACCCGTCATATTACCATTGTGGGTCTTTATCGCTTGGCGAAATCATCCTACTTACCAACCGCCGCAATGGTGGACGTACTGCGGGGGTGCGCTGATACTGGCGGGACTGTTGAGCCGGTATGTTCCACCGCTGCTGCAGGAACTGCGAGTTAGGAATGGCGAGAGGTCGAGCAAGACTTAGTTTTCGCCCAGAAAATTGCGTCGGAGCCACGCGTTTTTCCTCTGCTCCATTTCCACCAATCGCCCCCACATGGTAGGGCGGGGTGGTTCCTGCGGAACAGCGATCACGACACCCGGAGGTGGCTGGTTGATAATGCCGTAATCATTCACTCCGTTGCCAACAATCGTCGAGTTAGCCAATGGATAGTTGCTCGTGTATGGCTGCACAATTTGTGGCGATGGCGCAGAGTACTGAAAGTTGCGTCGGTTGGTTGCACACCCAAACGTAGTTGCAGCGATACAACATAAGCATGCAAGTTCTATTGCGGTTGATTTCATCTTCGCCATCTGACCCTAAGTGAACCAAATACACTATCTCGATCGTGAGGATTTCACTCCTCAAGGTTTGCACGCAGCTATTTGCATTCCAGTCAAAACTCCGGTTTCGCATGGAAATTGTCGGTCCGAAGTCACAAACTGCCACGTAGGTAAAGCTTGCCGACTGCGTCGTTTGATGCACACCGACAAACTACAAGAAACCGATCATGCGAAGCGATGCGATAGCGGTGAAGGCGAGTAGCAAGCTGTCAAAGATTTTTTGCGGGATACGATGAACGATCGAGCTACCAATGAAGATCCCCAACACAACTGTAGGCACGAGCATTAAATTAACCAGCAACGTATTCCGATTGATCAAGCCTAGTTCGTAGCTGAATGGCACTTTAAAAGAGTTCAGCATGAAGAAAAACCATGCGCATGTTCCCACTAACTGTAGCTTGGGCATGGAAACGGACAGAAGATATAGCGCGATGACGGGGCCCGCCGCATTGGCTATCATCGTCGTAAAACCAGTAAGTATTCCGGCGGCATATGCAAATGTGAGTGAATGAGGAAAGCGACCTAGCATATCGGGTCGCCAAATCCTTGCCATCTGCAGCAACGTCAAACTGAAGATGATCGCGCCTATCAAGCGTTGAATCGCCAGTTCATTCAATTTCCCCATCAGCAACCAACCGATCAGCACTCCGATCAGCGCCGCTGGCATCAGCCGCTTTACATAGTCCCACTGGACCTCACGTCCAAACATCCGGATCGCACAGACATCGCCAACGATCAGAAGCGGCAGTAGTACGCCGGTCGAATCGCGACCGCCAAATACTTTGGCAAAGATCACGACGTGCAGCATGCCGAATCCAGCCAAACCGCTTTTTGAGATCCCGACCCCCATACCTGCAATAACGAGCAACAACCAATCTGTGGTAGTCAATTCAGATAACAAGTGGTACTCCTCGAGTCAATTCGCTCCTTTGATCTGTAGAGATTTCAGGCGTGTCCGCGACAGGGGCGATGCTTTTGCAGTCGTGCAATGAATGATAATCGCTCATGCCACAATTGCTAATAGCGGATCAATGTAGGTTTCGATGATGGCACGCGTATTGCTAATCAAGTCGCTTACACTATTTTCTCAGCTCTGTGACAAAGGCGACCATAGCATGCCAACGATTCTTCTGATTATTTTGATTTTGCTCCTCATTGGCGTCTTACCCGTTTTCCCACACAGCCGTTCGTTTGGATATGCCCCAAGCGGTGGTATCGGTCTGATTGTCCTAATTCTCTTGATCTTGCTGCTGATGGGTCGGATATAAGCGAAGCGGGTGCCCAAAGAAACAATGCGTTAAATCCTCCCTGGGTCAGCGTCAGTCCTGGGCAGATCCTAGCGGCGGAAGTCCTCCTTGATGGCCGCATGTTTTAGCCGCGAGTGACACCGCTTCTTTACCGATTTCGGAAAGCTGCTTTCGCTGTAGCCAAGCCAGCACTGCCGCCGCCGTGAATGAATCTCCAGCCCCCACGGTACTCACGATTTTCTCAACGGGTGCTGCAGGAACTTGGCACTTTTCATCGCCGCGATAAATCGTTGCCCCTGCAGATCCACATGTTATGAAGAGGAGATTGATTCCGAACGCAGTCTGCAACTCTCGTGAAAACGCATCAAAATCAGCAGCGATTCCTAGTGCAGAGGCAACCGCTGGTACTTCTTCATCGTTCAATTTAATCGAATTTGCAAGCTGGACGGAACTTCGAATTATAGCGTCAGAGATCACGGGCTTGCGCAGGTTCACATCAAGAATGCGGAGTGCATTCTCCGGCGCAAGCTTCAACAGTTCGGTAATGGCTGACTGAGACTGGGGTTCACGTTGAGCTAGCGTCCCAAAACATACCACAGCCGCATTACTGACCAGATCGCGGGCGGCATCGGTCGCCTCAATCGCATCCCACGCTGCCGGACGGTTGATCGTATAGCTAGGCTGTCCGTTCTTCAATACGACATCAACTGTCCCTGTTGGGAAGCTGTTAGTCGTCAATCCCGAAAGATTGATGCCGCGACGCTCTAGTTCTTGAGTGGCTTGCTTACCAAGCGAGTCATCCCCTACAGCCGACACAATTGCGGCCGATGCTCCCAGCGCCTGCACATGACCGGCAAAATTTGTGGGTGCACCGCCTAGAATTTGCTTGCCGTCAAAGCAATCGAAAAGAACTTCCCCTAAGGCTACGATTTGGTGATCCATGTGACAAATCTTGAAGTTGAAAGAACCATTGTGCATTAATAAATTACGCGGATGAACGCTGCCAAGTCAGTGTAACACGGTATGCTATTTGTGCTACCGTGACCCCACTTACGACCCCGCTGACTAGAAGCCATATGCAAGGCACATCGCAAAAACTCTCTATTCTCCAACGAAGCTACATCAGGAGCGCGATCGTTGCATTTTTTGTGCTATCCGCAATAAATATTTACTACATTGCCGGAAACGAATGGTTTGAACGCCCACCTAAGCCGACAACGGATGGTTCCGATTACGAGTCGATGGGGTGGGGGATCAGCCAAGGACTCGGACTCGCCTCGCACCTGAGTAACCCCGAGTGGCAACGTCCGTACGTCAATGCCGATCCCGAATTGTACAGAGGCTGGCAAGATAAAGCAGGTCCCGTCGTCCCCAAAACAGACAGACCTCCCTTGCTACCGTTTGTTATCGGAATGTCTTATCTAGCTTTGGGCAACACACCCACCGCATTCGCAGTGATAAGAATTTTTCTTGCGCTGTGTCTTTCTCTGGCCGGAGCCATGTCGGTTGGCCTAACACATTACTTGGCAATTCGTTTGACAAGGCTTCGTTGCAATCCCTCGAAAGAGCAGGGGGCGTTACTTGGATGGCTCGCTGCCAGTATGTGCATGGCAATAGCAATTTTGGACAACAATATAAAACGCTACATGGAAGACTTCATAACCGAGCTTCCTGCACTTGCCCTTACGCAATGTTTTGTCGTGAGTTTGCTTTGGTTCATAACAGGAGCCAGGCAATCCAAAGCGCCAGCGGTAGTAGGGTTCTTTTTTGCCCTCATGGTTTACTCACGTTCAATATTTATTCTGTGGTTGCCATTTTTAGTCGCTCTTATTTTCCTTGCACGCTTCGTGAGTCTTCGTGGCGTTTCAACCTCTGAGCATCCTCTGCTACAACACTTGAAGTTGGCAGCCCTCGAAGTCACCGCCATATTCGCAGTCAGTCTCTTGTTGCTGTCGCCTTGGTTAGCACGCAACTGCATAGTTTTACAACAATGGATGCCACTGGGTACAAAAGGCCCGATCACATTGATGGGCGGCTATTGTGATGAATCGTACGTTGCGGGAGGTGACTGGCGAGCTGAGCCAGAAAACCATTGGCGAAGCTTGTTGAAGCTTAGTTTTGGAGATGAACTAGCCAGCTCGACCGCTGCAAATATTACGCTCGAGCTTGAACTCGTGCACATTGCGAAACGCGAAGTAAGGTTATGGATCTCGCAAAATCGAGACAAGTTGCCGGCGTTAATCTGGGGTCGACTCAAGATCCACTTTAATCCGTATACCGGCAAAAGCGGCATCGCAAAAATACTAGCGATTGCAGGTCTGCTGATCTTACTGCGAAAGCTGCCAATGGTTGGCTTTTGCCTCGCTGGCTTGATACTCACTAATGCGATTGTCGTGGCCGCTTTGTACAGTGTGGGTGGCAGGTTCTTGATTCCGCTGTACGGTATCATCTATACCTTTGCGGCACTTGGAGCAACTTACCCGATAATTTGGTTCATCCAGACTTGCGGCCGATCCGCAAAAACTGCGTGAGGTTTCCCGTCAGGTCTCTTTCGTAAGGAGCTCGCTATCGCTTGCTCATTCGGGGACGCTGACAAAGATATCTTCGCCGTCGATTCTGACCGGATAGGTATTCACTTTCATTTTAGGATTTTGGACATAAGCTCCGTCTTCCAGCCGGAATTGCCAAGCGTGCCAGGGGCAGGTTACACAGCCTTCATCTAGCCAACCTTCGGCCAGCGACGCTCCAGCATGTGGGCACATATCGTCGATGGCTTGGAATTTGCCGGCGTCGTTGAAGACAGCGATCATGCGATTTCCCGCTTCGAAAACACGCCCTTCGCCCACCGGAATATCGCCGACTTTTGACACTAAAAACTCTTTTTCCATCGCAATTTAGAACTCTGTGAGCCTATCCGAAAGTGAAAATTGGCCTATGTAGTTACAATAGGAGCATGGACATTACACCAGATACGAACAATGCGAAACCTCAAGCGGGCCAACCGAGAGCAGGTTCGCCTGCGAATCCGCCGGGCGATGATCGGTCCACGTATTCGGCTTTTTCCCATCCAGCGAGCGTGTCGCAGGCTCTGAATCGACCGAATGCAGAAGAGGAGCTGCTGGGCGACGTTGAAGGAGAAAATTCGGACGCGACGATCATTTCGGCTCGTCGGTCTACCGCCGATGAGGAGCCCGAGCAACGTAATTCCTCGAAACCGCTAAATACCAACCGCCACTCCAGTTCGGTCATGGCCGCCGCTCAGGTCTTGCTGGGCAAGTCGCTCGACCATTTTGAGCTGTTGGAGATGATTGGCGGCGGTGGAATGGGGGCAGTGTTTCGCGCCCCGCGACACACGTCTTGATCGAATTGTAGCCGTCAAAGTGATTCCGGCAGCTGGCCAAGACCCTGATATGGCGCGGCGGTTCAAATTTGAAGCGCAAAGCGCCGCCAAGCTCGACCACCCTCACATCGCTCGCGTCTATTACGTCGGAGAAGTATCGGAATGGAGTTACATTGTCTTCGAGTATGTAGACGGCATCAATCTTCGTGATCTGGTTCACTCGAAAGGACCGCTTGGGCTAGATGAAGCCGTCTGGTTCACGCGACAAGTTGCCGAAGCTTTGGCGCATGCGTCGGCAAGGTTTGTGGTCCATCGCGACGTGAAGCCTTCGAACGTTCTCGTCACCAAGAAGGGCTTGGTAAAGCTAGTGGACATGGGCCTGGCAAGAACGACTGCGATTGAGCGGACGTCGAATGATTTGACGGCCAGCAACATTACGCTCGGAACTTTCGATTACATATCGCCAGAGCAAGCGCGTGATCCTCGCTCGGCCGACGTACGTAGCGATCTCTATTCGCTAGGCTGCACGCTCTACTACTTGCTTTCAGGCAAACCGCCGTTTCCCGAGGGTACGGCGATTCAAAAATTGATGATGCACGGGAACGTGCAACCGGTCGACATTCGCCATCACCGAATCGATGTACCTGACGAACTCGCAGCAATCTTGCATCGTTTGATGGAAAAGAATCCGAACAGACGTTATCAAGAACCCGTTGAACTGATCAACGATTTATACCTCCTTGCAGAATTCGAAAACTTACCTCGTAGTCGTCAGGCTGGCACGATTTCCATCACGCCGACAATCGAAGACGTCAGCATTCTTGAGTCGCTTCTTCCGTGGATGATTGCCATCGGACTCTTGTGCGGTGTCACGTTATGGATGCAGAGCATGCACAGTGTCAAATCTGCAATCAGCCTCCCACATGAGCGGTTTATCTTTAACGTAAAGAAGACTTCAAATGTCCAGGAAGCTTCCCCATACGCGAGCAGCAGTATGGCAAATATTGTCGATCCAGGCTCTGCCAACAGCATCGCATCTGCTAGTGGATCGACACGGGAGAGCGTGGAGGAGAGCGTGCCTGGGAGCAATTATGAACTAGAGAGCGATAAAGAACGCGTTACCGGCGACTCCTTAAAGGCTCGAACCGGGAACAGCACCGACATCGCTCAAGCGACAACGGCTTCCCAGCCTGACCTGCGAAATTTTGGCAGTTCAAGTGCGGCGGAAGGGCCACCCCGAGCAACCAGCCTGACGCTTCCCAGCCGTAATCAAAGCGGTCTGACGGTGCCCATGACCAACGTGAGACCAGAGGAAAGATCGCTTGCAGACACGGTATCGAACGCAGATGCAACTCTGCCTGATAACAGGACTCCGCTGTTAACAAACAGCCAAACTCCAGCGAAAACGACGGAAGCTAGTGCCACTAGTCCTCTTCGACCACAACAGTATTCGAATTTCCCGTTCGAGGATCCATACTACTACAAACCTCGGAGTAGCGGTTCGCAGCGATCGAACAATCCGGTGGCCACATTTCCACTTGAACAGTCCTCTGTTACCAGCGAACCGACGATCTTCGTTGACAGTTCAACCACAAGTGTATCGAATGCCAATTACATTGTTGCTCGAAGCCTGGAAGAAGCTTTATCGATCTCTTCGTCCAAGCCCCAATATCAGCAAATTGTCTTGATGAATTCTGTGCGTTTATCGCGTAAGGTGAGATGGGACCACCCCGCACTCACCATCCGCAGTGGCAGTCAAAAACGTGCACGAATTGAAATTTCGCCCATCACCGACACAATGCCTCAATTTTTGAGCGATGGTTTCGAAGAACAAATATATGGATTCGAGGTGGGCGCCCAATCGCTACGACTGATTGATGTCGACTTGTTAGTGTATAGCCCCGAATCGAACGAAGGGATCGTCTCCGCCTTCGGTATGACAGCTGGTTCGGAGGTGGAATTGCAACGTAGCACTATCACCTTGATGCCATCAATTTCCGGTTGGCGTTCGTCGGTCTTTGCAACGCTTTCTCGAGAGTCAAGGAGGTCATTGACTTCTACTGTTAATGGTTCACTGAACAGTGCATCGACCACGCTTGCAGCGGACGACAACTACTCCGATCCTGTTCAGATACAACTCAGCAACAGTGTGATTCGTGGTAATGGTGACTTCTTAATCGAACCGCACGCGGTCAAGACAGAAGTGCAGTGGATGAATGGTTTACTTGCTTTGGATGGACGCATGATCGACTACCAAGGTGCAGCCTTCCCAAGTCGCACGCCGCTTAATATTCGATTCGAATTGCAGGAAGTCACTGTCGCTGCGCAGCGAGGATTGTCCCGCTTGCAATACGACAAAGCTATTTCTTATCCTGTCTGCCTATCATTTACGACCGAACGTTGTGCTTATGTATCCGACGCAGACACAGCCATGTTCGAATTCGAGGGGGTCGACGAGTTGGCAGATTTAAAGTCGGTGGCGAGCGATGTGCCTTCTTGGACAAGATGGCTGGATGTGCGGGGCATCGACAACGCTTACGATACTAGCGTTCGGGAGTTGATTCGATTGAGATATCGGGGGCGAATCAGCGCTCGATTTGATTTTGAAATTGCAGTGCGCACGATTCTTTCAGAACGTTCGCCCGAATCAAGTATACGCTGGGTAAGCCCTCCTCACGCGTCTGGCCAGCCGTACCGTCTCGTGCCCGGCGACTTCCTGCAGCGACCTGGTTCTTTCAATCCCGGCATGCAGACCAGCCTCCTACCCCCGCTTGAATCAACCGATTCAACGATTTCATCAAGAAATTAGGCGAGAATTTCTCTATAGCGATTTTTCCGCAGAACCGGTCGCCCGCAATTCACTTCAGGGGATTTAGACTCTAGACGATGGCCTACGTACTTGTCGCGGTATATGATTAGGAGCCGAACAGCCGCAGTTTTCTGGTCGCAGGCCTTAGTAATCAGTTTCAACAAGCTCCAGTTTCGTCTAAAATTTTCGCTTGATCTGGCTTTGAAAGTGGCTTTACGCGACTTGCAATGCCATTTAGGTTAGATATTCTGCTATTGTTCGAATGCAAGTTCTTTCTGTTCTACGGAGTTTTTATAGCGTATGAAAAAGTCTTTTTTAATGTTGCTTGCACTATCCATTGCGAGTGGAAGCTTTGCAAGCCAAGCCTTTGCCATCAAACCAATTCAAGACGTTTGGAATGCAAAGTACACCGAGAGCGAAGGTCAAGCTGAATTGAAGACTCTTGCTGGCGAAGCAAAATGCAATGTCTGCCACGTAGAGAAAGAAGACAAGAAGAAGGTACGTAATCCGTACGGCAACGCTCTTCACGAAGCCATCGAGAAAGGTGGTTTCAATGTAGGCGACTTCAAGAAGAAGGCCAAAGACGAAAAAATGATCGAACAGCTCAAAGAGATCATGACTAAGATCGAAGAAGAGAAAGCTGCGGACGGCGAAACCTTCAAAGCTCGGATGGCCGCTGGCAAATTGCCAGGTGGCGACAAAGAAGGCAAATAGCTTTTGATCCTCGACTGTTAAAATCGGTGCAGCAATTGGAACGCTAGCGGCAGCCTCGCTGGCGTTTTTTTATCCCACCTCCTTTCGACACCTACCAATTTGAAACGAAACTATGCAAATAGCAATTAGCAGAATCTTAGCTACGCTTGCGTTATTTCTCCCAGCGACCGCACTTACGCACTCGGCACTTTCCCTACACTCTAATGCGCAGGAGCCTCAGGCTGTCACGCAAGAGAAAGAAGAGGGCTTCGAGTCGCTCTTCAATGGTAAAGATCTCGACGGCTGGAAGATTAACGAATCCCCTGACTCATGGCACCTGGAAGATGGATGTATCGTTGCCCACGGGGATCGTAGCCATTTGTTTTACGTCGGCAACGACAAACCTTTCAAGAACTTTCACTTGAAAGTCGACGTAAAGACAACTCCGGGAAGTAACGCTGGAATTTACTTCCATACCAAGTATCAAGACGATGGCTGGCCCAAATATGGTTACGAGTGCCAAGTCAACATTTCGCACAGCGATCCGAAAAAGACTTCGGGCTTGTATTCCGTTCAAGACGTCTTCGATCCCCCGGCCAAAGACAACGAGTGGTACACGCAAGAGATCATCGTAAAAGATGGCAAGATTACCACCAAGGTTAACGGCAAGACGATTGTCGACTACACCGAACCAAAGAACAAAGAAGCTGACTCAAATGAATTCGAGCGACGACTCGGAGACGGAACATTTGCGTTGCAAGCGCACGACCCAGACAGCAAAGTTTACTTTAAGAATATTAGTGTAAAGCGGCTAGACTAATCGACGCCGCCCCGAAAGAAGCTTAAAACATTAACGCACTTGGAAACGAGTGCGTTTTTTACAGATACAGCAGCAGTTTGCCCGCCCATCACCTTCCGTAGGCGCAGTTAGAACATTGATTGGCCCGACTTACCAATGGCTTTGCCGAACATCCCAATTTGCGGTGATGCTTCTATGCGTCTTCGTCTGCAGATATGCAACATCTGATGCTAACGCGCAACAGGTTGCCAAAACGGAAAATGCAATTTCCGCCACTGAGATCCAGATAGGAATGGGGCTCGACGACCAATGGAAAGTGGGATTTGAAACACCAGTCTATCTCCAGAATCTGGCTTCAAACTCAGGTGAAGAGATCGAGTTTGAATTTACGTCCGTAGACGGGGACGGGATCGATGTCACTTACAAACAGCAAGCAAGTGCCGACGGGCAAATTTTGGTGCGGCATGGGCGTACCAACCGGTCGATGCGATTAAAACTTCTCAGCGATGAGGAGCAAGTGCTTTTAGATCGTGAGTTGACAGACGCGGAACGCGGAACAGCGTTGCCAGTATCTCAGCCATGGATCGTCGGGATCGGAGAAAACTTAGAGCTCCAAGAGATCGTACAAAAGTCGGCGCGCGGCGGATTGCCATCGGTTTCCGTCAGCAGCTTTGCAGACACATCACGCTTGCCGACAGATAGACGCGCGTTTGCTGGCGTGGATCTTATCGTGCTCGCAACGAACAATTTAACTCTGCTAAATGGAATCAGCGAAGCTCAGGGGAATGCAATTGTCGATTGGGTAACGAATGGCGGTCGAATCCATATCTGGCTGGGAGGCAGCGCTGAAGAGGCAAGCAAAATTGAATGGCTTGCTCGATTGATTCCTGGAAAAGTGATTGGTATCGCTACGGAAGTAGATCCCGCTGTACTCGAATCATTTATCTCGACCAACCAGACATCGCGGCTCGACCTGCTTACTTGCGCCCACTTGCAGCTTGACAAAGACAGTTCGACTGACCTTACACTCGTCTCGCCTGATCGGGAGAAACTGCCATTTCTTGTTCGCAGTGCATATGGAGCGGGTTTCGTTGATACGATCGCCGTAGATCTCAATGGTGAAAGTATGCTTGCGTGGAAAGACCGTCGCTACCTTTTAGAACGCACATTTGGACCAGAGTTCGCATCAAGCCGTCAACGTAATACCAACGAGAATGTAAGCTTCCTTGGCTACAATGAGATGAGCGGGCAGATTCGAGCGAGTCTCGATCATTTTGATGCCGTAAACTCCGGCTCGATCAGCTTGTTAACAGCTCTTGTACTTGCCTTTGTCTTGACTATCGGTGGTTTGGATTATTTTGTAGTCAATCGATCACTGAGAAAATCGACGTGGACTTGGCTGACATTAGCCATTGCGTGCTGTACTATTCTCGCTGTCAATCAAGCGTTAACCGCGGCATGGAAACCAAAGGGTGTCTTAATCAACACCGTAGAAATCGTTGACTACATTTTTGATGTAGGGCTTGTTAAAGGCACAGCGTTCACTACACAGTACAGCGGGTCGTCGGCCAAGTTTGACTTGTCTGCTGAAGCTAAATCGCTCGTAAACCCCGAATTCTCTGCCTCTCCTGCAATCGAGCAGCCGACAATTCATGCGCAAACATACTTGCGGTGGGCTGGACAACCAGGCACAGGCTTGGGGGGATTCGACTCACGAGTTCGCAGCGACATTGGCATTCCAGGTTATGACCTAATCTATAACAACACCTCGGACAGCTTTCAGTCTGAGATTAACGGGATTGGGATTCCATCTGCAGGTACGGTATCGCTTCAAACAAGCTGGGAAGCACGATGCGATGAGATCTTACAAAGCAACCAACTGCAAAATCATCCGGGTTCGGACCTCCTCGAAGGCAGCTTCACAAACCCGCTCGATTGCGAATTGCGGAATGCCATAATCCTGTATGAAGCCTGGGCATATCCGCTCCCGAAAAGCATTCCAAGTGGCGGAACCATTCAACTGTCGATTGCCGATTCACCGCGAGATCTTTCACGACAACTTCAACAGCGGCGGGTCGTGGACGATAAAGAACAAAGCGTTCCGTGGGATCCATCCGAGCGCCGAAAAATGTCTCGACTCGTCGAACTCCTTACTTTTTACTCGGCGGCTGGCGGTCGACAATATGTTGGCTTGGAACTCGACTACTTGAAATCGTTTGACCTATCAAACCGACTCACGCGCAATCGTGCGGTTCTGCTCGCAGAAATTGACAAAACAGTATTGAAGTGGAAAGCTCGCAGTAAAGAACAAACAGTTGTTACCCGAGATGCATATCGCTCAGCGTATGTAAGGTTTCTACTTCCAATCGAAGATCGCTAGAGGCTACAGTGATTAAAGCATCAGGATTAACAAAAAAGTATGATGACATGTATGCAATACGTGACATCGACCTTGATTTAGACGCCGGCGATTTGTTTGGTTTCATTGGACCCAACGGGGCCGGAAAAACAACGACGATGCGAATAATCGCAACGTTGCTTACGCCAACATCCGGCGAAGCTTACATCGGCGGTTATTCGGTAAGCACGCATCCGAAAGAAATTCGACGCTTGGTCGGGTACATGCCAGATTTCTTTGGCGTCTATGATGACATGACAGTCATCGAATACCTCGAGTTTTTCGCTGCCGCCTACAAGATCAATGGCCCAGGCAGACGGAAACGTTGTGACGAAATGCTAGATGTCGTCGATCTGGATTTTAAGCGAGATGCCTATGCAAATACTCTCTCTCGCGGCCAAACACAACGACTTGGTTTGGCGAGAGTCTTGTTGCATGATCCCAAAGTGCTGTTGTTAGACGAACCTCTCAGCGGCCTTGATCCACGAGCCCGTATCGAGATGCGCGCTCTGATGCGTCGCTTGGGCGCCATGGGTAAAACGATCATCGTATCGAGCCACATCCTTCCAGAACTTGCCGATGTTTGCAACAAGGTCGGGATTATCGACTCGGGCGTGCTTAAGAAAAATGCGAATGTCAGCGACGTCATCCGCGAAGTTCGCTCTCAGGTTGTGTTATTGATTCAACCACAAAGTGCGTCCGACTCGGATCGTACGGCGAAATTGCTCGAAAGCTTGCCTCAAGTTCAATCCGTCGATTCATCGCACGAAAAATTGCGTGTGAGCTTATTTCCGGGTGAGGAGGATCCGTCGGTGCTACTGAGCGAATTGATCAGGAGCGGTATCTCTGTCCGCCACTTCGCCGAAGAAGAAATCAATCTTGAATCGGCCTTTATGGCGCTTACCAAAGGCAGCGGCGGTAAGATTTAAGCTAACTTCATGCGTTCACTCGTCCTCTTGAACGCCGTGTCGCTAAGTCAACGTCGGTGCACTCAACCTACATTCCCTTTTCCGAACCGTGAAAGCGGGCCTAACCCCTGTGGCATGGGTCTGTCTCACTTGCTCTTATCGAGCTTCGGACGCCTCTAAGATCACGGTGCATCCATGGCTTGTATTTTGAGTGAATCCGTCCTTGGCACCTCAGTTGACAATCGTGTCCTGACCTGAAAACTATCCGATCGCGACGCTGGCGGTTAGCCGAACTCAGCAACCACTGAGTTATTCGCTTCGTTTGCCGCACTCATCTCAATTTCGAGACGCTACTGTCGCTTGTGGACGAGAGACTTAAATGCAGGTGGCGTGCCAAAGCTCGAAAATGCCGCAAGGCCATGGTATCGCCCCTCCCAAACACCCCAAACCTCCGGATCAAACCATTTCTGGCCTATAACTCACATTGCGATGTCAAAGCGTTTTGTAAAAATTTCAAACATGCAATGGCCTTTTTTACAAACGATAGCATTCTACGGTTCAGATCGACCCATCCTCGCCAGAATGTAAGCGAGCCAGTCCGTGTACTTTATCGATAGATTGCACCACCGTTTCAATCATCGCTTCAAAAACAGCTTCCAATTGAGCGTAGTCGCGGTCTTCGGCCTGCTGCTCGATCAAATAGGTTTTGTGGTTTAACGAGAAAGCGACCAAGCGACTGACGACTAACATATCGAGGACAAAGAAGCAAATCTCCACGCATCGACAGTCATCCATACTCAATCCAGCCTCGCACGGCTCGACTTCGCAGTCTTCATACTCTTCTTGAACTGCCTGGGTTGCAAGGTCGAGGACTTCACCGGGCGGACAGGTCCAGGGATACTGACTTACAGAAAAGAAGGCTCCCTTAGGGCTTTCGATAATGAACGTATTAATTTTTTCTTCCGAGTGATCCTCGCGGACCGTCCAGTTGTCTGGATAAATGCACTCGATCCCGTTTCCTTGATACTTGGCTGGCATATGCTCAATGTAAAAATTTGAAGGCTGTCCTAGGTCTTTGATGTCTACTAATCTATGCGTGCGCTCGAAAGTTGTCACCCGGCATCATTGATTGTGGCCTCAATTCGGTCCCGAAAAAGGAAGTTCAATTTCATCTCTGGAAGGTAACCACGCTTCATGAAACTCCCTACTGTTTGCGCTTTGGACTGCCCCGATGCCTGCATGCTCGAGATTACCGTCGAAGACGGCGCAGCAACTAAGGTTGAGGGCCAACGCGGGCACGAAGTAACCCAGGGGTTTGCTTGTGTTAAGATGGCCAGATACCCTGAGCGCCAGAATCATCGAGACCGCTTGCTTTACCCTCAACGTCGGATCGGGAAAAAAGGGGAGGGCCGATTCACGAGAATTTCTTGGCATGAAGCTCTCGATGAATTCGCATCACGGATCCGTCAGATCAGCGACGCTAATGGTCCGGAGTCGATTCTTCCATACTGCTATGCGGGCACGATGGGCATTATGGAAAACGCACACACTCTTGCACTCTTTCGTGCTATCGGCGCTTCCGAACTTGATCATACGATTTGCGCTTCGACAGCGGGTACCGCCTGGGAGATGAATTATGGTCCAGCAAAACTAGGCCCGGATCCGAAAGATGCTGTGCATGCTCGGTGCATCGTTCTTTGGGGAATCAATCTGTTAAGGAGCAACTCACATTTTGTGCCCTTTCTAAAGGAAGCCCGAAAACGCGGGGCTAAAATTCTTCATATAGATCCTTACAGAAATGAGACCAGCCGATTTGCCGATGAACACTGGCAAATTAACGTCGGAACTGACGCGGCACTCGCCTTGGCCATCGGCAATGAAATCCTGTCAGCTAACTTGGAAGATCATGAATATCTAGCCGCATTCGCAGACGGAATTGAAAATTATCGTATGGCCTGTGCCGAATGGCCTGCCGAACGAGCTGCCGAATTCTGCGGCATTCCGGCTGATAAAATACGAAAGCTAGCGCACGAGTATGCGTCAAGCGAGTCGAGTTTTATCAAAGTCGGTTACGGGATGACTCGCAACGAGGGTGGCGGGAATGCAATGCGCGCCGTAACGTTGCTTCCGGCACTGATTGGCGCGTGGAAACAACCGGGCGGCGGAGCGACACTTTCCACTAGCGGTGCATTCCCGCTGAATCGATCCAAATGCGGAGCTCAACACCTTGTCCAACCCAATCGTCGTCATGTCAATATGAACCAGCTTGCGAGCGAGTTGGAACCAGCCTCGGGCATTTCGGCATTGGTTGTGTTTAATTCAAATCCTGCTGCGGTTGCTCCCGAGTCAGTTCGAGTCAGGCAGGGACTGTCGCGCGACGACCTGTTTACAGTAGTTCTCGAACACTTCCAGACCGATACAGCCGACTATGCAGACCTGCTGCTTCCGGCAACGACGTTTCTCGAGCATCCTGACATCTACACGTCCTATGGGCATTTGTTTCTTCAATGGAGTGAACCGATTGTCGCTCCACGCGGTGAATGCAAACCCAACTCTTGGATCTTTTCTCAAGTCGGCAAGCGTCTCGGAATTTCGGAGCCAACCCTTGATTGGACCGTCGAGCAACTGGCAGAATCGCTATTGGATACCGATCACCCGTGGCTAGACGGCATCACCGTCGAAAAACTAAAGTCGCAACGAAGTATCAAGCTTGCCGTTCCAGAACCGTTCCGACCCTATGCAAACGGCAGCAACTTTCCGGATGGAAAAATTCGCTTTTCTCCTGCACCCCAACAAGTCAATTTTCAAGAGATGCCAGATTCGGAATTTCCATTCCGACTGATCTCGCCGCCGGGAGCTTTCATCATAAACACCAGCATGGGCAACCTAGAAAGCATTCGGAAACTTGCCGGCGGCCAGCCGCAGATTATCATTCATCCCAAGAATGCAGCAGAACTAGGCATTGCTCACGAGTCCATCGTGAGAATAACTAGTCGCCAAGGTACCATTGACCGACAATGCTTGGTTTCCGATGAAACACTGTACGGCGTTGTTATCGCCCTCGGGCAATGGTGGCCTAAGCTTGCACCAGACAAAAAGAGCTTGAACGATTTAACGAGTGAGAGACTAACCGATATCGGCGGCGGCAGCACCTTCGGCAATACAACGGTGAGGATCGAGGCTCTGCTGCGTCAGCCGGAAAACGCAGGAATGCAAGCATAAGTTCAACAACTAGACTTGTTAACTGCGTTCCTCGTATTGCTCTCTCAAGGATCAATTTGATATCGACGATAGTTCAATAGTGTTCAGAACATGCTTCTTTGCTAGCTCTTGTGAAAAAGGCCCGTCGCAGTGCTGCGTTTATGCTGTAAACAGAAGCGATGGCTATTCACGATAATAATCGGCAGCGATCTGCTGGTCCTGGTCCATCTATCAGGCTGCCGCGCGCTCGAATCGCGGCGACCTGACAAACGTGTGGTCCAAGCTAGGCAATTGTCTTTGCAGGGCGTCGAACTACTTTCGCGCAACCAAGCGGTCGCCGCTGAAGAGTGTTTCACGAATGCAATCAAACAGTGTCCTTCCGATGAACGGGCACACTGGGGAATCAGTCAGACGCTGTGGGATTCTAACCAGAAGGATAAGGCAATCTTGCATATGCAAGAAGCCGTTCGACTCTCTGGTCAGAATCCCGATTACATGGTGCGGCTGGGCGAAATGTACATCGACATGCAACAGATTCCCGAAGCCAGACAGCTTGCCAATGAAATCTTAGAAAACCATCGGGATAACGCACAAGCTTGGGCTGTTCTAGGTAATACATGGGTGTACGAGCGCGAATGGGATGCTGCAATGCAAGCATTCCACCGCTCGCTTCTGATCCAACCCGACAACCCTCCAGTCCAACTCGCTGTATCGGAAATATATCGTCAGACAGGAAGACCTCACCGATCTTTGGCGACCATCGATCGCGTTGCCGACCACCACCCCTCGATGTTGATCAGTGGCGAGATTCAGCTTGCCAAAGGTCTCGCCTTGGCAGATATGGGTAGACACAACGAAGCTGCCGTGGCATTTGCCGCGGCGTCGCAACGATTAAAGCCGGATGATCTTCCTCGTCAAATCCAACTGGCCGCTGTGCAGCATCAAATGGGAAACTTCAGCGAGGCCAAAGTCACACTTGCTCGCATCCTGGAAGTTTCGCCAGCTGACCCGACGGCGCTGCGTTTGCAATCGATGCTCGATCTATCGTTCGACCACCTCGCTGCAGCACCGCTGAGCGAAGGCGTTGTCACCGACACCCAGTCGTTGGTTCGTTAACCTTCGCTTTGACGCTGGTATATTGCTTGGATCATCGCTTCGGTGTCCTTGAACTTCTTACCACCAGCCACGGCCTGTTCAATTAAGCGTCGGGCGTCAGGCTCGTTATGTCCGAGTACGAGCAACGCTTCGAATGTCTCTTCGACAACACCTGGTTGCTGCGTTTTCACTTCAGGCATTTCCCGCTGCACAAGCAGTGCAAACTTCGGCATTTTTCGACGCAGCTTTGCAATAATCCTTTCGGCCGTTGCAGGACCGACGCCCGGCAAGGCAGATAGGCCTTTTGCATCTTGCTGCTCGATCATCACCGCTGTGTCAGCTACTGGGCGAACCATTGCACGGAGTGCTTTTTTTACACCGACGCCATCGACGGAACAAAACAGATCGAAAAATTCGCGTTCCACCACAGATTCGAAACCAACAAGACGAGGGGTAAGTCGCCCGCCCTGTGCCGCATTCCCTTCAATATATTCAAGCGTATGCAACGAGACTGGCTTGTTGAGTTCGCTCTGAAGATGTCTGCGTGTAAATTCAGCAATTAGTACTTCGTAATGGAACGGCGATGCGGCAATCGTTGCAGTATCATCGGCAAGCTCAACAAGAGTGCCGCTTATGCGAGTAATCAATCGAGTTTAAACTCCGGGAGGATAAATTTGGACGCCGATAATGATCTGTTAGGCAATAATTCGAGTCGCTTGGCCTTCGCCTAGCAAACGGTTGCCGTTGTGACAAATGGCCACCGCCAGAGCATCGGCAACGTCAGCGGGCTCTGGCATTTTTTTGAGGTTCAATTGAAACTGGATTGCCATCTGCATTTGTAACTTACTAGCTCGACCGCTCCCCGTTAGCGATTTTTTAACCGTCGTAGGTTCGTAAGAATGCACTGCCAATCCATTTTGCGCAGCGGCAAGGCAGAGAACACCTCGCGCATGTCCCATCAACACTGCCGTTCGTGGTCGATCGTAGTGCGAATAGAGTTGCTCAATGGCAACCGCGCTGATCTTATGCGAAGCGTAAACTTCGGTGATGCCTTCGTATAACTCTTGCAGTCTTTGTTCCAGGGTCTGACTGCGGCTGATTCTAATCACGCCGGCTTCGACCAGTTGTGGCCGAAAACCGTTGGCTTTTATGATCCCGTAGCCTGTAATCGTCAGGCCTGGATCGACTCCCAAAATAAGAGTATCCGCGGTTACTTCTTTGTCTTTTCCCATACCGTTTCACCCTTCTTGTCCAGCAGTTGGATGTGGGCAGTTGCTAGTCCATCGCGAATTGCGTCAGCCGTAGCAAAATCCTTTTTGGAACGGGCGTCGGCGCGGAGCTTTAGGATCAACTGCATGAGTTGCTCAACCGTTTCAGTTGAATCATCGCCGCCCGATTTGCGACGTGGAGGTTGTTTGAACAGCCCCAGAATTGCCGACAATTCCCTCAATATCAACATTCCGTCCTGAAGCGCTTGCTTGCCCGCAGAACCAGCTGCTTTGTCTTCTTCTAGCTTTTCGCCGTCTATCAACCGATTCAGACATCGAGCGATTTCAAACAGGTCACTCACTGCGCCGCCAGTGTTGAAGTCATCATCCATCTTGGAAAGAAAATCGTTTCTCAGGCCGACGATTTCTTCCACGATCTTATGCTTGTTCTCAGGTAGCGTGAAATCGCTGCGAAGCGTATTCACTGTCAGTTCGTAAACAGACGAACCCATAATCGTGGCATAGCGATCAAAGAGTCGATAGAACGCCTCAAGGGCCACACCTGCCTCAGCCAGTGGTTCTTCACCAAAGATGGTGGTCGAACGATAATGAGATCGCAACAAAAAGAATCGCAGGCGTTCACCTGTCTGTTCTTCGATTAATTGCGCAAGTCCACCGGCACCTTTGCTTCGTGAGATCTTTCCGCCTGTATCCTCAGGAGCAGACTCTTGTAAAGCGGGCGACTCAGAAGAATCGCGGTCCGATTTTCCACCAACTTTTCCCGTTGCAGAGGAAGCTCGCATCAAGCCGTTGTGCATCCAATAGCGGACCATAGGATCGCCGTGGCAGCAGCGGCTTTGAGCCAGTTCGTTTTCATGGTGCGGAAACAGCAGGTCGAGTCCTCCACCGTGGATATCAAATGTTTTGCCAAGAATTCGGCGACTCATTGCAGAACATTCGATATGCCAGCCGGGACGGCCGCTGCCCCAGGGGCTATCCCATGCGGGCTCACCTTCTTTAGCAGATTTCCAGAGTGCAAAATCGCCAGGCGAACGTTTGCGCGACGAAGCCTCGCCTCCTTCGCCTTGTTGCGCATCAGCGCTGCGATTGCTCAGGCGGCCGTATTGCGGGTCGCTGCCAACATCGAAAAATACGTCTCCGCCACTTTGGTAGGCGTGATTGCGATCAATGAGTTCGTTGATGAACTTGATGATTTCATCCATGTTCTCCGTGGCGCGCGGCATGTGATCGATTTGATCGACGCCTAACTGCTGGAGATTTGCCAAGTAATCAGCGGTCATTTGCGTCGCGACTTGAAACATCGAAATGCCGCGTTTGCGAGAAGCAGCAATCAGTTTATCGTCGACGTCGGTAATATTGACGACCCACGTAACATTGAACCCGCAGTAGGTGAGATAGCGCTTGATGGTATCGAAGATAACGGGACCAACCATATGCCCAATATGAGCCTCGGCATACACCGTCGGCCCACAGAGATACATGCCGACTCGCCCCGGTTCGACCGTTTGCAATGGCTCTTTGGTTTTAGTTAGCGTGTTGTAAAGCCGGATCGAAGTTTCCATATTCTTTAATGCAGATGTCGCCAAAGGTTGTGTTGCAGTTGCCATAGTTGTTTTTGCTGATCGGCACATGATGATAGACTAGCGGGAGTCCTCTCCGACTAGAAGGGCGGATTATATGGACGCTCAACATCCAACTGAACCCTGATCTATCGCTATTTTTAAATCTCACGCCACAGAGAGGAATGCTGGCTATCTGACTCAGGACTCCGATGCCCGACTCAACAAAACTACGCAGTGAGCTTCGGCCAGTCGGCTCTCGCCGATATCCCCCGTTTTCTCGCCGGTCTTGGCTTTAATGCCAACACGGTCAATATCGACCTGCAGGATTTCCGAAACTCGTTGACGCATAGCCAATTTGTGAGGGGAAAGCTTCGGCTTTTCAAGCCGCACGACGCAATCCAAATTGTTAAGTTCGTACCCGCCATTTCGCGCTTGGGAAATGGCTTCGCGAAGAAAATCGGCGGAATCACGCCCTTTGTTCGTCGGATCGTCATCAGGAAATAGCTCTCCGATGTCCGGCAGCATCGCTGCGGCACAGATGGCATCTGTGATCGCATGCAGTAACACGTCTGCGTCGGAATGCCCGACCATTTCCAAATCGGAGGGGATATCGATACCGCCAATCCGCAGGGGACCGCCTATTCTGAGCCGATGGGAATCGATTCCCAAACCGATGCGCAAAGACGGTTGGTGGGTGACGGAAGGATGACTTGCCATGGGCTACAACGTTTTCCTGGGACCGGTGCGAAAGAGGTGTGTCGACAAAACGAAAAAGCTTAACAATTTTTTTCGCATCCGGTTACCAAAAATCAAGCGAAGCAAAGCCGCGCGGCGTGTTTTTGTCGCAGTCACCCCGTTTCGATCTCTCTTAGTGCTTGACGTAGACGCGCCGCTGTCGATACTTCTCGTTCTTCTACGCCAAGTGCTTCCGCTTGGCATTCGCATTTCCATTCGGACACAAATTCTATGTTGCGACGGGCCAAAATTTCGATCATCGGTGCTGGAAATGTTGGAGCGACCTGTGCTCACTGGTGCGCCGCGGCTGAGTTAGGAGATATTGTGCTTCTGGATGTGCCACAGACGGAAGACATGCCGCGTGGTAAAGCATTGGATTTGATGCAATCGTCTCCCATCATGGGCTTTGATTCGAAAGTCATTGGCACCAATTCTTATGATGATTCTGCGAACAGCGATGTCGTCGTGATCACCGCGGGAATTGCACGCAAGCCGGGAATGAGTCGCGACGATTTGCTGTCCACCAATGCCAAGATCATGAGCAGCGTGGCAGAGCAGGTCGCCAAATCGAGCCCTGAAGCAGTCGTTATTGTTGTCAGCAATCCTCTGGATGCGATGGTACAACGTGCGTTTCAGGTCACCGGATTTCCTGCACAGCGAGTTGTAGGTCAAGCTGGTGTTTTGGATACCGCTCGCTACCGCACGTTTTTGGCGATGGAGTTGGGAGTCAGCGTTGAAGACATCTCGGCATTGCTCATGGGCGGTCATGGCGACACCATGGTGCCAATCCCCAGTTGCACCAGCGTCGGCGGAATGCCCGTAACCCAGTTGATCAGTGCAGAACGGCTGGAGGAAATCGTCAAGCGAACTGCTTCCGGTGGAGCTGAGATCGTTTCGTTGTTAAAAACAGGTTCAGCTTATTACGCTCCCGCGGCGGCAACCGCGCAGATGGTGGAAGCGATCGTTCGTGATAAGAAGCGAGTTATTCCTTGTGCTGCGTATTGTGACAAGGAGTATGGTGTGGGGGGATATTACGTGGGCGTACCTGTGGTTCTAGGTGCTGCGGGCGTTGAAAAGATTATCGAATTAAAACTAACCGAGACTGAAACTGCCGCCTTCGCCAAGAGCGTCGACGCAGTCAAGAGTTTGGTTGCTTCGATGGAAGCTTTGCTCAAGGGCTAAACCTTTCCCGTACTATTCAGCACCGACCGTTGACAGGCGGTGCCTTGATTTCGATGTTGACGGTGAACTGAGCTGTGAGCTAGAACTCGCAAGCGAGCGTTACTCGAAGTCGTTGACCATAAAGGCTTGGACGCCCCTTCCATTCACCTTCACAAAGCAAAGAACTAGATGAATCGACTGCCATCCTTAGGGTCGGACGTCTCAGACGACGGTTTCATCCAAGTCAAAGAGAATCCTGTTCAGCTCCGCGAGCGAACACCGCTAGATCTTCAAACGCCTCATCGGCTTTTCTTTCCACAACACTTCGAACCTCGCTACGATTATCCGCTTTTCGTCTGGCTGCATTCTCAAAACAGCAGCGAGTATGAACTGGATGAAGTAATTCCATCCGTTAGCATGCGAAACTATATTGCCATTGGTTTACGTGGCCCTCGCGTGTGCAAAGACAACAATCGACTTTTTGCTTGGTCGTTACGCCAAGACTGCTTGCCGGTTACAGAAGAGATCGTTCTGGAGTCAGTTCGGTCCGCTTGCGACGACCTCCCAGTCAACGCACAGCGCGTTTTCATAGGCGGTTATGGAATGGGAGGCTCGGTCGCGCAGTGGATTGCCCTGCGTTATCCTCAGCTGTTTGCTGGAGCTGTCAGCATCAACGGCCCTGTACCTGACCAGCAGAGACTACTAGTGCGATGGAAAGAGGCAAAGAAGGTTCCTGTCCTGTTCATGTACGGCGACTCGTCGGAACTTTGCCCCCCCAGCGCAGTCATGAACACTGTCGCTCTTGTCCACCGAAGCAGCCTAAATTACCAATTCGCGCAGTTCAATTGCGGCGACTCCTTGGACGGCGCCATGACCTCGATGGCTAACCGATTTCTCATGGACGCTACTGTCCAGGGATGATCTAGAATTTTTTGACGCGCGGACTCTCACGGGCAACAAGCAGCCTGCCTTGGCGACTCCATCTACTTTTACTGGCATATTTCCAGCGATTCTCGCACAGGCATTGGTCTTCCCGCGTTCTTGCTGCCGGTTCTCAGACTCCCAAACTGACTCTCTCAGTTGCGCACGATAGAGTCAGAGACTGGACTGGCAGCCCCCCTGATTCCTAACATGTTTGTGCCTCGAATTGCCAACTGACATGGGTGGTCTTTACAATAGAGACCATGATGTTTCGACATTGGTAATCAAAATAGAAGGCAGCGGTCGATGGAACCGCGAGACTGAAAAGATATGTGGGAAATGCTGACTAGCACACCGGTGATGGCGGCGTTAAGCGTTCTGGTCGTATTGGTTATATCCGTGGTTGCCATTTGGCTGTTGTTAAGATGGCGCGAATCCTCCAGGAATGACATCGGTTCAGCGCAAAGCTACCTAAAAGATTTCGAAGAAATGCGTCTAGGAGGGGACATTACCAACGACGAATACCGAAACATAAAGTCGTTGCTAGGAACAAAAACCACGGAGACAGTCGACGAACCAAAATGAGCTTTTGGGCAACATTTTGGATGAACAGACTGTCTTTAGTGCAACGTCGAACTAGCGACGTGATGATTGGAATACGCCTCGTGAAATTGGCTTCTCGTGTGCTGTGTGGCTGGGAAAGATCGAAAACTTCGCAATATTCGGTCTTTGCTTGGGGTGCAGTGCTTGAGAAAATAAGTTGTCGAGATCGATTGTTTCTGAGACTACTTCGCGGTCAACGAAACGGATGATCTTGTATATGATCGAGAGCGTAAGCCGTAGGGTGCCTAGGCACAGGTATATTTTCGGCTCGACACCGCGGACAGGGACGGCCCGGTATGATTGGGTTTATTGGGAAAAAACGCCGAGGGTCGGCGGTTGGGGTGTTACACTCGGGCCGCCACGCAGAACGTTTCAGTACTTACAGACTTTCACATCATCGAGCTCCCAACAAGCGTGTTAAATTGCAAATGTGAATTTGGTTTTACATCGCGAATCGCTAACAAGTGATTGGCAAGGGTAAAATCAAGTTCGCGAATTAGCTAGGAGTCGTGTATGCCTCAGGGTAAGGATATTACAGCCAATCGTCGTGGAAACGGAAACGGTGGTACGGCTAACAAGAAGAATGCTTTTTGCTCTTTTTGTCGCAAGAGTTATCGCGATGTGGGACCTTTGGTCGAAGGGCCAGGGGACGTCTACATTTGCGGTGAATGCATCGAACTGTGCCAGTCTATTCTGGACCAGGAGAACAAACGTCGCGGACCATCGAAGTCCCTTTTTAACGAAATCCCTACTCCTCGCGACATCGTCGAGCACCTTGACCAATACGTCATCGGCCAGACGCTCAGCAAGCGAACATTGGCGGTAGCGGTTCACAACCACTACAAACGATTGAACTCGTCTTGGGAAGGGTCAGACGTCGAAATTGAGAAGTCTAACATCTTGTTGGTAGGACCGACCGGAAGCGGTAAAACGCTCTTGGCTCGGACTCTAGCAAAAATGCTGAACGTACCATTTGCCATCGGAGACGCGACAACGCTAACCGAAGCAGGGTATGTCGGTGAAGATGTGGAAAATCTGTTGCTGAAATTGCTGCACGCGGCTGATTTCGACCTCGAGTCGGCTCAGCGCGGTATCTTGTACATCGACGAGATTGACAAGATTGGCAAGACCAGCCAGAACGTCTCAATTACTCGCGACGTCTCAGGCGAAGGTGTACAGCAAGCATTGCTCAAAATGCTCGAAGGAACTGTTGCAAACGTTCCGCCGCAAGGTGGACGCAAGCATCCAGAACAGCAATACATACAAATGGACACGAGTAACATCCTGTTCATCTGCGGTGGTACATTTGCCGGAATCGAAGAAATCGTCCGTAAACGTCTTGGTCGCAAGACCCTGGGTTTTGGTCAACCCAACTCCCAAGTAGACGAGAGCGATCGAGCCAAGATTCTGTCTCAGGTCACCAGCGACGACGTATTGCAGTTCGGTATGATCCCCGAGTTGATTGGTCGATTGCCAGTTGTTGCGCCACTTGCGCCGCTAGACGAGGATGGCCTGATCCGCGTTCTGAGTGAACCACGTAATGCTTTGCTGAAGCAATACAAGGCTCTCTTTGGAATGGAAAACTGTGAGCTCAACTTTACTGACGCAGCACTGAAGGCAATTGCCCGTAAGTCGCTTATCAAGAACGTGGGTGCTCGCGGTCTTCGTGGTATCGTGGAAGAAGCAATGCTAGACATCATGTTCGAGCTCCCTGATCAAGAAGCCGGCACGGTCTTTACGATCGATGCGGGTGACGAAGACGGTGCGCTCCGCCACGTGAAATCAGTCCCTCAACGCAAGGAAAGTGCTTAGCACTATCAAATGGCTGCGGATTCGGAGCTCGTTGTTAAATACCAGCGAGCAAACCTCTCCCCGCAGCTTGAATCATCAAACACCAAGCGGGTTATGCTGTTCGCGCAGCATGACCCGTTTTTGTTTTGAGGCCCAACCTTTTTGGTCATCGCTAATTAAGTGAGAGGTGCAAGTTGGGTGCTGGCGAACGAGGGGGCCGTGCAGCTACAATGGGCTCGGGCCTTGTCCATGTAAACCCGAGAAAAGCCGCCACGTGTTTCGCTATAACCCAGTCTTACACCGAGAACTGATCGTCAATCTGCGACGCCATCGATCATTTCTCTTGCTCTTGTGCTACCAAGTCGCATTGGCCGCCATCATTTTGACTGCCTATCCTCGCGTTGACCATGTCGACGTAAGCGCACCCAATTCCGACGCTCGCCGACTTGCCGATTATTTTTTCCTTGGTCAATTCGCTATCGTTTCACTAATGGCTCCGAGCTTTGCGGCAGGTGCGATTGCTGGCGAGAAGGAAAGGAAAACATATGAGATGCTTTTGGCCAGCCCACTCAGGCCGATCGCCATCGTGGTCGGCAAGCTAATCGCCTCGCTTACGCACCTGCTGTTGCTGATGGTCGGTTCGCTGCCGATCATTTTTATCTGCTTACCGCTGGGAGGTATCTCGCTTGAGGAAGTTGTCGCAGCTTACGTTGCCATCCTCTTCGCAGTGCTCCTCTTTGGAACTATTAGTGTCGCTTGTTCCAGCATCTTCAAACGCGTCGCATCGTCGCTGGTAGTCAGCTACATGATTATCGCGCCCCTGGTGGTGATTGGAGTTTTAGTCTGGCTGGGAACAGCCAATTACGGTGCCGTTCGCCTGACGCTGACGTCCGCAATTTTTCCAGTCGTCTCGACAGTAATCAGTTCGATTCTCATCTATATCACTTCACAAAGATTGCTGTATCCGCAAGACGTTGGCAGCATGGGAGAAGAAGTTGTCGATTTAGAGAAAGAGCAAAGCGAAGCAGTCGGTCTGATTATTCAACGAGACCGTTTTCCGGATCGTTTTTTCGCTCCACCGCGACGCGAACAATTGATGGATGATGGCACAAACCCGGTCTATGACAAAGAGTTGCACGCAGAGCTCTTTAGTCAAGGAACTTTGATGCTGAGGATCGTGATCCAAGTCAGCTTGTTCCTCGCGATACCGCTGATGGCCTGGTTCTTATTTATCCAACCGCAGTTGTTCCGTGTCTACATGGATTATGTGCTAGTGTTTAACATGCTAGCGACATCCGTTTTTGCGGCCGGCAGTATCACCAGCGAAAGGGAACGACAAACGCTCGATTTGTTGTTGACCAGCCCTCTCAGTGGCTGGCAAATCGTGAGCGGCAAGTTTATCGCGGGATTTCGAGTTTCGTATGTCCTAACGTTGTTCTTGTTATGGCCCGTTGTTCTTGCGACTTTTATGACGCCAGAATTGCGAAGCAATATCCTTCCGGTGCTACTTTGTGTATTAATCATTACATGTTGTGCCATCGTCAATACAACAGTAGCAACTGTTTTTTCGGCGGTGCTACGACGAACACGGCATGCGATGATTGCGACGTTCTGTTTCGTGATCTTGTTCTATTTGACGCCGCAGGTCATTTACGAGATGGCGCAAGGTATACCCACATTACAACCAATTGCAGAGACGTACAAATGGTTTGGCGCAATCAGCCCGTTTATGGCGATCCACCAAGTCCCCGTGATGTATGCGTTCACTGACGTTGACACAGCATCAACGTACGGAACTGACGTCCGATTTGCGCTTGTATATTTCGCGGTATCACTTGGCACTCTAGCCATCGCCACCGTAATTTTAGCCGACGCATTCCGTCATCGCTCCCGACTCACCGCACACTAAAAGGTGTCAGGACTCGTTTTCCGCATCCGCGAAAAGAGTCCTGACAATATTTGAGACTGAGTCATGCACTAATTGAATTAGAGAAAATCACTTTTCGTCCGTCCTTCATCGCAGTGTTTTTCCCCACCGCTGTCTCGGTTGCGCTTGGAGCAATTGCTGTCACGCTTAAATCGGCATTGGGCCTACCGTTAATTGCGTGGGGTTTCGTTGCTACTTTTGCGATTTTATGGGCTATTCATGCGGTCTCAGTATCCTTTTTCCGCCTTCTACTCCGTTTGATATCTTCGGCTTCAGTTCCACTAAACACCAGAAGACCAAACCTTTTACTTGCCCAGGAGAATGATTATGAAAACTAAGTTCTGTTACAAATTGAGGAGGTTTGCTTTACTACTCGTGTCAGTCTTTTTCGTCGTAGGTTGCCAACCGAATACTGAGACGCAGATCATAAATTCTTTGCAGCTTGCAACGGTGAGCAGTATAGCTTTAGAAACAGATCCTTCTGAAAGCCAGACTAGGCTTTCACCAGCAGAATTCAGATCGCTGCTAGAGCTTTTGAAACCTTACCGCAGGTCAAATGAAAAAGTCCTGTCTGAACCTGACGTAAAGATACTTGTACTTGCAGGGAAGTATCCAGTAAAACTGATTATAAGTTACATGGCAGATAACCGGGTCTTGTTCGTGGTAGGGGAAGACACTTACATCGGCGGGGACGCAAGCAAATTACGTTCAATGGTTAATTCGTTACCTGAATAGCACGGATTCGGGAATCGCAGAGGGACACAGCCAGATCTGGAGATTCGGTTTCTGTTAGTCTCGACGACTACCCCGTGTGTTGTGGCTTTTTGTAGAGAGATGTTTGGCCGGTAGAAGGTGTCACCTTTTTTGACGCGATAGGATTTAGAAGTGCGGAACAATGACTCTGGAATTAGTGGGTGCTTTCACATATCTTCCTGGGAGGTGAAGTTTGCAGAGCTCCCAGAACAGATTCGCAAAGTATTTAGCAAGTCAGCACGATAGGTGGGTGGCACGAATGGCACTGTTGAAATTCCATCGGCGCAGAAGTCGTCTAGTGGCAGATCGAAATTTTCTGTAAAATCTCGATCGTCATTGCGAGTGATCTAGTCATAATCCCTTGCTTTGGCGTATTTTCTAAGAACCTTCTTTGGTGAGCTGCAACTACAACCAAGGAAGGTTTTTCTATGCGCACTATATCGCATCGACCTGTCTATCGCAGCTTCAGTTTTGCCGATGCACTGCAACCATTCTTGCTGCAGGATGGACTCCCGTTCTCGCAAGTACTCGCTCCCGAGCGGATCGCTACCGTGTTCCAAAAACACGGAAGCTTGTTTGGCGGTATCTATACCACCGCCATTACGCTGTGGGCTTTCATCGGGCAAGTCTTACGCGATGGGAAAGAAGCGGCCTGCCAAGCTGCCGTGGCGAACGTGGTCGCCTACTGCCAGCTTACTGGGAAACCGGCTCCCACCCACGATACCGGCGACTACTGCGTCGCACGTGCAAAGCTCTCCGAGCATGCACTGCGTGAGCTGAGCTGCGAAGTTGCAGCTGATGCACAAAGCGACGCAGATTCCGCTTGGCTTTGGCAAGGCCGCAACGTTTTTTTGATCGATGGCTTTACCTTCATGATGGCCGACACGCCTGAGAACCAAGCAGAGTATCCTCAGCATACCGCACAGAAGCCAGGTGTTGGCTTTCCTATCGCTCGCGTGCTAAGCATCCTCTCTTTAGCAACGGGATGTTTGGTAGATGCCGCAGTCGGTCCTTTTGCGGGCAAAGGCACTGGCGAAACGGCTTTACTAAGGAAGCTCTTGGATGTTTTCAAGCCAGGAGATGTCGTGGTTGCCGATCGCTACTTCTGCAACTACTGGCTGATCGCTATGCTCATGCAGCGAGGTGTGCATGTTTGCTTCCGCAAGCATCAGAAACGGCCTACGGACTTTCGCAAAGGAAAGCGATTGGGATGGGACGATCACTTGGTCAGTTGGGTACGACCGGCCCGACCATCGTGGATGTCGGCTGAGCAATACGCAAGCATGCCCGAGAGGATTGAGCTTCGAGAACTACGTTACGTGATAAGTGCACCGGGGCGCAAGCAAAGTTCGATTATTGTCATTTCGACGTTTGTGCAAGATCAAGGCGAGGAAGGCGTGAGCTTTGAAGAGATCGCCGAGTTATATTCCTTTCGTTGGAATGCCGAGTTGGATATCAGAAGTATCAAGACGTTTTTGAACTTGAATCATCTCCGCTGTAAAACCCCCGCGATGGTTCGTCGAGAATTCTGGACGACCATGCTGGCATACAATCTAATTCGCGTCGTGATAGCGGGAGCGGCAGCGCTGCATGAGCGTCGACCGCGAGAAATCAGTTTTACGACGGCATGTCAATATGTGCTTGTTGGTTGGCTCAACGCGATGCTAAACTTGAGCGAAGCCGAGAGGCTGTCATACAGCGTGAGATTGCTGGCGCAAATAGCAGCTTGTCGCATCGCCAATCGCCCGGATCGTTTGGAGCCGCGCGTCGTCAAGAAACGCCGGGACAGTTATCGCTTGATGATGGAGCCGCGACCGACCCTCCAGGCTAGACTACTAAAAGGCGATAACCTCTTCGAAACTTAACAGTTACGTACGCAACAGTGACATTCGTGCCACCCACCTATTGCGAGAGATGGCCTGAGTTGACAGAATTCCTTGTCAAACGGAGAGCTGTTATGCCAAGACCACCACGCGCTGAAACTTATGATCCTGCAGAAGTTGCTATCGTGCATTGTGTCCAGCGATGCGTCCGACGTGCTTTTCTAGCTGGCGTCGATGCGGCTACCGGGAAAAACTATGAGTTTCGTCGCGAATGGATCAGGAGAAGACTTGAACTGCTCGCCAGTGTCTTTGGTATTGATATCCTGGCCTATGCGATTCTCTCAAATCACCTGCATGTTGTGACTCGCACGCGGCCCGATGTTGTTGCGGCGTGGTCGGATCGCGAAGTGGCTATCCGTTGGCTGCGAGTTTTTCCTGGCAGAAGACTCGATGAACAACTTGCCGAGCCAACGTCTACCGATGTTGATACGCTGGTCAATGACAAGGTACGCTTAGCTCTGATTCGCAGCAGACTGTCGGATTTATCTTGGTTCATGCGAGCACTCTCGGAACCAATCGCTCGACTGGCTAACAAATTCGACAAATGTACTGGTAGATTCTGGGAAGGACGCTTCAAAGCGCAACGCATCACCGACGAAGCGGGCTTGTTAGCGTGTAGCATGTATGTGGACTTGAATCCAATTCGCGCAGCGATGGCTGCCACTCCCGAAGATTCGGTGCATACGTCGGCGTATGATCGCATCAGGGCTTTGAAGGGTGAACAGATCGATTCGGCGGCAGCAGATCTGGCGGTGATACGTGTGCAAGGCGATACGCTTGAGGACGCCCCTCACCCCCGACCCCTCTCCCCGAAACGGGGCGAGGGGAGGAAAAAGAATGGGGGGCGTATTCTGCGTGATGCATGGTTGGCGGTCTTTACTGTCGATGAACATAAGGCGTCGGGAATCTATGCAAACAAGTCTGGAGTGAGGGCGAGTAGCAAAGGCTTCTTGCCGATGTCGCTGGCGGATTACTTAACGCTGCTTGACTGGACGGGGCGTCAGGGGCGGCCCGATAAGCGAGGTTCGGTTCCGGATGGGCTCAAGCCAATCTTGCAGCGGCTTGGTATTGAGGCATCGATGTGGTGCGATCTAGTGTGGAATTTTAAGAAGTACTTTGGCAAGAGCGCTGGCCGGCCAGCGAGTATGCGTAACGAAGCCGAAAGAAGTGGTCGTGCATAGTCTCGCGGCCAAAGAGCCGCCGCTAGTTGCTTTGCGGGCGGATAGTTTGCACTTACGAATCAGTAACGCATGAGGTTAAATGCGAACCAGAACGAACTTACTTGCTTCGCTTTTTGATTTGCATTAATAAATGGCGCAGCTTCGCAGCTCAAGACTGACATTGTCTGGCAACCTGGGGTTCCGCTTCGTTCCTCAGCTCCACCCCAGGCTATTGAATGCCGCTACTTCGTAGCTCGAGATGCAGCGAAGAATGAAGGCAAAAGAATGAAAGCAGCGATCTATTCTTCTGCCCCCATTCTTCTGCCAATTCCAAGACGTGTTGGGGTTCCGCTTCGTGCCTCAGCTCCACCCCAGGCTATTGAATGCCGCTACTTTGTAGCTCGAGATGCAGCGAAGAATGAAGGCAAAAGAATGAAGGCAAAAGAATGAAGGCAGGAGAATGAAAAGAATGAAGGCAGCGATCTATTCTTCTGACCTCATTCTCCTGCCAATTTCAAAACTCATCCACCCATGAGTCGAGCTCGTGGGGTCAAGAAGAAAACCTTCGTAGCTCATTAAGGGTTCAAAGATAGAAGCTGTAGACTGCTAAAAAGGTGACAACCACTTCGAAACGTGACACTACGTACTCAACACTCCTCCACCATTTCCATTAGATCGATTTCTTCATGCTGCTCAGGGCTTTGTCTAGCCAGGAGGTATTGTCTTTGGAGATTACGATACGATCGCCTGGTTGCAATGCGTAGTTTTGTTCTTGCATGACGTTTCGTCCGCTTGAGTCAAATCCAACATCCATTCGTACGGCGGGCATCGAAGGTTGTGTTTGACGCATAATTGAACAGTGAATCTTGCCCAACCGGCTCACGAGCTTGGCGTCTTTGATCACGTCTTCAATAAAGAGCGGCTTGTCAGGGCTGATTGGAATCCGTTCCATGTGGCGATCGCCATTACGAATATCAAGCACGACGGTTGGTGAGCCGCTGGATGATGGCGTTGCGTCCGCGGCCTTAAGAATTCCGTCGGCGTCCAGGCTGTACCCTTCGGCTGCTAAGCGACTGGTATCTAAATGTTCGGTGCTTGTTCGGTATTTGCCTATAACGCTGGCACAGCCACTGAAGCTGCCTGCCAGCATTGCCAAGAGCACCACATTGCGTACTGTTCGAGCGGTTTTGACGGAAACTCTTTTTCGGTTCATGGCAGCTCAAGATTGCGAAAGTAGGTAGCATCACTCCCATAAGAGAGTGGACTGGTTTATCTTGCTATCGGCGGTCCTGCCTCTTCAAATTCAGTAAATCTTAAGAACTTTAGAAATTCTTTAACGCTCGAAAATCTCCGCGCAACCTCGCAAGCCCTCCCAGCCCGCCCAATTGCCCCATTCGCAATCTTCAGACATTCAGGGCCTCTTGCTGGAATTCTTCGTTTGCGGACAATCTTGCCGAAATCAGAAAACACAAGAGAAAACGCTATGATTGGTCGCCACTTACTAGATCTCGAGTCCTTAACCGGTGAACAAATCACGCTGGTCTTAGATTTGGCCGAGTACTTGCGAAAAAAGACGGACCAAGGACGGACCAAGCTAGACTGGTTACGTGGACGAACGGTAGCGAACCTGTTCTTTGAAAATAGCACTCGGACACGAAATAGCTTTTCGCTCGCAGCCAAGCGGTTAGGAGCCGATACGATCGAGTTTTCGTCATCTGGTTCAAGTGTCGCAAAAGGCGAAACCTTCATCGACACCGCCAAGACGATTGAAGCCATGGGAGTTGACGCCGTTGTTGTTCGTCATGCCACCCCAGGTACGCCGCATCTGCTTTCGCAGCACTTGAACTGCTCGGTTTTGAACGCTGGAGATGGCCCCCATGAACATCCGACCCAGGGTTTGCTGGACATACTTACAATCCGCCAGCATCGAGGGTCCATTGCGGGCCTTACCGTGGCCTTGGTTGGAGACATTGCCCATTCAAGAACCGCTCGCTCGAACATCTGGGGCCTGATTAAGCTTGGCGGGAAGCCGATTGTGTGCGGCCCCCCGACGCTCGTTTCCAAACGATGGCAAGAAATCGGAGTCGACGTCGCTTATAATCTTGACGCAATTTTGCATCGCTGTGATGTCTTGAATCTGCTACGAATTCAATTTGAACGTCAACGCAGTCGCGCTTTCCCGTCAGTACACGAGTACGCGCTGTTGTATGCGATGACAAACGCGAGGATCAAGCGAGCAAAGCCTGACGTGCTTATCATGGCGCCCGGTCCAATCAATCGCGGTGTCGAGCTAACTCCGGAAGTTGCCGATGGTCCTCATTCGGTAATTCTCGAACAAGTGTCCAATGGGATATTGATTCGGATGGCCGCATTATCCCTGCTGCTAGATGCAGTGCCGAACGATGTAAAAGCGGAGCTTGGAATGATAGCTGCCGAGAAAACTTCTTAACATCTTTCTATATCGACCAAACAATTTGAACACCAAACACACAGTTACTCACGACTGCATCGCCTAATGCCACCAAAATCGTTGCTCATAGAAAACGCTCGAATAATCGATCCAAGCTCCGATCTTGATCGCACTGGTCGCTTATTAATTGCTGATGGTGTTATTACAGCTCTCGATCCCAGCGATGGTGACCTACCAAAAGATTGCACTCGACGTGATGCACGGGGCCAGATCCTTTGCCCTGGGTTTGTCGACATTGCAACGGAACTTGGAGAGCCTGGTCGAGAGGAAGACGAGACGATCGACACAGCACTTATGGCGGCCTTAGCAGGTGGTTTTACCAGCCTTGTTTGTTCGGCCAACACGCTGCCTGCCATCGATACTGCTCCCACAGTTCAATTCGTGCAGCAACGCGCGGCGCGATGTAACTCAGCGCGCGTCTATGTTCTTGGATGCGTCAGCAAAGAGCGTAAAGGTGATGAGTTGGCTGAGATTGGCTCACTCTTTGAAGCAGGCGCGGTTGGGCTGAGCGATGCGCCATCTTCCATTGAAAATACGGCGTTGCTCAAAAGAGCTCTCGAATATTGCACCATGTTCAATCGCCCGATCATTGAACACCCGGAATTGCAGAGCCTCTCCGGTAACGGGGTTATGCATGAAGACCTTACGCAACTCCTGCTAGGCTTGTCGCCAATGCCATCGGAAGCAGAGGATCTTGCAACTTCGCGTGACTTGCGGCTAGTCGAAGCGACCGGTGGCAAGCTGCATCTCAGCAGTATCTCGACTTCCGGCAGCGTCGATATTTGCCGGCGATTCCGCTCCCGCGAGATTCAGTTCAGTGTTGGCGTTCACATCGCAAATACGCATATGACCGACGAACTGCTGCGCAGTTTTGATTCGAATTGCAAAATTAACCCGCCGATGCGTTCAGCGGGGCATGTCCGCGACATTTGTGTTGGGTTGGAAGATGGGACCATCGACATCATTTCCAGCGGGCATCGGCCCTATGCTTTGGAAAAAAAGATGCAGGAATTTGACGCTGCTCCGTTTGGGATGACTTCGTTGGAGACGACTTTGGGGCAAGTTGCAACGTTTCTGATCGGCGAGGGTGTGATCGACTGGCCGGCGGCGATTGCCAAGTTGGCCACGAATCCGGCTAGATTGATGAATCTGTCGGCTGGTACGCTTCAGATCGGTGCTCCGGCAGACGTGATTTTGATCGATCCCAAGCGAGAATGGACCTATTCGGCAGCATCGACGCTGAGTAGTTCTCGTAACTCGCCACTGGACGGCCAGGCCTTTCGGGGCCGAGTTACCGCGGCATTTGTTGCGGGAATCGAGAAATGGTCGTTATAATAAGTCTCGGCGGAGCAAAATCTGCGAACTTCTAACGGTTATTCCGTGGAAAATGTACATTTCTTGGACTAGGCTTACAGCGGCCCGATTATGCCTTGCGCGTACCTAACGGGCATCCTACTGCCACTCATTTCGCGACCTTTTAGTTAACAACGTTCGAGCAATATGGCTGATTTTATCCCATTGGAAGACGCAGCGCAGCTGCTGAATGTTTCCGTCGACGAAATCAAAGAGATGCGGTCTCGCGGGGAAATTTTCGGTGTTCGCGACGGCAGTTCCTGGAAATTTAAGACAGAAGAAATTGAACGCGTTCGCAGCGAATTGGCGGGCGACGTGCTCGATGACGATCCAGGTGGATCGAGCATCCTCGTTTCAGAACGAGCAGTTGGATCAGCGGGCAGCAAGGTCGGAAGCACGCTCGGTGGCAGTTCCAGCGACGGCGATAGCGATCTTGAGCTCAGCGACGATCAAGACTCCGATGAAATATCTTTAAACAGCGATGTTGGTTTGGTTGCAGATCCCGGTAGCGGATCGGGCGTACGATTAGTGAACAAGAATGCCCCGTCTCCTGCAGCGGACGACGACGAAGTTCTCGAACTTCCAAGCGAAGGGGATTCAGGCAGCTCTTTGCTGCTATCCGATTTGAACCTCGAAGGACTCAGCAGCACCGGTAGCGATGCCGCCAGTGGCATCGGCGGTCTATCAGCCGAATCCGACGTCCTTGCTGGCGTTTCGGATGCCAAAGGTGGGTCCAGTGGAGCGGGTGATCTAATCCGTGGTGACAGCGATCCTGATATTGAACTTGATGACGACGAGAGCGACCTTGTTCTGGGCGGCGACAGTGCGTTAGCTCTGAAAGCCGAAAGCGGAATTAACTTAACAAGTCCTTCTGATAGCGGTCTTTCGCTGGAAGACGAACCGCTTGATTTGGCAGGTACCGGCATTAGCGGACTTGGTTTGGGCAGCGACGAAATTGGCAGCGGCGGTAGCGATGCCGGCGCCAGTGGTGTTGCTTCAGGGAGCGCATCTGGGATCAGCGGTATCGATTTCGCATCTGCAGAAGACTTTCAGCTATCTCCGTCCGGCAGCTTAGATTTTGAAGAAGACAGCGGATCACAAGTAATTGAACTTGAGGACTCTGCCGATTTCGCTGGCGTTGCCCCAGACGGTTTTGGCGGTTTGGATGGCAACGACGCGGTCGGATTCGACGACGCAGATGCAGCCGTCGGCTTCGATTCGGAACCGACACCCGTTGGCTATTCCGCTGGACCAAGTGTCGAATTCTCTTGGTGGGAGGTCGGGCTACTTCTAACGACAATACTATTCCTAGGCCTGTCCGGAATTCTCGTGACCGATATTGCTCGCAACATGTGGGCCGCAGCTTCAGACTCAAATGCAGATATGAACAGCTGGTTGTCCGATGCGATTGCCAAATCGCTTCCAGGTAGTTCGTCCTAAACTGCGGTCAAACGCTAGCTAGCAATCAATAAAGGCTTCCGAATGGAAGCCTTTTTTCGTTGAATGAACGGCTCCTTCAGTCGCGTTTAACATGTCGGCATTGCTTCGTTAAATCGTTTTCGCCTTTGCGCCGCTTTCCGATATACTAACCGTGTTCCGCCGATATTGGCATTCATTTTGAATCCGTTTTCGGTACCGATGGAGTCATGGAAAGAGGGAAGTTGCGTGTCTGAAGTAATACTTCGAATTGGACTGACTGTAAGTCTTTGGGGGCTTTTCTTGTCACCTGAACTCGCTTGGTCCGTAGATAATGCGGAGCAGCAAGCGGTCATCAAGTCAGGTTCTTCCGCGGTCAACACCGTCGCTGGTCAACCTTCAAAGCTTGGTCGTTCTTCGCTTAATCAGACTCTTTTCGGAATCGATGCCTTCTCTGTCGTTACTACCGATGGGGATACGGTTGAACTTAAACAGTCGGACGAGCAAAAGTTCACCGTAATTTGTTTCTTAGCAACCGAGTGTCCGCTTTGTCGGCTGTACGCGCCGCGGCTGAATGAAATCGCAAATGATTATGCGGACCGCGGTGTTGAGTTTATAGGCCTCGACAGCAATCTGCAGGATACTCAAAGCGAGCTAGCAGAATTTGCTCAACGTTTAAGCTTGGCTTTTCCTGTGGCGAAAGATGATGATCAGAAGATCGCTCGTGACATTCGGGCCACTCGTAATCCAGAAGTCTTCGTCGTCGACAAAGATTTGAGGATTCGGTATCGAGGGCGAATCGACAATCAGTACCAACCTGGAACCGCAAGAGACAAGCCAACTCAGGATGACTTACGACTTGCTCTTGATCAACTGCTTGTAAATGGCGATGATTTTGAAATACAAACTCCTGCTGTCGGCTGCCTAATTACATTTCAAAACGTAACTTCGGAAAACTCCAAAGTAACGTATCATCAGGATATAAAACTGGTGTTGGAAAGGAACTGTGTTGAGTGCCATAAGGCGGGAGAAATCGGGCCGTTCGCGTTGACCGAATACGACGATGTAGTCGGTTGGGGTGAAATGATGCTTGAGGTCATCGATCAACATCGAATGCCGCCTTGGCATGCCGACGACTCGGTAGAGTTCGCAAATGCGCGTGCGATGCAGGCGGAAGATAAAGTTCTTCTCCGACAATGGGTTGAAGCGGGAATGCCGCAAGGCAAGCCTACCAGCACGCCGTCGGCCGAAGGCCCCAGTGAGTCTGTTGCAGAAGACGAGAATAGAGAACTTATCCTGCCGATGGCAGAAGTTCCCTTTGCCGTGCCTGCCGACGGCGTCGTCGATTACCAGTATTTTGTTGTTGATCCGAAGTTCACAGAAGACAGATGGGTGAAACTCGCTGAGGTCATCCCTGGTAATCGCTCCGTCGTTCATCATGTGATTGTCTTCGTGCGTCCGCCTGACGATGAAGACTTTCGAGATATATCACTCTTGTGCGCCTACGTACCAGGCCAAGAGACCTTTGAATTACCAGCCGGCCATGCTCAGCGAATTCGCGCTGGTTCACACTTCGTTTTCCAGATGCATTACACGCCCAACGGCGAACCGCAAAGCGACTTAACGCGAATTGCTCTGGACTTCATCGATTCTGGTAACGTCACTCACAACGTCTTTTCGATTGCCGGAATTCAACAGGATTTTGAAATTCCGCCGCATTCGCCATCGCACAAAGTGCACGGAAGTGTTGCGAGAATTCCGACTCAGGCAACTCTACTCGCGGTCACACCACATATGCATGTGCGTGGGAAATCGTTCTCTTTGTCGGCCACTACAAATGGTCAGGCTCAGTCGCTTTTGCATGTGCCTCACTACGATTTCAATTGGCAGCACAACTACGTTTACAAACATCCACTTCCGATGTCAAACATGGAGTCGATCGACTTGACGGCGACGTTTGATAATTCGAGCGATAATCCTAACAATCCAGCTCCACACGAGTTTGTCACATGGGGCGACCAGACTTGGGAAGAGATGGCAATCGTCTTTTTAACCGTTGCGGAGCCAATTAAAGGTGAAGGCATGGTAGCTACCATAGCTGAACCTGTCGCCGAATCTTCACTGAGTGAAACAGAAGTCACTCGTTTCGCAGATCTCGTTACTAAAGCGTTGCCGCTTGCAAAAGAGCGACTTGCAAAGCTTGATCGGAACAAGGATGGTCGAGTTACGAAAGACGAATCGCCGCGAGCGTTTCTAATGTATCAATTCTCTGCAATTGATCGAAACGGTGATGGCGTACTGGATTTAGATGAATTCGCGAGGCACATTGCGGCACGGCGTGCTTTGTAATAATGCCTTTACCCCATTCTCGACGGACTATTGAAGAGCGAGCTTTTGCGCGATTTGTGCAACCGGTGCTTGCTTTTCCTAAGCTAACATGGCTTTTCGTTATTGCACTGACCGTCATAACGACGATCGGAAATTTCAAGCCCGAACTTATCTTAGACTTGTTTGCCCAGACACATGTGGCCGAGCCATTCTTACCAAAGAATGATCAAGAGAGCATTCAGCGACCGCCCGACGTAGAGCCTTTTCGTTACGGGTCAGGCGGAGTAATCCTGGTTGCGGAAAGCGACAACTTCTTCACACCCGAGTGTGCCGAGTTACTTCGTGAGGTCTTGCAGAGCGTCAAAGAACTTCAGTTTGTCCAGAACGTTGTTTGGCTGGAAGACACCCCGCCACTGAACATCTTCGGACTCAGCGAACCGGTTTTCCCGCGAAAAACCGCGTCTCAGACGCGATTTGATGCGGCCCGCGCCAAGGCGATTGCCAATCCGCTTATCGGCGGTCAACTTCTATCGCTCGATGGCACCGTTTTGTTATTTATGATCGAGATCGATTGGTTCTTGATCGATTCTGACAAGGATTTCACCGACAACCTGCGAGACTTGGCAGCAGACGTTGCGGCGAAATATCCAAACACGAAAATCTCGTTTTCCGTAACGGGAGATACGCCGCTACGCTTGCTTGCGGCCAGTGCGCACGAATCCAACGAGATGCGTTATCAGTTGATCGGATACGGCGTCATTCTCTTAATGGCTGTCTTTTTGTTTCGAGGCATATCTGCCGTTATCATTGTGGCAACCGCTCCGATTTTAGGTGTCTACTGGACCTTGGGGACATTGCACTTTTTTGATCTACACGACAACCCTTTCAACAGCGCCGTCCTGCCTGTTTTGATATCGCTGGTCGGGTTCACCGACGGCGTACATATGATGGTTCAGATCAGACGCAATCGCGCTGCAGGCAAATCGAATATGGAGTCTGCTGCAGACGGTATGCGCGATGTCGGATTTGCGTGCTTTCTGACGTCGCTTACGACAGCGATCGGTTTCAGTTCTCTCGCACTGGCTCATCACGAGATTGTACGCGAGTTCGGCTGGTGTTGTGTCATCGGTGTGACTCTAACCCTGGTCTCTGTTCTGACGGTGATTCCGTTGCTGTGCGCTTCACGTTTGGGCAATACCGTCGCAACAGGTTACGGCAAAAACTTAGTCGACAAAAACTTGGAGCGGATCTCCGTATTGGTCGATTTTGTCGTCGCGCGCAAAGCCTTCTTTGCTTGGTCAGCCATCTTTGTGACCGCAGGCTTGCTTGCCGTATGTACCGCGCTGCGACCGGACGAGCGTCAGACTAGTATGCTGCCGGATGACGAAGAAGCTGTAATTGCACTGCGGAGGATCGACCGCAAACTAGGTGGAATGGACACGGGATCGGTGACCGTTCAATGGAATTCACAGATTCCCGCCAATTCCGCTGAACTTGGGCTGGTCATGACATCGGTGAATGAGGTACTTGCACGTGAGTCGCTGATCGGTTCGCCACTTTCGATCTATAATCTTGTTCAAGCACTTCCTGGCACAGGCGCGATGGCCGATCGAATGTCGCTGCTTGAGCTTATGCCGCCGCCGTTGAAACGCGCTTTTTACACTCCAGAGTATCAGTATGCAGAAGCTCGATTCCGCGTCCAAGATCTTGGCATCGCTCAATACAATGATACCTTTCAACGCATTGAGCAAGGGCTGTCTGTCATTCAATCTCAGCACCCCAACTTCCAGTTGAGCTTAGATGGTAATGCGGTATGGCGATGGCGGAATTTGTATCGCATTGTCCTCGATCTAGCATACAGCTTGGGCACAGCAGCCCTCGTTATTTTTTTAGTTCTTTCCGTCGTATACCGAAGTGTTCGAATCGGATTAATCTCGGTTATCCCCAATGTGTTTCCACTGGCTGCAACCGGTGTGTTGTTAGTCGTAACGGGGAAATATTTAGAAATCGTGAGTGTTTGTGCGTTTACCGTTTGCTTGGGGATCGCAGTGGACGACACGATTCATTTCTTAACGCGTTATCGAGACGAACTTGCCGGAACTCGAGGCAATGTTGACCAAGCAATCAGTCGCGCTTTTGTGGGAGTCGGAACCGGACTGATCATGACGACCACAGTTCTTGTCGTGGGCTTTAGCACCGCGCTGACGAGCGAAGCGCGTGATACCAGAGTCTTTGTGACGATGGGCATGTTGACAATCGCAACTGCGTTGCTGGGTGACTTGCTTTTTCTACCTGCAATGCTGGCTTACTTTCAAAAACGTACCAAGCCACCACTCGATGCCAGTTCGGATTTCTCCCAGACGGATCAAGTCGAGATGAAACGTGCGCAGAATTGATCTTGGAAAATTTTGGCAGAATTGTTAAAGCTTCTACGTGCTAGAACTTTGCTTGTTGGAATGACTGCCGTGCTTGATCGTAGCCACTTAAAAAGAAACCTTGAAATGACGTTGCGGTTGAGCATCGTCGGCGTGCTGGTCGCATGCTTTTCAGGTTGTCAAAATTGGCCGCAGTCTAAACGCATGATGCAGTACCAGATTGAAAGCGAAAGGTTGCTCAGCGAATTCCGTGCTCAGAAGAAGCGTGCAGACGAGCTTGAAGATCGCAACAAACTGCTGGCGAATCGGCTGTCGGAAAGCGAAAAGATGCTCGCAACGCTACAAAGTTCTGACTCAAGTCGTGTTGCCCGGTTGTCGTCTGCAACCACGCAAGGCGACTCGAGCTATGATGCGTCAACAAGTCGCTACTCCTCTGAATTCCAGTCACGCATGAACCGCGGCAATCGTGCGCCGCAGCCATTGTCTTCAAACAGCGATTCTCGCAACGTGACTGAAAATACCGAATCATTGGGTAGCACGCGTTCAGGTGCGGCAAATGAACCCGTTTGGCGAGCAATAAACGGGTCGCCGTGAGCGAAAACCTCACATTTTGTCATCTGCAGCGGGCAAAATCGTGCCGTTTGCGGTTCTGAATTTGTCATTTTGCGTCATAATGTGCCGTGGCTAGCAAACGCCGCGAATTGTTCCAACGTAGACGCTACTGTTGCTGAATATTCACGGCGACAGTTTCCTGGGGACCGAATGCTAGCTCCCGCCTACGTCATGCATTTGCCCACTGCGACAATTTTGACGAACCAACTCTTCGATTTTGCCGAGATCTCGTGAGCACATATCGTCGATTGAGTCGCTTTGCAATGTGCTTACTAGATCCGCAACTAACAACAAAATAAGCTCACGCCGACCTTTCGCTCCTATGCCAACATTTCGCTCCTTATCCTATTTGCATCGCTTTCTCAAACTTTCCGGGCATAAAAACGGAAAACTGCGCCGGAGTAACACGGTCAACTCCGTTGCCTTTATTGGTGGTTTGATCATGATCAGTCTGGTGGGCTGCGATCGCGATCCGATGATTCGCGTCTATGAAGTCGAAGTCCGCAAACCCAATCAGCAGCCGACAACAAATACCACTGCGCAAGCTGGCCCAAAGAGAATGGTCGGCGCTATCGTACCGCTGGGTACGCAGTCGATTTTTCTCAAGCTCATGGGCGAACCTGATGTTACAGTAGAATATTTAGACGAGGTTGAATCGGTCGCCACATCTCTAAAGCTCGACGCGAGTGGCAACATTGAATTCGATACTCCCGAAGGTTGGACTCGAGGACCTGGCAGCAGTTTCGCAGTTGCAACGCTGTCGCCACCTGATATGGCCGGTCTTGATGGTGCGATGACTGTCACGCCGTTATCAAAGCCAGGCTCGGGCGATGAGTGGCTTGCTTCGGTCCAAAGCAATCTTGATCGTTGGCGAGGTCAGCTGGGTCTGCCGCCGGTTGCTATAGCGGACGAAACTGAGAATGAACTTCGCCAAATTTCGAGTGCTGTGGATGAGTCGCCGATTTTTCTTGTCAATTATCTCGGTACGTCAGCCGGGAAACCCGCCATGGGAGGTCCTTTCATGCAAGGCATGATGGGAGCGGGCAGTACGAACACTCCTTCGCCGGCTGCTGGAACAACTTTAACCGCAGATGATGCTAGTGGCACATCGGATGAGTCTCTCGACAGCCAACTTCCAACTGAACAGGGCGGATCAACAGCCAGCTCTTCACGAGCGGGCGATGCTGCTCGTGTAAAATATGTTGTTCCCGAAGGTTGGGTTGACGATGGAACTAAATCAAATTCGATTCGCGTTGCTTCGCTTAAAACTGATGCATCGGAAAACGCCGCCGAAGTTAGCTTGGTCTTCGCGGGCGGCGAAGAGGCGAGCATTATCGAGCTATGGGCAAATTCCGTTGGAAAAGAAGAGATCACGCCGAAAGAAAAGATTGACGCAATTCTCTCCAGCGCAACAGAAATTACCGCCGGTGATGGCCGAACTGGCAAGCTGTATCGGGTGGTTGTCGACGACGACAGCGAATCCAGCAGGGCTATCTTGGGCGCAATTTTCCCAGAAAGCAACTCAGGCGAAGACGCCGAATCGCAACGCAAGCTATTTGTAAAAATGACTGGCTCAACAGAGGTTGTGCTTGAGAATTCAGCCAAGCTTGAGACGTTCATCGAATCCCTGCAGTGGTAGAATACCGCCAGCCTACCCACCTTCCAACACAGACATTTCCAACCACTTTCTTGTTAGGCATAAAGTAATGGCCAGTGGAACAGTTACAAACGCTTCGGCGGGCTTATCTTCACGCAGCGATTTGCCACTTTCAGCCTCGTCAGTCACTGGAGCGATTTGGGGAGCGTTGACGCTGCTCGGTTCGCTCAAAATCACAGTGACAATGTTCGCGTTTTCGATCTTGATTCTTTTCGTAGGTACGCTGGCGCAAGATGAACAAACTTTAGTTGATGTCAAGAACATCTACTTCAATTCGTGGATCGCGCTAGTTCCGCACCACGTGTTCGCACCTGTCACAATCTTTGGCCAACATACTGGACCCGATATTTTGATCCCAATGCCGGGCGGTGCAACGATTGGTTTGGTGCTTTTAATCAATCTGATCGCTGCAAAGTTAACTCGGTTTTCGATGCACGCCAAGGGAACAAAATTTTATGTTGGCTTGGGCTTGTTGTTGTTCGGACTTGGCGTAACAACCTTTGTAATCCTTAATGCTCATGCCGTTAACGGCTTACAAGGCGAGCCGCCAATTTCGTATGAATCTTTATGGATGCTGACAGTAGCTAGCGTCTACCTTACGGCAGCCGGGCTAACCGCCCTGTTTATCTTCCAACCTCCAAAAACGACGTTGATGAAATGGGTGTTGGGACTCGGGATAGCTAGTTTGATATCGTTAGCCATCTTTTTTGCGTTCTATCAAATTCCGCCAGCAGGTCTGCGAATTGTTTGGCAACTATTCAAGAGTCTTGTGGCCGGCATCATTATGCTTTTTGGGCTAAACCTTTTGTTTGGAAAACGCGGCGGCAATGTGCTAATTCATCTCGCCGTTGGCCTCTTGATGTTAGGACAATTCGTCTTTGGTGATCGACAGTACGAAGAGAAAATCATTCTGCAAAAGGGTGAAACAAGCAATCTGGCGTTCACTCAAGATGAAGTTGAACTCGCGATCATCGAAACACTTCCCAATGGCAATGAAAAACATGTAGCGATTGACCAAGACATGCTCATCAGTGTCGCAGGGAAAGGTAAAGCGCTGACGAGTGAGTTCTTGCCCTTCGATATCCGCGTTGATGACTGGATGATCAATTCCAAGCTATCGACGATTGATTCAAGCGTGGTTGATAATCCAGCCACCAAGGGAATCGGACAGAACGCTTACGCTCGAAAAGTACCACCTGTGGGCGCGGCGAAATCGGGCACCAATCTAGCCGCCGCTTACGTCAGCATTATTGACCGGACTTCAAAAGAAGTTATCGACACCTATTTGGTCGCTCAGGAAGCAAACGATGCCGCGCAGGTCTACATAAAAACAGAAGATGACATACAAGATTCGATTGAACTGGATGGCAAGAACTACAAACTGGCGTTGCGCTATCGACGAAACTATAAACCCTACGAAATCACGCTCGAAGACGTACAACAAATCAACTACAGCGGTACAGAAACGCCGCGAGACTATTCAAGCTACGTAAAGATCCAAAATCCAGTATCGAACGAAAGCCAGTCAAGTCGCATATGGATGAACAATCCGATGCGGTTCGATGGCGAGACGTTTTACCAAAGCGAATTTTTTAACGAGAGAATGGTCGGCGTTCCCACCACGGGCTTGCAAGTTGTAACCAATGCGGGTTGGCTGGTGCCTTATTTGGCGTGCGTATTTGCTGGGCTCGGAATGTTCGCCCATTTTGGACAAACCTTTGTAAGGTTCGCGAGCCGCTTTGACCGTGAAGTCAACGATCCAGCCAACGTGAAAGATATGGATGACTTATCGCCGGCTCAGCCTTACAAGCCTGCGACTAGCAGTACGCCTGTCCGCATTGGGCCACCTCGGGCGACGGGCATTTCGCGTTGGCTGCTTCCAATGATCGTGGTGGCGCTCGTAGCGGGCACTCTTCTATCGCAAGCGATTCCTCGTAAGGCAAAAGGGGGAACCGCAGATTGGTATGCGGTTGGAAAGATACCGATGCAAAGCGAGGGGCGCATTATGCCGCTCGATTCTGTTGCGCGAAGATTTCTGCAGACGCTCTCAGGTAAAACCTACACCGTTATCAGGGGGAATCCTGCAAGCACCGATCCCGCGGCCCAGAAGAATCGCAAACTCAGTGCTGTCGAATTTTTCATGGCGCTAGCCAATGGCGACCCGATTTATCTGGATGCAATGGTCTTTCGAATTGATGCCGAAGAAGTTCGTGGTCTACTCGACTTAAATCCTGAAGAAAGTGGTGGAGTGGCCGAAGGCTTGCTCGGTCCTCCGTTGAAGCATCGATACAGTTTGAATCAGCTCAAGCCGCGATTCGAGCAGTTCCAAGAGGAAGCAGAGCGAGTACGATTGCTGCTTCAGCCGAAAGCAAACGGAGGCGAGGGACTTGCGCAAGAGTCGCTCAGTTTTAAGGACCGCAAGATACTTGAACTTTACTCAAAGCTCAACCTTTTGTTCTTGACCGCGGATGCTTATCGCGCGACACCGATCCCAATGCCGACCGCGGAAATGTCCGAGGACGATGTAACGCGACTCGGCCAACAGTTTATTGCCCTACAGCGTCAGATGCAGTCGATTGACTCCAGCGATGTGGCTGGCATGGTTCCCCCGATGTTAGATGCCGAAGAATTTGAGAAGGCGACTGAACAAGAAAAAAGATGGCGAGCATTGAATCCGTCCGTATTCGATATGCAAAAGGCGGCCTTTGTAGAGACCGACTTCGATGACGCAGCGACACGCTCGGTTTACAAGCTTTTCCAAGAGTACGATCAAGGCTCGCAATTGGACGCCCAGAAGGCTTTAGCTGCTCACTTGCGATTTGTTTCCGAACTGCCTGCAGGGCAGGGCGTGCAGCAGAAGGTCGACTTTGAGGCGTGGTACAACAAGTTTAACCCGTTCATGCAGGCGATTGTCTTTTATATCATCGCGTTTGTACTGACATTGCTCAGCTTCATCTTTTTCCGCCAGCCATTTCGCCGAAGTGCGTTTTGGATTTGCGCAGTAGTGTTCGTGGTTCATACCGCTGCGATCGTGATGCGCATTTACATTTCGGATCGTCCACCCGTGATCAACTTGTATTCGTCAGCCGTTTACATTGGTTGGGCGGGAGTTCTTGCGGGACTTGTTATTGAAGCGATCTATCCAATTCGCTTGGGAGTGTTAGTCGGAACGGCGTTGGGTGTACTTACGTTGTTGGTCGCTTGGGGGTTAGACACTAGCGACACCATGCCCGTGCTTCAGGCTGTATTGGATACCCAGTTTTGGCTCACGACGCATGTGCAATGCATTACGCTGGGATATGCCGCGACATTCTTTGCTGGGTTTATTGCGATTTATGCGATTATTCATCGGATCGTAGCCATGCGAGCTCCGGAGGGTTCCGAGAAACGTCTGTCGCTGTTTGCCGAGCAGCGAATCCTTTATAAGATTTGCTACGGTATCGTGTGCTTCGGTCTGTTCTTCAGCTTCATCGGCACAGTCTTAGGCGGACTCTGGGCGGATGATTCTTGGGGCAGGTTCTGGGGATGGGATCCGAAAGAGAATGGCGCTTTGATGATCGTAATGTGGAATGCGATTCTGTTGCACGCGCGTTGGGACCGCATGGTTGCGGAACGTGGCTTCTACTTGCTTGCTATCGGCGGCAATATTATGACAGCGTGGAGTTGGTTCGGAACCAACCAACTCGGCATCGGACTGCATAGCTATGGGTTTACCGAGAGCGTGTTGTTTATTTTGACGATTTTTGTCGCGAGCCAAATCTTGCTTATCGTCGCAACGGCAGTCTTGTCGCGACCTTCGCTCGATCGAAACTTGCAAAGCCCAACGGTTTCGTGAGCTCATTAACGAATCAACGTAAAACGGCCAACGAAGCATCAACATTTGCTGATATGCTGATGCAGGCCGTTTTTGTCACGTTGCGTTGGCAGGTCTAGTCGATCTCGGGACTTCCGGCTAGCATCATGTCACCCTCTTATCAACCATTTTGCAGCATTGCAGCGTGTCGTTGCTGCGTCAGCTGTAAAATGGTTTTATTGGACCATGACCATGCCCACGATCGACATCAAGAATCTAGAAAAAACGTACCGCGTCTTTCAGAAAAAAGAAGGTCTGCGGGATTCTATTAAAGGGCTCTTCAATCGCCAATACAGAACGGTCCATGCAGTTCGCGATGTTAGCTTGCAAGTAGAGCAGGGGGAGTTCGTCGCATTTCTGGGTCCCAATGGCGCTGGCAAGACAACGACTCTCAAGCTGCTGAGCGGAGTGATCTATCCGACAAGCGGTCATGCGACTGTGATGGGGTTCGTACCTTGGGAAAGACCGTTGGAGTATCGGCGCCGGTTTGCATTGGTGATGGGGCAGAAAAACCAGTTGTGGTGGGATCTGCCAGCTCAAGAATCGTTCCGCTTACATCAACAGATTTATCGTATCGATGCTCGTCAATTTGATGCAACGTTGACGGAGCTTTCAGAGCTGTTGGACACTAAGGATCTTATGCAGCGTCCCGTGCGAGAGCTTTCGTTAGGCGAACGCATGAAGATGGAGCTTACTGCAGCGTTGTTGCATTCGCCGGAAGTGCTGTTCTTAGATGAACCTACGATTGGACTGGATGTAATTGCTCAGCATAATATTCAGCAATTTCTCAAGTATTACCAAGAGAAGCGCAAGATCACGATCTTGCTCACCAGCCATTACATGAAGGATATCGCCGCACTTTGCAAACGTGTGGTTGTAATTGCAGACGGCCTCATCCAATACGACGGCTCGCTCTCCGGCGTAATTGATAGTTTCAGTAGTTCGAAAATCATTACGCTTCAAATCCCCGATTTGCAATCAGAAGAAGGATTAGAGCGTTTCGGCCAAATTGAATCGGTTCAGTTGCCTCGCGTCAGTTTTCGAATTCAGAAAAGTGAAGTTGCAAGTCGTCTTGCTGCAATTCTGGCTAACTTTACGGTTGCGGACGTTGTAGTTGAAGACCCGCCATTGGAAGAAGTGATTGCGAACCTTTTCAATAAGGTGGGCAGTCAATGAGCACAACGGAATTTGAGACAACGCCGACCTTATCAGAACGTTGGCAGACGACTTACATCGTATTAAAAATCGCTTTGCAAGAAAGGCTCGTTTACCGCGGTGATTTTGCAATCGGCACGTTGATGCGATTCCTGCCAATCATCACACAGATATTTCTGTGGTGGGCAATTTTTGAAAGCTTGAACCCTTCCGATCCATCGCAGGCGTCAATCGTCGGATATTCATTCTCCGACATGGTTGCTTATTATCTCATCACGATGCTCGGTCGTGCGTTTTCAAGCATGCCGGGACTCGCAACTAGCATCGCGAGACAGATCCGTGAGGGAGACATCAAGAAGTTTTTGGTGCAGCCAATCGATATGGTCTGGTTTATGTTCATTTCGCGAATCGCGCATAAGCTGGCGTATTACATTGTTGCGACAATTCCGTTCGCCATCGTGTTTTATCTCTGCCGAGGTTACTTTACTGCGCCATTTCCCGACCCGGCAACGTTTGCAGCGTTTCTCGTATCGTTGGTGATGGCTTTTGTGTTAGGTTTCTTTTTGGAAGCATGGATTGGCCTCATTGGCTTCTGGTTCTTAGAAGTCTCGTCCCTGCTGTTTGTTTACATGTTATTCTCGTTCTTCTTGTCAGGTCATATGTTTCCCATCGACATTATGCCTGAACCATGGAGATCGGCCGTGTCATTCTTGCCGTTCAAGTACATGGCGTATTTTCCAGCAGCAGTGTTTCTCGGCAAGATCCAAGGCTGGGATTTGGTGCGAGATATGGTTATGCTTTTTGGTTGGACGGCGTTTTTTATTTTCTTAACTCGATTTGCCTATCGACGCGGCCTACAGCGTTACAGTGGATATGGCGGATGAAAGGTCTTTATGCACTTTGGGACAACAATCTCCTACTCTTGCTCGCAATCGCTCAGCTATACCGAACGCCTGCTTGTTGGGATTACCAGTGACGCTTTTGCTCGATACGCTTCTCCAAACGGTTGTGTAATACAGTCGAATCATCCTTCTTTTATACTCGGGCATCTTAGCCTTTATCCGAAGAAGATTGCCGAAGACCTTGGGCAGCAGTTAGGTTCGTTCGCGATGGAAGACGATTTCGCCAAAGTGTATTCCAAGGACGCTTCTTGCGTCGACGATCCTGACGGTACGATTTACCCGGAAATGGGACGCGTCGTCGAGACTTATTTTGAAGCTTACAGAGCTGCTATTTCGGTTCTTAAACAGATAGACAATTCTGCCTTCGAGCAACCCAATCGCAACGCTGCAGCGATTAGTCGCTTTCCCACGATTGGAGCCATGCATGCCTTCTATGTCAGCGGGCACATGATGATGCACTTGGGACAATTGAGCGCTTGGAGACGAGCCGCGGGACTTCCAGCAGCGTAAAACTTTACGGCGAACCGAGCTTCGTTCCTTAAGCAATAGATCTACGTCATGCGTGAGTCCAACCAAAGGCCGTCCTATACTCGAGTCTGGCTGCAGTTCGCACAGAATTCTCTGATTCGCGAATTGAGCTTTCGTACCAATTTTGTTCTCGACATGATCTCGAGTATGGGTTGGACGGCGATGAATATTGGCTTCTACCTAATCGTGTTTCATCATGCCAAAAGTATCGGCAGCGCGAGCGGTTGGGGACAATATGAGTTTTTTGTATTCTTGGGAACGACCTGGATCATTAACTCAATCGTGCAGACCTTCTTTATGCCTAATGCAGAAGAGTTCAGCGAGCTGATTCGAACCGGCGGGCTGGATTTTGCCATGCTCAAACCGATCGACACGCAGTTCCTTATTTCGTTTCGCAAGATCAGCTGGTCGTCTCTGTCCAACCTCTTTGTTGGGATTGGGATTGGAGGCTGGGGACTTGCTCATTTGACGACACGACAAGATCCAGCGTGGGGCTTGGAATGGTATTCTGTGCCGCTCTATATTGTGTACGTCGGCTGCGGAGTCGTTATCTTGTATTCGCTGATGATTTCGCTGGCCGCAACCAGCATTTGGCTCGGCCGCAATCAAAGTCTTTACGATTTTTGGTTTTACATCACCAACTTTTCGCGTTATCCCATGGAGATCTATCAGCAAGGATGGGGGTTGCCGCTCTATTTTATCTTCACGTTCATAATACCTGTGTTAGTTGTTGTAAATGTCCCGGCAAGGCTGCTTGCGCAACCAATTGTTCCAACCACTCAGCAAGACTGGATGCTCATTGGCTTTGCGTTGGTCGCTACGATTGCAAGCTTCGTCGTGAGCCGTTGGATTTTTCGACAATCATTGCTCAGCTATCGTAGTGCTTCAAGCTGATGCGATTCACCGTTAATACTCGATCAACGAACACTTCTTGCATACAAGACGCATCATGATCACTTCGCCGCCCGCGACGCCTGCCGATACAAGTTCGACCAACCTGCGATGGATGTTTGTTGTTGCAGGCTTGCTACTTCCAACACTCGTGACATGGATCTACTTCACAGCATTGGCTGGGCAACCGCCAATTTTTCAGAAGGCAGCGTACTCGATCGGAAAAACGATCCAATTCTCGCTTCCAGTTCTCGCTTTTTACCTACTGGGTAACTGGATTGTTAGTTGCAACCCCGAGTATCGGCGCAGTCTTTTATTGGGACTTGGCAGCGGCCTAGCCATCGGCGTAACAATCTATTGCTTTAACCGATTCGTGTTGGTTCCGATGGGCGTAATGGATGCGCCGCAACAAGAAGTCAAACTTCGCTTGCAGGAGGTAGGTATAGCCACCCTGCCAGCATATTTAGCAGTCGCCTTGGGTTATGCGTTCGTCCACAGTCTGCTCGAAGAATATTTCTGGCGATGGTTTGTGTTTGGCAACCTTTGCAAATTAGTCTCAGTCGAAACTGCGATCGGTTTGTCCTCTGTTGGGTTCATGTTGCATCACATCTTGGTCCTTTCGCGGTACTTTGGCTTCTTTAGCATTTGGACCGCAATTGCTTCGCTGGGTGTTGCCGTTGGCGGGATTGTGTGGGCGTGGCTGTATCGTCGCCATGGTACGTTGCTCGGTCCGTGGCTTAGTCACGGAATCGTGGACGCGGCTATTTTCCTGGTTGGATACGAACTCGCCTTCGGTTAATTCAATACGGAACAGCTTTAGCATCTTCGGTTCGACACCCCGCTATGATAAAAAGGATTGTTTTCGTACGACGTTAAGCAGGCTCTGACCGAATGACACTAAGTTCTAAAGCTCGTTTTCGCGAGTATCTCGACCAGGTAAAAAAACGTCGCAGTGAAAAACAGCCCGCTGTTGCTGGGCATCCGCATGGTAGTCACGATTCCTCGTCGGGCGAAAAAAAGCCAGCGCGAATCCGGTCGTTTAGAACGCTATTCTTTGAATTCATTCGGTTGTTAGAGGGTAATCGGCGCAAAGTTGTTTTGAGTCTTCTAGCACTCGTCATTTCAACAGCGCTGGGTTTGCTTCCGCCACTGGGCACAAAGCTGGCAATCGACAGCGTTTTAACCAAGCCGCCCTTGCCGTTGCCCAGCTGGATGGATTCATTCACTGCTGGTCTGTCGCCGATGCAGATTTTGTCGTGGATCGCAGTCTGTGTCGTAGCGGTCACTTTGCTGAAAACCGTCGTTCATCTCACGTGCCGGTGGCTCGCCACACAAGCAGTCAATCAAACTGCAGTTTCCATCCGGCAGCGCGTTTTTCGGCATGCGTTAGACTTGCCATTACACAACATCTACAAGCTCAAGAGCGGCGGAGTTACCAGTCTGCTTCGCGAAGACGCGGGCGGCGTCTCAGAGCTGATCTTCAGCATGTTGTTTAATCCAACGCAAGCGATCGTACAGTTAATCGGCAGCTTGTTGGTTTTAGTTCTCGTTGATTGGAGGTTGATGGCATCTGCGTTTTTGCTTTTGCCAGCCGTCTATTTCTCGCACCGGACTTGGATTCGCTCAATTCGTCCTTTGTATCGCGACGTACGTAGCCAACGTCAAGGAGTCGATGCGAATGCGACAGAGACTTTTGCCGGTATCCGAGTCGTGCGGACGTTTGCACGGCAGAAAAGCGAAACTGGACGATTTGTGCGCGGCAATCACATGCTCATTCGTCAGCAATTAATGGTGTGGTGGAAGACACGATTGATTGAAATTGTATGGGAAGTGCTCATTCCGCTTTCCTCGACACTGCTGCTGATTTACGGCGGATGGCAGATTCTCAATGGCAGCCTTACGCTAGGAGAATTGATGATGTTTTTGGTTTACCTAACGATGTTGCTGGGTCCGATAGCAACACTTGCTAGCAGTGCGACGACCTTCCAAAATAATCTCGCAGGACTCGATCGAGTACTGGACTTGCTGCAGATGTCGCCTGAAATGACCGACGCACCTGGTGCGACTGCTGTTGAACGTGCTCGCGTTCAAGGTGCCATTTCGATTCGCGGACTCAGCTTTCGTTACCCAGAATCCGACCAATGGATCCTTCAAGATATCGATATCGACGTGCTAGCGGGACAAACCGTGGCCCTAGTTGGACGCAGTGGAGCCGGCAAGACGACTCTCTGCAATCTGATTGCTAGGTTTTACGATCCAGCGGGCGGTGATATCTTTCTAGATGGCGTTAATTTAAAGCAGATTCAGCTTCACAGCTTTCGGCGTTTGCTTGGCGTCGTGGAGCAAGACGTGTTCTTGTTCGATGGTACGATCGCAGAGAACATTGCATATGGAAGACGCAACGCGAGCGACGAACAGATAGTTGATGCAGCACGTGCAGCGGCAGCGCACGAATTCATCATTGCGACGCAAGCGGGTTACGATACGATCATCGGCGAACGAGGCGTTAAACTTTCAGGTGGACAACGCCAGCGTCTCGCCATCGCACGTGCAATTCTTGCAGACCCCAAGATTTTGATTTTAGACGAAGCAACGAGCAATCTTGATAGTGAAAGCGAACAAGCCATTCAGCAGAGCCTTGCAAATTTGCTGCAAGGTCGCACTGCATTTGTTATCGCGCATCGGCTGAGCACCATTATGCACGCTGACCAAATCTTGGTGTTAGATCAAGGACGCATCATTGAACGTGGAACGCACCGTGAACTTTTAGAAGCCAATGGCATTTACCGCCACATGCTCACCCTTCAAACCGAGGGAACCGCGTACCGAGATACTCAGGAGTCGCTTCCGAATCTCTAACGCTATCGTTGGAATATCGGCAGATAGCCTAAGTCGATTTGCAACATGATCAAGCTGCAAGCGGTGATGTAGACAGGATTTATTTGTCCATCCCACGATCCGTCGCTGCGTTGTTCGTTCGAAATCTTGTCGTACAGCCGCGCGCGAAACGGCAGCCATTGCTCGTCTCCTTCGCGATAGACGACTTGGCTGTAGTACAAATAAGTATAATGCCAATGTCCGAACGATTCATCCGATGAATTGATGTCGTACAAATGATCCTTGCAGTAGCTTTGCATCTCTGGCACGTTGCTGCTGTCGTAGTCGCCGGCGTTGTAGAGTGCAGCCAGTGATGCGGCGGTAATTGCAGGACGCGACGTCCCCATTTGAGTGCTTGAGTAGCTGATGCCGCCATCTTCGTTTTGGCATCGATACATATATTGTTTTGCCGCCTCGATGATCTCGCTTGGCACGGCTAGACCTGCATTGCGGCAGCCGCGCAGTCCTTGCACCTGAGTGATGGTCGTACTGCCCTCGTCGTAGTCGTTTCCGTCGCGAGCGCTGACGTAACCCCAACCACCTGAGGCTGTCTGGGCATTGCCGCAAAACTCAATCGCTTTGTTCAAAGCCTCTAAAATCTCTTCACGCCGATCAGCCACACCTTCTTCACCCAATACTTGAGATAGGAACAACATGGCAAATCCGTGACCGTAGGTGTATCGCTGGTCCGATGTCGGCTCGCCGATCAGACCGTTGGGGCGACTTTTGGTCAGCAAGAAGTCGGTAGTTCTTGCAATATTCTTGGCGTAAGGCCCCTGAGTCGACGTCGATCCTGAGCATAGCATTGCAATTCCCGCCAGCGCTGACAGAGCAGTGGGATAGGGAGGCGTATTCCACTGGCCGCGAGTAGATTGGGTTCTGGCAAGATAGTCCAAACCTTTCCGAGTTGCCGCCAACCAGTTTGGGTTTCTGGAGTCAGCGATCGATTGCACAGCGGGGCACGGGAGCGCGGCCAATGAAGTTGCTGAAGCTGCAATGGCTCCCTGAATGGTACGATTGAGGAAAGTTCGACGGTCAATCGACATAAATCAAATCTGACTCATAGAGAAACGCACGTGTAAAACACTTGTCGCATGCGCGACAAATCCTCATTTATTGTAGGAAGTTGGGGGCGATTTCGAATCGTCGTTTTTGCTTTCATCGCGCCGAATCTGCGGAAATTTGCCGACAACCGAGCGTCGGATGGCGCGATCGTGCGAGTTGTACTGCCGTTTTAGGCATGAGTTTCGTAATACCGAAGCATTCAAATGTGCAAAATTTCGGCATCCCCCCAGCTGATAGTCGTAAGCTTGCATTGTGTTCCTTTGTGACGGAAATCCTTTTCGAAGCCCGGTTCGGCCAGAATGTGATGCCCTTGCAATGTAGACCTTTATTTTGATGCAGGTTAAATTTGTCTGAAACCAGCAATCGAAAAAAACGCCGTTGGAAGGTCGCGATTTCGTCGCTAACGGCCGGTTCGTCGCTGACCTACGATCTCTATGACGATCTCGGCAAACTGCTTGTGCCCTCTGGCGAAGTGGTTAGCCAAGGGACGATCGATCACTTGCTGTCGCGAGACGTAAACTGGCTGCTCATTGACGAAGACGCAATCAGTCTGAGCGCTAGCGAAGAAGTGTCGGTGGCCGAACAGACGCGTCCGTTCGATCCCGAAACGCTAGTCTCAATCGAGACCAACTTCAACAATACAGTTCGAGCGTTAGAGTCAACCGTCAATGCGTTGCTTGAAGGTCGTTCAGCGAACTCTCAAATCTTAGAAGAATCGATCCATCGTTTTAGCAATGATTGCCAGGATGACTTGGCTGCGTTCCTGTCGACGTTGTTTACGCGAGAGCTTGATCTGTCGTCCCAGTATAGCTCTGCCCTCCTGACTCGGTCGGTAAAGCTATCAGCCTTGTCGGTTGCTCTTGGAGTCGCAATGGATGCAAGCCCGAATGATATCCTCTCTTTAGGAATTGCGGGCATGTTCCACGACCTATCGCTGTTCGAACCTGAAAACCAGGAAGCGATCAGCAGGAATGACGGCGACGTTACATCGATAGATTGCTACCTTCAACACCCGATTCGTAGTAGTAAGCTGGTTGGCAATGTTCGAGGACTTGTGCCACTTTCGCGGCTACTGATCACTCAAGTGCACGAAGAGCTTGATGGTAAAGGATTTCCGCTCGGCCTGAATTCGTCCCGTATCCATCCTCTCGCACGCATTTTGAATGTAGCAGATATCTACCTAAGCTTGACTGAACCGATTGGCTCTCAGATGGGTATCGTCCCGGCAGATGCCATGAATTGTTTATTGTTTCACGCCAATCATGGACGGCTATGTACGCGAGCCGTACGCGCGTTTCTGGAGTCGGCAGCGATCTACCCCATTGGCTCACGCGTGACTTTGGAGAACGACGTCTGCGCCACCGTAGTACGCAGTTGCCGAACGAATCTTTTAAAACCGGCAGTGCTTCTGGACAATGACCGAGATCGGATTCTCGATTTACGCTGCTGTCCCATTCGGATTCTGGCCCCAATCGTTCCTAGCAATGACCGCATTGGACGGCTGCGAGCATCGATGGTTGCAGAGCCTGTTTGGCGGACGAGTGCGCGTGATCACGTCGTTCGAACAGCCTGATTGCTCCCGTCTTTTTGCGACATTCCCGATGTCAGCAACCAAAAACTCTTTCGATTGCCGCAATATGAAGATTCCAAGAAGTTAAGCCAGCAATCCCTGTTGTGCATCAGGCCATGCTGATCTTGTTATGAGCTTCAAAGTCACCTTAACCGGCAAGATTGCCTGTTGCCTCTCACGCCTCCCGCTATTTCTTAACCAGATCTTTTTTTTTGCCTTAGCTTCGCTTAATCGATTCACATTGTCTTAACAAACAATTACGGTGAAAGCCATTTCAGAAGAGCCATCACCTTCATATTCTCTCTGCAACTTAAGTGGCACAAGGCGAAAGCCAACCGAACACATGATTGACTTCTGGATCAATGTGCTTCTCAAGTTTTCGGTTTTTTTGGTTTTCCTGCGAGCGAAGACGATCGTGTCACAAGCAGGCGGATATCAATCACTCATTTGGAGAGATATTTTTATGTCGCGTAAGTATTACGCTAAACAGCGAGCTTTTACGCTGGTCGAACTCTTGGTGGTCATTGCAATCATCGGTATCTTGGCCGGATTGCTTCTTCCAGCCATTCAACAGGCACGCGAATCCGCCCGGCGGATGCAATGCTCGAATCATACTCGGCAAATGGGCATCGGCATTCTTGGATACGAGAGTGCTTACCGCAAGCTACCTACAGCCGGAGAAGGTATCGAGCCGATCTTGTTTTCCAACTATCTGTCTTCAGGGACAGGTGATTTCACGATGGCAGGCAAGTTCACCAACGGCCGTGGTCAACTCGATAACTCAGTGAGCGTCTTCCTCGGGATTTTGCCATACATTGAGCAAACTGCGATCTACAACCAATACGATTTTGCATTCGAGTACATGGATACTCGAGCTAGTCGAAACCCTGCTGGCGTTTTTAATCCTAACGATGCTAACTATGGCAATATCGGTACAGCGCGTACCGAGATTCCAATTTATACGTGCCCTTCAAACCCGGTCGCTGACGTTCAAGATCCCCAAGGCTTCGGCTCTCTTGACTACTACGCTACATGTTATACCGACATTAGCCCTGGTCCTGCCATCAACGCAAGTTATGGTCCTGTGGGAATTCGTGACAAGCGAACCTCTAAAGACGGTGCGTTGAGCCTTTACAATGCAAATATTTCTGCAATCACTGACGGTACTTCGAATACCATCGCGATCATTGAAGACGCTGGTAGAACCCACGCAACACAGGGATGGAACACTGCAGCCAAGCGAAAGAGTCCGACCTGCGTAGCTGGCTTTGGATATGGATGTGCTCCTGGCGATGGTGCTCCAACAGACCTGACTTATTACGCTGTTCACCGCTGGGCGGACTCCGACGCTGCCGGCTCCGGAGTTTCGGGTCCTCCATACAGCAGCGGAATCGTTCCAACCGCATTCGTTAACCAGTCGAAAACGCCGCTGGGCGGACCGAATAACGGTACTGGCACTTTTGATAAGAACAATTGCCCTTGGACCAAGAACAACTGCGGTCCTAACGACGAGCCGTTTTCGTTCCACACGGGTGGAGTCAACCTTGCTCTCTCCGACGGCAGCACTCACTTCCTATCCGAGACCATTGATGGCTTAACATTGCGTTATTTAGTGACTCGTGCTGAACAGTTGATGCCAAAGAAGAATCCGTTGGTTGACTAGTTCTCTAGACAATCGATAACTTGTCGATTTCGAATAACGCTCGAACTAAATTTTGGTTCGAGCGTTTTTTCGTGCGCTTTTTTGATATGCCATGAAGCGAGCTATAGCAAACGCGGTGATGACAATGATTCCAATAATTGTAAACGACATGTTTACAATATTCCTGGAAGCAGCATCACCGATCTCATCAATCACCGTCAAATGGCTCGCCATGACCAAAGGCGCAACTTGGCGTGCATCCCCGTCGACTTGAGCATCCGTTTGTTTGGAATTGTAAGCCCAGAGTTTGTAGAAACGCCCTTCAAACTTAAGCGGTGTAGAGATATACCAAGACTCGGAACCATCAACGACGTTTTGAACATCCCCGACAGTTTCGCGTGGCAGCAGTTGGCTCGGTAAGTCCCGACATACAATGGTCAATGGAAACTCCCCGACAAACAGAATTGTATTTTCCTTGTCGCTGCCGACCAGGCGAATTGCGCCGTCGCCAATATCGGCCAACGTGTTTATTTCAAAATACTGACTACTACCCAATAGTTTGGCGGTACGTGCATCCGTGACTGCAATGCGGGTAATGCGAACCGTCCTCACGCTGCCGCGAATGGGAAACCCTATCTTTGCGTCTGGATCGCTCAAACATTCCGGCACGCTCGACATTTTTCCGCGAGTTACCGTCTCATCCTTGGCTGCAGCCGCGATAAACGTATAGAACGCTTCGGATTCGTCGTCTTGAATAGCAGCTTTCTGACGACTGCGGATCAGATCAAGCCAACTGAAATCCCAGCCAACCTTCACTAGCGGCAACAACTCCGGCGCAATTCTTGGCGATAGATCATCCAATTCTTCGGATGGTAAGTCATCGGGAATCACCCAAGAGATTCGATCGGCGCACCAGAACTCGTCATTTCCGCCCTGGTGAATGCGCAGCCCATGGAACTGAAGATATTGTCGCGTCTCGGACTTTCCTTTCCACGAATCAGGAATACTTGGGACGAACAATGTCTTCGTTTTGTCGGGCGTATTGCGGTCACTCTCATTGGAGTCAGGCAAAACCTGCAAGCGATAAAGCTGCTTGAAGCCAACACCCTCGGCCAGCTCGCTTGGCAGTGGAATCGAATCGACCTTATTAACAAGCCCTGCGGCGCTTGCAAATGAACCATTGGGAATGTCATTACCAAGCAAAGCCGGATCAATACCCACCTTCGCCGTTCGCTCCAGTCCGTTAACGATCGCCACGACCGACCGCAAAACGTCCGCCTCAAGATCGCCGTTTCGAATTGTATCTAAGGAAGTAGCCTGTTGATTAAATTCTCGTAATGGGGCCAAGACCAAACTCTCGACAACCTGCTTTTTCGCGATCCGCTCACTTGGGGAAAGCCATGGTTCTGCAAATGCCTCGCGTACATTCCTGGTGGGCAACAACATGGGATCTTGTTGACGAAGGCGCGCCGCAAAGGCAGAAGCGACATCTGTCTTCACCGCGGTTTCAGCAGCCAACTGGAAGCCAGTACCAACCAGCACCGGAGCTACCTGGATTCCACTTTCGGATGCATACGCGAGCCTTTTTAACGGAATAGCCGCCAACTCGACAATATTTTCTTCGTCGACGGGCAGCGGACAGTCAGCGTCTTCATCCTCCGCACACAAGTAAACGCAAAACGGAACATTGCTCGCTTGTTCGGGCTTCAACCACAAAACATGATAGGAAGCAGCCCCCAGTCTGGTCAGTTTGGTAACCGGCTTCTTATCGGCTCTGACTACATAGCCTCGGACACGGACGAGCCTGCCTCGGACCACTTCGGGTTGTTTCGTGAGCAATGGAAGTTCTACGAGCGGCAACGCGGAAACGAACGAGCTAGCCTCTGTTGGATTAACTTCATCCAGAATTAATTTCGCCGCGCTCCCACGTTGTAACGTTCTGGCAAAGGGCAACGTTTCAGTCGACTGCCAACTCGATGCGTCGACGATGCCCGTGAGCAGTTTTTTGTCAACGGCGAGTTTGAACAACCGAAAAAAGGAGTAACTTTCAGCGGCATCTTGCGAATCGTCGAGGGGTTCGGTTGGATTGGAGCGGAACTTCTCCCACTGTGAAATGAAGGACGACAGGTCGGAACTGTCCCCCAAATCCTGATTTTTGACTGCGTCAGACCAGGCGTTCAGAAGGTCATCTACTTTGGCAAGCCATACATCAGGTAGCGTGGCTTGAGATTCGGTCGTTGGATGAGAAAAGAGAAAGATGCATATTTTGTTCAGTTCGTCTTTAGACGCGCTGTTTAATAAGGCCGTCCAAATCCGAAGCGCAGAAAACTCGGCCGGCGTTTCTTTTTCAAGCTCGGACGCTGGCAAGTCATCGTCAATCAATTCCGATCGTGGCGAAGAAGCGGGTTTGGTGATGGGCGCTAATCCGATTGCCTGAAAGACAGGTTCATACTTATCTTTTTCCTGCAGTTGCAGCATGCACATCAGGACGAGGGCGAGCAGAACTGAAAGAGCAATGACGCGACGCATTCCGCCCGATTCGACTCGAACGCGTTGGGAAAGCTCTCGTTGCCCGTCTGTGTTGTACCAACGCTCTCGAGATAATCTCACAAATCAACCATTCTCATCAAAAAACTGGGCTTGGATTCGGCGATTGCCGCACCGGCAAAATTAGAATGAACGGAAAAAGCAGCTAACAACGAAGTATTTACGTTATTCGGTTTCGTCTCCCAGGCGTGCTATACTTTAGTTCTGGGCGATTTCGCCGCACCCCTTGCAACCGGGAAGCGTACGAAACAACGTCCGAAGGCGAGCGACAGATTAAACTATCGCTATCTCGCATGGCAGCGTCCCAAAAGACGCCGCAACGAGATACGAACTTGTCTGCTGCTCGGCTAGCTGTACTGCGACACTTGATTGGCGATATGTTCATCATAGTGAAGCAGTTCAACGCTTTGTGCCATTATTGTACGTACGTCGCGTGCGTGCCGTAGGATTACTCATCTGTTTTCAACCTTTTCCTGGTCTTCCAGGATCAGACATTTTTTGAATTTACATATGCGGAAATCGATCGCCACCGTCGCTATGTCCTTGACCGCACTTTTGGGCGGTTCAACGTACGGCGCAGAACCAGTAGAACAATTTTTGAATCTGTTGCAGAACGAACAGCTTTACGATGCCGCCGCCGATTATTTGAACTACATCGAAAAGCACAATCTCCTGCCAAAAGAGCTGAAGGAAGATTTCTCTCTTCTCAAGCTGGATGTGTTGCAAAAGGAACTTGCGACGATCAACATCCCCGACAAACGCGAGCAGCGCATTGCGGAAGTCCAGAAGGGCTACGAGGCTTTCCTGGCTCAAAAAGCAAATCATCCTCGACGTGGCGAAGCTCGAATACGGCTCGCCGATCTGTACATTCTGCAAGGAGACCAGGCCAAACAGGCTGCGACCAGAACGCTTGATCAAGCAGAAAAGGACACGTTGCTGGCTACAGCCCGCAAAGCCTTTCAGCAAGCGGAGTCGCTTTTTACAAATGGCGTGCAAGAGATGCTCGAGCCACTCAAAGCAATGCTGGGCGGGAACATCGACCCCAAAGACACCGTCGCGCTGGCTCGGCGCGAAGCGATGCAAGAAGATTACCGCAAGTCTCAAATCATGATCGGCTTGGCTCGGAAGTACATCGCTGAAGCTTCGCCAGAGGATTCTCCTGAGTTCAAGTCTTGGATGGCAAAGGCGGAACAGCAATTCAATGAAGTCAGTAGCAAAGCGTCGCGTACTGCGGAAGCGGGCACTTACTATTTGAGTGTGCTATATCGCGGTCAGTCACAAGCGGCATTAAAGAAGGTCGACGAGGCAACCGAAAGTTTATTGCGTGTTGCAGATCTCAATGAAGGCGGCGTGCTCCGTCAGTTGCAAGTTCGTGCAACCGCGAGTCTGGTTAAACTGTTGTCCAGCAAAGAAAGTGGCAAGTACGAAACGGCAGTGCAGCGTGGTGAAACGCTGCTTAAACAAGCGACCGACCTTGAGAAAGCTGCACCGGAGTGGCAAGAATTGCAACTGGCTACTCTAGAAGCAAAAGATGCTTGGGTTGCATCTTTGGAGAACAATCCACAGGAAGAAGGTCGCGCACGCGTCTTGACCAAGGACATCCGCGATGAACTTCAGAAACTGGCTCGGCTTCAGGGGCCCGTCGGGGACAAATCCCGAACGATGTTAGCTAAGTACGGCGTTGAGCTCGGTGCTCCACAGGATGCAAAAATTCCTCGGGTGCGAACTTTTGCCGAAGCGAATAAAGAAGCCAACGATCGTGTGACAAAAATCAGTCAAGATAAGTTAACGGTGCAGATTCTCGAAAATCAACTGAAAGCTCAGCCAAGTAATCAGGGCCTTCAAGATCAGATCGCTAAAGCTCTGGCAAGTACGGAACTCTCGCGCACACAAGCTATCGAACTTTATCGGCGTTCGTTTGAGCTGTTCAATGCCAAAGAAGATAGCCGTGAAGAATTGGCAACGGCTCGTTTTCGCTCAGCCTACCTTAGCCACACTGCAGAAGATCACTGGAACGCGGCTACCATGGGCGATCTGACTGCGCGGACGAATCCTGGTACCGAAATGGGGATGAATGGTGCCCAGATCGCGCTGTATCATTATCGTCAATTGTTGGATCAAAGCGATGCGGATAGCAAGCCGATTCATGCGTTGCAAGAGTTCGCTTCGTACGCTCTTGAAACATGGCCTAACACAGATGTTTCAACAAGTGCAGCTACGACAGTTCTTCAGTTCGCGCTGCAGGAAAATCGAATCGAAGATGCCGAAAAAGCGATCACGTACCTAAAAAATTCGTCGCCAAAGATTGCGGCGCAAACACAACGTGATATTGGTTTTTTATTGTACGCAAAGGACTTTTTAGCGGCTATCGCCGAGGCAAAGAACAGTTCAAGCGCGGCGGACAGTCCGGCCATCATTGAATTGCGAGAACGCGTGGAGAATCTGTTGCGTGAAGGTTTCGAGGGTTTGGATGCTTCGACTTTAGATGAGCGAGCCATGCAAGCCGCCAATGCACTCACTGATATTTACTTGCGCACTGACCGCACGAAAGAGGCATTGGCAACACTCGAAAAAGCAGAAATCGGTCCTTTGGCCGTGACATCTAACAGTTCCATTCCACTGAGCTCTGGAACAAAAATGGAATCGTTGCGGCTCGCACTTCAAACCGAAGTCGCAAACGCAACAGCAAACGGCGCGGCTCTGAATCCGACTAAGATTCAAGAACTAGTCGCGAAAATGCAGGCCGTTGCTCAGGAGGATGGCGCAGAACCAGCCTTGCTGACGCGCGCCCTCATCGTGCTTGCCAACGAACTCAAGGCCCAACTCAATGACGCAAAGTCTTCCGCCGACAAGCAAAAACTAGGCAACAGTCTGCGATTGTTGCTATCACAATTGATCTCCGTCAGCGAGGACGCCACAGTCCTGCAATGGAGTTCGAAGACTTTGCTCGATTTGTCAAATGGCATCCGTCAAGATGCAAATGTCGCCGCGCTTTCAACGCAGATGGCGGACGATTCGGTCAAAGGGTATGAAAAACTTGTTCAATTAGTGAAAGGTGACGCTTCAGCTCTGCAGCAATTAAATGTAAAGCTGGAAGATGTACAGCGACTCCTAGCGTCTGCGTATAGCTCCAGCGGTCAGTACGACAAAGCAGCATCACTCTATTTAGACGTTCTGCGGTCCAACAACATGATGCTGCTAGCTCAAGTGGAAGCGGCTCAAAATTATCAAGACTGGTCCAAGAACACCGATGCGGACAAACTTCGAAATGCAATGTTCGGTGCCGAACCTGGGCCGAAGAACCAAAACATCGTTTGGGGTTGGGGGCGACTTTCACAACGGACCGCAAACCAAGCGAACTTGGAACAGTATTTCTTCAATGCAAGATTGCAGTTGGCCGTTTGCCGCGCTGCGGCGGCTCGTACGGAAGCAGATCCTGCCAAGAAGACAAAAGGCTTGGAAGCTGCCATCGGCGATATTCGATCAACTTTTATCACCTACCCAACTTTAGGAGGTGATGACACCAAAAAGAAATTTGAGGACCTGACGAAAGCTATCCAAACGGAGTTAGGCAAGCCCCCAATTGGCCTCAACGCTTTCCGGTAATACTTCACTTCGTTATAGATGGCGTTGCAAATGTTTGATCGAGCGACCACACTTGCACACACGCCTTCGCATCCGAGTTCACTTAAAATCGATTGTTAGCTAGAAGGTTTTCACAATGCATTGCCCAGTCAAAGCCACACATCGCTCGTTGAGCGTTTTGCTGCTTTCTCTCATCCTGTCAGCCAGTTCGGCAGTTCAAACGTTTGCGCAACAAGATAAAGTTCGATTAGTCTCAGGAACGACTTTAACGGGTGAAATCACAAACGCTTCGCCTAATGAAATTTCAATTACCGTGCGGGGCAAAGCCCAGAACGTCCCGACGATCGATATTTCAACTGTTGAATTTGATGGTGAACCGAACGATCTCACACGAGCCAAAGAAGCTTTAGCGCAAAATCAGCTTGATCAAGCAGAACAGCAAATTAAAGCGGTAGCAGCGGCTTCGCTTAAGTCGGAAGCAGTGAAGAATGACTACGCATATTATAGAGGTGCTATTGCTGGTCGACTTGCTCTCGCGGGACAAGGTGATAGCACTGCCGCTGTAAAAGCGTTACTTGCATTTGCAAAGTCGAATCCAAAGTCACACCATTTTTATGAGTTGTGCGAAATTGTGGGCGGTCTCGCTGTGGGACTTGGCCAGCATGCCGAGGCCGTCAAGTATTTTTCGGCGATTGGAAACGCACCTTTTCCCGCGTACAAACTAAAAAGTAGTTACCTTGTCGGGTCGGCAACGTTAGCTCAGGGTAAAGCCGCCGAGGCAAAAGCAGAGTTCGACAAGATCGTAGCGGCATCGGCTATCGATGCGGAGAGCCAACGCTACCAGAAACTCGCAACCGTCGCTTCGATCCGTGCGGAGATCGTCGCAGGCTCTCCTCAAGAAGCGGTCGATAAGCTGCTCAAGTTGGTTTCGACCAGCGACTCGGCTGACATTTTGCTTTTTGGTGAGATCTACAACACACTTGGCGAAGCTCATTTGGCATTATCGCAGCTGGCCGAAGCAAAACTGGCCTACTTGCACACGGACCTTATGTTTTCGGGCGATGCCGATAATCACGCCGAAGCACTCTACCAACTGGGGATTTTATGGGAAAAGACTGGGAATCCGCAGAAATCAATTGAGGCACGAAGTAGGTTAAAGGAACGCTACGCGGCCAGCATTTGGGCCAGAAAGTAGTTCTTGTAAGACGTGACAATTTTTGCCATCAAAAATAAGAATCAAAAACACACCTAGTGTATTTTTGTATAAACTTGCTCGCAGTTTTTAGATAACTCCCTAAATCAGTCAAACGATTCGACAACCGTAGTTTTGAAGGAAGCCAGTGTGGTCTCAGTTAGCATTCCAAGAACCTTAGCTCGCAACATTTCGACCATTCTCGGATACGGTTTTGCGGTCGTCGCAATCGTAGCCAGCACCGCGTCTTCCTTATGGGCACAGGACGGCGCTACGGAAGAGACCACTGTACGTGAAGAGAATGTGCTCTTTGCGTTCTATAACAATTTGGGACCGATCTACTTCTTCGCGTTCTTGATCATGTCTTTTTTGTTGGTTGCTCTTTTGGTGATGGGCATCCTGGCTGTACGAAAGGGAAGCTTCGTTCCGCCAGACCTGATCCAAGGCGTTGACGAAAGCCTGCAAGCCGGCGACCCGCAAGCCGCGGTTGACTTGGTGCGAGCTGATGAATCTTTTCTGGGTCAAATTGTCAGCGCGGGACTTACCAAGCTTTCGTTAGGCAAACAACAAGCGATGGAAGCGATGCAAGTTGTCGGCGAAGATGAGACAATGAAGCTTGAACATAAGCTTGGCTACCTTGCGTTGATCGGCAACATCGCGCCGATGGTCGGCTTGTTAGGCACAGTTAACGGGATGATCATCTCGTTCGGCAAAATCGCGAACAGCCAGCAGACTCCCAAGCCTTCAGAGCTTGCAGGAGGCATCCAGACCGCACTTTATACGACGATGGTGGGACTGATTCTTGCGATTCCTGCGATCATCGCTTACAACCTCTTGAAGAGTCGTTTGCAACGAATGGTGGCCGCCGCAGGAAACGAAGGCGAAGTAATGCTTGATCGTTTCTCCGAATCCATTCGCTAGACCGCGTTACTCGACTCACGTTTTGAAATATTATGCGTCTCAAGAATTCAATCAGCAAAGAAATCGCCGAAGCTGACATGACACCCATGATTGACATGGTGTTTCAGTTGATTGCATTCTTTATGGTGCTGGTAAACTTTTCTGTCGACGAGCAGAATCAAAAAGTTTCCTTGCCGCAAAGCGAACTTGCTAAGCCAGCCGAGGGCAAAGTTGAGTTTCCGATTGTTATCAACTTGGATACCAATGGCACCATTTATATGGGTGCGAATGTCACGAGTGTTGAAGCGATTGGTCCTTTGCTGAACACTGAGAGAAGTGTATTGCAATCGTCGGGAAAACAGGCAAAGGATGGCAATGTCATCATCCGTGCCCACAAGAACGCTTCGGGCGGCCAAGTTCAGGACTTGATCACTAAGTGCCAAGATGCTGGCTTCGAGAGTTTTGCTCTACGCGTCAAAGAAGAAGATCCGAGTTAGAAATCTATGAAGATTCGCAGCAAAAGTGGATTGGACCGCGCGGAATTACAACTAACGTCGATGATCGACGTCGTTTTCCTGTTACTTATCTTCTTCGTGATGACGTTTAAGATCGCAGCGCAGGAAGGCGACTTTAGCGTCCGCATGCCCCTGGCTAATCAAGGCAGCGGCACGACGGACGAGAACATGGACTTGCCAATCAAGCTGCGATTGAAGGCGGATGCCGACGGCAATTTGTCCGACATTACCGTGAATGACAATCGATCATTCGGTACCGACTTCCAGAGCTTACGAGGCTACATTTTACAATTGACTGGAGGCGAGTCGGGACCGTCGGGTGAAGAAGGTCCGGAAGTTGAAATCGATCTTGATTACAACTTGCGCTATGAGTTCGTAATTCAGGCGATCACATCGGTCACTGGCTATCGTGACAGCAACAGCGAAGTTATACGGTTGGTCGAGCGCATTAAATTTGCTCCGCCCCGTAAGCAGCCTTAGTCAATACTCGGGCTCATCGCTCGATTAAGCTCGCGGGTGGTACATCTGGTGTACTTTCTTGAGCCGCGAGTTCTCGACTTGCGTGTAGATCTGAGTCGTTTGGATGCTTGCGTGCCCCAACATCTCTTGGATGATCCTCAAGTCGGCTCCGCCCTTTAACAAATGTGTTGCAAATGAGTGACGCATCGTGTGAGGAGAGATCTCGACGTTTACACCTGCTCGCAAGGCGTACCGCTTAACCAATTCCCAAATCGCCTCGCGACGGAGTCGACGCCCGCTGCGCGAAAGTACAACCCACGGAACGATCGATGCATCACGCCCGCGGGCTAGCTTCGGTCGTTGTTCGGTCAAATATTCTCGGATCGCAACGATGGCATTTCGGCCCAGCGGAATCATGCGTTGCTTGCGACCTTTACCTTCGGCTAAACAATAGCCTTCGTCCAAGCGAACGTTCATCAGCAGCATGTCGCTAACCTCGGAGACACGACAGCCGGTGGCGTACATTAACTCCAGGATCGCGCGATCGCGTAAATAAAGCGGATCGAATCGCGACGGCGCCCGCAAGAAACGATCAACCTCCGCCGTCGACATGACTTTAGGAACTCGCTGCCACATTTTCGGAAGCATTAGGAGTTCCGCGGGATTGTCGACGATTGCGGACTCTAGCTGGAGGTACTTGTAAAACATTCGCACTGCAACGACGTGCCGGGCGACGCTGGCGGCCGCTAGTTTGGCCGATTTTAGGAAGGAAAGAAAATCGGTAAGATCCGAGATCCCGATGCGGCTGGGATCGCGTCCCTTCAACCATTCTTCATATCTTCGGAGGTCGCGACCATAGGCAGCGATGGTATTATCAGCCAAATGGCATTCGCTGCGCAGGTAATTCTCGTAACCAATAAGCCAGTTGCGCATCGATGCGACAGGCGAAATGGCTTCTGGGCGATCACCGGCTCGTAGTTTTTTTAATTTACTTGCGGCCATAGTTTGAGTTGATTCTTTGTCAGGATAAGCCAAACTTGGTAAATCGAAGTGCAGCAATCAGGAATCGCAATTTGGCGTTGCCTATAATCATGCCACGGAGATTATTATTGAGGCTTCCCTATTTCGATTCGCTCAGAAGCAGAGCTTGGAATGAATGTATTAGTTGTTGGTGGCGCGGGTTATGTCGGTTCGCATACAGTTCGCAAACTGATGGAGCATGGCGAAGAAGTGTGGGTCTACGATAATCTTTCCCGAGGACATGCGGCGGCGGTACCTGCTGGTCGATTGATTGAAGGAAACATGTCAGACCGTTCGAAGCTCGTGCAGGTTATGCAGGAGAAAGAGATCGATGCGGTTATGCATTTTGCGGCTTATGCGCTGGTAAATGAATCTGTAACGCAGCCGGCGATGTACTACCAAAACAACGTTGTGGCTGCGTTGGATCTGATGGAAGCGATGCGATCAGCAGGCGTCTGGCGATTCGTTTTCTCCAGTACTACGGCGACTTATGGTGAAGTCGCCAAGATGCCGATTACCGAAGACAATCTGCAGCTCCCGATCAACCCTTACGGTTTCTCGAAACTCGTAATTGAACGCGCCTTGCAGGACTACGCGGCCGCGTACGGTTTTGGCGTTGCCTGCTTGCGATATTTTAACGCTGCAGGCGCTAGTGAAGATGGATCGATTGGCGAAGACCACGATCCCGAGACTCATATCATTCCCATTGTATTGCAAGTTGCTTTGGGTCAGCGAAAGTTCGTCTCCATGTTTGGTCGTGACTATGCGACTCCCGATGGAAGTTGTATTCGCGACTATATCCATGTCAACGATTTGGCCTCAGCACATCTTTCGGCGATGCAGTTGCTCGAGCCAGGTCAAGTGATGAAGATGAACCTTGGCTCTGGTAAAGGAGCTAGTGTTCTGGAAGTGATCGAAGCCTGCCGCAAAGTAACTGGCCACGCAATTCCAGTTGTCGATGCCCCTCGGCGGGAAGGCGACCCAGCCTCGCTCATTGCGGACATCACGCTTGCCAAGAAAACGCTCGACTGGGCGCCCAAGTACAACGACATTGAATCGATTGTAGCTACCGCGTGGAACTGGCATAGCAAACATCCGCACGGCTACAAAGATTATGCAGCCGATAATAATTGAAAAGCCTTACAAGTTCATTCCTCCATGGCGTGGCACTTTTCTACCTTTCATTGCGCAAAAATTTCGTTTTATCGATTGGTACTTGCGGCGAAAGGAAGGAGTCGTCGACTACGAGTTGCGGGGACTTGAACATCTGCAGGAGTCCATCGCGCAAGGGCATGGCACATTACTTGCGCCCAATCATTGTCGATATGCAGATCCTGTGGCAATGGGCTTCATCGCTCGGTCGTTGAACGTCTATCCATTCCAGATGGCCAGCTGGCATCTATTTCATCACAGTGCATTTCAGAGTTGGGCGTTGACTGCACTGGGAGGGTTCAGTATTTATCGCGAAGGCCCTGATCGCCAATCATTGGATACAGCGATTGACATTCTGACACAGGCCAAGCGTCCACTGGTTCTATTTCCAGAAGGCGCAGTTTTCAGAACGAATGATCGTCTCCAAGATCTGCTCGATGGTGTCTCTTTAATAGCACGTGCAGCGGCAAAGAAGCGAGCGAAAGTCAACGAGCAGGATTTGGTCGTCGTGCATCCTGTGGCCATTAAGTATTTGCCGCTTGCCCCGGTAGAGTCGCTTGTTATACCGATGCTGAATGAAATTGAGAAACGATTGACTTGGGAAGCGCATTCGCAGCGTACTGCGACGCTTGTTGATCGCACAAACCGCGCGATGTTCGGACTGCTTTGCTTGAAGGAGATCGAATATTTCGGTCACACGCGCGAAGGAACTTGGATCGAACGGCAATTGGGACTGATCGACGAACTGCTGCGGCCTTCCGAGCTAGAATATTTGGGCAAGGGCGGGGCGGGTCCGATCATTCCACGGATCAAAGCGATCCGTTCCAGAATAGTGCCGGAATTACTCGCAGCGACAGAAGCAGCGGCAACACGCAGGCATTTATGGGATCAGCTCTCGCGAATTTATTTGGCACAACAGATTGCATCCTATTCGCTAGACTATCTGCAGGCACCGTCAACAGAAGCTCGGTTGCTAGAAACCGTCGAACAGATTTACGAAGATTTGACTGATCAGCAATTTCCAGTCAGGCCGCTCAAAGTGATTATTCAAATTGACGAGGCGATTGTTGTTCCGGCAAGCCGCGGCCGTGGAGAAGATAAGTTCGACTTGATGCAGCTGCTACGGAAAAGGATTGAGTCGATGCAAAGCGAACTAGCAAAGCTTTCGAAGCCGATTATGTAGCTGCCTACGGATTAAACGCGGAGTCGATTGCTTGAGCGGACGCATCGAAAGAGCTGCCCGTGGCGTTCGACATTTGCTTAACAGCACCGACGCAAAGGACCACGATCAGCGACAGCAGAACTGCGTACTCTGTCGCGGTTGGACCATCTTCCTGTCGTAAAAAGCGGCCAAAGCGAGCTATAGATTGCGTAAACATTAGCGCGTCAGTCTCATCATCTAACGATCTGTGGATTCGAGCGAGACGACAGCTGGATCTTTTCAGAGTGATCCATTACCTCGCGCCGCATTTGAACGATAGTTCTTTATCGGCAGCGACGCGCTTGAAGTCCCCTTTTGGCGTCGTTTTTATTAGCCTGACAAGGAGATTTGGTAATTTATTCGGTGGAACCGGCAAATTCGGCATATTTTTCCAGACCTCGATAAACTTGCCACCGGCATATCGTCAGATACCATTGCTTGGACCATAATGCGTCTCAGTCCATTCTTAATGCCAGATTCCAAGTAAGTACCGCATGCTCGGGCCAATTTTCGAACGAGAACTCACCACCTTACCACGACGTGGCAAACACTATTTCGGGCGTGTCGTATTCGCTTTATCGTTGTTCGTACTGTTATGCACCGCTTGGCTGTTGATGGCGGGCATTCAACCGATCCGAAATCTAGGTGATTTTGCAAGGTTTGGATCTTTGGTGTTCCAGATTCTGGGGCCGCTACAGTTAGTAATCTTGGTTTGCGTGGCGGCGATTGCTGGCACGATTTCCGTAGCGCATGAAAAAGACCGGAAAACGCTGATCCTGCTGTTGATGACGTCCTTGCGAAACAGCGAGTTGGTGGTGGGCAAAGCCGGTGGTGGCTTTCTGATTGCGATGAACCTTTTTCTTTCGGGGTTGCCGGTCCTGGCAATGCTGACGCTGCTGGGAGGCGTGTCGACTTCCCAAGTTATGCTCCTTGCTTGGGTTACCGTCACGACCGTGGCGGCTGCGACGGCGTTGGGGGTTATCGTTGCGTTTTGGCGCGAAAAAACCTTCCAAGCGATCGCCATTACGATTCTATCGGTCGTTCTCTGGGTGACAGCTTGCGAGATCATTGCGCGAGGCTTTATCGGCGGCGTTTCGCCAGAAATAGCAACGATCTTGAATCCGTTTCGCGCAGCGTGGATTTTGTGCCAACCAATGCCGCCCGAGTCCATCGCCGACTCCGTAGGAGGCTTGTCATTTTTATGCGGCTCGTGGATGCTCTTGGTGACTACGATGCTCTTGTGGCGTGCAATTGTTATGCTTCGGATTTGGAATCCATCTCGTGAAGCTCGCCCTCAAGCTGTTGAAGATGAAGACGATCATGTGGTGGCCCTGGCAACAAATGAACAACAAGCATTTACTACGGACGCGTCTGTTAATCAGCCGAACACTAAACGCGAAGTAAAGGCCTGGAAAAGCCGAGCTCCGCGTCCGGTTTGGAACAATCCAATTTTGTGGCGCGAGATGAGGACTTGGGCTTACGGTCGAAAAGTTTTGATCGTTCGCTTTGCCTATTTGTTGTTAGGCGTGCTTGTAGCTGCCGGCTTATTCCAAATGCAACATGCCGGTGAATTGTCGTCACGCAGTATGATGGCCCAAGAGTTGATTCCAAGTGCGGCCAAATTGTTAGCACCTTTTTTCGTGATCTCGCTGATCATTATTAATGCCCTGGCCGTCAATTCGATTTCTAATGAGCGTGACAGCCAGGCTCTTGACCTGTTGCTTGTAACAGAAATTACGCCTCCGAGCTTTCTTTTTGGCAAGTTATTTGGAGTGCTGTACGTTTGTAAGGAAATGTTGCTCGTTCCGATTGCGTTGTGCGTCTATTTGTGGTCGTTCAATGGCATAACCTCAGAGAATCTCGTCTTCACAATTTGTGGGCTTATTGTGCTAGATTTTTTTGTAGGCATGCTTGGTATCCACTGCGGAATTATTTATTTTCGTTCCCGCACCGCGATTGCAACAAGTCTTGGGACAGTCTTCTTTTTGTTCCTAGGAGTAGTCACGTGCATGCTGATCATGATCTCATTCCAAGGATCTTTCAGTCGGCAACTTGCTCCGTTTCTTGCAATCATATTGGGAGGGGGTGCTGGCCTGTATTATGCACTTGGCAATCGCAACCCTTCGCCTGCGATTGCACTGGGCGCATTTGCCTTGCCGTTCCTGACTTTTTTCTCGATCACCAGCTTTATTTTGCGTAACCAGGAATTGACCGTATTTAGCGTGATTGCTGTCGCGTATGGTTTTACAACACTGGCAATGGCAATCCCCGCATTGACCGAATTTGACTTTGCCTTGGGACGAACGCCAACAGCGGAAGATGCGGAGGGAGGATAATTTTGCTCGCGGAATTTCTCGCAGCGTCGATCAATACGATTCAAGCATCTGGCCTCTTTGTGGCGATGCTGTTCTTGTTAGCCGGTTCGGCCTTCTTTTCAGCCAGTGAAGCTGCACTTTTCTCACTGAATTGGAATCAGATAAATAGCACGAATAAGTCACGGTTGGTTGACCGAGTAATCTCGCACCTCCTAGCTAAATCTGATCGTTTGCTTTCATCAATATTGTTCTACAATTTAAGTATCAATGTTACTTACTTTGCGATTGCCACGATTCTTGCCAACTCATTCACTGTGACGAGCCCAACTGCGGCTATTGCGATTCCACTGGCGAGCCTCGCGGCAATCATTTTGTTCGGGGAGCTTGTCCCGAAAAGCTTGGGTGTTGCGGCACCGATGAATGTGTCGCGCTCGCTTGCAATTCCGCTATCCTGGGCCGTATCTGTGGCGGCCCCGATAACGCCGCTCCTGCAGAGCATATGCGAATTTTCGCGGCGTCTGATCTGGCCAGGAATGTCGCCCGAGCAATACATGGACGTTACAGACCTTGAACGTGCCATCGAACTGAGCGGTAGCGATGCATCTTTGATCAAGCACGAGAAGGACATGCTTCAAAACACCGTTCAATTGTCCGTGGTCAGAATCGAAGAATGGATGCGGCCTCGATCTTCGTTTCTCACTGTTGATTTGCATGCTGATATCGCTTCCGCGATTTACGCACAAACGGAAACGCACGAGACCAGCAGTATCGACTATGTCCTGGTCAGTAGCGACGCGTCAGAAGTAGCCGCTTCGATTCGGCTGGCCGACATTCCGTATTCTCGTGACGTACACTGGCCAACCTACATCCGCTCCGTTTTAATCGTACCTTGGTGCCAGACACTTGGTGATGTTTTCACGTCAATGCAAAGTTCGGGAAATCATGTTGCCTTGATTGTAAATGAGTTCGGCGAGTCCATCGGAGTAGTTACTTACGAAGATTTAATCGAATCCGTGTTCTGCACCGACAACTCAAAATCCGAAGCTTTTTCACAGCCCGCCTTTGACCAAACCGGAAACTTACAATGGGAAGTCACCGGATCGACTAGTCTTCGACGCATCGAACGAGCTCTTGGCATGAAGCTGCCGAAGGGACGACATGTGACCGTTGCTGGCGTGCTACAAAACGAGCTGCAGCGACTACCGCAAACCGGAGACACCATTCAGTGGGGAGATTTCAACATCGAAGTTTGCCAAGTCCCGCGACGTGGAGAAATGTTGTTGCGCATGAGCCAACGTGACCCTGCTGCCGAAACGACTACGGAGTAACAGCTGAATCTATGCTCCTCGCAATTGCAATATTTTTGATAGGTCTAATCGCTAGCTCCTTTTTTAGCGGAACAGAGACCGGATTGTACCGTGTCCCTCGAGTGCGATTAGTGCTGGACGGCGTCTCTGGATCATGGACTGCCAAATTTCTGCTTTGGCTCACCAATCACCCCGCGGCTTTTGTATCAACGGTCCTTGTGGGCAATAACATTGCCAACTATTGCGCCTCGTTCGGCATGGTGGCGTTCGCAGGTGCACTGTTTGGCGAATCCAACACAACTATCGAATTAACGATGACATTATTGGCGACTCCCATCCTGTTCATCTATGGTGAACTTCTTCCCAAGTCGCTCTTTTACAACGCTCCGTTTCGGTTGCTTACCTTCTGTGGAGGACCGCTGTTTGTAGTCTCAATCCTGCTGTCACCGATTTCCTTGCTGCTTTATTCCGCCAGCCTTGCCGTCCAACGATTTTCGGGCCATACACCTCTCAAAGTTTTTCCGGGCTTGGCACGGCGAGAGCTCAAGCGAATGTTACACGAGAGTACCGAACTTGGACTATTGTCGAACACACAACGAGATATTTCGCAAAACATTTTGGCTTATGGTGGCACTACGATCAAGCAATACTGTATGCCCGTTCGAGGACTGAAGTTAATCGCAAGCGATACGAGTCTTGCGGAGATCGCCACTGCCGCCACGCGTACAACCGGGAACATTATCGCAGTCAAACATCCGCGGATGGACCGTCTTGTAGGTTATTACCGCAAGTCCGACTTGTTAACGAATCCACGAGAAGTCCCGAAACTGCGTGCATTAGTCACCTTGACGCCAGAGACGACGCAAGCAGTCGCGTTGAGTAAAATGATGTGCCAAGGCTGCGAGTTAGCACGTGTTATTGACGCTCAAGGCGAACTGGTTGGTGTTGTCCTCCAACAACGACTGCTCGGTCAAATGTTGCAGCAAGACTAGTTGGACTGCCACTGGTCTGCCTGTGATAATGCAGTATGGAACCAAATGACTTTTCCACACTGTTAACGCTGACGGCTAACGGACTTTACTGTCCCGCGGGTGACTTCTATGTCGACCCGTGGCGACCAGTCAAACGTGCGGTTATTACGCATGCCCACAGCGATCACGCACGTTGGGGCTCAGAAAGCTATCTTGCTACGAAACAGTGTGAGTCTTTCTTGCGAGTTCGATTAGGAAAGGATCTAAACCTTCAAACCACAGCGTACCGAGAAATCATTACACTCGGATCAACAAGAGTCTCGCTTCATCCCGCTGGACATATTCGCGGTTCTGCGCAAGTTCGTATCGAACATCAAGGCAAAATCGCTGTTGTGACTGGCGACTACAAGCGTGGTACTGACCCAACGACAGAGACGTTTGAACCGCTTAATTGCAACTTGCTGGTAACGGAGAGCACATTCGGTCTGCCTGTATTTCGTTGGCCTAAACCAGAATCTGTTTACGATGAAATTAATCGATGGTGGGCGTCGAATAAAGCAGACGGTAGAACAAGTATCATTTATGCCTACGCCGTTGGTAAAACGCAACGCATCATGGCAGGACTAGATGCATCCATCGGTCCCATCTATTGTCATGGCGCTGTGATGGTCGGCAATCAAGCTTACTTGGACTCCGGCGCAACTCTTCCGCCCTATGACAGTGTTGCGAACGTAGAGGCCCGCGACGGTCGCAATGCAAAATGGCACGAGGGCATAGTGCTTGCGCCCCCGAGTGCGCACGGTACTCCCTGGCTGCGCCGTTTCGGCAATATTTCTACAGCGATGGCTTCTGGCTGGATGGCAATTCGAGGCTCACGCCGACGTCGAGCAATCGATCGAGGATTTGTTTTGTCAGATCACGTGGACTGGCAGGAATTGATCCAAACTGTGGACGAATGTGCGCCGGAGGCAGTGTGGGTTACGCACGGTTTTTCGGAAACAGTCGCCAGATACTTAAGCGAAAGGGGCACTCCCGCTAACTCGTTGAAGACCGAATTTGTAGGTGAAACTAGCGACGGAAAAGACGAGGACATTCCAGGTTCAGAGTCTTCAAACCAACCCGTCGCCGAAGGCAGCGAGTAATAAAAGGGAACCATGCGAGCTTTTGTAGAGTTGTATCAGTCGATCGATCAAACGACAAAGACGAATGAGAAGGTCGCTGCCATGGAGGCATACTTTGCGACTGCTTCCGCCGCCGATGCGGCTTGGGCGATGTACTTTCTGAGCGGTCAAAAACTCCAACGGCTGATCAATACCAGTCGGCTTAGGGAATGGGCAGCTGAACTTGCCGACATCCCGCTATGGCTGATTGAAGAGTCTTATGATTGGGTCGGCGACCTCGCAGAAACACTCGCAGCCGTTGTTCCAGATGCCGATATCGATGTCGAAGGGACGCTGACAGAGTGGGTGGAATCCAAACTTCTACCGCTTCGCAATCTTTCTCCTGAAGAGCAACGTCCTTTAGTACAAAAATATTGGCAGGAGATGAGCCTGCCTCAACGTTTTGTGCTAAACAAACTCGTCACGGGATCATTACGAGTCGGTGTAAGCCAAAAGCTCTTGGTCCGCGCGTTGGCGAACTGGTCAGCTGTTCCGGTGGAAGTTCTCTCACACCGTTTGATGGGAAAATGGAAGCCGACACCTGAATTTTTCCGCGAAGTCATCAATCCTAACCAGAACTTTGTTCAAGACTATCAACCTTATCCTTTTTGTCTGGCTCATCCGATTGAAGGAGATATATCGCAGTTAGGAGTCGCCTCTGATTATTTAGCCGAATGGAAGTGGGATGGAATTCGGGCCCAGGTTATTCGTCGCTCAGGCCAATTGTTTGTTTGGTCACGCGGCGAAGAAAGGCTTGAGGATCGATTTCCAGAGTTTAAAGAACTTTCAATCTGCATTCCCAATGGTACGGTACTGGATGGTGAGATACTTGCTTGGAAAGACGCTCAACCGCTGCCCTTTGCAGAATTGCAACGCAGGATTGGAAGGAAGACAATTGGCAAGAAACTTCTAGCAGAAGTCCCAATCGCCTTTGTCGCGTTCGACGTGCTCGAACACAACGGACAGGACTTACGGGACCAGAGCATCCAAGATCGTCGCCATGTGCTCGAGTCGTTGGTGAGTCAAGCCGATTGTTCAATGCTACAACTCTCTCGCCAAGTCGTGCGTTCCAGTTGGAGCGAACTTGAGAACGACAGACAGTCCTGCCGTTCTGTCGGTGCTGAAGGTTTGATGTTAAAGCATTTGTCTTCAGCCTATGCTGTTGGGCGAGCCAGGGGTTCGTGGTGGAAATGGAAGATCGAACCATACGCGATCGATGCCGTGCTGACCGCTGCACAGCGTGGTCATGGTCGCCGTGCAAGTCTATACACTGATTACACATTTTCGCTGTGGCACAACAATGAACTCGTGCCGTTTGCCAAGGCATACTCAGGGTTGACTGACGTAGAACTGCGTAAAGTTGATCAGTTTGTACGGCAGAATACCATCGACCGCTTTGGTCCCGTACGAACAGTTACTCCCAAGCTGGTGATGGAGATTGCTTTTGAGAATCTGCAAATTTCCAAGCGTCACAAATCTGGCGTCGCAGTTCGATTTCCACGGATTCTACGTTGGCGGCATGACAAGCTACCCGAGCATGCCAACAGCCTGGACGATCTGACCGCGCTGATGCCAAACTCGGAGAGTAAATCAGAATAGCCGTCCAGACATTGCGAGCCGTAAAACGATCAAAGCCCGCATGGGGGCCACGCGAGCTTTGAATTGGTTACGTCAGATCAGCTAACTGATTAGAGATACCAGTTGATAATGTTCTCGAGCATTTCTTGGCGACCGCTTTGGTTAGCATCTGCTTCGCCTTTGCCCAGCATATACTTTTCTAGCGATTCAAAGTCAGCTTTGCCCGCTTCAATATCTGCACCGATACCGCTATCCCAGGTGCTGTAGCGGTCCTTAACGAACTTATCTACGACACCTTCGGCTCGAATGGCCGCAGCGATCTTGAGACCTCGCGCGAAAGCATCCATTCCGCCGACATGGGCGTGAAACAAGTCGATTGGCTCGAAGCTTTCACGACGAACTTTGGCATCGAAGTTCACACCGCCGCTTCCAAGGCCGCCGTGCTTCAATATAGCCAACATGCACTGGGCGGTCAGATAATAATCGGTTGGGAATTGATCGGTATCCCAGCCCAGCAACAAGTCGCCCGTGTTGGCGTCAATGCTGCCAAGAGCACCTTGATGTCCAGCATAATCAAGCTCGTGCATCATGGTGTGCCCGGCAAGCGTAGCATGGTTCGTCTCAAGGTTCAACTTGAAGTAAGGCAGCAAATCGTAAGCTCGTAGAAAGTTCAAACATGCTGCTGCGTCGGAGTCGTATTGATGCTTGGTTGGCTCCTTAGGCTTTGGCTCGATCAAGAACTGGCCTTTGAAGCCGATCTTCTTGGCATAGTCGACTGCCATGTGGAAGAATTTTGCCAAATGGTCAAGCTCACGCTTCATGTCGGTGTTGTAAAGGCATTGATAGCCTTCACGACCGCCCCAGAAAACGTAGTTTTCACCGCCCAGTTCGTACGTGAGCTCGATGGCCTTCTTTACTTGTGCCGCACCAAATGCAAACACGTCCGCATTGCAACTGGTAGCAGCCCCATGCATAAAGCGAGGGTTGCTGAACATGTTCGCCGTGCCCCACAACAGCTTGACGCCAGTCTTCTGCTGATGCTCTTTCAGCGACTTACCAATCCGGTCGAGGATCTGATTGCTTTCCTTCAAGCTTTTGCCTTCCGGTGCAATATCCCGATCGTGCCATGCGTAATACGGTGCATCCAGCTTCTCGAAAATCTCAAACGCGACTTCCACACGGCGAAGCGCATTATCGACCGAATCAGTTCCATCATCCCAAGGACGAACGGCTGTACCAGGTCCAAACGGATCGGAGCCAGTTCCACGCATCGTGTGCCAGTAGACGATCGAAAATCGCAAGTGTTCCTTCATGGACTTGCCTTCGATCATTTCCTCTGGATTGTACCAGCGAAATGCGAGCGGATTGCGGCTCTGCGGACCTTCGTATTTGATCTTCGAAATTTCTGGGAAATAGCTCATTTTTTCTTAGTATTCGAGGAGATTTGACAGTGAGAACAATTTCTGTCGATTGTGTACCAAGTCTGACAAGTCAGCCAGACCACTAAGACCATATTTCGCGATGACTTTTGGTTTTCGTACTTAACAATCAAACGGCGTTCGCGAAAAAAATCAGCAATAAGATGGCGACAATTATGGCGAAAACGACCAAGATCGTGATCGAGATTTTGGCCACAGAAATTGGAGCAGTTCCGTTGATTTTTCCTGTTTGTCCGTTGATTAACACGCGGTAAGGTTTCTCGCGGTACTGATAAACCATGATCCAGACGGGTGCAAGCAAGGGGTGGCCGATCATGTCCGAAATCACAACGTTGACTCGTAAGTTTCGCACGCGGCCGTTGAAATACTGCTGACATTGTGCCGCATCGGCAGCTTCAATTTTGCTGCGGGCGATCATGCGAGCTTCTGTCAGAGGCAATCGAAAATCTTCCACGACTGAATTTGCCAAGTCGACGGTCTTTGGATCAACGCCTAGATCGATTCGAAACGGAGCGATCTGATCAACTTCCCAAGTCGACAGCACGCTGCTGGCCTGAACCATAATCGCATGGTGTTCGCCCTGATGACGACCGCTGAGAGCGTACCAGTCGGCTCGAGAAGCTTTTGGTGGTGGCGATTGGTCACCGGTCCAATACGTTTTCGTCCGCGCTCCGAAGACCCAAAACGGAACATAAACCGCGGTGGCTGAGGCAATTACCGAAGCAGCCGCGGTGTCGCCGGGCCTCCAGAAACCTTGAGCCAGCCAAGCCCGCAAGGCTTGTTCAACTTGAGAACGATCGATTTGATTTACAAGCACAGCTTCAGCCCGCAGCGTCCGTGCGTCCTTCAACTCGTGCATCCTCGTTGAACCGCAAAACGGACAGCGCAGCGTCTTTGCAGAAGCGTCATAACTCATCGATGCGCCGCAGCTATCACACTGGAAGGCGTACACTGAGGCGACCTGAGTCGTCGCAACGGCCTCTTGCGCTTCTGCGTTCGCTTTACGCTTGGCGGCCATCGTCGCTGTACGGTTCTCCGTCCCGCAGTTCGAGCAAAAGAGATCTTCTTTCTCGACAAAGCAACGACAGATGCGACAACGAGGTTTTACGGAACTGAGCTCATCCATTTAACTGGCAGCTCCATTCAAAATCAGAACCAACACGACAATGGCTGCGAGCAATATCAGCCCGATGATGATAGCCACAGCTATACGGACGGAAGAGATCGGTTTTTCACCGGCAAACTTGCCTGTCTGTCCATTGACGAGAAAACGATAGACGCGATCTCGATAGCGATAGCTCAGGATATGAACCGGCAGCAAAATCAAATCGGTCTCGTTCAGCTCGAAATGAGTATTTACTTGCAGCCCCGAGTGCGTATCGCCCGGCATCATCTGCCGAATATTGTTGATCTCACGAGAGCGAAACTCTTCTTCCGCAATCGTTTGCGCTTGAGTATAGTCGATGGCGTATTCCTCGGAAATCCAGCCCGCCAAGTAAAACGACTGGAAGCGAGTGAGTGCGCGCAGATCATACGGCTGGATGCTCAGTGACTCTTGCTGCGTTAGGCCCTTCGAGGCTGAAACCAAGTAACCGAAATAGTATCGTTCATGCTGACCTGAAAGCGGATCCCATTCGGTCTCACGCACGGTGCGTGTCCTCGTTTCCCACTTACCATCCGATGTTTTAACCCGATACGTTTCCGTCCGATACCAATACTGGCCGATCATGGCATTCCAGCTGCTCTTGGCCGCGTAAGCATAATGCCAGAAGGGAACGTAAACGCCCATCTGTTTTTCCGATACCGCCCGCAGCGAAAGATCACTCGGCCGAAACCAACTGCGACGTTGAATCCATTCGCCAAACTTTTCCAAGGCTTGCTCGCGAGTTATTCCGAACCCAATTACAAATTCAGGAGCACGTCTGTCCGTCGCTGTCGAATCGATCTCTGCGACGTAATTCGAATCGCAAAACGGACAACGGTAAGCTCGCTGGCCAGCCGATGTCGCTATGTCACTGCCACAATTTTGACAGTGAAATACGTGCGACTGATCATCTTGGGCTGCTGCAGTTGTTTGGGGCAATGCCGGCGGACGTGACGAGCTTGCGACCACAGGAGTATTGTCGAATGGCAATCCACAAGCGTTGCAGAACTTGGATCCAGATGACCGAGGCGACCCGCAAGCGGAACAGGGAAGCGGAAGCGTGGTCACCGGTCCCGGGACAGGTTGCTGCGGCGGCGAGAGTTGGTCGGTCCATTCCACCAATGTTCCGCCATCGACCGTGGCTGTTTGCTTGATTCGTCCGCGCGTTCGCTGGCGTTTTTCGTTCTGCGTTACAATTTCATTCCATTCAGCAACTTCGTTTCGCGGTGGGACCATGCGCGAACGATCAGGCCGAATCGCGGTAGAGTGCGGCTTGTCGGCAGACTGGTCAGTGGATTCAGATTCAAACTCGCGCGGCATTTCCTATGTGCTTTCCGAAGGTCCTTCAAGATAACATACCTATGGCGATTATCGGATATGCCTTAAAACTCAATGTAGTTCGTCCGTCAGTCGTGAACCTTTGTTGCGGACTTCCCACTTTCCAGAAACCGACGAAAAGCAACGGCGCTGCATAACATGGAAATTGACTTACGAAGCGACACAGTGACTCGACCAACTGCGGCCATGCGCGAGGCGATGTCGCGAGCAGAAGTTGGCGATGATGTCATCGATATCGATCCTACCGTAGCCGAACTGGAAGCTTACACGGCAGAATTGCTCGGCAAAGAGGCGGCCATCTTTATGCCTAGCGGCACGATGACGAATCAAATTGCAATTCGCGTGCACTGCAAGCCGGGTGATGAATTTCTGTGCGAAGAGTTTTGTCATATCTATAACTGGGAACAAGGAGCATTCGCACAGTTAAGCGGCTTGGTGGCTCGCACAATTCCAGGTCAGGACGGGATTTTGAACGTCGCTCAACTGCGGGACAAAGTTCGGCCTCTTTCCGAACACAGCGTCAGGACAAAATTGATTTGTCTGGAAAACACGCACAATCGAGGTGGCGGACGAATTTGGCCGTTCGAGCAGCTTGTTGAAGTATGCGAGTGGGCTCGTGAAGCTGGATTAACGCGGCATTTGGACGGTGCTCGTTTGTTCAATGCGGCCGTTGCCAGCAGAATCTCTGAACGGCAGTGGAGCGAGCATTTTGAAAGCGTTTCGGTTTGTTTTTCGAAAGGCTTAGGCGCTCCCGTCGGTTCAGCCTTGGCGGGCAGCCGTGAGTTCGTAATGGAAGCGAGACGCGCTCGCAAGCTGTTCGGCGGCGGCATGCGTCAAGCCGGAATCATCGCTGCCGGAGCACTTTACGCCTTGAAAAACCATCGCGACCGTCTGGCTCAGGATCACGAACATGCAAAATTGCTCGCCGAATCAGTACGCGAGATAGCGTCTGTCGCGTTGGTACCGGCCCAGGTCGACACGAACATCGTCGTCTTGGAGTTAGGTGAAAGCTTGCCGGCGGCACGTGATGTCGTCGAAGCTCTAAAAACCCGAGGGCTTCGCGCGATGGCAATATCCCAGCGACATGTTCGCTTGGTGACGCATCTGGATGTGGATGCGGACCAGATTCGTCAAGCCTGCGAAATACTGCCTGAAACGCTGACTGAACTCGCTGGCACGTCGATTTCGAGTGAAATGAACGCATAAATCGCGTATTCTTGCGGAAGTCGCCCAATATATGGTCCGTTTTGCTGTTGATTCATAGCGGGCCGTCGCTATACTCGCTCCCTCTTATTAGCTGACGATTCTGAAAAAAGCGGACAAGATCATGGCAAGAATGTGCGAAGTTTGCGGAAAAGGCCCGCAAGTTGGCAATCAAGTCGAAACTCGTGGTAAGGCAAAGTACTTGGGCGGCGTCGGTACGAAGATTACCGGTATCACCAAGCGACGTTTTTTACCAAACCTGCAAACAATCAAAGCTGCGACACCTGAAGGTGGCACGCAGTCGATGCGAGTCTGCGTACAATGCATCCGCAGCGGTCGTGTTCGTAAGGCTGTTCGTCAGAAGCCATTCGCTCTGCCAAAGTAGCACTCGGATTGCTTGATAACTCCTCCGATTTTGCTGGTGGACGCCGATGAGCATTCAACGCGAACAAGTGATCAAAATTGCAAAGCTCGCGCGGCTCTCTTTTACCGACGCGGAGGTTGATCAATTGACTGTCGACCTTGGCAATATGCTCAAGCTAGTGGATCAGTTGAGCGAAGTGGACACCGACGGTATAGAACCGATGGTGCATGCTGTTGAGCTGACCAACGCGATTGTGCCAGATGAGCTTGGCGAATCTCTTACGCGCAAGCAGGCACTTCAGAACGCTCCCGATGAAGACGGCGAGTGCTTTTTGGTCCCCGCGGTTCTATAGACCAACTCTTTCTCGGCGACGAGCATTCACGCTGCCGACGAATGCCGTCATGAAGGCAACTGACACATCCTTGTCACAGGCCCTCTCGAATCAACAATGCGCGAAACCGCCTTCCACGCTCGTACGTCGAACTTCGCCAGGCTCAATATTCATGAGCAGCGAGTGACTTCGGCGAGTTGCAATCGTAAGCGTTTCGATTGATAATGCCTCCACTGTTTCCTGCCTCCTACCTCTCCAAGACTGACGAAATCATGAAAAGAGCCTGGCTACTTTCTGCAATGGCATCCCTAGCATTTGCCACCTTCAACACCAACAGCAAGCTGGATGCGCAAGAATATCTAAACGGTATTGAATGGCCTAAACCACCGATCGTGACGCCTGGTGAAACCGACGATGCGCCCCCATCAGACGCGACCGTAATCTTTGATGGTGCCGATGCGTCGCATTGGAAGAATGCCGAGCGTTGGAAGGTAGAAGATGGATGCTTAATATCGGGTCGTGGGGCGATCACGAGCGTTGAGGAATTTGGCGATTGCCAAGTTCATATCGAATGGTCAGCACCGACTCCGCCGAAGGGTTCGGGGCAGGGCAGAGGCAACAGCGGCGTTTTCTTGATGGGCAAGTATGAGTTGCAAGTGCTCGATTCCTACGACAATGAGACGTATTACGACGGCCAAGCCGGGGCAATTTACAAGCAAACTCCTCCCATGGTGAATGCCATGCGCAAGCCTGGCGAATGGAACACTTACGATATTTTCTGGACTGCACCACGATTTAACGAGGATGGAAGTCTTGCTTCTCCCGCGTACATTACCGCAGTCCACAATGGTGTGTTAATCCTGAACCACTTTGAACTAAAGGGTGACAATCCATTTGATCGTCCACCGCAGTATAACAAGCACGAGAGCAAGGGCCCCATCGGTTTGCAAGACCATGGAAACCCAGTTCGCTTTCGCAATATTTGGGTTCGGGAAATCGAGCCGATCGTCGGTAAGCAGACACGAGATCCGTTCATCCGCCGCGGCGACCAAGAAACTCCGATCGCCAAATAAGGTATTCCTGTAGACGACTTTTGTGGCTCGCGGCAAGGACAGGCAGCGAGCCATCCGGCTTGAGCGATCTCTGGACGCAGCCTGCTCGGGCAGAAAGCCAATGCCGGGTCGGAGCGTTAAACCCCGATCTGGAGCCGCAAACGAGTGAAGGAATGGCTTAAATTCGGCCCTGAACGCCGGTGCGGCGAGTTTGGACTTGCTTAGGCAGCGGGTAATCGATAAGATTTTCCCTCCGAATTGCGGCTTGTATCGTTCAGGCCTCGCAGAAGCGAATTTTACATTTTCTAAGGTTCCGGTTGATGAAAACCGACATTCACCCAAAATACTACGAGACGCTGGTTACCTGCGGCTGTGGTAATTCATTTACTACCGGCAGCACTCGCAAAGAGCTGAAAATCGACATTTGCGCTGAGTGCCATCCGTTCTACACCGGTAAGCTCAAGTACGTAGATACTGCTGGACGTATTGAGAAATTCCAGACGAAGTTTGCTGCTGGAACGTATGCGTCGCTACAGCCGCCGAAGAAGGCCAAGAAGAAGTAGCTTCGTTCAATTCAAAATTTCCACCGCCGTCGTTCGCTCTCAATTTGAAAGCGTCCACGGCGGTTTGCGTTTTGATGCGATATTTTCATGCATGCCATTTTGAAATATCGCTCAGTTTGAATTTGAACCGCCAGCCATCTATCTTGAGCGACCGTTTGTAATGAAAATCCGTGACCAACTGGATGAAGCACTTGCGAAGTATGAACGTCTCGAACAAGAGATGGCAGATCCCGATGTGCTGAGCGATTCGAGTCGCATAGCTACCGTCATGCGCGAGCACGGAGCTATGTCGAAGCTTGCGACCAAGTACCGCCACTATCGCAAGTTGAGCGATGATATCAACGACCTGGTCGCGATGAGCGAGTCGCATGATTCCGACGAGCGGGCGATGGCCAATGAAGAACTGGAACGAATCCGGTCCGAACGCGAAGTACTTTGGAAAGAGTTGCTGGATTTCACGATCGGTGGTGAGGATGCCAATCGAACTCGTTGCTTGATCGAAATCCGCGCCGGCACCGGTGGTGAAGAAGCCGCACTCTTTGCGCGCGACTTGTACCGGATGTACACAACACATGCGGCGAGCAAGGGGTGGAAAGTTGAAGTGATGGATTCGAACGTCAGTGAACGTGGCGGCTTTAAAGAAGTCGTTATGGCGTTCGAAGGCGATGGGGTCTATCGCGAACTGCAATTCGAGAGCGGTGGACATCGCGTTCAGCGAGTGCCAGAAACAGAGACCCAGGGCCGCGTTCATACTTCGGCAGCAACCGTCGTTGTAATGGCAGAACCTGAAGATGTAGAAGTCGATCTAAAGCCTGACGATTATCGAGTTGATAAGTTCTGCGCCTCGGGCCCGGGCGGCCAGCACGTAAATAAAACGGAATCAGCTATTCGGCTGACTCACCATGAAACCGGCATCGTCGTTCAGTGCCAGGACGAAAAGAGCCAGCACAAGAATCTGGCTCGGGCGATTCGCGTTCTTAAAACTCGTATCTACGAAGTAAAACGTGCGGAAGAAGAGAAAAAGCGATCCACTGAGCGGCAGTCGCTCTCGGGTTCAGGTGATCGAAGCGAGCGAATTCGAACATACAATTTCCCTCAGAATAGATTTACGGACCATCGCATCAATTTGACGCTGTACAAGTTAGACCACATCGTAAATGGCGACCTTCAGCCAGTAACCGATGCGCTTCTCGAGTACGAACGTAACCAACTGCGTGGCGATATGGATGAATGAGCGTCTTGTCAAGCGATCGCACTGCGATAGAGTTGGCATGGTCTCAATGCGAATAATGCGAATGCCGCTGACTGTGGCCACCAAGAATGAATAGCCGTATGACACAACCAGAGGTTTGGACTGTTGGCAAGCTGCTCAGCTGGACCACCGACTATTTAAAGAAAAACGGCTCCGATTCGCCCCGTCTGGACGCTGAAGTCCTGCTTGCAAATGCGATGAATTGCAAGCGAATCGAATTGTACACGGCGTTTGAAGCTGTCCCAGATGATGTTGTCAAAGCTTCATTTCGCGAAATGGTGAAACGCCGGGCCGAAGGTACTCCCGTCGCCTATTTGGTCGGTTTCAAGGAATTTTATTCGCTCCCTTTTTACGTCAATTCGGATTGCCTGATACCGCGGCCGGAAACAGAACACCTCGTCGTGGCAGCGCTCGATCTGGCCAAGCTCCGGCTGGCTGCAAACGGCAACTCTTTGAAAATCGTCGACGTTTGCACCGGCAGCGGCTGCATCGCCGTCGCAGTTGCCAAGCAATTTAGTAAGGCCAGTTTGCTAGCAATCGACGTAGACAACGGGGCGCTTGAAGTGACACGGCGAAATGTCGAACGACATGAACTTGACGGTCGCATTGAAATCCGCCAAGGCGACTTGCTAAGCGAGTTGCCAGCCGAACCTACCTTTGACCTGATTTTGTCCAATCCACCTTACGTCAGTGAATCGGAATACCAAGCGCTCGATCGCAGCGTCCGGGAATTTGAACCGCGAATTGCGTTGGTCGCAGGTGAAACAGGGACCGAGCTGATCCAACTTTTGGAATCCCAAGCGCATGTACGATTGCTTTCAGGTGGTAGCCTGTTAATCGAACTATCGCCCATGATTGCTCAGGCAGTAAAGTCCATGTTTTCAGACGAGTCGCGTTGGACGAATGTCAAGCTGGTCAGGGATCTGGCCGGCCACCACCGCGTATTGCAAGCTACTAAAGTTTAAGGCTCTAAGGAATTGTCCCGAAACAGTTTCCGATTTTAGCGGCGCGGCGCAGGCCGTCCTGTGTCACAAAACCGGAGGGCTTGCGCCCTACCGCTTAAATTGATTTGAGAAAGTTGTTTCAGAACAATCCCTACATAACAAAATCGAACGCGGCCAACAGTGCCGTCCAGGCGACTGACGCCTCCAAAGCGTCAATACGCTATCAACCAGCAGGAATTAAACATCATGATTAGCATGGAAAAACTAGTTTCACTGTGCAAGCGACGTGGATTCATGTTCCAGTCGAGTGAAATATATGGCGGGATGAATGGCTTTTGGGATTACGGCCCACTGGGCGTAGAACTGAAGCGCAACATCAAGGACGCGTGGTGGAGCGACATGTGTTCCGGCCACAACGAGATGGTCCAACCTGAAGGCGCACCTTCGTGTTACGAAATGGTGGGGCTTGATTGCACCATTTTGATGCATCCGCAAGTCTGGAAGTGCTCGGGGCACTATGACTTGTTCCATGACTTTATGGTCGATTGCAAGGAATCAAAAAAGCGGTACCGCTTTGATCAAGTCCGCGGTCGATGGGTCACGGCCAAAGGGCAGCGAATTTTTGTTACGACTCTAGGCGATGCCGAAACGCAGCATGAAGACACGGAACGTCGGGCAATCAAATTTTTCAACATGCGAAACAAAGATGCTGACCAATTGACTTGGGACAGCGAGTTTGTTTCGCTTGATAAAGTTGCCCACGCACATGCCGAATCGATTTTGGCACCTGATGCAACAGCTTTAGCAACGTTGACGGAACCGCGCGAGTTCAATCTCATGTTCAAGACTTACGTCGGAGCTTTGTCGGGCGAAGAAGGCGCTGCATTTCTGAGACCTGAAACCGCACAAGGCATCTTTGTAAACTTCAAGAATGTCGTCGATAGCACCCGAGTCGCCGTACCATTTGGCGTTGCTCAAGTAGGCAAGAGTTTCCGAAACGAAATAACGCCACGCAACTTTACCTTCCGATCTCGTGAGTTTGAGCAGATGGAGATTGAGTTCTTCTGCCATCCCGATTTTTCAAAAGACTGGTACACCTATTGGCGCAATCGCCGCCTCGCATGGTACACTTCGTTAGGCCTGTCTGGCGAACGTTTACGACTGCGTGAACATGAGCAGGATGAGCTTAGCCACTATTCCGTTGGCACGGCCGATATCGAGTATGCGTTCCCGTTCTTATCCGAAGGTGAATATGGCGAACTCGAAGGCATTGCCCACCGAGGCGATTTCGACCTGCGATCGCACATGGAAGGCAAACTCGATCCTAAGACAAGGCCATTGCAAGTCGAGCTTGATGAGAACGGACAACCACGTCATCGCGGCAGCGGAAAAGATTTGAGCTACCGTGACAACATGACGAATGAAAAGTTTATACCGCATGTTATCGAACCGTCGGCAGGAGCCGATCGTGCAACGCTTGCGTTTCTTTGTGAAGCTTACTGCGAAGATGAAGCTCCTGACGAAAATGGAAACATGCAGACGCGTGTCGTAATGCGACTGCATCCGAGAATTGCTCCGATCAAAGCAGCTGTATTTCCCCTGGTCAAGAAAGATGGCATGCCGGAAATTGCTAAAGAGATTTACGGCGAACTCAAGAAGAAGTACAACGCGTTTTACGATGAAAAAGGTGCTGTAGGACGCCGCTATCGTCGCCAAGACGAAGCCGGTACTCCATTTTGCATCACCGTGGACGGCCAGACAGTTCAAGATGGTACGGTGACGATCCGCGATCGCGATACGTTAGAGCAATGGCGAGTTCATAAGGATGCTGTTGTGCAAGAGATCACGCAACGCGTACAGGGCTACAAATAAAATTTAGCGAGCGATATCGAATGAAAATGACTAAACTTTCCTGGCTCGCAATAGCAAGTTTGCTGACTTGCAGCCCGATACTCTTGAGCAACGGTCAGTCCCAAGGTCCGGCATCCGCAGGTCAAAACTGGCCAGCCAACGCGGTTACCGGCCAATCAAGTGCATCGGCCGCAGCTGCCGGCGACCTAATTTCAAGCGTCCAGTTGCTCGCCAATGGAAAGACTCAAATCATCGTGCTGGACGCGGGCATCCGCACTCTGGCAAGTTATCACGTCGATGAAAAAGGGGCGATCCAACTGATGAGTGTCCGCCAAATCGGCCCCGACCTGCGGCTCGACGAGTTCAACGCGACAAAACCGACGCCAAGTGACGTACGTAATGTCACGCAGCCGGGCAGCCAACCATAATTGACAAGACTTTCGACGCTTCCAGGGGTTCTTAAACGTTGACGCGTTTGCGGAAAACCCCGGGAGGTGGACGCATTCGTTCTGGCCGATTAAATTTAAGACTGGCTTCGATCCATAAACCCACCTACTTTTGCCCTGCTGCGATTGCGGCGGGGAATCTCTGATTACTTACAACGAGGATTCCATGAAATTCACACTTAGTCGTCTGTTGCTCGCGAGCTGTGCTGCTGCACCGTTGAGCGTCGCTTTTTCAGCTGTCGCGACCGCCGCTGATTGGGCCGATCTGAAAGTCACCTTCGTCTACGCAGACGACAAGATTCCCGAGCGTAATCCGATCAATATGGGCAAAGACGCCTGGTGCCAGGGCGCTCATGCGCAGCCTGTGTTGGAGCAAACGCTCATTGTTGATCCTGCGAGCAAAGGAATTGCCAACATCTGCATATTGCCTGACCGCAAGAGTGGGATCGACGAGAAAGACATCAACCCTGATCTGTTGGCAAAAGCACAACAACCTGCGACGCTCGACAACGTCGAGTGTGTTTTTGTGCCTCATATCTTCTCGGTTATGGCAGGGGGATCGGTTGTTGTCAAGAACTCCGATCAAACCGGTCATAATGCCAACTTCAACTTCTTTGCAAATCCAGCAGCGAACAAAATCATTCCGCAAGGCGGCCAGGAAGAGTTTAAAGTTGCAAAAGCGGAACGAGCACCGATTCCCGTGGACTGCAATATCCATCCTTGGATGAAAGCGTTTGTTATTGTTGCAGATTCTCCTTATGTTGGCGTCAGCAATGAAAAAGGTGAACTTGTCATTGAAAAAATGCCAGCCGGTAAGAAAATCACGATGAAAGTCTGGCACGAAAATTCGGACGGGTCGATTGAAGATGTCGTTATGGACGGAAAGCCAACGACTTGGAAGAAAGGCGTTATGGAAATCACGCTTAAGCCAGGCATGAATGACCTGGGCGTCGTCCAATTGAAGGCAGATCACTTCAAAAAGTAAGCGATCCGCACTGTTTTATTTTTTCGAAGGCCCATGTTAGATTTCTAGCGTGGGCCTTTTCTATTTTATTCTTGCGCAACGGCTAAACGGTCCTGCCATGCCTTTCGAGGAATATGCGATCAATGACATTCGGCTGGTAATTGACGGTTACAACGTTTTGTTTCAAACTCCGCTGATGGTGGCGAATCGGGGAGCGATCGACTCGCAGATCAGCCGCGACCGCTTGGTAGGATTCGTGCGATTAGTCGTCGATGCGAAAATACTTGAGCAAACACTGATCGTATTTGATTCCAAGAAGACTCGGACGCTTGCTCCCTGTATCGAACAAGTTAGCGGCGGGCCTATGGTCGTGTTTGCGTCAAACTATGACGAAGCTGACCAACTGATCGAGGATCTAATCATTCAACATGCGCGGCCGAAAACTGTTTCGGTCGTTACTTCAGACGGGAAAATCATATCGACGGCGAGGTCGTACAGCGCGACGGTTTTGGATTCAAAGGCGTGGTACTATCAGAGCCTCACAAAGATTCCAGTTGCAACTCAAGCATGGATTGGCAAAGGCGAGTCACCGCCGGCTCACAACGTTTCTGCTCCGTCAGCCACTCTGGAACGGGATCGCCCCGGTAGCATTTCAAATGATCCTAACCTGCGTATTCGTGCTAATCGCGAGCTGACCGACGACGATTTCTCGGGGTTCGACGATTTTGATCTGGACGAGTAGGCAAAGTACTTGAGTCAGACGATACTTGCACTTTTGTAGGTTTGGTCCGGCAATTTAAACTCGGGGCGGAGATGGTCTGGATATTAGCGGTTGCAATCTTGCTTCCGTCCCTCGTGGTGAGCTTGCTCGCGGTCGCGGCTGTTAAAAAGGCGGCCAAACAATTGGGGCTGTTAGATCAGCCCAATGCCCGGAAGGTTCATTCGACGCCCATTCCTCTTGGAGGCGGGCTGGGCATCTGGGCAGGGATGCTGTTCACCTTCGCAATCGGCACGGCCGTGGTCTACGGAGCCAACCAGAGCACATTAGAGCAGTTCGGCTTTGGATTTCTGGGACAACATTTGGAAGGCATGCGTGCCAAGAGTGTGGAGCTCTGGTGCTTGCTCGCCTGTGCCATGGTGCTGGTTGTTGTCGGGCTGTTGGATGATCGACGCGGGTTGTCTTGGCAAATACGAATCGTCGTCGAGTTCCTCGTCGCCGCAGTTGTAGTCTTTGGACTCCGAATCCGCTTTACGGCTTTTATCGACAACGGGGTAATCACTGGATTTGCGAGCATGCTGTGGATTGTTGCCTTGATCAATTCCTTCAATATGCTCGACAATATGGATGGATTAAGTGGCGGAGTGGCAGCAATCATTTGTACGGTACTTGCCGTCATGCTGCTCAGCAGTCCAAGCGTCACAGGGATTCAGCCCCAAATATTTGTTGCCTGCATGCTTTTGGTTTTACTCGGTAGCTTGCTTGGATTTCTTTGGCACAACTGGCCGCCAGCCACGATCTTTATGGGTGATGCAGGTAGCTACTTGGTCGGATTCTGGATTGCAGTGGCAACGTTGCTGACAACATACACAGGATATCGATCTGACACGCCGCACGTGATTTTAGCACCCGTTTGTGCGCTGGCGATTCCGATCTACGATACGTTCAGCGTCGTATTAATAAGGCTCCGCGAAGGCCGCAGTCCTTTTCAGGCCGACAAGAAGCATTTCTCTCATCGGCTGGTAGAACTGGGGCTGTCGAAGCGGGGCGCCGTTTTCACGATTTATTTAGCGACGCTGACCACATCTTTGGGCGCGCTTTTGTTACAACGCACGACTGTTTTTGGTGCTGTTATAGTCATGATAATTGTGTTGTGCACATGCAGCTTGATGGCAATGCTCGAAGTTCTCGCAGGACGTGGCAGAACTTCCTGATCATTGGAATGGAGTTTTATGAATATCCGCGACCAGTCCCAGCCGGCGCTTTCATCGCTTCTGCCTAAGATAGCTGTCTTCGCGACTGTGGTCCTTGTCGGATTAGGCCTTACACTCGGCATTGCGATTCCGAGCACAACCAACGAAATCGCCGACGGCGGTACTCTCTTCCAAAATCTTGTTTGGCTTTGTGCCGGTTCGTGTTTGTCGCTTGCCTGCTTAGCAAACCCAAACGTGCAGCGCCGGAGCAAAAACCTGACTTTTTGGATTGCCATATTCTGCGGGGCCATGCTGCTAGCGTTGGTTACTTTTTCGACACTTTACGCTGGTCCGAACGCAAACTTTCGCAGCGCAGTTAACACATTGTGGCAATGGTTAGGTAGTGGCGTCGCGTTAGGTACGCTTATTGGTCTTTTTCGTTCTAACGGCCTATCCGACTTAACCCCTCAAAAGATTTCCCGAGCTTGTTTGTGGTTCGTCATCTTCGCAAGTTGGGCCTTGGCGTTGCATGGTGGTTACCAGAAACTCGTTTCCTTTCAGAACGATATTCGGCTTTATCAAGAAGACCCCGAGTCTGTTTTGCGAGAATCGGGAATTGATGCACCTGAAGGATCGGCCATGAGAAATCTTTTTGAAAGCAGACTGCTCGATCGCGCTCCCATGGCAACCTTTGCTTTAACCAATTCGCTGGCCATCGTTTTAGCCGTCGCACTGGTACTGCTGTGCGGCGTCTTAGTGAATTCCAACGATTCGTCGATAGCTTTGCGAAGCAGCATCTTTTTCATAGTCGTCCTCCCGCTGGCCATGTGCTTGATCTGGACCAAAAGCCGAACAGCTTGGCTAGCATGCTTGGCAGGAATTGCCTGGATTATCCTCCACGAACAAAATTTGCGTGCGTTTGCACGCCGGACTCCAATCAAAACCGCGCTGGGCGTTTTTTGCTTAGCTGGGATTGTGCTATCAGCCGTTTACTGGTGGGATCCGCTGATCGTTTCCGAGTCAGCCAAGTCGCTCTTTTTTCGTGCAAGTTACTGGCAGACCACTCTAACGATTATGGCCGATCATCCACTGCTGGGAATCGGTGTTGGAAATTTCCAAGACTACTACACACAGTACAAACCATCACTATCCTCGGAGGCAGTTTCAGATCCTCACAGTCTGTGGTTCGAAACGTTAGCTGTGGCTGGACCGCTCGCCTTAATCCTGCTCATATGTTTTCTCGTCACGACTGTTTTCTACAATTGGCAATCGGGTTTTGCGACGAACGATATTAGCGGCTCGTCTATGCTGGCAGGCATTGAGCAGCAGCAAGGCAGTTACAAAACATCTGTAGCTTTCGTCAGCGGGATCGTGCTGGCATGTGGCTGCATTTGGCTAACATACGGATTGGCAGGAGCGGCACCCGATTGGTTGCCATATTCATTCTTGATTCCAGTATCGGGGATTGTATTCTACATTTTTGTAGTCAAGTACACAGACGATCCTTCGAGTTTTTTGTTCACCCGCCCAACCATCGTCGCCGCGCTGATTACGAGCCTGGTCGCGCTTTCGTTTGCTGGAGGGTGGATGACGCCGGGTGTTGGCAATATCGTCCTAATTTTGTTAGCTCACTTGCTGGCGTTCGGCCCCTCGTCCAAACTAGACGAAGAATTAGCGATGCGGAGACCGCAGAGATTGGTTTGGTGCATTTTTACGTTAGGTCTTCTTTGTTGTTTCATATGGTCCGCGTGGTTGCCGACTCGCAAAACTGAACTTCTTCTGTTACAGCTGCAACAACCAGGTGCACGTTTTGACGATGTCACGGCCGCGAACATCGTTGCCTCCGATCGTTGGAACCCTTACGTGTGGCGGCTAGCGGGAGCGGCTGAGCACAATCGGATCTTAGGTTTGGTCTCAAACGCAGGTAGTGAGATTTCACCACCTTTGTTGGAACGCTTTGATCATTGGAGTGACGGGTACGTCAGGAGTGACCAACAAAGCTGGGAAGCTTGGACTCAGCGGGGCCATTGGCGGCAAGATTTGGCTGCCTACGACACCCAGTTGCTAACTCTAGCGGCCAAAGATTACGAGATGGCGGTCGAGCGATATCCGAGCGATGTTGAAGTGTTGTTACAAGCGGCGATTGCCCATTTTATGATCGGCGACTACGAAGGTGCAGACGAATTCTTGACCAAGGCAGAAGAAGTCGACCGATTCACCGAACATCTCGACCGTAAGCTTGCGGCTGGCATCGTCTACTGGTCTCCTTTTCTACTGCGAAATTTTTCGACGGGAGGACAGAACGAGGTTCAGACGGAAATTAATTTGAAAAATAAAGAGCTCTGGGAGAACGGTCGCGATCCTGTGGGAGGGCAGCAAGGCTGGGTACGAGCTGAACCACTGGCCCAAGCCCTTCGTAGGTCCATAGCGCAAATACGTTAGGATAGTATGCCCGAGGGCATCACCGACAGCGGCTCTTTGGTATGATGTCGCACCTCATCCAAGCTTTGTTTTCTTCAGACATTCCGCATTTTTGACTTAACGAGTTCTTCATGAAACCATTCCTACTCCTTTTCATCGGTGGAGCCTTGGGAGCGCTGTGTGGCGCGGTTCAGTCTTACGGTTTCAAATCCGAGCGTTCCGAAGCCATCGGCGCATCCCTAGACCCAGTTCAGGAAGAGCGAATTCTCTCCTTGAAAGATGGCGGGGCCGATGCGCAAGAATCAGGAATGCTCCCTTCGAGCGTTTTGCCGCGAGTCGAGGTAATTGGTGGAACCGATTTTGATTTTGGAACCATGAAGCGTGGAACAACGCGGACGCACGAATTTGTCTTCAAGAACACCGGCGAAGCCCCTCTGAAGTTGGAAGTGCTCGGTAGTACATGCAAATGTACCGTTGGATCGGTGAATCAAAACTACATCGAGCCCGGAGAAGAGGCGCCGGTTAAATTGAGCTGGCACGCTGAAGGGATTCTGCCTGACTTTGCCCAAACGGCCACAATTGGTACGACCGACCCTCGGATGCGAGAAGTCAAACTGACGATCACAGGACGAATTGGCCAAAGCTATATTCTGCAGCCAGACTCGCTGGCACTTGGCGAGTTCCTCTCACGCGACACTGTGGTGAAAACGTTCAAGCTCTATTCGTACGAAGACACACCGCTCAAGTGTAACGGTTACTGGGGAGATTTAGATCTTGCCGAGACGGTTGTCGTCGAAAATGAAGTGTCACGAGTGGAACCAGGTTCCGTTCCAGAACATGCCGACGCCCGATATGTTGCGGATTTTACAGTAACGGTCAAACCGGGCATGGTAGCAGGCCCGATTAATGGTCAGGTTCGTTTGGTAGTTGGCCCTGACGAATTCCCGATGTCGGTGCCGACCACTGGCCGGTGTGTCTCAGACTTACGAATTTTGGCAGGTCCAGACTACGACGAAGAAACGAGCATTTTTGATTTAGGCAGAATTAACGGTAAAGATGGTGGGAGCAAAAGCTTTTACATCTCCGCGGTTAGCGAGCAAAAAGATATTACTTTAGAAGTTGGCAGAGTTTTGCCCGAGTCGATTGCCGATGATCTTAAAATTACTTTCGGCAAGCCGATTGTGAGCGACCGCAAGATGCTTTTTCCTTGCACTATTGCTATTGAACCTGGAACGGAACCGATTGACCGTGGGGGTTCTAATCCAGGCAAATACGGAAAAGTTTACTTTCGGGCGAATATCGAGAACTCTGAGGAAATCTCGATGTATCTCCGCTTCAAAGTCGAGTAAAAAAAGCGAACCGTTACTCCGTTAACCATTTGATTGCTTTGTTGTCATGAAGATTCGCCTTAATCGTCGTACTTTAGCCAGGAACTTAGCAGTCGCAGGAGTATTCGCTTCGGCAATTTCCGCAGCTGGAATCTTAGCTGTCAAAGCGCAGGAGCCTCGGTTCAGACTTCGCAACATCCCACAAAGATTGCTCGGACGACTACCTGCCGAGAAACCTATAGTTCCAGAGGCTCGCCCCGCGGAAACTCCGTCTTCAGCCTCGGCTGATAATCCGCCGGTTCCGGCAACGCCAGTCGTCGGCGAACTTCAAAGGACTGGCGAGCCCAATTCGGAGACGGTGCGCATGCAGTCTTCTTCGCCTCAATTTCAAGAGGCACTGCAATCGGCCGCTGGGCTGAAACCACAAGCAATCGCGACTCCGCCTGCGAAAGAGCAACCGTTGGTTATTGCTTCTGAAGCAGAAAAGTCACAGAAGATTGCTGAGGATTGGCCAGAACCTTGGGCGTGTCTATTTGTTACGGGCAGGCAGCATGGTTACATCGAACCTTGTGGCTGCACCGGTTTGGAGAATCAAAAGGGTGGACTCAATCGCCGCGACACGTTGTTGACAATGATCCGTGAACGGGGTTGGAATGTGGTCCCCATTGATGCTGGCGACCAAGTGCGCCGACACGGACCGCAAGCAGAGATTAAGTTCTCGAATACGAATGAATCTTTGAAGCAGATGGGATATGCCGCCGTTGCGTTTGGAGCTGAGGAACTACAGCTGCAGTCAACGAATCTCTTGGTAAAACTGACTGACTTGCAAGGCAAGTTTAACTCGCATTTCACTTCAGCCAATGTCTCCGTCTTAACAGACGCAGCACCTGAGCGATTTAAGATTATCAGCTTGCCCAGTGGCAGAAAAATTGGAATCACTTCGGTACTGAGCAATGAATACGCTAAAGACGTCCCGCAGGGAGAGATCACTATCAAGGACGCAGTAACATCGCTAACGCCAGTTGCTCAAAAAATTGTGGCCGAAAAATGTGACTACAAAGTGCTAATCGTCAACGGAACACTTGAGGAGTCTCGCGAGATTGCACAGAAAGTCCCACTATTTGATTTGGTCGTTACGACAGGTGGTCACGGCGAGCCAACTTACAAGCCCGAACCGATTGCAGGCACTCCGACCAGCATTATTCAAGTCGGTGTCAAAGGAATGTATACCGGTTTAATTGGTTTGTATGACGATGCACAGGAGCCTGTTCGCTATCAGCGTGTTGCACTGAGCAGCCAGTTTGAAGATTCCGACAGGATGATGAAACTGTTTGCAAACTATCAACAGATTCTGCAGAAGGCTGGTCTGAAAGGGCTTGGACTGAAGCCTCTTTCACACCCGAGCAATCGAGAATTCGTTGGTTCCAAGGCATGTGCAGATTGCCACCAAACCGAGTTCGACGTTTGGGAAAACTCGCCCCACGCGCATGCAACGGATTCCATAATTTCACCTCCAGGACGCGGCGATGTCCCAAGGCACTTCGACCCGGAATGCCTATCTTGTCACGTCACGGGCTGGAATGCGCAACAATATTACCCTTATCGAACAGGGTACTTATCGCTGGAGGAGTCGGCGCATTTGACTGGTAATGGGTGCGAAAACTGCCATGGTCCCGGTTCTGAACATGTCGCGTATGAACATGGCTTGCTGGACGTGGACGATAAACTTGAAAAAAGCTTGCGAGATGAGATGCGACTGTCGCTGGACTCTGCCCGTGACAAATGCCTTGAATGCCATGACTTGGACAACAGCCCAGCGTTTCACAACGATGGTGCTTTCGAAAAATATTGGAAGCAGATCGAACATTGATTTTGCGAATCTCCTGGTAGCGACATTGAAAGTTTGCTGGCAATGCCCTGTTGCCTCTTGGTTAGATTCGGGTATTGTGCCGAAAAGGCGATGTCGCAATATCTAGCCCCATTAGAGTCTGACTACCAAGATGTCACTTCCCGAAAACTGGAAAGTCCCCTCGCATGTTTGCAGTGGACATGAAGGGCGAATCTCGCTTGCTGTTGAACTTGCGATTGCAGCAGGCAATGCGACTCTTCCACATTTCAACCAACGCAATTTTCAAGTGGAAAAGAAGGCTGATCGCTCGCCGGTAACAATTGCCGACCGCGCTGCAGAAACTCTTATCCGAGACCGTGTTAAGGATCGTTTTCCGGACGATGCGATTTTGGGAGAAGAGTTCGGTGAACAAGCGGGCAGCAGCGACTACCAGTGGATTATTGATCCGATCGATGGTACTAAGAGTTTCATCACAGGCGTTCCGCTCTATTCAACGCTGGTGGCAGTATGCTTTCAAGGCAAGCCGCACACGGGCGTCATCTACATGCCAGCTCTTGGTCAGATCGCGTTCGGCGTCCAAAACGCCGGCGCTTGGACAAACTCGGAAACGCAAGAGTGTGTCCGAGCGAGCGTAAGCAATGTCGACACGCTGGCTGAGTCAGTCTTGGTCACAACCCAGCTGGACTCTTTTCAAAAACGCAACGCATTTGACCTTTACCAGCAGTTGGAATCCAAGTGCTACATCGCACGGACGTGGGGAGACGGCTACGGATATTACTTAGTTGCAACGGGGCGAGCGGAATTTATGCTCGATCCAATTGTCAATGCTTGGGATGTGGCCGCAGTAATGCCCGTAGTGCTGGAGGCTGGCGGACAATTCACTGACTGGCGTGGGGAAAACCGAATCGATAGCGGCCATGCAGTCGGCTCAAATGGAAAAGTCCATCTCCCAGTGCTCGATGCTCTTCGGGGGGCGCAGCTTTGATTTTATTCACGAGATGCAAATGCTAGGTTTTTCGAAACTTCATTTTGCTTCGTTAGGATTCGTGAGCTAAGTTTTTGGTGATATAGACTTTTCCTCACAACTGGACGAATATCTCAATGGACGCATCCCTCGCTCTTCCAGCCGACCACAAATCCAATGCCAACGTAAACGCTGGCTCTAGTTTCGTGGACCGGCGGCGGACCGGATCAGGCTCGGTTGCTGGCGAAAGGCGTCAGTTTGGTAATTCTTATCCCGAACTTTCGGAAGATGGCCGTGAGCTCGCGATTGCGATCGACGAATATAAAGTCGAAAATCGACGTCGCTACATCACGCCCGACGAGATGCTAAACGTCGTTCGGTCGTTGGGTTACCACCGATAAATCAGCAAAATCGCAATTTCAAGCTGTCGTGGAAACTGCTTTGGGCAAGGTAAACAGAACTTCGCCTGATGTAGTTTTCAAGATTCTGTATAATGGGCAACGTTCATGTTGCCCATTTTTTTTGACCCGCGGAAATTGCTGACGATTGGATGCTCAGTTTAAACGACATCGACGCTGCATTACCACAGTTCGGACTCAAGAGTTTTCGGCCCGGTCAGCGCGAAGTCATCTCCAACGTTGTGGACGGTCATGATTGCTTGTGTGTCATGCCGACGGGTGGTGGCAAAAGCTTGTGCTATCAACTTCCGGCAATCGTCCGCGATGGCTTGACAATTGTCGTCTCACCACTGATAGCGTTGATGAAGGATCAGGTCGACGCGTTAGCGGCACGTGGAATTCCCGCCACCGTCATCAATAGCTCGCTATCTCCGACAGAGCAGAACGATCGACTCAACAAGATAATGCGTGGCGAGTATCGGCTCGTCTATATCGCGCCGGAGCGATTGCGGAACAATCGATTCTTGGAGGCGATTCGCGCGACCCCGATCAGTCTATTGGCGATCGATGAAGCGCACTGTATCAGTGAGTGGGGACATGACTTCCGCCCTGACTATGCGCGTTTAGGTAAATTCCGCGAAGCTCTAGGGATGGTGCAAACCATTGCTTTAACTGCCACCGCAACGGAGAAAGTTCGCGAAGACATTTCATCGATTTTGCGATTAAAGAAGCCTAAGCAATTCATCACGGGTTTTGCGCGAGCCAACCTCCACTTTGGCGCTTGCATTTGTAATGGTGAGCGAGACAAGAACAAGGAACTCTTGGATTACTTGCGAGCTCAAAAGGGTTCTGGCATCATCTATGCTGCGACTCGCAAACGCTGCGAAGCGGTTCTGGAGATGATCCGAGCGGAAATACCCGAGCTGTCGATTGACGTTTATCATGCTGGCTTGATGAATGATCAACGCAAGTCGATTCAAGAACGATTCATGTCGGGGCAGCTGCGGGCGATCGTTGCGACTAACGCCTTTGGTATGGGCATCGACAAATCCGATTTACGCTTTGTTGTGCACTACAATCTGCCTGGAACGCTAGAAGCGTACTATCAAGAAGCGGGTAGGGCAGGGCGAGATGGCCTGCCAAGCGCTTGCGTTTTGTTGTACAGCAGCCAAGACCGTTACGTCCAAGAATTCTTTATCGAAAACGCCAATCCACCGGCGAAATTAGTACAGCAAGTATATGAATTTCTTTGCGAACAAACCGTCGATCCTATTGAGATGACCGCCGAAGAAATTCGCGATCGAATTAATTCACAGATGTCGGGCGAAGCAGTCAACACGGCAATACAAATCATTGCCAAAACCGGTGTATTCGACCGCTTGGAAGTCGGCGGCGGCCTCGCCATGGTCCGCATCGACAGCACTCTTCCGACACTTGTTGATCTATTGCCAAAAGAGTCAAAAAATCGACGTAAGGTACTACGTGCTGTCGAAAAAATCGTCGGCGACCAACGCGAAGAAGCAGTCTATGTACACCCCAGATACTTGATGCAGTTGAGCGGGCTTGAGCGAGACGCGTTAACACGAGCCTTAGGCGAATTGCGAAAACTCGAAGCGTTCGATTATGTGCCTCCGTTTCGGGGGCGAGCGATTCACTTTCGGCAACGGAACGTCCCGTTTGATAAACTGGAGATTGATTTCAAGGCGCTGGAAGATCGTAAAAAAGCGGACTACGACAAACTAGATCGTGTTGTAGCGTTTGCGCGGAGCCCGCAATGTCGTCAGCAGAACATCCTCGAATACTTTGGCGACATGTCGGGCAAGGCCTGCGGCGGTTGCGATCGCTGCCAGGGCCACGTTGGCTGGCCAGTTGTACCGAATTGCGACGAAGCCGCTGCGGATACACCAGATAATAAACACGTATCAGCTCCCGAGCACCTCGATCATTCGGCTAAGCCATTACTCGAGATAACGCAAGAGCAGGCCGACTTAGTTCGAAAATCTTTGCTATCGATTCAACGATTGCATGGACGTCTCGGCAAACTACTAATTGCGGAATACTTGAGCGGGTCCGAAACAGTCAAAGTCCAACGTCTGAAACTTTACAAGCTCAGCGAGTTCGGACTTTTGAAGAGCTTCCGCAAGAAAGACGTTGTTAACATCCTTGATTCACTTTTGCTTACGGGCCTGCTTGAGCAAAAGGAAATGAATGCCAACCGTCCAACCGTATTCATTGCTCCCAACGGCGAACAACTTTTATCTGGCAAGTACGACATACCGACTCCAGTATTAGAAGCGTTTGGCTTTATTCAACCTGCGAAGAAGTCGAGTGCCATTAAGAAGACGGCGGCTAACGCAAAACCAACAACCGACCTGACAACGTCTTCCGAACCAAAGGCCTCTGTTGACAAGGTGCTGATCGATAAGGCTTTGATCGATAATGTTCCGCCATCGAGCAACGAACCGTCCGATTTGTTCAGCCAATCTGCTTCCTCTTCCGCTTTTGATGCGACGCCTCACTATTCGGAAGTTGTTGTGGCTCGGACACCTCAGCAAATGGTAGAACTGGAAAACGATCAGCTTTCTGAGCAAGACGGTCAGTCGCTGCGTTCAAAAATTGATGCCCGCGACTGGATTTGGACTGCGAAGCTGGCGGATAAGGGCTTTATGCTCACGGAAATTATGGCGATTCGCCGCATGGGAATTAGCGAAGTCATCGACGACTTGGTGGCGGCGACCAATGCTGGACAAACGATCTCCTGCGAACAATTGCTTGATCGCAGAACGCAACTGGCCGTTAAAAATTTTAGGTTAGAGGACTCCGCCGCGACACTTCGCCTCGATACGGACGAAGTCATCGTGGGGCGTCTCGCGGCACTGATCAAAGGGCAACTTAAGCCTTGAACGGTCGAAAACGTCGATAAAGCTCAAAAACGTGGTAACTGCGTGCGATACTCGGCCACTTTTCACAAGCGATAGACTGTTTGTACGTGAAAAGAAACCGCTCCCGATGTAAATGCGTAGGACAGACAGGTTTAGGTACTACGGATTTCGTAGTGGCAGCGGTATAATCTTTGCGTTATTTACGCGCGATGATCGCAGAGGAATCGAATCGCTAAATTTGACGAAAGTATTTGAATGAGCAGTCCGGCTAGGGAAGATAAGAAAGAATTGCCTCAAGGAGCGCCGCGGAAGGGGCAAGGATGGGTGATCGTTTTCATCATCCTCGCAGGCATTGCAATTGTCTTCTTGTTTCGAAGCGCGCGCAATATTTCGGATATCGAAACGCCCGTTTTTTACGAACAACTACGCGCCAATAACATTTTAGATGTCAAAATCTATGACGACAGCGCCTATGGTACGTTTGACGTGCCTCCAGACCGGATCGTCTCGTACGGCCCGGATGGTAAGTTGATTGAGCCTTCTAAGGATGTGCAGGGCAACCCAGCGCGGTACCGCAAGAACTTTTACGTCAAACTACCCGGCGACGATGTCAGTCGCGGTAAGCTGCTACAACAGCTTGAAGATCTTCGGGCAAAGAACCCAAAATTTGTCTATGACGTGGTGCCGGGCGACATGACCGGCCAGTTTACAACCTTCTTGTACGTCGCCATTGCACTAGCGACCCTAGCACTGATCTGGATGTTTTTACGTCGTTCCCGTGAAAACATGATGGGTGGAGGGTTCTTGTCAAGCTTTTCGCGATCCACAGCACGACGCTACGAAGCGACCGAACAGCAAATTACGTTTGATGATGTTGCCGGATTGGAAGGCGTCAAAGCCGACTTACAAGAGATCGTGGAGTTTCTGAAGGCGCCTGAAAAGTTTCAAAAGCTAGGCGGTCGCGTACCCAAAGGTGTACTCCTTTGCGGACCTCCAGGAACGGGTAAGACATTGCTGGCGCGAGCAGTGGCAGGCGAAGCTGGCGTTGCCTTTTTCAGCGTCAACGGTTCCGAATTTATCCAAATGTTTGTTGGGGTCGGTGCTTCCCGCGTGCGAGACCTCTTTCAACAAGCCAAGGAAGCTGGCGCTGCTATCATTTTCATCGATGAAATAGATGCCGTCGGTCGTCAACGTGGTGCTGGCTTAGGCGGCGGGCACGACGAACGTGAACAGACGTTGAATCAGATTCTTTCGGAAATGGATGGTTTCTCTCCAACCGACAGCGTCATTATTATGGCGGCGACCAATCGACCTGATGTCCTTGATCCGGCGCTTCTGCGGCCTGGTCGTTTTGACCGACACGTCAATGTTGGCAGACCTACACTCAAGGGTCGAACGGAGATTTTCAAGGTGCACGTCCGCGATGTTCCGCTCGATGATAACGTCGACTTGAAACGACTTGCCGAATCTACCGTTGGAATGACCGGTGCAGACATACGCAACGTGGTAAACGAGGCGGCGCTGTGGGCGGCTCGAAACGACAAATCTCGCGTGTCGATGGAAGATTTCGACCATGCGCGAGACAAAGTTGTTATGGGAGCCAAACGTGAAGAAGTGCTCAGCCGCAACGATTTGATTAACACCGCGTACCACGAGGCGGGCCACACCTTAGCGGCTTGGTACCTACCTGGTGCGCAGCGCGTCTACAAAGTCACCATCATTCCGCGCGGTCGTTCTTTGGGCAGCACTCACATTGTGCCACAAGAAGACCGCATGACTATCTCGGAAAGTGAGGCTCGCGACCAACTCGTTGTACTGCTTGGCGGTCGCGCGGCAGAGCGGGTCATTTTTGACGAAACGAGTGCCGGAGCGGAAAACGATTTAGAACGTGCAACGAGCCTTGCACGCCGAATGGTTTCGCACTGGGGCATGAGTCAAAAAATCGGCCCCGTGAGCTACAAGACGTCGGATGAAGATCCATTCTTAGGCCGCGAAATGCATCAACAGCGACAATTCAGCGAGCATACCCAAGAGACCATTGATGCAGAAGTCGGTGATATTCTGCGTGCTGCAGAACGTCGCGCTATTGATTTGCTACATGAGAAACGACGCGAACTCGAAGCGCTCAAAGAAGCACTCATGACAAAAGAAGAGCTGGACGAGAACGAAATTACTAGCTTAATTGGACCGAGTGTTCACGCGGGTAAGAACGAAGAACATGAAATTCCAGCGGAATTCCAAGTTACTAATACCCCAAGCTAGCATTCGCTTCCGAAACGTTATCACGCTTCGTGGTCACAAAAATTAAGCAACTTTCAATGGCAATGTTTTGTTGTGGCTAAAAAGAAGCGACAGATACGCGTCGAGTTTCGCAAAAAGTATGAGTCTCGAACGCGAGATGAAGCAGATCTGACCAAGCGTTACCGCGACTCGGCGCAATCAGACGACATCGATACGCAGAATCGTCAGCGGGTAAGCGGTAAGGGGCAGTGGACGCGACGGAGAACTATCACCGTCGAAGGCAGTCAGGGCGATCCTGAGAATTCAGACACTCCGCAGTTGGGAGTCGACGAAGCTGGAGTCTTGCGAGGTCTTGTGCTCCGCGTCCACGGGTTGGAATCGATCGTTCGCTGCGACGATGGTCGCGAATTCCGCTGCGCTGTACGGCGACTTCTAAAAAGCATGGCCACCGACCAACGGCACGTCGTCGTTGCAGGTGACCACGTTCACTTCCGCCCGGAAGGAAAAGAGCAGGGCTGGATCTTACGCATCGAACCCCGGCGAAGCGAGCTTGCTCGAACGAGTCGGGAAAAACGCCATGTGATCGCTGCCAACGTTGACCAACTGCTTATCGTGACTAGCGCCGCTGAACCTGGCATCAAGCCAAACCTGATTGATCGGCTACTTGCAACAGCCGAACATAGCCACGTTGAAGCCTGCATTTGTATTAACAAATGCGACTTGATCGATCCAGCTTCACTGCAAGCGTTAGCTGGCACCTACGCTCAAATGGGATATCGAATTCTGCTGCTAAGTGCTGCCAAGCACTGGAATATCGATATGTTGCGTCGGCTGATGCGCGATAAATATACCGTGGTGATCGGTCAAAGCGGTGTCGGTAAGTCGTCTATCTTGAACGCGATCGAACCTGGCCTTTTGCAACGCGTGCAAACAGTCAGCAGCGAGAACCAAAAAGGCCGACACACCACAACTACCGCTCAAATTTTTCCGCTACAGTGTGGCGGAGCGATGATTGATACCCCGGGTGTCCGCCAGTTCCAGTTATGGGATATTATCGTCGAGGAACTGTCTGGACTCTTTCGTGATATACGCCCATTAGCGTCACGCTGCCGCTTTCCCGATTGCACTCATGTGCACGAGAAAGATTGTGCTGTTAAGGACGCAGTCGCCGACTATCGGCTAGATGTGCGGCGTTACGAGAGCTATGTACAAATGCGCGACGATCCTCAAGGAACTCAACAATCGATTTCAGATGAGTATGAATTCGAGTAGCTTTAACGCGATTTTCAACAGTAGATTTACAGTCGGTATTTAAAATGGCAGAAGAGAATTACCACTTGTCACCGCCGCGCCGATGTTTCTCTGAATTCTTAGCGACCTTCATCTTTCTCTTCTTTGGCCTGGGCGCTGTCCACGCCGCTGTACTCACAGATGCGCAATCAGGTGTTTGGCAAATTGCCATCGTCTGGGGGATGGCAATTGCGATTTCGATCTACTGTTTTGGTGCTGCGAGCGGAGCACATATGAACCCTGCGGTAACAATCGCACTGGCGGTATTTCGCGACTTTCCTAAGGTTTTGGTCGTCCCCTACATTCTAGCGCAGGTTGCTGGCGGATTTTGCGCAGGAGCTTTTCTATTCTTTATTTTCCAGGGTTGGATCATTGCGAAAGAAGAGCACTTACAGGTGCGGCGCGGTGAGCCAGGTAGTATCGCAACTGCGATGTGCTATGGAGAGTACTATCCGGCTCCTGGAAGCATCGCCAGCAGCAAAACGCCTTTCGAGCAATCGCAGCTCGATGAACTGCGAACTCGTGTTAGCCATTCACAAGCGTTTGTTGCCGAGTTCTTTGGCACCGCCGTTTTGGTTTTTGCCATATTCTCACTGACAGCCCCCAAAAATTCCGGAAAGCCCCTCGCTGGCTTTGAACCTATCTGGATAGGGCTCACCGTCAGTTGTTTGATAAGCGTCATTGGGCCATTGACGCAAGCATGCTTCAATCCAGCACGAGACTTTGGCCCACGACTATTTGCGTACTTTGCCGGCTGGGGAACTGTCGCATGGCCAATGCTGGACGACCTCTCTTGGCTTACTGTCTATATCGTTGCGCCCATTCTTGGTGGTGTTGTTGGTGGCGGGATTTCGAAGCTCAACGGCTATCGCTAAAAAGGCTAAACTTCTCTCGTAACCGTCAAAAACGGTACAACCATCAAGCTTTCTAAGCTTCGGGAAATAACCTGAGCGCTTGCATTTCACATCTTCGGATTCGCAGACCTAGAGTTCTTTGGTCAAAAATCGAGGTCGCATTTCAGCGACGGAGTTGTGAAAGGTTGAAGTTGTGTCCGCAAAGAAAACAGAAGAACCAAAGCCAGTCGCACCTGCAGAAACACCTGCGAGCCACGGTGACGCCGCCGCGCCAAAAAAGTCCATCATGGGCAAGTTAGCCTTGGTAGGGTTTGTTGGGTTCGTCATTATGGCTGAAACCGCCGTCTTCTTCTTTATGGTGCCAAGCGGCGAGGAAGTCGCGGCGCTGGCGGAAACTCGGCTGATCCATCAAGCCGAAGTAAAGCACCTACTTGATAGCCACGAAGAAAACAGCGGTGAACGAATTGTCGAGTTCGATTTGGGCTCGCACGGAATTACGTTCACACCTTCCGGAAGCGATCGCCAGTTTCGCGTCGAGTTCCAACTCTTCGGGACTTTGCAAGCTAAAGACTTGGACAAGATGAAAGCTCTTTTTACTGAACGCGAAGGCAGATTTCGTCATCGCTTGCATTTGGAAATACGGAATTCGTCGCTCGACGAGCTGAACGAAAACCAACTGGGGTTGATTCAGCGGCGAATATTGGCGACAAGTACCGAATTGTTAGAAGAGGCAATCCTGTTAAGCGTGGGGTTTCAGGATTACCAAGTAATTGAGGATTAGCAGGAAAGACTGGCATGGATGCTGACGAACTTCTGGACCAAGCGGAAGCCGCGCTCAAAGATGTCGAAGCGGCACTGCAAACACCGAAAGCGCAGCCCTATCATTTAGAAGAATTGATAGGGGATGGGGGACCGCCCGAAAAGGTCTCCATGGATCTACTTCGAGATGTAAATCTTGAAATGAAGATCGAGCTTGGGCGTACTCAAATGCATCTCGATGAGATACTCAAACTTCGTCGAGGATCGGTTGTGACGCTCGACAAGCTTGCTGGCGACCCTGTTGATATCTACGTCAACGGAAGACTTGTGGCTCGGGGTGAAGTGCTGGTACTCAATGACAACTTCTGCGTCCGCGTTGCTCAATTGATTGGTAGCGATCAAATCGCAGACTGATCCGACTGAAAAATCCATTGGAAAGTTGGCATGGAGGCCGACAAATGCGGCATATCACTGAAACCATCAATTGCAATCGCTTGCTTACATGCTTCATTGCGATTTGCATCCTGCTGCCGTCTGAAAATCCGTCCAAGGCTCAAGACGATTTCTCGCTCCCGCCTCCCGGAACGTACTCGCAGTCCGACAATGCTCGCAGTCCTTTAGTGTCTAGACCAGCTGGCGTTAGCGTCAACAACACCACAGAAAAACAGTACAGCGCACCACCGCCAGCAAATTGGCAGCCCCCAACTGCACAGACGCAAGTTCCGCGATCCAACGTGGCCGCAGTCGTTGATGCGCCAGTTCAACAAGCCAGCTTCACAGCAAGCCTTCAGCCTGTGTCCAACGGAACCGCTGCCCCGCATCCCATTTCTCAAAAATCTGGACGCACAGCCGCATCGATTGCGATTCCACCCGCCGACTCGACAACCGGACAGCACTCGGCAGCACCGAAGGGAATGTGGCAATCACTAGTCACGACCGTTTTTGCGCTGATGATTGTTATTGGGATTTTTGCTGTTCTCATCATGGCAACACGCAAGAAATGGCAGCCAACTCAATCCAATCTGCCAAAGGACGTGTTTCAAGTTCTTGGACGTTCTAGTTACGCTCCGCGACAACAAGTACTCGTTGTCAGATTTGCAAACAAGCTCCTGCTGGTTTCGCATGAGATCGGAAATGTGCAAACGCTTTGCGAGATAGATTCCCAAGAAGAAGTTGACCGCATCTGCGGACTTTGTGAACAACAATCCCAGAGCAGTATTACGGCCAGCTTTAAGAGTGTCTTAAATCAGGTCATCGGCGCCGAGGGCTCAAAGAGGGACACGCTTAACACAAGGTCAGTCTCGAGCAGACTTCGGCAGCAAGTGAAAAGGGAAGCGGTCTAAGGGTAACAAAATGACGACCAACTTAAACCAACGCCTTACCTCGTCCAACGTCAAACGTTGCATTTTGTGTTGCTTTTTCCTGTTGCTTGCTTCGAGAAGCAGTTATGTGCACGCGCAAGGTCCAGCAGTTTCAAACTCCGATCCAACGACAACGTTGATCGAACGTCTCGCTGATGTCGTGGCGGAAAATCAGCGGCTCAAGGATTCTGTAGGCTCCGATACAACTGATCCGAATGGTTTGCTGGCAGGTCCAGAGCATTGGCTAAGCCCCAAGGGACTGTCGGGATCCTTGCAAATCCTTCTGTTGCTGACCGTCCTATCGCTCGCACCGGCGATCCTGCTGATGACAACTTGTTACGTCAGAATCATTGTTGTCTTTGGACTGTTAAGGCAAGCCATTGGATCGCCGCAGCTTCCGCCCAGCCAAGTCATTACGTCAATATCTTTGTTCATTACATTGTTTGTGATGGCCCCCGTCTGGATGGAAGTCTACGACAACGCAATTAAGCCATACACCGCACCGAATTCCACTATGTCTGTTGAAGAAGCGTGGGACAACGGAATTATCCCAGTACGTCGCTTTATGGCAAATCAAATTGCAATGGCCGAAAACTACGACGACGTTCGATTGTTCTATTCGAAGTACAAGCCTGATGGCGCGATGCCCGAGAATTTTGATCAAGTGCCGCTCCAAGTCTTACTACCAGCGTACATGCTCAGTGAATTGAAGACCGCATTTATCATGGGTTTTGCTATCTACTTGCCGTTTCTAATTTTAGATATTGTCATCGCATCGATCACAATTTCGATGGGTATGATGATGCTACCGCCCGCGATTATCTCAACTCCATTCAAGTTGCTACTGTTTGTGTTAGTGGACGGTTGGAACCTCGTCGTCCACATGCTTATCGATAGTTTCGGTACCTACGGTAGCTGATACGACTCTCTTCAGTTGCCTCATGCGAATGAAATGAACTGACAACCTCATGCAGACTCAAGACGCCATCGATTTAGTTCGCTCCGCCCTCCTGACGGCGCTGATCATTGGATCACCATTGCTGTTTATCGGAATGTTTGTGGGGTTGCTTATCTCGCTAGTTCAGGCATTGACCCAGATCCAAGACCAAACGGTCAGCACGGTCCCAAAACTTGTCGCCATTGGTCTGTTAGGCGTTGTGTGCTTGCCATGGATGACAGGTCAACTTGTTTCCTATTGTCAAAACTTGTTCCTTCAAATTCCTGCGCTTGTAGCCGGACAGAAATAGTACGCCATACTACTTGGTTCGAAAGAGGAACAGATGCAGGTAAGCCGACAAATTGAATTGCTCTACCCTCTTCTGTGGACCTTTCTCTGTGTTCTGTCGCGTATCGGACCGCTTCTCGCTCTCATGCCACCGATTCGGGGAAGTTCGGTACCAATGCAAGTTCGCGCGCTGATCGCCATCAGTATCGCCGCCAGTCTAACACCATTAGCGCTAGAGAATGCCCTTCCACTTCCATCGGCGTTGCCCATGCTGGCAATTCAAATTGCCAAAGAACTGATCCTCGGCATGATGCTCGGAGGGAGCGTAATTTTGATCATTACGGGCTTGCAAATGGGAGCTCAGATCATTGCGTCGCTTGCGAGTATGGAAATGGCAGAAACGGCAGATCCAACAACGAACGAATCAAGTTCCGTCATTGCCCAGATCTTTTCGTGGTTGGCGATGGCAATATTCTTATTTGTCGGCGGCCATCGGGAAATGCTCCAGTGTTGTATCGAGACTTTTCAATACTACCCAGCTGGGGGTGTTCTTCTTGAGGAGTCATGGCTTATGCATACCCATCGAATGTTGCATCACGCTGCAGCTATCGGTTTGCGAGCCGCTGCGCCCGCTGCCATTGCGCTCATCCTTGCCAACCTAACAACAGCATTGCTCGGACGCACCTTGCCTCAATTAAATATTATGGCGATTGGATTCAACATCAACGTTATTGTCATGACCTGGGTACTGATGGCGTCGATTGGAACAGTCGGTTGGATATTCCAGCGCGAGATCGCGACTTGGATCGAAGAGACCCGAGCGGTCTTGATCGTAGGTTCTGCATCAAATGATTTTCGCCCGGAGGAGTCACCTTAGACGATGGCTGATTCGGGTGGTGATAAGAAACATGAGGCTACTCCCTACCGTCGCGAGAAGGCTAGGGAGGAAGGAAATATCGCCAAGAGTCAGGACCTTGCGTCTGCAACTCTATTGCTCGCTGCCGTTTATACATTAAACATCTTTGGCCCAAACTTGATAACGGTTCTCTCAGAGGTCATCGCAGACCAACTCACCAGTACCGCGTATCGAAATCACGATGTGAATACGCATTTACGTGAGTTTGTAGGTGTGACTTACCGTTGCATGCTTGCGCTAGCCCCGATCACCGGCTTGCTGTTCCTTACGGCTCTGATCGTAAACGTATCTCAGACTGGGCTTGTGTGGTTACCGAATAAGCTATCTTTCGATTTTCAGCGAATTGACCCAATTGCAGGCTTCAAACGACTCTTCTCTCTTACGAATTCAACCCGACTGGGTTTTGGTCTCATCAAAGTCACGCTCGTGGGACTACTCCTTGTCGGTGGAGTAGTCATGGAATGGGACACGATCATGCAAACCGGCAGCATGAGCATCGAAGACGTATCAAAATTTGTTTGGTCAACCGTCTTTGCGATGATTCGGCGAACTGCGGTTGCTCTTGTAATTCTTGCAGTCCTTGACTTTGGTTTCCAAAAATGGAAGCATGAGCAAGATCTGCGCATGACTGACGAAGAAATTCGAGAAGAAGCCAAGAACACGCAAGGCGATCCTCATATTAAGGCCAGACGGCGACGCGTCCAGCGTCAGCTATCAACGCAACGTTTACAGTCCGATGTTGTGAAAGCCGACGTTGTCGTGACTAACCCTACAGAACTAGCCGTCGCAATTCAGTATGATCCGCTGACCATGAAAGCACCGATCGTGATCGCAAAAGGTGCAGATCTAATCGCTGCTCGGATCCGTCGCCTTGCTCTGGAAAATGAAATCCCGATCGTTGAACGTAAACCACTTGCGCGAGCATTATTCAAAGCCGTAAAAGTTGGTCAAGCTATTCCTGTTTCCGAATATTCGGCCGTGGCTGAAATACTCAAGTATGTCTACGAAGTCAAAGGCAAGAAGATGCCGGGAATGTAGGCGTCATAATGACCTAACTTGATGCGTAGGCGTACTGATCACAATATTGCTTGCAACGAGTTTTAATCTTCTCTTCTAGCGAGCTCTCACATTTCCAAACGTTGGTTTGGTAGTCTCGATCGACATCCATGCGATCATGCACTTTCTGACGAACCGACTCGAACTGACCAAGCCCCAGACTGTCGTATATCTTTTCAACGCTCGCAACCGGGTCGGCAATCAGCGTTTCGTATTCGATCTCGATCAGCCGATCAGCGGGCAAAGTAGGTCGCGCTTCGTTATAACCCTCATACATTCGCTCGAAACAGTTGAACACATAGTCCTCTACGGAAGCGTCATCCTCATAAGCTTGCAAGCCTTGAACATGGTCCAGTGATTTCCAAAGTTTGATCGTCGACGGAATCATTGACATTGGATTTCGCGAGATATGAACGAACTTCGCATCAGGGTACATTTGGGACAACAGGCCAAGCCGTCCAGTATGTGGTGGACTCTTTAAGATAAGTGTTTTCTGCAAGCGGTAGGTAAGCGCTTTAAGCAACCATTCGAAATTTCGCTTCCAAGATTCTAACTTGTCAGGCGGAAAGGTCCCAGTTGCTAGTGTATCAATACTGACTGGATATCGTGGAAATGCAATTCGCGTGTACGACGATTCTGCCCCTAGAGCCATCAATGCAAACTCGTCTTCCTGCGGCAGTTTCCAGCCAGCTTTCATATTGTCCATCGGCCGCCGTTTGGGAACTAGAAAGTTGCCAAACCTAGTCATCAATCCTTCGGTCAATAAAAAATGCCACGGGGCAAAACATTGGTAAGTATTGGGAGAAGCAAATCGGTCATCCAGATGCAACAGCTCGTGCAGTAAGGTCGTACCGCTCCGCCAGTGGCCTAAGATGAAGACTGGTGGCCCCACTAACTTCGTGGTCTCGATCGCTTTGCCAAACAGCAAATGCTGGCAAGCTGCTGCAGGATCGGTAAAGAGTGTTGTAAGCGATACGGAAGTGACAAAATGCAAGCGTTTCCAGTCGAACGACCAGTCATGGCTTTTCAGCAACGGCCACCAAACTCTCGAGGGCATTCCGTGCCAGAAGAGGGGTGCGTACCAAGGAAACTTGTTTTTGGTTTGCATGCAATCAGAAAGGCTTAGGATTGAAAGATTTCGATTCTAGACGGACGACTTGCAAACTCAAGTGTCGATTTGGCGCGTTGTTCCATCTGGACTTCAATCAGCAAAACTCGCTAAAAAGCGACGGCGGCTATTTTGCTTTCTTATTGGTTTTCAGCTTATATGTTCACCGGACTACAGACGCTTTTCCGATTTCGCGAGCTTTTGTTTCCAATTGGGATCATTGGGTGTCTATTAGTCATCCTCATCCCCCTACCGCCTTTCTTGATGGACATCGCGTTGTCATTCAACATTGCGATCTCTGTCGTTATTCTGCTGACAACCATTTCGATTTCGACGCCGCTCGACTTCAACATTTTCCCTTCGTTGCTGGTTGCGACGACGTTGGGCCGACTGGTACTCAATATCGCCACGACGCGGCTGATTCTAACGCAAAACAGCGGCGATGACTTGGGCGGAGCTGGTGAAGTCGTTCGAGCGTTCGGTGAATTTGTTTCCGGCGACCGATTGGAAGTCGGCATCATCCTGTTCATCATTATCTTCATTATCAACTTTGTGGTGATTACCAAAGGTGCGACTCGCATAGGTGAAGTAGCCGCACGTTTCGCTTTAGACGGTATGCCTGGTCGCCAAATGGCGATTGACGCTGACTTGGCGGCTGGATCGATCAACGAGAAAGAAGCTCAACAGCGTCGCGAAGAGGTCACCCGCCAAGCTGACTTTTACGGGGCTATGGATGGTGCTGGCAAATTTGTTCGTGGAGATGCGATTGCGGGAATCATCATTACGATGATCAACATTATTGGCGGACTTTACATTGGCACCAAGTATAGTGGCATGACACTAACCGAGGCAGGCGAAGTCTACTCTAAACTAACGATTGGAGACGGGCTCGTTAGTCAAATTCCTTCTTTATTGATCTCCCTAGCCGCCGCTCTTCTCGCAACCCGCAGTACGCAGCAAAGCAATCTCTCGAACGATCTTCTTTCACAAACGTTCGCCCACCCACGCGCATTGATCGTCTCGGGTGGTTTCCTTTTGTTATTGATGACCACTCAGCTTCCAACCCTACCGCTCCTTACCATGGGCGCTGGGTGCATTGGCTTGGCAGTAGTCATGCAAAAGAACGCGAAGGTTAAAGCGGCCAAAGCCGTCGCTGATAAAGCAGCCGTTGATTCGGCGCCCAAGCCTGTCCAGGAAAAGAAAGTGGAAGAGTACCTGGATGTCGATCCGATCCGTCTGGAACTAGGAGCGCGCCTGATCGTACTAGCCGATACCAACCGAGGTGGAGATCTGATGAAACGCATCTCTACCGTGCGTGCTACGTTGGCGACTGAGATGGGCATTTTGCTCCCCATGGTCCGCATTAAAGACAAAATGACCTTACCGCAGTTTGAGTACGAGGTCTTGATGTCCGGAAACCAAGTGGCTACCGGCTATCTTCGTCCCGATAGGTTGCTGGCCATCGACACCGGTTCAACCACAGGGATCATTGCCGGGGAAGAAACGACCGAGCCAGCCTTTGGTAAACGTGCTTTCTGGATTGAGCCCACTAAACGGCAACAAGCTGAGATCTATGGCTACCGCGTCGTTGAATCCGGCGCAGTTCTGGCGACTCACATTCAAGAAGTTGCACGTCGGCATGCGGAAGAGCTACTGACACGAGATGTCACGAAACAACTCATCGAACAGCTAAAGAAGAGCTCACCGACCGTCGTCGAAGAGTTGATCCCAGCAGTACTCAAACTATCTGAAGTGCAACAGGTGCTTCAAAACTTGCTACGCGAAGACGTGCCGATCCGGCAACTCGGCGCGATCCTTGAAACGCTGGGGGATTACGCTACGCGCATTAAGGATCCGATCTTCTTGACCGAGTATGTGCGTCACCGGCTTGCTCGCACCATCTCGCATCGATATCGCGACAAAAATGGTGTGCTGAACGTAGTGACACTCGATCCAGCCATGGAAGACCGCATTGCGGCTGGCGTTGAACATAGCGACCGCGGAATGTTTATACGAATGTCGCCAGCGGCGGTGACACAAACTAACAACCAAATTGCCAAAGCACTAACTCGTTTGGAACAACTCGGTCGACAGCGAATCGTTCTGGTCAGTCCGAAAATCCGCGCTGCCTTGCGCCAGATTACAGCAGAGCATTTACCAGATTTGCGAGTGTTGAGCTATAACGAAGTAACCCGCGACACCAACACAGAAGCGGTCGCGATTGTGTCTGATGCAATCTCGTCAGCCGCCGCTTAATATCGCATTAATCATGATTAGTGCCAGTTAGTGATCCACGCCCACTCCGGCAATCCATAGTCGCGAAACTGCGCCGGAGATCAGTTGGCAAAAGAATGAAGGCAGAAGAATGAATTCTTGCTCTATTCTCTTGCCTTCATTCTTCTGCCACAACAACTCAAGTCTTGAAACTTAAGGGCACAGTCGCTTGTTATCGTTGATATATCGGCAAGTAATGATATCGCACTGAAAGACTCAGGATAGCCATCGCTGTTGCGTAGACATGCCCCGCGCTGTTCTCTTCTCCATTGCTTGGTTCCCAGCGTCCATTTTCTTTCTGAATGGGTAAGAGAACATTCTTGACTTGCTGCTCTGCTTTTTCAGCGACGCTTTCCCCGCGTTGATGCAACGCTTGAGCATAATAATAAATCCCATAATAGAAGAAGCGATCGTTCGCCTTCGGCGGATTATCTAACAGCCATTTTTCAGACGTATTCAGCAACGGTGATTCGTAGTTTCCGCATATCTGCATCGCCAAAGTTCCTGCAGCAGTCATAGCAAACGAAGGATTCCCGTCACCTGGCATATAACCAAACCCAGCCTTATCCTGTTTGGGTAATCCATTATCATCACGTTGCCCTGTATAAGATCGGTCGAGGTACGCAACCGCTTGACTGATTGCCTCGGGAGGTACATCAAACTGGTCGTTTGCAGCAGACCGGAGCGCAAGCAGCTGCCAGACGCTTACCGAAAGATCGGAATCATGGCTGTTCGGGGCGTATCGCCAGCCGCCTTGGTAGTCGCCCGATTTCGGCATCTTCTGAGCTGCAAGTATCAAATCGATACCACGCTGACACTTATCTCGCAAAACTGAATCTTGTTCCGGATTGACCCCCATCCCACTCATCTCGGTCAACATCAAAGTTATGATTCCATGACCGTACATCCTTGAACCGTCTCCCTGTCCAAAATATCCCTCTTCATTGTGCCTCGCATCCAACAGCATGTAATCCAGTGCCTTGCGTATTGCTTCTCCTTCAGGCGAAGGGTCTGTTGGCATTATTCCAGTTGAAGCCATCGCCATGATCGATAATGCAGTCATCGCCGACTCGTTGGCTCTATCCGCAATCGCACCGTCAGGCCGCTGGTGCGTAAGCAAAAATGAAATCCCCCGTTGAATCGAAGCTTCCACATCCCCCGACGGTGGCGCAGCCCAACACGCGGTTGTCATAGTGCAAATAAGCAGCCACGCCGAAAGGTATTCCCACAATTTCTTAAGTTCCATCATGGCGATACTCGCAATCTGGACAATGCTCGGAAATATGCATCGATACTCTCTTGATGCGGTGAGTTCCGATCTGCTCGCCTCTCAGACGATACATCCTCAAGCTGACTCTCCCGCAGTTTTGCCCAGTCGTCTTTCGCATCTCCTTCGCCCTCACTCTGTTCAGGAACTTCAATACTCCCGCCGGCCGAATACTTAGATTCAATATCCCCTGCAGCCGACGCAGTTGAAGTACCTGTTGACTGCGCTGACTTCTGGCGACTGGCGGCGTTTGCGGAAGACTGGCCCGATTTTGGGGGCTCAGGTTTGGTACGTTTCTGCGCGAGCATGTCTGCAAGTTTGTCGGCAGAAGACTGCATTGCCTCTTTTCCCTTTTGTGCTCCCTGCGAATCTCTTTGGCCGTTCGATGCTGATTGACTAGAGCCTTGTTTCCCAGAACTTTGTGATGAACCCGAGCTTTGCCCCGAGTTTGATTGGTTTTGCTGACCTTGTTCTTTTGACTCCTCCTCGTTTGCTTTTTCTGAATCAAAAATGACTCGGTCCAGATCATCGAGCAACCTCGCCATTTCGGAGTCGGTGAGATAGTCGCTAAAGGAAGGGGCCTTTCCTGAAGAAGCTTCCGTCGGCTCTGCACGAGCCCTCGGAGTTGCATTGCTTAAGGCCTCGAGCGTAGTTTCACTTCGTGCCTCGATTTGTTTGAGGAAATCTTCGGACTTGGCGAGGCTCTTCGTTACTGCTTCGCTTGCTTGTTCCGTAAGCCGTGCCGGAGGTAGGACGTTCGGATCACTCTGTTTGAGATTTTGTGTTAAGCCATCGACGACTTCTTTCATAGCACCTTGCGCGACTTTCTCTGCAGCAGTCTTCAGCTCCTCTAGCTTCTCACTCATCCCTTCTTGCTCAAGTCGCGCTGAATGACGACCAACACGTGCGAAATCTTTTCCTGTGCGTACAAGGTCGTTGATCATCGCTTGTTCTTTCATCGCAACCAATTCAGCGCTATTGCGTTGCGTCAAAGGAGCCTGCAGAGCGTTCAACTGCTCGTCTATTCGGCTTGCTTCTGCAACTAAAGTTCTGACCTCATCAACTGTTTCCTGACTTAGCTGCTTTGCTAACTCTAAGTGTCGATCATTCGCACTCAGCTCTGACGTCTCAAGGCTCTGCAGTTGCTCTGACATTCGCTCTACGTCGTTTAGCATCTCACTTGCCGCCGCTGCTCGAAGTCGTACACCATCAAGCTCCGTTTGATCAATGGCGACCTGATTTTCTGCATTTTGCAGTTGATGATAATCGTGAGCCTCTTTTTTTGATTGTTCAAAGCGGTTACGTTGCTGTTCCAATTTTTCTAGCGAACGGTCTAGCGATTTCTGTTCATTTTCGACTTGCCGCTGAAGGTTTCGTTCATGGTTGGTGCGATGATTCGTTTCTCCCTTTAACCAGTTTTCTTTGTCGCGACGAAACCGCTTTTGCCAATCGGTAGCTTCACGTTGCAAGTTGCTTAACTGACGCGGCTCCTGTGCAGGCAGTTTATCTTCAGCGCTCTGTATTTTGCCCGTTTCATCTTCGAAATTTTTAAGAACGGTCTGTAGCTTCTCCTGAATCGAGGCGACTTTGTCTGCGATGTCGGCTACCGCATCGTCAGAAGATAATTGATAGATCTGTTGAGCTGCAGAGCGAACTTCGTTGCGGACTTTGTTTATGCTCTCTTGCGATTCTGCTAGTTGAGCTCTACTGGCCGATTGCTGAATCCAAGACATCTCCTGGTCACCAAGCTTGCTCGCATGCCTTGCCACTTGTTGCATCCGATCAACGGCAGCTTGTTTTGCCGCTCTAATCAATGCGTCCGACTGTTCCAATTCTCGCTGCAGTTCACGTTGTTTTTGTGCCAGGCTTTGGATGGTGGCGTCGGATTGCTTTGCCGTTTGTTCGCTAATCTTCTTTAAATCCGCCTGCATCTCCGTGCGTTCCTTTAGTTTTGCTTCTAACTGTCTTAGAATGTCCTCTGGAGTCATCAGCGCGACTTCCCTCAAGAAACTAGCTTCTTCGTATTCTTCGACATTGTCCGCCGGCTGTTGTGAGCTTTCCTCAAGTTCATCTGCTAATTCGCCATAGTTGGGTTGTTCAGATTGCTCACTTGCTTGCTCAACTTTTTCAAAATGTTCGCCAACTTTCGTCAGAAGTTCCTCCAGCGACTGCTGGTCTTGCATCGCCGATTGCTGCTGCTCCGGTGCTTGCGATCTCTTCATAGACTCGGCAGCTTTCGCTGAAGCCTCTTCGATTGCCTCAAGTGCAGCGTCTGCATCGCGAGCCAGATCGGCTTGCTCTTCATCTAATAGATCTTGGACATTCGCGACGTCTTGCAGCCCCTCTTTCAACTGATCGATTTTTTTCTGAGTATCCTTCTCTAGCTTCTCCAGTGAATCCGGTACTGTTTCTTTCTTCGACATGGCTTCTTTTGTCTTAGAAGCCGCGTCCGCCGCTTCTTTTGCCAGTTCCGATATCGCCGGTACATATTTCGCAATTGTACGTCTGGCTTCTTCTGCAGGCGGCTCCAGCATCAGCATCGTATTCTGAAGCAGTTCGCCATATTCGCGCATGGATGCAGCCATGCGTTGAATTGTGTCTTTAGACCACCGCCGCGGACTGATTGTTTGACCAATGACTTGCACCAGCGGCCCCCAAGACATTGCATTAAACTGTTGCTTTGTCTCGTCGTCGATTGGCTTGAGATCCAGACCTTCGCGTGTGCGTTCCACTTGAAAAATTAGTTCTTCGTAGTTCCTTGGCTGAATCGATCGCAAAATGATTTCAGGCGAGTCCGGACTTGATTCTATTTCCAGAAATGTTCCGTTCATGTCTCCAACAAGCTTCAACCGGTGCGACAGAATAAGCATTTTGCTGGCCTCGGAAACTTCAGCCAGTGCTCGCTTTACTTCTTGACGGTCGCCAAAGCCTGCCGAAAGAATGTTTTCTATAGCTCTTCGAATATTGCCTAGATCTGATACATAGTATCGATTAATGCTCGTGCGCAATAATTCGGCTTCACGCGTTCCTTTCAACGATTCTTGCAACGCATCGGTAGCAAGCTGCAATCGTTCGACTAGAAGCAGAGTTTCGGACGCATCGCTCGCAGATTGAAGTGAATCAAGCAACGCTTGAATCGTTTGCATGCCGTCGATCCAGGCGGCATACTGGTGGCGGGTTGCTTTTCGGCTTTCACGATGCAAGTTCGAAAACTGCCCAACACTCGAGTACAATCGATCGTACTGCTTAAAGCGTTCTCCGTTTTGCCGAATCCAACGACGTGATTCTTCCGAATCCCAGTACGACTTATTTTGCAGTACTCCGCGATTCGTCGTCAACAAGATGCTGGAATGAATTTGCTTTAGGTTTCGCAGGTGTGACTGAAGGGCAGTCTTTTCGCCATCATCAAATACCGTTGCAAAGTTAGTTAGTCTCGTAAGCAATCTCCCTAGGATTCCGCCAATCGCTGCTTGTCGATTTTGAATCTGTTCAGCGTTCATGGAGCCGAGCGTTTGCTCAAAAATCGACTGGCTTTCGATAATACTCACCATGTCTTGACCGGCTGCATTCATCACATCCTCTCCTAGAAGCATCCGAATCGAACGATCTAAGGATACGAATCGATTAGCGAGATGATTCGCTTCATTCTTGACATGCTCAACTTCATCGCGTTGATTAGCACCATCAGAAGATTGCGCAGGGAGATTTTTGGCGAGATTCAAGTAGCGTGGTATTTCAAAAGTCACAAGGGCGTTCAGTGCATGTTCAAGATCAATCAAAGCGTCTTGTTCGGCAAAGTCTTTACTTGCGGGAATCAACGTCAACACTATCGCCCGCATCTTGTCGAGCGTTCCACGGTCACTAGGAACTTTAGGCAACGCTTGGCTTGCCAAATCCTGGTTTTCGTTAGAAATCGTTCTGATATGGTCAGCCCATCCCTTCCACTGCGATGCTTGCTCCATCGATGTTTTTGCCAAAAGCAATCGTCCTTCCAGCACTTGCCAGCGATCGGCCGATACGTAACTCTCGCTTATAACCCACTGCGTAATTGCGCTGGTTGTAGTTTGAGCCAAGCGATCGGTGGCGTTAAAGCGGACTTCAATCAGTTCTGCCATTTCTCCTTGCAGGCTGATCGGATCGAGCATCCACTCAAGTGCTCCGGAACGTTCCTCAGGCAAATCGAGAACAATTTCGTTCCATGGCGAGTTTTCGATTCGCCACTGCACCGCGGCTTGGGCTAGCGGAAATTCGTCGCTAAAACTTACTTTTAAAGGCAGAATGTCTTGCGATGAAACGTACTGGGCGCTGTGCGGTGAGTCATGGGCCCATTCCAACATGGGCGGCTTGTCCTCCATTGCTACAATCTGATACTTCCGAGCGTGATCGGTTTCTTTACCTGTGTCGGCGTCTTGCGCACGGATCGAATAATAAGCGTTGCTTGCGATAGTAAGATCGCCATCCAGCGTCCCATTCTTGCCGCGGTAGAGAGTAACGACCTCGGGCTGATTCCTAGCGTCGTTTTGAATCACTCTCGATCGCGCGGCAATGTCGCGTTCCACTATTAGCTGGGACGAACTAAGTTCCTTATCGGCGCTGAACTGTAAAGTTGCTGTAGTTCCTGTCACTGCCTCAATTGTTCCATCCCATGGCGTTACCTCAAGCGGCGGAAGTTGTGCGTACTCCGGGAACCGTAGCAATAGCGACTTGGGCGCAACAACTGGACGGTCAACGATTCGAAGCTCATACCAACTGCTTTCTGATTGCTCGGCCACAACCCGTAGTTTTGCATAATCACCAGAGAGTGAAATGTTCTGAACGAATTCATTGTCCTCGCGCTCACTAGGATGCATGACAATCTCTTTGACAGGCTCATCGCCAGTCAACACTTGCAGTGTTAACTCCGTCGGCGTTCCGACAATTGATCTCGCCTTGACGGCAAACAAGTCACTTCGAACCTCGATCCACGGATCGGCCGGTGTGATGATGACTAATTCATAGGCTGCAACGCGACCGATATTCGCGGACGGGAAAAGCACACGCCCGACACGCCGGCCAAATGAAATGCCAGGTATGAAGAATGCCAGCGAACAGATCATTGCAAGCAGGATAGCCGCCAAAATCCAGTTTCGAATCGAGCTCCAACGTAAGATATGTTTAGGCGCAACTGTTTCAATTCGAGCAGCCACTTGCATTTGTAACGCATCAACAAAGTCAACCGATCCGACCCGTATGCCTGTCGTTAGAGGCGTTAACACAAGCGACCGCTCCTGCCGCAATCGACTGAGTAGTGGCATCGCAGCCAGCTCTAATGACGACAGCAATCGATTCCGTAACACTGGAGCGTTCGATTCGATTACTCGTGCTAACCACATTGGGGAAGCAAGCCTGCGTGCACGTGGAAAGTAGGCATAACAAAAACTTACGATAGCCACACTCAAAATCGAGAATGTCATCAACCAACGACCGAACATTGGGAGCGAGAAACTGCCATCGATCACGATTCCAATCAACGTAGCGATCGCGAATGCAATCCAAGCTGCACATGCGGAACGCGTAAGCAATACGTTTTGTATTCGCTGAGCGATTAACCGCAGCCTTACAAAAGTGACTTTTGGAATCTCAGTCGACAAGCTGACTAGCGGCACAGCCCCCAGATCGAATTCAGTTCTCAATTTCGACTTATTCGAATTTGCGAAAGTTTTGTTTAACCAGCTCATATAAGTCCAACGCGTTTTCGAAGGAGCCACTCTGCGGCTAACAAACAAATCAGTGGTATGAACATCCAGTAAGACTGCCATAACGCTAGATTACTTCGGACTACACGCCCGCTTGCGATTGCATCTAGTTGTTCTACAAGTTTACCAATTTCATTTAGCCTGACACATGTGCCCGCAGTTAGTTCAGCGGCTTTCATCATGCCAACATGATCTGGGGTGCCACTCAGGATTTCAGCTCGGTTGCTTTGCTCCACATAGATATCGGCAGCAATTTCTTGTTCAAGTGGCGACATCCCCGCCGTTTCAACTGAAAAACGGTAGTGGCCGGGCAACAATCCAGCGATGGACGTTCTATAGTAACCTTGTAAAGATCCTTCGGGTTGCAACAAGAATCGCCGCTCGCCCGGCGCATCATGCGAGTTCAAGATCGCATAGACGAGCCTATCGCTACTTGCAGGAATCTTGTCTTGGTTCAAACGCACTCGTATGGGTACTTCCTCGTCAGGTGTAAAGCTACGAGGCGCGACGTCAAGATCGATCGCTTCCGTCCGCACGAGAAATGGCTTCCGGGAATACTGGCGGCAAATCTGCGTCCAAAACAATCGGTGAACTGCGTCAGCGCGTTTATATCGCCACTTCCAAGTCTGATCGGTGGCGGAATAGAACACCATCCCTGCGCCGACACGTTGCTCGACAAACACCGGCGGTTCTTGAGCATCGTCTTTACTACGGGCAACGGCAAGTGTGGTCGCAGTCGCTGTCGGCCTTACAAGAGCTTGTACATATAAAGGTGGTAGTTCGCTCCAAGCACTCGCTTGCTCGTCGGAAGTTGTCGCCTGGGAGTCTATGCGGAAAGCATTTTGGGCTGCGGCTCGCTCGGTCAATGCGACCTGACGCTGCACCAAAATATCAGCAGCCGACGCGTCTTCGTCTCGCACAAATTCGACCGGAAGCAGATCCTGTAAACGGCCCCATTTTTCGTCTCGAAAATAGCCAAAACTCCCGTCTAGAAAAATGACTCCTCCACCTGCTTCCGCAACATATTCCTCCATGACTTGCTGCATGGCATCAGGAAAGGTAGCCGCGGGCGACTCGCCAAATATTACTAAGTCATATTGTGATAACGTATCGACATTCTGAAACACGCGTGCCAGCTTGAGCTTTTCTGAACGTTCGTCTGAACTCAGATCGATCGATTCAATCTCCCAAGTTGGGTCCCGATCCAGCGCGTTGCGAATATAGCGAGTCTCCCAGCGAGGCCTGCTTTCAAGCATGATTGCGCGGTTTCGAATAAGGCTCACCCACACTCGAAACTTAAAAGTATTATTCCGGAGCTCAACATCCGGCTTGGATTGCTGTACAGACGCGACAAACTCCAGCGCGATCGAGCGTTCTTCAATTTGCAAATTTCTTCGCGACTGATCCTCGAGCAGCCGACCAACAATCGGCTCCATGAGAAAGGCAAAATTAGCGGTACCTGTGCTAACGCCTTTCAAGTCTTCTTTATCGATTTCCTTTCGCCAAACAATCTCCTGGCCTAGCGTTACTTGAAGTATCACGTCTTCAGCCGTCTCGACTTCGTAAGTCATCTCGCCGGTAAGCAAATCCTTGCGGTCGGCGTTGCTCGGCGCACTCAAGGAAATGATACGGGAGTCACCACCGGACTGCGAATCTCCGATTTCAACGAAAAACAGTGGAGGCGAAGATACGCTGCGTCCTTCGGCTGCTTCAACCAACGATCGTCCTTGAGTCACATTGCCATCGGTGAACATCAGGACTGAATCATTCACATGCCGTTTTACAAATTCACCCAGTGCCGTTTGCGACGAATAAGATTCGGGTTGAATGATCTCTGTCGGAATCGATTGCTCTTTTATCGTTTTGGCCGTAGAAGCCCAAAGCACCTTCTCGTTCTCGCCGTTAGATTGAACGATCGTCAAATCAAATCGTTCTTGTAAGGTCGCGAGTGGAAACAGATTTGGGTCAAGCAGTGCAGCAGCAGCGGCGTCCCAGCGAGAACGACCATTTTCGTCGACACGCTCCATGCTTTGCGAGTCGTCAACTGCGATCACCAAACGACCGGGCTCACCTGCGATGTGGCGGAAACGCAAAGTAGGCTCCAACAACATCAGAAAGATAAGCAGCACAGCCAATGCTCTCATCGCAGCCGCCGCCTTTCCCAACCAGCTATCGATTTTTCTGCGGCGGAGTTCTTGCCGATACAACCAAAATGCCAGGGCGGTCAGCAATAGGCCTACCACCCATAACCACAAACGGTTGCCGTTCCCATCAAAATCAAACGACACTACGCAGCCCTCCGTGCTAGCCATTGTTGCGCCAGTAGCTCCGCAAACAACAGCATCAAGAGAGCGACCAAGACGTAACGCCAGACTTCGCTGAACCGACTCATATCGTCGGCAACACTTGCTGGCGCAACAGGAGCATCGGCAGCTTCGCTGCTCTCTAGCAATCGACCTCCAAGCTCGCTGACGAAACCAATAATTGTCTCGGTGTCTGCTATATCTAAATTTGACTCGAAGGGTGGAATTTGCGTAGCCACCAAAATGTTCGGCTCATCGCCACTCCTTTCATAAGCATACGCTAGCGGCCGACTCGCCACCGTCTGCGGGACTTTAACTCGTTGCGTTTGGTCATCTTCGTTGTCCTCCGACGCAACGTCCGCTGGAGCATATTCGTACCATATGTGATTCGCCTCTTCCGACTTGCTTTTGACGAGCACTGGCAGTGCTTCCCCAAGTTCCAAATTTCGACTGACCTGCGAACCAAAGATCAAAGTACGTAAGGTCTCTTGCACCAGCGGCACGAAGACTTCGCTTACCGGTAAGCTCGATTGATCAGGAGTTGTATCAAAACCCAACAAAAGCATACGGCCACCCGATTCGTTCTCAAATGCCGCAGCAACGGTGGCGTCTTGACCATGATATAGAATCGATTCGAATCTATGATCGATCGACGCAGTCGCTTCCCCATCGTTCTTCTCCGATTTTATCTCCCAAGCACGAGCAACAGTCACGGCGTCGGTTGCGTTAAAGAATCCTGCAACTGTTCGACTGAACGGTAAGACCAGATTGGGATGAGCTGCAATTTTGGAACTGCTATATTTTTGCTGTTCATTTGACACGATCAGCACGTCGGACTCAGGAGCAGTCTTTTGATTTCGCAGGACGACTTCGTTGTACCATCTGGGGTCGATGTCCGGGCCAGCGAAGACCACCAACGATCCATTTTCTGTAGCTTCGCCTATTTTGCTCCATAGATCCTCATCCAGTCGCGGCACGTTGGAAAGGATCACATGCTGTACATGTTGCTCTAAAGCATTCGCGATCGAGTTGTTTTCGTTAGCGCGAAAGGGACCTTGCACTTTAAACAACCTCGGTAACCTCGTACCAACGTCGGTATTGTCGCGACCAAAATCAGGAGGTTCGATGGCGAATTGCAGGTATACACTTCCATCGGCGCTCACGGTAGACTCTTGTCTGCGTTGAGTATCGCCGCGGATGATCAAGACAGGCTCGGGCTGAACAACTTGTAAAACCCAATTCGCATGGTTATCTGCGGCAAGTGAATCAGTACGATCGATGCGAATTTGGCACAGATGATCGCCGACTGGAAGTGGCGGGATAATCACAGAGCGACTCACCGATTCTCCGGCAGCAACATCAACCCGCAAGTTCTCATGGTTCCTTCCATCGATGGTCAGTTGTACCGAAAGCCCGTCCACACGCTCACGACCATGATTCGCAATTTGCAAATCGACTTGCCCAATTTGGTTCAAGCCTACTAGCTTATCGCTGGTTGCTTGGAAATGGAGCGAAATATTCTCTCGCTCAACGCCGCCCATTAGCAATTGTGTTTTTGGAACAAAGACTAACTCCGGAGGAAAAACTGCTTGTTTGAGCTCTTCCCGTAGCGATGCCCGCTGAGAGCTGCTGAACTGATCTATCATTGACTTTTGAAAATCTGTAACGACGACACAGCGTATCTGACGATCCACGTTTTCGCGTACGATTTTTTTCAGTTCTTCCAGTTGAGTTCGCAAGCTCATGCGAGGAAAATCGAAAAATTGTTGTAGATCCAAGTCGGAATCGAGAGTAGAGGCCGAGGCATTCGGCGAACTGCCTGAATCGCTTGCGTTTGGTAGTATAAGCGTCGGGCTCAGATCGCGAACTCCCGTGCTTTCCAGAGTTTTCATGATGGAGCCCATGGCAGCCTGTTCATATTTTGCATCACTATCTGGGACCCTAAGCGCCTTGACCGACTCCATCGCAAGCATTGAAGGGCTACTATCGACGATCAGGAAAGTCGGCTGTGTGCTAGGCATTAGCCGGGCGCTTAGCCAGCTGACGGCAGGCCTCGCCATAACAAACGCTAATAAAAGAGGGATTGCACATCTTATGGCTAACAATAGCCACTGTTGCCAACGAATTCGACGCGACCGCTGATCAATACGTTCATTCAAGAACTGCATAGCAGCCCATGGAACGACACGCACTTTGTTCCTGTTTAGTAGATGAATTAGCAACGGAACAGAAGCTGCAAACGCGCCGAATAGAAGCAAGGAGTTCAAGAATATCATTTTGAACGCCCTCGAACCGTCAAGAAATCTCGCAGCACTTCGCCACATGGTTGGTCTGTCGTGCATCGAAGCAAATCGACGGCATGCTGCTGACAGCCGCTCGTTAACTGATCTTGGTATTTGGCAACGTTCTGACGATAAATAGTTGCTAATTGACTGCAGTCGACGGTTCGCTTTGAACCTGATACTTCCAGATCCTGAAACTCACATAGTTGCTGGAACGGAAAGTTGACTTCATCGTAGTCCCATACCTGGATGGCGATAACATCGTGACGAGCTCCCCGCATCAGTTTCAGTATGTGAACAATCCGCTCGGGATCGTCGAGGAAATCGGAGATAACGAACACTAAAGTTCTTCCCGAAAGCCTGTCTACTAATTGCGTAAGGGCATCGACCAGCCGCGATGAAGTGTTTTGTTTTGGTGTGGTCAGGCATTGCAATATATCTTGCAGATAGCCGGGGCGACTGCGAGGCGGAACATAATTGGTCACGCCCGCATTTAATAACGCTAGTCCAACGGCATCTTGCTGGCGAAGTAAGAGGTATGCAATGCTAGCGGCCAGCGCACATGCGTAATTGTACTTGGTCAAACCGTTTGCACGGGAACCGCTGTAGCTCATCGAATCACTCTGATCTACGGCCAACACGCATTGCAGATTGATCTCTTCTTCGTATTGCCGAGTGTAAAGACGGTCCGTCTTGCCGTACAGTTTCCAATCTAATGCCCGTAGTTGATCTCCGGGAACATAGAACCGATGCTCTTTGAATTGCGTCGAGAACCCCTTTTGCTTGGAGGCATGCCGTCCCAATGCGAGCCCATCGGTGATATGACGCGCAAAGATTTGCAGCGACTGAATGTCACGGACTGTAGCCGCTGTAAGGTGATCGTGGGCGTGCGTAGTTGGATTCATAACAATTATCCTTGGCGTGCTCCATGCAACGCGCAACAAACGGTGCAACAAGAGCCCAATCGGAACTACAGCGCGCTGACAGACTTGGGAGCAATTTGCTTCCAGGCTTTCGCAAGAACCGTGTCGGTTGTAAAACCTTGTGCTGTCGCGGCGAACGACAGGACTATACGGTGCCGAAGTACTGGTAAGGCGAGAGCTTGTATGTCATCGACAGTTACAACGCCTCGACCATGAAGCAACGCTCGAGCTTTACCCGCCAGCGCCAAGTGCTGACAGGCACGTGGACCAGGTCCCCAATCAATCAGCTCCTTCACCCAGTCAGCAGCGTCAGGCTCCAGCGGTCGCAGTTGCCGGACATAATCAAGAATCACGCCCTTCACGTTCTCCGGTAGCGGTACCGAGCGGACTAGTGTCTGAAAACGGAGCAACTCTTCGGCGTGCAAGACTGCTTCAATTTCATTGCGAACGCGGCCCGTCGTCAGATCCATAATCGCCGACTCGTCTTCTCGCGACGGGTATCCAACGATGACTTGGAGTAAGAAGCGATCACGTTGAGCTTCCGGCAGCGGATAGGTCCCCTCGTGCTCAATCGGGTTCTGTGTTGCCAACACGAAGAACGGTTCGGGCAGTTTGTAAGTCTGTCGGCCTACTGTTACTGAATGCTCTTGCATTGCTTCTAGTAGTGCCGCTTGCGTTTTCGGAGGCGTACGGTTGATTTCGTCAGCCAGCAGAATTTGCGTAAAAATCGGGCCGCTTTGAAACACCAACTGACGGCTACCGTCCTCATGCGACTCTTGGATGATGTCAGTTCCGATAATGTCCGACGGCATTAGGTCGGGCGTAAACTGAACCCGCGCGAACGCCAGATGAATCGATTCCGACAACGAACGGACCATTAGTGTTTTCGCTAGCCCCGGCACACCTTCTAACAGGCAGTGGCCACCCGCCAGCAGTGCGATCAACAATTGTTCGAGAGTCTCATGCTGACCGACGACCTTCTGGCTGATTGCGGTGAGCACCGCCTGCATTTTTTCTTGTAGTTCGAGGGCAACCTTAAGATCAGACTGATTTAATAACTGTTCGGTTTGCATGAAATGCGCGGAGGGAAGGGCGGGCGGGAATGCGGTAACTTGCTAAGTCCAGTGGCAGATAACTTCCATGTAGCCGTGTCTCTCCGAGACTCGAATCAGCGTCTCGGAGATACGCTGCAACATGGGACGGTTTGAATGCCTACGGACCAATATAACCAGAAGTCGTTTTAACGCGCGCTTATTCAGCGTAACGAATCGGATCAACTTGCTGATTTGCAGCAAATCCCGCCTTCCTCAGCAAGCAGGAATCACAAAATCCGCAGGCCACACCATTTTCAAGCGGATCGTAACAGGACGAAGTACTCGCATAGTCCACCCCCAGTCGTGTTCCGAGGGCGATTATTTCTGCTTTGGTCATCGCAATAAGGGGCGCATGGATCTTGATAGAGAGCTTTGACGGATCTGCAATCGCATCGACCCCAACCTTTGTCGCGAGATTCGCAAGTTTTTCAAAGGCCTCAATAAATTCCGGTCGGCAATCGGGATATCCGCTGTAATCGAGCGCATTGACGCCTATAAAGATATCCCGCGCTCCGATTGCTTCCGCCCAAGCAAGGGCGTATGACAAGAACAACGTATTACGCGCTGGAACGTACGTAATCGGAATCGAATTTCCAATTTGATGTGCATTTTCGTGCTTCGGAACAATAAAAGTGGAGTCGGTGAGCGCTGAACCGCCGACAGATTGAAGGTCCACATCAACCAAAACATGTTTTGCAACCCTGGCTTTACTGGCGATTGACTTTGCGCATTCCGTTTCATTGGCATGACGCTGTCCATAGCGAAATGAAAGTGCCGTCACGTCAAACTGCTGCTCCTGTGCAATCGCTAGCACAGTTGCCGAGTCGAGACCGCCGCTCAGCAGAACGATGGCCCGTGACCGTTTCCTTGGATCTATCATTAATTGGTTTTCAATCGTTACGGCTTCGCGGAAAGTTCAGAAACCGGTCCACTCGAATCGGTATCCTGACTCACGCTGATTGTTTATTTAGTTGTTACCAATAGCGAGCTAATGCTACAAGCAGCAAATAGCTGCCGACTTTTAGGCTGTTCAAAAATTTCGAAAAATATTTCCGTTATTTTGAGGGGTTCATATCGTCAATTGCGCTTCATTACACTAAAAGAGCCTTTTATGCGGCCTGAATCTCCTTTAGCACGACGCACTTCAAGGATCTACAACCACTCGGACTTTTCAAATATTGCTCGCATTTCCAGCGTGCTGGCAGTGCCTCATCCGCAGACTTAAGAATGCTCAATTCGGGACAAACCTTCGTTTTCGCCACATCCCAGTCGACCGCTGAGCGAGTTGAAGTGGCCCTGCGTATTGCCAAGGGAGAGTCTAGTTTTATCTGCTCCAACTTTTTTGCAGACGATCGGACATCCAAGAGTATTGCATGCCTGTTCATCGTCGAAATCAGCTCGATGCAGCCTAATATTTCTGACCATGAAGAAACCGAAGATGAGCGTGGATTAGCTAGCTTTATGTCAGACTTGTTGCGTCTCGCTGACAATAACGTTGTCGTGGTCATCGGAAACAAGGTTCCCACCTTCAGCGTCGTCGAATGGATGCAGCGTGGCATGTTCAGCTACATCGACTCGGCTTACACCCAGTCGCAATTCGATGTGACGATTCATACTGCGATGGCTGTTATGTTGGATTTGGCTAGCGAATTTCGGAAATTTTGTCAGTTGCAGGAGCGGTTTGCGGCGCTCAGCGATGCCGAAGCGGAAGTTCTCGAGTCGATTTTGCGGGGCGATCCCAACAAGGCAATCGCACGGGAGTTGGGCGTGTCGCAACGTGCAATCGAATCGAGGCGGCACAAACTTTACGGCAAACTTGCAGCGCGTTCCGTCGTCGATTTGGTCAAGACGGTCAACGAATTTGATTCGCTTCGAAACCGATACTTTCGACATGAGGCTCATTCCTTCGTGCCAAGGAACCATAAATTATCTAAGGCCGAAATGAAGGATACAGCGGTTCCAAACCACGAATCCCAGCCGCTCACAACCGATGCAAAATTGCAGTCATAGTTGCAAAAACACGTTGAAGACGATGAGATGATTCCTGAAGCCTCTCGTCCAGCGGATCAATCGCCGAACCTTTCCTACAACCTAGACCTCTTCTAGGTACCGCTCGGTAATACTCAAAGTTTGATACCGGGCCGCAGCAAGCCTCGCTAATCAAATCTGCTGGACTTGCTACACTACACTCGACCGTTTGGCTTGCGAAATGGACTCGTAAGATCGCAGCCACTTCCAATGTTTTTCCGATTTCGCTTCCCATGACTGATAAAAATACCGCAAATTCGGCTCAAAGTCCTACTGCTAGCACAGCTGCGCGGCAGATCCGCATTTTTGACACGACCCTTCGCGACGGCGAACAATCGCCGGGTGCGAGCATGAATGCTGCTGAAAAGCTCGAAGTTGCTCAAGCGCTGGCGGAACTTGGTGTAGATGTGATCGAGGCCGGGTTTCCGATTGCTTCACCGGGCGATTTTGCTTCGGTACGGCAGATCGCGCAGGTCGTTCGTGGCGCGACGATTTGTGGTTTGGCGCGTTGCAACGATGGCGATATCGATCGTGCCTGGGAAGCCTTGAAAGAGGCTCAGCAACCTCGGATTCATATTTTCCTCGCCACCAGCGCCATCCATCGTGAATTCAAATTGCGAATGAGCTGCGATGAAATCATTGCCAAAGCAGTTGCTGGAGTTTCGCGAGCTCATTCCTATTGTGATGACATTGAATTTTCGCCGGAGGATGCGGCGCGAACCGAACACGATTTCTTGTGCCAAGTTGTCGAAGCTGCGATCGCGGCAGGTGCCACAACAATCAACATCCCCGATACCGTCGGCTACACGACTCCGCTGGAGATGTACCAGCGAATTGAGATGCTTTTCAATCGCGTGCCGAACATCGACAAGGCCACCATCAGCGTCCACTGTCATGATGACTTGGGACTTGCGGTCGCAAATTCATTGGCGGCTGTTCAAGCTGGCGCTGGACAGATTGAATGTACGATCAACGGCATCGGTGAACGTGCCGGCAATTGCGCTTTGGAAGAAGTAGTCATGGCGATGCGAACCCGCAGCGACTTGTACAACTGTAACACCGGGATTCGCACGCAGCGGTTGGTTCCTGTCAGTCGCTTGGTAAGCAAGATTACGGGTATCGACGTCCAGCGAAACAAGGCTATCGTCGGTCGTAACGCATTTGCGCACGAGTCAGGAATTCATCAGGACGGTATGCTCAAACAACCGTTGACTTATGAGATCATGCGTCCGGAAGACGTAGGGTTTTCTAAGACCGACCTTGTGTTAGGCAAACATAGCGGTCGCGCGGCGTTATCTGATCGCGTCCGTACGTTGGGCTATCAGTTGACTGGTTCGCAGATTCAAGAGTTGTTCGATGGCTTTAAACAGTTGGCCGACAAGAAGAAGGAAATTTACGACGGCGACATTATCGCGTTGATCCAGAGTCAGATGAGTGGTCACGTTACGCCGGCATGGTCGCTTGTCGATTTCAGTGTCTCCAGCGGTACAAACCAATCGCCCCGAGTGTCGCTGCGGCTCAAACATGGCGACGAGCAGTTGCATGCCGAAGTTGAACAGGGGGACGGACCGATCGATGCGGCGTTTTGGGCTGTCGAAAAGCTGACGGGGCTGAAATTGATTTGCAAAGATTTCCAGGTCCGCAGCGCTACTCTTGGACGAGACGCTCAAGGCGAAGTCACCTTGGAAATCGAACACGAAGGTCAAATTTACCGCGGCGTTGGCGTGTCTACCGATTCGGTCGAAGCCACCATTCTTGCCATGCTGAACGCGGCAAACCGCATCGAAACCGAAAAGAACCTTCGCAGCGATACCCCTGTCCGTTATCAAGATCCCTGATTCCGCAGCAGCCAAGCCGCGGAACTTGCGATTTTTGAGACAGATCTTGTTTTTCCAATTACAATTCCTGGCTACGCTCGTTTCGCTCGGAATCGGTCGGCCATCGTTGCCCGATCGGTGCTCAGTTAATCTTGGGACTGCTTTGTATGTTGCGTCAGATTGTAGGCTCTATCGCCATAACGGTAGTAGTCTTGTGCATTTTGGGTGGAATCGCCTACGCCAAGTATTGGCAGATTGAACAAGCCGCAGCCGCTCCGCCAACGCCAGAGTCGCCCGTTGCGGTACGAACGGCCGTCGCGCAGCCCACCTCGTTTCGCTTAAGTTCGACGGTTGTCGGTACCGCTCTGGCCCCCAGGTCGGTTCGCCTGCAGACCGAGCTGACCGGAACAATCACCCAGATTCCCATGGTAGCAGGATCGACTGTCAAAGCCGGCGACCTGTTGGTCGAACTCGATTCACGCATCGAACAAGCTCAACTAAAGAGCGCGAAGGCGACGCGCCGCATGGCCGACTCCGTCTACCGTCGCAATAAACAAGCCAACGCAGCCAGCGCTATCAGCGAGATGGAACTGGAACAGTCGGAAGCGACTCTGGCGCAAGCTGATGCAGAAATCGAACGACTTCAAGCCTTAATCGACAAGAAGACTTTGCGAGCCCCCTTCGATGCGGAAGTGGGCTTGTTCGATTTGCACCTGGGGCAATACCTTCCCGAAGGCACGCTCGTCACCACGCTGCAAGGAATCGAAGATTACCTGCATATCGATTTTACGGTCCCTCAGCACGTGGCCGACGAAATCAAGATCGGTCAGCAAGTCCTATTGCTGTCGGCCGGTGCAGATCTGTCAGCGGAAGTCATCGCTATTGACTCGCAAGCTGACCGCGTCTCGCGGAGCTTGAACGTACGAGCTAAACTCACGAATCCGCCAGAGTCTCTAAAGCCAAACGATTCACTAAAAGTCCTTGTGGAGTACGGTGCCTCGATCAACTCGGTCTCAGTACCAGCGTCTGCCGTGCGCCGCAGCCCGACGGGGACCTTTGTTTTTCTGTCCGTGTTGGATAAAGAAGGTGTCCCGCGAGCAGTCTCGCGTGAGGTGCACGTTGGACTCACTCAAGGCAATTCTGTCGCCCTTCTATCTGGCGTCGAAGCAGGCGAACGCGTTGTGGCTGATGGTTCGTTCAAAGTCCGTGACAACATCTTGCTCGCCGAAACGGAAATAAGCTCACAATAGCAATCGAGCGCGGATTCTATTCATCATGAAAACTATTACAGACGTCTTCATCAAACACCCGGTGCTGGCTGGTGTAGTAAATCTGATCATCGTTTTGGTCGGAATTCGCTGCGCCATGTCGCTGCCTATCCAGCAGTTCCCCAAGCTCGAAAGCACCTCAATCTCGGTTACCACGGTTTACATCGGAGCAAGCGCCGAAACGGTGCGTGGCTTCCTTACCACTCCGATCGAGCGAGCGGTATCATCGATCGCGGGCGTTGATTTTGTCGAAAGCAGCAGCACCGCTGGTGTCAGCTCCGTTACGATTCGCTTGAACTTGAACCACGATAGTACGCAAGCTCTGGCGGAAGTAAATGCTAGGCTTCAACAAGTTCGCCGCGAGCTGCCAGCGGAAGCCGAGCCCCCCGTGATCGCGCTTTCTCGGGCAGATCGTCCTTACGCATCCTTCTATATAAGTTTTACTTCCGATCGTTTTGATATTCCTGCCCTGACCGACTATCTGAGCCGCAATATCCAACCGCAACTATCGATTCTGCCTGGCGTTCAACGAGTCGGGATCGAAGCAGGCCAAGTTCCTGCGATGCGCATTTGGATCTCGCCGCAACGTTTGAGCGAACGCAATTTGACACCAGGGGACGTGTTTCGAGCACTGCAGAGGAACAACTTCCTCGCCGCGATCGGTCGCGTGAAAAGCGACACGGTCCAAATCGATCTGCTGACAAACACGGATTTGAAAAGTGTCGACGAATTCAGCAATATGATCGTATCGCAAAACGAAGGTTCAATCATTCGTTTAGGCGATATCGCTAAGGTCGAACTAGGATCGGAAGAACCTGCGACGACAGCCATGTATCGCGGCAAAGAGGCGGTCTATGTGAGCGTTTGGCCGCTGCCTGGCAGCAACGAAATCGATGTTTCACACCGACTGCGTGAAGCACTTAAAGAAGTAGACTCCACTTTGCCCGAGCATGTCGACATGCAGTTGGCGTTTGACGCGACAAAGTTCATGGAGCAAGCGCTGAAAGAGATTTCGAAAACATTAGTCGAAACAATCTTGATCGTTGGAATCGTCGTCTTCGTTTTCATGGGCTCTATTCGCACCGCGATTGTCCCCTTGGTGGCGATGCCTGTGTCGTTGGTCGGAGCGACGATCATCATGTTCTTGCTCGGCTTCTCACTGAACCTATTGACGCTACTGGCGATCGTTTTGGCGGTGGGCTTGGTCGTCGATGATGCCATCGTCGTCGTTGAAAACGTGCAGCGGCATATCCTAGAAGGAAACTCGCGACGACGTGCGGCCCTGATCGGCGCACGCGAGTTAGTCGGTCCGATCATAGCAATGACCATTACCTTGGCGACTGTCTATGCACCGATCGGCTTTCAAGGTGGACTCACCGGCATGCTTTTCCGCGAGTTCGCATTCACGCTCGCTGCGGCTGTTGTCGTTTCTGGTGTCGTCGCTGTGACGCTCAGCCCTGTTATGAGCGCGATCATGTTGAGCGAATCGGGGAAAGAGGGCCGTTTGACCCGTTTTGTAAATCACTTGTTTGCGAAAACTCAAGCGGCCTATGGAAGGCTACTTGCGCGCGTTCTGCCGTTACGATGGGGAATCGCCGCCGCCACGCTAATCGTCGCCCTCGCTGCTGTCCCGCTCTACATGTTTTCTCCCAAAGAACTCGCGCCGGTCGAAGATCAGGGCGCGATATCGGTAGCTTTGACGGCCGCTCCCGACTCGACGCTGCTTTCGTCCACCCAATGGGCCTCGCAGTTGGCAGAATCGTTTCAAGAAATCCCTGAGTCCGATTACATGTGGGCGCTCATCAATTCCGCAGGCGGATTTGGAGGTGTCATAACCACCGATTGGGACCAGCGTGAACGAAATACACAAGAGATCTATCCGCAAGTCTACGGGATCGCTTCCCAGAACCCTGGCCTGGAAGCGTTCCCTGTGTTGGTTCCACCTTTGCCCGGTGCTGGCAACTACGATGTGGAACTGATCCTGAAGAGCGATTTGCCAGTTGAACGCCAACTCGAAATTGTGCAAGAGATCACGCAGCGCGGACGCGCATCGAATCAGTTCATGTTTTGCGACACTGATCTCAAGATCGATTTGCCGCAAGCTCGCGTCATCGTCGATCGAGAGAAACTAGCGGACTTAGGACTCGACCAAGCTGCGGTTGGGCAAGAACTGGGAGTATTGCTGGGGGGCGGCTATGTCAACCGCTTCAACTATTTCAACCGATCATACCAAGTCATTCCACAGTTAGATCCTGAGGAACGCAAGTCAACGGCTGCCTTGATGGACCTTCAAGTGCGAACACCTGCTGGTACGCTGATTCCCGTATCAACCTTTGCTTCGATTGAACCGGAGACCGCGCCACGTTCGTTACAAAGATTCCAGCAGCAAAGCGCCGTGCGCATCTTCGCCGCAGTCCTGCCGCATGTCACCAAAGAGCAAGGGCTAACGACTTTAGAGGACATTGCCAACGACGTCATCGGTACCTCGGCTCAACTTGACTACGCCGGCGAATCGCGGCAGATTCGTTCCGAAGGTTCAGCGCTGACGGTCACTCTCGGCTTTGCTTTATTGTTGATTTACTTGGTGCTGGCCGCCCAGTTCAAGTCATTTCGTGATCCGCTGATCGTACTTCTTGGATCGGTGCCTTTGGCGATTAGTGGGGCGTTGGTGCTAACCTGCCTAAATCTAACGACGATCAACATCTATTCCCAAGTCGGCCTCATCACGTTGGTAGGTTTGGTTGCGAAGAATGGAATATTGATCGTCGAATTTGCCAACAGTTTGCAAGAGCAGGGCGTGCCAAAGCAACGTGCGATCATTGAAGCTTCTCAGACGCGGCTCCGTCCCGTCTTAATGACTTCGGTTGCGACCGTGTGTGGTCACTTCCCACTGGTTTTGGTCACTGGCCCTGGCGCAGAAGCGCGCAACAGTATCGGCATTGTGTTAGTCGCTGGTATGGCGATTGGTACGATCTTTACGCTGTTTGTCGTACCAGCTCTCTATTCGATGATCGCTGCCCAGCACAAGCATGACTCGGAGGTCGATTTACTCGACTTCCAGTTGCAACCGCCTCGGTCCGAGTATCCTGGCAAGAGCGAAACCAAGCTCGAACCCAGCATCGCAGGTCGCTAGCAAGCGTTATCGCTCAGCGGTTGAGTAGCGACATGCTAGAACCAACGCCGTGCGAAATTGATTTGCACTCTTCAGCAGTGCAGTTCGACGCGAGCACATCCAACGTAGATATAGGCCGCGAGGTTTTGTTTGAATGCTTCAATATCACCACCAAGCTTGACTTGGTGGATAGATGATCTTGAACGCAGCGATTGGATCATCGTTCGACGGGGGCAAGCGCCAATCGTGACGCAAGGGCAGTGACGCCTTAGGCTGGTTTTGATCCCGTTTCGACCGAGGCAAGCTCGGTCGGGTTGCATCGCTGCTCAGCTTTTTGTCATGGTTGTTCAAACCAAACTGCTCATCTGAAAAAGCGATTAAATTTGATCCGCAGTTGTCGACCTATCACGGCACAGCTCACTCCGCTCCGTCCCATCCCTTTCGAACTGCATATTCAAGTCTGCCGGCGATTCGAAATAGCGTCTCAGAGAGACGTGGCGATTTGCTGATCATCCGCGTTCTGGCGAACGCAGCTACGAATATTATTTTGCCCTTGGAACTGGCTTCGAAAGACTTATTCATCGATGCCTAGACGCATACGAAGTTTGGCGAATTCGTTGGCGTAGGTATCGGAGCTGCTATGGACATGTTCCGCTTCGGTCAAAAATCGCATGTCTTCATCGGGATAGACGTCGTTCTGGATCAAAATGCGTTCGAACGATTCTAAAGGTGAGCCATAGGCGACCACCAGCTTGTGTTCGTCAAATTGGATTTCTTGACGCTTGCGAGGATTCATGACGGCAATTCCAGTGCAGCCGTCATTGAGCAAGAGATCTTCGAAATCATAGAGAACACTCTTGAGCACGGGCGTATCAATGTGTTCCCGCAGCAAATCGCAATGCTCGCCATCACCATTGTGGCTTGACTCGAGCACCACATCGACCACTTCGCCCAAAGGCTCGAGCATGTCGATGAACAAATCAAACAGTCGGTCACGTGTAGCCGCAGCCATTACAACCGGTATTTTCGTTCCAGCCTGTTCGTCCGAATATACTTCGTGACGAAAGCCTTGCCGCGGTACGACTTTGAGATCGAAGGAAGGGCGGATCGCTTCGGTCAATTCAAAGACGCCGTAGCGAAACACTTCCAGATGAGCTTCAAGGTCATCGTGGGTGAGCCCAACAAAGCTGGACGAACCTTTATTAGTGGTTGTTTCTTTAGCTGGAGCGGTACTGCTGGATTGTCGAGGCATTAAACTCATCAAATTATCTCTTAGTAAACTGGCCCAACGGCTTGGAATGCACCAATCGCCTTTGCACATGCCGTTGGTTCGCGGCAACAACCAAAGTTAGGTTACGCCGATTTACAGGAGATAACTTTTTATGAAAATCTTCCGAAATTCCTAAAGCCTTTTGAAACGGCACAACCGGTACAATCCGATGCACTTGGTAAAGTGTGCGGTTGAGGCTTCGCGAATTTCTGACTTTTTTCGATCGTTCGCTCAAGTCTCCAGCGCCGCCGGTCCGATAAGCATGTTGCTGCGAGGCACGCACCGAAATAAGTGCGACTGGCTAGCACACGGCTATTTTGCCTGTCGAAAAGACTTACTGATCGTTTTGTCCTAGAAGAAGTACTTGCACAAGGAGGTGCCAGTGGCGCGAGGATACGCAGCATGTTTGGGAGCAATTGCACTGCTCATTAGCTCTCTGCGAGCCATTCTCGACGCACAGCCTTCCTACGAAACGCTTTCATCGGCGTTAACGCTAACTTTTGCTTTCACCGTTTTCGGATATGTCGTCGGGACCATCACCGACTCTTTAATTCGGCAATCGGTAGAAGCGAACTTTCGCCAAACAGTTCAACGTTTCCAGGATCAACGCAACAGTACGACCAATACGAGTTCAAGTTGATCGGATCGACAACTGCAGAGTTTGATAGCTAAGCTTTCAGATTTCGCGTAACACACATTTAACATTCGCTACGACTGGCATGGCTTTGCGGGTCAAGATTCGCTAGAGTCCGGTTCGGTTGTAGTAGCCAGCTTGTGGCTCTTCGGCCACGCCTTTGCCAGGACAATCATGGAGGTTTGGATGGCAACGACGATCGCATCAAAAGTCGATCTTCAAGACGTTTGGGTTCGTTACAAAGCGGACCAAAGTAATCAGACGCTGCGTAATACGCTAATTGAAGCTTTCACACACTTGGTTCGTTATAATGCGGAGCGATTGCGTTCGCGGCTGCCCGACGGCGTCGATATCGACGACTTGGTCAGCGCTGGCGTTTTCGGGTTGATGGATGCCATCGACGCATTTGACATGGGCCGAGGTGTCAAGTTTGAAACTTACTGTGTGCCTCGAATACGAGGTGCCATGTTGGATGAACTGCGCACTATGGACTGGGTGCCGCGGTTGGTCCGAAGCAAGGCCAGCAAGCTTTCCGAGGCGATTAAGACGCTCGAAAAGCGATATGGTCGTTATCCAACTGATAACGAACTTGCCGAACATATGGAATTGCCACTTGGCGAGCTCGAAAAGATGAAGAGCGAAGCCGCTGCGGTCGGTTTAGTATCACTGAACAAAAAGTGGTACGAAACGGATAGCTATAAAGATGTTCGCGAAATTGACATCCTGGAAGACAAAAAGGGTGAAGATCCAACGCGCCGCATCCAAAAAGGCGATCTTATGCGTTTGGTAACCAAAGGGTTAAACCGAAACGAAAGATTGATTATAATCCTGTACTACTACGAAGAACTGACCATGAAGGAAATCGGCCAAACGCTCGACTTGAGCGAAAGCCGCGTCAGTCAAATGCACACCAGCATCGTGCAACGATTGCAAGAACAGCTGGGACGTCGTCGTCCAGAATTTGGAAGTTAATATGAATATGCCTGCGTTGCTGAGTCACGATCCTTGGTCTTCACTCAGCAACGTTCGGCTCCGGACAAACTGGTCTCCAGTTGTCTTTCTATTTGGATTGATGGCAATCGGTTTCTCTCCGATTGCTGCTCTTGCACAGAATGCGGATGCTAAGGCGTCCGCTCAAAACGTGCAATCATCAGCCGGTACAGACGACCTCGGCTTAATGGAGCTCTTCGGTACTCCGACAGATGACGTGCTTCATTGGACATCACCATGGCTTGCGCAGAATCCTGACTGGATGGTTTCCAGCACTGGCAACTCGTTAGTTCTCCATGGATTTAAAGTTAAGCCTGCGGGCAGTATCTCCATTCCTCGATTGGCAACGCCTATCATCGGTTTGCGTGCGGAGTTCGACGGCGAACTTTGCCCAGTCGATTTGATGCCATTGCCCGCCGCATGGCGAATCCGGTGGCGAGCTCCAGTCCAAGCCGATCCGGAAGACACCTTTGAGATATCGATCACCATCGATTGCCAATCTCGACCGGTAACACTGGAGCAGTCGGCCCAACTGACTCAGCAAGCAGATGGAATGATTATTCTGCCTGGTCATCACGCGGCAACTTCCGGAGATTCCGTCCGGTACGAACCACTGCCACAGAAAAACACGGTTGGTTATTGGACCAGTTTGAAAGACAAAGTCGTCTGGGAATTTTCAGTGGACCAGCCAGGACGTTTCGCGGTGGCAGCGCTGGCTGGTTGCGGAGCGGGGCAGGGGGGCAGCAAGATCAAAGTCAGCTTTGCGATGGCCGACGACGCATCGAAAGAAATCCCACCGCTTGAGTTCACTTCGACCGAAACCGGCCACTTTCAAAACTTTCGCTGGCAGCAGCTTGGTTTTGTGGACTTGGATGCTAAAGGCAAATACTCGATCAGCATCCAAGCATCGGCAATTGAAAAGAATGCAGTCTTCGACGTTCGCACCGTAAATCTTATTCGTCAAGCTGCGAAGTAATCTGAACGCGGCGGGCTGGGGAAGTTTGCTTTGACTGGTGCCAGCTGTTTGCCGGTCGCAGTTCAGGAATAAGTGCAAACGCATCGTAGCTGGCTTCGCCTAGAAGCCGGGGACGTAATGGTTAACGCACCGAACTTCAACCGCGTTCTAGGCGAACGCAGCTACGGAAGAGGATACAAGTGCATCGTAGCTGACTTCGCCAGAAGCCAGGCATGTGTTGGGAAGGTTTGCTGTTTCGCCACGAGCACTGCTGGACAAGCCAGCAGTGGCACCCGTTTTAGAAACCGCCAGCAGTGGCACCCGTTTCAAGACACGCCTAGAAGCCGTAGGGCACGTAGTTGAATATAAGCCCGAAGGGCTGACAGATCCTCTGCCGGGGTCGAAGGCCCCGGAACCAAGCCTTTGTAAAGCCTTAAGGCCCGGAGGGCCGACACATTTGTTGACATGTGTCAGCCTTTCAGGCTTTTTATTTTTTGCTTGCTCTTTTCCGGTGGTTATCACCACCGGCAGAGGATGTGTCAGCCTTTCAGGCTTGGGGATCAAACGGAAAATAGACAAGTAAAAGTTGCTGAGCTTCTTCATTTCGCATGTCGCACCCGTCGGCCACGAGCACTGCTGGACAAGCCAGCAGTGGCACCCTTTTTAGGAACCCCACTCTGACTTTTCAGAAATCGCACCGAACTTCAACCGCGTTCTAGGCGAACGCAGCTACGGGAAGACGCGCAGTGCGATCACGCTTTACGCGAGCGTAGCTACGAATGGTTCGCGAAGAATATTCGCTCGACATTACCACGCAATATATCGGAGCCCAACGTGACAGCTTGCTCTTCGCTCCAACGTCGCTTGACCACGAAATCTTCGGCTAGAACCGTCGCCAAGATATCGCGGTACATCGAAAACTTCGGCAGGATAAATTCCACTTTGTATGCGTCGCTGTAGTACCCAACTTGTTTGGTGCGCGGAATCGCTTCGATACGGCTACGCAAATCCCGGTCGATGAACGATGGAGTATTGCTGTACCACCAATGTCCATTCGTCACGACGTTTGGGAAGATCCAAGCGTAGTCGACTAACTCTTGGTTTGTCACCGAGGCAAGGACGGAGATTGGAAACGTAACTTTCGGGAAACTGCGAAAGAGTTCGCCGTATTGAATCATCGATACACGTGAATCATACAAGTCTTGCCCTTGGTAAACTCCCGCCGGATAGACTTTCCGATTGACTCCGATCATCAAATCAAACGGCAGTTTTCGTTCTTCGCATAACTGGGCAAGTCTCCAAAAAGTCCAGTAGCTCATAACTTCGCGGTGCGCCGGATCGGCCAGTGTTCCTTCGACGAGTAAGTTTTGTAGTGAGGCGACGGCCGATACGCGATCAATCTTTCGTGGTGTGAACGAAGGTGGCAAAGAGATTGCGCACGCCTTTGCATTATGAGAGCAAAAATGATCAAACAAGTGCTGCACCGCTTCGTCCAACCGCTCAAGCGAAGTTATCTCCAGTTTAGCGGCAGACTCGAGGCGTTTTCGAACGGCGGGGTCGGCTAAGTGAAAAACTAAGTCGTCGGTCCGCAGACATGGGACATACTTTTCCGTATCAAAGCCAGTCAATGGGTCATCGAAATCATTCGTGAGAAAGACTTTCGCAACGTTGGAACGCTGCAAGACCTCTTGAGCACGATCGGGTCGCTTTCCAAATTCTTCGACCCGATCATAAAGGCGTTCCCAGTTGTTAAGGTCGATGGTCCCTTCATTCCAATCAAATAGATCCTCGGCCAGTTTGAGCATCCAACTCCATTGAACTGTATTGTCGATAGCCCCAAGTGTCTCAACCAATCTGCCCACGCGGGTCTTTTTGTCGGCCGCTGGATCTTCAATTAATTCTCTTGCCAATCCTGCAGAATGAGCGAGTTCGGTATAGTAGTGGTACCCCAGAAGATCCAAGAGATTTTCACTGCTAGGTGAGTGCGGATTCACGTGGGAATGTGGATCCAGCAGCGTTATCTTGGCCAGTTCCTGAAGAATTCTTGCTTGCAGATTGACCGTGCTGTCCGAGCTACTGGCTGACTGATTCATTGATGTTTTCGGGGCTAGAGGTTATGGATTGTGCTGAATATAGGTCTCCGCCTCTATTCGCGCAGAGCATGCAAAGGTCCATTTGCCCAACAAAAGGGGGCTGACTTTCACTTCGGGCGATCTCGATTGGCGAGAAACGTTTGCTTATGTGATGGTCGCGCAGCTACAATTGTGGAGCGTAGGCCGTGAAGCCCAGGACCACCTCGATACAATTTCCGCACGCGTCAGGCTGCGAAAAAAGGTGAGCGTATGGATCAAAGCGATCAAAATTCGACTCCACACCAAGTGCTAGTCACTGCGTCTAGTTACCCGCAGTTTCAGTACGATACTTTGGGCAGCGGTTTCGATTCTGACGCTTTGGAACCCGTTGTGAAAGCCCCCCATGTCTCCTCGCACGTAAATCCTGCTGAAGATCTGTCCAGCAATTCAAATTGGCGAGCAGCGTTCGTTTCTACGCTTGTTTCGCTTTCCATCGTGTTGACGCTGCTTGTTGCTGTACGTTTCTTGCTGCCGCCCATGTTGGAAACGGCACGGTATTCGTGGTATCGCGGGCAGTTGCGAGCAGAACACGATACAGCTGGCGAGCAACTTAAGAATGTCAGCCTTGATACACTCTCCGATGTGTCGGCACTCGTGAGTCGCCGCGTTACGCCCACCGTGGTTCAAATTGATGTGCGTCAGCATGCACGGGATTCTTCTGCCGCCGCGACCAAACGATCTGCCAAAGTCATCGATGACGAAGAGTTTGCAAGGCAATTTGCCTTGGGTCAGGGCAGCGGCGTGGTCGTTGATAGTTCCGGCTATATTTTGACGAACTACCACGTTCTCGAGGATGCCGAGAAGGTCGAAGTACACTTGGCGGACGGTCGGCGAGTGAGCGCCAAAATCGTCGGCTCAGATCCTACTACAGATTTGGCTGTACTGAAAATTAATGCGCCGGACCTTATCGCGATCGACTGGGGCGATAGCGATAAACTCGATGTGGGTTCGACGGTTTGGGCCGTAGGCAGCCCCTTTGGACTGAGTGGCTCCATCACGTTCGGGATCATCTCCAGCAAACACCGCGTCGACCTCTCCGGTACTCGGTACATGCAGTCAGCTAACGCGCTCGCACCGCGTTATGGCGATTTGCTGCAGAGCGATGTGGCGGTCAACCCAGGCAATAGCGGTGGGCCGTTGGTCGACAAGAATGGCTCCCTCGTTGGAATCAATACAGCCATTCTGGGCGAGACCTATCGCGGCGTAAGCTTTTCGATTCCGAGCCGCGTTGCGAAACGTTGTTACGAACAGATTCGGCTTAACGGAAAAGTGGAGCGTGGCTGGTTGGGCGTGGAACTGGACATGGCTGCCAAGCCAAGCATTTTGTATGGCAAGCCCGCTTCACAAAATGAAACGCTCGATGATGTTGAAATTGGAACCTCGAGCGTGCAAGAACTTGGCGCTCGTGTGCTTGGTTTTGCGGAAGGCAAGGCGTCCCCTGCGCTGCGTGCAGGCATTAGGATCGGTGATCGCATCATTGAGTTCAACGGTACTCAGGTCCGAGACGCCAATGACTTGATTCGCATGATTGGCGAAACAGATAGCGGCATCCCTATTCCGCTAAAGGTGACCCGTAGTGGCAACGAGCTCGAGCTGAAAGTAAAGCTGGGGCGGCGTCCGGAAACTCTTCTGCAAAGATAACGCGTTCCACATTCTTGTTGCAATTGGTAGCTGTGCCGCATCTGTTTATTCGGATTGCTGTTTAATTGCAAGCATTTGGTTTGCCGCAAAAATACAGCGTGGTTTCGTTCCGACCGCTAATTCGTATTGACTGCGGATTGCAAAATTAGTGATAAACCGCGTAAGTACAAGGGTTTTGGCAAGCGGGTATGGCTGGATCCAAAACCTTGATCTTTCGATTCGAACGCGAGCACCATGGATGGTGGGGCGGAGTTTATGTCCAAGACGGCGATTATCACTGGCATTTCGGGCCAAGATGGCTACTACTTGGCAGCATTACTGAACGGGCGCGGTTATTCCGTAACAGGTTTGCTTCGCAAAGAGACCTATTGGCAAAGCGAAGCGGTGCGTCTCCTGCAGTTAGACGACACCATCAGCGCCGACCTTCGCCCATTCGAACTGAATTGCCAAGACGAGTGGAATCAACTCTTAGCTACGTTGCAGCCTGATGAAATATACCATTTGGCCGGCATGAGCTTCGTTCCCGAAACATGGCTGGCTCCCGCCAAAGCGATTCGCGCCAATACTGAGGTTACGCTCCTGATCCTGGAAGCGATTAGGAACTACAGCCCGCACACGAGACTTTTCCATGCTTGCTCGAGCGAAATTTTTGGTCGGCCGGAGAAGGGTCCCCAAAATGAGAACACAACACTGCGCCCGATATCGCCTTATGGGGTTACCAAGGCCGCTTCGCACCACATGATTGACGTCTACCGCAACAAGTATGGGTTGTTTGCATGTAGCGGCATTTTGTTCAACCATGAATCGCCGCGTCGGCCAAAGACATTTCTGACGCGGAAGATTTCTGCGGCAGCAGCTGCGATTGCGACTGGACAGCAAGATCAACTGGTATTGGGCTGTCTCGATTCTTCCCGCGATTGGGGATATGCCGTCGACTTCGTAGACTGCATGTGGCGGATGATGCAGACCAGCGTTGCGCGCGACTATGTAATTGGCACGGGGCGTTTGACTTCGATAAGAACATTGCTTGACATCGCCTTTCAATATGTTGATCTCCGGTGGCAAGATTTTGTTACGACTGATCCAAAATTTGCTCGCTCCGTCGATGCGGCGTCGGTGTATGCTGATTCGACGGCGGCGTATTCCGAGCTCGGCTGGCGAGCTGAAACGAACATAGAACAGCTAATGCAGATGATGGTCGAACACGACTTGAATCTGTGCGGACAAGACGCAGGACATCGTAAGGCTGCATAGTCTGTGCAGTTTGCGAGATTTAGAAAAAGTGGCGTAGCCATCCCCGCTTGTATTTGTTAATCATAAAACTCCCCATTAATCACATTACGCATCCGCATCGGAGATTCAAAGGAATGAGCTCTACCGCCCTGATCACTGGCATTACCGGCCAAGACGGATCCTATCTTGCAGAGCTTCTGCTAGAAAAAGGCTATGAAGTCCACGGCACATTTCGCCGCGCAAGTACTCCTAGCTTCGAGCGGATTGAACATATTCAGGATCAGATCCAGCTTCACCAATCGGACCTCAGCGACCAATCGTCTTTGTATAAGCTGATCGAAAAGATTCGACCTCAAGAAGTTTACAACTTGGGTGCGCAAAGTTTTGTGGGCACCAGCTGGGACCAAGTGCTTGCCACAGGCGATATTACTGGTTTGGGGACTGCTCGCGTACTGGAAGCGATCAAGAGCGTTGACCCATCGATTCGATTTTATCAAGCCAGTAGCAGTGAAATGTTTGGCTTGGTCCATGAGACTCCGCAACGTGAAACAACGCCGCTTCATCCACGTAGCCCTTATGGGGTTGCGAAGGTCTACTCGCATTATCTAACGATCAATTTTCGTGAAAGCTACGACATGTATGCTTGCTCAGGAATTTTGTTCAACCATGAATCGCCCCGCCGCGGCTTGGAGTTTGTCACTCGCAAAATTACGTCGGCTGTGGCTCGAATCAAGTGCGGCCTACAAAGCGAATTGCGGCTTGGTAACCTAGACGCGAAACGCGACTGGGGCTTTGCAGGGGACTATGTCGAAGCGATGTGGCTGATGTTGCAGCAGGACAAGCCAGATGACTTCGTAGTTGGAACAGGCATCACCAGCCGCGTTGCAGACTTCGTAAACTTGGCATTTGAGCGAGTCGATTTGGATCCAGAAGAATTTGTCGTCATCGACCCACAATTCTATCGTCCTGCCGAAGTTGACCTCTTGCTTGCCGATCCTACCAAAGCCGAAAAGCAACTCAACTGGAAGCCTCAGACCAACCTACAGCAATTGGTGAATATGATGGTTGACAGCGATCTTGAAATCGCTGAACGAGAAATCGCCCTTCGCCGCACGCAAGTTCGAATTCGCCAAGCGGCCTAGAGCGGTTGTGCGCTACGATTACGCGATAAACAATAAAGCGGGCCAAACGGTCCGCTTTTTTTGTTGGCCGCAGCAAGATGGAAAGAGCGAACGAACCCACACGGCAAGGTTTGAAGGCGACAAACGAGAAAGGTCACCGGCTGAAAGCAGCCACTAGGACCGCTTCTACCGGCATTATTGATAAATTCTAGCAGCCGCGGCTCTAAACCGGTCAATCATTCGCTTAGATCCCGGTCTGCGGTTGGCAACGATCGAGGCCGGACTATCTTTACAGGTAAGGCTAAATGTCAAATCGTTAGATTTCGTTCTTTTCTTGTCCTATTTTGCTGGCCGGGCCAGCTCCGTGGATCGCTGCCAAACATGGACTCCTTGATTCCTGATCGACGCTGCCGGTCTTTTTCAAGCGAACTCTCACCACCAAGCCTTAACGCTGTACCAGCGATGCAGGCGAGCCGCCAAGCGCGAATGGATCTGGCAGGATTCTTCAACTTGGTCTTATACCCGATCTTTTTGCAGGTGAGCTACATCGGGATGGTGTTTGTCAATAACATCGATTTGGCCAAAGAGATCCAAACCGGTGGCTCAAGCTTCACGTTTCAAAACTTGATTAGGCTCGCGTTTCTGGCTTTATCCTTGGTCGTAGGAGCTTGGGGATGGTGGCACCGCGAAAAAGTTCGACTGTTGCTTTCGTCGCTTCCAGGCCTCTTCATCCTTGCCTTAGCGGGTTGGCATTTCGTCACAGTTCCCATGGCGTTGGATCCAACAAAAGCGTTCGTCAGCGCTTTCAGTTTTGTTGCGATCGTAATAATAACGACGGCCATGCTTGCAGAATTCGGTTTCCGCAAGTTTGTTCTTGCCACATTGTTCGGCGCGCTGCTGTATGTTCTCGTAAGCATCGGCTTGTACGTTGTCGCACCAGAGATGGCGACATTTAAAGAAGTTATGAATCGGATTGTGACCGTCGAGCGGTTCGGCGGTTTGTCACATCCAAACATCCTTGGCAAGTATGCGGTGCTGATGCTGATACTTACCATCGGGTGTATTGCTGATGGCTACATTAATTGGAAATGGGTTATTCCCATACTCGTGCTTGCTGCAGGCGTGTTAGTCGCTTCGAAAAGCCGAACACCAATCATTGCGGGAACTGCGGCAGCGCTCATGATTATGCTGCCACTGTTGCGAATGCGCGGCACGTATCTAGCCATTGCGGCTGGCTGTCTGATTGGAATTCTGGGCTATATGACAATTGAAAGCTCCCTCGGGTTTGACTTCGTGTTAGAAAAAATCATCACGAAAGGCACCAAAACGGGAAGTGCTGACGAAGTAACGACAGTTACAGGACGAACGGACATCTGGCAGTATTCCTTGGCGAGATCTGTAGAGCGACCAATATTTGGCTGGGGGGCTGCGTCAACTCCGATAGTTATGGAAGACATGTCGGGCCACTCGCACAACATAATATTGCACCCAATCCTTGCCATTGGTTTTCCAGGTGGCATGATGGTTTTTATGCTGCTTCTGCTGAATTTTGCCACAGCCATTCGCTTGAATCTTGCGGTCGTCCGCGGCTGTTTAATTTTTCTAGTCGTCATCGGCCTAGTAGAATCCCCGCTCTTAGGCTCCTTTCCAGACGCGTTGACTTGTATTTGGTTGGCAACGACGCTCCTGCCTGTCTACCTAGTTTTAGAGAGAGGCGACAACAAGAGGCATCTCCAATCGGAGACTGAAAACTTGCTGCCGGCGACAACCGCGTAACTATCCGTCTGGCATCGACCCACATATTGTTTCACGATTTGACGGGTTTCGTCGACATTTTACGATTTGGCATACGGGTGTATAATGTTGATCCCTCCGATAACCTTCCTTCATTAGTAGATTAAGTAATGCGATTGAACGTTTCCGCTGTGTATTTCCTAATTCGACCTTGTTTGGCCGTCCTGTTTTTAGCTTCGCTCACAAGCTTTACCCTGGCCGATGCCGCGACAGACGGGTCGAGTCTGGGAATCGTCGAAGAGAAGCCCTCTGAGGGCTTTTTCGTTGAAGTCGACGGCAAATTCATGGTTCCCTATACGGCTCCAATCCCTGGTACTGACCTTATGTTTACCATGGTTCCCGTGCCCGGCGGTACCTTTACCATGGGATCACCCGACAGCGAAGAAGGCAGACAAGCCGATGAAGGTCCACAACGCGAAATCAAAATCGATCCGTTCTGGATCGGCGAGAGCGAAGTGTCTTGGGCGGAGTACAAATCGTTTATGGGAATGTACAACGTATTCAAAGACCTATCGCGCAGAAAGATCCGCAGCATAACGGCAGACAATCGCGTCGACGCCATTACGGCTCCGACGCCGCTGTACGAGCCCTCTCACACTTATGAATTGGGCGACGATCCTCAGCAACCTGCCGTCACGATGACACAGTATGCAGCAAAGCAATACACAAAATGGTTAAGCGGTTTGACTGGAGTTCAATATCGACTGCCAACGGAAGCCGAATGGGAATATGCGGCTCGCGCTGGAAGCCAATCGGCATATAGCTTTGGCGACGATGCGAGCAAACTTGCCGAGTATGCAGCGTTCGAAGGTAATTCTGACGGTGGTCCCGCCAAAATCAAATCATTTGCGCCGAACGCGTTCGGGCTCTTTGATATGCACGGCAACGCCTGGGAATGGGTAATTGATGGTTATGATCCTTCCGGATATCCATCTTCCGATGCGGATACGCTGGGCACCGCTGAAGCGATCAGCTGGGCTAAAGAGGCCTCGTCAAGGACAGTTCGCGGCGGGGGATTTCAAGATACTGCGGATCGACTTCGAAGTGCGGCTCGCATGGGATCTGAAGATGAAGAGTGGAAGGACTCCGATCCTAACATTCCAAAATCGCCTTGGTGGTTTACCGACGACCCAGCTCGCAGCGTGGGAATGCGACTTACTCGATCGTACACACCATTGGACAAAGAGCTCTTGACGAAGTTCTGGGAGATTGACAACGAAGATATCGAAATCGACGTCGATGTTCGCCTGGAAGAAGGTCGCGGCGTTTTAGGAATTCCCGTTCCTGAACTTGCAGAGGATATCAAAGCGGCCGGACAATAAAGCGGGATTGCTCGAAGCTCGTTGCGGCATTTACCATGCTACTGCGATGTGCTGGAGGTTCCTTGCGGCGACGCACCTACGCGAATACCTTCTGGAAGCGGGCGTGCCGCCGTCAAATAGCCGTCGACAAACAACCGTTCTTTCAACTCCCGGAACGTCCCAAACGAATCTGGGTAGACCCACACGGTAATGGTTGTATTTCGAGGTGTATGAAGCGACAACTCGGTTCGCAATCGCCCTGAAACTTGAAACGCAGACTCTAAATCCTCGCGAATCACATCTGCCGTAGGGTCAAGAACAAAATATTCCAGCGATATGCTTTGGGCCATCGACATGGAACTGCCATTGGAAATTAACCCCCGCTGAGCCTTGAGGGCGAACTTCATGGTAAAGCCTTCGACAGGGCCGAGCGTATCGACAATTCGGTCCGAACGAACGGCCCGCGATGCCGCCATTTGCGCATGAGTTTTCAGCGACTCAATCAGCGTATCCCACGGGATAACAGATATCAGATTGCCTTGCAGCAGCACATGAACTTCATCGCCGAACACAGTTTTTGCCATCGGTGTCGGTAAGTGCTGCAAGGTTATCGTTTGAGTTGGAACTTCGCTCGATTCGATGTCGCCTTGCTGCGCCAAAAGTGATGCAATCTTTTGCTGAAGTTCATCGAGCTCGACTTGATTCGCCACTTCCTGCTGTTGCTCTTCGGTAAGTGACTCTTTCTGTTGCTCAACTTCTTCTTGCCGCACGATCAGTTCCGTTAGCAAACGATCCCGTTCCGCCTTGCGATCTAACCATTCTTGCTGATACTTGCGCAAGGACTCAGCCTGTCGGATCAAATCTTTTTCTACACTTTTCGCAGTTTCGAGCTGTTCGTCGACGATAGAGTTAGATTCTTCCGCCAAGACTTTTTCAACCACTGCTTTGGCTGCTATTTTGGTCTGCGATGCGACCACAACAACTAATATGACGAGCACCCCGACAAGGTTTGCAACCGTATCGAGAAACGCATCAGCGTTGATTTCGAAGCTTTCAGAGAGACGGCGTTTCATTTATACCAATTGCTTGTTATGTTTTAAGCCCATACGTTAGCGGCCAGACCGAATTTCCACACCACTGTCTGCAAGCATAGCTTTCAGCTGTTCTTCGGCCCATTGTGCGTCCGCCGTTGCGTTCAATGATATGATCGGCACCCAGTATCCGTTGTTTACTGCGATGCCCCATTGCTCGATTCGGTCTTGAACGGCCTTGCTGAGCTGTTGCGCGCATGCCCGCGGACCCTGGCCTAGCAATATTTCATGTTCGATACGATTGCGGTTCCCACTGTCTACGATCTGCCATCGGTCGGGCAAAACTCGGATTTCGATCGACCGATGCACCGGAGTACTCGAAAGCTGCTTACGCTGGATCGCCCACCCATGCCCCAAACTATTGGCGATGGATTGAGAATTTGCCTTCTGCGCCTTTGCGGCAGCCGAACTTTGCTCTTGCCCGCCTTGCTCTTGCCCAGCCGATGGCGGGCCAGACTGTGTATGGCTAGACGTTGCCGTACCAGGTTCGGGCCGTTGCTTTGCCAACTCCGCCCTCGCTTCTGCGCTCATCGCCTCGGCTGGGTCACCAATAGCACTCGATTGTTCTGCGTTGCTGGCTGCGCCCGATGACTGCGCAAGAGGGTTTCCACCAGCGGATTGGTCTTTCACTTGCCCGCCTGACCGACCTTCTTGCCCACTGCCGTTTTCAACTTCGACGTATGAAGCGGAATCGGATTCGGCTAAATTTGAATTACCGCTGGAACTGCTAAGTCGACTGCCAATTTGAGTATCTTGCATCGACGTGAGAGTTGATGAACCTTGCGGTGAATCGGCTCTGGCAACGCCAGGAATGGTCGGCCATTCATTGGCTACAGTTCCGGGGATGAATCGCTCTCCCGCGCCCAACTCGCGAGTTCCACCGCCAAATGCTTCGTCACCATTCTGTACAGCCAAATCGGAAGGCGTGTCATCCCAGGTATCCGAACTTGCGTAGCGACGCGGCATCGCGGCCATCATTTCAGTTTGGCGAGCGCGCGCTTTGACTAGGACGGTTTCCAACTGGTCGCGCATGCCAGGTAAGGAACTGGGAAAAGACAACGGCATTTCAGCATCGATCAGTTCGTACCCTTGTTGATCATCCCAAGCCGATAGCGCGGAACGAGCTAGAGCGTAGGATGCTATTCCATCGGGACGAACCAACAGCAAAGGGTAGGGCGTTGCCGCAAAACTGCTCTGATCAAACTCCTGCATTTTTGAGCGGATCGTGCGCAGACAGGCATCGAGCGGGTTTCCTGGACCATGAGGTGGCTTGAGGTCGTCGATGGCAAGCAGAATTCCCTCTGGCTGGATGAGCACACCCTCGGCAACACACTCTAGGTATATCGGTCGTCTCGCGGTCCCATTCGGTCCGACGTACGGAATTATCGAAAAAGCCGGTCGACTTACCTTCTTTGACTCGATAGCCTCCGCGATCTGCAACTCTAAGTCTTCTACCTTGGTCCGTAGTTGTTCGACCAGCTCTTGATGTTGCGACGTCGCCAAAGCGCCATCGTTTGTCTTTTCTTGAACAGCGGCTGCTTCTAGTTTCAGAGAGTCTAGCTCTTTCTCAAGCCGTTCAATATGACTATCCAAGTGCGAGACCGCTGCGATTGCCCGGCCGATCTTCTCCTGCTCATCTTTTCGTACGGCAAGAAGCTCTTTCGTTGCTAGGTCTAAGTAATCCTGAGCTTCCTGAGCCTCTTGATGTGCATCAAGCAACTCGGCCTTAGCTGATTGCGATGCTTGAGTCACAGCGATCGTCAATATGAAAACTAACGCACCGATAGTGCAAACCATTACAGCCAAGAATGGAAAAAGAGCTGGAGCGAGAGAATCTTGTTGGCCGCGAGCTTTTCCTGAACTCATGCCGCTTTCCCCGAAGTTCCATCCATCGAGTCAAACAAGTTGTTCTCGGTGGTTCGGCGTACATTCCCACGAACTCCTTTGCCGATCTGACCGGATCTTTCAAGCTGGATCCCGAGCATTGCAACCGCTTCAGCCAGACAAACGGCAGCTTCGTGAAAACGATCGACGTCCGTCATGCGCCCCAAAGTCTGCTGCACCGTTTCATCGAGCGCTTTAAAGCGATCGCATCCGTCGACAAGTGCGACCAACATCTCACTCTGCTTGGTCAGTTCCAACTGGCTTTGCAGCATTACGCGTGACTGTTCGGAGAATGAAGTCTGCCATTGTTGATATCGTGTTTCGAGTGTTAAGCTGGCGTTCGATTGAACCTTTTCCACCTCCCGACTCAACTCACCCAACGATTGATCCATGGCTTTCTTCAACGCTTCACTAAGATCCGTGCCGCTCTCATTTCGAAGCTTCAGCCATCTTTGCTGCGACTGCTCGTTAGCCTCTCTCCAAAGCGACTCTTGCCTTTCAATCAACCGGTTGATTGCATTCGCAGTGCCATCAACAATGCGTTCGGCAAGCGTTTGTACAAGTGCTGAATGATCAACTTGTTCCGCTTCTTCTCGCTTGAGCAAAGAATAAGCACGATCTGCAACTTGAGTATCTAAAGCTTGCCGGAGTTTCGATTCAAAGCCTCCGACCGCAAATTGTCCGAACATGGCAGCAATTGTGAGCACTAACCCTACCGCCGTTGTATCGAACGCAATGTAAAGTCCCGCAGTGAGCGAATCCATTGCACTTGCTTCACCGCTTGCTAACAACTTCATGTCCATGTTACCAAGCGTCTGCGAGATCCCCACGACGGTTCCTAAGAAACCTAACATAGGCATAGCCCAGCAGATTATCCTAACAATTGAATATGCATCATGCTGTTGGGTTGCATCGTCGTCTGCAAGATCTTGCAAGTCTTGATCGAAATGTTCACAAGAGCCTCGTTGAATCTGTCGACGAAGTAACTTGCTTAACCGATTGCCGAAGAAGGACCCAACAATAGCTTCGCGTTGAGCTCGCCACATCGAATCCAGCCAACGAACGGAATCAATCGCACTCGCTTGTGGCATCGATTGCATCAAATCAAGCAAGCTGTTGGTCGCCACGCGCATAGCCTGGGTTTCGCGACGGGTCGCTTGAAGTTTTTGCGCGAGCACTGCGATGGCGATTGAGAACAAGAAAACGGCAGAGATCGATACGGGATGCCCCAAGGAATACCGTCGCAAAACGGCGTAATCCAGCGGGCCGAGTACGATTAATGCAAAGAATGAACCAGCTGCCAACGCGCCCAGCCCAATGCCAGTCCAGAGCGAAGTCTGAAAATTCTTCTGATCGCTTTGATTTCTTGATTGCATCTGACTCTCTGTAAAATAGTTCGTACGCGTTGCTCACCCGTTGCAATCGGGTCTTGGTTAGTACACGACTGCAACAAGGAGCGTCAAGGCAAGTGTTAGTCGCGCGGACTTTGGCAATAGAAGCGGTTAGGACAACGCCAGAATTTATCGATACAAAGTTAGCTAGCTTTAACTTAAGAAGTTTGAACGGAGCGACCGATTGAAGAAGTTGCTGCGGAAAGGAAGCTGCGGTGGCAACTCTGCCATCTGCCACGGAGCTGGTGCTGCTACATCCCATCGCTGGTCACCTGCGATCCATCCCATGAGGCCTATCTCCAATGTGGCGTGCATTCTTCTCCGCAGTCGGAATCGTGCTGCTAATCCTTGGCATCGAATGTTTGCTGATTGATCAAGCAATACTTTCAAATGGAGCCGGCGAGCAACCGATACAGCAACAGATGCAAGCTGTGTCACTTTTTGGTGGAAGTTCTAATGCGAGCTTTGCCGCCCCGTCGAACAAAATCTTCCGGCCAGCCGAGTGGATTCCGTGGAGCTTGTTAGCAACCGGAGCAATAACTGTCCTCTATTCTGCGTCCTACCGTCGCACCTAGTTCCCAGCGCCTGACCTCCCGGTACGGAGCCGAAGTGCGGCTTGAGCTCCAATAGCGACGATTCCTCCGCCAGCGATGCCTGGAGGCGTTGTTTCGCCCATTAGGTCTTGCATGATCTGTATTCCAGACGCACGGAGCGCGTCATAAACCTCCTATCTGGAAGAGTTTACGTCGAATCTGCGGCTTGCCACGCCCACATTTCGGCGATTCCTTCGGAAGTCGTTGACAGAGGCACATTCACAGTTATGATTATCGAACTTTCTAATCCAACCCAAACCAGCATTAGAAAAACTAATCTAACAATTTATGCTCGATCACCGCAGACCGCACCATTCCATGCAGCTTCGCTCGTTGAGAGTTTTCTGCGATGTCGTGCGCAGGCGTAATTTTTCAGCCGCCGCAATCGAACATGGGATGACTCAAGGAGCGGCTTCGCAAGCGGTCCAACATCTGGAAGACTTGGTTGAAGTCAAATTGCTGGATCGGTCGACGCGTCCCTTTGGGCTGACCGCCGAGGGTCAGAAATTCTTTGAGGGTGCGAATGCCATTCTTCGAAACTTCGACGCGTTGATTGACGAAATCCGCGGGAACGCAGCAGACGTGTCCGGCCACGTTTCCGTCGGTTCGATCTATTCCATTGGGCTTAGCTACCTTCCTGCCATTGAGGAAGAATTCCGCAGTCGGTTTCCCAATGCATCGATCCAGACACACATGGCTCATCCGGACGAAGTTTACCGGGCGGTAGAGCAGGGTACGGTTGATATCGGTTTGGTATCCTATCCGGAGAGCACAAAAACGATTCTGGCCACACCTTGGCGGGAAGAGCCGATGGTGCTCGTTGGTTCGCCGCGTCATCGCTTGGCTTCGCAGTCGGTTTTGAGCCCCAGCGAGTTATCGCAAGTTGGCTTGGTCGCGTTTGCTCCGGAGCTGCCCATTCGACACGCGATAGATCGTGCGCTGCGAGCCGTGAACATTACGATGCGAATTGTTGTCGAGTTAGACAACATCGATTCGGTGAAGCATGCGGTGGTGGTGAATAGTGGGCTTGCGTTCCTGCCGGAATTGACCGTGCAGCACGAGTTAGCCGCAGGTTCGTTGAAACGACTTCCGTGTGCAGATTTTTCGCTTACACGTCCAATCGGCTATCTTCAACGACGCGACAAGACATTATCAAGAGTTGCACGCGAGTTCCAAGAGTTGCTTGTTCCGGCTGCACATTGCAGCAGTGATGACGATGGAGGTGCGGCGAGTGCGAGCACATCGGTTCGGCATAACAAATCGATAAGGAATGATGTCGATAGAGGAAAAGAAAAGCAGAAGAAGACTCGCCGTGAAGCTGGTGAAGCTTCTTCTGAATTGGAGGCTGGAAATGAACATGGAGGATCGAGACCAGCGGAAACACCCAAGAGCGTCGTCGTTGTCGAACATAGCGATCCATTGCCCATCGTTTGACAAGCCACGATTCCCGCAGTCATTTAATTGTAATATAGTTTAACGAAAGTAGTTCTACCCATGGCAGTGCAAACGGGATTTCCCAACAAGCAAGGTTTATATGACCCTGCACTCGAAAAAGATTCCTGCGGCGTAGGTTTCGTCGCGCATATCAAAGGGCAACCTAGCCATCAAATCGTCCTTGACGCAGACACGATTCTTCGAGCAATGGACCATCGCGGTGCCTGCGGCTGTGAATCCAATACTGGCGACGGCGCTGGGATTTTGGTAGGTTCGCCGACTGCGTTTTTCAATCGAGTTGCCAAGGATGATTTGAAAGTCAACCTCCCGTCGGACGATAGATTCGCTGCTGGAAACATATTCTTGCCGCGCGATGAAACGTCGCGTTTGCACTGCAAGAAAACACTTGAGGAGCTTGTTGTTAAGTACGGGCAAAAGGTGCTTGGTTGGCGTAAGGTCCCAGTCGATGCAGACGCCGCCGATATTGGCCCGACAGCACGTGCAGCGGAACCAGTAATTGAACAGCTATTTATTGAAGCTGCCGAAGGTATCGAAGGCGAGGCGTTCGAACGACAACTTTATCTAATCCGCAAGCGAGCTAGCCATGCGTTGCGTGGCGATGAAAAGCTTAAAGAGCGACTGCTGTTTTATATCTGTTCCTTGAGCACGAAGGTCTTAATCTACAAAGGCATGCTCACGCCAGCCCAGGTCATGCCGTACTACAAGGACTTGCAAGCTGAAGATTTCAAGACGCATTTGGCGATGGTCCACAGTCGCTTTTCAACAAATACTTTCCCTAGCTGGGATCGAGCGCAGCCACTGCGATTCATGAGCCATAACGGTGAAATCAACACGGTCCGCGGAAATGCAAACTGGATGCGTGCGCGAGAGGGAATCGCCAAGAGTGCACTTTATAACGATGACATCAAAGACTTGTTCCCTGTCGTCGAGCCGAACTGCAGTGACTCGGGTACGTTTGACAACGTACTGGAATTTCTACTGATGAATGGTCGGACATTGCAAGAAGCCGTCATGATGATGGTTCCTGAAGCATGGCAAAAGCACGAAACAATGTCGGAAGGCAAACGAGCGCTGTATGAATTCTTCAGTTGCATGATGGAGCCTTGGGACGGCCCAGCATCGATCGTGTTTACTGATGGGCATTATATCGGAGCGACACTGGACCGAAACGGGTTGCGTCCCAGTCGCTACTACGTGACCACCGATGATCGTGTGATCATGGCGAGCGAAGTGGGTGTACTTCCTGTGGATCCAGCCATCGTTAAAGAGAAGGGACGACTACAGCCTGGCCGTATGTTCCTAATCGATTTCAAAGAAGGACGATTGATTCCTGACGAAGAACTCAAGCAAGAGTTCGCTGACAAGATGCCTTATGGAAAGTGGCTTCAAGAACAACGTATTACGCTTGAAGAGCTCTCGCCTACCGATGAGCCACATGGTTTCAACCCTGATACTCTTCTGGCGAGGATGCAAGCTTTCGGTTACACCACCGAAACGATGAACTTCATGTTGTTGCCACTCGTCAAGGAGTCTCGCGATCCAATTGGATCGATGGGGAACGATTCGGCAATTGCTTGTTTGTCCGACAAGCCTCGTATGATTTACGATTACTTCAAGCAACTATTCGCTCAGGTCACTAACCCTGCGATCGATTCGATCCGCGAAGAAGTGATCATGTCGCTGGAATGTTACATTGGCCCTGAACAGAACTTGCTTGACGCCACACCAGCACATGCCCATCGACTTTTGATCCCGCATCCAATTCTAACAAACGAAGAATTGGCAGCGTTGTCACATATGACGAAGCGTGGTTGGAAGACGAAGACGATCGATATTACATTTGATCGATCCGAAAAGCACTCCGGCGTCGAAAAGACGTTGGACCGAATCTGTAGCGAAGCCGAGCAAGCGATCGCAGATGGGTACACGTTAGTCATCTTGAGTGATCGAAATGTAAGCTCCGACCGTGTTGCGCTCAGCACACTCTTAGCGACAGGAGCGGTACATCATCATCTTGTCAAAATTGCCAAACGGACACAAATTGGTTTGGTAGTGGAGACGGGTGAAGCGCGTGAAGTTCACCACCATTGCTTGTTGGTTGGGTATGGTGCCGACGCAATCAATCCATATCTGGCATTCGAAGCGCTATGGCAATCACTGCGTGATGGACTTTTAGATAACACACAGTATGACGATGAGAAAATCGTGTTAGCGTACCGCAAGGCTGTGGCCAAAGGCTTACTAAAAGTCATGGCAAAGATGGGCATTAGTACGCTTGCAAGCTATAAGGGTGCTCAGATTTTCGAAGCGCTTGGTCTGCGAGACGAAGTCATCAATCGCTGCTTTGTCGGAACGAATAGCCGAATCCAGGGCTGCGATTTTACCGTATTAGCTGAAGAGATGCTTCGACGCCACGAACTCGGCTACCCGGAAACGCCGACCGATGGCACTTTGAATTTGCCAAATATGGGCGAGTACCATTGGCGTGCTGAAGGCGAGCACCATGGCTGGGACCCGAATGCAATTTCTGATATTCAAGTTGCCGCTCGGAATGGGGACAAGAGTGCCTATCGTCGCTTTGCTGATCATATCAACAACGATGCGAAAGTTCGCTGTGCGTTGCGTGGTCTGTTTGAACTGAAGCCTGGTGTTTTCGGACCAGCGGTTTCGATTGATGAAGTGCAACCAGCCTCAGAAATCGTGAAACGCTTTTGTACAGGGGCGATGAGCCTGGGTTCGATCAGCGCCGATGCGCACGAGACATTGGCAATTGCTATGAATCGTCTAGGTGGTAAGAGCAATACCGGGGAAGGGGGGGAAGATCCTGTGCGATTTAACCCGCTGCCAAACGGTGATTCAAAGCGATCTGCTATTAAACAAATTGCGTCCGGCAGATTTGGTGTTACGATCGAATACCTGACCAACGCAGAAGAGTTACAGATCAAGATCTCTCAGGGTGCAAAACCTGGCGAGGGTGGAGAGCTTCCTGGCGGCAAAGTGGATAATTACATTGCCAAGATCCGCTATTCGACGCCAGGTGTCGGCTTGATATCCCCACCTCCGCATCACGACATCTACTCAATCGAAGACCTTGCGCAGTTGATCCATGATTTGAAAAACGCAAATCCGTCGGCTCGTGTCAGCGTTAAATTAGTCAGTGAAGTCGGCGTCGGTGTGATTGCTTCCGGTGTCGCCAAGGCACACGCGGACCATATTCTGATCAGCGGCGACACTGGAGGAACTGGGGCTTCTCCATTAACCAGTATCAAACATGCGGGACTGCCTTGGGAGTTGGGAATTGCAGAGACTCACCAAACGCTAGTTTTGAACGATTTGCGTTCGCGGGTCACTCTGCAGACAGATGGTGGTCTTAAGACAGGCCGAGATGTTGTGATCGCTGCGCTTTTGGGGGCTGAAGAGTTCGGTTTCGCCACCGCGCCGCTTATAACGCTCGGTTGCATCATGATGCGAAAATGCCATTTGAATACTTGCCCAGTTGGCATCGCGACTCAAGACCCGGAGCTCCGCAAGAAGTTCGCGGGCAAACCAGAACATGTAGTCAACTATCTGTTTATGGTTGCCGAGGACACGCGCGAGCTGATGGCCAAACTTGGATTCCGAACTATTGATGAGATGGTTGGACATTCAGAGTGCTTGGGCATCGACGCAGCTATTAAACACTGGAAGAGCGATGGTTTGGATCTAACACCAATCTTGCGTCCAGCGCACAAGCCGCACGCAGGCGTCGAAGTGCGATGCATGCAAGCTCAGGATCACGGTCTCGAACTATCGTTGGACATGAGAGAGATTTTGCCTCGCTGTCGCGAAACGATTGTATCCAAGAAGCCGATTCAGTTCGAACTTCCGATCGTCAACACCAATCGTACTGTTGGCACGATTCTCAGTCATGAGATCGCGAAAGTGCACGGGCAAGCTGGTTTGCCGACTGACACAATTCACATCAATTTTAAAGGTTCGGCTGGCCAGAGTTTAGGCGCTTTCCTTGCGCACGGGGTCACACTGGAGCTTGAAGGCGATGCGAACGATTATGTCGGCAAAGGTCTGTCTGGTGGACGCATCATTATCTATCCACCAAAGGAATCGACTTTCAAACCGGAAGACAACATCCTAGTAGGAAATGTTTGCCTGTATGGAGCGACGATGGGCGAAGCCTACTTCCGCGGGCGAGCCGCCGAGCGTTTCGCGGTGCGAAACAGCGGGGCTTACACTGTCATTGAAGGGGTAGGAGACCACGGATGCGAGTATATGACCGGTGGTCGGGTTGTCATTTTGGGCAAGACAGGTCGCAATTTCGCTGCTGGTATGAGCGGCGGCATAGCTTACGTTCTTGACAATGATGGACAACTCAACATTCGATGCAATCTTGAAACTGTGGAACTGGAAGAGGTCGTCGCTGACGAAGACATCGAAGAGCTCAAGGGGCTCGTCGAGCGTCACTTGCAGTTCACGAAGTCTAAAGTCGCGAAGGATGTATTGGACAACTGGGACACTACGCTTACGAAATTTGTAAAAGTAATGCCCACCGACTACAAACGCGTATTGGCAGAGATGAAGAAACGTGAAGCCGAGCGTTCGGTGCTGGTCTAGATCAACAAGATGTGACGCCGGTAAGACTCAACGTCAGTTGAGTCGACCGGCGTGACGTGTCAGGCTGAATTTAAAGAACAATAACAAGTACTGCATAGGTAGTGACGGGATAAGCAATGGGAAAACCGACAGGATTCAAGGAGTTCGAGCGAAAGAAGGTTGCATGGCGGTTACCTGTTGTTCGATTGGATGATTACAAGGAAATATACACCGACCCAGAAGAAGCCCATCTGCAGCAGCAGGGGGCGCGATGCATGGATTGCGGTGTTCCATTCTGTATGAGCACTACGGGATGTCCAATCGACAACTTGATACCGGAATGGAATGACTTGGTTTACAACGGACGGTGGCGTGAAGCGCTCGATCGTCTGCACTTGACCAACAACTTCCCTGAATTTACGGGTCGCGTTTGTCCTGCGCCTTGCGAAGGAGCATGCGTGTTGGGTATCACCAATCCGCCGGTTACGATCAAGAACATCGAATGTGCCATTATTGATCGCGGGTATGAAGAAGGTTGGATAGAGCCCGCTCCACCAAAGTCACGGAGCGGTAAGAAGGTCGCGATCGTCGGTTCTGGCCCGGCTGGCTTGGCCGCTGCCGACCAGCTGAATAAAGCTGGCCACCTAGTAACGGTTTACGAACGTGCAGATCGCGTCGGCGGCTTGCTTACGTACGGCATTCCCAACATGAAGCTAGACAAAGGGATTGTCGAACGTCGCGTTGACCGGATGCGTGACGAAGGCGTAACGTTTGTTACCAATGCAGACGTGGGCAAGGACATCGATTCGAAAGAATTGATTGCTGAAAACGATGCTGTCCTGCTGGCGACCGGAGCGACCCGCCCTCGAGATCTACCGATTCCTGGCAGAGAACTCAAGGGCATCCATTTTGCTATGGAGTTCTTAACGGCCAACACTGCGTCGTTGTTGGACTCCAACCACGCGGACAGCAAGTACATATCCGCAAAGGATAAAAAAGTAGTTGTCATCGGTGGTGGCGACACGGGCTGCGATTGCATTGGCACATCGCTAAGACACGGATGCACCCAGTTGGTTAACTTCGAGCTTCTTAATGAGCCGCCTGTTGAACGAGCTTCAGATAACCCATGGCCACAATGGCCTCGCATTTTCCGTACGGACTACGGTCACGAAGAAGCTCAAGAGAAATTCGGCAAGGACCCTCGCGAGTACTGCATTCTCAGTAAAGAGTTCATCGGGGACGAAAATGGCAACGTAAAAGCAATCAAGACGGTTCGCGTGGAATGGGCGCGCGAAGATGGCCGCGTTGTCATGAAGGAAGTCGCTGGTAGTGAAGAGTTGATTGAAGCCGATCTAGTTTTACTTGCCATGGGCTTCCTGGGACCTGAGCATTATGCCAGCGAGTTACTGGGCATAGAACAGGACCCTCGGTCTAACTACAAAGCAGACTATGGCAAGTTTGAGACAAACGTCGAAGGCGTATTCGCGGCTGGCGATTGCCGTCGAGGACAATCGCTAGTGGTTTGGGCGATCAACGAAGGCCGCGGAGCTGCTCGGGCTATCGACGAGTATCTGATGGGGCACAGTTGCCTTCCAGCTCCAGGCATAACTCTTGGAACAGCTCTCGCATCCAGCTAACACACTACTCCTTAGAGCTCCAAAGCGCTATCGAATCGACGTTTCGTAGCATGAAAACTAGGCAACCTCGCCTTGAGGTTGCCTAGTTTCGTTGAGTCTGGCGTGAGTCTCGTAGGCGACTTCTCCCGTTGCTTCAGCCACGAGATATTAACTTCCCGTCCCAGCTCGGCGCGTCGTTTTGAGCAGGCACGTTGTAGCGGTCCGGCAAAAACTTCCAGCTGGCGAGCTAAATTAACGCGTTCTTAATGAAAAAAGTTTTTGTGATTGCCGGCGGCCTTGTAAAGATTCAAGAATTTGTAACTGCTTGGTTTGTGCCACAAGATGTAACTTAAGCCAGTTCCGATGCCGTTAATTTCGAGCGTGGAAATACAAGGGAAAGATGATGAATCCGTTAATGTAAAGCAGGTGTAAAACTTGAAAAAATTAGCCTTGCCGCACAACCGAGAGAGGCTAACATCCGATAAGATTAATTGGCTGGCGATCAAGGCGGATCAGTTTGCTGGTTCTGAAACCATACAGTTTTAAATGGCCATAGGTGCTTGGAATGAATCGCAGAAACGCTTTTACTCTTATCGAACTCCTGGTTGTGATCGCCATTATTGGGATCCTGGCTGGATTGCTTTTGCCCGCCGTCCAAAGTGCTCGTGAATCCGCTCGACGTATTTCGTGCGTAAACAATATCCGGCAGCTCGGTTTGGCAGTTGCCGAGTACGAAGTGAACTTTAGATATATGCCGGAAGGACGTATGTCCCCGGACTACACCATGAATGGTGTGCCAGTAAATTCTAATCCAACGACTTACCCAATGACAATCGGCAAGGGTGGTTGGACAGGTTTCAGATCTGTTCATACTTTCTTGCTGCCGTTCATCGATCAACTGCCAGTCTATAACCAAATAGACTTCGAAGCTCCTACGGCGGTTCAGATGATCAATTCATCGGGAACTCCGGTCAACGTGAACTATGCGGCCTACAAGCATGCTGGCCCGTTGTTTATCTGCCCTTCGGAAATCAACGATAATCGCAAGGTTACCGAAAACAGCTACCGTTACAATTTCGGTGGTTCGACTCCTTATGGTGGCGCTGAAAACACAAACGATAATGAACAAATGCAGGCAACCATCAGCGGATTGAGCGTTCGCGGTAATGGTGCCTTCACTATCGGACAACCACTAACATCCGCTGCGTTTCTGGATGGTGTCTCAAACACAGTGTTCTTTTCCGAGCGGATGATGGGCAGTGGAGCTGACATGAGAGCTTCGCTTCCGCAACCCGGTGACGTGACAACGTTGACCAACCGATCATTTAACTTGCTTACGCCGGACGAGTTCTACCGACAATGCGAAAGCCGCCCGTTTGTAATTGATTCGTTTAATTTCAATTCGTCAGGCCGTTGGTTAGGTGGTGCTTTGTATTCAAATGGATGGCCCTTCGCCTTCTATTCAAGCACCATGTACAACCACGTTGCCCCTCCAAACTGGGAACACATCGATTGCGGTCAACGCAGTGCTATTCCCGATCGACCAGGCGAACACGCGATCATCTCTGCTCGCAGCTATCACATTGGCGGCGTTAATGCGGCCTATGGCGATGGTTCGACTCGTTTCGTCAATCAAGCGATTGACCTTGCAACTTGGCGTGCCCTCGGCTCTCGCAATGGCGGTGAAGAAACACTCTTAGCGCCGGAATAGTCAAAGATTGACCTTCAGGCGGAATTTGTTTTCAACTTATTCAAAGAGTATTCGTATGTTATGCAGATTCAGCTGCCTGTCGCTACTTTTCTGCGCCTTCGGGTGCAGTCCTTCTACTAGCATTGATGAAGATGTCGTATTCTCAACGCATCAGTGGATTGAGGTCCTCGAAACAGAAGTTACGACCGGCGATTTCGACAAGTCATCCGAGACAGTTCAGAAGATAGAAACACAGGGCTCCGTCAGTGCGCAACAGCTTTCGGACTACTTAGTGCTGAAAGCTCGGTCGCACATAGGAACTAGCCAATACGACCTGGCTGCATCCACGATCAATGAATTAGAGCGCGGAGCCGACGAGCTTTTCGTCGTACATCTGCTGCGAGGTGAACTGGCGTTAAAACAAGGCGACCAACGAACGGCAAAACAGGAATTCACCGAAGCCCGCCGCCAAAACCCGAAGTTTGTAATACCAAACATCTGATTTTGGCATTTGTCTGTGCCCATCAGACATCGTCGCCGTGCAATTCTTATATACACCCTGCGTAGAAATATGCGGGCATAGGGAGAGCGAAAAATCCCCATAAATTCACATAGAGAGTGCGTCTCGGCGACCACGAACGGCTAAAATCTACTGCGGTTGTCAGGCTGCCTGCAACGTAGCCAGCGCAAAAAGTCGTCACCAAACTGTTCCGAAAATTTCGCTCAAGCTGAGGTACGTTGTTTTGCATTCCGCAGTTTTCTCGAACCGCCCAACGAACTCAAGAGCCTACGCTCCCGCACTTGTGATGCTTGCGTGTATGATCGCAATGTTCTTGAGCGGATGTAGACGGCCGACGAACGTGAGCGTTGGTGTTATGGAAAACACGACAACTTGGTTGGCCAAACTGGAGGAAGAGGTTTCTTCTTCCGATTTTGAGAACGCAGCACGGACAGTCAAAAAGCTGGATGAAGAAGGCGCCGTTACAGCGCAAGATATAGTTCGTTACCTAGACCTTAAGGCTCAAACGGAAATCGCAACGGATCAACTAGACGCCGCGCAAGCGACAATCGGTGAACTCGAGCGAGGTGCGGACGATGATTCGGTTATCCTGGCTCTTCAAGGACGATTGGCTTTAAAGAACGGTGATGCAGCAAAAGCGAAGCAGCTTTTTTCCCAAGCGCGTAAGAAGAACCCGGCTCTTGTCCTGCCTCCTCTCTAGTCGCCACTCTCGCCCAACCTTATGACACGCTTATATAGCAAGCCCCTCCTTGCTCTTGTACTCTCCTTGGTTATTGCTCTGAATGCAACGGCCCAAACGCAAACAATCCTCAGTAGCCAAGCTGACTTCTTATGCCTATCGGATTCTCAATTTGGCAGCATAATTCAACGAAAAGAAGCTATTGAGGTTAACTGCGTTGCGCCATCGTCAGAACCCTGGCGATTGCAGATCCAGTCTCCGCCGATTGCAAAAGCCATTCGTGCTCAAGAGGTATTATGCTTGCGGTTCGACGCCGTTTGCGTCGCGCCTAAAGCGCAGGAAACTCAAGGGAAGTTATCGGTTTATTTCCAGCAGACAGATAACTACCAGTCAATGGCTGCAGCCGATTCCGCTTCCATTATTGTTCCGACTTCTAGCCGCAACACTTACTTTGCATGCGTTCGTGCAAAACAATCTTATAAATCAAACAGTTGTAATGTAACAATCCACTGCGCTGAAAATAAGCAGCATCTCGAAATCACAAACCTTAGCCTGATTTCTCTTGGAGATATCCCTGAACGGGAGTGGCCCCGGACAAAGCTTGTATACGAACCATCTGCTTCGGATCTGGAGATAGTCCAGCATGCGAAATCGCGCATCAATGCTGTGCGAAAGTCAAATTTGAAAATTCGTGTACTTAAAGCCGACGGCACACCGGTGGCAAATGCTAATGTCCAGGTTGAACAACAACGGCATAAATTTGCGTTTGGTAGCTTCACCGATGCGATGCCCCTCACGGACAGTGCTGACGCCGACAGATATCGGGCAACGATGAAACAACTTTTCAATCGCGTCACACTGCCTCGCTATTGGGCCGACTGGGGAACGGACTCGCCGAATGGAAAAGCGATGTCCGACAATATGGCTCATTGGGCGGCGTCGGAAGGCTTCGAGCTTAAAACTCACTTGTTGCTCTATCCCACGTTCATTCCGAAACGTGTTAGAGAACTGAGGGATCAACCTAAGGCCTTTCGCCGCGAAATCGATGCTGCTATCAGTGACGCCCTTGAGCGAACTTCAAAGTTTCCAATGGTGGCATGGGATGGAATTAATGAGGTTCGCGACGACAATATATTGGCCGAAGTCTTAGGCAAAAGCTTCTACACAGAACTCTTTAAAACCGCCAATGCTTCGCAGCCTTCGGCGACGTGGTTTATTAACGAGTACGGAATTTTGGCGGCAAATGACCAGCAAGATGAGAATATCGCTCAGTACGAAAACCTGATTCGTCGACTGCTGGACGAAGGAGCGGCTGTAGAAGGAATTGGAATGCAGGGCCACTTTCAAGGCAAACTTACTTCGATGTCGAAAGCTCAAGAGGTGCTTGATCGTTTCGCACAGTTTGGGCTCCCCATCGAAGTTACCGAATTCGACATTGATTCACACGATGAAGAAACGCAAGCCGCATACACGCGAGACATCCTGACGCTTGTTTTTTCGCATCCAGCAACAACCGGCTTTACTACGTGGGGCTTTTGGGAAGGCAGCATGTGGCGTCCCTCTGGAGCAATGTTTCGCAAGGATTGGACCATCAAGCCCAATGGCAAGGTCTGGGAAGAGCTAGTCTATGATGAGTGGTGGACCGACGAAACAACTTCAACCGATGCGGCTGGAGTGAGTGCCGTTAAAGCATTTCACGGAAAGCATCGAGTTACGATCCGCGTCGAAGGTAAATTTGTCGTACGCGACGTCGAGCTTGGTCCAGACGACCTTGCAATCGACGTCTACATGGACATGTAGCAGCACAATTAGCTACGCAAGCCACGCTGGTAATTCGCCGGCTTCAGGAAGTTCAATCACGAAGACCTTTTGGATCGCCTCGATCTTCAAAACTTCGTCGATCACCTTCTGCGGCGGAACACTGTCCAAGTTCAACACGCCAATCGCATGACCGCCTGGCTGATTACCCGATCGGCCAACCGACATCTGTGCGATATTAACGCCGTGGGTACCGAAGATCGTGCCAACTTGCCCAATGATCCCTGGCTTGTCCGTGTGGCTAAAGAAAAGTAGCCGTCCGTCCAGATATGCTTCCAGCCGACAGTCATCCAAAGCAATAAGCCGTGGCATGTTGTTACCAAACAAGGTCGCACCAGCGCGAAGACTCTGATCGCCGCTCTTGACTTCGACCGTCATCGAACTGCTGAATGCACCTGGCTCGCGATTCCTGCTTTCAACGAGTTCGATTCCACGCTCACGAAGCAGAAGCTCTGCATTAATAACATTGACTTCGCCTGCCAGCGCCCGCTCCAACAGTCCGGCACAAAAAGCAGCATTCAGGAGTTTTGTATCCTTACCAGCAACTTCACCTCGGTAGTGCAACGTACAGCTATCTACACTGCCACCGTTCCACTGGGCAATCAGCAAGCCAAGCCGATGCGCAACATCCAGATAGCCTCGCATCGATTCAAGTGTCTTTGGATCGAGAGCAGCAACGTTTACAGCATGACGAATCTCTCCATGCTGGAGGAAGTTCATCAGCAGTTCGATGCCCTCAATCGCTACTTGCGTCTGCGCTTCTTCAGTACTTGCGCCCAAATGCGGAGTACAAACGACGCCTGGCATGCCAAAGAGCGGACTGTTCGTGCAAGGTTCATCTTCGAAAACATCCAGGGCAACACCGCCGATTCGACCGCTCTTCAGGCCTGCGACCAGAGCGGCCTCTTCATAGATTCCCCCGCGCGCACAGTTGATCAACCTAACACCTGGTTTCAGCAGATCCAGCTCCTTCATTCCAACCAAGTACTTGGTCTCGGTGGTCAGCGGTGTATGCACTGTAAGGTAATCGACTTTCGGTAGCATCTCGGGGACCGACGGAATTCGAGTCACACCCAATTTCAGTGCCTGATCTTCGGTCAAGAAAGGATCGTAAGCGAGTACACGCATTTCGAACGCTTTGGCACGAACTGCGACTTCGCGGCCGATCCGGCCCATTCCGATGATCCCCAGAGTTTTATCCGCTAGCTGCGTTCCCATAAAGAGCTTACGGTCCCAGCTTCCGTTTACCAAGCTTTGGTTCGCCGGCGCGATTGAGCGTGATTGGGCAAGCATTAATGCAAACGCATGCTCGGCGGTACTGAGCGTGTTTCCGGCCGGAGTGTTCATGACAACAATCCCCAGTCGCGTGGCAGCGTTCTTGTCGATATTGTCTGTCCCAACACCTGCTCGCGCTATGGCGCGAAGCTTTTTGTTCCCCTGCAGCGAATCCGCTGTAATCTTTACACCGCTGCGCACGATTGCGGCGTCAAACTCATTGAGCGATTTTCGCAGGTCTTCGCCTTTGAGTCCAATTCGGACTTCGTATTCAAAGTCTGGATTTGCGTCGAGCAGATCCAAACCTTCTTTTGCGATCGGGTCTAAAACTAAAATTCGATATTTGGCCATAGCATTAACAACAGTTGTACGAGAGGTAGTCGAAAGATAAGAGGTTCCGCCAGCTAAGATTTCTTGCTCGCGAAATCTTTCATATAGGAAGCCAGCGTCTGCGCACCTTCAATAGGCATCGCATTGTAGATACTTGCACGAATTCCCCCAACGCTGCGATGCCCCTTAAGTGAATCTAACTTAAGAGCTTTCGCGCCATCCAAGAATTCTTTTTCGATCGCTTCATCTGGAAAGCGGAAGGTTACGTTCATTAGCGAACGAGAATCTTTTTGGGCGTGTGCAATGTAAAGATCGGGGTTCGCATCCAGCACATCGTATAGCAATTTGGCTTTGTGCGAATTGTGATCGAGCATCTTTGCAAGGCCACCAACGTCATTCTCAAGCCACTTTGCAACTAATCCTAACACATAAATGGCAAATGTTGGCGGAGTGTTCCACATCGAATCATTGTCCGAGTGGTTTTTGTAACGCAAATAGCCAGGCAAATCTTCGGATGCCTGTTCCATCAAATCCTTTCGAACGATTGCAACCGTGACGCCGGCCGGCCCAGCGTTCTTCTGAGCACACGCGTACACAATCCCATATTTCGCAATGTCCATCGGACGGCACATAAAATCGCTGCTGCTGTCACAAACCAGTGGAGACTTGCAAGCAGGATCGCTCAAGAACTGCACGCCTTGAATTGTTTCGTTACTGGTGATGTGAACGTACGCTAAATCGTCGTCGCACTGCATTTGGTCGACGGTCGGCAAGCGATCATAGTTCGATTCTTTTGCATCATAGATTACTTTGGTTGCCCCTTCTTTCTTGGCTTCGGCAAGAGCGTACTTGCCCCACGAACCCGTTACGACATACCCAGCAGTCTTGCCTGTATTTCGCAGCAAGTTAATCGGCACCATCGAGAACTGCAGCCGGGCGCCGCCTTGCAAGAAAAGCAAATCGTAGTCAGCGGGTACCTTCAAAAGCCGGATTAATGCCTGCTTGGCTTGCTCTTGGATGTCGATGAACGCCTTGCTGCGATGCGACACTTCCAGAATCGATGCTCCCGCACCGGGTAAGCACAGCAGATCCGATTGAACTTGTTCGAGAACCGGGAGCGGGAGGACTGCAGGGCCTGGAGAAAAATTAAAGTGTCGATCGCAGTTCTTTGTTGTTGTCATTTTTTAAACGCTTAAGCGTCGATAAGTAGCTTGGAGAGTGAGTTCGCCGAAACCGAAAAGGGCAGGGGCCGGTGCAGCCCACAGCGATTCCATTAAGCGGCTTTTTGTGCGTTGATTCTAGGTTCATCGTCCCAAACCGAAAAGGACGGCAAGAGTTCAACCAGCGGCTCCAGAAAAGAATTTCTCACTTGGGGAACATGCCGCACGGAAATCGCTCAGCCATTCAGGATGCTCCCCCCTGATCTCAGCCGGTGATTTGACTACGCAGCCGTCTTTGCTAACGCCTTGCTCCGATCCGTTGAAGTGACTTTGCGGCTGTCAAGACGTCGCCAGATGCGATATCGAGTGCAATCTGGTCTAATTCGGCTGCCATCGACTTCCCTCTCTCGGACTTGCGAAGCTCGTAAAGTTTCAGCGGCAATTCAAAGTCCGCTTCGCTATACAAGTTTTTTGCACCAGGTTGTTTTTCGAGTCTCTTTTGGAGCACTTTCAAATCTCGAAAGCCAAATTCGACGCTAGGTTCCAAAACGGTACCTTCTCCCCAGTCGTTCCAAGTCGCTAGCTGCACCAATCGTGAATTGGTCGACAAAGCCAACTCCAACGTTTTCTGAAACGTCGTCCCTTGATCGTCGGCGATATGCCCCCAGCTTGGATGAACATTTGCCTCCTTATAGATATCGACAAACCTCGGAAAAACCACGGGCATCAGCTCTTCTTGCAACTCTTTTTCAGCTTGGACCGTCGCCCCATGTTCGCGAATAAACCGCTCGGTCGCCGCCAGTCCCTCCTGAGGCACAGGCCAGTCGAAAACGCCTACCGCTGAAGTCCGCCGATGATGCTGGCTCAAATAGTAGATCGGCTTTGATTGATTCAGCAATGTCGCTTGCCACTCAGAGTCAGATAGCCCGGTCTGTCCGAATGACAATAGAACTGGCTTGCCTGCGACTTGAAGATAATTGGGTTTAGAAAACCAGTTGTCACCCAGCCACTTTATCTCGCGCGTGGCGTGATCGATTCGTCCGCTGGCATCCAAGTTACCAGCTTCGACCAATGCAGGTATCGTTTGGTCTTCATAGCAGATCGCGAACAACATCCCAAATCGCTCGACGTACGGAATCAGTCGGCTCGTGTTTTCATGGAGCAGCGCATAATCACGAAAATCCTGCAGCCCGTACCAGTCAACAATGATGCCGCGAATGCCCGCAACTTTCATTGTCAGCAAGTGAAATTCAATCACTGCCGGATCGCTCGAATCGTAGGGGCCGATCGTCGGATAGAACTTTGAGGCAATGGCACGGCGATCGTCTTCAATTTTTTCGGGATCAAAAGCATTCATGGTCCAATGCCATCCCCAGGTCTCGCTGTAAGGTTTTGCTTGGTACCATGGCATATAATGCACCAACAAAGTGCTCTGACTTTCTTGGGCAGAGCACACTGGCTGCAAACCGTTTATCTGCAGAGCAAAAAACATAAACGCGACATACCAGCAGGTACGCATGATTGAATTCCTTCCAAGGTCGACATGCGACTTATAAAACCGCATCAATCCTAAATACTCTATCGACTGCACAGTTCTAAATGAAGACGCCACGGCACCCGCTCAATTCTTCCAGCTTTTTAGTTAAATCGACGAACGAGCAATGGAAGCGTTACATCCACTTCGCATTCCAACTGCTATTCATGTTCGGGGTATGTGTCCCGCTGGGTCTTGCTCAAGATCAAGCTTCTTCCAGCACTACTTCAACCAGCCAAACCGAATTCGACCAATTGCTAGAAACCTACTGGAACTGGGAGCTTCGTGAAGATAGCTGGCTTGCGATGGAAACAGGAGAAGACATTGGCCAAGATGCGTTTCCGTCAGAAACTGTCGATGATCAACGCCGACGATTCGAATACAGACAACAGTTGCTAGTCAAACTAATGGGTGTCGATGCTAGCCGCTTATCGGCAGTCGCTCAGATCAATCATGAAGTTATGCGATTGCGGCTGCAAAGCTCAATCTCGAGCTATACCTTTGGCAGCTTCATGATGCCATTGACGGGCCGCAGCGGCTACCATCTCTCGGTTGCTGAACTCGCTAACTCAATGACGCTGAGGAACAAACAGGACTTTGAGAACTACTTGTCGCGTTTAACCGATTTCCCGCGATATAACGCGGAAATGATCAACCTCATGAGGCAAGGAATCGCGCAAGGCTATACGACGCCTGCAATTGTGCTTCGCGACATCGCTTCACAAATCGAACCACACATTGTTTCTGATCCAACGGCGAGCGAACTCTTTGCTCCTTTCCGGAAGCCCAAACCTAACAACATAGCGGACGCAGAGTGGAAGGACTTGGAGCAACGAACTGGTGAAGCAATAATCGCGCATGTTGCTCCAGCGTATCGCGAACTGCTGGATTTCGTAAAGCAAGAGTATCTGCCAGCCGCTCGGTCAAGCATTTCTGCTAGAGCGTTACCGCAAGGCCGTGAATTCTACCAAGATCAAATCCGTCACTTCACCACTCTTGATCTCTCGGCTGCCGAAATCCATCAGTTGGGACTCAACGAAGTTGCCAGAATCCGCAGTGAGATGGATGACTTAATTGCGGAGCTGAAGTTTGACGGGGATCTCGAATCTTTTGTTCGCTCGCTCCAAAGCGATGAACGTCACTTCGCCAAAACACCCGAAGAACTACTGCAGTTCGTGGCGCTGATTTTGAAGAGAATCGATGGAGCACTGCCCGCCGCCTTTGAAAAACTTCCGCGGACGCCCTATGGCCTCAAGGAGATACCAAGTTTCGTCGCACCACAAACAACAAGCGCTTACTACTGGCTGCCAGCCGCCGATGGTACGAAAGCCGGCTTCTTCTATCTGAACACTTACAACTTGCCGCAACGCCCCAAATACGAAATGGAAGCCCTTGCGTTGCATGAATCGGTACCTGGCCATCATCTCCAAATTGCTCTGCAACAGGAACTGGAGGACGTTCATCCGATCCGTCGCTTTACACTGTTCACCGCATTCGTCGAAGGTTGGGGGCTGTATGCCGAATGGCTTGGACAAGAGATTGGCATGTACAAAGATCCATACCAGGATTTTGGTCGTTTGAGCATGGAAGCATGGCGAGCATGCCGGCTGGTCGTCGACACCGGGATCCACGACATGGGATGGACGCGTCAGCAAGCGATCGACTACATGCGAGACAACACTGCGCTCAGCCAGCACAATATTGTTGCCGAAGTCGACCGCTATATTGGTTGGCCGGGCCAAGCTCTCGGTTATAAAATCGGCCAGCTTAAGATACTGGAGCTACGCACAGAGGCAGAGAAGGAGCTGGGCGGCGATTTCGACGTGCGAGGTTTTCATAACGCTGTTTTGTCCAACGGGTCCGTCCCCTTACGAACTCTCGAGAACCAAGTTCGAACGTGGATTCGCAACTCGAAGTCTGCTTCGAAGTGATCTAAGCGACCGCAGCAGCACGCTTACCTCGCTTGCGAAGGTAAATGCCGATTGCAAACGAACCTATCAAGAAAATGGATCCGGGCTCTGGCACAGCGGCGACGTTGATGAACTGCTGAATTTGCGTGGCACTGTTGCCGATGTAGCTTATGCCACTTGCAACTGGTATTTTCAAGTCATCTTGAAGTTGAAAACTGTTGATTCCGAGAAGCTTTAGTTGCCCGTTTTGCTCGACGAAAAACGGTGCGCCCGAGTCACCGCCAATTACGAGCGCTTCATTCGTCACGAAATCGGCATCAGTTTCTTCATCCAACCATAACACCAAGGTGTCGGAAAGCGAGCTTTCGAAGACTATATCTTCTGCATAGCCCGTGATGACGTTTCTTCCGAACGCTTGGTCTTGGTTCGCCGCATGTACCGTCGGAGATCTTCCCACGACAAAACCGTTTAAGCCTTGATAGATTGAAGCATCCTCGATCGTAATGTTATCACCGACGGCAGGGAGGCCGGTAAGAGTTTCCGTCGCGAAGCCAAACGGCTTGATGCTCGCGTCTACGTCCGTGTTTAGCTTGGCGACCCAGAGATCCGTTCCGCTGATGCGTTGGGATTGAATGATCGTGCGAACGACAGGAACCATTGCGGGATCGTTACCAGCGAAAAAGGAAATGTTTCCGGATGGTTGTAAGTGATCTGCAGAGACAACCACATTGGGACTGATCAAAGTCGCCCACTTGCCTCCAGAATCTTGGCCGATACCGCTAACGTCAAAACCGTTTGCGATAAACAGAGGTGAATTCGTAAAACGATCATTGACCGAAGCATCAAAGCCCGCGATCTGGATATCGCCTCTTGCCAACTTAAACGGCACAATTAACAAGACGGCCAGCAGGCCCTTTGAAATGAAACTCAGATTGATCATAGTCACCGCCGCCCCGCGTTCCGACAGATAGCTTTGGAAGTGCTAGTAGAAGCAACAGCTTAGTCTAATTCACTTCAGCCTCACTTGCCAACACAACGGCCAACCACATGACGGGAGTGGACTCAAGACTTTACACAGTTGAAGAGTTTTGTTCGGCGATATCGTACACCACTAGATTGCTTCAGCCAATTTTACTCTGCCTTCAAATGTGTCGAAGCGATCGTTGAAGGCAACCAACAGCCCCTCCTTAAAATCCATCTTGATTGCAAACTTGATAGGTCCAGACAGCGGTATTCGCATGGAATGTGCCCAGGTCTCACCCCAGATGAGTGCTCTTTGGCCAGTGCTAGCAACGACGAAACTTGCAATCTCGGAGTCATCGATTGGAAACTCTAGTGCAGAATTGAAACTCTCGAACGCTTCTCGTGCGGCAGAGATGCCAGTGTGCTCTCCAACGAATGGAAAGATCGCTGGATCACCCGAGAAGTGAACAACAACATGTGGCGAAATGAATTGAGCATTAAAGTCGATTACATTCCGATCACGCTGATACATGGAGTGAAGGAACTTCTTGGCCAGAACAAGTGGATCAACCGTTAGTTCGCACGTCGACACAGTCGCGCCCCCTTCGGTAAGCGTTTGCGAAATAATGCTGAGCGTCGATACAGCTATGTTCAGGCTAGCTTCCGCTTTGACGATGAGCCTCTCGGAAAAGCCCGCCCTACGAGCAAGTTCGCGTTGCGTCCAACCTATCTGTCTTCGCAACTGCGTTATCAGTTTGCCGTTGCAAGCTACCGAACGACTGATACAGGATTGTGCTTGAGTCATATTCTGTACTTGAAATGAATTCCGTAGCAGCATTCGAAACTAAACGCCGACGATGTTAGTGCGTGATCCCAAATCTGCAAAAACATCATCTACCATTTCCAACCCGTTCTTTTCAGCAGGTAGGTCATCTGACCAATTCAATGACCGTGGCAATCGTGTTGAAAAAGGCAAACTATTGGACGATCCAAATGATGCGACTGCTTCGTCGGACAATACACGCGATTCGCTCTCGGGAGCGTCGTTTGACCGCGTCTCCAAACGACGCAAATTAGTTTTCTGAATTGCAGACAGCCCGCGACTCTCGATCATCGGCGCACTTGAGGATGGGCCTGAAAATTCCGCAAAGACGAGATCATTGAGAGGAATTGCTGAGTCTACAGGAGCGACGGGCGTACTGCTCGACGCTGGTGGATCGGCGATTCCTTGAGGATTACCATTCCCGCTCGACAATGCAAACCAAGCTGCTGCTGACTGGCTGCCCGAATTTCGACTGCGAGCGTTGGTGTATTCGTAGACGCGATCAGTGCCGTTATCGACGATCCAAATACTTTGGCTTGCTCCCGAGGGATCAATGGTGAGACCAGTCGGTTTCGAATTCACGGAGGCGATCGTCCAGCTTCCGACCAGCGATCCCATCATCGTGTACTTAAAGACTTTATCGGTCGTGCTATCGTTGACCACCCAGATGTATGTCCCATCAGTTACGATGTCTTTTGGACTACGGTTGCCGCTGTTGAGTGCAAAACTGCTCGTCGCATTCTGGCTGCCCGACAATCGACTGGCTGCGTTAACATAGCGATAGACACGATCCTGCCGAGCGTCAACCAACCAGACATCGGTCCCGTTGGTCGTGATCCCTTCGATCGTTGCAGTGGAAGCCACCGAACCAGCAGTCCAAGAACCTAACAACACACCGCTATCGTTATAGATGTAGACTTTCTTGTTCGCATCGACGACCCAGACTTTATCGCCAGCCACCGTGCTAGCCGCACCACGCGGTGCTGTATTTCCGCTGTTGAGAGTATAGTTCTCGACCGTACTATGGCCGGCAGCATACTCGTAAGTCCGATTACTGGAAGCATCGTCAACCACATAAAACTTCGTCGCCAACATAGGCTTGAGCTTCAAAACGAATGAAGCAACGTTACTCACGGTAGTAGAACGAACTGGGCTCGGGTCGAAATCAAAGGCGGCCGAAGCGGAGTATCCCGGCACCAACACGCCCCCGTCTCGGTCCGACTTAATCTGAAAAACGTTGTCTATACTTGAGCCTCCCACCAATCCCGCCCACGATACATTCCCGGTTTGATCCAGGGTCATGAGAAAGACATCGTTGCTTCCCAATCCTGCAAGCGAAATGCTGGCGACGGGATTGAAACCACCTGTGCTAGCCGTGATGCCAGTTACGGCATACCCATTGGTTGTAGAAATAAGTGATTGGCTACGAAAGTTTCCTTCATATGCTTTGTAAGACTGAAAGCCGCCGGTCGATGCGTCGAGTAATGTAAAGAATGCTCGACGGCTATCAAAAGACGGCAGCGGGCTTACACTGTTTCCTTGCTCGATTCGAACGTCACCAGCAGCATAAGAGCCCATCAGAGCGATCGAGCCATCTTGGCCAACCGCTATCGAGCCCAGCATCTGAAAAGAACTTGCATAGTCACTTGGTTCCCAAGCTATGCTCGTTGCCCACTGGAATTCTCCGTTGTTCGTAATCTTACTTACGAAGTTCTTGCGAGTGGTTGAAGATCCGGTGACCAAATATTCGCCTTGACCTGGATCTAGATCAACTGTCGCGGAAATATGTCCAGCGATGTAAAGATCGCCACTCGCATCGCTTCGCATTTGGAAAGCATTTGCACCGATTTCATTGAGCCAAAGCTGCGTTCCTATTGCATCGAACTGCCGAATTCTAGTTGCCGATTGCCCGGATCCCAAGTTACTGACTGTCGCAACAGTGACGCTACCACTCTCGTGAACCTCGATTTGGGTTGTAAAGTCATCGACTTCCGTCCCCAGACCCGCGGCCCACAGGAAGTTTCCGTTTGAATCAAGCTTGGCCAGATACGAATCTCTCAGGCCAACGCTTGCCAAAGAGGTTCCACCGAAATCGGCCGTCTGTCCAAAGTTGCCTGTCAGAAAGACATTTCCTGAGTTGTCGGTCTCAATTCCATAGCCGGTATCGTCAGAACTCTCCGCCGAATCGCCCCCCATCCTGCGCGCCCACAAGAATTGCCCCGCGGGATCGTACTTCGCTACAAACGCGTCGCTATATCCTCGCGCAGTCAATACGTCCCTCTTATCAGCATGTGTAGTGTTCCAATCAAAGTCAGCGGTGCCCGTAAACTGACCGCCCATGTAAGTATTGCCAAAGAGGTCAGCCGCGACAGCGTATGCATAGGACTTCCCAACGGGAAAATCGCTTTCCGTGGTGATTACAGATTCGAGTGCCAATCCCGCGAACAGATTCCTTGCCTCGAGTTGTTCAGCTAGGAGCTTGCGGCCAATCCTTGTTTCGATGTTTGATTTCCTTGCACGTATTGCACGTCCGATAGTGGAAGATTTCCCCGCCATAAGATTGGGGACACGTGCCATTTTGGTTTTAGAATTTCGAAACATAGCTGTGATCCTTGTGCCTAATTGAATTGCGCGGGCAGACGCTTGCGGACTGACAATTCTCAATGCAAGAAACAGCCGTAAACCGTCCAGAAAAACATCGCCATCGTTGAGTTTTGCATTTGTGCCAAATGTTTTGCCTCAACAATACGGGCGCACGAATCGACTGGCTTGTCTCATGGAATATTCAGAAATGTGGAAACGCCACGGGCCGTTCCAATCAAGGTGATCAAAATTGAACACGGCCTTTCAGGCCTTAATGAATTGGGGCGGACCAACATCCCAGGCCTTTGGCCTGGGCTGGTAGAGACCGGCCTTTCAGGCCGAAAACCAAATTCTCCGGCCCTGACGGGGCCGTTCTGTCAGCCCAGGCCGAAGGCCTGGGTTTACGATTTACATAATGATCATCCGGCCCTGTAGGGGCCGTTCATTCGTTGGACGCGGTTAAGGTTCAATCCCACAAATATCGTTCATCCCATTCGATTTCGTATTTCTTGAGCCACTCTCGTAACTCATCTTGAAACGATTGTTTGGCATGATGCTCGGGCTGACGTCGAATGTAATCCCTGACCGCTTCAACATTGGATTGGCTCACTGAAAATGCGGCGTATCCGCCTTGCCAATGAAACTCTTCTGAGAGCTTTCTCGTGCTATTAATCCAAGAAGACGCTGACGACTTGATCTTACCTACGGCGTCAGCAATGGTCACAGTCCGCCCCAACTGAAACAACAGATGCACATGATCGGCTACGCCGCCAACGATCAACGATTGGCATTGAACACTATTGGTTGCTCCGCCCAAGATCGAAAACAATTCTTCGCGCCAAGCGTCCGCTAGGGTCTTATATCGATTCTTGGTTGAAAAAACGAGATGGATATAGATTTTGGCAAGCGATTGCGACATGGGATGCCTCTTGTGGTCAGGGAAATGGCGATCGCATCTGAGAATGACGCCCCAATTTTAATCGCCCCCAATAGCCATATGCAATTGAGACGGCCTTTCAGGCCTCAATGATTCCGGGGGGATCTAAAATCCCAGGCCTTTGGCCTGGGCTGGTAGAGACCGGCCCTTCAGGCCGAAAACCGAAATCCTCCGGCCCTGAAGGGGCCGTTCTGTCAGAAATTCTTCGGCCCTGAAGGGGCCGTTCTGTCAGCCCAGGCCGAAGGCCTGGGTTTACGGTTCACATAATGATCATCCGGCCCTGTAGGGGCCGTTCATATCCAGGCAGTCATAATTGAACACGGCCTTTCAGGCCTTAACGAATTGGGGCGGACCAAAAGCCCAGGCCTTTGGCCTGGGCTGGAGGAGACCGGCCTTTCAGGCCTAACACAAATGACGCAACTCGATGCCGAGATTCAAAAATTTGATCCGATTTCCAATCCCATGGACGCGTAATCGTGTGATAAACGCCGAGACTTGTTGCTTTCAAACAAATTTGACGCATTTACACTAATCTCATGCGACAATCATCGTCGTTTCTGCGCCTGAATTGGTGGAAGCGCCTTTATAAATCACTTTGCTGGATGGTTGATCGTGCCAGAAGACTCTACCTCAGTCCCAAATGAAAAAGACTTGTTGCTGGCGACCATCGACCTGCCAACGGGAGAGCGGAGCGCATTTCTAGACGAGGCGTGCAAAGGCAATCCGGCTTTGAAGGAACGCCTCGAACAACTTCTCAAGAACGCGGCCGAATCGGGCAGCTTCATGGCGAATCCCCTGGTCGATTTAAATGTGACTACATCGATGGATGCCATCGATGTTGGCTGTCAGATAGATCGCTACAAGCTGATGGAGCAGATTGGCGAAGGCGGCATGGGGGTTGTCTATGTCGCCGAGCAGACCAAACCGGTACGACGCAAGGTCGCGCTGAAGGTCATCAAACCCGGCATGGATTCCAAAGCCGTCATCGCGCGCTTTGAAGCCGAACGTCAAGCACTCGCTATGATGGAACATCCCAACATCGCCCGAGTTCTCGACGCGGGGACCACGCGCGAAAAACTGCCATACTTTGTGATGGAGTTAGTCCGTGGCCTGCCAATAACCAAGTATTGCGACCAAGCAAAAGCGACGATCAACGAACGACTAAAACTGTTCATGGACGTCTGCAGCGCAGTACAGCACGCACATCAAAAGGGGATAATTCATCGCGATCTGAAGCCACCGAACATATTGGTGACATTGCACGATGGCAAGCCTGTCGTCAAAGTCATTGACTTCGGCGTTGCGAAGGCCCTTCATCAGAACCTCACGCAGCACACCGTCTACACGGCGTTTAATCAAGTCGTGGGTACACCGCTTTACATGAGCCCAGAACAACTTGAGTTAAGCGGTTTAGACATCGATACGCGTACTGACATTTATTCGTTGGGAGTCTTATTGTATGAGTTAATCTCAGGTGTTACTCCCTTTGACCGCGATCGGCTGTTGAAGTCTGGCTTCGACGAAATGCGTCGGATTATCCGTGAAGAAGACCCGCCTCGCCCAAGTCAACGTGTGACGACCTTCCCCAAAGCCGCACTTTCTACCGTCGCGGAAAGTCGGGGCTTGGATCAACGAGAGATATGCAAGGCGATTTCCAGTGAAATCGACTGGATCGCTCTTAAAGCACTCGCCAAAGATCGAAAACGCAGATACGGGACAGCGTCAGAATTCGCGGCTGATATTCAACGCTTTCTCGACGATGCCCCCGTGTTAGCTTGCCCTCCATCGGTCTGGTATTTAACTAACAAGATAATGCGCAGGTATCGCGGTCTCTTGACTTCTGCCCTGCTGCTGTTTGCTATGCTTGTGGCTGGCACCATCGTCAGCGTCGGTCAAGCGATCCGAGCAACAAACGCAGAACGCGAAGTTGAACAACGATTGGGACAGGTTACCGTTGAGCAGGCAAAAACGCGGGAGGCCTTGATCGACGTACAAGCTGCTAGAGTCGAGCAGCAGAAACTTCGCGAGCAGGCGGAACTCGCCGCAGAAAAGGCTCAACAGGCAACGGTGATCGAGAAAGAGTTACGGGAACGAACCGAGTCGGCGGTTCGAGAGTCTCAGTGGAATTTATATGTAGCAAATCTGGCATCCATGCAGGCCGCGCTCAAGGAACGCAACTTTGGAGGCCTTGCTTCGTTATTAGCCAGTACCGTCCCCGCAGAGGGAGAAATCGACTTCCGAGGCTGGGAATGGCATTACCTTCAGCAGTGCGTAAAGTCTGCATATGTCAGTTTGCCTGAGGTGAACCAGACACGATCTTCATTAATGGTTGCATTCAATCCTACGGGAAACGAACTAGCAACGTTCTCTGCCCCAACGTTCATTGATATTTGGGATGTGAACACGTTTCAGAAATTGCGACGTCTGGACTGTCGCGCAGACTTCGCAAAAATGGCATGGTCACCCAACGGTGAATACATCGCGGTCGGAACTCGGGAAACCAACGAACTGATTGTCTTAGACAGCCAAGACGGGCGGCAAGTTTGGCGGAGCCAACCACTTGAGATTCGTTCTAATGCAATCACCGGAGTGATGATAGGTGGCCTAAGCTGGCACTCTGATAGCGAGCGCATCGCCATTGGTAGTCGTTATGGCGACATTGCTGTTGTGAACTTAAAAGATCGCACAACATCGCTCATACACTCCGTTGAAAAGCATAGCTATCTAGCTGATTTAGCTTGGCATCCGCATGACGATCGGATTCTGGCGGGTCTGCGGCTTGGAAAGCGTTTGATCTTCAACACTGCCGATAAATCAACGACTGCTTTATCCTCCCACAACCTCGAAATTGGTCTCGCCACGGCTTGGAATTCATCGGGGAATTTGCTAGCAACTTCCGAAGGCATAAATATCCGGATCGCGAACGAGCGAGGCGAAGATACCGCCCTACTCACAGGCCATGTCTCCTCTGTTACGGATGTGGCGTGGATCAATGACCATCTATTAATTTCCTCGTCACGTGATGGTTCCGTTCGTTTGTGGGATGTTTTAGAAAAATCACAACGACAAAGCTGGCATACCTCCGACGTCCCATTGTATTCCTTAGCGGTAACTCAGTCCGGAAATCGCTTTGCTGTCGCGTCAAACTTGGATGTAAAAATACTTGGTTTAAAAGATATCGAATTGGAACTGCGAGCACAGATACCGGATGAGATTGGAAATCTATCGGTGCAAAGCAATGGCAAGAATGGCATAACCCAATTGCACTGGTCACCTGACAATTCAAAAATCTACGCTTCCGGCGAAGTTATGCATGGTACTTGGGTGGGGGGCATGAGCGCACTATTCAATTCCGTTTCGATGCGGCCTTTGAAATTCACGAATACTCGACTTTGCAAGGGTCTAGCATGGGACCTCGATTCACGGTTCATTCTGCGGGCTAGTACTGGCGATAGACTTCAGGTTGATGATCCATATACTGGATTAGAAATACAGAAAATGCCATGCCAGCTCTTCGGCGATCCGATTGCGTACTGGAGTCCAAAAACGAAATTAGTGATGACTCATAACGGTAACCGCCCACCGCTGCTAAGAGACGGTGCAACTGGAGAAGTGATCCATGAGTGGCATGACAATATTCAAAATGGAATGTTTGCTGGTGCCTGGGATCCATCAGAAACTCGATTCATTTCTGGCGGCCATGGCTGGTCGACTCTTTTTCGAATTGATGGCACATTTACTGAGTTTCCGGACGGTCATTCCTCTGCAAGTTTTGGAATCGCTTGGCACCCATCGGGTCGTTTCGTAGCTTTGGGAAACAACAATGGAGATATCTGGATTCGGGATGGACAAACGCTTGAAGTGATTGCCCATATGCGTGGACATTTTGCTGATGTCAATGGCCTTGATTTCTCACCCGACGGTCGGCGTTTGGCTTCTGCTAGTCACGATGGCACAGTGAGGATTTGGGATGTAGCCACTGGTAAAGAGCTGATCCAACTGACAGGGGCCGAGATGGTTGGATTTTCACAAGTCCGATGGAGTCCTGATGGCCAACAATTGGCTGCCGGAACATTCGATCGAGCGGTGATCTTATTCGGTCCACCAAGGGTTGCTATTCCGCTTACCGATAGCGATATTCCAACTCACGGCAAAGTATACCAGCACTTTCTGAAGCAAGCAGCCGCAGACGAATTTGAGCGTCCGGTCACCGCGCCCGCTTGGCGTGGGCCGTTGCAAGAACTCCTCAAAATACTTGATGGAGTTACTCAACCTTGTCCAACAACGCTTGCGAGTGAGATTCGCAATTGGATTGAACCAGCTATCAAATCTGAAGAGCGATTCGAAGCCTATCTAGTTGCTGCAAAATGCCTGATTGACGGCCACCTGGATGAATGCGTGGCCATGCAGTTGGGCAATTCATGCCTGGAAGCATTGAACGAACACTCCCAGGCTCTTGGGACCAAAGAAGCGTTACGAATGGAATTAGACATTCGTTACAGTCTTTGCCACCGACTGTCAAAGCCGGACAACATACGCGACGCTCGCGAAGCTTTTGCAGCCGCTAGGCAAACACTCGCTCGAATTGCGAGGGAGTTTGAGCAAAGTCCTGAGGATTGGCGACGACGCGTTGCGCTGGAAACGCTACTGGTCGACGCCGAAGTAAACTGCTATATCGCTCAGCTTAAAAAGGATGAACACGATACGACAACCGAAGAATTGCGGGCGATCATGCATGGCTACCAAACGTTTCTGACATTGGTGCCATCAGGCATCATGCCATTCAACGTGGGCATTGACTCTCGTGCGACAACGAATGCATGGTTCAAGAGCATTACGGATGAACAGCTACAAAAAGGTGTCGTCCCGACCTTCCAGCAAGAGTGGCTCGAAGGCTTTGATCAAGATATTGAAAATCAAGTGAATGGACACCAACCCTATTATCAAAAGGCCTTGGCCTATCTGGTCGTGGGGAATCGACAGGGATATGAAGAGTCATGCCGCTCAATCCTTGATAAATTTGCCGAAACAACGGAGCCAGTTGAAGCTCGTTTTAGTGCCTGGACGGCTAGTCTAGCGCCCGCATCGCTTGCAGACTACTCGGCGGCCTTAGATCTTTATCAACAACTGCACATGGACGACACGATGGGTGTCGAGTTGGGTGCTTTGCTTTATCGTGCAGGAGAGGTTGAACGAGCCCGCGACGAGTTGCTGAAAATTGCTGAAAGCGAAACGCCCAACTCGTCGCCCGCGTATGCTTGGTATTTCTTAGCGATGTGCGAAGCTACGTTGGGGAACACGGACACTGCCACTGATTGGGCACGTCGAGCAGACGAAATGGTCATTGAGGAACTTCGTACGCCTTCTAGCGTTCCCTGGAATCGAACCGCAACTCTTCGCCTACTGCAAACTGAAACGTGGCAGGTCCTGGAAGGATCGAATGAATGAGTGGCAGTCAAGATTTTTCCGTGACCTGCGTTACTCAAATTTTGAATCGCATCGAATCGGGTGATGGCGAGGCAGCGGGCGAACTGTTTCCGTTGGTTTATGATGAGTTGCGAAGACTAGCTAAACGACATTTGGCCAATGAAAAAGAAGGACATACGCTGCAACCGACGGCGTTGGTCAATGAAGTTTATTTGAAACTCGTCGGACCAAATCAAACACTTGAATACGAGTCACGTCGCGGGTTCTTCTTGGCTGCTTCCGAAGCGATGCGGCATATCTTGGTCGATTCCGCTCGGCGTAAACTTGCGCAAAAACGCGGCAGCGACGTAAAACGCGAGTTTCTCGAACTAGACCAGATTCACATCGAGCGACCCGCCGAACTGCTGGGCATTCATGATGCACTGGATACATTAGCCATTCAAGATCCACAGTGTGCAGAGCTGGTCAAGCTGCACTATTTTGGCGGCTACAGCCTGGCGGAAGCTGCAACGCTCCTTGACATCTCGCGTGCAACCGCTAATCGCTGGTGGACCTACGCCAAAGCCTTCTTAAAGGTGCAATTGCAGTAGCTAGCGCAGAAGAAACAAAGAACTTATGCCGCTCGCTAACGAATGAACCGTCTTTAATAGCGGTTGGTGGGCGATGTTGATCCGGTGCTTGTTCCGCTTACTGCAGAGCCTTGGCCGCTAGCGATGATCGCTGAATTTGCGGTCCCCAGTGTGTTCTGCGCCATCTGCACATTCAAAGCAGCGACGCGCTGATACAACTCGGGTTGCAGCGCGTTCAGCGCAAGTGACTGTTGGTAGTTCTGTACTGCTTGGATCAAATCGCCCGAATCCTCTCGCAGCTTTCCACGCGCTGCCCAAGCCCTCGCACTATTGGGATCCATAGCCAACGCTTCATCAAGAGTCTGCTGTGCCAACTTGGTTTGCCCAAACTCAGATTGCAAGCGACTCAGTTCGACCTTGGCATCAACTAGCGTTGGGTTTTGTTTATTCCAGTTTTGCAGCAAGGTAAACGCCTTGTCGCTGCGATTCGTTTCCGCCAACAGCACAGCCAATCCGCGGTAGCAATCGGTGTGATTCGGCGACAAGTCCAAGCATTGGTTATACAACACCTCTGCTTGCTCCAACATTTTCGTATCTTTTTGCATCTGACCCAACCGAGCATAGGTTGATGCAAGATTGTAATATGTGTCGGGATTGGTTGGATCTGATTGTTTGGCCAGCTCGAATTGCTGCAACGCTTCAGCGTACTTACCCTGCTGATACAACTGCATGCCGAGGCCGTTTTGCCCCATGCTGCCCCAGCGACAGCCGACCAGAACGAGTGGCGATAGCAAAACAGCGACCACGAGCACTCTCGTATGCTTTATGATTTTTGCATTGATTGCGTACACCGATTTGCCACCTTGATCGTCGGAATCGTTTCGCTGCCTAAGTTTGCCGCTACGTAGAAGGCAAACCAAGAACGAACTGATCGTGTAGCATTTCTGTCGGTGGGACGGCAAGACCGTTCAACACCTGGACTTGAGCCAATCTTTGAATTTTATTGAAAAACGTCGCAATCTATGCTTGCTGTCGAGCTGTAAAGGCACCGATTGCCAGCAAACCCCAGCCGATGGTCATAGCAAGCCCACCAAAGGGAACGACCAAATGCATGGTCGAATCGGCTAGTGCGATTGCATACAAAGTTCCCGAGAAGAGGAGCACACCCAATATGAATGCAAAAGCCGCAGCGACGAACAACCGCGAGCGAGCTCCCAATCCGGTGGCCGCGATGACCAAAATGGCGAGTGCATGGAACATTTGATAGCGGACGCCGACTTCGGCTTGGTCCAGTTTCTTGCTGACAGTGGCAGCATCGAAGCCTTTTTCGGCAAGCATATCTTGCATACCGTGCGCAGCATAGGCACCCAGCATTACGCCTGAGCCAGCCAGCAACGCGGCGACCAACAGAAGCACCCGAGTCGCCATCGAGAACTTGGCCAGCCCCTGTGATCGTTCAGACTCAATGTCACTCATCACTACTTTTGATCCCGAAATTGTAATGCGGAAGTATGATTTGCTACGCAGTATCTTACGACGCAGGTTCAGCCAGGATTTTTCGGACACTTTCAAGCATCGATTCCATGGCGAATGGCTTATGCAGATAATCGCTGACGCCCAGTAGTTCAGCGTAGGCTTTGTGCCGTTCGCCTTCGTTTGCCGTCATCATGATGACTCGAATAGGCTTGCTGATCACTTGGCCCAACTGCTCCAGAACTAAAAAACCGCTCCGTTTAGGCATCATCATGTCGAGCAGTACAAGGTCTGGTTCCAAAGTTTCGGCCATCGCCAAGCCTTCATTTCCATCCTGCGCGACGTGAACTTCGTAGCCTTGGCTCGTAAGCGCATAGCAAACCGTTTCGCGGATTTCATCATCGTCATCAATAATCAGGATCCGTGCCTGTTTTGTGGAAGCGGGAGCAACGTCGGACACAACAATTCCTTTGTAGAGCATTAGGCGGGCGCAGTCGCCGAGGGTTTTCTTGCGTAAATACTGCAAACTGCGAATGCTTCTCAAGCATCCCTCGCAGTTTAAACCACGCCCGGGATTGCTTCTACGGGCTATGGCTAATGATTCGAGGATCTGAACTTCTTCTTGATTTCTTCCTCTATTCCACTTTCCGGACAAAACCTATCGATCTATCCTTAGACCTATGGAAAACTCGCTTCTCGCGACCTCGGTTCTGAAACTGGTTAATTCGCCAGAGTTTCGCCCTTGCAAGCCAAAAACAATCGCCAAGCTGCTGGATGTAGCCCCCGAAGACTACGCCGCCCTCCGCAGTTTACTGAAGAAGCTCGTTCGAAAGGGCTTCATTTCCTTCCAAGCCAACCACCTGATCGCCCCGATCGGCAATGCTGACAAAGCAAATCGGCCGCTGGAAACTGACCGTGACGACGCGGAACCCGAAGACCGTCCGCCACGTAAGTCTCGACACATCAACCAGTTAGTTCGCGGAACATTCCGCTCGGCGGCTGGCGGCTTTGGCTTCGTTAGACCGCTCGACCCAAGCCTGCTGGACAGTCCGGATGACATCTTTATCCCTGGCCGCTTTACGAAGTCTGCTATGGAAGGTGATTTGGTTGATGTTCAAATTTCCGCCAAGAAGGCTGGGCCGGGCAGGGAAGGGGCGGTCACCGAAATTATCGAACGAGGGCGCCGCAAGTTCGTCGGTACCTTCCAACTGATCAATGGCGAGCCCGTGGTTTGGCTCGATGGGGTGAATCTTGAGTACCCCATCGCTGTCGGCGATATTCGCGGCCTCCCGATCGAAAACGACAATAAAGTCGTCCTCGAAATGGTGAAATACCCAGAGGTAACTGCGACAGGACACTTTTTAGCCGGCGAAGGCGTCATTCTCGAAGTCCTCGGAACCAGCCGAAATCCCGCCGTCGATACGATCGCAGTCCTGCATCAATTCAACCTTCCCGAAGAATTCCCCGACGCGGTGGTTCAAGAAGCGCGATCGGTCGCAGATCGTTTTGATGAAAATGCGCTCGACGGCCGCCGCGATTTGACGCAAGTTCCAACACTTACCATCGATCCGGTCGACGCTCGCGATTTTGACGATGCAATTTCACTTTGCCGAAATGAAGTCGGCAACTGGGAACTGATGGTTCATATTGCAGATGTATGCCACTTCGTTCAGCCCGGAAGCAAGATTGACGAAGAAGCTGCCGATCGAGCGACGAGCGTATATCTGCCCGATCGTGTCATCCCGATGCTTCCGGAGATCATCAGCAATTCGCTAGCCAGTTTGCAGCCGCACAAGCGTCGATTTTCGAGGACGGTGCTGATTGAGTTCGACGAAGGTGGAGTTCCAATCCATTCAGAGTTCTTCGCATCGGTAATCTGCAACCAACAGCGTTTGACCTATGAGATGGTCGACCAATTTCTCGACAAGCCCAGCTCGATTGATGTAACGCCCGCCATCAATCATTTGCTAAAGGACATGCACACTCTTGCGATGGTTCTGCGTAATCGTAGGCTAGAACATGGTGCCATCGAGTTGAATTTGCCAGAAGTAAAAATCGATCTTGATCGCAACGGCAAAGTCAAAGGTGCTCATCTAACGCAGTACACCGATAGCCATAAGATCATTGAAGAATTTATGCTGGCGGCGAATCAAGCCGTGGCGACCTACCTCGATCAGCTTGAAGTGGCCTTCATGCGGCGAGTACATCCCGCACCGCAAGGGATCAAATTAAAAAGGTTGACTGAGTTCATTCGAGCTGTCGGTATTCAAGCTGGCGATATGCATAGCCGCTTTGAAATTCAACGTGTGGTAGAAGAGGTGCGAGGAACACCACTCGAGCAGGCCGTCAACTACGCGATTCTCAAGAGCATGTCAAAAGCGGTTTATCAACCGTTCCCCGAGCGCCATTACGCCTTGGACATGACAAACTATTGTCACTTTACTAGTCCAATTCGGCGATATCCCGATTTGATCGTCCATCGAATTCTTCAAAACGTGGTCGACGGAAAGCCAGCCGACGTACCGCTCGCAGTTCTGACAAGGCAAGGTCAACATTGCAGCGATCGCGAGCAGAATGCTGAACAAGCCGAGCGTGCGCTAGTTCGCGTTAAGCTGTTGCATTACATGCACAAACGCGTCGGCGAAACCTTCACCGGCACCATTACAACAGTCAAGCCAGATCGGATTGTAGTTCAATTGCATGAGGTACCGGTTGAAGGAGTCGTTCAAATGCGATCGCTTCCTGCCGACCGTTACAAGTTCGACCGGCAAACCTACAGCATGGAAGGTTATCGACGTGAAAACCGCTTCCGCATGGGCGATGGTCTGTTGATTCGTGTCACGCAAGTCGATCTTGCCAAGCGCGAACTGTACTTTGATTTTGAAGGCCGATCGTCGACTCATAAACTAGGCACCGGACACAGCAAACAAAAACGCTCGAGCCGCTCTGGCAGTCCATCAAACCGCCAGTCAACGGAGACAGAGGCTCATACCGCTCCAGCCAAGACCGTTTCGGCAAAAAAGAAGAAGTCCTCGCGTAGCACGATTCATCCTGCGACCTCGAAAAAGCCAGGCAAATCGAAACGTCGCAAGTAAACTCGAGTTCTACCGAGCGGTTACAGGAACTGTTCCTGCAGGAAAACCCTCGGTTGCGATCATCTGCAAATCTCCCTTGTCCGCGCTTTGCCAAACAAAAAACGCCTCTGCATCTCGAGCGTAACTCTTGCTTAGGAACTGCAGACCTTTTTGTTCGCCTAGCACTGAAAGCGTAGTCCCGAGAACGTCGACTTCCAAACAAGTTTCGGCAATGACAGTTACCGACATAGGACCCGGAATTCCATAACCAGTGCGAGGATCCACGATATGGCTTCGCCGCACACCTTCAATTTCAATATATCGCCACAGATCTCCGCTCGTGGTAACGCTGCAGTTTTTTAAGACCAAGTGACGCAAGGCATCTCCACCTCGCTCGATCGCTGCGACTTCTATATTCCAGCCATCACGGCCAGGCGGCGCTTCCCCGCAACGAATGTCTCCACCACTATTGATCAATGAATAGTGCAGACCTTTGGCCGTTAACATTTCGAAGCACCGATCTACGGTATAGCCTGTCGCAATGCCACCAAAATCGATTTCTAGTTCAGAATCGTGGATCAAAATCTTTTGCTGGTCCGGCAGCAGTTTGACTTTATCCCAACCAACATGAAGTAGTGCTTCCTCAATTTCGCTCTTGCTGGGTATACGATTTTCTTTCTTCGCATTGCGCCAGAGCTTTGTAAGCTTTCCGACCGAGGCATCAAATGCGCCGCCTGTTTCTTTATACCAGCGATCGCACTCGAGCAGCAAAGCAAACAAATCGGGCGAGAGGTCGACAGTGGACGAATCTTCTGCCGCCAGAAGCCGCTCGAGTTCACTGTTGGGATCATAATCGCTGAAGATCTGGTTTAACCGCAAAACTTCGGCCTGCAGTTCGTCTGCGACAGCGAGAACCTCGGCTTCATCTGCAGCGTAAATCGAGAAGTTGAACGTCGATCCCATCGCAGGAAATTCGACTTCGTAGCCGTTCAACGTTGGATTGTTCGGCACCGGCGCTTCAGTACTCTGAGCGAATGCTGGCTGCCAAAAGGTTGGAAATATGGTTTCCACGAAGGCAACGTACGACAAGAAGAAAAAAGTTTTGAGAATTCGGTTCATTGTTCACCGGTCGGAATATGTTGCAATCTTTGCTCATCGAAGTTAGATTGCTTGAATCCCACCTTCGCTCATTTCAGTATCCAATCGCGCTGCGATTCGAAATGATTCTGTTTACCAATCCAATATAGTCCACAAGTCTTCGGGTTTGAATGTAGTTAAATTCCGAAGCTTCGCTGAATCTCCAAGGAAGACATGTCAATTTCCGCAACCATTCTCTCGATGAAAAGTAGCTTGGAACGAAAGTCATTTTGTCACTCAGTTTTGCACGTCGTCTTTGCTTTCATATTTACATTCTGGTCGACTGTCGCGATCGGGGATGATTCGCTCTCTGAAAGCGTCTTGCCCATTGAGCAAGCCCGCGCAAGTGCACCCGACGCAATGCGGAAGTACATCGAAAAGATCGAGCACACGGACGAATCGATTACGATGCTTGCAATTCCGGGCGGCGAATTCTTAATGGGAAGCGATAGTCAACAGGCGAGTCCTGATGAAGCTCCAGTTCGCAAAGTGAGTATCTCGCCATTTTGGATGAGCGAGTGTGAAATAAGCTGGGATGTCTTCGATGTCTGGATGTCTGATTTAGATGTAAGCTCGCGTGAAACTCGTGGTTTTAAAATCACAAAGCGCGACGAAATAGCTGACGTCTTCCAAAAGAGCCAGCCGACACCGCCTTACGTCGACATGACGTTTGGGATGGGCAAGCGAGGCTATCCAGCGATATGCATGACGCAGCACTCGGCTCGTGTCTTTTGTAAATGGTTATCGGCCAAGACAGGGCGATACTATCGCCTTCCGACGGAAGCTGAGTGGGAGTATGCATGTCGCGCTGGCACAACAACCGCTTACTCTTTCGGAGACGACCCGGCCGAATTAGAAGACTACGCTTGGTTCGAAGACAACTATGACGAAGGCTATGAGCGGATGAGGCAGAAAAAGCCAAACCCTTGGGGACTTTACGACATGCATGGAAATGTCGCGGAATGGGTTTTAGACCAATACACGTCCGGGGGCTACGCAAGCGATTCGAATTCTGAAATGATCGCGGATCCGCTTGTTGTTCCCAAGACCTTATATCCGCGTGTTGTTCGTGGCGGCGGATGGAATCAACCCGCCGAAAAACTTCGCAGTTCCGCCCGCGAAGGCTCGTCCGAAGAATGGATCGCTCAAGACCCACAAACTCCTGTTAGCATTTGGTATCTTACAGATGCACTTCACGTAGGATTTCGCATCGTTAGGCCATTTGAGGAACCCGCCCAGGATGATAAAGACTCCTACTGGGAGTACAGTGAACCGATTCAGAAAGAACGACCAGTTCCACTTCCCCTCGATAGATAATCCAGCCTAACTCAATTTTACGCAAACGCTCGCCTTAACCTCTCCCTACCTTTTGTGCCAAGGAAATACTGTGAAGTCCGATCTAAATAACAGTTCAATTCATACTGCCAAACAAGGTGCCAGCCGGCGCGACTTTATGCGAACTACGGGCACGGCTGCAGCAGCAGCGTCGGTTGTCACGAGCGCACTGGCCACCCCTAAAGTGCATGCAGCAGAAGATAACACGATCCAACTTGCGTTGGTGGGTTGCGGAGGCCGGGGTACAGGAGCTGCCGAGAATGCGCTATCTGTTAACAACGGCCCACTCAAAATGGTTGCCATGGCGGATGTGTTCCCCGAAAAACTGAACCCTAGCCATAGTGGACTGTCGGCTGCTTTTGCGGACAAGATGGATGTTCCAGAGGACAGGCGATTTATCGGTTTCGACGGTTACAAACAAGCGATGGATGCTCTTCGCCCAGGCGACATTGTCATCCTCGCTACGCCACCTGCCTTTCGCTGGCTGCAGTTCACCTATGCCATCGAAAAGGGACTGAACGTGTTCATGGAAAAACCAGTCACCATTGATGGCCCCACTTCTAAGCGCATGCTTGAGTTAGGCAAACGTTCAGTGGAAAAGAATCTCAAAGTCGGTGTGGGACTAATGTGCCGTCACTGCGATATGCGAAAGGAGATGATCGAACGAATTCGGCAAGGCGAAATTGGTGACATAACCATGATGCGAGCGTATCGCATGGCCGGCCCAACCGCTTCCGCATTCTCTCTACCCAAACCGGAGAGCATGAATGAACTCATGTTCCAAATCTCTCGATTCCATTCGTTTCTTTGGCTGAGTGGTGGAGCTTACAGCGATTTCTTGATTCATAACATCGACGAATGCTGCTGGGTCAAAGACGCTTGGCCTGTCGAAGCACAAGCGTGCGGAGGCCGGCATTACCGTGGCGAAAATATTGATCAAAACTTCGACACTTATTCGGTCGAGTATACTTTTGGAGACGGCACAAAGCTGTTCTTGAACGGTCGCTGCATGCCAGGCTGCCACGACGAATTCGCCTCTTACGCACATGGCACGAAAGGCTCGGCCGTGATCTCCAAAGCTGGTCATACGCCAGCTAAATGCAAGATTTACAACAGCCAAGACATGAGTCGCAAGAACATTACTTGGCAGTGTGCAGACTCGGAACCGAATCCATATCAGCTTGAATGGGATCACTTGATCTCCGCAATCCGGGAAGACAAACCTCATAACGAAGTTGAACGCGGGGTGACTGCCAGCGTTGTGACTTCCATGGGACGAATGGCAGCTCACACGGGGCAAATCGTGCGTTATGACGACATGCTTAATTGCGATCACGAATTTGCACCGGATCTCGCCAGCCTGACGCTGAATGGCACTTCGCCACTGCCAGCCAATGCAGATGGAACTTATCCTATACCGATGCCAGGTATTCTGAAAAACTACGAATACGATCGCCGACTTGGATAGAGGCTCGACGGTCGGGCATGTATGAAATGAAAAGACGCGGCAATTTAGCTTTGCGGCGTCTTTTGCATTTTAATTGCGTCCATGCACTGGCGCAATGCTTGGCTATAAATCCCTAGATCGGATGTATAGACAAGCATCTGATAGCCATTTGCCGCCCCTTGCGCTAGCGCGCCGGCATCAAGTGTCCCCAGCACGATTGTTTTGCTGTGCTTGCGACAGGATGCCATCACCTGCTCAACGCACTGCTGATACCGTTGTGATTGAAAATCTCCTGGCGATCCTAACGAACAACTGAGATCGTAGCCACCTATCCAAATCGCGTGCACATTAGGGTTCGAACTGATCGCGTTAATGTTGTCGACTCCTTCTTGCGATTCTATTTGAGCGATTAATAACAAGTTTTCGTTTGCATGCTGCATCATCGCTGGCAAATCGCCCGCTTGATAGTCATCATGAATTAATCCAAAGGAGCAGCCTCGCCGGCCTATTGGCGGATAATAAGCTGACTCGATAACTCTTTCCAAAATTTGAGCATTGTGGACCAGTGGAATGACGACGCCGCACGCTCCGATATCTAGTACGTGAGCGATCCAGTGATATTCCGCCGTGGGCACTCGGACGAAGGGAATCAGTGACGTTGAACGACCAGCGGCGATCAGCATTTTGACCGTTTCAAGCGACCAACCGGTATGTTCCATGTCGTAGACGACGAACTGCGCGCCGGAATTGGCGGTGATACTTGGGAATCCCAGCGTGGCAAATTCCTGTGCCATAACGCCACAGACAATTTCATTGTTTATCAGTGATCTCTTGACCGTATTGTCACGCATTATTTTGAATTCGGAAGGAGTTTTAGATTTACGGAATGACCATCACTGTAACCGCCGATTGGCTGAATCTTGGCTGGCAGCGAATTTGCTTTTCTAGCCTTGAAGGTCTGGTTCATTCTTCCCGCAAAGTTATACTGTTTTGGCGGTAGAGCAAGCTTGCGAGCATGAATTACCATCCGTTCGTTGACAATTTGGCATTTGTAACATACTGGCGCACTGACTCGTTGGAAACCTGAGTCGGCGAAGCTGCTTATGGCTTTCGCACATGCGCTGTCCTTTTGACCGCGTTGATTTGCTTGCAGATGAATACAGACTTACTGACAACCCCTCTGCACGCCTGGCACGTGTCCGCTGGTGCAAGGATGGCCGCCTTTGCGCAGTACGAAATGCCAATCCAGTACAGCTCGATTGTCGCCGAACATGTCGCGACTCGAACGCGTGCAACGCTCTTTGACATCTCCCACATGGGACGGTTTCGTTTTGACGGGTCACGCGCCGACCAATTTCTTGATAGCTTGCTGACTCGACGCGTGACCGATATGGAGATCGGTGATATTCGCTACTCTCTGATGTGCAATGAGTCGGGTGGGATTCTGGATGATGTCCTTGTTTATTGTCTTGAAGGAACAGACGGCAATACTTACTTCTTGCTGGTCGTAAACGCTGGCAATAAGCTGAAAATTCGGGACTGGCTTCAGTCGCGATTGCCTGAGTTCGCCGATGTGCAGTTCCGGGATGTTTCTGACCAGACGGCCATGATCGCAGTGCAGGGGCCGCAGGCGATATCGATTGCTGAAAAAATCTATCCCCGAACGCCGCTTGGAAAGCTTGGCTACTACCGTGGCCGGATTGCAGACCAGTTCGGCAAGCCAACGATCGTTTCTCGTACCGGCTATACGGGTGAAGATGGTCTTGAAATAATTGTTCGAGCAGAAGACGCATTGCGTGTATGGGAAAACCTTTTGCTGGCTGGACGGAACGAAGGCATTTTGCCGGCGGGACTGGGCGCTCGTGACACGCTGCGATTGGAAGCGGCGATGCCACTTTATGGCCATGAGTTGTCCGAAGAAATCAATCCGTTTCAAGCCGGGCTAGGACGCGTTGTAAATTTCAAAGATCGTACATTTGTCGGATATGAAGAATTAAAATTGGCAAGCCGGCAACCGCCGTGCTTTACGCGTGTCGGAATTCGACTCGACGGGCGCCGTGCCGCTCGGGAGCATGCCAAGGTGCTAGACTTCGACAACCGCGAGATCGGCACAGTAAGCAGCGGATCGTTCTCACCGACACTTGAGCATCCCATTGCTATGGCCTATATCCGAACCGACGTAGCCAATGTAGGCACAGCTGTGGACATCGACATTCGAGGCTCGAAGGTCCCCGGCACGATTGTTTCACTTCCTTTTTACCGTAGAAAATCAGCTTGATACCATGAGCAGAGCTCCAGAAAATTTACGATATGCCGCTTCTCACGAATGGGTCGATGTAGACGGCGACGTTGCGACGATCGGTATTTCCGCCTTCGCAGTTGCTGAGCTAACAGACTTGGTATTCATGGCCTTGCCAGAAAGTGGTAAGGAGATCGCAGCCGGAGAAGAATTTGGTGAAGTTGAATCTGTGAAAGCGGTTAGTCCTCTGTATTCGCCTGTAAGCGGCACCGTCGTTGAAGTGCATTCCGATTTGGTTGACAACTTGGAACTCTTGAGTGATGACCCTTACGAGAAGGGCTGGATTATGAAGTTGAAGCTAACTAACCCATCCGAAGTGGAAGCCTTGTTGACCTATGAAAAGTACAAAGCCCAATGCGAGCAGTCACACTAGGGCTAGGACCAACTGAGCGAGCTTTATGGATTTGATCGTCTGGCAAGATGTTGCGCACCCTGGCGTTCGCAATATGGCAATCGATGAGGCGATAGTTTTAACGGCCAGTCGGCATCAAATCGCCATTCTCAGATTCTATGAGTGGGCAATGCCAACTCTTTCCCTCGGGTACTTTCAACGAGCGTCCGATCGTCTGCAACACTCAGAGTTCAGGACGGTCGAATTTACACGGCGATTGTCCGGCGGAGGAGCAATCCTACACGACAACGAGCTAACTTATAGCTTGGCCATTCACGATTCGAACAACAGCAAGGCGGCGATTGGAAATCTCTATTGCGCGTTTCATCAAGCCATTGAGGCAGCCTTCAAAGTCCAAGGTTACAACGCTTCGACGGCGGCCTGCAGCCTACAACCGGGTGAAGAAATCGATTCCAACAATCAACGCTTTTTGTGTTTCGAGCGACGTTCTCCCGTTGATCTCGTGCTTGATGGCCAAAAAATCGTGGGGTCGGCTCAACGCCGTATCGGCCAGACCCTACTTCAGCACGGCAGCATTCTAATTGCACGTTCTGCGCTCACCCCACATCTGCCTGGCTTGCTCGACCTGAGCAGTCACAACAGCCGACGCGAGCCAGGCGTTTCAGGAGCGAAGCCTCAGACCGCGCCGTCGATGTCTTTACTGTCGCTGACAGATTTTTTGCGGACCGATCTAGAATCTCGGTTGCCCCGTTGCTTGGAAGACGTTTTCCGCCACGACGTGTCAATCTCTCCGATCTCCCCCGCTATGGAACTCGAAATTCAGGAATCTGCAGACGAGCTTTGCGGCGGAAAGTATGGAAATGCTGCTTGGCGATGCAAAATTTAGCTGCCCCCAAATGCGCTACCTTGCGGTCGTCCACATAAAGGTTTTCCCTACGGCGTCCAGAATCCTTTTAAGCCACTCAATGGGAAAATACACAACCACATTGGCGTCTTAGGGAATTCCGGTCTATGCAATCGACTCCAATTTGACTAAGATAAGTGGTATTCTCCGAACTTTTGTTTGGATTCCGAGCAGCTGGAACCGATGCAGTATTTAATGCTGGTCATCTTGAAGAATTTGTGCACGGTCGGTCACGAGCTCGGGGACTGAATTGAGAATATTGTTTGCAGCTGAATGTGGTTAGTACGTCTCATCAAGGTAGTCTCGTTATGCAAGTAAAGCTAAAAGTACTTGGTGGTGCACATGAAGGTAAGGAAATCATCGTCAAGGACGAGAAATTCCTAATCGGTCGCAGCGACTCCTGTCAGCTTCGGCCAAAAAGCGACTCCGTAAGCCGTAAGCACTGTGTAATTGTGCAGAAAGAAGGCCGCGTTCTCGTAGCAGATTTACGCAGCCGCAATGGAACACTGATCAATGGAATCCGCCTAGATGCGGAAAAAGCGAAATCGCTAAAACCAAATGATGTACTTCAGGTCGGTCAATTGCAATTCGAAGTTATGATCGAACATGGCCTGGGCGGTGCGAAGAAGCCAGAAGTTGCCAACGTCAAAGAAGCCGCAGCTCGAATTGCCGAAGATTCGGCGACCTCGGAACCGAACTCTGACTTTGTCAACATCGCTGACTGGCTGATTGAAGCCGATATGGTCGATAGAGGATCCAAACGAACGCCAGTTCTGGAACCGGAAACCCGAATGCTCTCGCTAGACGAAACGACGAATATCAATCTGGAGAATAGCGAGCAAGAACCTGAGGAAGACTCCAAAATGGTTCGTGCAGACAAGAAGGCACCGATTAAGATGCCAAAATACAAGACTGGTCCAGCGACTCAGAATTCAAAATCAGCCGCAGAACAAACGCTTAAAAAGTTTTTCGGTGGCCGATAATTTACTTATCGCCTTCTTCCGGAATAACGCCTGTGAAATGGTTGCGTCGGCAGCTCCTAACAAGTTCCGCGTTTTGCTCGCTAATATTCGCAGCAAACGCGCTAGCTGATGAATCGATTGTTGTCTTAAAGAATCGAATGATCCTGGGGCCTGCTGCTCTTGGTTCTGTGGCTGGCGTTGACCAAGCAGCTTTCAATCCCAACGTCGTCAATTCCAACGTTGCGGTCAAACCGGTCGTCGTATTGGACGACAACCTACGGCTGACTTTCTTTAACAACGCATTGCGCCAAAGCATCAGCAATCGCCCCGAACCGCTGACCGTAATTCAAACGGGAAATGCGATCTTGAGAACCGGCGGCGGGCGCCGTGTTGCTGCAGTCCAGAACACCTTTGGCGTAACGCCCTTTGATGATTTTGGCAGGCGAATCTACTCGCTAGCCACGTCCGATGGCCCAGTTGACATTCTGCAGGGTATTACCGAAATCTCGGCAAATTACCTGCGCGTAGAAGGCTTGGCGGGCGAGCGGAGCGTCGTCTGGGATATGCGCATCGCCCCCAACACCGTGCCTCCAGATAAACTTCGTGTTATAATTTTGAATCATATCGATCAGAATAATCCGCAGGCATGGCTGGACGCCGTTTCGGTTTACTGGCAGGCGAAGCGGTTTCGTGAAGCAAGGGATCTGCTCCAAACCGCCATTAAAAAGTTCCCGGAACTGGAGTCGAGTAAAAGCAAGCAGCTTGCAAGCCTTGACGAACAGAACGCAGACCTAATGTTTCGCGAGGTAAAAACGCGTTTCAACGCTGGACAGTACAAACTTGCGAAGTCACTGCTGGATGGATTCGATCGCAAGCGGATCTCAGTCGCCACTGAAGTCAGCATCGGTAATGAAATATCTAAGTTTGAAACGCAAGAAAAGCAAATTGAAGCGATACGTACCAAGTTAGCTCAGCTTGTTGATTCCGTATCCAATCGCGAGCTACAAGCCTCGCTGAAGCCTATCGTACAAGAGATTCAGGAAGAGATATCGATCTCGAATCTTAGCCGGTTCGCCGACTTCAATTTGCAGCAAGATAGCTCGGACGAACGACGTTTGGCAATTGGAGTTTCGAACTGGTTGATGGGAAGCGGTTCGCCGGTAAATACCCTTCCTCTTGCTGTTTCACTTGTAGAAGCACGTGATCTGCTTGCAGAGTACCTCGCTTCTCAAGATAGCGACCGCAGGTCTGCAATCGTGGCTAGCTTGAAAACAAAAGAGAGCGGTACTGCTAGTTACTTGTCGCGGCTTGCGCAGATAATGCAACCGCCGCTTGGTCTGACAGGCGATAGCTCGACACCCGGTCGATACGAAGTTGATTTTACAGTCGCCGCAATTCCTGGAGCTCCGGCCAGTCGCTATACGATTCAGTTACCTCCAGAATACGATCCAAATCGCAAGTACCCATGTGTACTCACATTGCACGGTGAGTTTTCTTCTCCTCAAGAGCAGATTGACTGGTGGTCGGGGACTTATAACGAAGAGTTTAATCAGTGTCTGGGCGAAGCATCCCGCCATGGCTACATAACCGTCGCGCCGCACTGGGGCGAGCCGAAACAACCGTTTTACAACTATACAGAAAATGAGCACGCCAAGATTCTTGGCGCATTGCGTGATGCTATGCGGCGGTCAAGCATCGATACAGATCGCGTTTTTCTAAGCGGCCATTACATGGGTGGAGACGCAGCGTGGGATATCGCCTTGGCGCATCCAGACTTGTGGGCCGGCATGGTCGCTGTTGGAGCCGACTGTGAGCGGTTCCCAATCGCCTACTACAAGAATGCGAAGTACGTTCCGACCTATTTTGTTATTGGCGAGCTAGATGGTGCTCCAGCTCCCCTCGCGAGAAACGGAAAGTACCTCGACCGACTGCTAAAATCGCCGGATTTTGACACCATGCTCGTCATGTACAAAGGCCGTGGGCGAGATCATTTCCAAGAGGAACTGCCTCGTATAATGGATTGGATGAATCTGTCAGGCCATCGACGAGATTTTGCAGTCAAATCGTTTGAGGTCTCGACCGCTCGGCCAGGCGACAATTTCTTCTGGTTCCTTGAATTGCGGGACATGAACCCGAGTATCGTAATCAACCCGCACCTTTACTCTATAAAGTCCCAAATTTCCGTAGCAGACGCAACCGTTCTGCCAGCGGGTACAAACGGGCTGCGCGTTGGATCATTTCCATCAGATGGATACACGCTTTGGCTAAGTCCAGACTTTGTCAAGCTGGATGAGAAAGTCACGATCATCGACCGTGGAAAGACTCGGCTGTTGACGCCAGTAATTGATATTAGCGTGTTGCTAGAAGATATTCGCCAGCGAGCCGATCGGCAGCATCCGTTCTGGATGCGAGCCGATTTCTGACGTCGGGCGAAATACTATGGCACAGCTTGGGCTACCGCTTCGGTGAAGCAGCTTCGGCGTTTGCTTGTTTGGAAGCTTCGGCCTCTTCAAGCTTCTCTTTGGCTAGAACAAAATTCTTGATAGCCCAGCCCTTTTCCGTCGACTTTGCACCCACTCCTAGTGGCATCAAGTAACCGCGTACCTGTTCGAATTCAGGCAGCTTGTTACCTTTGACCTGTTGATCGTTCACCACAGCGGTAGCTCGCGGCTTCAGGATACGATCCAAGAGGACAGCAAGTATCGACTGATTGTCAGGGAGTTGATCGGTGCGAAAAAGTTCGTATTGCATTTCAAAAGAGCGGTCACTGCGAACGACTCTCCAGGCACAACGCTCGTCGTCACCCGCGATAGCGTCGAGTTCTGCCAGTACTTTAGCCACGTCATCTTGATCAACAAATGGGCTGTTTTCGACGGGCAGTTTTGCTCGATCGAGCACTTCACGAATCAAGTCGGCATGCGATGCAAAAACCAGATAGCCGTCGAATTTTGCGATCGCCCAGTTATTTAGCAATGGCGAATCATCCGTATCTGGTTCTTCATCGCCCGTTGTTGCACCAAAATCACCAAAGTCGGTATCTAAATCAGCGGCAAAAGTCTCGTCTTCACGAGACACCTTCCAAATCCGAACGTCCCTGTAGTCTTCAACGATAGCATCTGGCTCATTTTCCATTGCACGATCCAGAACAGCCTTCAAAGTATTATCAGGATCATTCACTTGAATCGCGACGAGGGCTCTACGCGAGTTAACTGTGATTGGTAGCACAGTATCTGTCATCACAAAGATTTGATTAGTTAGGAACGGTAGAACTTCGTTGCGAATATCGATCCGCGGGCCCAATGGATCAGTCTGGATGCCCTCGATTACAGAATCAAACGTTCCTGCTTGGCCAGCAATTTCGTCAACAATCGATCGCACCTTCCAGAACGCTTCCTTTGCGTTCCACGCTAGCGAGGTGAATGTCGAAGACTCTGGCGAAACCCACGAGGGCACGTTCGTAGTTGCAGCGTTCGGGAAGTCCAAGATTTGCACTGCTTCAGGTAACGGCCTTTGTGCAACGACAAACGCTTCATGAATCATGTCATATTTTTCAGTCCCAACCTCGACGCGACCTGCGACCGCAGAAATCTTTCCGAACCCTTGGTTTTCAAGCACTTTGAGGATATCAGTTTGACCTGCTGCAGCCCGGCCCGATATGAACCGCATTGCTTTCGCTAATCCGATGGGACGGACGAAGTACTCGAGATCATAATCGGTAATCTTTGCGTCGAGCGATTCAATGCTCGATTGATAGATTGCTTCGGACGCAAGCGGATTATGATTTCCGCCGCTAGTATTGGCGTCGATAAGATTGCTCAACAGAGACAGGTCATCCGTCGCATACAGTTGCTTGTCTGTCAGCGAGTAAAAGGTGGAACGAATGACTGTATCGCCTGGCTGACGTCGTAACGTGTACTGACGGACCGCTGTTCCGGCCACTTGAGAATCTTGAGCTGTTGCGCCGCGCTTCTTTAATTCCACGTCGGCCTTATCAAGCAACGCCTTGGCTTCGGCATTCTTGCCATCGATATCCATCACCAAACAGACAGCATAAGGCCGCTGTGCATTTTGAGGTTGCGAGACCCATGCCACTGCAGCTTGGCCTGTTGATATCTCATACAAGTCGTCGGCCTGAAGATTCAGTTGCCAACCAGCATCGGTAAAGCGTTTCTGAATTTCGGCGCGCTGCTCGTCCCAGAACGGTTTCAATCGTTCGTCGTTGCCCAGTAGTCCCAGTTGAGTTTTATTCCAACGTTCGATAAACCTGGGCAAATCGACAACTCGTACACATCCCTGTGTTTCTGCTGGCAATAACTTGCTTACGGAAAGGGCGTCATTTTGTGCGGAACAAGTAACAACCCCTTGAACTAGCGCGCCCGCTATAAAGGTGATCGATAATAAAAGCAGTCTCACCAAATCTTCTCCTGACACGACATTATCAACGCTCTCCCTGAAACGATTATCTAAGCGTGATTTTATGTGGCGATCTATCAGGATCTTGCCACACTTGAAATGCCAATTGAGCAGATCGAGAATGCAACAGAGCTAACAGGCGCCACAGAAACCTCAAATCTTAGCCAATTTTCCAGGATCGCGGAAACCCCGGTATCAATTGGCGCTGTTTTTTACTCACTTTATGGGACGAATCTTTCGGGTCTGCTACAGCATATCAATTGGATCAATATCGATCACATACTGAACTTCTTTAGGGGGATGCAAATCTGCCTGAACCCGCAATAGCAGTCGATTCAGGCTGGCAGCCTCATCTGATGACAGCATCAAATGGAATCGAAACATGCCCCGCAGCCTGGCAATTGGCGGTACGGCTGGCCCAAGCACACGCGTTTCCTTGCCCAACAATTCTCGGTGCTTTTTTATTGAACTAGCGATCTGGTCCGCAAATGCCTCAGCTACGCTTTCCACCGGTCCGCGGACAATTATGCGTGCCAGCGCGCCATACGGTGGATATCCGAATTTTTCTCGGTGCCCTAATTCTGCGGCAGCGAAACCTATGAAATCATGCTTCGAAGCCGACTGAATTGAAGGATGGTCGGGCGAATAAGTCTGTACAAACACCTTCCCCGGCTTCTCCCCACGCCCGGTTCGGCCAGCGACTTGAGTGATCAACTGAAATGTTTTCTCCGCCGCCCGAAAATCAGGGAAATGGAGTGCCATGTCGGCGTTGACGACTCCCACCAGCAAAACGTTCGGGAAATCCAATCCTTTAGCAATCATTTGGGTTCCCAACAAGATCTGGATTTCTCCCTCGCGGAACATCGTCAGAGTCCGTTCGTGTGAACCTGGTCGCCGCATCGTGTCAGAATCCATCCTGGCCACGCTCGCCGTCGGCAGCAAATCTTTGACCTCTTGCTCCAGACGTTGCGTCCCAATTCCAGAAAAACGTATCCCATCAAATCGGCATTTTGGACAAACCGGTGGCGTCGGAATCGTATAATCGCAGTAATGACACATCGCCTTTCCACCATCACGGTGATGCGTCAAAGGCAGGTCGCAATCAGGACACGACACAACGCTTCCACACGCAGGGCACTGAATCGTGGTTGCAAAACCGCGACGGTTCAGCAGCAAGATCGTCTGCCCGCCTTGGGTAATATTCTCACGCATCTCGCGGAGCAACGGCTCCGAAATCGCTCCTCGTTTCGGATCAAATCGCAATGCCCTCAAGTCGATGATCTCGACGTTCGGAAGAGGGCGATTGTGAATTCGGCGTGGAAGAGACACCCGTGTATAGATGCCTTTGACAGCGCGCTGCCAACTTTCCAATCCCGGCGTCGCCGAACCAAGCACCAGAGGGATCTTTTCGAGCATGGTGCGATGGAGCGCCACATCGCGAGCATGATATCGTGGGACAGTATCCTGCTTGAACGAAGTCTCATGCTCTTCGTCCAAGATGATCAGTCCGAGGTTGGGCGCTGGAGCAAACACCGCGCTGCGAGGACCAACAATGACAGACACCTCGCCCTCAAAGATTTGCCGCCATTGGTAGTGTCGCTGGGCATCGGACATATGCGAATGCAGCAAAGCCACCTCACCAAATCTGTCCTTGAACAGGTTACGAGTTTGAGGCGTCAACGATATCTCGGGTACAAGTACGATTGCCTGACGACCATATCGTATCACTCGCTCGATCGCCTGCATGTAGACTTCGGTCTTTCCACTTCCGGTGACTCCGTGCAAGAGAATGGTCGAATGCTGCAAGCTTTCTAGCGAATCCAGAATCTGTGCTAAGGCAAGCCGCTGATCTACGCTGAGCGCTTTGGAACGTGTCTTCTGCGCAGTCATTGTTCCAAGACTATTGCCATCAACCAGCACACGCTGTTCGTAAATTTCAACCAAGCCTACCTTTGCCAATGTTTGTACCGGAGACTGAGAGCAGCTGGCCATCTTCATCAGGTCATCCATTGCCATCGGACCGTCGGCCAGGATCAACTGTCGAGCGATCTGTTTCTGTTTCGGGGGCAAGGCTTCAATTCGGGCTTCGTTGCTTCCTTGGTCTGTTAGGCGTACCATCTTCTTTAGCCTAGTCCCCGCCGAAGAACGAACGCCGGCCGGTATGACGGCTTCAAAGATCTGGCCTATCGGTACAAGATAATAGGCAGACATCCAGCGGATCAGCTCGATTAGCTTCCCTGGGCAAAGCGATTGTTCGTCCAAACATTCAGCAACAGGCTTCAGAGCCCCCGGCGACTGGCGTATCGTTTCGATATCTAAGCAGTAGCCTAAAATGAGTCGATTCGATTTTCCGAGTGGAACGCGAACTCGCATCCCCACGCCTAACTTGCCAGCCAGGGCAGGGGGGATCGTATAGTGAAACGGTCCAAAAGGTGGCTCAGCGAGCGCGATCGACGCTACCATCAAGTCTTGCTGCGAATCCAATTCCCAAGGTGCCGCATCTTCGTTAAATAGTTCTCCCTGCCGCTTAGTCATGTCATCCACTTTGTCATTTGTATTGCATTTGTCATCCGCAATTGTGATTCTGAATTGGCTTTCCGTATACCGTACAATGTTAAATGACTGGCGTGACACGTTCGGTCTTACTACAACTCAGTCAAAAACCCTTTGGAATTGAAAGCCGCGGGAATGCGAATCGGAATTTTAGGTGGATCGTTTGATCCAATTCATTTTGCACACCTGCTGATGGCCGATGCAGCTTTTGAGCAGCTCAATTTGGAGCAAGTTCGCTTTATGCCCGCAGCTCAATCGCCCCTCAAACAAGACCGACCACCGATCTTAGCCAAACATCGCTGTGAAATGATCACGTTGGCCATCAACAGTGATCCAAGATTTGCAATGGATGATCGTGAGGTGCGTCGTCAAGGCGTAAGCTATACGGTCGATACGCTTCGTGAAATTCGTTCCGAGCATCCTACCGCCGAATTCTTTCTAATTATTGGCGGCGATTCACTTCTGGATTTTGCAAAATGGAAAGAACCGGAAGCGATTTGTGACTTGGCAACGATCGCGGTCGCGCACCGTGGCGGCCTTGAAGCCCCCAATTTTGAAGTACTGCAGCCTTTTGTTGCGGACGAACAACGACTCGCGCAGATTCGCTCCTGCCAGTTAATATTGCCAGTCATGGAAATCAGCAGTACCGACATTCGCACACGAGTCCGCGCGGGTCGTTCGATTCGCTACCGCCTGCCAGCAGCCGTCGCGGCGTACATCGATTCGAATCAGATCTATCAATGAAAAACCCTCGAGTGCGGTCGGCACTCGAGGGTTTAAGCTTTAGGGTGCAAGCGAGGGTTTTCGCAGCACAGGCTTAGTTCTAGTTCAATTGTGCGAAGAAAGCATCGACCGAATCCATATAAGCCCGGCTTTGCTGTGCCGCAGTTGGAGCTGCAGATACGGCAAAGAAGTTCAGTTCGGATTCGAGTGCCACAATTTTCACCATTGTGTTCCCTTCGCTATCGCGAGCGATGAAGAACTTGCCGCGAGGAATTGCTGCAGTCTTAACAGAAAGGTCGGTTCCAACGATCGTTAGAAACGCATCGCGGCTATCGGCACTCAAGGTGACTTCCGCGAAGATCATCGGGCCGTAGCCACCGTGAACCGTCGAAAACGCCATCGTTCCATCGGCCCCTACAACGGCATCAATTCCCTTACCTCGAACGTGCGGGAACTGTCCAAAATAGCCCGCAGCAAGATTGTCCAAGATGCTCGCAAATTCGACGTCGGTTCCTAAGATGCTGAAATTAGCAACAATCGTGCTACCGCCAGGAACAGCAATGGTTCGTGTCACCGAATCGGCTGAAGGTCCATCAACAGTCATCATCGGTTGGACATACCGAACGGTATAGGTACCAGGTGGCAACGTTTCGAAGCTGTAGGAACCGTCTGCCTTTGTTACGGCAGTCTCAGATACCGCTCCACCGCCTGTTGCGACCGTAGTACCTGTCAGGACGACAGTCACACCGCTCAAACGATTTTCATCGGAATCAACTACGTTATCAGAATCATCGTCGATCCAAACAACACCGCTTATGGTCGATGGTTGGAATGGTGCGACTTGAACGTTGACCGTGCCGACGCCCGTCTTGGGATTTGCAACACCAGCGGTTGTTCCATTATCGATTGTTTCGATTTGGAATGTTGCTGTGCCCGAGGATCCCGCCGTTGCAGTAAAGGTGATTGTTCCGTTCGCGTTCAGTACTGCGACTCCACCCACTGCGCTGCCCGGAATGATTCGATTGATCCGTAAGGTCTGCGAAGCTTCGTTAGTCGCTCCGCGCGATGTCGCCGCAAGCTCTGCTGTTAGATCGATACTCGTTGCCAGACCAGCAAAAGCCGAACGCGTCGCAGTCAGAGCGGCCGGATTGTCGTTGACTTCGGTAATGGTAACTGTGATTCGTCCGGTTGCGGTCTTCGCGACGAAGCCAGGCGTTGCTACCGTTTCTGCATCGGTGATTGTATATTCGAGAACCGCTACTCCATTGACGTTCGTGGCTGGAGCGTACCGAACGTTGCCTCCAACGATCGTCGCTGTACCGCCACCGCTTATTACGCGAACTGCGGTAATCGACAGAGTTTGATTTGCAGTTTCATCTGCTGCGTTGGCTGGCCCTGGACGGTCATTGGAAAGAATCTGCGAAGCTTGGATGACAACTGGCACATCTTCAGGAGTGGTCGCTGTATCATTCCCAGTCTCCGGCGCATCGTTGTCTGCTGCGATGGTGAACGTGACGCGACCGGTGGCTGTTTTCGGATCAAGCACACCATTTGTCGTTCCGTCATCAGTCGCAGTAAATTCTACGACAACGTTGTTAACGCGATTCGCCGCTGGCGAGAAAAACAGATCTCCGTTTTGAACGTTCACTGTCCCGCCACCAGAGATAATTCTAGCGGAAGTGACCGATACTGTTTGATCTCCTTCCAGCGGTCCAGCACTTGAACCTTCCAAAAGCGTCGTGCCGGCCACTCGAAAATTCACCACGTCTTCAGTCGTCGCAATAGTTCGGCTTTGAACTACAGTCGGTGCGTCATTGACCGCGGTTACCGTCACAGTAACTTGCCCAACCGATGGTTCCGAATCATCTCCGGTGTCGACCATGGTATAGGTGAAGATAACTTCGCCAAAGAAGTTTTCAGATGGCACAGTATAGACCAAGCGATCATCGCTTGAATCAGGATTGGTGCCTGGGTCTAGCGTTACGGTGCCTAAGCCACTTGCAGGCTGAGTGAACGACAGCAACCGTTTCTGCTCGCCATCGTTTATAAAATCGTTAGCAAGTACATTAATCGTAAGCGGTGCGGTAGTGCCTTCTACAATGCTAACAACGTCCCGAAGCGCAAAAGGCAGAACTGGTGGCACGATATCGATCGTAACACGAGCTTGTGAAGTGGTTGCGCCGGTGGGGTCGGCTAAGTCGGTGACTTCGTACGTGAATGCGTCGGTTCCCGTCGCCACTCCTGCTGGGGGAGTGTAGAAGATACTTCGACCATTCGCGGCAATTCTTACGTTGCCAGTACCACTTTGATTCAACACACGGACTATACGCAAGTCCGTAATCGGCTCGTTCGGTCCAGCACTATCATTCTCTAAAACGAGCAACTCTTGCTCAGTACCGCTCAATCCAAACACGACATAGCTATCAGGATTAGCAGTTGGTGCGTCGTTCACACCGATCACTCGAATCGTAAACGTCCCAGTCGTCGATAGATTCGGCGTACCGTTGTCGGTTCCTGTGACGACAATGTCAACATCGCCAAAGAAGTGTTCGTCAGGCCGGAATACCAAATTTCCACTGGCATTGAGAAGAACGACACCACCTATCTCGCCGCTGACTAACGCTGGATTACTCAATGTAATCGTTTGTTCTTCGAACGGAGCGCCTGGTCCAAACAAGCTGGATGGTGCGAGGACCAAGTTGGTATCTTCATTCGTGGTGAAAGTTGGGCCCAATGGCGTCGGTTCGTCGTTGACTTGCGTAACCGTGATATTGATGCGAGTCACCGCGCTTTGCAAATTCGCTTGATCGGCTGCAACAACGTTAAGTCGCACGAGTCCATTAAAATCCTCGGCCGGAGTAAAGACCAATTGTCCATTCACAACCTGAACAGATCCGCCAGTTTCACCGGGCAACAGTTCAGCAGACACAAAACTCACTGCGCCCGTCTCGCCGCCAGGACCCGGCAAAAACACTTCCGACGCCGCCACAGTGAGTGGAGTTGTACTATCTTCTTCGATAGTTAACGCTGGAAGCGGCGATCGAGGAATTGGCGGATCATTTACTGGTGTAACATTGACTGTTACCGTACCAACGCTGGTATCACCAAGCGTGTTTGCTACCGTATAAGTGAACGTAGCTTGGCCAAAAAAGTCTCTCGCTGGGTTGAAAACGATATCGTTTCCACCCGGAGTAAAGCTCACCGTGCCTACAGATGCACCTGGGTTACTAACAGCCTGGATACCAGCCAACTCGCCAACAAGGACGATGTCATTTCCGGTTACGTTCGTTAACGTAAAAGGCCCGAGATCTTCCCGCAAGAGCGGAGCCCCCGGAGCAGGAAAGACATCATTCACTGCTTGGACTCGGTCGATAACATTGATCCGGAAAGGAGCTGGAAACTGAATTACATCTGCCGGCAAATCCACTGAATCTTCAGTATCCTCACCAAAGGAACTGAGCAAGGCGATGCCGGCAAATTCGTCTGCGACATTTGCAGAAAATTCAACGATACCTGTTTCCGTACCGCGAAATTTCACATCAAAAATACTAATGAAGACATCGGGATTCTCAATAATCAACGGGAAAAAGAATGAAAGCGATGAGCCTATTTCATCGAGTACAAATCTCCCATTGCCCGCCGATACCAGAGCACCCGTAGGAGAAAAACCGTAAATCAAGTTGTTTGTAGACTGTGGCGTAATTGGAAATCCCATCGCCGGAAAAAGTACATCCGAATTAGATGGATCAATAATTCCAGGTGGTACGACGATTGAAGGAGTTCCTGATGGAGCAGTCAGGAGATTTGATTGGACTGTGGGATTCGGGATATCAATACGAGCCAATTCTCTAAAGTAGTTTAGCTTGAACGTTGCGTCATTTCCTGAACCGTCGTTTTCGATAATTATGTTAGCGGCACCGCCAGCGAAAGGCAGTGCGCCAATAGCATTGACGATATTGGTAGCAGTTGCTCCGCGGTTGATTGCTCCACCTGCTGTCCGTGCGACAGTGATTGGAGCAGTAATTTGGCCGCCAAAATTCAGTGTGAAGGTCCCGCCGTCAACATTGCTTAGCTCAATTGTTTGAAACTCACCATACAACGCTCCAACCTTTTCATTCGGAGAACCATCCAGATTCACGTATTCAATATCCAAATAACTGGCGAAGACACCTTCGGCTTCATCGCCGCGATTGTCTAAAATCTGTGTTCGGACTGAAAAATCCTGCCCCATGCCGATGATGTAAGTGGTCACACCGTCTACGACTGACGAAGCAAGTTCGTTCCCTTGACTATCAATCGGAACTAATTGAACCTCCGCCAGAATCGTTTCTCCTTCCGCTCTGTTCAACTTATTGATAATGCTAAGCACATCAAGCGGTGTCACACGCCCATCGTCATTCACATCCAACATTGAACTAAATTTGGGCGTACTGGTGCTCGCAGAGCTTGTCGTGGCTTCCCCTTCGCCTGATCCAACGCCTCTGCGATACTGACGATTTAGATGATTAATCACACTGAGCGCATCGAGGGGCGTTACGCGGAAGTCGCCGTTAACGTCCTGCGCAATCAGCGGATTGTGCAAGAAATCGGCTGCCATCAGATCGCGTCGCTCGAGAGCCTCCACTCGCAACCGACTCTCACCGCGTTTCTTGGCTAGCTTTCGGCTCCCCGATTGCCGCACCTTTTGCAGGACTTTCGAGATAGCTGATGTGGATCGATTGCCTGAGTTCGACCGTCGCGTAGATCTTTGCATCGTTTGCTGTGATATTAGAGAAGGGTTGTTGCCGAAGATTCCAGCCGATCCAGTTTTTGTGAAAAGTCAGCTAAAACTCACGGTTTGAGAGTAATTGGGGGTATGATCGTTTTCAATCTGCAGGCTTACCCAGCCCGCAGGATTTGTCCGTAAAGGAGCATTAAGGTCGAAATAATCGCTACAACTTGGGCAGAACATGCCACCAGACGTAGCTATTGGACGTCCCGGACGATGGTCCGGTTCCAGGAATTTAGTCAAAATCGATAAAATCGCTAAAGCCGCTTTTTCCGAGAGATCGAAAGATGCGCAGTGTCGGCTCACGCTGGAAGAGGAGCTAATTGAAACAGTTGAAGCAGGTTTGACGGCAATGCTTGGTCGACTTGGGTGCGTAAACTCTCCTGCGGTTCCGTTGAAGGCTGCGTGACTTCCGAGTCCGTAGAAAGAGTCGCACTCAGAGAGCGATGCTGACCGTCAATAAGACGACCGCGATTAGTGATACTTGGTAGGAACCTAACTTCTTGCTCGTCACTGACACCTTCACTCTCTCCAACGTCCCAAGAGACGCTGTGCCCAGCGAATGCCGCATCGACGACAATGGCTGGGGCTACAGTAGGTTGGAGATTCGCGGGAGTTCCTGCAAGAGATTGCCCGGTCAAAATGCCGGTCGACGGCCCTTCGCCAACGGCACGGCTAACTGCATTTATCGCATTAATGATTATCAGCACGTCCAATGGCGAAAGCACCAAATCCTTATTGGCATCGACAACCCAGCCCGCAGGAACATCCAGGTTCTCTAACCGACCAATGCCGTATCGATTGAGTGCATTGATAACCTTCAACACATCGAGCGGCAGGATCTTGGTGTCTCCATCAACATCCAGTTGATTTGTCTCTCGAGCCCAAGGGTTATGCGCCAAATGAAGCCCAAAATTTAGACCATTCAACGCAGCGTCCGACTCAAATGAAACAGCAATTAAATCGTCTGCAGGTGTAGTCTGTTGATAAATGTCGTGCTTCGGAACGACCCTAACTGCGTACTCTCCGACCGGAAGGACATCAAAGTGATATCGACCGTTGGAATCGGTCGTCGTCACCGTCGGCGTCCCGTAATCTAAATCCCCAAGCTCAACTGCCGACGATCCTAAGACTTGAACAAGGACTCGGGTCATTCGACCAGTCGGATCTACCACCCGCAACTTGGCAGGTTGCTCAGACACAAGTAGAGTTTGAGAATTGGAAACAACGACCACGCCATGGGCATCGTAGCCACGGATCTGAACAATCGCAGTCTGAGCAATCGCCGCTGCTTCGATTTCAAACGTTGTGAAACTTTGTGAAGTCGATATTTCTAGCGTTTGCGATGAATTCCAAGCATCAAGCAATCGGTTATTCGCACTTGAAAATGGTTTCAGCACCTTCCCGCTGATCCTCTGCCCGTTGCCGATTCCAAGAGTGTAATTCCCACTCGAACCGCTATTCCTGATCGAAACTCCCCCGAAAAAGTCAGACTGAAGCAGTCCGTCAGGTAACGCATTCAACTCAATGTGCCTATATAGATTGAGCGGAGCCCCTGTCCCCGATCGCAGCTCAACAACCCAGCCATGCCGCCCAAGTTCGGTAACGTCGTAGATTCCATCTCCATCGATGTCATTCCATACTAGCCCACCAAGCCCTCTTGCGTTCGTACCTGTGGGTTCTCCAACTACAGCTGCGGAAAACGTACCGCTTGTAATTCCAATCCTCGCATCAACTGCTCGAATCTCAACGATCTTACCGGCGTTGGCCTCTGCGACTGGAATTTCGAAATTCAGATTGGCTTCATACTCGTTTGGCTGTACCACCGATACCCAATTTAAATCGCCTTCAAATCGGTATTGGACATCCGTTACTCTGTTGATCGTAATACTGTTGCCGTTACCGGAGGAATTTTGATTGGGTGCAACCTGCGCATAGGCTCGACCATTGAAACGGTAGACGGAATGCACAGGATCAAAACGCCCAACACCTTCCAACCCAAGCGGGACATCCAATACGTCGAAAATGCCATCTCCATCACTGTCTTGCCAGCCGAGCTGGGCGAGCGTTGAAGCCGTAGTCTCAAGCGTTGTGTAAGCTTCCTCTAACAGAGCGCCTGAAGTCATAATGCTGACTTCTTGTACAAAGTTCGGGTCGGGATGAAGATCAATAGCGTTGGTATTTTGCGTATCGTAGTAACCACGTCGCTGGTAATAATTTCCTCCACCAGAGTATTCATCGCGAGCATAGAAGATATGCCCCGTCTCATGTGCAAACGTCGATGGCGGCCGCGTGGACGGGACAACTTCGAATAGGCCACCGGCAAAGGCAAACGCACGGCTGAACGCACCACCGCTCGCAAAAGAACCATTGGGGTCGTTCTGAGCGTTGACGACGAAAATGGTGAATGACCAATCCGTCGCCAGCTTCACTCGTTGCGAGTGATTAAACTCGCGAATATTCGCCTCCAAACCACCATGGTTGCCGAAGCCAATATTTGTCAGAAACTCGGGCACCCAACGATTGTAATCATTGGAAATACGGCTGATCGGCTCATAAACCGTCTCGGCAGGATTGTCTACGAAAGTACGATCAAAGACCCACTCAAGCGTGTGGACTGGACTTTTCTTTGCGAGCAGGTCGACCCAGAAGTCGAGCCCGGTAACTATGTTTTGAAAAACTTGCTCCTTATAAGTCGGCGTCCAGTCCTCCGTACTGTGATCGAGCTGACCGTTACTCTCCAAGAAAACGGGCGTTACCGCGACACGACCGAGCATAAATTCTGCGGTATCAGTCGCGACGGCGCCGAAAGGCAAAGACGCCATGACGCGGCGGTCTTCCAAACGCTCTACTCTGAGCCGTCGCTCTGTTGCTCTCAACTTTCGCGCAGCACGCTCTCTACGGCTGCGAGGCGAGCCAGAAGATTTTGAACTGTGCATAAATTCGAACATTGTAAACCGTACGCAAATTGCAGTCGGGCGAGCTCAGTAGCCTTTGATGATAGTTGGGGGACGAAAGTTCTACGTTCTTCAAATCTTTACGGCAGAAAGATTCTTACGCAAAAGTTGAGGATTACTCAGGATTTAACACCCCTTCCATCGAATCGAAGACCAACCAAGAGCTCGAACACTATTTTAGCGAAGCATTGAACAACCCTGGTCGGTCGTGCGCGAGTGCTATAAATTAACGACTTGGTGCTCCTTTTAAGCAGGCGGCAGCACGTGTCGACCCGGTAAGCCGCAGTAGCTTTGCGTTTTCATACCCTCAACAATCTGACTAATTTCTGATGTTCGAATCGCTCCAAGAAGGGCTACAGTCCGCTTTTAAACAGATTCGTGGTCAAGGCAAATTGACCGAATCCAATATGCGCGATGGGCTCAAGACGGTCGAAACGGCCATGATTGAGGCTGACGTGGCGTTGCCGGTCATCGAGCAATTCATGGGAAAGGTCACCGAAGCGGCTCTCGGTCGACGTGTCCTGCTTTCGCTACGGCCGCATGAAGAACTTGTCCGAGTGGTCTATGACCAGCTCGTGGAAACGCTTGGGCCCGTCGATTCTAGCCTCCCTCTTAAACGCGGTAGTCTTACCATTCTAATGCTCTGCGGACTCCAGGGAGCTGGTAAAACAACGACTTGCGGCAAACTTTCGCAGTCAATTCGCGATCAGAAGTTCAAGCCTTTCATGGTCGCGGCTGACTTGCAACGCCCCGCTGCGATCGACCAATTGCACGTCATCGGTGATCAGATCGGTGTCCAGGTATACAGCGAAAAAGGTGCTCAGGACCCTGTCAAAGTCTGTCGCGACGGAATCGCGATGGCTAAAGCAGCAGGTGCGGACGTTGTAATTTTGGACACTGCGGGCCGCTTGGCGATCGACCAAGAGCTGATGAAACAGCTCGAGCGTATCGACAAGGAAGTAAAGCCCGACCAGATCCTACTCGTCGTCGACGGGATGACCGGCCAAGACGCCGTCAACAGTGCGGCTGCGTTCCATGAGGCGCTAGAACTTGACGGCGTAATCATGACCAAACTGGACGGTGACGCGCGCGGTGGGGCTCTCTTGAGCGTCAAAGCAGTCACGGGGGTCCCCATCAAGTTCATTGGTACGGGCGAGCACCTGGATGCTCTGGAGCCATTTCGCCCTGAAGGCATGGCCAGCCGAATTCTGCAAATGGGCGATATTCTTGAAGTTGCCCGCGAAGCCCACAAGTTGGTCGATGAAGACGAACGAAATCGCATGGAAGAACGGATGAAGAAGGGCCAGTTCTCGCTGGTCGACTTCCGTTCGCTCATGGAAAAGCTTCGGAAACCTGGACTTATGACCAAAATGCTGGGCTTAATGCCTGGCATGGGGCAAATGTCCAAAATGCTGAATTCGCCCGAAAGCGAGAAGCAATTCAAGCAACTGGTGGGCATGATCGATTCGATGACCGTGGCCGAACGCAACAATCCAAAACTCATTGATACGACTCGCCGAACGCGTATCGCGCGTGGGGCAGGGGTCCTTCCGCAGCAGGTCAATGACCTCGTCAAAATGTTTGATTCCATGAAACCGCTGATGGCGATGGCGGCCGGCGGAAACATGAAAGACAAACTGGGCGCGGTTAAAAACATGCAAAACATGATGAGCGCCAACCCGTTCAATCCCATGCAGGGCGGCAAGATCAAACAAAGCACCGGCAAGCGGCTTACACCCAAGGAAAGGGAGAAATTGGCGAAGGAGAAAGAGAAAATGCTGCGTAAAATGCGAAAGCAAAAATGATTCTCGGCAAAAAACCGCGAAAAACGTCTCCCCACATACCGACTTGCACGCTATAACTAGCGACCCTCATTTACTAAGTTCAGTGTTTTTGGAGCTTCCTTACAGTGGCTGTTCGCATCCGTATGAAACGGCTTGGACGTAAAGCGCGTCCGTTTTATCGAGTTTGTGCCGTTGATAGTCGTCAACCGCGCGATGGTCGTGTTCTCGAAGAATTGGGTTACTACGATCCAATGTGTAAGGAAGTCGACGCCCGCGCAGTGCTAAAGGGTGATCGCATTTTGTATTGGGTCGGCGTCGGTGCCCAACCCAGCGATGCCGTTCGTGTATTGGTCAAGAAATATGGCAGCGAAGGCACGCATAAAGAACAACAAGCCGCTGCATTTGCACGACTGAACCGCGACGAAAACGGAAATCCAAAACGACGCGTCAGTGCACCAGTTCAAGGTGCTTAGTGCACCGCTTACGTTCAATCCTACGGTAGGAAGAATCAGCCGGAACGCGCTAGCGTCCGGTTATCGCCGTACGAACCGGGTGCCAGTTGGGCTCCGGCCGATCTAAGATTGAATTTTGACGCAGCACTAGTGCTCTGTCACTGATTAATTCTTGTTTCGAAAAGTGCAAGACAGGCGTTCTCGCCCGTCTTTTATCAGCGACGACTTAAAGCAAGTCCATGCGTTTCGACATTGTTACTCTGTTTCCGCAAATTTTTAGCGGTTATCTTTCGCAGAGTATCCTGGCCAAAGCGATCGCTGCTCAACTTGTCCAAATCGAAACACACAACCTCCGCGATTGGTCTGCTGACCCCAAACATCATAAAGTCGATGATCGGCCCTTTGGTGGCGGACCTGGCATGCTCCTCTCGGTCGAACCAACCGTAGCCTGTGTTGAAGAGATTTCAGGCTACGATGCTCGACTTCCGACGACGATCCTGCTTTCGCCTCAGGGTCGTAGACTTGACCAGCGTTTTATCGAAGACCTCTCGAACGATCCGAAAAGACGCTTCTTGCTGCTTTGCGGCCGGTACGAGGGTTTTGACCAACGCGTTTCCGACATCCTGAACCCGCTTGAACTGAGCGTTGGCGACTACGTTTTAAACGGCGGCGAAGTAGCAGCGATGGTATTCATCGACGCCATGGTCCGAATGGTACCGGGCGTCCTCGGGGACGAAAACAGTAGCGTTCAAGACTCGTTTTCACGCGGCAACCGCATGCTAGAGTTTCCGCAGTACACTAGACCGAGAGAGTTCCGCGGCCTAGCTGTTCCCGACGTTCTGCTGAGCGGAAATCACGAAGAAATCGCCGCTTGGCGAGCTCAACAGAGCACTAAGACCACGGCTGAAAAGCGGCGAGAATTGCTCGATCAACCGCCAGAATGATAAGCCGCGCGCTCGGATGTCTCTCGTATTGCTCGAAAAAGTCAGACGGAAGATGGGGTTTTTGGCTTCCGAGGCCGATTTTGCCCTTTTCATTTCGAACGTTTTCGTGGAATATACGTCCCCCACTTAACTGCAAAAATATCTTTCACGCGACGTTGTTTGCGATTTATCATGAGCCAGGAAATTTTAAAACTTGTTGAACAGTCTTCGTTGAAGGCCGACCTTCCGGTATTTGAGATCGGTGACACCGTCGACGTGCACACACGAATCTTGGAAGGCAACAAAGAACGCATTCAAGTTTTCACCGGCGTTGTCATTGCCCGCAGTGGAAGCGGTTCCCGTGAAATGTTCACCGTTCGACGTATCGTCGCGGGCGAAGGGGTCGAGCGAAAGTTCCCTGTCCACTCGCCACGCATCGAAAAAATCGAAGTCAAACGCCGCAGTGTGGTTCGCCGTGCCAAGCTTTACTTCCTACGGGAACGTAGCGGCAAGGCTGTTCGGCTTCGCGAACGCCGCGTCTAACTGATATTTACCGAGCTGAATATGATTTAACGACGGTCTTTTGGCCGTCGTTTTTGCTGCGCTGAACGACGGACGCCGCGTCTGCAGCTTGCACAACTTGCCTCTCTCCAAAACGCGCTGGGGCGCCACGACGTCCCATTTTCGTTAAAAGCTTCGCTTCACCAGCAGTTTGACATACAATAGCAGTATTCCAACCTGCTCATGTCGCTCTATTTAGAGGCGTTAACGTATGCGAAAAACACTGGCACTTCTCAGCATGATTGCGGTGTCCACTTTCTCGACGAACACTGCAAGTGGTTTCGGCCATCATCGCCATGCGTATTACGCAACGCCTGCCATAGGATTCGCTTCCTATGCCCGCCCTTATGCTTGGACGAACTCGTACTACTACAGCTCGTACTCAAGTTTCTACCCCAACAACTTCGGCCTATCACTCACTTGGTCGCGTCCTTTTTACAGCACTTATCGACCTTTCTACCGCGGCCTGGGACATCACTATCGCTACCGCCCGTACTACACGAGCTATGGCTATTACAACAGCTTGAACTACTCCGTCTTACCCTACACTTACAGCTACCATACGTATCTGCCCACTTGGAATGCTTACTCGACGTACTCGGTTCCAATCGTTCGCTATCCAACGTCACCCTGCGTCTATCCTACTACCAGTTTTTACAGTCAGACAAACTGCTGCGAGCCACAACCGATCTACAACGACTGCTGCAGCTACGTTCCTGCGTCCGCGAACTACTCGGGTTATGTTCCCACTGTTATTGAAGATTCGGCCAGCCCAAGCCAAGCGTCGCCTCCGGTCCATCTTGAAATCCGGAACCAGCAGCCTTATCAAATTGACGACCAGGCTAGCTGGCTGGACGTCGCAGTTGACTTGATTGACGACATGGTTGACCAAGGTGCGATGCAGGAAGCGGAGGACGCCTGCACGCAATTGCTGAAAGTCCGAAAGGCACTGCCAAGCGAAGTTGTTTTGCGCGCGGGCTTGCTGGGCCTAGCAAATGGAAAATCAGAAAATGAAGTGGCGTCGCTCTTTCGCTTGGCGACCCACGACGGTGCTGTCGCGATTGATGCGACGATGCTATCGGCGCGATTTACGCAGCGGCTCGCTAGCGAGCACCAAGTTTTGGAAACTGCGATTCAAAATGCGTCGAAAGCGATTCTCACACGATCGAATTCGCCGGAGCCAAACGCCAAATTTGTGAGCGCTGCCCGCACCGGCCAAACACAGCCTACGATTCTGCCTAACAGCAGCCGGGAGATTTCAGCAACGGATGCCGAAGTTATTTTAGACACGCTGCTTCGCGTGAGCGGTGAAACGGAAAAGGCAAACGCGATTAGCGAGGCCTTGGAGCACACTGCACTTTAACAGTACGAACGCTCCTTCATCTGGCAAGCGTCCGAAAGCTGAAGGCCGAATGCTGTTAATCTGTGGCGAAACACGATAAGATATCAGTCTCACCACAACTATCCTGCCAAAATGTCGATTTGATGAACACACCTTCGGGCTGGCATGTTTCCCGGCCGACCTCTCTGTTAATACTTTGTGCAATCGCGTTCAGCGCTTTTTCGCACGGGTTACCCATTGTTGCTCAAGAGCCCAGCAAAATCATCGATTTTCAGCGAGATGTTCTTCCGATCCTGAAAATGCGCTGCGCTGAATGCCACGAGGGGGAGGAGGCAAAAAATGGAATGGAGGTTCTGGATCGCGATTCCATGTCGAGCTACATCGACTCATCCGGAGCCGATGCTAGCAGCCTCTGGGTAGACTACCTCATCGCTGTCTCCAAGGAAGTGGATCCAGAATCGTTAATCATGCCGCCGGAGAAACCACTTCCACCTGGCGAATTGGCGATTCTAAAGCTTTGGCTCGATGAAGGTGCGACGTGGCCTGATGAGCTGGCCGCTCCACACAGCGACGAAGCTCCTGAGCTCGCGAGCATCGCTGACGTTCCGAAAGGACTAACGGCGAGTGCTATTTTATCGGCCAGCGGATATTTCCATCCGGCAGTGGTCCACTTTCCAATTGCATTGTTAATATTGGGTGCAGGTGCCTCTTTCTTTTCCTACTTAGGTGGTGGAGAAACGGCCAAGAAGTTTGCGTTCTTCTGTTTGATCTTTGGCGCACTCACATCCGTTGCTTCGGCAGTTGCTGGTTGGGGATTCGCACCGCAGCGGGGATATAACTACACGGGGCTAATGCCGCTTGCAGACATGTCCGACGACCAAGCATTGCTGTATCGGCACCGCTGGTTCGGTATCGGAACAACGATCTTGGCTTTATTAATCGCCGCAATTGCGACGGTGTCGATGCGTCAGGGCAGGGGAGGGCACGTTTGGAGAATGGGGCTTGTCGTCTGTGCTATGCTGGTCGGTATCACCGGCCATCAGGGAGGTGAAGTCGTTTATGGTGACATCTTGCATAAGGCGATGGAGAAGCTCGGCTTCGACGATAAAGCTCCCGCTTTACCTCCAGCGACAACTCCTGACATCGAGCCCGCTAAAGAATAACATCACAAGCGCCGGAGTCGCGTTCGATAAAACGCGTTTTCACGAAGGTTAACCGGTCTTACCACTTGCGATTAGACACGTGCCGGTGTCTGCAGGGCCTGTCGAGCGACTTCAAGTACGCGCTTTTGCACATCTTCAAATTCGCCTTCAAGAAAAGCTCCCGCTGCTGCGCGATGTCCGCCGCCACCGAAATTTTTTGCCAGTTCGTTGCAATTAACATGGCATCGAGAGCGGAAGCTGATTTTGAAGCCGCCCTTTAGCTGCTCAACAAGGATCACAGCGACCTTCGTCCTGGCAATGGCAAGCGTAAGATTAATCGCATCTTCAGTGTCACTCGGGAGCGCTCCCGTGTCAGTAAAATCATCTTTGCGCACAAATGTGTGCACCAATGCACCATCTAGCTCGGAATTGGTGCGTGAAAGTATTCGACCTCGCAGTCGCACTCGACCAATCGTATCACACTCATACAGATCGCCATAAAGCTCCGATGGATTTGCTCCAGCATCTACCAGTTCAGCAATTGCGCGGTAAGTGTCGCTGGTTGTGGACGCAAATCGAAACCAACCGGTATCGGTAGCAATTGCACAGTAAATCGCACTCGCCATTGCCTTTGTTATGTTAACCTTAAGATGCTTGGCCAGTTGGAAGACCAACTGCCCAGTGGCTTCCGCACTGGTGTCTTTGAAGAATTGCGTACCGAGATCATCTTCGCCCACATGATGATCGATGCATATCTTAGTGCCACTGAAACGTCGCAAGTAATCTCCCATTGGCCCGAGTTGTGCCCACGCACTTGTATCAAGCACAATCAGGCAATCGCCCACAATTTCGCTAGCGTCGATCGTATCTCCAACAACTTCAATCCGCTGAGCTGGGTCCAGAAAGCTCAAACTGGGAGGAGTTTGGTGACCATTGACGATCGTGACCTTTTTGCCAAGTGATTCTAGAATGCCAGCCATTCCAAGCTCACTACCCAACGCGTCACAATCAGGGCGAATGTGGCTGGTAAGGATAAAGCGTTGATGTTTGCTGATGAGTTCGGCAACTCGATTCAGATCGAAACGGTTTGACACAGAGGTTCCTGACATGGATATCGAAATTTATATTTGAAATGAGAGCGACAACGAAAGTTCTACGTCGATCAATGTGACTTTGGGCAGCAATGTTTGTGCTAATACCCTACTCAATATAGCCACAATTCGAAACCGGTTTTACGCCTAACTTAATTTTGCAGCCAATCTCTGGTGATTCTTGAATATGGCACGACACACTTCGACGTCGTCATGGATTTGCGCCTTCAGACTTTCTACAGACGAAAATTTTTCTGGCCCCCGAATTTTTTGGAAAAGCTCAACTGTCAATTCGCGATCATAGAGATCTCCATCGTAATCAAGGATGTAGCTCTCGATCGTGGCTTCCTCCTCTTCGAACGTCACGTTGGGACCGATGTGAGTAGCAACTGCATATTTGCCATCGTCGATCTGACATTGCCCTGAGTAGATGCCAAACGGCGGTAGTAAAGCTTGGATATTCGCCAGATTTGCTGTAGGAAAACCGAGAGATCGTCCGCGGCCTTGACCATGTACAACCGTCCCTTGCAGGGCATAGGGTCGGCCTAGAAAACGCTGAGCACTTTGCAAATCCCCCGCCAGAACTTGTTGGCGAATTGTCGAACTGCTTATAGAAAGACCGTTAACGAACTGATCTGCGACGATTTCACAGGGGATTTGATGGTGATCACAAAGCTCTTGAAGCGTCTGAACGTTGCCTGATCGTCCTTTTCCAAAATAAAAGTTGGAACCTTCCACAATTCCGCGGATTTCAAACTGATCCACGAGAATCTTTTGAAAGAATGCTTCTGCGGACAGCCCCAAAAGTTCATGTGTGGTTTCCAGAATCACGACGTGCTCGACGCCATATTGCTGCAACAATGCGGCGCGTTGATCGAGTCGTGTTAGGATCGATGGTTTGAAGTCCTTGCGCAACAGCGCTGCGGGTGGTGGATCAAAGGTAACCGCGACCGATTGAACTCCGGCATTGCTTGCTTGGCCCAGCAGAGCTCGTATTAGCGCTTGATGCCCTAAATGAACACCGTCAAAATTCCCGATGGTCACCGCGCAAGAACGTAACGCTTCGGGAATGGATTTAAAATCGGTGCGGTAGACAGACATGGCGAAGCATTATTGCCGCCCCGAGTTTTTTTCACAGTCCCTCCCAAGGAAGACCTGCCGTGGACAAGTTTGTTTCATTAAAGGATAGGCCCTCAGATTCGAACAAAGGTAATTTCGGGCACGCCTTACTGATTGGCGGCTCCTACGGCATGGCCGGGGCCATTTCAATTGCGGCCCTGGGAGCCCTTCGTAGCGGAGCAGGGCTCACAACAGTGGCTACGCCCTCCGTATGCGTTGACACCGTTGCTTCATTTCACCCCGTCCTCATGACTGTCCCTCTGCCATGCGACCGGCGTGGCCGAATATCCCGCGCGGCGACCGCTTCTCTTAGAAAATCCCTGCACAAATACTCGGCTGTAGCCATTGGACCCGGCATGGGGCAATCACTCGACCTGCAAAGGTTGGTTCTAGAACTCTACCAAAGTTGCCAAGTCCCATTGATTCTCGATGCCGACGCTTTAAATATGCTAGCTAAGAAGCGAGACTGGAGCGATCTCACGACCGCGGGGCCGAGAATACTTACTCCGCACCCAGGAGAATTCCAACGCTTGAGCAACGTTGAAGCAAGTGACCGTCCGGGACAAATCCAAGCGGCCCAGGCACTCGCTGCATCAACCGAAGCCGTCATCGTGCTCAAAGGCAGCCGTACGGTAATCATCGATCCAACAGATCAGTTCACCAATTCCAACGGTAACCCGAAGATGGCCGTCGGCGGCAGTGGCGATCTGTTGACCGGGATCATCGCTTCGCTCATTTGTCAAAAGATGTCACCATTCGAGGCAGCCAGACTTGCGGTCCACCTTCATGGACTCGCTGCCGATTTAGCGGCTGAGCAGATTCTCAGCCCAAGTGTTCTGGCCACCGATATAGTCGATTTCCTGCCCCAAGCATTCGGTCGCCTTAAATCAAACGCCTGATTGGGCCTGGAGCGTTGCTAAGATTCGTTCTAGTTCAAGCTTCAACTTGGCCTCCGATTCGTCAGCAATTCTTCGCGAACACTCGCTTACAGGCTGCCTTGATACCCCCATATCCCAACCCCGAAGCGAAGTCCCTCGCCGAAAACCTTCTGGAAATTCCTGGACACCGATCATCAGATCAAACAATGCCAGAAGTTGGTATTGAAGTGACATTGCTCGGTCGACATTGCCGCTCCTTACGGCTTCGTAGATTGCCAAAGTCAACTCCGGCGCTACGCCCGTCGAAGCATTCGTACCGCCATCGCATCCAGCGATCAGCATTGACGCTAAAGAGGCATCCCAACCGGTCAGAAAGCTGAAGTCGGATCGCTGAGGTCGAACACGCGTGATCATTCGCATCATATTTGGCAAATCGCCTGAACTGTCTTTGATACCAACTACTCGGGGACAATCCATGGCAAGCCGATAGATCGTGTCCAAGTCGATGGGAGATGCAAACATGGGAATATTGTATAGCGTCACATTCACTCGCACGTCCGCTGCGATCGAACGAAAGAATTCATACACACCGTCGCTGCTCAGTCGATAGTAGTAGGGCGAAACAATGGCGACTGCTTGAACTCCCAGGTCAGCATAGTAATTACATGCGTCGATAGTCTCTTTCACATTGGCTTCAGCGGCCCCAGCCAAAATTGGTATGCGACCTTGAACTTGATCAACGACGACTTCCATAATGTGACGTCGTTCGGAAGCGGAAAAACGCAGAAACTCACCGGTACTTCCATTCGGATATAGACCGTGGACTCCTTTTCCGATCAACCAATCGATGTAGGCTCGCAGTTTTTCTTCATCGAGCGTTCCGTCGGCCCGTGTCGGCGTAATATTGGGGACAAATAATCCTGAAAGTCGATTGCTATTTTGTGAGTTCATTTTCTGTTTATCTAGATGCCAAAGTTTGGCAGAACCGGTGGGATTTTAGACTGGAGGATACATTGTAACTGATTCTACAATTCTGAAGATGTCCCTGCTTTACTTCAGGACAATGATCAAACCACCCATAGTTTCGATTTCGTCTGAAGCGAGCGGCGTGGTACGATAGGAGCTGCCACACTGTCCGGTTTCAAAACACTTAGTCTTTTGCAGCTCCAATAGCATTCGCCCGATGGCAAGTTCCAATCCCATTGTTCCGACTGTGGATCAGCCGGCTTATTTGCCTGTGTCTGTTTTAACCCAGCTGCGGGAGCGTTTTCTAAAATTCCGAGCTACGTTGCTTTTCTGGCATTCGGTCGGTCGAGTAGCCGGTATAGCAATCTATGCGGCTCTAGGTATCGGCATCCTGATTGCATTGGATTACTTGGTCGGGGTCGGCAAGTGGGAGGTGCGACTTGCGCTCGGCGTTGCATTGATGATTCTGGCGGTAGATGCATGGAGTATCTTACGACTGTGGAGATTCCCACCGAGTTTTTCTGAGCTAGCACGTTGCGTAAAATCTGGAACGACGCACGAAAGAGCCACTCTTGTTGCGACTGCCATGTTGCTAGATCGCAGCTCAAGCAAACCGGCGGCCAGCCGCGAAATCGATAACGCTTTAGTGTACGCGAGCCGAACACTCGACACTTCCAATTGGAGTGACACCGTCTCTCGGTCGCAACCGTTGACGAGAACGGTGATAGCAATGGCCTTGATTGGATTGCTTACTGCGGCTTTAAGTTCGTCCACTCCGTTTCGCTTTTATGGAGCCAATGTGCTCAATCTAGCGATTGGCGATCCCTCAGAATGGACGCCGGAATTGGAGTTTGTATCTCCGCCCGCAGTTGTGCCCTTCGGTGAAAACCTCACCCTTTTCGTCAAGTCATCCATTAACGACACTCGTGCCCTATCAACCGCTAAGCTAAATGTGGATGGACAGTTTAACAACGTAATACCTTTGGATAAGCCTTCGGACGGCGCTGCAGCGTTCCTCATCGAAAATGTTCGTTCCGATCTAACAGTTCAAGCCACAAATAGCCTACGCTCGAAATCGAGGAGCATCGAGATCCGGTGTGTTGAACCAATTCAGGTTCAATCACATGAGTTTACGGTGACTTGGCCCGAACATCTCAATCAGAGCCAATTCATCTCTTCGCAACCGTTGCTACAAGTGGTCAGCGGTTCCACAGTCAGGCTAAAAATTCGACTCACCCAGCCTGTGTCGGCGTATCACGTTTCTTTGCTGGAGAGTTCATTGCTCGAATCGCCCGATGCTACTACTGTCACCGCTCCCGCAAATCTCACAAAACAACCGCGAGAGAGTCGAACCATCGAACAAGTCTTTCCCGATTTGAGAGAGAATAGAGCAAATTCAAATGCCTCCCTGCCACTCGTCAGAAAACTTCACGTCATCATTGCCATCACTGACTTGAATGGAGCAACTTACAAAATACCAATCGCCCTGCAAATTCATGTTCAACAAGACGCGCCTCCGAGCCTAACCCTAACGAGCGAACGTACCGAAATTGCAACTGGAAATTCCTGTACATTTACGGGCACAGCCGAAGATGACTTTGGCATGCGTGAGATTTTCCAAGTCGTTCGCGAGTTGCCAGATGCGAAAGTGAATACTACACCTCAAGAAATTCGTATCCCGATCCAACTTGGTCCAAAGGCGACAGAACAATCGCCGTTAGCTCGCTTTCGTTTCGAAAACACACTTCTCGCCAGCGACCTCAACAAGATTCTTGCGGTCAGCAATCAAGCGGAAACATGGTTAGTGGGCACAGATTCGGCAGGTCAGACCTCGCATTCCAATGTTGTAGTAATAAGACGCCTAACAGAGCAATTGAAACAAGAAATGCTCACGTCGCAGGCGAGCGATATTGTTTCGACTCTCCAAGGTTTAACTGAAGACCAGACAAGAGCGACGGAGACAGCAGACGAACTGCTAAAGGAAAGCGAGACTCTCAAGGATGAAACCGTTGAGCGAGAACTTACTCGCCTTGAAAACATCCGGCAGGAAATATCCCGACAGCTTGGTGGCGACAACGAATCAGTACGTACAAAGATTGCAGAAACTCTTGCTCGGATGTCTGCGAATCAGTCCAACTCGACTGAACCGATCGATTCACTTCGAACGGCACTCGAAGCTATCGATAAAAAACTGGTTCCTGAATATCAGCAGCTTCAACGCAAGCTGCAACAGGCATTGAACGAGCCATCGGTTTCAACGCAGCAGCTCGAGTCAATTGCCCAGTCTGAACACCAACTGCTTGCAGAAATTGAGTCGCTGCAGGTCACTCTTGAAAAAGGTCTCCAGAGTTCTTTAGACACAACCGACGGCCTCGAACTAATCAAGCGGCAACGAGCGCTTTTGGATACCACACTCGACAGCCTAACGAAGGGATTGCTTCGCCGTGACTTATTAGATGGACTCGCTGACGAACAGCAGGCGATCGCCGATGAATATCGAGGACAAGCTACGCCCCCCGAAAAGGAGTCGAGAAAAGCTGATATATTGGAAGAGATGGCGGCCGCAGAGCGAGCATTGCGTCTCGGCCAACTTCCGATTGCCGTTGAAAAGCAAACGACCATCACCAACCAATTAGAACAATTGCATGGGACCGCCGAACCGAAGAACGCAATTTCAGATCGCGGCGTTGAAGATGCAACCGGAACAAGCGCGTTTGATTCACTTCTTAGTGGTTGGATAAAAACCCAACAGGAATTAAATAATGAGCTAGAAGTATTCGTGCAAGAGTTCAATTCAGATTCTGCAGGCCTCGGGAACTTTGGCGCGAAGCAGCAAGCACTGGCGAGAGAGATCCAAGATCACCTAGCAAGCTCTTCGAACCCGCAGTACTATCACTGGACACTTTCCGAAGCAGCACGACTCCTAACACGCGTTTCAGCCAGCACAATTCGCCGAACGGTGAATTCAGCAACTTTGCGAGAAGCCAAAATGGCCGAGAATCTTCTCCTTGCGTTGTCGAAATCTACTGACCAACCAAGCGAAAAGCCTGATGACGCAAATCAATCACAGTCAACAGGCGATGACAGCCCCTCAGAGAACGACGCTCTCAACAAAGGCTTTATTAGGGAATTGAAAGTGATCCGCGAAATCCAAGAAATGCTCCGCGAGCAAACAGAAAGTCTTCGCGGTAAGGAACGAGTTAGCACAGAATTGAATGCGATCGAATCTACGCAGGGTGCGCTCGCAGCGCGACTCCGTGAACTGATCACCCAGATCCAGGGGATGCAATGAATCAAAAGAGACTAATTATGAGTTGCCTGAATTCCAGAATAACGCGCGCGATGCGTTTGATCGGTGTCTACGTCGGTGCGGCTTCAATTACGCTGTTCGTCGGTCAGCCAGTGTTAGCTCAGGAATCGTCATTGCTCTCGGATCTCGAAGAAACTCTGAGCCAATCCTCTGCAAGTGAGTCGACTACTGCGTTTCCGCGTGACGACCAAAATCCGAATGCAATAACCCTTGAATTGAAGTCGATCTCAGATCGCATGTTAGATGCTTCCGAGGCAATCCGCGCATCGGATCAACGGGGAGAAAGATTTTTGGAGGCGGCAATCAACTTACAAGCAGATATTGTTCGGCACCTTGACGCATTTCTATTACCGCCCGATGACAGCGGCAACACAAAATCACAATCGGTAGCACACGATTCCAATTCATCAGAGGCCGAAAATTCGACCGAGCAACAGCAGCGAATTGCGGTGCGGGAACAACAACCCAAAAATGATCAATCGTCTGCGGAACAACCACGCGAGGGTGATGCTCAAGCGACTACCCCCGACTCTGGCAACAGTGCAGATTCGACTGGGACGGGGAGTGACGCGACTTCGGTCCCCGCGTCGGACGAAGCAAAGTTAGCTCAACTTCGCGAAGACATCATTAGCAGCGGGAAGGCGAGGTGGGGTAAACTTCCCGAGCAGATTCGCAATATCATCGGAAGTTCGAACGCTGCGGATTTTGCAAAAGGCTATGAATTGGAGACGAGCGAATACTTCAAGAAACTTAATCGTACATTGAAAGCCGCGGAATAGTCTGATGAGAGACTCACCCAAGGAACTCGTCCAGGAAACGCGAGACTCTTTAATCTCCAATCGACGTCGTGCGCTTCAATGGCTGGCGTTCTTAACAGGTATGTCGGTAGCCGAACGGCTCGCGTGCCCGAGGATTTTTGCACAAGAACGCTCGGATTTTGACGAAGATTACACGGCAGATGTCGATCGAGCTATTTCGGAAGGACTCGCCTTTTTGGAAGCCCGCGAAAACAATGGCACGTTCACAACCGTACGCTGGGGCCAAAACATCGGCGTCTGTGCCTTGGTTGGGCTAGCCTTCTTGTCGCGCGGCCATCGAGTAAGCAATGACAAACGCGGCCTGCTTATCCAACGCATTGCTGCCAGGATCCAGTCAAAAGCAAAACCAAGCGGATTCCTGGTAGATGAGCTGACACAGTCTCACGGACCGATGTATGAACATGCTTTTGCAACACTATTCTTGACGGAAGTGCACGGCACTGCACCCGAGGCAGAATACTCAGACACTATTAAGTCCGCCGTAGACCTAATCGTTCGCAGTCAGAATGATCGAGGCGGATGGAGATATGACCCCCGCCCCAGCGATGCGGACCTGTCGGTTACCGTCAGCCAGATTATGGCTCTGCGTGCCGCTAAAAATTCTGGTTTTTTCGTACCTGAAGAATGTGTCAATTTAGCAATCGAATATGTTCGGCGTTCGCAGAACCCTGACGGAGGTTTTGCGTATCAGTTAAATGATCGACGAAGTCGATTTCCGCTAACGGCTGCCGCGGCTGTCGCTTTTTATAACTCTGGTATTAATTCGGGTGATGAACTTGAGCAGGCATTCACGTTTCTTTCGAACCCCGTAAATTCCAATCAAGTTCTACAATCTAGTTACTTTTTCTACGCTCATTATTATAGTGCTCAAGCATATTGGCATCGACGCTCCAATTGGTCAGCGTGGTATCGTTCGTTGGTAGAAAAAATCCTACCGCTGCAACTTCCGAATGGTTCCTGGAGCGACCAAAGCCAAGGTGACGAGTTTGCAACATCCATGGCATGTCTAATTCTCAACACTCCCCGCAGCATGCTTCCGATCTATCAGCGATAATGAATCTTTTTGCACCACGTTTAACCAACATCTTAACAAGAGCTGCAGGCCCGATTGCTATCAGGCTTATTCTTGTTATGTTCACATGGTTGTTTGTGCAAATCATTTTAATTCCCCGAACTCAAGGGCAAGCAATCAACTTAGGCACGTTGCATTTGGTAGGTGAAACCCGGACGCACGCAATCTTCAAAGGACTTGATGAAGACGGTAAGTTTTCGTTTCAGTTGGGAGACAAAGTCGCAAGCTATGAATCATCTGAACTTGTGGCCTGGAACTCGAAATCGCCAGAACATGCGGTAGCTCGTCAACTAGTAGTGCTGACTGATAGCTCTATTATCGCCGGAACAATCCTCGCTGTTAAAGACGGTCGACTCTTTATCAACAACCAGGTATTCGGTTTAGCAGAACTTCCTGTTGAATCTATTGCGGCCATAATCTGGGACACGGTGAAAATCGCTCCGCCGCAGTACTTATCCGCCTGGAAAATGGATTTATCGCAAGCGGAAGACAGCATCTACCTCAAAAGTGGCGACGTTTTGTTAGGCGTTTGGGAGAACATTAATTCTATTGGCGAAACTATCGGGAACTCGACTCCGACTGTTGCCCTGATTAACCATTCGGGCGAAACATCAAAACTAAACTTGTCGCAAATTGCTGCAGTTCGATTTTCTCCCATTTTGAAAGAGATCGGCAGCCCCAAAGTTTTAGCTCGTATGCGTTTGTCCGATGGTAGCGAACTGGCCCTTAAAAGTGGAAGTAAGACTGATATGGCAGAGACGCAGATCGAACTGGCATCCAAAATCGTCTTCAGCCTTACGAAAGAACAAAGCGTTGCACTAAACTCTCGCGCAAGGTTGATAGTGAACGACGCATCTGATGCATCCGAGTCTACCTGGAAGCTAATAGGGCCGAACGACTTGGCTGATTACCGTATTATGAAACCGTGGACGTTCCAACCCGCGATTGATTTCAACTATCAAGGTGACCAAACTGACATGCTCATCGATCGTACAACGACAAATTCAGCCATGCTCGTACCCACCCCTTCTCGAAGTATATGGACGCTTTCAAAACCTTGGACAAAAGCGGTTGCGACAGTACGACTTGTTCCCTATGCAAATGAGCAGTCCGTAAGCGGGGTCAATGGAATGCAGACTCTGAACGAAAATGGGCTAGCAACAGAAGACTTTGGCGCGTCGCTAAAATTCTTTGGAATCGCAGCCGGCAAGCTGGTTCCGATTTATTCGGCACCGGTACTTGATAAGAGCACTCCCTCCACAAGCTTCTCTGTCCCAATCGCTGGCTATGAGAGACTTGTCTTGTTAATAGAAGGACTGAACGGGTACTCGACAGCTCCGTCTGTCCAATTTGAATACTTTAGACTGGCTAAATAATGACCGTAGAAAATTCGGATTCGTCCATCTCAGTGAGCGACTTTCAAAAACTCATCCATCGCATGTACTATGAGAAAGATGTACAGCGGGGCATTGACGGTACTTTCATGTGGCTGATGGAAGAAGTGGGCGAGCTAGCTTCGGCATTGCGGACAAACGATGACCGCCAGAATCTAGAAGAAGAGTTTGCAGATGTCATTGCATGGTTGACGACCATCGCAAACGTAGCAGGAGTCGATTTGAGCAAAGCACTTCGCAAAAAATACGGGGCAGGGTGCCCAGGCTGCGGACAGTTCGTCTGCGATTGTTTGATTACCGAAAAGCCTTGAAGCGGCTCCTCAGATTTCTTTCTGAATTTGAAAATCGACTTTTGTTTGTCCGAACTTCTTACCCTTCATATCTTCGATCGTAAGGCGAAGTTCATAGCTGCCAGCAGGAATCTGCAGCGGCATAAAAATGCGATAGACGACGAAATAATCGCGGCGGTGATTTGCGCAGACTTCTTTTTCCATGGGCAAAAGCTGGTCTGCTATCCGCTTACCGTTGCGATCGATAATTTCGTAGTTACCTTGCAGCTGCGTCTCGAAACCCGATTTCAGTTCTTCAGCCGTGACATTCTCCAACTCGCAATAGAGCAGCACGTCTTGGTCTGGTTTGAATTGATACGTCTTAAATGGCGTTGTAATACCATACCCTTGAACTTCAGTACAAAAGCTGACGTTTCTAACCTCTAATGTACTAACGGCGGCCAAATGGCTAGTAGCTTTACGTTGGCTTTCCATGACCAGCGCCCAGCGACGAGAAGCCACGGGAATCCCTTCAGGATTTGTCGACTCAAAAAGCGCTTGCAATTGATGACGAAAATATTCTTGTTCGTTCGCGCTCAGGCCTTCGATTGGTTTCAGAGCATCGTCAAGGCGATTATTTGCTAAATAGACCGCCCTCAAGGCCAGTTCATACTGCAATCGCAATCGAGGTTCGAGACTGTCCGAATCGGCTAACACCGCTTCGAGTCCAACACAGGCTTGGGCAAGTTGTTGCTGCCAAGTCAGTGGAGTCGCATCAGGCAAGACGGTCGCTTGTTGCACAATGCTCTCGAGATTTTGCTTAGGCTCGATTACTGGTTGGGTTGCGGAAGCAGGCACGACGTCAGAGGCGCTTGAAGCGACTTCATCTACTGCGGGAGTAGATTCGGGAGGCTCTGAAACACTGGTAGCGTTCATGTCACTGATCGAAACGCGGACTTTACCTTCACTGTTGGACTGCTCAGGCGCCTTTGCCGAATCCGTTGAGGCGGTTTCAGTGGAAAGTGGAACAATGGCTGAGGCTGGTACGACAGCCGACGGTTGATCTAATACGCTACTTGGTGAACCGATGACTACTGGCGCAACTGCTTGGACTATGGTGGGTCCAGTATCGGATAGCGAATTGGTAGTCTGCACACTTTCGGGTACAGGCGTCGACACAACTGTTGATGTCGAAATATTTTGATCGAGACTCTTTTGTTTGGCAGCCGCAATTTGCTTTCGAAGAACGTCCTGAAGTTCTGGCGGAAGGACTGCGATGGCGCTTTCTAGATCGAGGTCATCTTCGCCAGTGGCTGTAAGTTGGCTGGCACTGGCTTTCTCCGTCGGTGTCGCCGCACTGTTGGGCAGAGTACCGTTTCCGGCAGCGAGGTTCATTGCAGAAGCGGAATCACTCGTTGTCGAAACGCTTTTCTCCTTCGGAACTGCCGACGCATTGCTTTCAGCTGTCGGAGCAGCTTGGACACTATTATCCGTTGGGGTCGCAGCCGACGTGTCTTTGACATTCGCCGAATAGCGACGGGGCATGGAATAACTTGATTTCTTCGGCGGCTCCCAATCGTCCACGGGGGCGGTCTTTAGATCGCGTCGCATACCGAAAGGCTGGCACCCCAAGAAGAAGGAGATCAAAGAAAGAAGGGCTATCGTCTTTGTAAAACTGCCGACTTTGCCCAGCCCTACTTCCGTCAAACAGCCGTTCGAAAAGGATGTTCCCGCGCAGGCAGTCTGATTCACCAGATGTCGAGGAGAATTCTGGGGTTTTGGCGACGAATTTGGCAGGTCCATTGCCATTCACTCCATTGGTCAAATTGCATGAGCTCACATGCTGCAAATTTTGGTCAAGCCCGTTGAACATAGGATAAATCAAGGGCGCAACGCAATAGAAGTCATTTTGAGACGAACCGACGCGTTCGCCCCAGCCCAACCTCACTAAACCACGCAGCCCGCAAAACCTACGCAAGCTGCTTGCATTCGCTATCTTCGCGGCTATCTTACACCATAGCGTGTACACCCGAATCTCTTTGGATTGATTCGGCACCATTGATTATTTGCGATGAAGGGTCGTGCGAGGCATAAAATAATGAGGAAATTCTTCGCTTTATTAACTGCGGTGTTGGCAGCCGCTTTTGCAGGTGAAACTGCCACGGCTGGCGGGTACGGCAGCTCCGGCGGATATGGCAGCTATGGTTCGGGGTACGGAAGTTCCGGCGGATACGGCAGCTCGGGCTATTCAAGCTACAGCGGCTACGGAAGTAGCGGATACGGCAGCAGTGGTTACAGCACCGCATCCTATGGCAGCAGTGGATACTCGGCAGGTTACGGCAGCAGTGGATATAGCACTGCGGCGTATGGTAGCAGCGGGTATACGGCCGCTTACGGAAGTTCTGGACAGGCCGCGCCAGGCCCGGTTCGTCGACTCTTCCAACGGCTACACGCCCATCACCAAACAGCCGGCTACGGCAGCAGCGGATACAGCACAGCAGGCTACGGCAGCAGTGGATATTCCTCTGGTTACGGTAGCAGCGGCTATTCAACTGGCTATGGCAGCAGCGGCTATTCCTCTGGTTATGGTAGCAGTGGCTACTCGTCTGGATACGGAAGCAGTGGCTATTCAACCAGCTCTTATGGTTCAAGTGGATCGACTTATGGCTCCAGTGGCTCGGCGTACGGTTCGAGCTACATGGGTGCGTCAACAAGCGGTTTCACTCCAGCTGCGGTAGGCCCCTATCCTGCACCTGCCGGATATCGCTGGGTTAAGCGCGTTCGCACCGGCGAAGTGGCACCTACAATCATGTCGGCTCCATCCGCAAGCGTTTCAAGTCCGTCCAACATGCTTGTCAGCTCGGTCAACGCTTTCCGCGGTGACGAAATCCAACTGACAGTTCGCGTGCCAGAGTCGGCAAGCGTTTTTGTAAACGGCAATGTCACCACCAGCACTGGTCAGATTCGACAGTTTGTAAGCCGATCGCTCGATCCTAACCAAGACTATCGCTTTGAAATCAAAGTTGAAGACACGGTTAATGGCAAAGTTGTCTCGGATACCAAGACTGTAGTTCTAAGCCCAGGTAAAGGCGAAGTCGTTGAATTCGACCTTACCGAACCAGGCCAAGAGGTTGAAACCGCTTTGACTTTGAATGTACCTGAGGGTGCACAAGTGAGTCTAGCAGGCAATTCGACGAAGACCACAGGCGAAGTGCGAACGTACCGCACGATGGAACTGAAGAACGGTCAGATTTGGGACGACTATAAAGTTGTTGTCACAAAAGATGGCGTTAGCAAGGAAAAGACGATTCGCTTGATCGCCGGTGACGACATCGAGCTTACGTTTAACTTTGATGAATCGGTTGATGATCGTATTGCTCAGCGCTAATGCGTTGTACGCAATCGATTAAAGCTAGATACTTAAAAAGAGAAGCCGGCCAGATATCATCTGACCGGCTTTTTTTGTATTTGAAGTTGAAATACACACGAGATCGCAGCCTGGACTAGCGAACTTTCGCTTGGAACCGGATGATCCCGCCTTCACCAGGTTCGATGGAGCGATCTAACTTCCAACGAAGCGTTTCAGAACCGACTTCATTTGGTACAGCTTCGAAACGTGCTTCGATGGAACTCTGCTGGCTGTCGGGCACGTATTCTAGACGTGGTGGCAGCGAGTCGTGAATGACTAGGTCGGAAAGTGTTTGCTCGGCAATGTTGTCAAACCGAATGGTGAAATCCACCGTATCGCCGACGTCCGCCGATTGCTGAGATGCAACTTTGCACATACGAATGCGTGCACCGCCAAGTTCGTAGGTAAGCAGTTCGTGCGGCTGCTCTTTTGTCTCAACCAGTTCGGCAGCTTGGTCGTCGATGATCACAGCTAGCTCTTCTTTGTTGGTCCAACTCTTTGCGGCGTTGGAGCCTGTCATGAAAAGCACTTCGTCTTTTTCTGCCCAGACTCCGGTGCGAATAACGTTCAGGTCTTCGTACGGCTTATAAGCACCGCTCCAGCCGCGGGGAGTTTGGTTGGCTAAGATCGGCACGCCACGATTGCGTTCACGAAATCCTTCGATAACATCAACTTTGCTTTCGCGGCGCAGCTTGCTGTTATCCGCGACGATTATTGGAGGGAGAGGAGCGTTGACTTGCACCGCAGGTTGTTCTAACAACGCCGAGCGAGCGGCGAGAACTCCGTCACTTTCGCGGAAGGACGTTATGCGGCGAACAGAGGCAAAGCGTGGAGCATAAATTGCAGCACGGCATCCAGTCTCGGCAAACTCACGACCATCTTCGGTTGTAAATTGCACAACGGTATCCTCTGGGCCAAGCCCTACTAAGGAGTAGTCGTCTCGGATGCGAACGAGGGGCGATTGGTCTCCACCGTCATAGATATACTCCTGTGGATCAGCATAATTCGGCGGCAGATACCCTGACTGTTCGATAGCGCCGCAGCTGGTCATCGCCAAATCTTGGCTGGAATAAACAGGTTGGTACGCTCCGTAATTGGAAGTGCAACAACTGCAACCAGCCGCGTGAGCGCCGCCACCAATATTAGCACCCGTCGCTACAGGAATGTTAGCGTAGTCATGCATCATCGGTAGACGCTGCACGCTTACATCGTGACTCACCGGAGTAGCAGGTAGCGCGTTTTGGCTTCCATTTGCTGGAGATTGAAAGGATGCTTGAGCAATGTAGCTACTAGCTGCAGTATCTGTCAGAGTTTGCCTTGCGCCGTTACCACTGACGGACGCTTGGCGAATAGGCGTTGCGGCGACACTTTGAGCTCGCGTCATCTTCGACGCGTGGGCTGTGTTGCTTGCTGCCGAATGCATATTTGGCGGCACATCCGACATTGCCACACGTCTAGCCGGAGTGGCTTGACAGCCAAGGCTCGTCAAGCTGCTTAATGCGGCGGCCGATGACAAAACGAGCTTGCAGAATCTCGCGTGGCTGTCGGACTTTGTTCGGCGAACTGAAACAGTTTGCATCGTTAATCGCTTCTAAGTCAGTGGGAGTCGCCGATTCGGCCGCGTGATGCAGACCGATCAGTGGAGGATTCTGGTGACGGAGCGTTTTCGTATCGTTGGAAAATGCCTTGCTCGTAAAGCTCTTCCGGATTTGGAATAGCTTTGATTGGGACAACTGGCGGGCAGCCGAACAGGAAGTGTTCGTCGGCGAAACCGTCTGTCGTAGAAGGTACACGCGAGCCGAGTCGAACTATCGCTAATCCACGGCCAAAGATATCGGCCGTCATCAGCATGTCTTCACCTGGCGTTGCTTCGAATACTCGCTGCGGAGCGTTTGCGTAGCTTACAGGTTCTGCATTCTGCGAATCTTCTAGATACACAACTCTGGTAACCAAGTCACCACGCATAGCAGACTCGAAATCGATTGCATCAAATTCAATCGGAACTGGGAACCGATGCGCTCTTTCCACAGGTGGATATGTGCGATCGATAAGTTCAATCGTTGGGAAAAGTTCAGTCTCAGGTTCAAAAGGTATTCCCGTTACTTTGATCCTGTATGGAACTCCGACCAACAAGGCCGCTCTGACGGGTTGATCCATTGGTTCGGTAAAGACACCACCTGAGGCGAAAGAAACCTGCATCCCCTCGGGACCACGAAATTCAACCGGCTGGTAGTATCCGCGCAGTTGGGGCTGACGTTGCAATTGAATCGAACCGACGACACCGGGCGGCTGCGTTTCCGACAACAAAGGTACGGTAGCTGGCAACTGCTGGCGTTGGACCTGAGCTTCGGAAGTTGAGCAAAGCGTGACGGACGCAATCGCGCAACACAGGTAGGTCTGGGCCGATCGCATGACGCCGCTGATGGCAGCGATCGCCGATTTGCATCGCTTGATTTTCATTGCCGTGCGTCGCTTCTCTTCAGTTAAGTTACTGCCTAGGATGGCTTGCGACTGCCAAACACAATGTCGAGCAGTCACATATCTATTTCAAAACACAAATATCGCGGCGTCTTTGGAGCAAGCTTGTTTTTGTTCCAGATCGCCGCGATAGTTTGTTATGAGCTGTAGAACATTAGTGAACAGTAGTCGGTGCAGCATAACCAGCCGCACTTTGCTGTCCTGCGGAGTACATATCCGCTTGCACACTTCGGCTTGGATGCTCGTAAGCAGGTCGTCCAGCAGGGTATCCTGCATTGATGTTCTGCTCGCGATATCGCAGGCGGCTTGGTGGCTGTGGATACGATTGACCTGGTTGCGATCGAACATGAATCTTCATGTCTTCAACAGGGCCAGGAATGTTCATATGCGTATGGTTCTTGATCGTGTGCGATTGCAACCCGGCCGGTGCACCAAATGGAATGTGTGGTGGACCTGGCAGACCGATCGGAGTACCGGTGTAGGTCATGCCGTATTGCGGAGCCGATACGCCGGCTACCATGTTTGGTGGGTTTGGTAGAGGCTGCCCGTCAGGACCGCAATATCCGCCGCCTGGGTACATGCCATCGCCATAGCCTGGATACATTCCTCCAGCAATGGAAGGACCTGACATCTCAACGTCCTTGTTACCAAGACGCAAGATCGCAAGGATTGAACCGCGACGATCGGCTTCGATAATCGGATCCAGTCCCGGTTCCAAGCGTGTGCTGACGAGGGTATCGATACCAGCCAGTGCATCACCTTGATATTCAGGGTCTGGTAGATAGATAACCTTAGTAACGAAGTTGCTCGACAGTGCTTGGTCGAAGTCTTCTTCTGTAAACTGAATTGGCACGGCGTTGTGGGCGAGGTATGCCGAGGTACGAGGAGTCGCTCTTGCCAACTCAAGCGTTGGGTAAAGCTCGACACCTTCGCGTCCGCCGATTTCGGTTAGCTTCAGGCGATAGATTCCACCCTGAGCGAACTCTTGTCGGCCTGGAACCACGAGCGGCTCACTCGTGAAAGTATTGTCGCCAATCACATCGTAAAGAATGTGCATTGCTTGTGGCTGATTGAACAACACCTGGATGGCCGGCGCCATTGCAGCACCCATGCCAGCCGGGATCGTCTCAGGCATCAGCACGCCTGGTCCGGGTCCTCCGACCATTGGACCTGGCTCTGCAAGTCGATTGGCCGGCGGCATATTGTGGCGGACGCCAAATTCAACACCAAAGACAGATGCACCACTGGATACGAGAACGAACCCCGATGCGGCCATCAGTCCAACAAAGTATCGCATCTTCATATTGCTTTTCCCCTTGAGCAGTAATCGATCGTGGGCTCGCTAGCTGTCGTACATTCGCGGGCATCATTGCGACCGCGTGCGTCCGTAAAAGCTGGTCGAAGCGTCCGACAACGGAAATGTGCGATTCTTTCCGTTGGTCGAACCAAATCTTCCAAACTTCAGCCGTTGTTTTGTTAGCTTTGCCTATGTTTCTGACTGGACGTGCATTCGGAATGGTTTCTACAATCCCGAACAAGTAAATTCTGCACGACCCAAGCAGTCGTTAGATCTTCTTTCGGCTCAGTACATCTCGAATCTTTGGTAAAACCATTACAACTTGCCCATGAGTTATGACTGGATGCGAATTTGGCCGCGAAAATGTCAAACTGCAACGGTTAAGTCAACTTGCCGACCGCGATGCCTAAAGCCCTGGACTTCGTATGGAGCCGATCTACTTAGGTATGCTAGCTTTGCTGTCTTGCTGACTGTTCTTGCTTGGGCTGCCGCTGTAGATAAAGCAGCCGCGCAGCCGCCCTTGGCTGAAGCCGCGGCCGCCGAAGCAACGGCTTCAGGAAGCACCGACCCCAACACTCTCGTTCTGGAAGCAGTTCGCCGCGCGGTTTGGGGGCCGAGCCTTACTTGCCGAATCCAACAAGAGACCAAAGCATTCGACCAAACAATGACCGGCATCGGGCAATACAGCCACGTCGGAGGAGGGAATGGTCAAGTGAAGGTCGTGATGCGTTACTCATCTGGAAAGAGCCAGTCAACATTCGTACAACTGAGCGACGGAGTGCTTTTGTGGTCGATCTCCAACGATGGAACGCCGCCCAAACGTGTTTACTTAGGAAGCATCCGCCGAGCGATTGGTTCCGTTGACCGAACGCCGGAGTCTTCTGCCAGCACTTCACTATATCTGGCTATCGGCGGACAAGCGGAACTCTTGCGAACGCTCTATCATCGTTATCGCTGGTTCAAGATCTATGCCGCTGAAATCGAAGGGCAACCAGTTTGGTGCTTGGTTGGGACCTTACGCGGAAGTATTCCTGAACCAAATTCGCAAACGTTGGTTGATGGGAGAATGTTTAACTTTCAGCCTTCGGAAGCGATCCCCAGCGACGCACGCATTACGATGTTTCGGGGAGGTCCTCGCAATTTGGTTCCAATCAAAGTCGAGTATTTTAAACGTGTTCTAGATAGCCATGGTCAGCTCGCGCAATACAAACCCATTTCGACAATTGAGTATAGTGACATTCAAGTTGGCATTCATATCGATGAAAGCGAGTTTGCATTCGACGATGAAGCGGCTAATGTGGAAGATGAAACGTCCGAGTACATGCCGCTCTATCCTGTTGCCGAAGCATCTGTTCCACTGAATCGTTAATGAATGTTGAAAACTCACGTGAGGGCGACTCTGACTTTCGGACGTTTGCCGCGACTGTTGCCTACGATGGCTCGAACTACGGCGGGTGGCAACGTCAGATAAATTCGTCGTCTGTTCAACAAGTCTTGGAAGAGGCCCTTACCAAGGCCGTTCGCAAACACAGCAAGACTGTAGCAAGTGGTCGCACCGACGCGGGTGTTCATGCGATCGGTCAAGTGGTTCGCTTTCGCACAACCTGCTGGTCACACGAGCCCCATCGACTTATCCCTGCCATCAACCGCTGGCTACCACCTGACATCGCTGTACAAGATGTGCGCGAGGTCGTGCCAACTTTCCATCCGATTCGGCAATCGATCGCCAAGACCTACCGCTATACGCTGCGCGTCGCCAAGAGCCCCGACCCATTCGACGCGAGAACCTCTTGGTATATTCCTCGCCCATTGGACATTGAAAAGATGAGAGAAGCCGCCGCACATTTGGTCGGCGAACATGATTTTATTTCCTTTCAGTCATTAGGTTCTCCACGAACATCAACGATACGCACGATTCACCGATTTGACATCAGCACTGCGGATGCTCGCTTCGGGCAATACGTGTATCTCGATATCGAAGCGAACGGATTTCTCTACAACATGGCGCGTTGCATAGCTGGCACACTAGTCATCTTGTCAGGCAATGAAGTCCCGACCAGTCACGTGGCCGATGTTCTGCATTCGAAATCGCGGAGAAGGGCAGGGCAGAACGCTCCACCGTGGGGACTCTGCTTACAGCATGTTCAATATCCCAGCGAACTTTTCATGAGCCCTCCGCATACCGAACTTCCGCAATTTGCTTTCACTAAAGCGCTCTTGGACAATGTTGAACCGAAAGTATCAGACGAGCGCTTCGATTAACGAGTCTCTGGTTCACAAGTGCAATCGTTTGAACTAACAAGCTTACGCAAGGCGAGATTAAAAGAGGCCTGGCTCATTCGCACAAGGCAGACAATCGCGAAACATTGTACAATTGAGCGACTGTTCGAACGTGACGATTTGATTGTGTAACCAGACTAAGGGTTAATCCCTTTGTTTGCTACAGTAGATCAATAAGGATGCACTTGTGCAAACATTCAAGCTAGCCAGCCATCCGACGTTTCGCGTCTGGAGCGTGTTGCTGTTGGCAACTCTCTTACTAATCCCATTCAGTCATCTGGGGCTCGAAGTTGGCATCCTTAAAAGTGGGCAATTTTTTGGCTTATTCAACGCATCACTTTTTGCAGTCGCAATTTTGGTTCTACGGCAGCGCCATACAGCGCAAGAGTTGGTTGCGTACGGTTCCATTCCTGTAGTTGCAATTGCTGCAAACGCATTACTATTCCCAGGCTCACGTCTCGTCTTCGCAGCCATCTTCTTGCTGCAGTGCGTTACAACAGCCGCTGTGGCGTGGTGCTTTTCAAAAACGACGGCCTACCAGGTCATGTTTCGCGGCGAAAAACAAACCCCGCGCTCTTCGGAATTAACCTTTAAACATTTAGTTATCGTCGGATTAGTTGTGGTACTTGTCGGAATCGTTCAAAGCGCACTAGAGAGCGACAAAGGAAACTCGATTGAACTTTCGATGATGTTTTTGCTGAGCGCCGCTCATAGTGGCATAGCAATGTTAAGCTGGTTAGCTCTTTCGCACGTAGCGGTTCGCGATCGCTTCTGGGTACTCTTCAATCTAACGTTCTTGAGCGTCCTCGTAATGGCCATCGCCGTTTGTGCCAAGTTGATTTTGAACGACTCAAGTACATGGACGAATTCTGCCGACTCGAATAGTACGATCTTGTTGAACACTTCCTTGCAGTTGATGCTGAGCGTGGGGCCCGCTTGCCTAATTGCTATGGCCCTTGTGCAGACAGGTTGGCGGATAAAAAGGCCGAGCAAGACCTTTGGGTTTGGAGAGATCAAACACCCGGCGGCTTATGCGTGGCTGCGAGTGTCGTTGCGAGTGCTTGCAAAATCTCTGTTGTCAGTTGCCTTTATCTACTTGTTTTTCTGCCCGACAACTGAGTTCAGACAAGTCGGCAATTCAACCAGTTTTGTCGAACAGCGAATGTGTTGGCCGCTAGCGTTCTATGAACAGTCACAACAAACGGATGCAATACCTACGTTCGTACGCTTTAGCAATTGGAATGGCCAAGAGTTTAGTCGTGTCGCTCTGCTTATCAATGGAGCTCTAGCTTTATGGCTTCTCTTCCTCGTTTGGCGCAATGGCAGCAGGTCTCGTCATCTGCTGCGGAAGCTTAGGTTGGTAAGCTTCGGCGTGCTCTTCTCCTTCGCTGTTTATGATGGTTGGTGGTTGCCACGCCAATCCTATCTGTCCGAACAAAAATACCTGGATGCTGGTTTTGTTGTAGACCAGGCGAGAACGTATACATGGGCTCGCTCCCCTGTTTCAGCCATTGCAAATCAGATAACTCGCAATTCTACGTCGACTTTCAATCCTCGTTACAGCACATGGACATCAACAGACGCACATGACCAGTTGCTATCTAAGTTGATACGTGATGTCGAACCTACCAGCCTAACATTGCTTCGCGCAGAGATCGGCAAGCAGACTACAGAGGCCCTGCGGGATTGCAAGGTCGGCCTACTTACGATGCGCGATTGTGAATATGCAGCTAACGATATGCAGCTTGCCCTCAGTCAGCAACACCGGCTAAGGCAATTGATTGTCGAATCGAGCATGACCTCTCTTTGTCCGGAATACAGTGACAACAACGTCCGTGATCTCACGGACTTAAGTGTTCCCATTGGTCCTGAAGTCAACATTCATAACTTAGGAGAGCTTCATTCAATTAAAATTTACGCAAGTGCGCCGATTACAACGATACGAATCTCAAATTGCCCTGCGTTAGAATTGTTCGAGGTTCACACAGATGACCAAGTAAAATTGGTCGATGTCCAACTTGATTCTTTGTCACGCCTCTGGAATTTTACCGGCATAAGCCAATCAGCTACATTTGCAATTACAGGTTCGCAAACACCGAGTTTGCATTCGATTCAACTGCTTGCGGATCAAACTCGGTTAAACAGGAGAGGAACCGCGGGTCTCGCTCAATTGTCGCGACTTGAACTAGAGAACCATCGAGCAGACATTCGGTTGACTGCGGCCCTTAATCACGACTCAGTACTTAAGCTTGCTTCTCTGCTTCAGTATTCCTTAAGCGTCGACTGTCAGAATAGAGGTTTGCCAGAATCGCTAATTTCAGGGGGATTACCGTCTAGGACTGTCGGGTTTGGTTCTGAGCTGGAGTTAAAAAACGGCTCGCTTGACGCGGCTACTTTTGAACAATTGGAATCGATTACACCACAAACATTGACCATTCTCAGTAGCGAAATGACTGATGACCAAATCGATGTCCTGCTAGCTTCACGAAAGATTCGAGAGCTTGGAATCCCTGACGTTGCGATTTCGGATGCACAACTTAATACGGCGATTTCCGCCAACTCGACTCTCGGTGAGTTAACTTTTGACGGTAGCAAGATCCAATCGCTTCCGTTGTGCACAAAAAGGATGAGACTCTATGGAAGGAACGTTAATCCTGATTTGAAGCTTACAGAAACGGCGATGGTTAGCTACGACTTCCTTCAACTTGTGCAAGAAAGGGGAGCAGGACTACATGGCCACGATTACCAAAATTGTCTGAGTTCAGTATTTATCAACAAAATCGACTGGGATACAACAGGTTCATTTCCCAACAATCAATCTCGCCGTTTTTATTGCATCACAAAGATGATGCCTGGAAATATTGTACCCTTCGATAGGGCGTACGGATATGACTTCGAAGGCTCGGGAGTTCGTGATCAAGATCTGGAGCGATTCTTGACATCGCACATGAAAGGCGAATGTAGTTTGAGCCCGATCTACTATTTGAGCTTCAAAAATTGCGATGTATCGATGGAAATCATTGGCAAGCTGGCTCGCGAATGTCGTAATCTCAATTACCTTGATCTGAGCAACGTAGACATTAACACCGAACTGTGCGAGCTTGGCTATCACCCCAACCTTATACAACTCTCTCTGCGAGGCAGGAAAGTGACTGAGAAAGACGTCGAACGCCTACGTGCTCTACCTTACGGAAATCAATTAGATCTTCGAGATTGTTCGATGAGTAGGGAGGTGCGAGGAATGCTTTACGATTTGGGACCGCAGAAGGAGATTTTGCTCCCCTGATATCAACAATCGTTTCTTGGTCGGTCAAAGATTCCGTAGTGGTCGAGCCCATTGCGGAACACAAAAAAATTCGACGTTTGCATGCTGATTCTTACTGACTGCCAAATGTAAGTCGCGTCCGATTGCAATTGAAAGTAAGCGATTTACAATCGATGCCTCAGCAGGCCACCTGTTGGTAGCTTACGTCTCTCGAGTACAATTGCGGCAACTGCTTGTTCGCATCAAGTCCTTTCTTAACCACGATCACTGCAATGAAGATTCTATGCGCGTCGCTCATGTAATTACGAGGATGATCGTTGGCGGAGCGCAAGAAAATACGCTGCTTAATTGCCTAGACCTTCGCCATGATTTTGGCGACGAAGTAGTACTGATAACCGGGCCAACCGAAGGACCTGAAGGCAAGTTGTTAGAGCAGGGCAGGGCAGGGGACTTGCAAGTTCAAGTTGTTCCAACTTTGTGCAGAGCGATTCACCCCGGCAGCGATCGCAGGGCATTGAAGGACATCAAACGCTTCCTCCAAAGTTATTCGCCCGACGTCGTCCACACGCATAGCGCCAAGGCCGGCATACTTGGTCGTTGGGCCGCGTGGAGTCTAAAAGTCCCCGCGATCATTCACTCCGTACATGGAGCACCGTTTTACGACTATCAGAATCCGATAGTCAAAAACTTCTATCGCATTTGTGAGAAGTGGGCTGCACAGAGATGTCATCATTTCATTTCGGTCGCCGACGCGATGACCGACTTGATGGTCGAGGGAGGCATCGCGCCGCGTGAAAAGTTCACCACGATATACAGCGGGATGGAAACGAGACCTTTCTTGGATTCGGCTCAAACACGTAGCAAAGTTCGGTCGCAATTGGGCCTCAACGACGATGACATCGTAGTGGGCAAGATTGCTCGACTCTTCGAACTTAAAGGGCATGAATTCGTAATTCGCGCCGCTCCGCGAATCGTTGCCGAAAACCCACGCGTAAAGTTTCTCTTTGTCGGTGATGGCATTTTGCGTCACACGTTCGAAAAAGAGATCGCGGCGTTGGGGTTGAGTGCCCACTTCATTTTCGTCGGCTTGGTGCCCCCGCATGATGTGCCGCTGTACGTCGGCGCGATGGACATGCTCGTCCACACTTCTTTGCGAGAAGGCTTGGCCCGGGCGCTGCCCCAAGCTCTGCTCGCGGGAAAGCCTGCTATCAGTTATGACATTGATGGAGCAAGGGAAGTGGTTCAAAACGGGCGAACCGGGATTCTGCTTGCTCCTCGTGACGTCGCTGGCCTTGAACAAGCGGTGCTGAAACTCGCTCAGGATCCAAGCCTCCGAGAATCGCTGGGGAGAGCAGGGCGGCAATTGTGCGAAAAACGCTTCGATCACCATTTCATGACCGCGCAGATCCGCCAACTGTACGAACATGTGCTTGCTCGAAATGCAGACAAATAAGGCAAAAAAACGCCTATCAAAGGTGCCCTGACATGGGGCAGCAACCTTTTTCTGAAGGTCGAATTGAACTAAGATAAGAGGTCTTTTCCCGCTGTCCGGGGATCCCTCAATTCGCCAAATCTTGAAAGTAGATACTGCATGTCCAAAGTCCGCGACTTTCTCGGACCCTATCGCTTGGCCCGACTCATTCGACTCGGTAGCGTTTGCCAAGTTTGGGAAGCGATTGAAGAATCGACTCAGAAGCACTATGCACTGAAAGTACTGCGGCCGGAACAACGGGGCAATAAAGAAGAGCTGGGCTTCCTCAAATGGGAGTTTGAAGTCGCCTCGAAGCTCAAACACAAAAACATCATTCACATCTCGGAATTCTTCACCGACGCCGACACGCCATTCTTGGTGCTGGAGCTGTTCAGTGAAATGAACGTCAAAATGGCGATGCGTCGCGGCCCCGACAACATTGCGTTTCTTGCCGATAAAATCTTTTTGCAGACCGCCGAAGCACTCTACTATCTCCATTCGAAGGGTTTTGTGCATTGCGACGTAAAGCCCGACAATGTGCTGGTAAACCGAGATGGCGACGCCAGGCTGATCGACTTCACCATTGCGAAAAAGATAAAGACAGGCTTATCGAAACTCTTCTCGATGAAATCGAAGCCGCGCGGCACTCGATCCTACATGTCGCCGGAACAGATTCGCGGTGAAACCTTAACGGAGAAGGCGGACATCTATTCGCTGGGCTGTATGTACTACGAATTGCTGACTGGCAAGCTGCCCTTTACCGCTTCATCGCCTAACGAACTGTTGAGTAAGCATCTATCGGCTCCGGTTCCGTCGGCGATCGTTCATAACGACAACATCACTCCAGAGTTCAATTCTGTCATTAAAAACATGATGGCCAAGGATCCTAAAGACCGCCCGTCAACGATGTGGGACATTTGTAAAGCGGTCCAAGGCGTAAAGATCTTCGTCCGGCCGCCGCGCGTTCCAGAGTCGAGCATCTTTGACGATATCCCGATGGGTGGACGTGTCGAGAACTTACCGCAAGCCTCCGACCAAGCCAACGCCCCGAAGAAACCAGAAGCCAAAAGGCTCTAAACAGATTCTAGCAAGCAAAGTTTTACGTTCTTAAAGCAAGTCAAAAGTCTCCCAACATGGAAAATGCCTTCTCCGGTCCCGATTTCGAAATTCCGATCTTGGAAATCGAAGCCGAAATCAACGCCATCGAACAAAGCGCCGAACGCAGCAGCGCTATCGACGGTCGCTTGAAACACCTTCGTCGACAATGGACTGAAACGACACGGTCTATTTACGCTTCGTTGACTCCTTGGCAAATCGTCCAAATTTCGCGGCATAAAGATCGGCCGTACACACGCGATTATCTAAACCTGGCCTTTGACGAATTCATCGAACTGCATGGCGACCGTTTCTTTGGCGATGACCGAGCTATGTTGAGCGGGTTTGCCAAACTCGATCAGCATAAGGTCATGGTCATCGGTCACCAGAAAGGTCGCACTTACAAAGAACGCGCTGCATGTCACTTCGGATGCGCTCATCCCGAAGGCTACCGCAAAGCGATGGTCAAAATGCGAATGGCCGAAAAGTACCGACTGCCGGTTATTTGCTTTATCGACACTCCCGGTGCCTACCCTGGTATCGGCGCTGAAGAACGCGGCCAAGCTCAAGTCATCGCCGAAAGCATGTTCATGATGAGCCGTTTGCGGACGCCGATCATTTGTGTGGTCATCGGTGAAGGTGGATCGGGCGGCGCTTTAGGAATCGGCGTCGGCGACAAGATTGCGATGCTGCAGTATTCCTACTACAGCGTGATCAGCCCCGAAGGCTGCGCGGGCATCCTATGGAAGAGCCACCAGTTCGCGTCCAAAGCCGCCGATGCTCTTCGATTTACAAGCAAACATCTAGCTCACCTGAAAGTCGTTGACGATGTCATCGAGGAACCGCTGGGCGGCGCACATCGCGACCACAAACAGATGGCCTTCCGACTGAAAACGTACTTGAGCAAAACGCTCGACCAGCTGTGCGGCCAAGATGCTGAGCAGTTGGTAAAGAATCGCTACCAAAAGTTTCGTGAAATGGGCGTCTACCTCGAGCAGCTTGAGAACGGCGAGATGCAGACCGTCGGAACGCCGATGTGCGACGAACTCATCTAACGACGAACTCGTTTCACGACAGTTCACAGAATTCCAGCAGCAGTCAAGGGCGGTGCGACCGGAACGAACGCCCTGCCCAAAACACAGAGATTCGCCTGAGCGATCCGTTTGCGCCGCGGCTTAAAACCCGAACTCTTTTCGCGCGTCGCTTAGAGCGCAAATCTCGCGTCGCAAACGGCGATTTAAGCCACCGTCAGTGCGCCAACATGCGAGCGATCGCGAGCGATTCTTTGACGCGAAAGTTGCAAAGCATTTCTCAGAAGTCCGCAGCCTTAAACCTAGCCACGAAGCGCACTCGAAAGAACGCCTTGCGATGGAGCTCGCCAAGCGTCGATCGAAGTTGATCCTGGCGGCGGGCAAGAGCACCAAGCCTGACGAAACAAGGGGAAAAACCCCACAGAACAACGTCCGATAATGTTTCTTATGTTCGGTTCCGGCTATTGTTTTCCCTGGGAAACTCGCTTTTCTCGTTGATGCGACTTGCCTGCCCTGATGGCAAGATTGCAGTCTTCATCGACGAAACATCATAGGCCCAGCTCGGCTTGCCAAAGCCAGCCGACCAACTGCGAGTGCAGATCGATTCGGCTTCCTGAATTGCCTTCGGCGATGCCACTACTGGTACGGGAAAACTTCTTGGAATTGCGAAGAATTACCGTATCCATTTCCTTGCTGGAACGGGAGCGACTGTGGGTTATTGAATTGCGGGAAAGTTTGTGGAGCGGCATTGGTGCCCGGCCAGTTCTGATTGCTGTTCGGCAGGGGGGCTCCGCTGGGATTCGGCCAACCGCCCTGGCCTGCTGGAAACTGACCTGCCGAATTGGCACCATCCCATCCCAACGCGTTCTTCGCAGTCTGCAACGCCGCGTTCATGTTCTCTGGCGTAAATGTTTGCTGAGCAGTTGGCATCCCTGGCGGTACGGTCGAAGGAAAACCGCTTGCTCCCCCCTGCCCTCCAAGCCAACCATTTACTGCATCGCTGTTGATCACATTTCCAAACTGGTCGAGCGGCGACGGATTGCTCGACGCCGTGGCCGTCGTGGAGCCTTCCAGACGTTGCTTGATACGATCTAGATGAGGGCGAACAATCGTCTCGATTTCTTTTGGCAGAATGACTCCGTCGGCAGCCGCTAGCATCGAACTGATGTAACGACCACTTTTCGATTCCACGATCGCTTGCTGCTGCCGTTGCCCCAGCAACGTCACTGCGAACATGGTGACCAGCAAGCAGTAGATTGCTCCCTTTGCCAAGCCGAACAGCGCTCCCATCTGGCGGTCAAAATCCCTCAACCGAATTCGATCGATCGAGGTGCTCACCATGCGGAAGACAAACCAAATTACAAACGACGTCCCAGCGTACAGCAACAACATGGCCAGGAAGAGATTCCACGGAGCTTCCGCTTGGATCTTCTCAGCAACCTGGTGCCTAAAGTTGTATGCCACGAAATAGCTGAGAATGATCGAAGCCAAGGACGCCACTTGCCAAGCAAAGCCTTTGATCATCCCAAATAGCGTGGCTGCTCCTATGACGACTAACATGATCAGGTCATATGCTTGCATGTCGCAAATCCTTCGAGGGCTGCCGGAGCGAATCTTCCAGCAATTGCTGTTGGCCAAATACAGCTTGACTATAAACAGTTGTCGAAGACGAACAGAATAGCAATTAGCGAAGCGGCGTCGCTTAGGAAAAATATCAGGGCAAGGCAGGGTGGTCTAGCTGGGTTGTTTTGCAAGCTAAGCGAAGTTTGCTAGCTAGGCATTTTTAAAGGCTTGCAAAAGCTTATTCGAATGCGACGTCCGTACGAGATACGAAAGCTAGCCTACACATGGTCTCTTTTTGGCCTTTCTGCTCAGGTCCCACGCCTAGCCGTCCCAACCGTAGGGAATCACATCTCATAGCAGTCTTGCAACGAAACCGTTGAAGTTGCTAGTCTGATCGCGCTATGGCAAACTTTCGCACGCATATCACCGTTAGTACGATTGCGGGAGCTGTTTACGCGGCTGCCGGATACAAATGGGGACTTTCGTGGGAATCGTGTGCAATCGCCGGAGGCCTTTGTAGCGTGTCGGGAATGCTCCCTGATCTGGACAGCGACTCCGGTATTCCTTTGCGGGAAGCGGTCGGTTTTTCGGCAGCGTTTGTGCCGATGATGATGGTCGACCGCTTGGAACGCCTTGGCTGCTCCCATGAAATGATGGTCGTTCTCACGGGCGCTATCTATTTGATTATTCGATTTGGCATGGCCGAAATCTTTCGGCGATACACAGTCCATCGCGGCATGTGGCACAGTGTCCCGGCAGCAGCATGTTGTGGCATGTTCACATTCTTGATCTGCTCGACAGAAGATATGTCGATCCGACTGTTCAAGACATTTGCCGTAGTCCTTGGATTTATGTCTCACTTAATCATCGATGAGATCTGGTCGGTCGACTTCAAACAGGGACAGTATGTTTTCAAGAGTAGTTTCGGTTCTGCGCTGAAGTTCTGGGGACCGGATCGTCTGGCGAACGTCACCAGTTACGGACTAGCAATTGTTTTGGGCCTGTTGGTTTATCAAGACGAATCGATGATGTCCCAGTTCGGCTATGAGAATCCCGACGTTCCACATACGGCCGTGCAAGTGATCAAATCTATCTGGGACAGCACGCAAGAGGCAATACACCGCTGATTTTTTGGAGCCCCCCTACTCTGTTCGACTGTCGAGCAGGAAAGTTACCGGGCCATCATTCAGTAGCGACACTTTCATGTCAGCGGCAAAAACACCTGTTGCCACGCTTATGCCACACGCCGCAATTTGTTGGCACGCTAACTTATAGAGTTCTTCAGCAATGTCAGGCTCAGCAGCTTGCTTAAAGCCTGGCCTGCGACTTGAGCAATCGGCAAACAGCGTAAACTGGCTCACAAGCAATACACTGCCGTTGACCTGAGCGACGGACTCGTTCATTTTTCCGTGCGAGTCTGCAAAACCGCGGAGCTTGACAATTCGATCGACTATGTAATCGACATCTGCTTCCGAATCGCCCCTCCCTACCCCTAGAAAGACGAGCCATCCCAGCTCTATTGCGCCTACACAAACGCCGTTGACTTCAACTTTTGCTTCTTTAACTCGCTGCAATACCGCTCGCATATGCGCTCCAGCCTGAGGATAATAGTTCGAAGTACGCATCAATTGCATATTATCGATCAGAATTTGAAACCGAGCTATTGGTAAGATCGTTTCAATGTCGATGCTGTGCTGTCGCATCGGAGTAGTTTATGAGTTTTGACTTCACTTGTCCCCACTGCCACGCAAAATTTCACGTCGACGACACTTATCGCGGCCAGAGTGGCAATTGCGCGGAGTGCGGCAAACCTATTGTTATGCCTGGCAAGCAACCGAAGGAACTCACCGATCTCGAAGGTCATAAAATTCGTGAGCAGCAAAAGCAACGTGCGCGTATAGCAGTCGGAATGAGATTTGTCATCGCTGCCATGGCCACGGGGATTATGATCACTCTGGGATATGTTGCAACATATCTGCTCTGGCCTGAAATCCAAATCGCGCGTGCAAAGCGAGACGTATACCTTTCGTTATCGCAAATGCAAGCGATCGCGAAAGCCTTGAATGCATACTCTCAAGAATATGGAAGCTACCCAACTCCGGCGGTCGTAGACGCGAAAGGCGTTCCACTTTACAGTTGGCGAGTGCTGATTTTGCCACAATTGGGATACCAAAATCTCTACGATCAATTCGACCTAGATTCGGCTTGGGACTCAGAGCAAAATGTAGCATTGATTTCGCGCATGCCGAGTGAATTTAAGGCGAACGAGAGCAGCACGAATCTATTCGAAGGTGAAACAGCTATCACCTTGATAGTTGGAAATGGAACGCTCTTCCCCACTTCTGGCCCGCTTTCGCCGACTCAGATTCTTGATTTCACTACGGAGACTATTTTGGTCACCGAAGGGATGAGAAGCAACAATACTTGGTCAGCCCCCTTCGACACCACGTTCTCCGGCGCAATAGCCATTGGAAACCGACCAGGGATTGACGTGGGTGCAGGTCGCCAGGCGGTGACGCCAGCCGTCGCAGTCAGCGGTGATCCGTTGATCATCCCGAATAACGTTTTATTCCCAGTGCTGCGGGGCTTGATTACACCCAACGGTTCCGAGATGCTGCCCAATGGCAACTTCGCAATCGAGATGCTTGACCAGTACGAGCACGCGAGTCCTTAGCATACAACGACGACGCTGTATGCTGAGATTGGGCGGCTTACATTATCCGGACGCTAGAGTCTCGGCCGTGAACGAGCCTGGACGCGGACAGGCAACGATTGAATTCTTAGGAAGCCTTGAGCATCCGTTTGATCGTAGTCTCCCCCGCCTTCCATCGTTGCAATCGCTTCGGAATAGAGGCTGTTATCGCTCGAGCGCGCAACTACCGACATGTTGCCTTTGTATAGACGCAAAGTAATCTTGCCACTCATGTAGCGATGGCTTTCACGAATAAACGCTTGCAAGGCATCCATCTTCGCACAATACCAGTGCCCGTAATAAACCATCTCAGCAACTTCGGGACTCAGTCGATCGCGGAGGTGGACCAAGTCACGATCCAGTGTTAGCTGTTCGATCTGCAACGCGGCAAAGTACAGGAGCGTCATGCCCGGCGCTTCGTACACCCCCCTGCTCTTCATTCCTACGAAGCGGTTTTCGACGATATCGATGCGTCCGATACCATGCTTACCAGCAAGCTCATTAAGCTGAGTCACTATTTCTAGAGGACTGGCCGATTTCCCATTCACCGAGATCGGGATTCCCGCTTGGAACTCGACTGTCACATCTTCACTAGTCTCAGGCGCTTCCTTGGGAGACACCGTCATTCCAAAGTCGATATTCTCGACTCCACAAACATCTAGATCTTCCAGCACACCCGCTTCATAGCTGATGTGCAACACATTTTCATCGGAACTATAGGGCTTGGAGGCAGTTGCTTTCACCGGAATATTATGAAGCTCGCAGTACTTAAGCATCTCCGTACGTCCTGGGAAGTCATTTCGGAACTCGGCGTTTCGCCATGGCGCAAAAATGGTGATGGATGGGTCAAGCGCCTGCGCCGCCAGTTCGAATCGGCACTGGTCATTTCCCTTGCCAGTCGCCCCGTGCACATAGACTTTAGCACCGACCTCACGCGCGACTTCGACACAGATTTTCGAAATTAGTGGCCGAGCGATGGAAGTTCCTAGTAAATAGATCCCTTCGTATTTGGCTTGCCACATCAGTGTGGGGAACGCGAAATCCCGCACCAATTCTTCGCGAGCGTCGATCAGTCGAGCAGACTTCGCGCCTAACTTAGTCGCTTTGTCCATAATCGCTTGGCGATCTTCACATGGCTGGCCCAGATCGACGTAAACTGCGTGGACTTCATAGCCTTTATCTATCAGCCAACGCATCAAAACACTGGTATCCAAACCACCTGAATAAGCTAAAACGCACGCAGTCATATTCGACGTCCTATTAGTTCCCAAGCTGAAAAAGTCTTAGCTTAGCTATAAATAAAAATTGCCATCCCAAAGATACTGGGTGACAACGTTGCCCAAGTAACACAAATTTTGAACCCAAACTGACTCTTAACCTATCCCGAACGCGCCAAACTTCAATGACCACTCCTCCCCTTCCCCGCAAATCTATCGCCGAGGCAGTAGCCGAATATGAACGCGGCAACCTATCGCAACAGGAACTAGCCGAGGCGATTTTGGAATCGACGGCCGAACGAGAAATATCCGCCGTGAGGGCAGATTTGGATCGCGTGCGTCGCTGCGGGGCTCCAGAAGTCGTATTTGCCGAAGGGAAGTCGGTCGATTCGTTGATTGCGGCGATTGACAACCTACTGGATCAACTTCCGTGCGCTGGTTTTGAGGAAGTCCTGGTAACGAGAATTAACGTCGAACAAGCTCGCCATATCGGTGAAAAATACGCCCATGTTGCATGGGATGCCCGAGCTCGAACCATGCGAATTGGAATTGCCCCCGCGATCAAGTCAGCCGACGAGGTTCAATCGAATACGATTCGGCCCGTCAACGTGGTATGTGCTGGCACGGCAGATTTGCCGGTGGCGATGGAAGCGCGAGAGACGCTGGCTTGGATGGGCGTTCCCAGTCGCTTGGTAGCCGATGTTGGTGTGGCGGGGGTTTATAGACTGATTGGTCAACTGCCCATTTTGCGAGACAGTGCTGCAAACATTGTGGTAGCAGGAATGGAGGGAGCACTTCCCAGCGTCGTGGGCGGTTTGGTCGCCACCCCCGTCATCGCGGTCCCGACCAGTGTCGGCTATGGGACGAATTTTGCTGGTCTTACGGCTCTGTTGGGAATGCTGAACAGCTGTGCGGCCAATGTTTGCGTGGTCAATATCGACGCTGGCTTTAAAGCCGCCTTTGTCGCCGGCCTGATGGCGCGCAGTGCAAAAGGGACTTAAAGCGTTCACAATGTTAGTCTTAGGCCTTCGCACTGGTTAAAGATGGGCCTAAAATCGCTCCACTTCGGGCAGCAGAAAATTGAAATCGAGAATACCAGGAATTGCATGAGAGTCTTAATTGTCGGTCAGGGCGGTCGCGAGCACGCGTTGGCCTGGAAAATTGCACAGAGCCCAAGGCTTAAACAGTGCTGGGTTGCTCCAGGAAATGCCGGGACCGCAGCAGAATGTGAAAATCTAAATATCGCAGCGGACGATATTCGCGGCATCGTCAGCTTTGCCAAGAAAGAGAAAGTTGACCTTGTCGTAGTCGGCCCTGAAGCGCCATTGTCGCTCGGATTGGTCGACGCACTGGCAGAGGAAAAGATCCGAGCCTTTGGACCATCACGCGCCGCAGCCCAATTGGAATCAAGCAAAGTCTTTTGCAAGCAGTTGCTGCGTCAGGCCGACGTGCCCACGGCTGATTACCAATCGTTCCGCGACGCAGACGACGCGATGCGCTATGTGAAAGCAAGATATCCCAACGAGCACGACAAAGCACCGATCGTCGTCAAAGCGGACGGGCTAGCTAGCGGCAAAGGGGTAATCGTTTGTTCCTATCGACATGAAGCGTTGGAAGCGATCGATCGGATCGCGCGCAAGCAGGAGTTCGGCGCCGCCGGCTCGCAACTAGTTATCGAGGAACGTTTGGAAGGACCTGAGGTAAGCGTACTGGCGATCACCGACGGCAAGACCATTTTTGTACTGCCTCCGGCGCAAGATCATAAGCCAGCCTACGACGGGGATTCGGGCCCGAATACGGGAGGTATGGGAGCCTATAGCCCTGCCCTGGTCGTCGATGACGATACGATGGCAATGATTGAAGAAGATGTTCTGGTCCAAGCAATTCATACGATGAAACGCAACCGGAAACCATTTAAAGGCGTCCTGTATGCAGGCCTAATGATCACCAAAACAGGCCCCAAGGTTTTAGAATTCAATGTGCGGTTCGGCGATCCCGAATGCCAACCGCTCCTAATGCGACTCAAGAGCGACCTTTTGGACATCATCGAAGCGACAGTGGATGGTTGCCTCGATTCAATTGAACCGCCCGAGTGGGATCCTCGCCCGGCCGTGTGCGTCGTAGTTGCCAGCGAAGGCTATCCCGGAGAGTACCAGAAGGGTCGAGAAATCACTGGACTGGCCGCTGCGGATGCTATGCCGGACGTAAAAGTATTCCATGCTGGGACGCGACTGCAAGATGGTCGTGTACTGACCGATGGCGGCCGAGTCCTCGGGGTTACCGCAATGGGCGATACGATATCAGCAGCGAAGCTTCAAGCCTATAAAGCCGTCCAAACCGTGCGTTGGCCCGGAGCTTGGTGCCGAAAAGACATCAGCGACAAAGCCCTGCAGTACGTCACCAACAAGTAGATCCTACCTTGCGTTAGGCCTTAAGCGAACCAGTTCTTCGGGCGTATTGAAACTTTGCAGAAGCGATTCATCGATTGCAACTGTGTTGAGATCGTCGCGAGCCTGAAGAAATTTGACCATTGAACGGATGCCTCTCTCCTCTGCGGCTGCAATATCAGAGGCGAGTGAACAATGCCAGAGGCTTGGCAGCGGTTGGAGATAGTCGCCCGTCAAGAAAGCGGCAATTCGCGTGTTTTGCTGGCCGTCGACGCGAACGGTGGCCAGCAAGCGATCTGTAATAATTGGATTCCATCGGAACAGGTCGCACTGCACAATCATTGCCCAAGTTCTCCCTCCCCTGCCCTTCTCCGATTCTGCGGGATTATTGTTCGTCGAGCTCCGAGTGAGGTCCTGGAGCACCGCGAGCGTTCCTGACATGGGGCCTTGGCTGGGCGTTAGATCGTCGATGGTTTTGAATTCTTCGAAGTAAGACTGATTCGCTTTGCTGCAAACCAAAACAGGCGTGCTCTTAAAATCGGACGCCAACGATTCGACCAGCCGATCGATCTGTCGCCTTTCCTCAATCTCGGCAAACGCTTTGTGGCTGCCGAACCGGGAGGAGAGTCCGCCGACAAGAATATATGGCTGCGTTGTTGGGCGGCAAGGCTGCACAACGTTTAATTCAGGCTCTACCACTGCTAGGCCTATTCGGATTTGTCGCGGGCGTCACGTTCGAATTGCACCTGAGCCCAGCTCCAGGCGGCCACCGTTTTTGGGAACCCAATCGTGTTCATTCCTTGGAATATCGCTTGGACTATTTCATCTTGGGACGCACCTGATTCGGTTGCACGCCGGACATGCGAACGGACAGCCGACTCCAAGCCTGCTCCGACAGATATGCCGATTTTAATAAGCGAACACGTTTTGGCATCCAGCGGACCAACCGCTGCAACAGCGTCGGCCATTTGATCATGTGCGGAAATAATGCCGGGATGTTGCTCTTTTAAAGCTTGATAGGTTTTCGGGAGCCGGCTGGCGTTTTGATGTTCATCGGCCATTGATTTTCGGTGCGTATGCTGCCTCAGAGACTAAATTTTTGATGCGAGAAAGGCCACAAAGGGTTCTCGCTTAAGTAACTACCAATCTCAACTAGGAGCGGATCGATTGTCTTTTCTTGAATCTTATGTGGGGGTGTCCAATCGATCCAGGTGTAGCCTTCATGTTCGGTCGGCACAATAGGACAGTCCTTCTTTAACCACCCGAGAAAAATGACCAACTGCTTTAGTTTGGCGACCTTCTTACGGCTTTGGACTTGATAATACTGCGAGTATTTGACGTTGTTATCGACCCAAACGTCGGTTGGTAATATCGAAGTTTCTTCCCATAATTCGCGTAGTGCAGCCTGTTCGAGAGTTTCACCCTCATCTACATGCCCTTTCGGCAAATCCCATCGATCGACGTGCTTCATTAGCAAAAACTGGAGTCGAGGGGGTTGCACACCGCCACCGGGCAACAATCGTTCACTGGCGGTCCCTAGTTCGATGGCACGCGACACCGGCGTTTTGCGAAACATAAGAAAACCGGCCGAAACAACTTGAGGTTTCAGAACATCCATTGGCTTCAAATAATACCGTTGCAAACGCAATCCATGTTTTTTGCTAAAACAGCATTAGCAGATTCGGCTGTGAACCAACCATGGATCAAGCTACAACTCATCGGCGAACCTGACAACTGACTTAGTTCGTTGGACTGCAAATTTCGTACACTTATTATTGGCAAATCGAGAGCAATGAAGATTTATACCCGCACAGGGGATTCCGGGACGACCGGTTTGTATGGTGGTGGCCGCGTTGCCAAAAATGACCTTCGCATTTGCGCCTACGGGAGTGCAGATGAGCTGAATGCTCATCTAGGTCTGCTGCGTACTACCCACACCGACCCGGAATCACTTCACGAGTTGTTGCAAATTCAGCGAGAGCTATTTTCGCTGGGCGCGGAGTTGGCGACACCGGATCCAGTCAAGCATAAGGTAGCTTGGGATGCTTCAGGGCCGACCAAACGACTGGAAGACCAAATCGATAAATGGGAGAGCACTTTGCCCAAGCTTCAGAACTTCATTTTGCCCGGTGGCACAACAGCGGCTGCACAGTGCCATGTTGCACGTACCATTTGTCGCCGTTGTGAGAGAGAAGTTGTTCACTTCGGCCAACAGGACTCTTCGGTGGACATTTCGCACATCGTCATTTACTTGAACCGATTGAGCGATTTGCTCTTCGTGATGGCCCGTCGACTTAACATGATCGCAGGCGTTCCGGACGTAGAATGGCGTGGTGTGGCAACCTGACGCAGAAAATTCGGCAAGTTGTGATGGCTTCTTAAATATTTTGCTATATAAGTGACGTCGCCCGCTTTGCTCGCGAAAGTGTTAGGCTAAACTAAGGACGTGTGTTGAAGGGTCGCATCAGGCGGAAGTGGACTTTTCGGCACATAACAAAAGAGTTTTTTCCAAGAGTTTAGTTGATCAGCAACGGCAAGCTGGCGTGTGCTATCTTACACCGTAGTTGAACCTTGCGTCCGGAGTTACGTGGATGAAAAAAGTCGAAGCCATTGTCCGCCACTTTAAGTTGGAAGATGTAAAAAATGCTCTTACCGAGCAAGGCATTCATGGAATGACCGTGACGGAAGTGCGTGGATTCGGTCGACAGAAGGGTCACACAGAGATCTACCGTGGAACCGAATACGCTGTAGATTTCGTGCCTAAGGTCAAAATCGAAGTAGTTTGTAGCGATGCGAATTTGCAGGCTGCAATTGATTGCATCGTAAAGACTGCTCAAACCGGTCAGATCGGTGACGGGAAGATTTTTGTTTACGATATGGCCAATGCGATTCGAATTCGTACTGGTGAAACGGGCGACGAGGCTCTTTAAGCATCAACCTTATGTCGAGCAAGCTGTCGCTGCATCCAGCCGTTGTGGATGCACGTACGCGACTGCGTGAAAACCGTGAAAAAGCGCGCGGCCAACATGATTCCGGCGCTTCAGGCAAGCAAGTCTGCTTTCTTTGGACAGACGCTGTCGACAACATTTTGACGGATGTTATCCACGCTGCTGCGCAAACAGCGGGGCTTGAGCTTTCGCTCTCTGGCATCGCACTGGTCGCACATGGTGGTTATGGTCGGCGCGATCTTGCTCCCTATTCTGACATTGACCTGATGCTGCTCTATCGTCGCAGCAAGGAAAGCCAAGTCATTCCGTTTGCTCGCGCCACTGCGCAAATGCTCGTTGATTCCGGACTTCAGCTGGGATTTTCAACACGCACTCCGCAACAAGCTAAAACGCTCGCTTGGAATGACGCAGCAGTCTTTACGTCATTGGTAGAGAGTCGCCTGTTGTGTGGTGACCAACAACTTTTTTCAAAGTTCCGTGAATCGTTCCGAACAGGTGCAAACAGTCGAGCTCGATGGTTGATCCCGGCGATCCAGGCCGCTCGCCGTGAGGAGCAAGAGCAATTCGGAGAATCAACATACCTACTGCATCCAAATATAAAGCGATCTCGCGGTGGGCTGCGCGATGTGCAAATGGTCCGCTGGGTTGGATTTGCTCGATACGGTGAATCCGAACCGGAAGAGCTAAAAGAAATGCAGTTGCTGACGGACGAAGATTTTCGTTCTTTGCAGAATGGCTATAGCTACTTGCTGCGATTGCGCAACCAGTTGCACTTTCAAGCAGGTAGATCAGAAGATCTGCTAGACCGGGCGAAACAACTCAAGTTTGCCGAGTGGGCTGAATTCCATGGCAACGAGGGCTTGTTGCCAGTCGAACAATTTATGCAGCAGTACTTTTCGTTCACGAGCGAGGTCCGGTACTCGTCGGCGCACTTTGTCCAATCCACGAAATCGTCGTTTGCCTACGCAACTTCGGTAAGCCGGTTTTTCTCTCGCGCACTGGGAGCAGATTACCGAATCGGGCTTCGCGAAATTTGGCCGACGAAACGGCAACTCAAGGTCTTGAAGGACGATCCTTCAAAGGTAATCGAGTTGATGTTGTTAGCGAACACGCATAATCGTCGAATCGACCATCACACGTGGCTCACAATCCGCGAATCGATGCTCAAGCGGCCACCGACACCACCTAGCAACGAGACGATTGCAAGATTTTCGTTGCTGATGCAACAGCCTCGCAATCTCGGACCAATGCTCCGGCGTCTGCATGAGTTACGCGTATTGGAACAGATCATTCCTGGCTTCAAACACGCGCGTTATCTGTTGCAGTTCAATGAATATCACAAATATACCGTCGACGCGCATTGCATATTAAGCGTGCAGGCGGCGACTGAATTCAATGAACTACCCAATATTCTTGGAGCCACATACCGCAAGCTAAAGAATAAGGCTCTGCTACATCTGGCATTGTTAATTCACGACCTCGGCAAAGGGTTCGTCGAAGATCACAGTGAAGTCGGTGCGAGGATTGCCGCAGAGACAGCAGACCTGCTGCGTCTGGAGCCGGAAGAAAAAGAGATGCTTGTTTATCTGGTTCACAAGCATCTGATCATGGCCCACAAAGCATTCCGCTTTGACCTTTCGGAAAAAAGTACGATTGTTACTTTTGCCGCGGCGGTGGGCAGCGTTGAAGCGTTGCAAATGCTGTTCATCCTGACATGTGCCGATCTGGAAGCTGTAGGACCAGGCACCTTGAACGATTGGAAACTAAACCTGCTTAAACAGCTTTACCAATCGACGCTGGCAGAGTTTGGTGAAGGTGAAAGCGGTCGCGATGGAAGCTTCGTAACCGAAGTCGAATTGCGACGGGCTGCCGTTGCAGCACAGGCTCGAGCCCTCAAGCCCGCAGACTGGTGGGAAAAGCAAATCGCAAAAATCCCAATGGCCTATTTGTTGTTGCTGCAGCCTAATGAGCTTATTGAGGAACTACAAACGCTTCAAAAACTAAATAGCGATAGTCCAATCAGCGTTTGGGGAAACTACCAGCCCACACAAAACGCTACGCAGTACGTAGTGGCCGTTCGACAGGATGTTCCCATCGGTTTATTCACTCGTATCACAGGCGCACTATCTTCGTTAGGCCTGAATATTCTATCGGGTGAAGTACATACGCAGCCGGACGAGATTGCTTGGGACCGTTTTTTGGTCGAAGATGATGACTTCGACGGAGCTCCACCGCAGTCTCGCATCAATGAAGTATGCGCCAAGATCCTGAAAAGCCTGAAGCCAGACGAGATCGACTCGCCTCATTTTCGTAAGGTTTGGGGAAACAAATTTGAAACACAGCTGTTGCGTCACCAACCAGTTCAAGTTCGATTCGACAATAACACATCCGACCGGTATACGATCATCACCATCTTTGCGTACGACCGTACAGGACTACTCTTTGAAATTTCCAAGACGCTACTCTCTTTGGAGATCGTGCTGCATTCGGCAAAATTTAGCACTCATCTAGATCAGGTTGTTGACGTGTTCTACGTCACTACACTTGATCAAAAGAAGATTCTTGAATCCACTCTCCTGTACACGTTGCGTCAACGACTGCTTAAGTCCGTCGACGTATAAGCTGTTAGCCGAGAGGCAGGCTTACTTTCCTAAGCCTCAAGCTTTATCTGATATGTATAAGTGGCCTCTTCTCCTTTTGGATTGAAAAATTATTCGAGGCATTTGGTTGCCTCCTTCTAGATCCGTGGCAAGCTTCCATAGCGAAAGAGATTTGGTTAGCTGGAGCCTCGGCACTCGCCACGATTCCAACTCGCGGTAAAAGTGATTCATGTTATCACGTTAACAGAGTGAATCCTCGACTCCCTATCCAAATCTCTTATTTCGCTCTTGCTGGCTTTGCTCCTCTTGATGAAGTGAGCCTATAAATAAGTCAAGCATGGATGCCACCAAAGCCTCTCACAAGGATGTAAGCATGTCTGGGAAGTTCTATACTGCACTCTTTTCGATTGCTCTCACATCTTCCGCATTCGCGCAGGATGACTTCGATGGCTTTACCTTTCCATCGAACGCTCCAGTTCCAAGTGTCGAAACCGCTCAACCTTTTCGAGCCGACGCAAGCCAGCCGTTGGATGTAGCTGGCGAAGTTACGAGTTTGCCATCCACTAACGATTCGCACGTTCCGGCGGGCAAAAAGCTGACGAGCGAAATGATCGCCATCCACAATTCTGCGTCGCAACTACATCCACAAGTCGCGGCCCCCACATACTTCACATCCATGGGACCCTCACGCCCATCGTCCCTGTTGTCTTACATGCAGTGCTCACCCAACGCGTGCCCGAATGTTTGGGCCGGCTTCGCAGCACAACATCAAGCCGACGTTGCAGCGTATTGCACTTTCCATGCGAAGTCTGGTTGCGGATGTGGTTCCGGAAGCTGTGGCGGCCAAGCCTATGACACTGCGTGCGGCGTTCCAGCACATCGCCATCACCTTCATCGCAATCGTTACACGCAACCTGCGACCAACGATGGGTGCGACACTTCGGCATGCGACCAGTAGATTCAACTTACGCTGGATTTGAAAACTCTTCCGCAGAGTATCAGGCGAAGCAAAAAGTTCCTCAAAAAATGCCTTCCCTCCCTTTTTGTGTTACGAGCCACCGCACCTGTTGCCGATGGACTAAGTAACCACGGATTGGGAGGGGATTGTCTGGAAGGCGCCACCTGTCCAGACAAACCTTGCGACATGTGGGGTCATGGCATGACGATGGAGCGGTATGCCATGACCTTTTTTTGCGCGCCCGTTTCAAATCTTCTTGCTCGGCTTCGTGCGCGCTACGCATGCTTAGGTGCATAAACGAATCTGGTGGATATCGTACTCAAGCACCCACTCGAGTAGCCGCTCTGCATCTTCACTGATTTCGACTTCGGCAGCATTTTCCGCTCGAAGTGGCGACACGACGTGTAGCACGCCCTGATCGAGAATCCGTCGCGCTTCCCCCACGTCAATGGTGTACTCTTCCGTGGTCAGCCCATCACTATTCGATGCGGTCGCAAAGTAGACGATTTCCTGCTTGATGCGATTCGAGACGTCCAAGCTGGGAGCCTCTTGATTTTTCAAAGCTACGATTTTCATAACGCCGCATCCTAAACTGCACGACTTCCGAGAGAACGACTAAATCTGCACGATGAAATTATCATAAGTGACGACTTTCACCTAGTTCGCGATGCTAAAATACTTCACTTCCATATGAGATCGATTGCTGCGGTCCCGAACTAATTCAACTCAAATCACTCGAAAATCCAATGCAACCTACGAAAAGAGCACTTCTTGTCATCGACGTCCAGCAGGAATACTTTGACGGTGCGCTGCCAGTTAGTTACCCACCCAAACATCTCGACAACATCGTCTCAGTTATGGACGCAGCGAAAGCAGCGAACATTGCGACCGCCGTGGTACGGCACCACCAAGCTGATCCGCAATCCCCCATTTTTCGACTGAATTCCGAAGCATGGAAACTCCATCCAGAGATCGCAAAACGGCCGCATGACATTTTGATTGATAAACAGCTCCCGGGCGCATTCACTGGAACTAATTTAGAAGAATGGCTTCAAAGCAACAGCGTCGAAACTGTCGTCATCGCTGGCTACATGACGCACATGTGCTGCGATACCACTGCCAGACAAGCGTTCCATCGCGGATACAAAGTTGAGTTCTTGAATGATGCCACAGGCACCCTGGACGTTGAGAATAAGGCTGGAAACGTCAAGGCTCAGCAAATGCACGATTCGATCCTGGTCGCACAGCAGATGTTCATAAGCGACGTCATCCCCTGCAGCGAATGGTATGCGCGGTTAGGCTAGTGCATTCGCAAATTTCCAAGCATGTTCCTTCAAGCCTGTTAAGCATCTGATTAATTGCGTAGATCTGCTGCGAACTCGATCGACTGCCCCGGAACTAGTCGATCGCACTCGATTGCAATCTTTGGATTTGAGCTTCCCGCTTGCACCTTAAAAGTTCGCTTCGAACCGGGAAGCAAACCTTTGAGGGACTCTTGTGCTCGCGTTCCGTCGACAACTGGAAATGCATCGTAGTAAATCGGTGCAATGCCTCGGTTTTCAATCTCTACCAGAGACTGACCTGTTGCGGATTGGAACTCAACGATATGAAACGCGTAGCCGGTCGCCATGCCCGCTTCTCTGATTCGTTTCTCCGACTGAAATTCCGGTTGCGCATCGCCAATGATGAAAGAAACATGAAACTTTGCAGCTTGCTGTTCGAACGAAATGCCGTAAGGACCAGTTGGTGCCAACGCCTTCTTCTGATCAACTGAGGCAAAGAAAGAAAATTCACCACCTGTCGGCGCGATCTTCCAACGGTCTTTGCCAAGTATGTTCCAATTCGGCTCGTTCTCTTCGGCGTGCTTTTTATGGTTGAAAGAATCGTCGAACACTCCAAACTCTAGCAACAATAATTCTTCGTTTTCCTCAAGCGGGCTCCACTCTTCGTTAGCCGCATCAGCTGAGATCATCCATGGCGTCTGATTGAAACAACTCGCTGCATGCTTTAGGAAGCGTTCCTGATACTCCTTCGACGGGAAGGTTCCTCCCAGCTTCATTGGGCCATCATAGATGTGGTACTCTGCCCACAATCCAAAGCCCACTTGAACGAACGCAAGCCGCGGATCGGAGTCGTAACGCTTCGAAAATTCCGAGAAGAACTCTAGCGTAAACTCTTGCAAAAGCGGACTTGACCAATCCGGAAATTCCGTCGGCTTATTCTCACTCTTCCCCTTAACCAACTGATAGCCAGGGGAGTTTACAATAAAGTCAGGGACGCCTGTTTTCTTGCCGACGTAGGTATCATGCCAACGTAGAATCAGTTGATGCTTGCGTGATGCCGCGTCAGCTAAGAGCCTGTCGACAACCTGCCAATCATACTCCCCCCTCCTCTTCACGACGTCGCGATAGGTTAGGTACGAGTACTCGAGTTGCACGGGAGCCGTCGCGACAGATTCGTTGGTCGACCAAAGCACTATACCTGTCATCGGCTGTACATTTTGAATCTCGGCTTGCAGGGGAATCCTTTGCATCTCTTGGGCTGCGAGCAGACTTGTCGACGCAGCAAATACCAACACCACAACAGACCGGACTAGCTTGTTTCGCTGACCACGCATCCCACGCCTCTTTCTTTTGTTAGGCAATAACTTGCGAACTCTAATGAGACGCCCTATTTTTGGATCATTATGACCCAAATGCGGGCAAAATTGGGAATGTTCAAGAAAAACGGCCAGACTTATCCAAAGACAAATCTGGCCGAATTCGTGTTGTCGATTACTCGAAGCTCTTTCTTACAAGAAGATGTAGCCTTCTTCACCATGCATTTGAACGTCCAAGCCCTGTCGTTCGACTTCAGCAGGCACACGCAAACCGACCAAAACGTTAACGATGAGCAACAAAACTACTGACCCCACAATCGAGATCACGTAAGTCACCGCTACAGCCGCGATTTGGCCAGCTAAAACTCCACCACCTTCGTATAGGCCAAGTGTATTACCTTTGTTGATATCCCAGCAAGCTCGCGTCGCGAAAACTCCCGTCAGGATTGCACCAAGCGTTCCACCTACTCCGTGAACTCCAAAAGCGTCAAGAGCATCATCGTAACCCAACGACGCTTTGAGCATTGAACAGGCTAGATAACAGACTACGCCAGCAACAAAGCCCATGAACAACGCTGGCATGGGCTGAACAAATCCAGCCGCCGGAGTGATGCAAACGAGTCCTGCTACAATCCCGGAACTTACGCCGAGCACCGTTGGTTTTCCTCGCCACAGCCATTCAATCGTCAACCACCCAATTGCTCCCGCACCTGCTGCGAAGTGAGTCACCGCAAATGCGCTGGTTGTCAATTCGTCACTCAGCAATTCTGAACCAGCATTAAAGCCAAACCAGCCGAACCACAACATCGCGGCTCCCATAGCGGTATACGTCAGATTATGTGGCGGCATCGGTTCGCGTCCGAAGCCAACGCGTGGACCAATCATGATGGCTGCCACTAACGCCGACACTCCACTGCTGATATGAACAACCGTGCCACCTGCGAAATCAAGTGCGCCACCAAGCAAAGCGCCTTCTACACCGAACGCAAGATAGCCACCGCCCCAAACCATATGTGCTAACGGGCAATAGATTAGGATGCCCCACAAAATGGAAAACAGCGCCATTGCACTAAACTTCATCCGCTCCGCAAACGCGCCACAGATCAACGCTGGTGTTATGATAAAAAACATGCCTTGAAAAAGCATGTGTGAATAGCGAGTCAATTGCCCCTCTAGAAACATGGGCGTATCCGCCGCTCCGGTTGATTCGTTCCAAGTGCGTTGCACTCCGTTCATAAACGCAAAGTCGAATCCACCAATAAACAGATTGAAACGTCCACCGTTCCCGAACGCCAATGAATACCCGATCAGCGCCCACAGCACCGTCATCATCGCCATCATGAACATGCATTGCATCATGACGCTGAGCACGTTCTTCTTGCGAACCAGACCGCCGTAAAACAAGGCCAAGCCTGGGGCGGCCATGAATAGCACCAAAGCAGAGCTAATCAGCATCCATGCATTGTGAGCAGCAATACGAGCTTCCGAAGCCTTAGCGTCGACTTTTTCCAAGGTCATTTGTGCCGGTTCTTCGGCGACAGCTTCCGCAACAGACGAGTCAGCAACTGTCGACGCTTCGTCCTGAGCAAAACTTGACGTCGCAAAAATCATGACCAGTAGAAGCAAACTACATGATCGGAAAACAGATGCAGCATAGCTACAGTTCATAAAACACTCCGAAAGCAAATACGGTTAATGACCTAAGTTTTTAGGTCCGCCACAAGACACCAGTTCCGCCATTTGCTGTCATAGTTTCGCCACGACGCCCCGAAGTTGCTAGGCCACGCCTACAAAATTTTGCAGATGAAACACTTTAGATAATCGGTTTCTGGGCAATTTATAAGCATGGGGTGATCTTCTGAGGCGGCTCGCTGTTCCAGAATCTGAATTTCTCGCCCTGAACGCTTGGAAACGCCCAACAGCATATGTTGAAATTGCAAGCGGGCGACACGGCCCGAGCAAGAACACGTCACAAGAATCCCGCCCACCTTCAGCAGTCGGACTGCAAGGTAGTTAAGCCGATGATAGGCCGCTAAAGCTCGATCGACTTGCGAACGTGCGCTGGCCATGCGCGGTGGATCGAGAATTATCGCGTCGTACTTCTGCCCCGAATTCAATCGCTTTTCTAACGCTTGATAAAAGTCGTTCTGTTCGAATTCAATGTTACTGAAGCCGTTCAATTCAGCGTTCACTTTTGCAAGATCAAGCGCCTTTTGACTCGAGTCGATCGCAGTGATATGCGCACCAGAAACATAACGGCCTAGCGTGCACGAAAAGCCACCCGTATACGAACAGACATCGAGAATCTTCGATTCAGGTGCAATCCATTGCGCGGCCGCAAGTCGATTCCGACGTTGGTCCAGATAGTGTCCGGTCTTTTGCCCTAACAGAAGATCGACGTGAAACTGCACATCGTTTTCGGTAATGCTAATCCCTTCTGCCGGGACTTGTCCAAAGATCACTTCGTTCGCAGGCTCAATGCCCTCGCGAGCAGCCGTTGATTCATCGATCCGTAGCGTAATTCCCATCGCGGGGTAATGTCGCTGCAGAATCGAGACGAGAAGATCTAATCGCGCTCGCATACCTGACGAAGTAATTTGGATTACCAAGTAGGGTCCGTAGGCGTCCACAATCAGTCCGCTTAGCCGATCCGCTTCGCTGAAGACAAGCCTTCGGGCAATCGTCTGTTCTGAGGTCGGAAACTCTCCGATCGATTTGCGAAGCGAAAATGCTGCCGCGATTCGCCGTTCAAACATCGCCTCATCAACCGCCTCGCTTTCGTCCCAGGTATAGACACGAACGGCGATTCGACTGTCAGGGTTGAATATGCCTCGGCCGACGAAGCGTTCGTTCTGATCGACAAGATCAACGACGCTATCCTTTTCGATCGACTGAATATTCTTCGAGAGAGAGGTAACAAGAACCCACGGATGCTTGGAAGCAATACTATTGCTGGCCGCATCACGAACTTTAAGAACCGCGTTGGACATTTGGTTGTAGAAAAAAGGTCAGATCAAAAAAAGGCACCCGAATTGTGACTGTCGAAGTCTACAGTCACAACCGGGTCCCCTACTTTAATACCAACCTACCGCCTTGCGATCCACAAAAGCCTAAACTGACTGGAGAGTTTCCAACTCCTTGGCCAATCGCTTTCGCGCAACGTGCAATCGGCGCTTGATAGTACCCACAGGCGCCTTGAATTCGGCAGCCATTTCCAGCAAGGACTGGTCGTTCAGGTAAAACGCTACCAACGTTTCACGGTCGCTCTCCTTCAAGCGGTTCAAACCGCTATGAACCTGTTGGTTCGTTTCGCGGTCCTCGGCCCAATCGGAAGGATCGGAATCCTTGCCGGCGTTAGCGTCCAAGGTTTCAGGTTCGACCGACCATGCGATTCGCTTCCGACGGCAATAATTGATTGCCGTACGGTGCGTGATACGACGCAGCCACGATCCAAACGCTTCGGGTACCTGCAACTGATGCAGGCGGCGCATCACCAAGATGAAAACCTCTTGGCTGATTTCCGCAGCATCATCCCAGTTATCTATGTATCGCGAAGCCAAGTTCTGAACGTAGTTTTGGTAACGCAGGAAAAGTGTCTCCAAAGCATCTTTGTCTCCGTTCTGAGCATCCAAAACGAGTTCGACGACAGTTCGAGCTTCGGTGGTGTTGTAAGTGCAGATGCCTGCGAACTCAGTTACAGTTGCCATGTTGTTTCCTACTAAACAACCGGCGTGCTCCTTGGCAGTAATTCTGCAGAGGTTGCGCACACCGTAATTAATCCGAACGAATAAAGTTGGATTCCGGAAACCTACGAAGTCGTCTTAGGATCTAGTCTCACACTTCTAAGTGAGCTTTGCAAAATTTCCCCTACGCCCGAAAAGGTAAAATGCGTAGGCCTAAAACTTCTTGTATAGTCAAACGGAATGGCTAGGTAATGGACGCTGCAGAGCATGCCTCGACGAGACACTTGCTGCCACGCTGTCACCTTTATCCAAACAGTTGTTACAGCAAAACTGTGAACTAACTGCCTTGCCGACGACAACTCTGATAGCTGCGACGACGCGATGGAGCATACGCGGGCACCAATTTTGGCAACCCTAATATGCCGCGAAACGTGTTGAGCGTTTTCAGCTCATCGCGTTTCGTTCCATCCGGCTTCGTGAGCCAATAATGGCGCAGCTTCTCTGACAGAAGGTGAAGGATGCCTTGCATGCAGGCTGCCACGACAATGCCGGTTGCTCGCACAAAGGCGACCACGGAATTGACTACAGCAATAGCAAATGCAAATCGACGCATGACATCCTCCCCAAGTCACTATGGACTTCGGATTAAAAAAACAACACAACCGCGAGCCAATCGCAATCGTTACGATTTAGATCGGAGCGGGAACGGTCCTATATTAACACCGGGTTCGCAGAAATACAAACAACAGCTTGCTGGGCTGTAGTGTAGCACGCTTGGTGTACGAGTCAGAAGACTGCGAAAGCCATAGAAAGTTCGCAGTCGGACGAACTTTTTTTCTATTTATTTTAATTTACTGCCCACGAGCGTTGCCGCAGGACAGCTAGCTTTTTGAGATCTCGTCAGCCTTAAGTTTGCGAAAAACCAGCATTTTGCTTGGTCTGAGAGCGATTCACGGCGAGACAGGCCGATCGCTTAGCTCTCCGTCGTAGCTGACACGATGGAACTTCTCTGGAGACGTCGAATGCTGCGATCGATTGCGGCTTGCACGAAAGACGAAAAAAGCGGGTGAGCCTGCGTTGGCTTACTTTTGAACTCAGGGTGGAACTGGACTGCGAGGAACCAGGGATGATTGGCCAGCTCTACGATTTCAACCAGTCGACCGTCAGGGCTTACTCCCGAGAACGTCATTCCGTGCTCTTCGAATTGCTGGCGATATGCATAGTTGAACTCGTAACGATGCCTGTGACGTTCTGAAATCTGCAGCGAACCGTACGACTTGGCCGCCATCGAGCCTTCCGTTAGCATCGCCGCTTGCGCTCCGCGTCGCATGGTTCCTCCCAGCTGAGTCACTTCACGTTGCTCATTCATCAAGCAAATGACCGGGTGAGGCGTGTTCTTGTTGAATTCGGTTGAATGAGCGTTCTCAAGGCCAATGACGTTGCGACCGTACTCGATCACGGCGCACTGCATACCCAAACAGATTCCGAAAAATGGGATCTCTCGCTGCCTAGCATACTGGATCGCCTGCACTTTACCCTCGATGCCTCGCTCACCGAACCCACCTGGGATCAACAACGCGTCGTAGCCCGCGAGCAATCGTTCGGCACCTTCTTCTTCAATTTGACCACTGTAAATTCTCGCGATGCGAACTTGTGCATGGCGGTGAATTCCAGCGTGATCAATCGCTTCGTAGATCGACTTGTATGCATCTTTGTGCTCGGCATATTTACCGACGACGGCGATGCTGATTTCGTGTTCGGGACTGCGCAGATTGTGCATCAGATTTTCCCATGCATCAAACACGAGAGGATGGGATGGCAACTGAAGCCGTTTGATAATCTGTTCGTCTAACTTTTTATCTTTGAGGCTGATAGGAACTTCGTAGATTGAAAAGTCCTTGTCTTTCTCTTCGATAACAGCTTCGGGTGGCACATTGCAAAAAAGCGCAATCTTTTGTTGCTCTTCGATGGAGATATTTTGCTCGCAGCGGCAAATAAGAATGTCGGGCTGAATACCGATTTGCCGAAGAAGCTGCACGGAGTGCTGCGTCGGTTTCGTCTTCAGCTCTGCAGCAGCCTTCAGATACGGCACAAGTGTAAGGTGGATGAACAGACAGTTTTCGCGTCCGACGTCCTGCGGGAACTGGCGGATGGCTTCCAGGAACGGAAGACTTTCAATATCGCCCACGGTTCCACCGATCTCCGTGATTACAACATCGGTATCGACGTCACTTACGCGGCTGATCGCATCTTTGATCTCTTGCGTGATGTGGGGAATAACTTGGACCGTCTTGCCTCGATATTCGCCACGGCGTTCGCGCTCGATCACCGCCGAATAGATTTGCCCCGTGGTGTAGTTCGAGTGCCGGTTGAGCAACCCGCTGGTAAATCGTTCGTAGTGCCCCAAATCCAAGTCAGTTTCGCTGCCATCGTCCAACACATAGACTTCGCCGTGTTGATAAGGGCTCATTGTGCCCGGATCGACGTTGATGTACGGATCCAGTTTTTGCATTCTGACGCGAAGCCCGCGTGCCTCCAGCAGCATCCCGATCGACGCGCTGGTTAGCCCTTTGCCAATGGAACTTACGACTCCACCTGTTACGAATATGTGCTTTGTCATGAAAAATCGACGACTGCTGTTTCCAATGCGATGCTTGTTGCCATGCTGGGCAGCAGTTTAGCAGTCGAATGAAAACTTGACAAAGCCAAGCCGCGTACGGTTTGCGATTGACACTCGCGAAACCAGGACGTGATGCCAATAACGCGACGCTTTTTCAGTCTTTATCGCTACAAAAAAGTTGTCGCTTTAAAAAAGCGTCGTAATCTGCCCGGACATCAATACCTGCGACAGAATGATCCACAAGCAAAACCGCCATTTGATGGCCGTCTTGCAAAAACCGCAGCTGTTCCAATTTCTCTGTCTCTTCTAAAGAGCTCGGTGGCAAACTATGCAGGGCTTGTAAAAAACAGCGGCGGTAACCGTACAAACCGATGTGCTGCAGAAATAACGGCGGTTGGCTAGCGAGCATCGCGTCGTCCCATTCTCGAGCAAACGGAATAGGACTGCGAGAAAAATAAAGTGCCCTGCCCTGGTGATCGCACACAACTTTGACGCAATTCGGATTGTTTAAACGCTCTCGTTCGCGAATCGGCGTTGCGAGCGTCGCCAGCGAGATACTCGCATCAACCTGCAAACGCTCTATAACCAAGTCGATCGACGCGGGATCGATTTCCGGCTCGTCGCCTTGAACATTGACGAAGATATCGACGCTGCCGTGACTACTAGCGACTTCAGCTACTCGATCTGTCCCGCTGTTCGCACTGGGATCTGTAAGGCGGGCCTCGCCGCCAAAATCGCGTACGACTTCTAGAATACTGGGATGGTCCGTAGCCACGATAACGTGGCTCGCCAGTTTTGATTTGCAAGCTGCGCGATACGTATGTTCGATCAAAGTCCTTCCAGACTCGCGCAGCAACAGCTTGTTCGGGAGACGTGTCGAGGCAAGCCGAGCCGGAATGACTACGATTGCGTTACAATTTGCCACGGCTAATCTCCTAACAACGATTCAATTTCGCGGACAAAGATTCGCTCTATCCAGCGCCTCAATTGGCACACTTTTGTTGCCACGCGGCGGCCCCTAGCGCCGCTGCGTCGTCACCCAGTTTAGCTGGAACAACCGTGCAGGTACCGCGATAGCAATCGATCAGATATTTATCCATTGTCTGTTGCACGCCGTTAACAAACATATCGCTGAGTGCTTCAACCAAGCCACCGCCCAGAACAATCATATCGGGTGACAATAAGTGAACCATATTTACCGCTGCATAGCCGATTTGTTCAATTGCCCGCTGGACTACCGCTTCGACTTGCACATCCCCTTTGCTGATCGCATCGGCAATAACTTTGCTGCGGACTTCGGCGATATCAGTCCCGGCGGCTTTCAGCAGATTTGGCGCTTCACCTCGAAAAGCCAATCGGGCACATTCACTTGCTATGGAAAGTCGACTTGCTTCGGATTCCAAAGTGCCCATCATATCGATCCCGCCGCGTCGCTCGGAGGAACTGATGCGAATATGACCAATTTCCATGGCGGAGAACTTGCTTCCGTGCAAGATCGCCCCATCGTAGACGCACCCACCGCCGATCCCCGTGCCAGGAAAGATACCTACCGCGCATCGACAACCAACGGCAGCGCCGAAACAGTATTCGCCGTACACACCCGCATCGACGTCGTTGAGAACGGACACTGGGCAGCCAAATCGCTTCTGCAGGTGTTCCCCGATAGCAAAACTTTTCCAGCCAAGGTTCACTGCGACTTGAACGACCCCTTTGGCCATGTCGATTGGTCCGGGGCAGCCGATTCCAATTCCTTGAAGATTAGCGACATCTAGACCATTCTCGCTAATCGCCAAATCAATGGTCTGGCAGATGCGCTCGATACCATCTTTAGCCCCATCCATACCTCGTGTTTTCCGCTTTTTGCGACCTACGATTTTTTGTTGGTCGTCAATTGCAAGGGCAAGCATTTTCGTGCCACCGAGATCAAATCCGATTCGAAATCCAGTGACGTTGGTCAAGTTTTCCATTGAATGGCATTGGTCCACGAAGGAGATAAGCGATGCAAATGAGAACGAGGGAGGCGTACACCGCAGGATTGACACGTCCGTCGGCGCCGCCACTGTTATAGTTTGAGGCAAGCCCTCCCGCTACCGCGACGACATGGCGAAGTGTGGAAACGTAAAAGTTCTTGCCGAGAGCACGTTTCGGGAAAGTTGGGCTGTTGGTACCGATCATGCAGTCGGCAATCTACTGAATATTTAGCAAGGATGCTTGACAACTCTGTTTAACTGCAATTGTAATAGGGGGATAAGCAGGCAGTATTTTTCAGCTGAGGGCGGGAGCTGCCAAACTGTTTAATTATCTTTGTCATATCTGTAAAAGGAAAAGCGAATGAAGAATTTCTGGGCTCTACTACTTGTTTGCTGCGCTACTGTTGTTGTGGCTGGCTGCAGCGACGGAAGCCAAGAAGCTTCTGAAACGGTCACCATTTCGGATCAAGAAGCTCAAATGACCGATTCATATGCAAAGAGCCAACAAGAAGCTGCTAAGTAACTTCTTTTGCTGCAAAGTCTGGGATACCAGGTCAGCAATCTAATGCAAATAAAACGCCATGGTTTCACCATGGCGTTTTTGCATTTTGCCCTTTTTGCAATGTGGCGATGCTGGATTATTGGGTGTCCAGCTGCTGCTTCCAGACTTCCCGAATTAAGCTCAACATCCGCTGAACAGTTCGCCTTGTTCTACCAAGCTTCACAGCAATATCGTTGTCCGTGTAGCCTTCAAGCTTCCAAATGGCGACTTGTTCTAAATTGGGATCCTTCAGAACCTCCAGTAGGTGCTGACATTCAGCTGCCACGGGGTCGGAAGAAGAAAGTGCGCCTTGGCTTGCCTCAGATTCTGCAGCCGCATCGATTACTGGGGGAGTACGTTTGTCTGAAAATTCGTAGTCGACACGCCGGCCGATCTTACGCATCAAAACCGTAAGCATCAGGTTCCAGAGCTCTTCTCTATCCCCTAGCGCAGGATAACGGCCTTTTCTGAGCGTCACGCAGAGAACATTGAAGGTACTGAGCGCCGCATCTTCCTCGTCATAGACCGATCGCGGAAGCGTTGCCATGCGACTGCGGGCCAACCGCATTAAGCTCGTGAAATATCGATTCCATAGCTCTCTTGCCGCTGTCTCGTCTCCATTCCGTACAGCAGCAATCCAGTTCGTAACGGAGTGTTCTTCAGGCTTGCTCACAACACGCGTTGGCCTTCTTCGGAAAAAACTTTCTTTTTATGTCTCAGCATTTACCAAAAATCGCTTTCTTACGGGGGAGCTGGTTCCGTTTCCCGCTGCAGATCTTTATTGACATTCTAGTATACACCGCCACGTGCGGGTATATTTGTACACTATCGAATTGGCAGCGGTAAGCCGTGGACGCACGTATTGTCCGCACAGTTTATTTTAACCAATGATGTTCAACCCGTCGGGTCAATCGGCTCGATTTGGGCTCAAGTTGCCAAGGAATACTGAACAACGTCGATGAAAAAAGTCGCAGTCGCTATCTCAGCTCAGGTACCCAGCCACCAAGAAATCTTCGACGGTGTTTGTGATTTCGCACAGTCAGTCAATGACTGGCTCGTCCTCCCCTATAACGTAGAGAAGCATCCCCCTGGGTTGCTGAAGAAATGGGGACCGGACGCTGTAATTGTATGCACTGACGAGCATGAATGCGACTTGTCGTTCTTGCCGAACAATGCTCTCAGTGTCACAGCCGGAAAAAAAGTTGACAGCATTCCCAATCTCCAGCTTAACACGGAGCTGGTTGCGGAGCTGGTGCTCGGTCACCTAATGCAGAACGGCTACCGATCCGTTGCTTACGCCGGCCAACCCAATGAATATATAGCTGCCATCAGTCGAGCTTGCGAGGAAGACAGCATTTCAATCGACCGGCCAGAGGTGGCGTTAGATTTGGTGGAATTGCTTGATGAAGACTGCTTGAATTGCGAGACACTGCGAGCCTGGATTTCGGGGCAACCGCAACACGTTGCCGTAATTACTGATTCAGCGATGATGGCGGGGCGGATTATCGGACTGGCCAAGCAACTCAGTCTCAACATTCCAACAGATTTGGCGGTGCTTTCTCTTGAAAATGCCGCGCTTTGCAAGCTACCAATCTTCGACATATCAGCCATTGAGGTTTCGAATCGCGAACTTGGATTTCAAGCAGGTAAATCGATCTCCCAAGTCTTTGAAAGCCCCGAACCGATAACCTTACCTTCGATACAAAAAGTCGACGGTGCAACGTTAGTCGCCCGCGGCTCCACGATGGTCCCAGACATGGACTTCGACATTTCGCGGGCTTTGCGTTTTATCGAGGAGAACGCTTGCCGTGGGATCAATGTATCAGACGTTATTGCCACGTTGCGAATGTCTCGTGTCACTTTTGAACGACGTTTTCGCGAATCGACAGGTCGCACACCAGCCGAGCATATTCGAAAGATTCGCATGGAACGGGCGATTCACTTCTTGACCGATACCGACGCACCTATCGCCCGAATCGGCGTCCTGTGCGGCTTCGACAACCTTGCAAACTTCTCGGCGTTCTTCAAGTCGGCCAAAGGCGTAAGCCCTCGTACTTATCGCGAGAAATTCCGCAAAGATAAGTTGGTCGACGCATTGTAGGATGATGCGTGTCAATCGGCTCGAACGGCCCTCCCGCATAGCCCTGCACTATCGCGGATCGTTGATGCTAGAAGATTTAATTCATGCCGCATGCTTCGTGTAATCACGAATCTGTTGCGCCGACGAATCGCTTCGCTTCCGCATTTCGTATTGTGCGATCAACCACCACCTCCGCAGCCCCCGACGTTTGCCTTTTGCTTCAAAGACCTTTCCTAGCGGCCCCGCAAGAATCGAAGGCAGCAGCACGAGTTCCGAAAGGACTCCTGCAACGAGAATCACCAACATCAGCCAGCCGAAGCGTTGCGTTGGCGTGAAAGTACTGAACGCGAATACCGACAAGCCAATACCTGAAATCAACGCCGATTGAATCGTTGGAGTGGCGCATCTGCGGTACGCAGACACAATCGCAAGCTTTCGATCCTTTAGACGATTGAGGTCCGTTCGAAACCACGACAAGAAGTGAATCGTATCATCGACCGCCACACCTAAGGCGATACTTGCCGACATCATCGAACCGATGTCGACGCTGACTCCCAACCATCCCATCATTCCGAAAACGAGGAGGATTGGCATCACGTTGGGAATCATTGCTACAGCTCCAGCACGAATGCTTCGCGACACCAACATCATCAGTGGCGTAATGGTCATGAAAGACCAGATCGTGCTTTCCACCAAGCTTTGCAGCAGTTCTCGCTGAGCTTTATAGACAATGGGCACAACTCCGGTGTAAACAGCCGACAACCAACCGGGATGCTCTGGCCCACCTGCTTGATCTCCGACAACCAAAGTCGGCACACTTGCTTGACCAACGACGCCTAGTTTTAAGTCGACAACACGTTCGACCGCATTGTCGATCGTGTGCACGTCGTTGTCGGAAAACAAACCGGCCAACACAACCGCGTCGAAACTGTTTAGCTTTTTGAGTGCAACCTCTGGCATTGATGCAGGACTAGGTACTCCTTGCACAACTTTGATACGGGCTTTCGTCAACAACTTGACAAGAGCATCCACCATCGATTCGTGCCGGTTTTGCACAGCAGGATCACTATACGGTTGATCCCAAATCAGTACACGACTTCCGCTATAGCGGTCTTTTTCGTCAAATTTCACCAGATCTCGAAGTACTTGGAGTCGATAGTCGTGCGCTTCGGTTATCGGCGCAATTTCATCGCGCAGTTCATGAACGAACTGCCCGTAGTCGACCCCTTCGAAAGCAGCGACGCGAAGGCTGATGCGCCATAACTCACTGCCGTTTTCAGGGTCGATGCGCAGAAAACCACTTTCCATGAAAGATTCGCGAGACTGGCTCAGACGTAAGTCATATGCCGTTCGTTGGATGAAACTGCCTGTATCTCCCGAGGTCGATGGCAAGGATGGAGCAAATGTCGCGGCGGAAAGACTCTTTCCAACCACGTTCTGGCCCGCGACTCCAAATTTTGCCTCGATTGTTTCCTGAATCAGAGCAACCGTTTCAAGACGCTCGAGAAAGGTCAATCGAAAGAGCTCTTCGAGTTCGGTATCAGCCGTACGCGAGCCGGTCGATTGCGATGCGCGATCAAACTTGATCACGATTTCCATCGGCACAAGCCGACCGATATTGTTTTCTAACCAACGATAGTCTTGGAGAATTTTAGCTCGAGAATCAAACAATTCTAAAAGATCAATTGATGTCCGAGTCTTTGTAACTCCCCATCCGACTATGAGGGTGAACAGAATCGATGCAGCAGCCACACCGTAGTGGTTGCGAACGATGAATCGTGCAATTGCAGCCCAAGACCGTTCGGCAAGCGAATTACGCCGCTCTTCTGGAGGCAGGTCTTCGAGTGGTGTATCCCGCTTTTCATTTAGCCATCGACGTCCATATTGCCAATATTGCAGGGCCGAAGGCAAATACAGGAACAGGACCAACAGCAGGATCATCACGCCTGAGGCCGAGTAAAGACCGAATTTTCGGATAGGCGTAAGATCACTGGCGTACAGACTGAGCAACCCTAACGATGTCGTCGTACTGCATAGGATAGCCGGCTTGAAAGCATGAATTGCCGCACGCTCCGTGGCGCGATACATTCCGCCCTCCAAAACAGCATCGCGGTAATAGTTAATAATATGCACCGCACCCGAGATGGTGAGGACGTATACCAGCGAAGGCATCGACAGCACAATCGCGTCGACGGTTTCCCCGGTCACCCATATCACCGCCAGAGAAGCAGCAGCACTCAACACGCCGCATGCGAACACGACCATCGTTAGCTTGATACTTCGCAAAGCCCAGTACGCGAGGATGAGCCCGAGCAGACCAGACAATCCGGCTAGCCGAACAAGCGTCCGCTCACCTTCTTCGTCGATCGCAATGTTATCAACAGGCGGCCCGCCAAAGTGCACATCCTCGGCGGGTATTCCTGCCTTAGCAACGGCGCGGTGGACCAAGCCCGGCGGTATGTCTTTACGCAATTTGAAGACGCGTTTCTGGCCGCGTCCCATGAAATCCTTTAAGTGACTGGTCGCATCAGGACTAACACTAACCACCAGACATGTTTGCCGACCGTCGGGACCAATCAAGCTTCCCTGCAAACGACTGATGGCCGTCTCCCGAGCTATGCTCATCGGCGGCGACATCAGTTCGCGAAGCATCTCGGCGCCATTGGTCACCGACTTGACGTAACGATTGACCAGTTCGGGATCGATATCCGTGTTGATAGCCTCTTCCGCTGATTTCGGGGGGCCATTTTCAAGCTCAGGGACGACCTCCCCCCGCAGCAGCGCAGTTAATTGTGCGATCCGAGGATCGTCTTCCTGGTCGGCACCATTGCCCAGTTTGCATCCCTCCCAAGAGATCAGCACGAACTGATCGGTTGGAAAGTTCTTGCGGAACCAATCAAGTTCCTGCGTTTCTGCAAAACTCTTCGGTAACCAATCTTCGACCTTATTTACATTGCTTTGAATCGCCTTGGCTGCCCCGTAAAAGGTTAAAGGCGCGACGATCAGAACAGCAAGCAAAATCCATTTTGCCCATCGCTCGTAAAAGCTTGGCTTGTCGCTAATTTTGTTACCTAGATGCATCCTTCGGGCCTTGGTAAATGCCGCATTCGAAAAGTCAACGGTCGCAATTCCAATCGACAACGATTGGAGTTTACGAGATTGAGGAAAACACTGCTACAGTTCCTCTCTTACGGTAACGAATGATAATTTTCGCTGCCATAGCGACAACCAGCCCATCCAGCTATTTCGTCCGCAGTTTTTCTGCAGTTTCGGCAAACTGTGACGATACCGAGCGTCGACGGGCCTCCACTTTAACAGTCATTTTTAACTATGGGGACATTCGCAATCGCTTTTTCTATTTATCCAGGAGTCCTGAGAACTCTGGCCTTCGCCCCCAAAAGCGGACGCCGACCGACTGCGGCCAACCGCAGGAGGTGTGCCCCAACAGCCTTCGTTGAGAGAAACTAGGGGCACTTTCAGGCAGTAACCGATCGTGAGGAACTGACTATTTATGAAAAAAGTTGGCTAAAGTCGGCGGTATCCTATTTTTCGCAACTCCCGTTGTCGTTATAAATAGAAAGAGTCGTTGTTGAAATCGAGTCTCAATATACCCTCCGACCTACCTGGCTCGCGATGTCCCTAGCAGTTCAACATATAGTTCCGGTGCCCTTCTCTTTCCTACGTACGAACGAAATGGGAACCGTCAGCGATGTATTCGGCGACGAAGTGGCCGTCCACCGACTCAGCGAAATGGGAATTCACGCAGGGGTGAAAGTTCAGATGGTCCGCCCAGGCTATCCGTGCATTATTTCAGTCAACGGCCGTCGTTTTTCTGTGCGTTTGGACAATAACGTTGACATTTTGGTTGAATCCAACGCGATCTAGTCCTGCGACTAGCAATCTTCGCACTGTTTTAATACCAGCCAGCTTGCCCGATATGACGCTCGATCAACTACCTAACGGGCAAACCTGCGAAATCGTCGACTGCGATGGCGAGGACGAGCTGAGCATTCGCCTGATGGAAATGGGGTTTCTGCCTGGCGAACAAGTTGCCCGGACAGGTCAAGCTCCGCTAGGTGATCCACTCGAATTTCGAATTAACGGGACGCGAATCTCGCTGCGGCGAACGGAAGCCGCGCGAATCCAAATCCAAATGCCAGAGTAATCTGGTTGAAAGATCGATGTCCTCTCTCATAAACGCTCCAGCCATTCAAACGCAAAAGACTCTTACCTTCGCCCTGATTGGAAACCCCAATACCGGCAAGAGTTCACTCTTCAATGCACTTAGCGGCAGTAATGCGGCAGTTGGAAACTATGCCGGGGTGACAGTTGATCTGAAGCGAGCCACGATCGCGCACGAAGGCCGCACGATCGAACTGATCGATCTTCCGGGAACTTATTCGCTGAACGCTCGTTCGCTGGATGAGCAGGTTAGCGTCAACGCCGTCAGCGGCGGAATCCCGTCGATACCCAAGCTTGATGGGATCATTGTCGTTGTCGACGCAACCGCGATTGAGCGGAATCTGTATCTAGTTAGCCAGCTCTTAGAAACCGACTTACCGATTTTGCTTGTGGCGAACATGTGGGACCGGCTAGGAAAGTCCGGTGTTTCGATCGACTTGGATGCTTTAGAAACGGCACTTGGCATCCCAGTCATCACGACATGTGCTTCGAAACGACGCGGCATTCAAGCCGTCAAGAACGCTCTCTTAAAACTCCCCAATCAGCCAAACCGGTCAGCCGTAGATCTCTTTCCAAGCTGCTTGAACACGTCCGCAGGGCAACTTCAGACTTGGTTCCAGGATCGCAATCTACCACTGCGGCCATTCCAAGCTCGACGGCTATTGTTCGATGCAGGTATCCATGCCGACGATTCGATCTTAAAGCGCCTGACCAACGGAAAGCACGTCGTCGAGTTGCGCGAGTTTTTAGCTGACTGCAAAGGGAAGCTGGCCAGCGAGGGACTACCGTTACCGGCTTGCGAGACGCGACAGCGATATGCTTGGATCAAAAAGACGCTCGATGGCATCGTACAACGTACCACACCGGCGCCTGCAATCGAAGATCGCATTGATAAAGTCCTAACACACCAATGGTTTGGACTAATTTTCTTCATTATCGCAATGCTTGGCATTTTTCAGCTATTGTATTCGGACTACACAACCGGCTTGGCCAGTGGCTGGCTGGAAGAGCAACAAGTCGCGGCACAGAACTTCGTCCAAGCTCGGATGCAACCAGGCGCTCTGCGAAGTCTGATTACTGACGGAATACTCGCCGGCATCGGCGCCGTATTGGTTTTCGTTCCGCAGATTGCGGCCCTGTTTCTGCTGTTGGCTATCCTCGAAGACTGCGGATACATGGCGCGTGTGGCGATGGTCATGGATCGGCTAATGAGCAAGCTTGGGCTCAACGGTAAAGCGTTCCTGCCTTTAATGACTTCGTTCGGTTGTGCGGTTCCTGGAATATTAGCAACCCGAACCATTTCAAGTCGGTCGGACCGCTTGCTCACCATGCTGGTTGCTCCATTGATGAGCTGTTCGGCGAGACTTCCGGTTTATGTCTTGATGATTTATGCGTTCGTTCCGAACGAATCCATCCTGGGTGGTTGGCTCAAACTGCAGTCAGCGGTATTACTTGTTATGCTTCTGTTAGGTGCAACGGTGGCGGTGCCTGTAGCTTGGTTGATTCGTAAGTTTTTGCTACCGGGAAAATCGTCACCGTTTGTTTTAGAGCTGCCGGCATACAAATGGCCAAGCTTTTCCGTGGTTTTCGCGCGAGTTCGCGATCAAGTAAAGGAATTTGTTGGCCGCGCTGGCACGCTGATTTTCGCAACGGCGGTCGTAGTGTGGGCCATGCTCTATTTCCCAGGCGACCGTGCGCCACTCTATGAGAAAATGCGTCTACAGCAAGAGTCGTCCGACGAAGCGCAGATTGCACAGTTGGACAGTGAGATTCAATCGATGAACGCCGAACTCGTGCGCGATAGCATGCTGGGCCGGATGGGAATTGCCATGGAGCCCGCGTTTGAGCCACTGGGTTGGGACTGGCGCGTCGGAGTTGGTGTACTTGCGTCTTTTCCCGCTCGTGAAGTGGTGATTGCAACCTTCGGGACGATTTTTGCGCTCGGTGGCGACGTTGATGAAACGAGTGAACCACTGCGTGAAACACTGCAGAACGCCAAGAAAACCGATGGTTCGCCATTGATTACGACATCGGCCGCTTTATCGATCATGGTCTTCTTTGCATTATGCGCCCAATGCGGTGCGACATTGATTATCATGAAGCGAGAAAGCGGCTCTTGGAAATGGCCGATCTTTACATTCTTCTACATGACTGGCCTCGCGTACGTCGGAGCGTTATTAACTTATCAAGTTGCATCACGCTTGATCGGATAAGGTTCTTAAAATGAGCTTCCTGTCAGAAACAGCTCAGACCTATATTGCAGCAGGCTTTGCCGTCATTTGTGCGGCATACCTAATCCTTCGCATCAAGCGAATGTTCTCGAGCACCTCGCAACCAGGTTGCGGATCATGCAGCGGCTGCAGCAAATCGATTGCGAAAGGTCAGTCAATAATCTCCGCCGACTCACTGCGCCAAAAGAAAAATCGCTAAATAGCTTGGGGTTCTACACTCCGTCAGCTACCAGCCTAACGCGCGGTTTCTTCGTAGATTGGTAGGTGCCGATAGTAGACTTCCAACGACAATAGATTCATCGTAGTCACGTACAGCCGACCTCCGAAGACGCCCCAGCGGTCAGGAATTGGGCCGCCCGGATTCCAAGATCCTTCCCATCTGCCTTGCTGCGCCTGAGATTGAATGAGCATCGGGTGCAAAGCCATGTTCCATTTCTGCCAATGCTCGCCCCCCATGTGGAAAATGACCTGCGTCGCGTAATACCAATAATAAGTGTCACGCTGAGGCTTGTCAGTTGTCCCCAACTCGGGAAGTGTTTCGACTAAGCTGTCTGCACCGCGAATCATATCGGCATTGTCTCGTCGCCAACCGGTATACAACCGCAACAACAAACCGACTCCGATCATTGTCGGTGTTGGCACTCTGCCATGCCTCGTCGTCGGTAAATCTGCCGCGCGAGGATTGTAACGGTAGAGGTGCTTTTGTGACGGGCTAGCTTGAGCTTCGTTCAACAGCTTTTCAACGCCTCGATATGCTTTTTCGTCAACTCGCAAACCAGCAAGTTCCGCACTCTTCATCGCCATCATGCACCACCCCGAGACACTCAAATCCGACTCAGTGCGGGCGACATACCGCCAACCGCCCCCGATCGGATCCTGAGTTTGCACAAGATAGTCGATCGATTTCTGCGCCGCACTTCTCAGGCGTTCATCCTGCGTCATTCCGTAAGCCTCGCACAAGGCAAGGGCAGCAATACCATGCGAGTAAAATCGGGCGTTTCGGTCTGACGCTTCATCCATAGGGATGTATAAGTCGCCATTTGCCTGCTGGCGAGCAGTAAGGTATTCGATGGCCTTGGCGCATTGCGTTTGGTACTGGTATTCCATATGAGAGTAACCTGCTCCTTGAAACGCCAGTAAGGCAAGTGCCGTGGCGGCCGTATGGCTGCGGAACAGTGGACGGTCGCCAAAGTCTTCCAGTGCCCAGGAGCCATCTTCTCGTTGATGCTTGGCCAAAAACGCAAGTCCACTCTCGATTGCCGCTTCTGTCTGTGGCCCCCATTGGCCTAGATCGGAAGCATCGGCCGTAGGACTGTTGCGTTCGGCTCGTTTGGCAAAGGCGGGCGCTGGAACTGCGGTGGAAAGGGCTGGACCGGTTGAGAGATTCTCGGCGCGTCCCAACAATTGAGTTCGATTGGTGCCAATTTCGGATGGCAAACGATTCGTCAAACTCGATTGTCCTAAAGTATTGTTAGAAGCAAGATTACTTCGAGGATTCTGACGCATGCCCGTATCGCGTGGGCCTAGTGGAGTTGCTCCAAGATTCCTTGCGTTACTAGTGATTCCACCCGAGACTGCCGAGGAACCGTCGCCACTGCCCTGCCCTGCTCCTTGGGTATCACTCCCTTGCCGTTCACCGTCTGCGCTTCGTGATTGCGAATCGAAAGTCGACGTACGCGCGCGATCGAGGCCCATTGTGGCCACATCTGTACTAGGTAATTCATCGACGCTTGAACCCTGCTCAGGATCAATATCTGGCAAGGTCGATTTCCCTTGTCCAAAAACCAGATCGCTTGGTGATAGTGTTTCACCAATTTCATTTGAACGCGGCATCACTTTAGAAAATCGCTGTTCTTGAAGAAGCTGGTTTTCCAAGCTACCGCGTAGTCCTTGTTGCGTTTGCTCGCGATTCACTACTGCGTCGCTGGATAACGAGCTTTCCGATGGATTGCGAAGTCTTAGCATGTTGGCCGACGGCTGCAGACGCTGGTCGGTTTGGCGCAACGGTGAAATTCGTGCTCGAGGTTCGAGCAATTCGAGATTTCCGTTATCGATCGTCGCGTTTCTCGCTTGTAACGTTGCCTCAGTAGACGCACTGCCTTCAGGATCTTCGACTTGTTGTGGAACTTCGATCTCAGACGAAGAATACTCGTTGCTAAGCGAGTCTGAACTGTCAGCATAGGCTTGACGTGCTATCTCCTGCTCTCGAGAAACTATCTCTGCAACATCCAGGGGCGTCTCCTGCCGCTCGAAGTCCGCGGTTTCAATTCGTTCATTCAGTTGTAAATCCTTCGTTGGAAGCAACTCTACTTTATCAACGGAATCAATTTCGGTTTCTTGCTCATGGCGTAGCGGCGTCTCCAGTGCTTTTGAGTCCAGGAACTCCGAACGTGTTATCGCGTTTGCGATGCTTTCGTTCGAGCTCGCATCGTACTGTGGTTCGTACGACACGGTACTATAATCTTGCGGTTCGTTCCGCTTTATGATGCCGTCTGCTTCACCATCTTTTGTCGCTTGGTGGGCGAACTTCAGAACGACTAGATGAAAGGATCCTAGCAGAATCAAGAGGTGGATCGTGACGCTGAATAGGAATGCACTCTGCAGTGCGCGCTCGACCCAGCGGTTCGCAAAGAGGCTAGAGAAAAGCCCCAGTAGGACAACTCCGGTGGGAACCACTGCAAAGTAGGTCCAGGCATTGTGCAGAATGCGTGGATCATCAAACCTTAGATTTACCGCCACGGCCGCAAGAACCGCACTGCACAGTCCGATCAAAGACGCGTTATAGAGCATATTGCCAGCGTGGCTGATCTGTTCGCGTGGCCTGAGTTCGGACGGCAGATTCATACTAAAATCGAATACTCTAAAACTGTTCGAATTTACATCTGTAATGTACGGTTACATTTTGCGTCGGACGGCTTAAGGCTGATCGGTTTCCTGCGAAGTCGTCAATTTGTAGCTTGGTACTTTCGCCTGATGGCAAACATTTAACACGTCTACAACCGCTTGATAGGGTACTGTTTTGTCTCCGCGAATCACAACGGTTTGATTGACCGGATTGTCGCGGACAGCTTGGTCGATCCGCATCTGGAGTTCTGCAAGGGTCAGGAACGTGCCTTCCATGAAGAATTGGCCCGTGGCATCGACGTTTACCACCAGTATCTCCGGGTCGATGGTCATGGGCAGCGCGCTGCTTGCTGAAGGCAGCTTTACTGGTAGCTCCATGTCTTCCCGTGCAAATTGCGATGCGACTAGGAAGAAGACTAGCAACAGAAACACCACGTCGATCAGCGGTGTCAGCGAAAGTGCCGCGGAAGCGATCGGCTTTTTGATGGAAACGCTCATGGCTAATTCGACCTCGGCGTTTGTGGGCGATCGGAACGAATGGTCGCCCCGCTTCGACGAGCCAAACTAGGCTGCGATTCGTGCGATCGCTCTGCGCCGATTCCATCGGGGCTTCCAACAACTTTAGGACGGCCATGATTCATGCCGCTTATATCTTCGGCAGAGCCATCGGAATTAACCCGCGGGGGCATGTTGTTGATATCGCGCGAGGCAAGTTCCCGGCCAATCGGGTCGAAACGTACTCGCCCTTCGTAGTACTCCAAACGCGGAAGCAGCAGCGCGACGAGATCTTCAATTCTCCGAAACTGTCGCAGAATACGGTTCTCGAAGTATTGGGCGATCGCAGCAGCAGGAATCGCGATGATAAGCCCAACCAGCGTCGTGACGAGAGCCTCGTAGATCCCTGTAGCTAACACTTCGGCACGATTTTGTGTTGGGTCTAGCTGCGTTGTGTCGTGAAACGCCCGAATCAATCCCCAGACCGTGCCGAGCAAACCAAGCAGCGGGGCGACTCCGGCTAGAAAGGCGAGCCAACGGACCGGCCCAGTCGCCGTATCAACTTCACGTTGCAACGCGTCACCAGCACTCTTTTCAATTTCGCTCAAAGGTCTGCCAGTTCGAACTAGAGCGGTCGCAACAACGCTTGAACCAACGGAAGGATTTTTGAGACACAGCTGATACGCATCTTGAACGGGCAAAACTTCCGACTGCCGAATCATTTGCATCAATGACTTCGTAAGCGAACGTGGAAGTAGGCGTCCCTGTCGCAATGAAAAAAGTCTTTCAAATGACCACATCACCACAAACAGCGAAACGATCCCGAGCGGGACCATTACCCAACCGCCTTGTAGCAGTAGGCTAAAGGCGTCTATACCTTTACCACCAACGTTTGTGGTCTCTTCGGTTTGGTCCGACTTGGCAGCTTGCTGCAGCGCAGCGATCTCGGTTGGGTCAACCAAACGGCTAGATGGATCCTGAGAATCAGGCTGCAGCAGAAAACGCGGTTGTGCACCATTCTGGGCATTCGTCACGCTACATGAGAATGCCAAAACAAAGAAAAGAACTAGAGTAAGCTGCGACGTGGATCGCAATTTTGATGTTTGTTTAAAAGTAGAAATCATCCACCGACTCGACTTAAAGCCCATCCGAGAGCCAGGTTACCCTACTCTGGCGAAGCCAAAAAACCAATGAAATCGTCTCGCCGCCAAAAGGGGCAACTCCCCCCGTTCGATACGCTTACCAGGATTATCATGCACTCGTTGTCCACCCTGTTTGGCGAAGTATCCCCAGGCTGGTTCCCCAGCCGAATGGGTCGATCGCTTTGTCTGGGCCAACGCTGGCAAGAATCGATAATTGCACGACTTGCCGCCCACACATAGCCCGCACGCGTGAGCAGCATTCTTATGCTAACGATTTTTTGAAGTTTCGCGATGGAAAATCGCTCCGCAAATGCAGATGTCTCCAAATCCGCCCAGATACGAACGAATGTTGTCCAGATCGACTCTACTTCATTTGCTTGAGTTCGCTAAGTCGGCTGCGTGCCTGGTTTGCGAGTTCATGTTGAGCGTGGTTGGTAACCACAAATTCGTAAAAGTCTTCGGCGACATTAGTCGCTCGCTGACGTGACTCCCCTCGGAGATCGCCGATCAATAGATCTGCACAACGTCCTGCTTCAATTGCCGACCTAGCTTGCCAGTTCTTGATTTCATCAGGGGCTTGCGTAGCGCCATAGCCATACATGACTTTCTGATATTCTTGTATGGCTTTTGCAAAATCGCGTTTTGCAAAGTAAATCTCGCCGATCATAAATCTCGATCTAGCACCGATTTCATTGCGTTGCGAATCTGCAACCTCTTCGAAAGCCCGGGCGGCGGCATCAAGATTTTTTTGATTTTGCAGGGCGAACGCTTTTTCGAACTGAGCAAGGGCGAGGTACGAAGAGTCTGGCGCAACCTTCGCAAGTTGCTCGGCAAACTCAACGCAGTTTTTCCAGTCCTTCATTTCGCGAGCAGCCTGGGCGCCGTGCAAGTAGATCAATTCTTCGACTTGCGAATCGACAGTTTCTTGCAAGCTGGGGTCTTGCAGCATTGTGCGCGCCTTTGAGTACTGCGCGAGTGCCTTCTTGTAATCGCCAAGCTTCATCGCACATTCGCCCTGCATAAAGACGCTGTCGATCGCCAATTCGCCGTCGGGAAATTCGCGGGCTAGATCGGTAAAGAATCTCGACGCTTGATTCCAGTCAGACTGTTGAAAATAGGTCCAGCCGAGCTTGTAGAGTGATTTTTCGCGAACAAAGCTATCATCCGTCTTGGTCATCGCAATGGTATACGCTTTGACTGCGGAATCGAAATCTTGTTTGTCGTAATTCTGCTGAGCTACGTGATAAAAGGCTTCTGCTGCGAGTGGGCTGTTGGGGAAGCGTTTCGTCAATTCGTCAAAGACTGTCAGTGCAACGTCTTCACGACCGTTTCTTCGGAGAGCCCAGGCGTTTTCGTAAAGTGCTTTGTCGATGTCCGGGAACGTCGGAAACTCAGTGGCTAGTTTTTGCAAGGTAGCATTCGACTCCTGCCATTGTTCCGCATGCGAGTACGCAATACCCAGCTCCAACAGCAACTTGGCTTGCATGCTTCGGTCTACATCGGACGCAGATGCGTTCGATGTAATCGCTTCGAGAATTTTTACAGCTTCCGTTGGTTTGCCGACTTCCCGCAGGCAAATCGCAGCGGCCAATGTAGCCTCTTGCCTGAGTGCCAGATCACTAGTTGTCGTTGAGACCTGAACGGCTAGTTGAAGGGCTTGCTGGAATTGGCCCTGTTGAATAAGGACCCAAGACTTTCCATACTTTGCGTAGTCTATTAGTTCGAGTTCATCCTGTGCATTCAATACGGCATCGTATGCAGCGATGGCAGCGTCGAATAGACGAGCGTCTGCAGAAAGTTGGCCTAACCGAAATTGAGCTTGAGTCTTAAATGGCGAGTTCGGAAACTTGGAGACAAGCGTTTCGAGAGTTGATTTAGCTTTCTCATTGTCACCTGTTTTGGCATATGCCTCAGACAGAACCAAATACGCTTCATCCGCGCCGCTCCAAGCGGGTTCGATTGCCACTGACTTTGAGAGGTACTCGATGGCTTCGCTGAATTTCTCTTGTTTGAAGTTTGAAGCCCCAAGTAAAAAGAGAGCTTCCCCTTGTGCATTGAAGTCTTTGTTTTCGGAGACAATTTTCTTCAAAGCTGGAATTGCTTTGTCAAAGTTGTCGGCAAAGAAATAGGCCGCCGCGGCGCGAAGTTTCCAGGCATCTCGTTGTGGTGCATCTGGATAAGCCGCAACTAGCTGCTCAAATGCAGAAGCTGCGTCGGCGCGTTTACCCGATTGCAAAAGCGCTTCGGCGCGGATGAAGGCGACCTCGCTGGCAAGTGGATTTTCTTTGTAACGTTTGGCAAAAAATTCGGCCCATTTCTCGGCATCGACAGCGTTGCCTTTTCGTAAAGCAGCAAAGGCAGCGTTATAAGCAGCTCGTGGAGCCGCCGCATGGTCTTCGTGCTCAAGCGCAACCGCTTCGTAAAGAGCCGCTGCTTCATCACGACCTTCTTCTGAGTTCGCCAAGGCATCAGCCAAGTCAACTTGAAGTGCGACTCTCCATTCAGAGTCGCTGGCCCAACTGAGAGCATCACGTGCAATCTGCACTACATCATTGGGTCTATTTTGCAAAATAGCGATCTGTGCGAGCCAATGCGCTGCTTGGGTTGCTAACTCATCTTTTCCTGGCAATAGCTTTTCAAAATAGGTTTTTGCTTCGTCGTAGCGTTGGTCGCGCATTAAAGCCTGACCTGCCGCTAACTCTGAATCGGTTGAATACTGGGAATTAGGGAACTCCTTGGCAAGCATTTGATAAATAGCCGACGATTTCTCGAAATCGCCCGCTTTTGCCAAAGCATAGCCGTAGCGATATAACACATAATCGCGCATGGGCGACTTAGGATCATCGGCGAGCTTGGCAAGTAATTCAACGGCGGCTTTGGCATCTCCTTCGGCAATTAAAAATTCCGCTTTGCGCAATTGCACTTCACGGCCGAGTCGATGATCTGGGAAATCTTGCAAGAAGCGATCATAGTTCTCAAGAGCGAGCTTTGGTTGCTTTTGCTCTTCGAATGCGACGCCGAGGGCATACAGCGCATCAGGCAAAACTGCAGATTTAGCGAACTTGCTATTGCTCGTCAGCTGCCGATACATCGTCGCCGCGCGCTGGACATTGCCCAATTGATATTCACTTTCGGCTGCATAAAACAACGCCTTATCTGCGTACGACCCATCTGGGTACTTGTCCAGAAATTCGCTTAAAACGCGTATGGCATCCTGCAGCCTCTTCTCCTTTAGGCCACTTTCCAAGTCTCTTGAGGTGTAGAAAAGACTCCACCCCAAGTTTACTAGCGATTCCTCGCGAACCTCTAGTTTTGGATCGCGAAGCGCCGCATGAAACGACTGAATAGCCGCTTCATAATCGGGTTTTTCGATTTGCAAATAGCACACGCCTAGGTAATGGCGGGCCTTCGACGACAGCGGATCCTGAGGATATTTGTCGAGGAATTTCTTCCACGCCTCCGCTGCCAAGGCATATGCCCCAGCGTTCTGAAAATTGGCCGCATCGGTATAGAGATTTACAACTTCTTTTGCAGCCTTTCCTGCAGCATCCACTTTCTGTGGCGGACGATTCGCGTTCGGATTTGCTTGCTGATTCGCCGGTGGGCGCTGATTGGGTCGCGGACGTTGAGCAAAAATCTCAGGCGTCAGCGATGCGGTAGTCAACGCAAAACAGGCCGAACATAGGCTCCATCGCAAAATCGCCCTCGCACGCACTGGCGAAGCAAAAATGCGTTTGCAAATCGATTCAATGGAGCATGTTTGCTGTTGAAAATCGTTCGACCCCAATTTGATTACCATAGCGTAGCGTCCCAAGGAAAAGGCAAGTTTCGGCAGCGTCCGTTTGGAAACAAGCATCCAATTGAATCAATTGCGAAGAGAATCAGGCGTATTACGTTAGGTCGACAGTTTGGCTCACATGAGCAACCTGATCGACCGCAGAATGGCATTTGGGTGCATTTAGCCGACGTCGCAACCGGAAGCACTTGCAAACTTAGCGAAACACTCAAACAGAACTCATTGTGCCCAATTTTCGCCGTCAGAACAATCGAAACTCTGCCTAGTGTTCTATATGGATAAAGTCATTTTGTATAAAGTGATAGATCTTTTGCTGACTAATTGTGACCCGCTGAGTATGAAATGCGAATTCTAGTAACAGGTGGTTCCGGCTTCATAGGTTCCCATCTTTCGGAAAAGCTTCTGGAAGAGGGGCACTCGGTCACCATCATCGATGACTTAAGTACCGGCCGAAAACGCAATCTCGCCTCGGTGCTCGACCATCCCAACCTGGAAATTATCGAAAGCGACCTCGCTGACGAACGACTCGTTCGACAGCAGTGCCGCCGCTGCGACCAAGTTTATCATCTGGCGGCTGCCGTTGGTGTTGCTCTGATCGCGGCTAGGCCCACAGAAACGATCCATCGAAATATTTACCCTACGCAGTTGCTCCTGGAAGCCTTGCAGGAGGAAAAAAGTTGCAACCGCAATGTGCCTCTGTTTCTGGCAAGCACCAGCGAAGTCTACGGAAAGAATCCGAAATCGATCTGGAACGAACAAGACGACTTGGTGTTCGGCGCTACGACTAAACCCCGTTGGAGCTATGGGGCAAGTAAGGCAATCGATGAATTTCTCGCCCTGGCTTGCGTGCGTGAAAACCAGCTCCCGATTGTGATTGGCCGATTTTTTAACGTCGTCGGACCTCGACAAACAGGTACCTACGGAATGGTTCTTCCGCGTTTAGTAGCCGCCGCCATGCAAAATAAACCCCTGATCGTTCATGATGACGGGCAGCAACAACGCTGCTTTGCGCACGTGAACGACGTCATCCACGCAATTACCTCGTTGATGGCAACGCCCGCTTCGTTTGGTCGCGTCTACAACATTGGATCGGACCAGCCGATCAAAATCCTTGAATTGGCCGAGCTGGTTTGTGAGATCGTCAACCCAAAAGCAAGTATCCAGTTTCAAAGCTACACCGATGCGTATGATGCCGATTTCGAAGATATACGTCGTCGCGTCCCCGACCTCAGCCGACTTGAAAAAACCATAGGGTACAAGCCGCGGCATGATCTCAAGCAAATCATCACCGACGTTTGGCAGCAAATGCGAGCCGAAGCCAGCCTAGATGTTTAGCAAGCTCAATGTGAGAAAGTGTCGCGAAATGAGTCGCCGCATGCATCGAGCGACGGCAGCGATGGTGCCGAAACAGTGAATCGGACATGGTTTGAAATCGTTACGAAACGCAAAACCTTTCCCCTTCAGCAATATATGGCGATTAAATAGGCGCAACTAGCTATGGGCTCGAGGTTTGCTTAAGATAGAGTTTCCTTGATGTGCGCCAGTTTCGGTTCGCAAATTCTAGCGACACTTATCCCTCAGCAATCGCTCTAAATCTCATGTCAACGAGCTCGCAGATCCTCTTTAAGAATGCTCATTTGAATCGTCAACGCCGGGCTGCGCGCGCCGGGTTTACGCTGATCGAAGCGCTGATTGCGGTTACAATCACGTTGATCATGATGCTGGCCCTGTCGCAGGGTTTTGCCCTTATGAGCGAGAGCATTTCAGAAGGCCGGTCCAAGCTCACGCTCAGCGACCAGCTCCGCGGAATCTCCAGCATGTTGCGCGAAGACCTGGATGGAATGACTGCGGGAGGCGACCCGATGTCGGAGTCAAGCCGTTCTGGATACCTGGAGTATCTGGAAGGTGCGCTGAATGATTTTAGTGCCACCCTGGCCAGTTATGCACCGACAGAACAAAACGTTGAAGCCAAAATTCCAGCCAGCCGCTTTGGCGACTTCGACGACATCATCGCATTCACAGCCAAGGCCAAGAAAGGGTCGTGGTTTTATGGTGAAGTGCCCTACCCTCTTATCGCCGGCCAGATCGAAGTCATCAAAGGAACTACGCCGACGAACTACACCGCCGAACAGTGGGCCACCAGCGTCACAGTAGCATCAGACACTGCCGAGATTATCTATTACATGTCCCCCTGGGGCGCCGATTATCAACAGTACCACGATCCAGCAACCGGATTGATCAACTACCCGATCAATGGAATGACGCTTGAACCGCTCCTCGTCGACAATGATTCTGCCCAGTTTGTTCCCGACCGAATGGCTCTCTGCCGCCGAGTTCTACTCGTCCTACCGGAATTGAATTTACCTGTACAAACAACAATGCCCGATGGTTCGGTCGCTCTAGAGGCTCAGCTTTTCTACAATTCAAAAGCCGCTGGCGGGACACAGTTACTTGCAGATCCATTGGGTGCGCCTGGGTCACCGAATATTCTCAACTACCGATTGGGGATGCAACATGCTTATCAACGATGCGATTTGTCTGTTCGCCGCGTTCGCGATGGCAACATGACAGATGCCGATCCAATTGCAGCCAATTCCTTAGAAGATTTGCAAGATCCGCGCAACCGTTTTGCGCACTGTGTGCTACCGCTCGGTGGCAACGACACGACTCTGCCGATGTGGTCTTTGACTGGTCCCATTCCCTTGCAGGGCTTGATGCTTAATAACAACAGCATCGTCAACTGCGGTTTTCTATTTCCACAGTTCTACCGCCAGAAGCGTGTCGAGAACGTCAACGTTTCCAGCGCTAACCCTGTTAGGTTTGATATTGCACTAAGCGAAGTCCTAGCCAGCAACTGCATCGGATTCGACGTGAAAGGCTTTGATGCAACTGCGGCTCACCTGTTTCATGTCGGTGCGGACGGAATTCCTGGAGACCAATCAACGACCGTCTTAGGTGCTCCCGGTACCGATGATGCGATTGTAAGTGGTTCTGACCCTGGGTTTGCCGGCGCGGTTCAGGCTTATGTAGATGACGGCGGAACCAACCCTTTACAATATTTCATTGCCAAACAAGGGGGCTTTGTTGATTTAGGATGGTCTACTAAAACCATCCGCAGCGCGACTCTATATGAAAACCAAACTGGCAACAACTTTGCTTGGGCCACGGGTGCACAAATTGGTAATAGCTGGAACAATTTCAGCTTTCTACATTCTAATTTGTCCATGACCCGGCAGTTCAATCCTGGAGCGCGTCTGCTTCCGGCATCACTTGCAAACATTAAATCAGGCTCAACTTTTTTCACCACAAATCAAGCTTTCTATCAACCACGTTTCGACACCTTCACCAGCCGTTATGAAACCGATGGCTACTTCCAAGAGACGATTTATGACGGTGCAATACCAACAGGCGCGATCTGGAGAAACGGACAGTTCGCATTATTGAATCCAGGCATCCCCACAGCACCGAATCCTTTGGCTGATTTTGGAGCTAACGGTATCGATGACCCACCGTATGTCGGGGGCATAGACGACATAACCGAGCAAGAAACCAGCCCCCCTATAACGACCGCAATGCCTGCGATACAAGTTCTCATTCGCGTGCAAGACAGTGGCGCGAGTTCAATCCAACAGATCGCTGTTACGCACGAGCTACGAATGTCGAACTAGTTCCCTGAACGTAATCGTTGTTACAAACTTTTGTTTGAGTACGCTTTGGGATCAGTTCGTTAATGCACAGAATCAATCTGCGAAAGCCATGGAAGACCGGACAGGTCCCTGAGTTTGGAAGCGATCAGATCTGTCTAAATCGCAAGTTTAACGCTCCAACCAACGCCAACTCGCCAGAGACGTCGATCCAGATTGGGATCTTAGTTCGGCCGAAAACGCCGACGCTTATCAGACTTAATAGCTTGCCTCTCGAGATCGGCTGGACTGCGCAGAACCTCAGGCCGTTAGAAATTGGGGCACTTTCCGGTGACAAACCTGTCGATGGGTTGTTAGGGAAGTTTGACATCTCGGCTATAATGCAGCCTCACAACTTGCTTGAAATTGTCTGGGCCCATTGTCCGCCTGACCTGGAATCTTTGGACCAATTGCCTGTTACCGACCATATCTCCTCCCCTCATTCACTGTTGCTTGATGCATGGCTGGAAATCGAAGAAACTGGATCCTGTTAAACGAACGTCAAACCTACGCGTGCAGCAATACGGCAGCCGGCCTCGCTGGGTGTCTGCTGATCAGTAGCATGTTTTTTTCGACCGGCTGCTCAAACAACAGGGGCAGCGATGCCAGTGCTCCCGACCAGCCAGCCGCGATTTCGAACCAGGAGGCGAAGACCGTTGATGCGGAAGCGAAACCGGTAGTCGATAAATCGATTGACATCGACGCATTGTTAGCACATCGCCCGACCGCCGAGGATTTAGACTTCGGATGGATTCAATTATTCGACGGTCAAAGTTTCATGGGTTGGGACAAACCCGAGCTGGCCAATTGGCGAGTCGAGGATGGCGAGATACGTGTAGACTCCGGTGAAGAGTCGTTTCTTTCGACGACCAGTCGTTTTGGTGACTACGAAATTCAGCTTGAATTTAAGGCTCCGGTTGACTCGAACAGCGGAGTGTTTCTTCGGACGCCGCTTAAACCACTCGACCCAGCAACCGATTGTTATGAGTTTAACATAGCGCCGCCGGACAACCCTTTCCCCACGGGATCCTTAGTTGCACGAGAGAAAGTCGAACCGGAAAAGATCGGGGAACTCGCCGCGGACCAGTGGCATTTGCTGCACGCTCTTGTCGACCGCGATCACATTCAAACTTGGGTCAATGGACAAGCAGCAGCTGATTATATGGACGCAAATGCGTTGAAGTCTGGTAGGATTGCACTGCAGTTCCGGACTGGGTCGGTTGCTTTTCGCAACATACGCTTGCGCCCAATCGGCTACAACGTCATCCCCACCGAAACTCTTGACAGTTGGCAAGCATCGACGCAAGAAAATTTTGAGTACCACCTTACCGACGCCAATTCTATTGAACTTGTTGGCGGCCGGGCCAATCTGGAACTGCTGCAACAAACCCAGAATTTCTGCATGCAAGTAAAATTAGAGACCTTGGCACCGGCCACAAACTCAGGCGTCTTCTTTCGTTGCATCCCAGGCAGCGTTATGGATGGCTATGAGTGCCAGATTCAGAACGAATACGAAGAAGATCGCAGATCACCAAAAGATTACGGTACCGGTGCAATCTTCCGCCGCGTGAAAGCACGTGCTGTAATGAGCAGTGACGACGAACCTACCTACATCACAATCGCTGCCGATGGCCGGCATATCTCGACCTGGGTGCAAGGAATTCAAGTCGTCGATTGGGTTGACGAGCGCAAGCCCAATGACAACCCTCGTGAAGGCTACCGCGAGGAAGCAGGAACGTTGCAGCTTCAAGGCCACGACCCTGAGTCGAAAGTTCGATTTGACCGACTGGTTATTTCACCGATAGACGAAAATCCGTAGCTAGCATTGCGAGCGATTTCGATTAAATCGATTTGGCTAGGTCCTTGGTTCTGCGTCGCGAAGGCTGTTCGCTTCTAGTTCACCCGGAAAAACCGCTTTCCACGCCAGCATCGCAGTTCCGCAGACTAGCAAGCTGTCTGCAATATTGAAATTCGGCCACGTGTAGCGACCGTATCGGAAAAGAATCCAGTCGCGGACGCCACTCTTCCACTCGTCGGGCATCCCAGGCTCGTACCACATTCCGATGCGATCGTAGAAATTTCCCAGGATACCTGCAAGTATGCAGCCAGCGGCCACGGTGAACCACCAGGACTTGGCCGCCTTAAAGCCAAACAGCCAGACTGCGATCCCGACCGCGGCTATGATGGACAACCCGGCAAACCCTTTGCCCCAACCAGCTCCCATGCCGAACAAGGCGCCTGGATTCACGGCCGTTTCAATCCCGATATACCCATCCCAGATCCACCAAATCGGTTTGATCCCGGGCCAATCGCGCCATTGGAAGATGGCGTACTTTGAGTACAAATCGGCCGCGCAGCCGCCAATTGCCAAGCCAGCGAAGACAGCCAACCGGTTGTGCCACCAATTGGGCTCTGAGTGGATTTGCATAGGCAAAGCAGCTTGGCTAGCGTTTTCCTGATCGTCGTCATTCATATTTCTTATCAAGGCTCAGAAACGCCCGTTCTTTGAAAACATCGGTGGAGGAATTAGCATCGTTGCAAAGTATCCGTCCTTTCGCCATCTCAGTTTTTCCCTGTGCGCCATCCTTGAGTAATCCGACGTCCACGGCATTTTAAAACTCTCCCCTTGGCCACGTTTTGGAAAGCAAAAGTTAGTGACCAACCTTATTTTGGACCAGCAAAAAAACTATTTGATGCTAAACTGGGCGGCTGATAAAGGTGCATCTCGGGACGGTGCGAAACCTCGGCGGCTCATTCCGGATAATTCGTTAATGGACACTAAATTGGCATTCAAGCAAGGATCGTCCTTGAACAAGCCTTACAACAGCACCGCAGTACACCAGAAATGCTTAAACCTGGACTGCAACGCAACTTACGATGTAGGCGAAACGCTTACCCGCTGCCCCAAATGCGGCGACTTGCTCGATATTTCTTACGACTGGAATCGTTTGGAAGTGCCGAAACGGCTGAGTGACTTCCAGCAGATGTGGACGCGCCGTTTCGATCCAATCCGGTTTAGCGGCGTATGGCGATTTCACGAACTCTTGCCGTATGCGCCTCAAGACAAGATCGTAACCGTCGGCGAGGGCCAGACGTTACTTCAACAGGCCGATGCTGTCGCAAAGTATGTGGGCTTAAAGCCAGGCGGGCTTTTTCTGCAATACGAGGGCATGAACCCATCTGGGTCGTTCAAGGATAATGGCATGTGCGCCGCCTTCACGCATGCTCATATGGTAGGTGCAAAGCGAGCCGCTTGTGCATCGACAGGCAACACAAGCGCGTCGCTTGCCATGTACTGTGCCGTTACGCAATTGATGAAGGCGGTGATCTTTATCGGCTCGGGGAAGATTTCCTACGGGAAACTATCCCAAGCTCTTGAATACGGTGCATTAACAGTTCAGATTGCAGGTGATTTCGACGACGCGATGGCGCGTGTTCAAGAGATTAGCAAACAACTCGGCATTTACTTGGTGAACAGTGTCAATCCATTTCGTTTGGAAGGCCAAAAGACGGTCATGTTCCGCGTTCTGGAAGCGTTACAATGGAATGTGCCCGACTGGATTGTCGTTCCAGGCGGCAACTTGGGCAACAGCAGCGCATTTGGAAAAGCCTTTATTGAACTAAAAGAGCTCGGTCTCATCGATAAAGTCCCGCGGCTGGCAGTCATCAATGCGGCTGGTGCCGACACACTGGATGTACTTTTCAACGAGCGTTCCTTGAGTTGGGATGCCGGCCGGCCAGCGATGGAAAAGGCCTGCTATTACTACGACGAACTGGATGCGAGCAAGGCCAAAGCCGATACGATCGCCAGCGCAATTGAAATCAACCGTCCGGTAAATCTTAAGAAATGCTTGCGAGCATTAGATTATTGTGACGGGGTCGTCCGTAAAGTTGACGACCAAGACATCTTGGATGCTAAAGCTCAAGTCGGCGCCGGCGGTATCGGCTGTGAGCCCGCAAGTGCTGCTAGCGTCGCTGGAGCCAAACTGCTTCGCCACCAAGGAATTATCGCAGCCGACGAACGCGTGGTCTGTATCCTTACGGGCCATCAGCTCAAAGATCCTACGGCGACGGTTGCTTATCACACGACCGATCAGGACAAGTTCAACGAAGTCCTGGGAAGTCGCGGTGTCTCCAGAGCTTCCTTTGCCAATCGAGCCATTGCAGTCCCCAATGAGCTTGACGCCATCGTCCGCGCAATCCAACTTTATAGTTAAAGCTCTTCCTCCAAGTCCCACTGTCAAACGGTTTTTCCAGTGCTACGCGTTGCAATTCATGGTGCTTCGGGCCGTAACGGACGAAGACTAATTTGCTTGATCGATCAAAGCGACAAGTATCAACTTGCGGCTGCTCTTGTCAGCCCAACCAGCAAATTCTTAGGAGATGACGCTGGGACGATGTGCGGCATCCGCCCTCAAAACGTTGTCGTAGCCAACGAATGGCCCGACGATATTGACGTCGTCATCGATTTTTCCAACGCCAGCGCCGCCGTCAGTGCAACGAATCAGGCAGCTGCTCGTAAGCTACCAATCGTTATTGCATCCACAGGTTTGACATCAGTCGATGAATCAGTAATTCATGAAGCATCGACCAAGATTCCTGTTTGCTACGCAGCAAACTATTCTCCTGCCGTCAACCTGACCATGAAGCTTGCCCAGCAAGCAGCACAAACACTAGCCAGGCTAGGAGAACAGGTCGATGTCGAAATTATTGAACGACATCACCGCATGAAAGAAGATAGCCCCAGCGGAACAGCTCTGAAGTTCGGTCAATTAATTTCGCAGGAGCTTTCCTTAACCACGGCGGCTCACGGTCGTGAAGGTATGGTCGGGAAAAGGCCGGCGAACGAAATCGGCTATCACGCAGTACGGCTCGGTGACGATGCGGGCCAGCACTTGATCTGCTTTGGCATGATGGGCGAACTGATCGAGTTGCGATGCGCTGCTAGCAACCGCGACCCTTACGCAGTTGGTGCACTTGCCGCAGCGTCTTATCTCATGGACCAGGAACCCGGGCTTTACAGCATGTTCGATGTGCTTGGCTTTTAAGTCGTCGTAAGGCCCACCGACTTACCACTGACGGACTTGTTCAAGCACACTATTAACGTCAGTAAAAAGCATCGCTTGCCAACCACGCTCTCTGGCAGCATGCACGTTCAGTGCGCGGTCATCAATGAAGAAAATATTCTCGGGCGCAACTCCAGCTCGCTCTTCTGAACGTTGATATATTTCAGGATAAGGCTTCATACGCCCAATGTCATAGCTGAGCACAATCTGCTGAAACAGATGGGCAAAGTCTAAATCCTGTTGTGCAATTATCCAGTCCCAGTGAGCCGGGCAAGTATTCGATAAAATCCCGATCGGAATATTCTTGGCCCGCAGCGCGTCGATCAACAAAATAATGTCTTGATTGAACGTAAACATAGCGCTGATAGCATCGAGGAAGCCATCTGCGGGCACGGACTTGCCCACAACCCGAGCCACTTCGTTCACCAATCGCTGCGAACCAATCACACCCGATTCGTATAGTTCTTCCAATCCGAAATCGTAGACCGCAGCCCGCAATTTAGCTTCGTCTACTCCAGTTGCAAGAGAAGCGCGTGAGGCCCCTCGAGCATAGTCGAAAAAGTAAATTACATTTCCCAGATCGAAGTAAAAGAACTCGGGCCGTGTAAATTGATCGGGCATCTTAGGTCAATGTACCCTTGCTGCTGGGAATGTCCGTCTGACGTGGGTCAATCTCGGTCGCCATGCGAAAGGACCGAGCAGCGGACTTAAAGATGGCTTCCGCAATGTGGTGGCTATTGCGACCGTGATGAAGCACGACGTGCAAATTACATAAGGCATTGTTCGCAAATGCCTGCCAAAAATCTTCGACCAACTCCGAATCGAAATCGCCGATCTTACCTTGCGGAATAGGTGCTTGAAAAACGAGATAGCTTCGTCCGCTCAGATCTAACGCGGTAGTTACGAGCGTTTCTTCCATCGGCAACACGCACTGTCCGTAACGTCGAATCCCGCGTTTGTCGCCGATAGCTTCGCGAACTGCGAGTCCGAGGCAGATCCCGACGTCTTCGGTTGTGTGATGTCCATCAACGATCAGATCCCCGACCGCTTTCACTTGCAAGTCACATAGCGAATGTTTGGCAAAGAGTGTCAGCATATGATCCAGAAATCCGACTCCCGTATCGCAGTTGCTCTTGCCGCTACCATCGATATTGATCGAAAGCTCAACTTGGGTTTCTGCAGTTTTGCGTTGAATACTGCCGCTACGACTCGTTGTCATGTCCGATTCTTTCTACGTCAAGAATGTTTGGCCGTTTGAATTGCTGCTTGGAGCGTTGCCAGCATGGTATCGATATTCGCGTCAGTCCCAACGCTGATTCGCAGTCCATCAGTCCAATCGGGATAGTTCATATATCGAACAAATATCTCCGATTCCTTCAAGATTTCGTACAATCGCCGCGGATCAGCATGGCGAGGTCGACACCAGATAAAGTTAGATTGTGAGGGAATACAATCGAAATCCATCGACTGGAGTTCTCGAAAAAGCCGTTCACGCGTGGAATTGCAGCGTCTCACGTTTTCGTTAAGCCATGTTTGGTCCGCAATTGCGGCAGTTGCAGCCGCATTGGCAATCGCATCCGTGTTGTAGCTGTCTTTTACCTTTCGTAGCATCGCAACTACTTTCTGGTGCGCTACCAAGTAGCCGAATCGCAGTCCAGCCAACGCATAGGATTTGCTCAGTGTCCGAGTTACCAGAATGTTGGGGTACTTGGCAGGCAAGTCCACACAGCTGAACTCGGCAAAATCGACATAAGCTTCGTCGACGACTACAGGACATTCTACTTGTTGCGCCAATTCGATAATCTGCTCGCGGCTAACGACAGTTCCTGTTGGTGAATTGGGATTCGGAAGATAGATCAGCTTTAAGCGATCCTTAGCCGCAAAAAAAGCACTCGCCAAAGACCAGTCAGCTGCGAAATCGATCTCTTCAATTTGTGCATTCTGAAGATGTCCCAGCGTTCGATAAAGTATGTAACTAGGGTTTGGAAATCGAATCCAGTCACCTTCTCCGACAAATGCCCGCGTTAGGATCGTAAGGATATCATCGCTACCATTTCCGCATAAGATCTGGTCTTCGTGAACTCCTAGTACGTTACTTGCTTTTCGGCGAAAACTGGTTGCCAACGGATCGGGGTATCGCTCCAGACTCTTCGCTGCCGTTAGAATCGCATCCAGGACCGTGGGACTCGGTGGATAAGGATTCTCATTGGTATTCAGCTTGATTGCTTGCCCAGGTTGCGGTTGCTCGCCAGGGATATACGGCTGCATCCTAACGATGTTCGGCCGAAAGAATTTGTCAGTATTGCTTTCCATTTTTTGTTATTCAACTCGTATGGCAACACTCTGCCGATGCGCTGTTAGGCCTTCCTTGTCAGCAAGCAGGCACACATCTGGTGAAATTTCTTGGAGTGCCAAACGGTCAAATTCAATAACACTGCTTGACCTTAAAAAGTGATTGCTGCTGAGCCCTGAAGCCCAACGAGCAGTTCCGCCAGTTGGAAGCACGTGCGATGGACCGGCAGCGTAATCACCTACCGCAACAGGACTGTAATGACCTATAAAAGTTGCACCGGCATTGCGGATTTTCGGTAACAACTCGCGAGCGTTATCGATGGCCAAATGTAGATGCTCAGGTGCCATTTCGGCGATGATCTCACAGGCTTGGTCGGGGCTGTTCACTAAAATGTATGCGCCGTACTCGTGAAGCGAATCAACGATAAGGTCGCCACGCTCTAGTTGATTGACTTGTCTGATCAATGCATCATCGATTCGCGATAGGGTACCTGCGTCCCAACTAATCAAGACACTGCTTCCGGGAGAATGTTCGGCCTGAGAAAGCATATCTGCTGCGGCAAATTCAGCAGAAGTGGATTGATCGGCGACCACGATCACTTCCGACGGTCCCGCGATAGAATCAATATCCACGTGGCCGAATACATGACGTTTGGCCAAAGCAACAAAAAGATTGCCAGGTCCGACGATCTTTTCAACAGGCGCCAGTCCTTCGATTCCGTAAGCCATCGCTGCCACCGCTTGAGCGCCTCCGACAGCGTACAATTCGCGAATCCCGAACTCATAGCAGATTGCCTGGATGTCTGGATTGAAGGCCCCCAACTTTGACGGTGGAGCAACCACTGCAATCTGTTCGACGCCAGCTGCCAGGGCGGGCACTGCGGTCATGAGCAGGGAGGAAGGATAAGCCGCGGCACCTCCGGGAATGCAAAGACCTACGCGTCGAAGCGGTGTGTAACGCTGCTGCAATTGGACGCCGGGCGACGGGTTAGTGGTGACATCCTGATGAAGTATGGCTGTCTGAAATGCATGAATGCGATCTCGGACCCGTCGCACGCAGTCGAGAAACGCAGGCTTGCAGGCCGCATGCGATTTGGCTAGCGATTCCTCGGATATGCGAAGGTTACTCGCGTCTAACTTGAAGTTGTCGAGTTGCTGGCTGTATTGAAAGACAGCTTCCGCTCGACGCTGAAAAACATCGCTGCAGATTCTTTCAACAACTTGCGAAGGGATCAACGCTTCGCCGAAAACGCGTAGCGTGAGTTCACGTCCCTTGGGGCTGACGATGTCGCCAGTCGGAGCAAGCTTGTCACGCAGCGTCTGCAGGTGTGCTGTGATGTCGCCTTGAGTTGCATCCAAAATGATGACGGACGGATGATGCACGGTAGCGTATCTTTTGAATTGACCAAAACCAAAGGGATGTGGAGTGCTAGAGCTCACTCCATTATTGCATCGCGGCTAGTTGCTCTTCCGTAAAACTTACGTTGGAAGAAACGGATTGCACGTCATCGTGATCTTCTAGCTGTTCTAGCAACCTTACAACCGATTGAGCGGTATCTGAATCCACTTCAACAGTAGCGCTTGGAATGCGTGTAATTTCTTTTACGCTTACGGCAATCTCCGCCGTTTCAAACGCTTCGCTTAACACAGGATAGGCTTCTGTCGAGCAAATTATTTCGATCTGATCGTTGCTTTCGATAACATCGTCGGCCCCGTTTTCCATCGCCAGTTCCATCACTCTTTCAAGAGATGCAGATTCAGTTTTGACGATGATCATACCTTTACGTTCAAACAGATAGGCAACACAATTAGTTGAGCCAAGCTTTCCACCCGCGTTATCGAAGATCTTACGTACTTCGCCTGCCGTCCGGTTTCGATTGTCGGTCATGATGTCGCACAAGACAGCAACTCCGCCTGGTCCGTAGCCTTCGTAGAGGATTTCTTCGACGTCGCCACCTTCGAGTTCACCGGTCCCCTTCTTAATTGCTCGTTCGATGTTTTCTTTTGGCAGCGAGACGGCTTTAGCATCGGAAATAGCTGTGCGCAAGCGAATGTTGCCGGATGGATCACCGCCGCCCATTTTTGCAGCAACGATAATCGCCTTGCTCAGTTTGCTCCACAGTTTGCTGCGTTTGCTATCAACTGCTGCTTTACGATGCTTAATATTGGAGTACTGCGAATGACCAGCCATAGTTCGCTCCTATATGTCCTTTTTCCTTAGCGAGGTTTCTTTTTGCTGATTGCGTTGGAAGACTTGCTCGACTTCGTCGCGGGTTTCTTTGATTCGGTTTCGGCTTTAGGCTTGGTGTCCGGCTTCTTCGTCGAAGCGGGAGCTTTCTTCTCTGGTGTTGCTTTAACTTTTGGCGGGCTTGCTTTCGTCGACTTAGTTACCTTCTTTTTAGCACCGGCATCAGCCGCTTCTTTGGAAGTAGCTTTAGCAGCAGGCTTGGCTGGCTCTTCGACCTTCTGCGGGGCTGTCGGCTTCTTGGCAACCTTTGCCTTAGGCTTTTCTTCTACCGGGGCAACAGTCGGTTCAACAGGTTTAGCAGGAGCAACTTTCGTTTCAGAGGTTTTCGAATCCGCCGCCTTGTTGGCTGATGTTGTTTTGGTTTCATTCGATTTACCGGAAGCGGACTTTCCTTGAGTCGTCTTCGCTTCGACTGGTTTTTCGTCTGTCTTGTCCGCGGGCTTCGATGCAGCCTTGTCTCCGGACTTAGGCGTAGCTTCTGGTAAAGTTGGCTCGGCCGTCTTAGTAGATTTCTTACGAGATTTTTTGTCGCTGGCAGCAATCTCTTCAGCCACAATCGCCGCCGCCGGCGTGTATTTAACTTTGAGTTCCTTAAAGACTGCTACCACGTTTGGCTTGTTATAATCCGCTTGAAATTCGACGCCTAACTGGTGCAAAAGTTGTCCGAACTCAACGCCCTTCGTTTTGGGAATAGCACGTTCCAGTCCTGGAATCGTACCCTTCTCTGCCTCAGCCTCGGTAACAAGTTCCAACGCGATCGCACAATTCAATGTTGATTGATCGATTGGTATCGAATGTCCGCCGAATGCATTTTGGTTTACAAAGTTGAGGACGAAACGGGTCATCCCTTTCAGCGCACCCAGCGTCTCGATAGCTTTCGCGAGATTCGCCTTTTTGAGATCTTCGACATCAAAAGAATAACGAGTCTCGTATATCGACTGCAGCACTCGTTTAACGCGTTGAGCTGTTTCAATAGCTTTAGCGACCCCTGGCATCGCTTCTGCAAGTTCGACGGCAGTAGTAACGCGAATCTCGTTGTAGTCGACGTAGTTCTGCAGGAGCTTTGCAAATGCCTCGTCAGCCGACTCGAATGATGAATCCTCCAAGACGCATCCGTAGATAAGATGATCCAATACAGACCGATCACTTACGGTTGGGACTGGTTGGTACTGTTTGCGAAGCGACTTAAAAAGCTGCTCGATCTTATTAGAACGAGAAGTGCTCATATTTGGGGGTCAACAAAAGAGGTGCAATACGACGTTGTACGGTACGGGCAGTCTAATCTTTCTGGGGTGACTCCATGTCGTCATTCGGCTCTAGTTCGTCCGATGAACTGGGCGAGTCGTCGCTCAAAGAACTCTTCTCGCCCTTTCTTTCTTGCGCGATTTGCTCAAGGATCTGGGACACCGCCAACGACTTCTTGATTCCTTCGTCCAGTTTGAAAGTCAGCCGAGGCGTGTAACGCGTGTCGATCCGTTCAGCAATTCGCTGTTGTAAAAACCCCGCGGCATTTTGCAATCCGTGAAGCGCGGTCTTTTGTTGAGCGGGACTGCCCATCACGCTCACGTAGACTTTTGCTTCGCGCATATCGGGCATTACTTCAACACCCAGCACAGTGACGTGTTGAACCCGTGGGTCACGCATTTCGGTCAAGATCGTTGTAGAAACGACCTCTCGAATTGCTTCACCTGCTTTAAGTAAACGGCGCGAACTCACCGAAACACACACCCTTCAACGATGTCCAAAGGAAATCTAAAAAATCAATCCAGCTTTCGCGCGACCGATTCAATCTTATAAGCTTCTAAGATGTCATCTTGTTTGACATCGTTAAAGTTCGCCAATTTAATACCGCACTCCATCCCGCGCGGTACTTCCTTGACATCGTCCTTGACGCGTCGCAAAGTATCCAGAGCGTAGTCGCCAATCGTTCGACCGTCACGGTTTACTCGAATGCGGCATCCGCGTTCGATTACGCCTTGGGCAACGTAGCAACCAGCGATGGTACCGACTCGCGAAACGCTAAAGACTTGTTTAACCAGGGCACGTCCCAGTTCAACGACGCGTTCTTCAGGACGCAAACGTCCTTCAACCATCGCCTTAATATCTTCAGCAAGTTTGTAGATGATGTCATAGCGTCGAATTTCAACGTTTCGCAACTCGGCCATCTGTCGTGCGGCTTCGTCAGGAATTGCGTTGAACCCAACAACCACAGCGTCTGATGCAGATGCTAAGGTCACGTCGGCGACGCTGACGCCGCCGACTGACTTCTGCAGCACCTTGATCTCAACTTCAGGATGCTCAAGCTTACTCAACTCTTTCTCAATCGCTTCCAGCGACCCACGCGTGTCAGCACGGATGATCAAATTGAGAGCAACCTTCTCGTCACCCTTATTGAGTTTTCCTGACAGCAGTCGCTCCTGGAATGATTCGAACGAGACCTTGGTAGTCGACCCCGAAAGCGTCTCGCGACGATATTCGTTCTCGCGTGCAGCCGCAATTTCACGGGCTTGGGCGATGTCGTCCATCACGTAGAGTCGCTCACCAGCCTCCGGCGCACTTTCCAGACCAGTAATATTGACCGGCATGGAAGGACCAGCTTCTGACATCTGTTTGTTGCGGAACAGAGTATCGTAAATAGCTTTGACACGACCAAAACTCGTCCCGCAGACGACAATATCGCCAACGCGGAGTGTACCGTTATCGATAATTGCTTTCACAATTACTCCACGATCGGCCGCTTGCTCGCTTTCCAAGCAAATACCCGACGCAGGGCGTTTGGAGTTTGCCCTCAGGTCATGCAGTTCTGCGACCGTGAGTAGTGTCTCAAGCAGTTCATCCATCCCCTCACCAGTTATGGCACTGGTTCCGACAACTTCGACGTCGCCGCCCCAAGCACTTGGCGTCAAACCGTACTCGGTCATTTGAGTCATAACACGATTAAGGTCGGCCCCAGGTAGATCAATCTTGTTCGCTGCGACAACGATTGGAACGCCAGCCGCCTTAGCATGCGAAATCGCCTCTTCCGTTTGTGGCATAATTCCGTCGTCAGCCGCAATTACAAGCACGGCAATGTCGGTGACGTTCGCACCACGAGCACGCATTTCCGTGAACGCTTCGTGGCCCGGAGTATCGACAAACGAGATTACACGCCCATCTTTTTCTACTTGGTAAGCACGGATGCTCTGCGTAATACCACCAGCTTCACCCGTGACAATCTTAGTACCAATCAAATAGTCCAATAGAGATGTCTTGCCGTGGTCAACGTGCCCAAGGAACGTAACGACAGGCGGACGAGTCTCCAAATCTTCTGGACGATCTTCGAAGTCTTTGAAGTTCTTGAGAAGCGTTTCCTCGAAGGAAGTCGTCTCTTTGAATTCGATATCTACGCCCAACTCGGTTGCAACCATCACCGCTTGCTCACTATCTAGCTTCGCGTTGATATTGAGCATCGTACCCATGGTCATTAGCGAGCGAAGCACCCGCGCTGCTGGCACGCCAGCTGCCTCGGAAAAACTTCGAACCGTGCAAGGCAATTCAAGAACAACTTTTTCCTTGCGCTGAATACTAGCGCCGGTTTTCTTCTGTTTGTTTCGCGAGCGGTTTGGACGACCATCATCATCGACATCATCGATCCCAAATCGCTTGGCGCGACGCGTTTTCCGCATATCGGCCAACGAGTTTCCGCGGCCGACTTTGTCCTCGCCCTCCTCGACAGCTCCAGCACCCTTTTTCGGTTTGCCTTTTGCTTTTTCAGCGTTTGCCTTGAACTCGGACAACGCCCCAGCGCCAGCCTTACTATTTGCCTTAGCTGTTTCCGATTTCACAAAGCTCTCAAGCGGGGCATTCATACCCTTGCGAGAGCCCGCGATCATTTCGGGCGTTAAACGCACATCGGGCCGCATTGGCTCCGGCTCTTTCGAAGCAGGCGGAGGCGGCGGCGTAGCTCCCTTGGGAATTCTCGTGTTGAGATTGATCACAGGTTCGCGTGACGGTCGCTTTTTGCGGTCAACGGTCGGCTTAGCAGCCGCATCGCCACGAGGACGTGCACTTAAATCGCGCATACGGCCACCACTCCCCTCGGGAGCCGTGTAGTCCTTTCGACTCAGCGGACCAGGCGCAGAGTTGTCACGCCGAGGCACTTCCGTGCCTGTAGCATCCCGTGGCCTAGCCCTTTCGGCGGCCACCGTTGACGCTCGCTTAGATTCGACGTCGCCGCCGACCGATTCAGCGACGACTTCAGGCGGACTGGCGACGGAAGCTTCTTCATCCCCCGTCGTTTCTGCGACAGCAGCATCAGGCTGCTCCTCAACCCCAGCATCCGACTCGTCGCCACGCCCCGACGAAGCGCCGGCACTAGCCGTTGGCTTGCGTCGCGCACCTATCTGGCGCATTGGGTTCGTATCGCGAACAGACTGCCGCTCTGGAGCGGGCGTGACTGCGGGCGTTGCATCTGGCGCGGCAGCCGACTCAGCCGGCGGCGCCTTCTCATTGGCAACATGACGGCGCACGCGATCAACCTCGTCGTCATCGAGATTCGCGAGCGGCGAGCCCTTACTAGTGATTCCCAAGCGAGTGCATAACTCTACAAGCGCTTTTGAATCGAGATTTATTTCTTTAGCGAGCTGAAAAATACGCATTGCGTAAAGCGTAACCCTCAGAAATTATCAAGAGCGCAACCGATAGGAGAACCCGCCGAACTGCCGATATTTGTTTATTTAAACATATGCAATTCTTACCACAGGAATCAGACGATCACACCAACCACAAACCGTGTTACATAAACGCCTCCAGAACAACCGCTGCACTGAAGCATCACACCCTACAAGCAAAGCAAAACTTGCCTTACCAAAGGCAGAAAGGCCACGCCAAAATCGCAGCCCGACCAAAGCCCTTACTCAGCGCCGCCCTCATCAGGCAACACCTTGCTTGAACCCGTTTCTTCAACTGAAGACTCAGCAGAAGAACTATCGACCTCGCCAGCGGCCGCTTCCACAGCCCCCGAACCAGCCGATTCCACCGCGACCGCCGAAGAAGTTCTCGCCGACGAACCAGCCGCAGAACGGCTCAGATCCGCATTCACCGAACGCTCTCGCGACTCTTTCTCGAGCCGCTTGCGTTCGTTTTCGGCGTCTTCTTGCTCTTCCGCACGCTGCTCAGCCTGCTCAACGATCGCATCCACATCTTCTTCACTCAGGTCGCCAATTTCCATCAGCACTTCCGGCTCAATTACCGAAAGATCGTCATAAGACAGATAACCCTGCTCAACCAACTGCTGAGCCATTTCGTCTGTCATGCCCTGAAGAGCCATGAAGTCCGAAACCGCTCGCTCGATCTGCTTCTCAAGCTCGTCGGCGGTCATAATTTCTATGTCCCAACCGCACAGCTTGCTAGCCAAGCGAACATTCTGGCCGTATCGACCAATCGCCTGCGACAAGTGCTCTTCATTCACCAGAGCAATTGCGCGGCCAATCATATCGCACAGCAAAACCTGATCTACTTCAGCCGGCTGCAGCGAATTCGGAATCAAGACCTTAGGGTCGTCACTCCAGCGAACAATATCAATACGCTCGCCAGCCAGCTCACTCGTAATATTCTTAATTCGATTCCCGCGCATCCCGACGCAAGCGCCGACACAATCAACTCGGGAATCACTGCTGAACACAGCAACTTTAGATCGGTAACCAGGTTCTCGAGAAACTGACTTAATCTCGATCACATTTTCAGCGATCTCAGGAATCTCCTGCTCGAACAAACGCTGAATCAAAGTCGCCTTGGTTCGAGAGAGAATAATCTTTACTCGGTTACCAGAAGCCTTAACTTCATAAATTACAGCACGAACGCGCTCGCCCGCATGATAAGACTCGCCGGGAATCTGCTCACTACGAGGCAAAATCGCCTCGACGGCCCCCAACTGAACGATTGTAACGCCACGTTCAGTCCGCTGAACCACGCCGGTGACCAGCTGTCCAACCTGATCCTGAAACTCGTCCATCCGAGCATCGCGCTCAGCCTCTCGGACCTTCTGGATAATCACTTGCTTGGCAGTCTGCGCGCCAATCCGCCCGATCTCTTCCTGATCAAGGGCTTCGCCATCTACGACGGCAGAAATAACACCATTTTCACGTCCGATAGAAACAACAACGTCGGCGGTTTCACCGAACAACTTCTTGAATGCTGTTAAGAGCGCTGCCTCAATTGCTTGAAACACGAACTCGCTATCGATATTCTTCTCGCGATGCAGCGAGTCAACGATTCTGAGCAGTTCTTGAGGATTCATGCGTTAAAATTTCGCCTGCGGGTCAAACGCAAGCAACGATCCAATCGTTAGTTATGCAGTCAATTACATGCCACTTGCCGCCTTCCTTTTTCATTAAGTGCCTTCAATGAAACAGACTCCCGCGGCTGGTGCACAAGCATTAGGAATCCGGCAAAATTAGTGGTGAAAGCGTTTTTTGTCAACCACCACGCACCAAGATCAACTCAGTATAGCGCGAATTTGACGGCCAAACGAGCGAATAGTCATCACCTTGTGCATTGCTAGCATCGCAAGTTCCGACCTTCGCAATGCATGTGCGTTCACCAAGTCGTCTGCACCGTGGGGCCATTGCAGCAATCGCGTAACCCATGCTTCCAACCAGTCGGAGCCCACAGGGAACCACCGATGACGCTGAACAACGGATGCGGGGAGGCATTCGCCATTGTCCAACAACGCCGTTAAGGCACTAAAAATGGCTGCCTGAGCGGCGGCCGCACCTCCCAGCGAGACCACTTCCAGCAATCCACCCGACCAGTCGTGCGAGTGCAGCAACCAAGCGTAGATGGATACGAATATTACGAAGCGCGGATCTCCAGAAATCGATTCGTCCGGAAACTTTTCATTCAGCCGGCCAGCAAAAATCTCTAACGACTCATTTTTCGAGAAACTTGATTCAAGCAATCCCAACCACTCAAGAACCTCTTCATCATGGGTGCATTCTTTCAGCCAAGCTAGAACTGCCACCGGGTCGAACGAGGCGGTATCGTTGAACACAGCATACTGCGAAGCTCTAGCCAGCAGCCGAGCGAATCCCACGAGCAATTCGTCGTCACAACCTGCCGCGCTGAATAATTCTTTTAACCAAGGCGAAATCCGATTAGTCGTCCCCTGCACTGCTGCGGTCAGCAACACAACACAGGGCAATAATCGATCAATTGATCCCACACGCCCCTGACGAGACGCCTTGTTCATGGGCAAGCCGAACGGAAATATGCGTTCGATCAAAAACTGACCCATCCGAGCAACTTGATGCCCGCGCATTCGACCCAGCAACGATGCGCCGAATCTCTGTGGACTAGAGGTCGAACATAGCAGCGATTGGCCTACCGAGATGGCGACAACGGTAGCTAGGTCGTGACGCCCCGAAAACACCGAGGCAAGTTTTTTCCCTTGAGCTTTTTTTGCCTTCCGCCCGGCTGCAGCGGCTTTTAAACCGGTGAATCTGAGCCCCAAGGATTCGCCAAGTGCGATTCCAAAAATCGCCGTTTCAATGGCGGCTTCACGATGCGACGAGCGCAGGGGCATAGACCAACCCGCAACCGACGGGATGACTATCTTTGTTTCGCTGCTGCCCACACGCTTCCTTAGCATCGTTCCGACGCTGTTACTCCGATGACGCAAAATATTGTTCCTACAGCTTTAGCGCATTTAAGGCACGGGATGTGCCAAAAATCAAAGAAAAACTAAATCCTTGTTAAATCTCAAGCGGTACGGTTCATTACAACACGTTGCCATTGAAATTTTGCCTAGACTGCAGGTTAAATCGCAAACTCGAAAAACACCTATAAAATTGTAACTTTTTGCCAAGGCCCACATATTCTGTCGTGAAAATGTAACAATTCTTCCAGTTAAATGGCTCTAGCTGGCTTTCTGCCACGAATTTTCCCAACCTAAGAACAACCTATTACTTTCTAGCGACCAATCTGTCTCAAGCTGGCAATATCAAAGCAAGCTGCGACTTTTTACACCTTCCCGGCAATTGACAACGATTCCAAACTGGAACTCAGACCGTCCAGCAGGGTCGCCCACTACCTCTCAAGCTTTTCTATCGATGCAAATCGAAACTCCCTTGCATTTCGGCATTCACTCGCCAACCTCTTTCGCATTCGCAACGCTCCTAGTCGTCACTGCTGCCGCGACAGGATGCAACTCAAACCACACCTACAGTGAAAACCTACTTGCCAAAAACCGCATTGAACGCGAAACAGGCAGCAATCTTGAATTAGCCAGGCCGCTCGTAGAGATAACCCTCAACCACTTGTTTGGTACTCTGGAAAATCCCCGTCTTCCAGAAATAATTTCCTCCACCCCTAAATATTCAGTGCTTTGGCCGATCGATGCGATCAATCGCAGTGCAGGCCAAGTAGGACGCGGGGAAGACAAGATCGAACGTGGCCTCTACCAAAAACATTGTGCGGTTTGCCATGGCCTCAGTGGCGACGGCTACGGTGCGGCCGCCGCAACGCTGGCCCCCTACCCTCGGGATTTTCGTCGCGGTACCTTCAAATATGGACTGGCTGGTCAGAACCTGCCACCGACTCATAGCGATCTGCTGCGAATCATACTCAAAGGCGTGCCTGGAACATCCATGCCTGCGATGGAATCACTCCAGGGAAGCCAGTACTTTGCCAAAGATGCCGAACCACTGGCGCATTACGTTCGATTTCTTTCTCTCCGCGGCGAAGTTGAACGCCGTATCTGGCTTCAGTTAATTCCAGAAACAGACGAAGCTGTGATGCAAGCAATTGAACCCGAGCAGACTCCTACGCAGTCGAAATGGGAGAACCTGCCTGAAGATTACAGAGATGACGTCATCTCTGTAGTAACCGATGTGGCCGAGCGTTGGACGACAGCCGAAAAAGCAGCTACTCCTGCCGAAGCGCCCACGAGCTCGTCAGCATTCCAATGGCCCGAAGATGTAATCGGCGAAAAGCGGGGTGAATTGCTCGCGTCAGTCGCGCGTGGCGAAGAACTGTTTCGCAGCGAAATAACTGCCTGCAGCCAGTGCCATGGCGAACAAGGAGATGGTCAAGGGAAGCTTACCGATTTTGACGAATGGACCAAGGATTGGACAGTGCGCGCTGGTATTGATCCACGCATCAAGGAACAGTGGAAGCCCCTTCGAAAAATTGGCCTGCTCAAGCCGGTCACAGTCCCGGCGCGAAACTTAACACATGGCGTCTTCCGCGGTGGAAGCGAGCCACGCCAAATCTTTGACCGCATTGCCAACGGGATTGACGGCACGCCGATGCCCGCAGTTGCAAGAAAAGCAACTTCTTCGATCGGCCTAACTGACGAAGAGATCTGGGATCTTGTCAACTACTGCCAATCACTTGGTTATGATTTAAAAAATTTGGCGGAGGATCGCCAAGAATGAGCACTGATAACCGCAAACTAGATTCGGAAAATCGGACTTCAGCGACAGTTGCTCGATCAGGTAACATTTTCGCCTCCCCTTCGTTTTGGGCCTTGGCAGTCGCTGTCATCATTTTCCCCTTGATTTGGGCAGGCGGACTGGTCACGACGACGGATGCCGGCATGGCCGTTCCCGACTGGCCTGGGACCTATGGGTACAACCTTTTGCTGTATCCGATCAGCACTTGGCTTTCAGGTCCATTCGACTTATTTGTGGAACATGGGCATCGCCTTCTGGGAGCACTAGTGGGCCTGCTCGCCATCTTTTTGGTAACCTCCACCTTCCTGGCTAAATCGCCTCGTGCCACGAAGGCCTGGGCGTCCTTGTTATTGCTGGCGATTATCCTGCAGGGACTGCTGGGAGGCGTTCGTGTCCTGTTTTCAGACCGTGCTCTCGCATTAGTTCACGGCTGCACAGGCCCGCTGGTTTTCGTGCTAGCTAGCTACTTGGTGATTCGAACGAAACGCGATTTGGCTGGCGCGCCGGCCAAGACTGCCAACCGGGGTGCGGGCGAACTGTCGAAGCAGGGTCTCGGCTATGCGCGGTTTGCAGGCTTTGTGACGGTGCTGGCGGTCGTCCAATTGATCATCGGAGCGTTTCTGCGACATGTCGATTTGAGCTTTTCTCCAATGGGATTCATGGGGCTAACGCATCTCCATTTAACCTTCGCGACTCTTTTGATGATAAGCGTTTGCATCATTTTTGCGTCAAGCTGGTCGCGGTCGATGCGTCAAAGCCCCTCACGACACAGGCCAGCAACTCTGTTATTTTTACTCATCCTGACGCAAATAGCTCTCGGCTTGATGACTTGGTTTGTAAATTACGGATTGCCATGGAGTTCTGCGTCACCGACACTAGCAGCCCACGTAAATCAACTGAAAGGGTTCTGGGAGACGATGATTGTCACCGGACACCAAGCGGTTGGGTCGCTGATTTTGGTCACATCGTTCGTTCTAGCATCTCGTTCCTGGTATGCTTTTCGGCACACCGACGTCGCTTTCGACTAATTCCAATTGCTTTATGAATAGTGCTGCTTACACCATTGATGACCGAACTGAATCAGACTCCTTTCTGATTCCCGAATCGCCTCGCGTTGAGCTAGCTTCCCATCGCGGCAGTCATTCTGGTCGCCGGAGCAGTACGGCCGATATAAGAGATCAGCGTCTGGGCGCTGGCGAACAAGCACAAGCGGCGGTTGCTGGTCAATCTTGGGCGAGAGATTATGTGCAGCTGACCAAGCCCCGCATTCTCTTTATGATTCTCATCACCGTTGGTGCCGGAGCGATCTGCGCTCCTGGCGGTGCTAGTCACTGGCTGACCGTCATTCACGCCTTAATTGGCACGATGTTCGTCGCCGCAAGTGCATCGGTTTTCAATCAAGTTCTTGAGAAGCATAACGACGGCGCGATGCGACGGACTCGCAATCGCCCTTTGCCAGCCGGACGCCTCACCAGTTTTGAATCTTCAGTTTTCGGCTTGGCTTGCGTCATCTTCGGTTCAATTTATCTCGCCACGATGACGAACTACTTGGCCACAGCCATCGCAGTAGCGACCTGGGTGCTATACGTTTGTGTTTACACGCCCCTCAAAACAATTTCCGTTTGGAATACGGCGATAGGAACGCTTCCTGGAGCAATGCCAGTCCTTATTGGGTGGTGTGCTGTAGGCGGTTCACTCGCAGACTGGCGTGCGTGGACGGTCACTTCGATTGTAATATTGTGGCAGTTCCCACATTTCATGAGTATTGCTTGGCTTTACCGCAACGATTACGCCGGTGCCGGATACAAGATGTGGACGACAACGGATGAAAGCGGGCGTATTGCGGGCTGGCATGCAATATGGGGCGCGATTCTGCTAATTCCGGTCGCTGTCGTTTCAGCATTACCGAATACTTACTGGGAATGGCTTGGCGTTCTGCTGATCATTGCCATCGCTTCACAACAAGCAGTTGCATCAGTACGCTTTCACTTAGATCGCAACGATATTACTGCACGTCGATTATTGCGAAGCTCGCTTTTGGTTTTACCTTTAATTCTACTCGCCGTTGTTCTGAACTCCGCGTTCTAACTGCGACGCGACTAAGAGCCCCTCTCCCTAACATCAAGTAAACCTCAAGTGTCTACGGTTGCTGTCAAGATTGAGAATGTTCGCTACTGTTACGGCGATCGAGTTGCGTTGGACGATATCACGTTATCGATCGCGGCTCAGCAAGTTTTTGCGATTTTAGGCCCCAACGGCAGCGGAAAGTCAACGCTCTTCAAGCTTCTTTCCACATTGGTTCCGTTGCAAGAAGGGGACGTCTTCATCGACGGCCATTCCGTAAGAACCTCCCCCGACGCTGCTCGCCAAAAGATCGGCGTAGTCTTTCAATATCCAAGCCTGGATCGAAAGTTAACCGTCTACGAAAACATATCCTGCCAAGCCGCTTTGGTTGGCTTGCGCGGAAACCAGCGGGCAAGCCGAATCGATGAAGTCATGCAACTTCTGAAGTTAACCGATCGCAAAAACGAGCGGGCTGAAAAACTCTCGGGAGGCCTAAAGCGACGGGTAGAACTTGCAAAAGGGATCTTACATCGGCCCAGTATTTTGCTGCTTGATGAACCCAGCACTGGACTAGACCCGAGTGCACGGCTTGACTATTGGACGGCTTTGCAGGAGCTAAAGATTCAGTTTGGCACCACCATCGCCATGACAACGCATCTGTTAGAAGAAGCCGATAAGGCCGATCGAATTTGCATCTTCCATCGAGGAAAAATTGTAGCTGAAGATTCACCCGAGAATTTGCGGCGAGAAATGGGTGATGCCATTCTCACTTTGCAAAGTCGCGAACCACAAGCAACGCACGAGCAACTCTTGAGTCGTTTCGGTTGGCAAAGCGAGATCGTCGGTAATCAAGTACGCGTACGTGAAAGTGGTGCGGCTAACAAAATCTCCGAAATCAATAACGCGTTCGGTGACTCCATCGATAGCCTTACTTTGGGTCGCCCTAGCCTGGAAGACGTTTTTGTAGCTAAGACTGGTGAGAGTTTTGAAGATGTACAAACTGCCAAGTAGTGGCGGCCCACACTCTTTCTGGCTTTTTGTAATGAGGAAGAGATGTCTACTGAAGTAGCACGAAATGAATCGTCGCGTGACGCAAGCATGCTGCTGATTAATGTCATCTCCATTGTGGTACCACTAGTGGTGGCATTGCTCTTAGGAATTAGAACAAAATTCGACCTCGGCAGTTGGACTGGCGGCTTGCCGCACGTCATTGGCGCGATCAATTCGGTTACTACCGTACTTCTAGTCGCGGCGTGGTTTGCAATAAAGGCCAAGAAAATACGGCTGCATGCGACCTTGATGTCGTTTGCGATCTCGCTCGGGGCTCTATTTCTCGTCTGCTACGTGACGTACCATCTCAGTAATCCATCGACCAAGTTCGGCGGCGAGGGTGTATGGAGAACCGTCTACTATTTCGTTCTAATTTCGCACATTCTTCTCTCGCTGGTCGTATTGCCTTTAGTGCTTCGTGCATTTGCTTTCGCTTGGACACGGCGATTCGAAAAACATCGTCGGATTGCTAAAATTGCTTTGCCAATTTGGCTTTATGTATCGACCACGGGCGTGCTTGTATATTTAATGATATCCCCTTACTACGCACGCTGACTGACGCGGGCCCGCCTTTGTCTTACGTGACTTTTTAGAGTCCGAACTCTCCGACTATCCAGGAAATGGCTGATGCCTGAAACTACGCTGACTGCGAAACAGAAATCTTCGACCGATGTCGCTCTCGAATCGCGACCGACGACCGGTTCAGTTCAGGGGACTCGCGTGGCGTCAGATTCCCAGGCTATCGTCGGGAAACGAGCGAATCCTTGGGATGTAACGTGGATGCTGGCGTGGAGGGAGTGGATCCGATTCTTTCGGCAGCCTCACCGAGTTCTGGCGGCCCTAGGGCAACCGATCCTCCTCTGGATTCTATTCGGCACAGGATTGCATGGTGCGTTTCGTACCGACGGCGATCAAAACTTCATGGCCTATTACCTGCCGGGAACCACGGCACTCATTCTGCTCTTTACGGCAATCTTCGCAACGATTTCCATCATTGAAGATCGTCGTGAAGGCTTCCTGCAGAGCGTTCTTGTTTCTTCAGCCCCACGCTGGACTATTGTTCTCGGCAAGTCTATCGGAGGGGGAGCAATAGCTTGGGTACAAGCCCTTGTTTTTCTCGGACTGGCCATTCTGATCGGCACCATCAGCGTGTCAGCATCGACTCTAACCTTAATCCTATTAATGGCAGTGGCAGCCATTGGAATCACCGCCTTGGGCGTGTGCTTTGCCTGGCCAATGGATAGCACGCAAGGCTTTCACGCTATCATGAACTTGGTACTCATGCCTATGTGGCTGTTAAGTGGCGCATTTTTCCCGATTCCGGCAAGCGTATCTGGTCAACCGATCGGCCAAACCATTATGCACTGGCTGATGAAGCTAAACCCAATGACTTATCCAGTCGCTGGTATGCGTCACCTGATGACCGATTCAACGGCCGCTGTTAGTGCCGCAACTTGGGCCCCCAGTCTCAGCATGTCGTGGATCGTTACCATCGCTAGCGCTGTTATTGGAATTGCAATGGCAACCTTAGTCGTGCGCAAGAACAAAGTTGGAGAAGCAATATAATGAAACGATTTGGACTAATTTTGATCTCTGCCTTCGCTGCGATTGCCCTCGTCTGGGTAACAAATCGACAAAAGTTCGAACAGCTAACAGCCTCACCACCGCCGGTCTTGGTTGAAAATCGTGCGATAGACCAAGAGGGCACCGAGATCGCCGGTCTAAGCACGCCCGCCGATCCAGGCGAACGACGCCAGATTGCCGAACTAATGAAACTGATTGCCGACAAAGACGAATCGGAATGGTCTCGCTCGTTCGTGTTGACAAGCAGCGATGGCAGCGAAGTTTCTACCGAAGATCTCAAAGGTCAGCCTTATATCGCCAATTTCTTTTTTTCAACTTGCCCAGCTTCATGCAAGCAGCAAACCGACCAAGTTAAGTTGCTACAACAGAAGTATAAAGATCAACCAATTCGATTCATCAGTATCACGGTCCACCCTGACGTGGACACGCCGGATGTTCTGTCTGCTTACGCTGACGCGGCGGGCGCAATTCCAGGCAAGTGGCTATTCCTTACTGGTGATATGAAACAGATTTCTAAAGCGGGCAATGATGTTTTCTTACTGGGCGCAATCCGTGAACGTGCACATCCCGATCGATTGTGCCTCGTGAATGCAAACGGAACTCTCGTTGGCAAATACAATTGGCACATGCCTGATGAGGTATTGGCCTTGAATGAGCATGTGCAGGAACTGCTCGGTTCGGATTAATTCTGCATCGCCAGCGCACACGCTCGTACCAACGCGCCTCGTTATTCGTCCAAACGGCGGCTCAAAAATGTTGCGACTTTCTCGGCCAATAAAGTGCGTAAGCCTAACGACGCTTTCACTGGCTTTCGGCGTCGCAGTTACAGCACTGCAATTAGGTGCAAACGTTCACGCACAAGTCACTCAGATTCGGAACGGGCGACAAGCGATTGCCGTTCCCGACGCTATTAGCATCGATAACAAAAGCGAAGCGATCTTTGCCCGCATCGATGATCAAGCATCGGTTGAGCAACAGCGTCGTAACCGCCAAGCGTTGCGACTTCTTATAGAAAGCCCTTCCAACGGTTTGGTATTGAGAGACTCGTTTCAGGTAAACTCAAACTTCGCGATTAAACGATTTGCTAGCCCTAAACAGCTTGCCGCAACAACACTCTTCTTCCTAGAGCGGCCCTTAGGAGACACTAAGCGCAACCCAACCAGGGAATTGGCAAGTGATGACTTTGATGACATTTTCTTGCGTTCGGCCATAAGCGATTCGCCTGCGTCTTCGCTGATCGAGCTAATTGATGCTCTAATTGATAGAGGATGGACAGTTGCGGGCAGGTCGTTGCTCTATCGCATGGACGATCGCTTACAACTAACGCCCACCTTTCAACCACACTCGACCGATTCAACCGTCGCGTCCATTCCCGACTCGAAGGTGGAATGGATTGACGCAGTCCGAAACTCACGACAACCCCCTATCGCGCCTGCGAAAAGTGAACTCACCGAACGGCTTATGTTAGAGTTGCCCACGGCACAGGAAATGAATTTGTCGTGGGATGAGCTTGAGATTGCACAACTCTGGATGCGACTTGTTTATTGTTCCTTACTCGAAGCCGACCGAGAGCGATTCGATGTTGAAGCGCGGACCGCATCTGAATTGTTCGGCTCGCTACCGTTTGTGCCGCATTGTACAAATCAAAACGAGCTTGATACACAGCGGATTTCTGCCACCAGTATCGCACAAACCGTGGATGCTTGGCGGCAGCAATTCGATAATTCCGCTGCCAGCGGAAGCCTTGCTGCGCAGCCGACTGCGGCAACATTGGCCAGCTTTGCTCGCGTATCCGCCACGCTCGAGTTTACGGAAACAAACGAAATAGACGCTTTGCCAATCGCGATAGCCGGCTTCCCCAGTCCTCCAGCTATTTGTGCTCTTGGATCTGAGAAACTCATACTGGCCAGAACTAGTCGTTCACTATACGCATGGAACTTGAATAAGCATGCTTTTTGGCCTCGAAATCAGGCCAGCTCTATGCTTGAGATCGCGTCGAACCGAAACGCGTCGCTTCTGTCAGTTGCCGACGAAGCGAAGCTTGGGGCAATCGTTTGTAATAGGGGCAAGTGCTACTTACTCCTGGACAGTGGAGTACGCGCTTCTGCGGTTTCAACGCGTTTACTTGATACAAATTTAGCAGGCATCGATCTCGAACGTGAAGGAGCTATGATTCCTGGCTTTCCAGTAACGGCATCGGAATTATTGGCGGAAGATTCGAATGCAGAATCGTATAGTTTTGTCGGCTCGCCGCTGGCTCTCACTGACCAACTCGTTGTTTTGATGGTCGACCTACGCGGTTCACAAAACAAATATCGCCTTGGTAGTATCAATCCGACAAGCGGGGAACTTCAATGGGTATCAGATGTTTTTGGCACTTCAGCGCCTACTCGATCCAGTCCGACGGGATCGGCCCCATGCATACTATTTCATCAAGGCCGATTGTTTGTCGCCACTGGAGATGGTTCGATAAACGCGATCTCTGCTGGAAACGGCGACATTCTATATCAAGTAAATTACACGGCTCCCGCCGCCAGCCGAGACTCCTATAGTGAGCAACTCCCCACGTCTGCCTCTTCACATCTTGCCGTGAAAGGCCAGAAGCTTATCTGCCAACCAAGCGACTGCTTATCGCTGTTTGCCATCGATTGGGGTACAGGAGAATTGCTCTGGGTAGCAGATGCTGCCGCGATGAAACGCAGTCCTCAGATGACCACCGTCACCTCGGACTCAATCATTTGTATAGGCGATCGAATTCAGTGCTTCAGTCTTTTCAACGGCGCGCTTGAATCAGCGATTAACCTACCACGTGTTGCTGCAAACACTCAATTAAATGCAGTTCTCGTAACAAATAGTTTGGTTTGGAGTAATTCGGAAAGGATGTTTCAGTTCACACTGAAAGATTTGCCCGAGCCGGGTAAACTCACTTCTTTAGAGCCTTCACAGCTGATACAAAGCTCGCTCCGATTTCGTCAGCCGTTCGCCTTTGCAATGGATCACGACGTACTCAGCGTCGTCACGAACAACAGTTGGCACGTGACGGAAGCCGCCGATAACGCCGCAACACGTTAGCAATCTTTAGCGTCGCTTTGCTTCTACCGAGATCCCATCAAAGCGGATTGTTCCAGTAGCTCCAAAAAGACCGATCTGGATAAGTGCCTCTCGACTGCGGGGATGAACGCGAAAAACCTGCTGGTCCATCTTCCAGCGCCGCGTTCCTACATACGGCCCTAACCAATAGGTACCCAACTCTTCACGATTCTCATCTAGCAGTCGTAGCTGAATGATCGGTACTTGCCACCGCTCGGCACCACCGACCACATTTTCCGTCGAGACAGCGCCTCGAAGTTGAATAGTTGGAGTGATTCGGCCATCCAAACGGAAGCCCTGAATTAGGGAAGAAGGAAGCTCGCCATTCTGACTGGAGAATTCTACGACTTGGGAACCTGCGGGCGAGTCTTTATCTCGGACGAGTTTTGCATTGAAGTCATAGTACCAACCTGGAATAAATTTCCCGTCAACCATCGCAGCTTCAAAATCGCCGTTGACTAGTTCAGGCCCGCGGGGCTCTTTGTCTTCGCGTTCTTCCTCCGCTTGCCCCGTCATCGGTACAAAAAGAGTCGGCCGCGTCGATTCGCTGACCAGTTTGCCATTCACTTTCCGAAACACATGCAGCAGTTGCTGATACCGTTTGCCAACTGGGATAACCATCAAGCCGCCTTCGGCTAGCTGCTCGACCAAGGGAGTTGGTACTTCTTCTGGCGAACAAGTGACAATGATCTTCTGATAAGGCGCATGTTCAGCCCAGCCAAGATATCCATCGCCGATCCGCGTATGAATATTAGTGTATCCCAAACCTTGAAGAAACTTCTCCGTCTCCAGCCCGATAGGTTCGACGATTTCGATCGTGTAGACATGCTTAACTAAGGGAGACAAGACGGCTGCTTGATAGCCGCTACCCGTTCCAATTTCTAAAACGGAATCTTCTTCGTCAGGTTGTAATGCCTCGGTCATTACGGCGACAATATAGGGGGAGGAAATCGTCTGCGCTTCACCAATTGGCAACGCCTTGTCAAGATAAGCTTGATCTCTCAAGCCGTCAGGAACAAAGGTATGGCGAGGAGTGTGCCTGATTGCTTCAACCGCCCTTGGATCTCGAACTCCTCCTGGAATTAGCACGCGTTCAACAAGTTGATCTCGTTCGATTCGGAAGTCGGCGAGTTCCTGTCGCACAATTGCCGGCAGTTTCGCTTCGATCCTAGAGGCGACTGCTTGAGCACTCATATCTAATTTTTTCTTTGGTTTTGCTGCTGCACCAGGCGCTGTTGCAGCCGGTGTCTTCGGCGGGGGGTTCGGCTGTCCTGGCCCGCTAGCAGGTGGAGGTTGAGTTGCAGGTTGTCTAGCCGCTTGCGCAAAAACACTGTTCTCGCTGGAAAGCAAAGACGTTGCCAACGCGGCTGACAGGAGAAACTTTTTCATCGTTCAAACACTCCATCGAGCAATTTACCGAAACAAGCGTACCTCTTTATTTTAACCAGTCCTGGGATTGATGTAGCAACCCGACCGCATTAACTGACGCTTTTTGCATGCAAATGTAATGTCATTTTGTTACGGTTACATCAAAAAATCGGTGTTAACAAGTCAAGCTGCTACGATCGTTGCATTCGATCCGAAATAAGTAGAAGTTAGATGCGGTTTGTTCGAAATTTTCGAATCGTTGGAGAGGTTGTGATGAAAATTGCTCAGATGTTTTTAGGACGACGATACGAAATTAGATTCTTGTTGCTAGCCGCTGGCTCCTTGATTCCTTCGGTAACCTCAACAACCGCATCTGCGCAAGAATACTGGCCGCGACATTATCCACCGTATAATGCCGCGAATCCTCGGCCAGATCTACTGCCACGCGGGCTCTACGATGCTTGGGTTCCCTATCGAGCCAAATACAATCGCCCTACATACCTCGGTGGATTGATCGCTCACACAATTGAGCCGAGCAGTCAAGAAGCAGTTTCTTGGGAAGAGAATGTCGCGTTGGGCTATTATAAAACGCACTGCCCAACTCCAATTCGAAACTATTACCACCCAAAACCATGGGAAGTACTTGAGACTGGTGCTAGGCCAGCAGGCAACCAAGAGGACGAGTTTCGCCCTGATATTGCACCGGCGGAACTTACGCCAACTAATCCTTCACCTGCCATTCAACGTTTCTAGCAGCTCGTCGAGTAATAGGAATGGACAAGCGTTAAGCCGTTGCCGCCGCAATACTTAATTGAATCGCTGAAAAAATCTGCCGCAACTGATCTACAGTAATACTGAGCGGCGGCATGATCACGATGGTGTTGCCAAGGGGGCGGAGCCAAACGCCATGCCGGAGAGCTTCTTTACACAGCAAGGCTCCTCGACGCTCAGCCCATGGGTATGTCTCGCTGCGACGCCGGTCAGGGACGAGTTCAAAGGCACCAATCAGTCCTAGCGATCGGACTGAAGCAACATGAGAATCGTTTTGCAGCTGCAAGAGCAATTCCTGCAGCATGCGTGCTTTCTCTGGTAATGCCTCTAAAGTTTTTTCTTGTTGAAACAGATCCAAACTTGCATGTGCTGCGGCGGCGGCTAACGGATTCCCACCAAACGTATGGCCATGGAAAAACGATTTCGATTCCGCGTAAGTGCCTAGAAACGCCTCGAAAACTTTCGGTTTTGTTAGGACCGCCGATATCGGCAGATATCCACCGCTAAGGCCTTTCCCGAGACAAAGAAAGTCAGGCGTAACGGACTCATGCTCACAAGCGAACATGCGTCCTGTCTTACCGAAACCCACAGCAACTTCATCGGCAATTAACAAAACGTTATGCCGATCTGCTAGCTCACGTAGGCCGCGCAGGAATCCAATCGGATGAAAAACAATCCCTGCAGCCGCTTGCACCAGAGGCTCGACGATGATCGCAGCGACCTTACCTTCGTTCCGAGCAAGCAGATCTTCGTACTCGGCCAACGCACTCGCGAGCAGTTCTGGAGCCTCACGATTCATCCCATTGCAAACGGGGGCCTTTCCTTGCAATGTTGCAAAAAGCAACGGATGAAACATCGCCCGAAAGCGAGCAACTCCACTGACCGAAACTGCGCCCAGCGTGTCCCCGTGGTACGCCCCACCAACGCATATAAAGAGATTCTTTTCTTGCGATCCGCTCTCGCACTGACGCCAGTATTGGAATGCCATCTTCATCGCAACTTCGATGGCCGAGGCTCCATCGGAAGCGAAGAATACGTGCTTGAGCCCCGCTGGAGCAAGCCTACACAAACGTTCAGACAGCGTGATAACTGTTGGATTGGACATTCCCAGTAAGCTAACATGCGCAATCTGATGTAGCTGATCTTGAATTGCTGCGTTGATGTAAGCGTGCGCATGCCCGTGCACGTTGCACCACATCGAACTAACTCCATCGAGGTACTCGCGACCGTCAATATCGACCAGATAGTTGCCACGTCCCGACTGGATAATCAAACCGTCGTATTCGGCCATCTGCGAAAATGCATGCCACAACGTTGTACGATCCCATTCTTCCAGGGTCGCACTGTCAATTTGCTGCATGGGTACATCTACAACGAACGAGACTCGATTTCACAGTGCTGGCGTGTACTAGGCAAAATCTTATTGAGCGAATTCTCACTGCGATACAACACGCACGGAAGCACCTGCCTTAATTCCAAGCATCATGGCCGCGGAATCACCGACCAAGTGAAGCTTGAGCGCATCGTTTCCGGTTTGAATTGCCAGCAGAGTCATCGATGGTTGGCCTTCGGGCGATTCATAGATGCCGAAGGTCTCATGTTCATCGTCAACCACAATCCGTGACTGCGAGTCACGCGTGCATGCGGCAAGCTGTTCTGCGGAAATGTCGGTAATTAAATCACCCACTTCCGAGACCTCAACAACCGTTCCCTCTATTTTCATCGAAGTCTCCGCACCGCCGGTTAACGACTCATGATGTTACTACGCCGAAATGATTTCGCGTAGTTTAGCAAGTATTTAAAAGGCGTGGGACGCCTACCGATATTCGGTTTAACCCCTTACTGGCGAAATACTTCGGGCTTCACTCCCAAAAATTTCAAATCTTTGGTTCCGCTGCAGCCCGACCTGACGTGCAGCATTGCCGTTGGTCAAGGCAAATTCTACATATCCGCTCGATCCAATCAACGCTATGAAACTCCCGGGTTGCTTCGCCGCATACGTGTCCACAATGACCGGTGTCGCCGTAATTCCTTCAATTTTAAAGCGCAAGTTGCTCATCGGCTCCGCGCTCGCACTCTTGCTCCCCGACTTCAACGCTTCCAAGGATCCGAATTTCTCAATGAGTAGACTTCGGGTTACGTTGGTAATTGCATTGCCGAACGAGTCAATATAAAGGATGTGCCCTAACATCCGGTCTGGAAGAACCTCAGGTTCTGGCACTTCCAACTGCTTGTAGACTTCGACCGTTTGGCCGAGCAGGGGAATAATGTCGGGCTTACGAATTGCTTGGCCAACGACGCTCGCCAACACGTCGCGACCGTCGAACGTAGTCGAAAGCGACTTCCGCCAAAACTCCTTGTTCGTCAGCGTCATCAAACGATTGACCTTAAACTTTCGAGCTACCAACGAGATTAAGCCGTTGTCAGGTGCGACGATTCGTACTCCTTGAATTTCGGTCAACAGCATTGGTCTAGTGGTACCGACCCCCGGATCTACGACAGCAATAATCCATGCTCCGGCAGGGAACGCTTCCAAGCAGTGCAGCAACTCTATCGCGGCATAGGTTACATCTTGCTTAGGGATGTTGTGGCTAAGGTCAATGATGTTTGTGTGTGGGCTGAGATGCCATAAAACAGCCTTCATTTGACCGACATAGTGAGTCCAGCCAAAATCAGTGATTAAACCGACCATAGCAGGCGCATGTTCAGCGCTTCCATTCATCAAATCAATCCCCATCGATTTCGCAATAACCACTCCGTCCCGAGCAATGCAATCACCAAGATGACTAATAACGGGTGGTTCCAAATTGATTGTGGCGGTAAAGGCTGAAAATGCAACGTCTTGGAAGAAGGGATTTGTGACACAATGTCCTGCCACCTTGGTAGCGGCAATGCTCGCCCTCCGCTTTGACTGGCAAAATCTTCGAGCCCCTCTACGTCAGGACTAACCGATTTTAACTCGTCCGACGACGCAACCACTCGGAACTCTCCCCCGTGGCTTATTATTCGTTCACTATTGATTGCTGACGTCACCACTAATTGGTACTCGCCAGGAAACAGCCCACTGACAAAACCCCTAAAACTGCCGTTACTCTCGCGAGCGGCCTCAAATTCGTTTACTAAATGTGTCCCTTGCAGTAGTTGCCCCTGAAGTGATTCGAGCGGCATATTCAAGCCAAGCATTTGCGTATCGAGGTTGATTTCGAAAGGAACATTTTCACCTTGTGCCCATTCCTGGGATTCCAGATTGAAAGTCGCCACCAGTTGATCGCTGCGTTGTCGCTTGGCCACAGCGGACAGCATGTCACTCCAATACTGATGATACAAGTCATCGGCACCCAAGAAATTTCGCCAGCGATACGTTTCGTCCGTCGCTTGGAATACTACTCGTCCACTTCCTGCATATTTCGAGGCCAAGAGCAAAGGCCGACTGGCACCGGGGCGTTGCTCGCTACCCGCGATACCCACCCTACCGAAGGCCCACGCTTGCCCCACGCTCTTCGTCTCTAAACCTACAAGTTGCCACAAAGTTGGGGGCGGCTCGAGATTGGCTTGGGCAAAATAGCGCTGCTGAAAATTTGAAAGCCCCCCCTGCCCTGCCGCGGCTTCGAGTTCCCAATAAACCGGCTCGGCGGTGGACTCAGCCAGCGACGCAGTTGGCCGCACTGGCAAGAACTCATTCCAGAACGAATTCCGGAAAACTCGCGCGCCGTTAACATTGCCAGCCACATAAACAACCCCTACTCCTTCGTCTTCTACGGCTTTTCCTATTGAGCTTGCTAGTGATGCGTCAATCGTTCCATCACTAGGGTCTAGAAAGATGCACACCTCGAATTGTGACCACCAATCAATATCAATTGGCAAGTAGCGAACCATACTCGAATCTGATTGCACCAGAGGTCGCTCAGCAACCTCAACAAAATTGGTGGTCGTGAATACCGGCTTGGTAGCATCTCCCTTTTGACGCACTCGATCTAACCAATGTCGCAAAAATCGGAGCTCGTAGCTGTACGTGTGGGAAACGAGCAGAACCGGCATTGCTTCCGAGCGAACACGAAGATCTAAATCAGCTTTGTCCCACACTCTGGTATCAAGCGTTTCACCGAAACTCACACGGGATGGTCTGCTGACAACTGATTCTGCGACGACTCGTAATTGCTTGAATCCAGCATCTCTTGCAAGATACTCGAAACTCACCTGTATCGATTCTTGAGCCCCTTGCACAACAACTTGTTTTTGCTCGACCACCGATCCGGTATCGACTTCAATGAGCGATAGAGAAACGCTCTGACCCTGAATTCCAATTGCCGTAAGTGCTACATCGAGCGAGACAGTGTCACCAGAAAATATAATGGCCGGCACAGCTGGCGCAGAAAGGATTAACTGCGGTCGGTCATCAACTTTGCCCGCTATCAAAGAGTAAACGGGAATGGTATTCGACCCACTCGAAAGCGAACTGGCGCTCGTATTCCACACGCGATTCCACGGCAAACCCGAGGTAATCCGACCATCAGAAAATAACACTACTGCTCGTGGCTGTTCAACCACAGATCTCGATTGCAACTGCTTGAACGCATCTCCAAGACGGCTCTCGGAATCAAAGATTTCAGCTAGGCCTGTTACACTCGGGCGCTGTTCCAGCCTCATAAATTCTTCTGAGGAAACTGCTGTTAGCCCTTCACCGATAAAGAAAAATTTTACATTGTAATCATCTAAGCTGGCCGATTTCTTCCCATTCAACTTCCCGGCGAGTTGCCTTACAGCAGCGATCGATGCACCATACCGGCTAATCTGCGAATTTTGTAAATCAACCTCGTCTTCAACGAGCATTGATGCCGAGCGATCAATGCAGATCCAGACCGGTGACAGGTGTTCGACTGACCGCATGAGGAACACGCCACCCAGCATCCACACAAGAGTGGTAACTCCCGACAGGCGAAGGCCTAACAAAACAAAGAACTTTTTCCCAGCATTCTGACTTGTCCGGCCGGCCAAACGAAAAGATCGCCACTGTATCCAGTAAAGAAATCCAACCAGAACTGCCAGCAGGAAGTTGAGAATAACCAACATCCCAAGCGAGACACTTACGTCTAGTTGCCAGCGTTGCGAATCCATTCCTCACCCCCGGGCCAAGTCTTGATGTTGGGAGAAACGACGCGCGAGCCACCATGTAGAAAAAATGAGTTCCGCAACTAGTAAAACCAGTGCGGTTACCAATAGCCAACGATACAGAAACGGCTTAACTTCCTGTTGTGCCTGACTTCCCGAAAGCTGTGGCGAATTGGCGACCTCTTGCAAACTAGCCGCCTTCGGTAGGTTCAGATATTCGAGCTCAAATTCGCGAGCGTCATAGTTAACTACAAACTCTCCTCGATTCAATGATGCACCACTAGCGGCCATTTGCTCCCACCGGTAGCCGCCGACTTGAGTTGTCTCGACGGAATAGCTACCTCCATTTGCATTTGTGTTCTCGAACGTTTTGGTCTCACCATTGGGAAATACAATTTTCAACAATCCCGCGGCGACAGCATCAATTCGGGGAGTTTCGCCGCAACGAAAATCTAGCTGCTGTGAGAAACGTGGCACTTGCCGCATCTGGTCAATCAGCGGCACAAAGCTTGGCCAAACAGCCATCGCATTCCAGCCTTCACCGTTCTTACCGCCTCCATCGCCAGCCAAAGTGGGCGCCATGCTGATCCAATGTATCGACCCTGATGCAAAATCACGTCCTGCGGCAAACACATCTCCATTGCTCAAAACTATTCTTGGTTTCCAATCAGTATCAAGGTCCATGAATCGCCAGTACTTGGTGACGGGAATTGCCAAGCCTGACGTTAGCGGCCTGTCGCGCTCCATCGCTTGAAACACCAATCCGGCCAACGAGTCGGGACGCCAGATTGCTTCTTCTATTCTCGCTGCCGGTAGCAATTCTAGGTTTGTCTCTGTGCTAGAAAGGTTCTGCCACATAATCGGACTTAAGCTCTCGCCAATCCATATGTAAACGTGCCCTCCCTGTGACGCTATTCGCCTTATTGCGTGCAAATCAGCAACACCCAGCGTCTCAGGGTCAACCAAATGCATTGCTTGGCCTGAGACCGTGCGGTCTGGGAGCGTGCTCGCATAATCCGCTTCAACACCGAGCGTCTCCAGCGCAATTCTTAGCGGCCCTGCAGTCGCTCTATTCTTGGCAATAACTGTCGCCGAACTTTCTCCATTTTCAGGAACAATGCAATAACGAACGTTGTCGGCGACCAGGTCGTCACTCGATAACTCGGCAGAAACATGCAGATTCCCGGCTCTGGGTTTTTGTACCGTTAGGGCGACATCAACGCTTTCGCCTGAAGGCAAAGAAAATTCTATCGGCTCCCGAAGCTGGTCATTTACGCTCCACTGAAGTGATGCTTGACTTAGATCGGTATCACCGGTGTTTTCGATGGTCGCTGTAACGTTCTCGACGTCACCCGACCTAGTTTGTAGCCGCGAATCCGTTTGACTTATCTTAAGATCGGTCAACGTGAGGTTCCTTACCTTCGACGACCCTAGGTCTACGGCGTGCCAGTGCACTTTGGTCGTATTACCTTGAGTTAACGTCTGGCTAAGTTGCTCAAGTCCACTTTCGCTCCACTCGTGTCGCGAAAAATCGCTTACCACAACCGCGGTGACTTCGACGACTGAGGAGTACTGCTTCTTAATGTCCTCAATAGCTTGCTGCATTGTGGTACCAAGCACAGTCAGATCAACGGAAGTATTCGCCGCGTCTATTTCAAGCAATCGCCGTGACCAATCTGCCCGGTTCTGAACGTTACCTACGTAATGGATGCTCGTTACATAATTAGCGCTGCAGATGGCTACCAGATCATAGCCATTCGCATTAGCGAGGGATTCTGAAACAACATTCCGAGCTCGCGAAAGCTGCGTTTCATCCTGCGTCAATAATCCCATGGATGGTGAGTTATCGATCGCGAAGACGTACAGCTTGGGCTTAGGCGATGACGAGTCGAGTCTATCGCTGCCGTTTCTAAAAATAGGATCCGCTACTGCGAAGCTTAGGAATACGAGAGCGAGCGTCCGCAAGATCAGCAGCAACAGTTGAGTCAAGCTTGCACGACGACGTTGAAACTGGAGTGCTTCCTTCAGAAATCGGTTCTCAGGCCAATCAATTTGCTTAGCATTGCGCACTCTAGCTCGCATCAGCAAGAAGGGGATTGCCGCCGCTGCTAGCGATAGCAACATTGGATAGGCAGCAAATTCAATCATCGTTACGGGTTAGACTTCTCAAGCAATTCGATTATGCGCGGACTAATGGACTCCGAAGTATTCAGCGTACACTTTTCGCATTGAATTCGCGAGGAGTTCAACCGCTGAAATAGGCTGTCCAGTTCTTCAAGGTGCTGATTTATTAAACTCTGGTATTGCCCACGTATTAACGCTGGGTCTGCGACAACGACCGATTGGTCTTCGTAATCGATGAAGCGACCGACCTGCGATAGCGGAAAATCAATTTCATCGTTGTCGACAACCTGGATCGCAAAGATTTGATGACCAGCAAACAGCAATCGCGAGAATGCGACATCTAGTTGAGCAATCGGATCCATAAAGTCGCTCAATACGATTACGCATGTACGCCGAGTGAGCCTCTCAGCAACGTCGAGCAACGCATCGGGAAGATTTGCGCCTCCGACGGGGTCTTGCATTTCAAGTGTCTTGACCAGCTGAGCCAAGGCGGATTCGGTCCGTGCTGCTTGCCCCCACTGTATGATCTTCTCTGCATAAAAACACCAACCGATGGCATCGCCAGCGGCCAGACAGACATGCGCTAGAGACACCAAGACCGTTGCGGCACACTCCCATTTCGACCATGGGCTGTTCGCACCCTTGAATCGCATCGATCCACTACAGTCCAGCAAAAAATGGAATTGTCGATTCGATTCATCTTCGAAACGCCGAACGAAGTAACGGTCTGTTTTGGCATGCAACTTCCAATCAATATGCCTGGCTTCATCTCCTGGAGAATAGCTCTTGTGATCGGCAAATTCGACGGAACTCCCATATCGCCGCGAAGCGTAACCGCCGGAGATCCAGCCATCGGCAACGCGAGCAGCACGCAACCGCAAGCCGCTCAAACTAGCAATCAAATTAGGGTCGAAGTAGCTTTGCGATTCCACTGCGATTCGCCTTTTCTTCCAATTGATTGCGCACGTGCTTGACAACCAGGTCAGCCAGTTTCTGCGGGTTTAAACCTTTTGCCTGCGCCGTAAAGTTTGTCTTGATACGGTGCTGCAAGACAGACCGAACCACCTTGAACAAATCTTCTTCCAAGACTAATGCCGAACCTCGAAGCGCTGCTGAGCTCTTTGCAGCTAATATCAAGAACTGCCCAGCTCGCGGTCCCGCCCCATAAGCCACACAATCTCGAATCTCAGCAATCGGATTCTCTTCACTTGGTCGCGTCAATCGAATAATTTGAAGCGCAATAGCAGCCAACTCTTCTGAAATCGCAATACGGCGAATGACGTGGCGATACTTGATAATGTCCGTCGCATGCAACTGAGGCAGCACGCTCGGCGACTCATCTCCAGTCGTTCGTAGCAGCATCTGCAACTCATCGGATTCGCTAGGATAAGACAAATCGATAACGAACATGAAGCGATCAAGCTGCGCTTCGGGGAGCGGATAGGTTCCCTCTTGCTCAATAGGATTTTGAGTCGCGAGGACAAAGAATGGATCTGGCAACAGATGCCTTTCTGCACCGATCGTCACCTGCCGCTCTTGCATCGCCTCAAGCAAGGCCGACTGAGTCTTGGGTGGCGCGCGGTTGATTTCATCTGCGAGAAGTATATTCGCGAAGATCGGGCCTTTGATAAACCGGAAACTCCGATCGCCAGTTTGCTGATCTTGAACCAACACATCGGTGCCGGTGATATCGGACGGCATCAAGTCGGGCGTAAATTGAATGCGAGAAAATTCGATATCTAAAACACTGGCAAAAGTCCTTACGATAAGGGTCTTTGCTAGTCCAGGCACTCCAATCAACAGACTGTGCCCGTTTGAGAACAAACTGATCAGAATCAGTTCGATCGCGTCTTGTTGGCCGACAATCACTTGCGCGAGCTGACTCCGCACTTGCTCGACGGCCCCGCGCAAACGTTCCAGGGCTTCAATATCCCCTAGGTCTGAATCTGAATTGATGGACATTGAAAACCAGAGGAGCAGTAAATGGATAACTCGGACAGGAGACTCCTTTCTCCTCTTGTATGATCGCGAGTTATGTCTGGCGATCAATTATTGTAGCTCTAGCTGAAACCAGTTTAGCTTCTGAGTATCACGATTCTGGCTTACGAAGTCGGTTGCAGGTTCACAAGTTCTTTTGCGGCCGCCATTTTCCGAATGTCTTCCGTAATTCTCATCGAACAATACTTTGGTCCGCACATGCTACAGAAGTGAGCCGACTTGAACGTGTCTTGAGGCAACGTCTCATCGTGGTAAGCCTTCGCAGTTTCTGGGTCAAGCGACAAACGGAACTGCTCATTCCAGTCGAACGCAAAGCGTGCTCGCGAAAGAGCGTCGTCACGATCTTGAGCTCCCTTACGATGCCTCGCCACGTCAGCCGAATGCGCTGCAATTTTATATGCGATAACGCCTTGCTTGACATCTTCGCGATTCGGCAAGCCTAGATGCTCTTTCGGTGTTACATAACAAAGCATTGCTGCTCCAGCCCAGCCAGCTAGAGACGCTCCGATCGCACTTGTAATATGATCGTAGCCTGGAGCTATATCCGTTACCAATGGCCCCAACACGTAGAAAGGAGCGCCGTGGCAGACCTCAATCTGTCGCTTGACGTTCATCTCAATCTGGTCCAGCGGAATATGTCCAGGTCCTTCAACCATGACCTGCGTACCACGCTCCCAACCTCGCGTGCAAAGCGTGCCTAATACATCGAGTTCAGCGAATTGAGCTTTGTCACTTGCATCCGCGATACTGCCTGGACGCAAGCCATCACCAAGACTCCAAGTCACGTCGTACTGACGCATGATGTCACAAAGATCGTCAAACGCTTCATAAAGCGGATTCTGTTTGTTGTGAGCCATCATCCATTTAGCGATCAACGAACCACCGCGCGACACGATCCCAGTCACTCGGTTAACAGTCAAATGTAAGTGCTCAAGCATAACACCGCAATGGATCGTCATGTAGTCGACCCCTTGCTTGGCTTGATGTTCCACCATATCGAGAAAATGCTGCGCCCGCATATCTTCAATATTGCCGCCCAGTTCTTCGAGCATCTGATAGATCGGAACGGTCCCGATGGGAACGGGTGACGCTTCAATGATTGAAGCTCGAATTCGATCAATATCTTTACCGGTGGAAAGATCCATGACCGTGTCGGCGCCGAAATGAACTGCGGCGTGCAGTTTTTCGAGTTCTTCTTGACCATTCGACGTAACTGCAGAGTTACCGATGTTGGCGTTGATCTTACACTTGGCAGCAATTCCGATTGCCATCGGCTCGAGCCGGCCTTGCAAGTGAACTTTATTGGCCGGAATCACCATGCGCCCCGCTGCGACTTCGTCGCGAACTAACTCGGGAGTCAACTGCTCGCGTTCGGCGACAAACTGCATTTCGGGAGTGATTTCTCCCGCACGGGCGGCCAAAATTTGGGTAGTCACGTATCGACAACTCCTATATCGGGCAGAAACTGCCTCGTTTAAGCTTGAATTTTCGGCAGCTTTGAAATCGGTTCAAAGCTTGGTTCGATCTTCCGCTACTGTGCGGAGACGCCTGATTTTATGCATGCCGTCCCTTCAGAACTAGGGCTCCTGACCACTTGCGACGACATACTTTCAGACTTTGCCAGATGATCAAGCGATCTAGACGACACTGACGATCCAAATATCGTCACTTTCAACGCTTCCGAAGTCCCACGCGACCCTGCTGTTGCGACCGCTGGACTCGAGGTAACGATTGTAGCTCGTGTTGAAAAGATAATACCCGCCATTGGGCGCTTCCACGAATCGCCAAACTGTCCCGGTGGCCGTCGATGACGAAGACAGATCGACGCTCAACAGATCTCCGTCAAGGTAACGACCGTTGCTGACATTGCGAAGACGGTAGTTGTCTCCGCCAGCCGAAATCAACTGCCACTGTGTTCGAGAGTCGTTGGTCGTAGTCGTCTCGGCTGTCGACGATCTTCCGCGAAGCCACGCGTTATCGGCAAAATTGAATAACCGAACTATGTTGCCATTCGCTATCACTTCCGGCGTCGCCACGACCGTGACACTCACCGTCGAAGTGGCTTGCGCACCGCTGGTGTCGGAAATTACATAGCTGAAAGTATCCACTCCAGCAAATCCGGAAGCTGGCGTATATACAAGCGAAGTCCCTAACAAAGCGACGCTCCCGTTGGAAGGCTGTGTGAAAGACTCAATGAAGATCGCATCACCGTCGTCCGGGTCGTTATCGTTCGCAAGCACATCAATTGCTATTGCCGCACCTTCATCGGTCGTGGCTGTATCCGCATTGGCGACCGGCGATTCATTTAAGTCGACAACTCCGTATTGAAAGTATCCATTGGCATGCAAGATCTCGCTCTGACGGAACCCTGGTACCAATCCATCCACCGATAGCCACGTGCCGGTCGAGAATACGTCTTCGGCTTCAGTCTCGTAAACGACACCACCGATCTCAATTCGGTCAATGGCGACGTTGTAATCAATACCGTTGGCAACATCGTACACGTCGTTAATAAAGTTGATGCGCACATCACCGATACTGACAGCCTCAGGAGCAACATAGGTAATGGTTACGAAGCTTCGGCTGGAAAGGTCACCTGCTTGACCACCGATGTCTGACATCAGGTAAGTCGCGACAACTTGACCAGCGATTTCCAGCGTAATAATTTCGTTCCCGGTTACACCCGCTGCAAAAACTCTAATTGTGTTGGCTGCTTGTTGTGCGTCGGTCACAGAAATTTCAACCAGTGCTGTCGCTAGATTGCCATTGAGATCGGTGATCGTGTAACTGAAAGAATCGACACCCGAGAAACCTTCGTCAGGAGTATAAACCAACAGTCCTCCTAACAAAGCAACGCTCCCGTTTGAGCCTTGGGTAAACGATTCAATCGATATCACGTCACCGAAATCTGGATCGCTATCATTCGCGAGTACGTCAATCGTGACCGCTTCGTTTTCATTTGTCGTAGCAACATCTGCGAGTGCGAGCGGCGCTCGATCTAGCCCTGCTGCACCATACTGGAAGTAACCGTTGGTATGCAGGACTTCGTTTTGGCGGAAGCCTGGCACAACACCGTCGGCAGGCAGATAGGTTCCAGTAGAGAAGACACTGGCGGCTTCTGTTTCAAAAATGTCGAAGTCGATTTCAACGCGGTCGATGGCCACATTATAGTCAATGCCACTGGCAACATCATAGGTATCGTTCGTGAAGTTTATTCGCACGTCACCGATGTTGACTGGGACAGGCGACACGTAGCTCAGCGTCACAAAATTTCGTGCTGATAGATCGCCTTCTGCGCCGCCAAAATCAGACAGCAAGTAGGTTGCGACGACTTCACCGGCGATCTCAAGCGAGATTACTTCGTTTCCGGATTGACCCGCAGCAAAAATCTTGATCGTATTGGGAACAATAACCGTATCATTGGCTAGCCCCGGAGTTCCATTGATCTGACTGCTTGCGATCCAACTCGCTGCCAAGCTGTTGTCAAGATTAGGATCGATCAGTGCGAGCGAGAATCCACTACCATCCGGTTCCGTAGGCCAATCTCCGCGATCACTATATTGAACGGAATCAACTAGGTTGCCTTGTGCATCAGACAGCGTAATCAGTTCGCCACTTCCACTCAAACCGCCCGAGTATTGACCACCAACATAAATGTTCCCGTTGTATTGCGATTTGAACTGTTCGTAGTTGTCCGTAAAGACAACGGTTTTTCCTGGGAGAATTACTGTTCCGAAGCCGATCGTCAGGTTGACTCCCTCGATTCTCCAGCCAGACAGATCTACAGACTCGTTTGAGTTGTTGAACAGTTCAATAAACTCCGCTTCGCCATCGACCGGGTTGTAGTGCAATTCGTTGATAACAATGTTGTAGCTTCCCGAAGCGGTGCCAGGCATCCGGCTTTCGTTAGCAAATGCTTGTCGCCTCAAATTGATGCCGTCGATGAATTCTTGTTGCCAGAATCGATTCGAGTACGGATCATTCCGTTCCCACTTTTCGAACTCTAAGGCAAAATTCGCGGCGCCAATTTGCTCAAGCAGTTCATCGTATCGATCAAGCAGTTGATCGTCGGAGAGATACTTGTCGACTAAAGTCTGCATCCGCCGCCAGTACATCTCGCGGAACTCGGCGACTTCCCAAACAGCGTTCAGCAATTCAGCATTGATCGGCTCAGGTGTTGTAAATTCTCCGCCACGACCATCTTCTGGAAAGACCCAAGTGCGATCTAAATCCCATTCGACAACAGACCAAGTCTGTGTGCCACCATCTAACCAAACAGAGAAGTTCTGTCCGCGCTGATCATCGTGACGCATCAGCGTTGATAGCGCCATATGGTTGATGACATTAGGAACGTCGACATTGCGGTAGATGTAAGCAGTCTTGCTTGCAGAAGGCGGCGAGATCAAAACTTCATTTAGTTCTAGAAGATTGGTGAAATCGCCATCGTCTGGATCTTTCTTGTCAAATGCAGGAACAACTCCAAAGCCACCGTCCTCTGCATCGTAGAATTCGTCGTCGCCAGCGAATCCATTGGCATCGCGCCAAGCGCCATCGTATAACTCTTGGAATCTAAAGATTCCTTGAAAACCGCTGTTGCGCTGCACATACATGAAGAAGGAGGTAGTAAACGAATCGGTCTCGGCATTAAAGACATCCCATGACAGATCCGGTGTAACGACAGACCAATCGCTAAAATCGGCGTTCACCCCAAATTCGTCAATCAAGTAGGTGCCTTCAACACCGACATCTAATGCATAACCACTGGGCAATTCAAATTTGAGACTCTTTTTAGGATGATTTTGGCGCGAAAAGTCACCGCCTCGAACGCGAACGGTTGCGTTGTCAAAAACTTGATTCCCGTAAGCTACGACCGCCGGGATCTTGGTGTTGGTAAGAGCTAACTCCGTCGTTGTCAACTCAAGGAATTGTTCCTCGTTTACCCAAAATTGGAACACGGGCAATGTATTGTCGACAATGTCAGTTGCGGCGACTACCAACCCAAAAAAGTCGATCGTGTCATTGAAGGGAGCGACAGCTACGTCAGACTCGATTCGATACCGAACTAGTTCACCTGCACTTTGTCCAGGCAACGTCGCGGTCCACGTATTGCCGACGTTGGTCATAACAATGGATTGCTCTTCACCGTCGAAACCAAGCTTGTAGACTAGTGTCGCTGTTGTCGCCCCATCAATGTTCGCTGAAATATCAAACGCTTGGCCGGGTAATACGACTCCCGGCGTAACTACGATATCCGTGATCGATACTTCTTCTTGACCGAAAATCGAATTGGCTGCGCCTGGCGTTGGGCCACCTACACTAGCTCCCCAATTTGCGGCAAAAGCATTGTCGAGCGTTGGGTCACGCAACTCTAACGAAGGCCCGTTACCGTCCGGCACAGTGGGCCATGGCGATTGATCTAAGTAGCTAACTTCATCAATAACAGTAACGCCGTCAGCAGCTAAAAGCTGAATGAGCTCGCCGCTTCCAGAAAGTCCGCCCGCTGAGAATTCGGCAATGGGTGTTACACCCCAAGTTGATTCGGCAAGCGCAATCGACGGACCGACAATCGCATACTGCCCTGCCCCGATCGTAGTACCTTCTGCAAATACTAAAGTGAAACCGACAAACGATGCTCCAGAGAGATCGATGTCTTCGTCAGTCGTGTTGAAGAGCTCAAGAAATTCCGCGTCACCATCGACCACGCCGTCTGGTCCAGGGTTATAGTGAATCTCGTTAATGATCACCGATCCAGGCGTGAGCGGCGAAGGTGTATCAACGATGCTGTCGTCAAAGAATTGGAAATAGCCGTTGGTGTGCAAATACTCTGACTCTCGGAAGCCCGGCACCACCCCATCCTCGGCAGTCCAAGTACCGGTAGAAAAAACCGTTGGTGCTTCTGTCTCAAATCGGACTCCATCGATTGCAATTGCATCCAAACGAATGTTTGCGTCGATACCATTTTCTGGATCATAAACATCGTTCAGAAACTCCACCCGAATTTGATTGGCGTTTAGTGTTTCAGCACTTTCGTAAACAAACGGCTGAAAGTTACCATCATATGCACCCGTGCCTAAGGTCCATGTTTCGACAGCGACTCCATCGATCGAGAGTTGCATTTGTTCAGTGCCTTCGACTCCGGCAGCGAACAATTCAACCGTTGAAAGCATTACGCGAGACTCAAGACTCTCACACTGCAGCGTTAGGTCTTCAAGGGATTGCGTGCGTTCGAAAAGGTGCTTTTTCATGACGTAACTCAAGGGCGAAAATCGATAACAGCCTTGGAAATCGCTGGCAGATTTGAATGGCTGCGATTTCCTGATTGGACTAAAACGGCGTTCAGGTTAGCTAAACTGGGGGAGGTTTACCACTCAAAAAAAGCTCCCGTGAAGCAAAAACTCCCTGTCTATTGACTTTGGAGTCGCCATCCGATCGCGATGCGCCTGTTCCTTAAATTTCGGGACAGCGATTTTGAAAATTTCTAGAATATTTTTCTTCGCGGTCTCTAGAACGGCTCTGATGCTGGAATCAGCTTAGATGCGTCGCAATCGCCACTTTGTTGCCCAACCGTTATGCCAGAGCATGAAGCGACGCCCCGGCTTCTTTAAAAATTTAGTGGCTAGCGAAAGTGTATCGACAACACGACCTCTTCCGATTAGGCCCCTCTCGCCGAACGTTCGGCTTGTTTCTCCTGTGCTGGAATTAATCGCTCGCGAGCAGGCCACGCTCGATAAGAACGTAAGGAATAGTATTAACCGCTCCATTGATTACAACCCTGATGACCGCTTTTGCTGACAAGCTACCGAAAGGTCGAGCCCTGTTGCTGCACGCAACGATGGCTTGGATCGGCATTGTCGGCTGTCGCTCTAACAAATCGGTCATCCTTCCAACTTCTGCATTACCGCCAGGATATCTTGAGTCAATCACGGTAAACTATGAACGTGATCAGCCGACGATAGCGAGCGTAGAGTCAGCAGAGCCGCTTACAGACCTCTCCGAGCTTCCCACAACGACGTGGGAAATGACCTTAGATGAAGCAATCCACACCGCGCTTCATAACACCGAGATACTCCGCAGCCTGGGCGCAACGGTTGTTTCGAACCCTCAGAGTGTTAGCGGTAGCTTCGATCCTGCAATCCAGTCGACCGATCCGTTTATTGGAGCAGCCGCCGCCCTTTCTCAATTCGATACGCAACTGAATTCGAGTTTGCTGTATACCAAAAATGACGATGTCTTCAACAATCCTGTGTTGGGCGGAGGTGCCGCTGAAGTTCGCGACGATGTGGCCGCTAGTACTTTAGGTCTGCGTCGAACAAATATATTCGGCACTCAATTTTCAATGCAGAATCGCGTGCAGCATTCCAACAGCACGAACCCCGCTCTGCTTTTCCCGCACTCCTGGACAACCGTTTGGGAGGGAACCGTACGACAACCTTTAATGCAAGGTCGTGGTGCTCAGTTCAATCAAATCGCTGGACCGACTAATCAACCGGGCTTTCGAAATGTATCCGGCGTAGTGCTCAGCCAAATCAATCAAGAAGTCTCGCTTGCCCAATTTGAAAAGGGCGTTCGCGATATGGTGCGTGAGATCACCAACGCATACTGGCAGTTGGATTTGGCGTATCGACGGCTGGAAGCCACGAAACGAGTTCGCGATCTCGGGCTAACCACATGGAATTCGACGAAGGCTCGGTACGAGAATGGGCTTCCAGGTGGCGGCGCTGATCAAGAAGCTCTGGCACGTGCCCAGTACTATCAATTCCAATCTCAGGTCGTTGCCGACGTCAGTGGGAATCTGCGCAGTGGACAGGTTGGTCTTTTGCAAGCTGAAGCCAACTTGCGGCGATTGCTTGGTATGCCTCAAAGCGACGATCGCTTTATTCGTCCGATTGACACTCCCTACCAAGCTCCCATTATTTATGACTGGAGTTATCTGGCCGGTCATGCTTCCAATGCACGCATCGAGATTCGTGAGCAGTCGTGGCGAGTCAAACAGCGTGAAATGCAACTCTTAGCGTCACGCAATTTCTTATTGCCGCGATTGGACCTCATCGCGACATATCGCAACAATGGGTTTGGCGACGATCTGCTGGGTGGAGGAAGCGGGCGTTTTGCAAGTGCTTTAAAAGACGCAGCATCGAACGATCATGGCGAAGTAGACTTTGGTGTCGTCTATGATTTCCCCGTTGGATATCGCCAAGCTCAAGCGGCTGTTCGAAACGCCGAACTCTTGCTTGCTCGCGAGAGATCCATTCTGAACGAGCAAAGGGAGCAGGTTGTATTTGAACTAGGAAACGCCATCCGATCTGTGTATCGAAATCAGATCGATCTTGAACTGCAGCACAATCGCGTGTTAGCCGCGCGCGATGCAGTCAGCGCACGTGAGGCGGCTTTTAACGCGGACACCATTACGATAGATCAGTTGCTCGAATCGCACGAACGATTGCTTGAAGCCGAACGAGCCTACTTCGACACGCTGCTAGCAATTCAGCAAAGCCATACTCAACTCCAATTTGAGTCAGGACAGCTTCTAGCCAATAATCAAATCAGCCTTTCCGAAATGCAGACGGTACGGTGAAGTGTGTAGCACCCAAGACTTCACCCAGATCGCTACGTTTAGCGAATCATCAACGCAGCATAGTCAAGCCAAATGGCACGAATATGATCTCCGAGTTGTAATTGAATTGGCGCGATTTAGGTAGAGTGAGTCTCTGTTATGCCAGTAAATGTCCGGCTTAAGCAATTTAGAAAGAAGGATGCAATATAAGACCCGCAGCACTTCAACTTTACGTTTTTTGCTTAGTCTGCGTTCCATTTCGAATAGCCTTCCTATAGAATGTTAGCAATGGTTATGGTGTCAAGCAGTCAGGGAATAAAGATGTCTACTGTCGAAGAACGTCTAGCGAAAGTGGAACGCGAAATCGAAGAACTCAAGCGTCAAAATGCTCTCCGCCAGCCGAACCTTGGCTGGCTCGAGCAGCAACGCGGCAAATTTATGGGAGATCCAGACTTTGCCGAAATCGTAAGGCTAGGCAAAGAGCTTCGAGAGAGCGAACCGCCTGGAGAGGGTTCATAAATTGTATCTGTTTGACACGAACCACATTTCTGCGTGGCATCGCGGGGAGGGCAAAGAGTATGACTCACTTTGTCGCAACATGCAGGGTCGTCTGGCCGATCAATTGTTTGTTTCCATCATTTCATTTCATGAAATATTTAATGGATGGAACGCTTATATGTCAAAGCGTCGCCAAAGTGAATTTCTGGTCCGCGCCTATTTTGAATTCGAACGGATACTCGAGGCCTACTCAGAGATGAATTTGTTGCCTTTTGATCGCAAAGCGGCTGAGGTACTCGAAGAGCTGCTTGGCATGAAGCTCCGCGTTGGCGCAATGGACTTACGAATTGCTGCCATTGCAATCGCAAATCAAGCAGTTTTGCTAACGCGGAACACGGTTGATTTCGAGAGAATTCCGAATTTGCAAATCGAAGACTGGCTTAAAGCCGTATAGTCATCTTATTGTTCAAATGGGTTCAACAAACACCTGTTCATTTGAAACCATTGACTTCGTATAAGAACCGAAGTTGATTAGCGGAAATGAATGACGGTTGTCAGATATCGAAGCAAACGTTGCCCCAGCGAACTGCTTCCCACACGAATCTTGGCATGACCGCTCATGTTTGGTAACACGCGAACGTTCGACCGTTGCACAGATTCGGCTGGAAGCAATGCGTACGATTCAAAAGCTGGCAACATCGGCTGCTCGCTGCCATTAACACTTGGTTTGACCGCTAGCGGACCATGATAAGTCTGCGACAGTTCCCGAGGCACGCTCAATAGCTCGTCCTGAGATATTCCGCTAATCGCCGTCTCGACGAAACCGTTTCGAAACTGTCGAGAAAGCGCAATCACCTTTTGTCCGACCTGCAGTAACTTAATATCTGATTGATCGACAACCAAGATCGCTTCCATATTTTCTGGGTCGCCAATCATTCCTAGCAGCGTATTGGACTCGAGATACGCTCCTTGATTTTTTTGGTCAAGCGGCGTACCGCTCCAACCCATCAATTCAGCTTCTCCCGTTGGCCTACCGAGTAGATTCGCAGGTGAAAAAAGAATTCCCGGCCGAGCAGCTTTCACAGTCAATTGCTGGATTTGATGCTCTTTAATTTTTACTTGTCGCTCAAGACTTTCGATCTGAGCGACCGTTTCCGCAATCTTGCGAGCAGAATCAAAGTGCACAGTACTGATGAATTCAAAAGCCGAACGATCCGATTTTAATCTTGCTAGTTGACCTTTTAACTCTTCGAGTTCGATCGTCAGTTCTTCGTTGGATAAAACCGCAATTGTGTCGCCAGCCTTGACGGGCTGACCTTCTGCTACAAGTACTTGCACAAGTTGTCCGGCTTGTGGCAAGACAAGTTGTTGAGCTTGATGAGGACGCACCACGAAAGTCGCCCAGACGTAGTGAGGTAACGGCAAAAAGCTAAAAAGTGAAATCGCCAACAAGCCAATCAAACTCGTCACATAAAATCGCCACTTTTTCACTTCACGAAGCCTACCTGGATAGAGAAAAAACTTAGTGAGCTTCACCGTGGGCACCACCACCATACCCATCAATGAAATAGCAATTATCGTATGAGCGATTGCCGACAAACCGTAAGGTTCAAGGACTTTGCTAACGAACCATAGCACCGCGATTGTCACAAACCAACGATAAGCAAACGAGAGGACGCTGTATACTGCGACTAGGTTTTGGTTCTTGGTTGGAAGAAGATGGGAAGGCAATGGCTTCATTCCCAGACACAGAACACGCAGCTTGGAAATCGCTGTCAGCTTTGCCTTTTGTGCTAAATTCGGGATCTCTAGGAAATCTGAGAGTATGTAGTAGCCATCATACCGCAAAAGCGGGTTCGCGTTAAACATCACCGTGCTGACGGAACTCAAGAACATAATGTTGAGCGCGAGATAGTGAATCCAGCCTGGATGAGTAAACCACCAAACAAAAGTACAAATCGCAGCCATGAAAAGTTCGACGTACATTCCCGCCGCGCCGATCGCCATCCGATGCCATCGATTGCGCAAGATCCACGAATCTGAAGTGTCACAGTACATTGCCGGCGTCATAACCAACAGCATGAACCCGATTTGATGACATTCTCCGCCGAAGTGTTTGCACATCAATCCATGGCCCAGCTCGTGGATGGATTTGGTAAAAATCAGGATCCCCGCCATGAAAAGCAGGTTGTCGAACGCAAAGAAACTTTGAAAATCAGGTAACTTCGCAAAAAATGCGTCCACGTTAATCAAGAGCAAAGCCAACGCAGCCATGCAGACAGCGATGACAATACTGGTAAACCAAACCGTGAAAAAGAAGCGACACTTTGGATACAACCAGTTCAACAATCGTTCCGGATCCCAGCCCGGGAAGCGTAGCGATATGAGACTCGAAAGCAAGCCGACAGCCTTTTGTGCCAACTCTTTGTTACGGCGCCTGTCGAGCGGTAAAGCTTGTCCGCTGGCATTCGAAATTAGTAGCCCGTTCTGATGAAGGCTTGCGACTAACTGCTGAACTGACTCGAGCCTGGTTCGTGATTCGGGAAATGCTTGTGTCAGCATCACCTTAAGATCTTGATAACTGACGGAATTGGCCAGACGCGATAGGACTAAAAACTCCGGCTTGCGAAGCCGAAAGTATTTCATCGCCAGTGGATCTTTAACGATCCAACAATACTCGCCCTGGTAGACACTTTCCTCAATGACCAAATCAGTCCGCTTTCGCAGCCCGACAGGCCTCTCCTCGGATGAAAGCATGGCAGGTTCGACAATCGACATTATTGTTTCAGATAAAAGAAAACGTATCGATTGAGCGTTCGAGGAATCTCATGCAGCCAAAGATACCCAACACTCGACTGCTCACCAGTATAGATTTTGGCCGAAACACCGGTTTTGGCTTGTTTTAGCGCCAATGACTCTTCGTCAATCTCGACCTTCACTCGAAGTACCTGAAGATTGTCTTCACTAATTTGAATGGCGTTGGCAATCTCGACGAGAGTTCCCTCATAATCTCTGCTTGGATCAGCCGCCAAAGTAAACCTTACTTTTAAACCGTTGTTTTCGGCCGCTGCAAATCCGCGCAACAAGTGTTCAATCCGCCGATCTTCAACATCCAATTCTAGTTGCCATGGACCTTCAATATCAGCAACTTCCATCAAAACATTTTGAGGAGCGACGGAACGTCCCTTCAACTTCTGCTGCACGTCCCACGTGATCACTTGTCCATTAATCGGACTCGTAACAACTAATTGTGCTTGTATCCGCTGCAAGCTTTCAAGTTGACGACTCAGCGAATCGATTTCCGATTGTAATGAACCTAGATTCTCTTCGATTGACGCAGCATTCGAATTCGAAGCGTTTTGAAACTTATTACGTTCGATAGCACTTTTACGTTGGCGAAGCGTTTCTAGCCGACCGTTTACTTCAGCCAATCGAAGTTGTAATTCGTCGCTTTTTAATTCGACTAACGCCTCCGATTCTCGCACGACTTGCCCATGTTCTACTGGCACCGCCAGGACTTCGCCTGCCGTCTTTGGAAAGACAAGTCGCCGCTGTTGTGGAACTAGAGTTCCCGAAGCAGTAACGTAAAAATCTGCCGGCCAGAAAACGAGAAATATTCCAACAAGCAGAGCAATGCCAGTTACCAGAATCGTTTTCGGAAGCGTACGCGGTGCAACGATCCAACCGGAATTGCCCAGCAGTTTCCAAACTGGATAGAGAAATAGTTCCTGATGTAGATTTGCATTCCGCAGTGCATCACCACTATGTTGCGTCGTCAATTCGAGCAATGGCTCGATTTCACTACGCGTCCATTGGAGTCTACTGTGTTCGTAAACGATACCGCCAATGATTTCATTCGATGCTTGCGATGGTCGTTCAGGGTCTTCGATGACTTCGGGTAATTGCCGATATATTGGGTGGATTACCAAACTGCGAGTCGTGGAATTAGATAAGTACGAATCCAAGACAGCTTTGATTTGAGGTGCGAGTTCCACTTCTGCAGGATACCAGAACTCAGATTTTGCCTTGAGCACTTCCGAAGCAACTTGCTCGAGCGATTGGACTGCATTGCTGCGGTGATTGACCGAAGGCTGGCCGCTGATCGCGAAGATCTTAAACCGACGGCGATGTTTTAATATGACACTGACTCGATCACAATCCAAAAGCAATCGCGTTTCATTGGCGATATTGGCGCATGTCAGTCGACGGTCAATCGATTGGTGTAAGGCGTGTGTGTATCGAGACAGTTCGTTTAATTCGATACGCATGCGTGTTGCGCCGTCTTGGGACGGAGTGCAAGTGAGTGAGTTCTCCTCGCTAACTTTTCGGACGACTGGTGTTTCGATTGCTTCGAAAACGCAACAAACGTGTTTTAATTCGTTTAAGAACTCTTGCGAAAAGGCGGCGTTCTGATCTCCCGGGAACACTAGTTCCAGCACTTGCCCGGGCTTGCCTTTCAACGGCGAAAGAAACATAACTGGCGACCGATGAAGCGAGCCGTTCGTCTCCTTACCGTCTGTTTTTACAACCGCACTTCGTTGCTGCTGAACTATTTGCAAGAGAATGCGCTCGTGATCACCTTGGGTGAAACCGACCTTCGCAGGTTCTCCAACTGAATGAAATGCAATTGGAGAAAATGGAGTTTGATTGCAATTCCAGACAGCCCCCGATTTGGCATCGGTGACAACAACCAATCGCTGAATGATCTTGGCGTACGCCTCTAACCCGCTTCCGTTAGAAGCAGTTGCTAGTCGATCAAATTCCTCGAAATTGATTTTCACTGTCGTTAGAATTGGAAGCTAAGCTTCTGCAGTTATGAGATTGCTGGCGTCGCTCTCAGTTTTCTTCAGAGCTCTGCGAAATTTACATCATAGGACTATAGATTACGAAATGTAACAATAATGAACTACGCCGGAATCATTTCTCGAATTCGCAACACTACCAGTGACTTAGAATCGCTTTCCGAGCTTCAACTGCGCTCGAAAAGCCTTGAACTGAAGCACTGCGCAATGACTGGGCGATCGGTTCGAGATCTGATTGTTGACGGTTTTCCCCTGGTAATCGAGGCTTCGCGGCGTTGCCTGGGCCTTGTACATCACGATGTTCAAATTGTTTGCGGCATCGAAATGGTCCATGGGCGGCTAGCCGAAATGAAAACCGGCGAAGGCAAAACGCTTACCGCCTCGCTCGCAGGATATTTGTTGGCCCTGTACGGCCAAGGGTTGCATCTTGTCACCTTTAACGATTATTTGGCGCAGCGAGATTGTGAACTCATGCGGCCAATCTACCGCATGTTGGGGATGTCGGTCGATGTATTGGTGCAAGGACTGCCGACTCCACAACGTGCCTTAGCGTACCAATGCGACGTTACCTATGGAGCAGCCAAAGAATTTGGTTTCGATTTTCTTCGCGATCGAATTCAGAAAACAGCTTCAGGTAATCCGAACGCCGGAGTCATGCGTGGAACCAACTATGCGCTGATCGATGAAGCAGACAGCATCCTGATCGATGAAGCACGCACGCCATTGATCATCGGGATGAAAGACCAAGCCGAAACATGTATTACTTCCGACTGCTTTCAATGGGCAGCCAAGCATGCAACGAGCTTCATTGAGTCACAGCACTTTCAATACAATCCAGCCGAACAAAAAGTTACGCTGAATGCTGCTGGTATTCAACTAGCCCGCAGCCTGCCACAGTGCGATGCAATCCAAAGAATTTCCATCCGCGAAGTTTACGATTACCTTCAGAAGGCGATCAAAGTTCGTAGAGACTTCCACTTGGACAAAAACTACGCCATACGAAAGGGTGAAATCGTAATCATCGACGAGTTCACAGGACGTCCTGCGGAAGGTAGACAATGGCAAAACGGAATTCATCAGTCAGTACAAGCCAAAGAAGGACTTGAAATCACTCCGGCAACTCGTCAAGCTGCTTCGATTACGATTCAGTCCTACTTTAAGCGCTACCAAATGTTCTGCGGCATGACTGGCACAGCGTGGACGTCTCGCCGCGAATTTTCTAAGGTCTACCGTAAACGCGTAGTCCAAATCCCGACTCATCGCCCGATCGACCGACGTAAATTTAGCGATCGCGTCTTTGCAAATCAAACAGAAAAATTTGATGCAATCACCCATACAGTAGAACAATTAATTGCTCAAGGACGCCCTGTACTTATCGGCACTCGCAGCGTCGGAAAGTCGGAATTGTTGGCGGACCACCTGCGACAGCACAGCTTGGATTTCCAGGTCCTCAATGCCAATCACTTAGAGAAAGAAGCGGATATCATTGAAAAGGCGGGCCAATCTGCGTGCATCACGATCGCCACAAATATGGCGGGACGTGGAACAGACATCAAGCTTTCCGACGCGGTTCGACTCGCTGGAGGCTTGCACGTTATCCTGAGCGAGATACATGAGAGCGAGCGAATTGACTGGCAACTGATTGGCCGCGGCTCGCGGCAAGGCGATCCCGGCAGCTATCAAATATTTGTTGCGTTGGATGACGAAATTCTTAAGCTCGGGCTGGGACCACAAAAGGCGAATCGGTTGCAATCCAAGTATGCTAACGCTAGCGAGTCTAAACTCCAGACGTTTTTTCCGTTGTTTCGAAAGGCACAGCGAGCGACCCAGCGACGCTACCTTACCGATCGACTCATTCTCCTGCGCAGCGATCTTGAACAGAAGAAAGCGCACTATGCGATGGGACAAGATCCGTATTTGCAAAGTGTAAGCGGCTGATCAATCTTCGATCTCAAGGGACAAAGTGCCTTGCAAACCTGGAATGTGGATCCGCTCCGAGTTATCGATCTCCGCCCATACTTGAAAAATACCTTCGACGACTTCAGGACTTGCAAAGATGACTTTGACTGGCACTTGAGTAGCCTGATCGCCAACCTTATAATCGAAGCGACCAACTGTGCCGACTTTCACGCGACGAATAAGATCCTTGCTGAAGTAACCTTCAACACGCAATTTCTCCAGGTCGATTACACGAGCAATTGGATCTCCGGCGTTAACCCACTGCCCTGGTTGAATATAAATCTGGGCGATTGTACCTGAGAATGGCGACCGGATGACTCGATTGTCTAGTTTGACCTGTGCAGCTTGTTTCGAACGAGCCCGCAACGTCGCCGTCCACTGTGCAACGTCGAATTCCATAGCTGCCTGCTCGCCCGAAAGTCGAGCTTGTTCCAGTTGCAACTGCAGTCGTTCGATTTCTGTGCTCGAGATAGTCTTAGCAAATTGTCGATTGGCGTTCATGCTTTTTGCAAGCGTCTTCTCAGTCACTTCGGCGGATTTTTGAGCATATTCCAGATTGACTTGATTCGTAGCTTGCAGCTTTGCGATTTCCTCTTCGGCAGCCGCCACTTCAAATTCCGCTTGGTAGATGTCAGAGTTTAGCCGAACCAGAACTTCATTGGCAGCAACCAGCTTTCCAGCTTGCGTACCGATCTCTTTGACGATGCCCGGAGCTTCAGACGAGATAATCGTATTGTAAGTCGCAACAATTCTCGCGCCCTCGTACTGCGCAGTACCCTGCGCCTTCACGCTTCCTGGCAAGATGCATAACAGCGTTGCAGCGAGCGAAGTCAAAACAAAGCCACGTACGGTGCACATTTTCTATCGTTCCACCAAGAATGATTTAACAGAGAGCAAACTCAGGTTAATCAGCCCTGATCAGACATGTCAAATTTTGAAGAGCGACTACCAGATAGAATTGCACTCGCCGCGTCGATTGCTTACCAACATACCGCCCTTAACGATTCTTCTGAATATAACGATCACCGCTGTATTCAGTCTCCTGATGGTAGCCCAACGAAGGCTTACAACGTTTTCAGGTATTCGAGGAGGTCGCTTTTCTCATCCTGAGTCAGCTTACTCGGATAGTCGTGACCTTGGTTCGACTTCCCTTCTTGTCGCGAGTCGAAGTACCAGTGCCTGTCATAATTCGGCAACTTCTCAAATCCTTCTGGCAGTTCATCAAGTGCTTCGTATTCAAATCCAACCTCAAGTGCGTTATATGACTCACTCGTGCGGCGCCAGACTGTCGGGCGGCTGTTGGGATTGAGAAGAGCCTCTAAAGTTGGCACGCTGCCATTATGCAAATACGGAGCGGAAACCCAGATCCCATCCAGCGGCGGCGCGGTGTAGCCCTCTGGATTTTCGTACGTTGATTGTTCACCGTACTCAGCAAACCAGCTTTTCCCGTAGTGCTTTCGATGCGTAGGTGTCAGCGAAGCATGTCGGATCTTATCCGTCTTCACATCTTCGATCGCGACATTCATTTCCGGATAACTGCGATTGTCTTGTTCGTATGTTCCATGGCAACTTGCACAATTGGCGGAAAAGATAGCTCGGCCTCGTTCGGCTTTCTGCGTTTCGATTTGTAAGGGGTAAACTGGCGATTTCACTTCGGACAGGAACTGATAAACCTGAGCGAAGTCTTTCTCCCACTTGCGAAACTTGTCGGGACCATTCTCTTTCACAAGCATAAACTGCATCAGCCCCTTATGTCCCTTTTCCGCAAAGCCATCAATGTACATATGAGTTTTGCGTTTGAAGTGCCACCACGGCGGCGCATCCATATCATGATGCACCATCGAGGCAGGCGGACGAAATTTGTGAATGTTCAGATCAGCATCGCGGTAGTTCATCAAAGCGACGCCAAACATGACAGCGTTACTTGTTCCCACCGATGTGCCCAACGGCATGAAGACTGATCCGATATCCATATGCGTCAGCGGAATTTTTAATCGCAACTTGGCCCGGCGGACTTGTTCGGTGAAAGTCTCAAGCGAATAGGTTGTGTTAGGTGCGCCTGGCACGACCACGCCGTAAGTGCTGCCTCCGTGACAAGCAAAACAGTTCATCACCCACTGCCCCTCTTTATCGACTACATACTGCAGCGGTTTGGAGGGGTCGTCAGGGCGATGTGCAATTCCGAAGGCTTTCAGCATCGTAGCCCTCTTCTCTTCCCAACTGCTCTCGTTTTCTAAACCAGAGGATTGCAGCGGGCTGACAAAGTCGTTCTTCTCCAACTCGGTCAAGACTTCCTCATTGAAGTCTGGCGGCAAATAGATTTTATCCACCAAGTTGTGATAGCCCGATTTCGCCTCGGGCGACAAACCGTCTAACATCTGACGTACGTGTTGACGAAGAGCCTCACGCACTCGGCGGTCAATCTGACTTTGCTCCAAGCTATTATCGCTGTTGGTCGACGGCGAAACCGCCTTGCCGACTAACTTCTCGGACTGTCCGAGAACGACCGAACCAGTCAGCATAACAATTGCCGCAACGAACAATGCGATAGCGGAGCGTTCGATCAAAACCGCCAAGCCAAGTTGGATCGCTGAACGGGAAATACTGCCAAAAGTTTGATTCATCATCCTTCGTCTCATTGCGAAGCGCTCGTTTCGAAATTCGGAAACGTCGTAGTACTATGGTACCGAACGATCAAGGCGAATGTTCACTCGAATTTCGACTGAAACGATAAACCGTAAGGCGGCCAACACCGTAGATGCGGTCGATCTTATATTGTCGATCGCGGGCTGTACTATCCAGATTCAGTTGCAATTCCATTGCTTCTATGTCGTAAATGTACGGCTGGCTGCGGGATATGAAGAGTATTTCCTCGATCGGCGACGCTCGCGAGATTACTTCGGAAAGCGTCTCCAAGGTTGTATTGATGTCATTGGTCAAAACATCGGATCGCTCGACTGCCTCGCGGAATTGGCTGATGCGAGTTTGCCACTCGTCGTCACTGGTTTCCCTTTGCTTTAGCGAACATGCTGCCTGGATTGGGAACTTCAGATAATCTTGAGTATGTCGCTTGATCGTATCTTCATCACGCGTTTCAACTAACATCGGAGCGTATACAACGTAAGCTTTGTCGGGAGAAAACTCCTTTAAGACAACGTCCAGCATGCCCGGCCAGTCTTCATGGCGTTGCCATGAGATGAGTTGCCCACGCGCCAGAGCACTTACCCTTCCCTGCACCGCCGTCCATGCAAGCAAGGTAAGCGCAACAACCACTGCCAACATTGTTCTTGAACGATATCGAGATATAAGTAAGCCGGCGGAAACAATCGTGAGTGGGTACGTCCCGATCAAGTAACGCGAATGCATCAGAGGCGCAATACCAAAGGCTGTGACAAAGTAAATCGACAGCACAGCTAGGGCTGCGGTCAAAACCAAGCGGCCTGAGATACAATTCTGTTGGCATTCACGACTTTTCAGATTCGAATTGCCGCTTAGTCGATTCACCCCGCGCTCGATTATTAGTCCTATGACCAATATCCCAATCCAGCAAACCAAGGGTGAGACGCGAAGAAGGTCAAGGAAGCTGGTATGCGCCGCAAAAGCACTCCAAATTCCACGACCATCGCCGATTCGCGACAGCTCCAGCATCGCAGGCAGGCTAAACAGAGCCAAGCACCCGAGCTCAACCAAGTTTGACTTACGAGTAGATCGAGGCTTCCCTGACTCCGGACCAGCAGCAATTTCCGTTGCGATTGCCCTAACAAAAACTAACGCACCCACAACGACTACGGCTGTGTAGTGCAGATAGATAGCCAACACGCCAAACGCAACAAATCCACCGTGGTACAGCCAAGGCCTTATTGCTATTCCCGGCAACGACAAAACGGCCGCACCAGCGACGGTCAGCGCAACGGCCGAATAGGGGCGAGCTTCAATCGCGTAGAACCAGTTGATTTGATCCACAACCAACAACACCGCAGTACCAATCGACGCAGCCGCACATCCTTTGAGGTTTTCTCCCCGAGGGTCAATCGCTTTGCAGAACGCCCAACCACAAAGAAATATCGTCGCTACCCAAGCAGATAAAGGTAGAAGTCGCAACACAACCGTAACGGAGAGAAACTGTGAAAGTTGCGTTGCGTCAGCCGCCTTAAGAACGATCGATTCGAACCAAAACCAAACCGGCGACTGATTACCTGCTCGAGCACGCTCGGCGACTTGAGAAAGCGGGGCGTCGACAGTCCAAAAAGTATGCAGCTCGTCGATCCACATTGGCTCGCGGATTGTTATGAGCCCACCGCTTGCTGCAATAAGTGCGAGCAATAGGGCCCTGAGAAAATGCGAGCGAATCATGAATGCCAGCCCCGGTCGAGCTCGTCTGTCCAGTGGAGCAATCAGAAAGCAGCGACTTGGTTTGGCGGTGGCTTGCGCAACGTTTTAGGCAACGGAAAGACAACTAACTCCTCACGAATCGATTGTTCTCGCACGGTAGCATCAAAGTGTTTTCGCAAAAAGTCGACTGTCGACTGCACGACAGTTTCTGGAGCACTTGCGCCGGCTGTAACCAACACACGGTCTTGAGCGGAAAACCAACTTGTATCAATGTCTTGCGGTCCATCGATCAAGTAGCCCGGCTTGCCGCATTCATCGGCCAATTCACGCAGTCGCTGACTGTTGCTGCTGTTCTTGCTACCCAGCACGATAACCTTGTCGACTTGATCGCTCAAGACTCGCACCGCTTCTTGGCGATTTTGCGTTGCGTAACAAATGTCTTCTTTCGGTGGCCCAATGATCCATGGGAAACGTTCCTTGAGTCGACGGATAATGCGATTCGCGTCATCCACGCTTAACGTAGTCTGAGTAAGGTAGGCCAGTTTTGTATCGGGTGAAAACTCAAGTCGGTCAACATGATCTGTATCTTCCACCAAGATGATCGCTTCGGGAGCCTCGCCCATCGTCCCGATAACTTCGTCGTGACCTTCGTGGCCAATCAGAATAATCGTGCACCCTTCCTTCGCAAACTTGATCGCTTCCAAGTGAACTTTGGTAACTAACGGGCAAGTCGCATCGATAGTCCGCAAGCTACGGTCTGACGCGAACTTGCGAATCTCAGGCGATACTCCGTGCGCAGAAAACATGACCGTCGATTCGTGCGGAATTTCTTCGAGCTGCTCGACGAATACTGCACCGCGTTCGCGAAATGTTTGTACAACGTGTTGGTTGTGTACGATTTCATGGTACACATAGACAGGTGCACCGAAACGTTCGAGGGCTAGTTCGAGGCTTTGGACCGCCATGTTGACGCCGGCGCAAAATCCTCTTGGTGATGCGATTAAGATTTCCATGACTTCATCATATACTTGTTCGAAAACAACGCAACGCTTTTGAATTTCCCCGAGCTTCAGTTGACCGAATCGGCTTCCCACGTCACCGACCGCTTATTGAACAATGAAGATAACGTCATTGTTCAAGCAAATCGCTATTGCCGAAGGCTCGCGAAAACCTCGTACGAAAATTTTTCCATCGCCAGCTTCCTTATTCCCGCCGATTTGCGGCAGGATTTCTACAACATTTACGCGTACTGTCGCTACTCGGATGATTTGGCGGACGAGCAAAACTCGCCCGCTGCCGCCTTAGCAGGGCTTGATGCGTGGCAAAAACAGCTTGAAATAGTCCTGTCTAACCAGCAAAATCCGGTCGAATTGGCGAAAAATAGGACTAGCCCAATCCTAATTGCCCTTTCACATACAATTGGCCAGCGAAAGCTTGCTTCCGGTCCTTTTTTTGACTTGCTGCAAGCCTTTCGCCAAGACCAGTCCAAAATCCGCTATGAGAGCCACGAAGAGTTGATCGAGTACTGTGCGCTAAGCGCCAATCCGGTTGGCAGAATATTGCTCGATCTGGCCCGCGTCTCCGATACAGAATGTTATCGGCGGAGTGACGCTATTTGCACGGGACTACAACTGGCGAATTTTTGCCAAGACATGAAGCGAGACGCAGCGATGAATCGCATCTACATGCCACGCGAACTATGGCGAGCGCACAGCATCTCGGAAGAAATGGTCTTGGCTGGAACTAGCCATCCCTCGCTGCAAAAAGCACTCGCAGCTTGGGTTCGCTACGCACGAGATCACTTTGTCCGCGGCTGGGAACTACAGAAGCACGTCCCTAAGTGGCTAGCCCGCGACGTTCAGCTCTTTGCCGGCGGAGGTTTGGCTGTCTGCGATGCAATTGCCTCGCAGCACTTCGATGTGTGGACTAGAAGGCCTAAAATATCGAAAGCGACCAAACTGCGACTTCTAGTTCGATCGCTTTGGAGTAGCAAGTTCCCTCATTCACAATACTTCAGCCAATATGTTGCCACATCCAAGTGACTCCCTCTGCTTCACTCGCTGAATCGCAAGCCTTTTGTCGTCAGATCGTGGCGCAAAGCCGTAGTAGCTTTCGTCGCTCCTTCGACTTCCTGCGGTCCGACGCGCAAGTCGCAATGCATGCGTTATATGCCTTTGCAAGGCTTACCGATGACCTTGCAGATCACCCGCACGGAGATCCATTGCAAGCTGTTCAATTCGCCAGTGATATCCATCGGTGGCTGGCTCTCATTACTGAACCGGAAGCCGTTCGATTCTGCGAGTTAACAGGTGGTTATGGCCAAGACCATACGTTCATCTCCCTTGCGCAATCTTTTGATAACATACGCATGGCAGTGCAAGACATGGTGGTGCGCTTTGAAGTCCCCCGCGAATACCTTCACGCACTGGTCAATGGAGCAGAATTCGATCTTGCACCTGGCTCACAGATCGAAGATATCATGCAGTTGCAACAATATTGCTACGATGTCGCTTCGTCCGTTGGTCTGGCCTGTTTAAAAATCTGGCGAGGCAACCTTGACGCTTGCGAGACCGCAGCGATCGATTGCGGTTTTGCGTTTCAGTTGACAAACATAGTCCGTGACGTAGCTGAGGATGCGTGCAGAGGCCGAATCTACCTGCCCATAAGCGACCTGCAGAGATTTGGTTGCTCCCGAGATCGTTGGCTTGCACTCGAGCCCGACGGCGAGTGGCGCGATCTTCTACGACTTTACATCGCGACAGCACATGAACACTATGATTCTGCTAAGGTCGTGAAAGACCACTTGCCCAATGACGCTGCGCGAATGTTCTCATTGATGTGGAACTCCTACCGGACACTCCTGGGCTGCGTAGAAGCCAACATAGACGACGTCTGGAGACGCCGAATTCGCTTGCCCTACCTAACCAAAGCCAAACTTTACCTCTCGCACGCAATCACGCCCATCTATGTCAAGTAGTTCCGAAGCCGAAAATGAATTCCTGCTAAAACAGCCGACGCGCGTTGCCGTCGTTGGAGGCGGACTCGCCGGCATCGCTGCATCGTGGGCTTTGTCCGAAGCGAAAATAGCCGTCGATCTATACGAAACAAAATCGCGACTGGCGGGACGAGCTGGCTCGTTTTCAGAACCAGTTAGCAATACGGAATACGACTACTGTCAACATGTCGGTATGCAATGCTGCACCAACTTGACCTACCTGATTGAGCAACTTGGACTGAGTGATGACTGGCGCAAAGTCGATACGCTGCATTTCTTTGATAGCCGCGGGCAGCACGTTCCCATGCGTGGCCTTCCCTTGCCCGCCCCGCTGCATCTGGCTGGACTGCTCTTACGTTGGCCAGGCCTTTTCATTCAAGATCGCATTCAAATAGCATCTGCCATCATTTCCTTATTGAGATTACCAAACACAGCCCCTGAGCTAGACGAACTTGCAATAAACTGGCTCCGTGCACATCGGCAGTCAGAGAATGCCATCGACAAGTTTTGGACCACTATTCTCGTGAGCGCTCTTGGCGAGACCGTTGATCGCGTTGCCTTGCGGCCTGCACGCAAAGTTCTTTTAGAAGGATTTGCAGCCAACCGCTCAGCGTATCAGCTTGTCGTTCCCCAGCGCCCACTTTCGTCCATGTTCGACGAACATGCGTCGAGAATCTTACGGGAAAGGAATGTACGAGTCTACTCAAGCAAAACTGTCGACAAAATTGCACTTTCGCCAACTCACAACCCGACAGTCATAACCAACAATGGCTCGCGAGCCATCTACTCCGCAGTCATTTCCGCTGTTCCATGGTTCTCAGTCGGCCGTATACTTGGCGACAATGCCGATGTTGCGCCTGAGCACCAGCCAAGCGGACTGAAGCCATCTCCTATCACCGGAATCCACACGTGGTGGGATAAGCCTTGGTTGAAAACAACAACTGCCAAGCCGACCGAACTACCTCACGCGATTCTGATCGACCAACTTTGCCAGTGGATTTTTCCGAAGCCGAACTCTTCAAAGACCGAGGACGCCTATTATCAAATCGTGATTAGCGCCTCACGCGATGTTTGCTTTAAGTGCAACGAGGACGTTGAGCATGCCATCAAGCAAGACCTTCGGAAAATCTTCCCTGGCATAATCCAAGCTCGCATGCTCCGCTGCAAAGTGATCACCGACCCTCGTTCGGTATTTAGCGTATCACCCGAAAGCATTCCGCGACGCTGGACAGCAACGCGACTTGCTTCGCAGAAACTGTTCTTTGCGGGCGATTGGACGGCTACCGGTTGGCCAGCGACAATGGAAGGTGCCGTCAAAAGCGGCTTTATAGCTGCGGCGGAAACTGCAGCACTATTCGACAAGAAAATAAACCTCCCACGGCCGAACCTTCCGCACGCATGGTTGATCCGTCTCTTAAACCGCAGTGGTGAATTCTAAAAATCGAGGCAAAATGCAGAGTTTGCCGCAGCGATCACCTTCAATGGGCTTGCCTTACCGCGGTCAACACTTTCTATTTTGCCATTCCCCAGTTTGATGATTTGTTTCCAAAAGGTGCGTTGTGAATTCATCAGGTTCGTCGGTTGCTCCCTCGTGGGTAGCAGATCGTTGCAAGACTTTCTCCTCCAGCGGCATCCGCAAAGTTTTCGACTTGGCAGCGTCGCTAAAGAACCCCTGCAACCTGTCTATCGGTCAGCCAGACTTTGACGTGCCTGAGTCCATCAAGTCGGCCTGTATCGAAGCAATCCAAAAGGGAAAAAACGCATACTCTCCGACGCAGGGCATCGCTCCGCTACGAGACAAACTGCGAAGCCAGATTGGTGCGAAGTATGATCACACCGACCGCGATGTTTTTATCTCGTCTGGCACCAGCGGTGGGCTACTTCTAGCGATGATGGCTATGGTCAATCCGGGCGACGAAGTAATCATCTTTGATCCATACTTTGTGATGTATCCGCCCTTGGTTCGCATGGTTGGTGGCGTGCCGGTAATTATCGACACCTATCCAGATTTTCAGATTGACGTCGACAAGGTTAAGTCAGCAATCACTTCAAAAACCAAAGTGATTCTCTTCAACTCGCCAGCGAATCCCACCGGAGTGACCGCTTCCCGCGAAAATGTCAAAAAACTAGCTGAGCTCTGCCAGGAACATAACATTGCGTTGATCTCGGATGAAATCTACAGCACGTTTTCATTCGATGGGCCGATGGCATCACCAGCCGAATACAATCCCGACACGATCGTCATTGATGGCTTCTCAAAGTCACATGCCATGACAGGCTGGCGTTTGGGATGGGTTCACGGCCCATCTGCAATCATGCAAGAAATGCTGAAGATCCAACAGTTCTCCTTCGTCTGTGCACCGCAACCTGTCCAATGGGCTGGGTTGGCAGCAATGGACTACGACATGTCCCAACACTACGCCGACTACGAGGCGAAACGAGACAAGATCGTTAAAGGGCTAGAGAGCTTCTACGAATTCTCTCAGCCGAATGGCGCTTTCTACCTATTTCCCAAAGCGCCTTGGGGAACTGGTACAGAGTTTGTCACGGAAGCCATCAAGAATGAACTGCTGATCATTCCAGGCAATATATTTTCTGAGAAGGATACACATTTTCGAATCTCGTTTGCCGCGGCCGATGAAACGCTCGACCGCGGTATCGAAATTTTGCGACGCATCGCTAAGCGCTAAAGCGGGTAGCATTTCAGAACTACCCGCATAATGGGACGCTTCGCTTGTTTACTACTTCAACGGCGTAAATAACTGTTGATGTAGTTTGTAGAGTTCGTCGGCAGGAATCTTGATAACCTTCCGATCGTACGATATCAGCCCGTTAATTTCGCCTTCGACGTCGGTTGTCTGAGTGTAAACTCCGCCAGCAACTCCCTGCTTCCGTAGCTCGTTAAGCTTTTCGATCGACGTAATGTAACGTTCCTTGTACTCCGTTTCATCCTTTGGCAAGCCACCATACCCCCAGTTGTCGCGCTGTGCATCCCACAGGTGCCCCTTGATCGGTAGTCCGTGGCCACCGAACTCGCCGACGACTTTTGCAAAATCGTCATAGCCTTTGTTAGCAAAAGGAAAGCTTGGATGGGGATAACTATGCTCGTCGACAACATCTCCAACGGGCCAAAAATTTCCACCACTCGCGATGTTAATCAGACGTGACGGATCACGCTTGGCCGCCCATTTCCCAACTTCCACTGTTCGGTGCTGCCCCCACGCTTCATTGAAAGGTGTCCACACCACGATGCATGGATGGCTTTCTAGGTTATCAATCATTCGTTCGAATTCAACCATGAACTGCTCATGAGCACTATCTGGCCATTCCGCATCTGTCGGATTTGGCTCGAGGTGTGTCCAAGGCGGGTTCTTACCACCGCTGACCTGGTCTTGCCAAACCAACATGCCAACCTGATCGCAGTAGGCGTAGTAGCGGCGTGGTTCGACCTTAATATGTTTGCGGATCATGTTGAATCCCGCAGACTTCAAATAGTCGATATCAAAACGCATTCCCTCATCCGATGGAGGTGTAAGCAGTCCATCCGGCCACCAACCTTGATCCAACGGCCCCCAGTGAAATATCGGCTCACCATTGAGCGTAAACCTCAGATGTCCGGCTGCATCCCGAGCCTTCCCAACAGTTCGAATGCCCGCGTACGATTGCACTTGATCAAGCACTTTCCCAGACGAGTCCAAGAGTTGAACTTCCAAGTCATAAAGCTTAGGCGACGCAGGTGACCAAAGCTTTGCGCCTGCAACCGTCACCGTCACGGAGCCGTTTGACGATTCGCCTGTCGCCACAACACTCCCTGCATCTTTGATTGTTACGCGAATCACTGAAGATGCGGGGCGGCCTTCGACTTCCGCTGCGACCTGGATGGTCGATTCTTCCGCACTTGTCTCGATCTTCAAATCGGTGATTGCTGCCGTCGGTACCTGCTCAAGCCAGACGGTTTGCCAAATGCCGGATACTTGCGTATACCAGATCCCTTCTGGGTTTAACGATTGCTTGCCATTGAGCTGCCACTTCTGGGTTTCGTCACGAACCTTAACAATCAGTTGGTTACTTCCCGCCCGAACGGCTTTGCTGACGTCAACGGAGAACGGATCGTTGCCGCCTTGATGACTTGCGACGTGCTGGCCATTCACATAAATATCACTCAAATAGTCTACCGCTTCGAAGTTAAGTTTTGTGCGAACTTCGTTTACGTTGGAAACGTCGAACTCGCGGTGATACCATAACGCTTCATCGCCATTGAGCATTCGCTGTACGCTGCCAAGCTTCGACTCCAGGCAAAAAGGCACCAAGATCTTTCCGGACCAAGATTCGGGAACTGTATCCTGACTAGACTTGGTAATTGCATAGTCCCAGTTGCCATTTAAGTTTTTCCATTGGTCACGCACCATCTGAGGTCGGGGATATTCGGTCCACGCATTCTCTGGCGTAACCTTTTCACCCCAGCTTGTGATCAAAGCCGACTTGAATGGCGTCGTGTCCCGTTCTGGCTCAGGTAACGTTGGTACATGTTCGCTATCAACTAAATGCACGTCGATAAACTGACCGCCGGAATTCTGATGGCAATGGATTGCCAGCAGATTTGCTCCTGACTTAAGAGCCGCCGCTTTTTCGGCCGCGATCGGTACGACATTGTAGGATGTCGACCATTTTTCAAACTTTGCAACTTCAACTCCGTTGAGATAAACGACGGTATCTTCATCATGATGAATTAGCAGTGCTGGCTTGGCCGGAATCGTTTCGAGATCGAACTCCTTGCGCAACCAGATGTCGTTTGACCGCCAGACTGTCCCAACGCGTGCGGACGGTGTTTGGCGCGTACCGAATCCGCCGGCACCCTGCTCCCACGCAGACGCATCGAACTCTGTTTTGTGCCAGCCGTCAGCGGGCTTTTCAAGTGTATATCGCCACGTATCTACGACCGGAGTCTGTGCTGCCAAGTTTGTCGCAAAAAGTGCGGCAATCGCAAAGCAGCAAATCGCTTGCAGTTTCATGAATAAGGTACCTCTACAAAAGGGGAATTGTGCATTCGCATGCGAACGCGGAGGGAAAATTGTTAATTAAGGAGTCTCAAGGCGATGCATCTCGCCCACTGGCAGTTCGATTCCACCATCAATCAGCAAAGAACTGCCGGTGATGTAGTCGCTGGCGGGATCGCACATAAAGACGACACCGCGAGCTATTTCTTCTGGGTTGCCAAGCCTGCCCCAGGGAAGCTCGCTTCCAAGTGCTTGTATTTTTTCTTCGTCAAAGAATTTCCGCTCTCCCGGTGTGTCGATCCACCCAGGATGAATTGTATTGACACGGATGCGTTTTGCGCAAAGCTCCGTTGCGGCCGTACGAGCCATTTGATCAATCGCCGCTTTCGACATATTGTAGGCCATCGCCCCCGGAATGGGTCGCCAACTGTGAGGAGAACTCACAATGACTATCGAGCCACGAGACTCTTGCCTAATCATTTGATTGGCTGATGCTCGTAGGAGATAGAAAGCTCCCCACATCGTGACCTGCACTGTCTTTTCAAATCCTTTCATGTCGGCTTTGTAAAAGATTTCGCGGTCGCTATACGCTGCATTCGAAACAGCGATGTCTAGTGAACCAAATTCGGCCACCGTTTCGTCCACGATTCGCTCAACTTCTGCCTGAACACCTACATCAGCTTGAGCCAATCGCACTTTGACACCAAACTGACGGCACTGCTCGGCTACTGTTTCGGCAAGGGCTAGGTTTCCGGCAAAGTTAATTGCTACGTTTGCGCCAGCTTTCGCAAGAGCGACCGCAATGGCAGCGCCAATACCGCGGCTTGCACCAGTAACAATCGCGTTTTTACCATCCAGCGGCTTCATTCTTTTGTCCTTAGTACAGCGAGCGGCCCGACGACACAACCAGCTGTTGAAACTTAACGACCCAAGGCCACAATACGAGTTAATCGGCCACAGTTGCGGTGCGACGACGCCTGAAGGGCCAAAAACTCATCTACATGCCGCTGAACTTGTTAAGTTATGTTAGGCGTATCGCGGCCAGATTCAATGAGAATGATCGTCACGCGTATAAGATATATTGTCACCGCTGATATGCTTGACGTGACGTCGATATTCCCCGGGAGTCATCTTCATGCCGCGTCGAAAAACGACATGCATGTATTCCGGATGCTCGAATCCCGCCAATGCTGCGATACGTTCCAGCGAAAGATCGGTGCCAGCCAGGAGATCACAAACTCGTTTGATTTGCACCGAACGAATCTGCTGCTGTGGAGTTCGACCTAAGTGCTTTCGCAACTGACGTTCTAGTGTGCTTCGCGAAACCTTTGCATGTTCGGCAACATCATCGACACTCAACCCCAAGCACGCCTGCTCTCGGATGTATTGTAGTGCTATGGATATTTGCGGATCATCAATCGCCACCACGTCGGTTGACTGTCGCGTCGCGATGCCGACAGGCGAGATCAACTGACCACGTTCGACTTGCACATCCAATTTCATCATCGAGTCCAACAGTTCAGCCGCCCGAAATCCGACTGCTTCCGCGTTTGGAATCACGCTGGACAACGGTGGTGAGCAAATTCGACAAAGCAGCTCGTCATTGTCGACACCTATGACAGCTACGTCTTCTGGGACCACGAGAGACACTTTAGTACACGCATCTAACACATGCTGACCTCGAATATCATTGCATGCCATAACGCCGACCGGTCTTGCCAAACCTCCTAGCCATTGACCAAGCTTGTGTTGTTCATCCTCCCATGCTAGCGCTCCCTCTCCGTGCCAAGATGTGTTATACGCCTGACAAACGTAGCCAGATTCGTGCACTCTTTGCTCAAAAGCAAGCTGGCGGAGCTTGGACCACTCTTCGTTCGCAAACCCGCAGTAGGCGAATCGTTGAAAACCTCGCTCCATCAAATGCTCGGCCGCCATCCTTCCAATTGCCGCATCATCGGATTGAACATGCGCTTCACCCTGATTGCGAAAGCGATCGGTCAGTTCAACGAGCGGAATTCGATTTCCCGCGACGGCTTCCAAAAGCTGCGGAGTTGTAGCACGCGATATTACACCATCGCCGCACCAGTCTTTTAACCACAACGGTGGCTTCGCAGTTAGATCGCGCTGCTCTAAAAACACGGACCAGTCATCGTGAATTCGCATGTATCGAACTACGCCCGCCAACAAGTCGCGCCCATAGCTTGACGATGTTTCAATGATCAGTGCAACGCGGCGTTTCATATTGACTTTGGTGGGACGGGTTCGTCGACACATCTTAGTCTAGATCGCAGGCACGCTAACGCCTAGATAAGCAAAACATGGAGTATGAACGCCGATTTTGCTCACATTTTGACGCACTTTTTTGCAGGATTGACCTGTTTCACAAGCTGTTATTGACAGCCTCGGCAACTGCCGCAATCTTATTAAACGGCGACAAAGACTTATTAACTTACGAGATTCGGATTGTGAGAAGAAGCGAATGAGCGACGAACCATCGGCAGATGAACCAAAAGCCAAAGACCTACCGCCACCACCTGCTGCAAGCTTTGAGGGGATTGTCGAGATGTTTGCGTCTCAAGCGATCGCGTCAATGGGGTTGATGCCAGGCGCACCAGAAGAGCCTCGATTGGATTACTCTAAGTACTTTATTGACCTGCTTGAAGTGCTTGAGCAGAAAACGAAAGGCTCCATCTCGGACGAAGAAGCCAAGCGACTCGAACAGACACTACACTACCTTCGCATGGCCTTCGTTGAAGTCAACAAGTCGAAGTAATAAACGCCATCAACTAGCGAAGACCGGTGGAGTCCTGCGTTTGCTTTCGAAGGTTGGTTCAAATGCAGAAGATTTGCTCCAACCTATTCTCCGCGTCCTCGGCGCCTCTGCGTTTCCAAAACTTTGAATAGCCCAACGCGGACAGGATTAACAAAAGCTTGCAATTATAGTTTCTACGACGGCAGATCTTCTGGCAAAAGAATGAAGGCAGAAGAATGAATCCAGTTCATTCTCTTGCCAAATCGACGTCTCAGCATTTTGTTGCGATCAGCAAAGACAATCGCAATCGTGCAAGATTGCTTAGCTAAGCGAGCGCAACTCTAAGCTCGCTGAGAAACTGGCTTAAGTGAAGACTCTAAGCTAACTTACCGACTATCGAACGGTCGCCGCAGTGCTTCGGCCTTCGACTTTAGCTCGCGAATTCGCTGATAAACGCCGATGGATGCAGTTCAGCATGAATGCTTTCGATCATCGCAGCGTCGATCGTCTCAAGTTCTTGTGCATATCCGACCATCAGTGCCAAGTCGCACAACGAATTGATTCGACGTGGAACCCCATCCGTCAATCGATGAATCAAGTCCACGGCCTCGGTTGTGAATACAGAGGGACGATCTGTCCCCGCCGCCCGCAAGCGGTGCGCTATATAGGCACTCGTATCGTGCAAGGTAAATTGTTGCAGCACGCATTGCACGCTCAGTCGATCATGAAGAGCCCCGTTGCGGTGCACGTGAGCAATCAGGCTTGGCATACCGCAAAGCAAAATTGTCCATGCCGCTTCGCCACTCGATGAACTCGCCGCGATATTAAGCAACTGGCGAAGGGATTCGAGCTGGCTTGATGCGTCCAGCATGTGTGCCTCGTCGACTACCAAGACCGCGTGCTTGCCCTGCTCGCAGTTCTTGATCAAAAATCGTTCGATCGTACTTAGTGCCTTGGAAATACAAAGGGGCTCACCGTTTTCATTCGATGGCTCGCATTTCGCGGCAATCTGTTGCACCATCTGCTCGGCATTCGTGCATGTATAATTTAAGCTGATCACAGGCCCTGCGTGCTCGGGCAACTGCGATTGCAGTCTTTGCAGCAGTAGGCTCTTGCCTATTCCACTGGGCCCTGCAAGTACAGCGGCCGCGCGGCGATGCTCGATTGCGTAGCGTAATTTAAGCAACGCTGCCTGATGAAGCTCAGACGGATAGTAAGCCTCTGCCGAGAAAGTGTTCTCAAACGGCCTTTTCGATAGTTTCCAGTGGGATTCGTACATCCGTAGACTCTTTCCTTCTATTGGGAATCCGCGTTTGCACTGTTGAAATTCTCAACAATACCAACAGAGTTAATGCCCTGTTCATGCAGCAGGTGTAGTGCAGACTCGATTCGTTCCTTCACACTCAGTTCCGCATCAATGACAACCATCGCTGCATCAACAACTGATACCGCTTCTCCACCTAAAAGACGTGACATCTTATGATTGACGCGATGAGCATCCACGATCACTAAATCGAAACTGTTTGAAATTCGTTTTAGAAGTTTAGCAATTCGATCATGGTATTTTTCGACGTCGGAGTATCCCATGGAGTCCGTCAGTGGAAAGAAAGTGATGTTCTCGTCGATCGAGTGGATTGCAACTTCTTCCAGGGGAATATTCGACAGAATGCAGTCTTGCCATCCATGGTCGATTTCCAAGTTCAATTGATTGTAAAGCGATGGGTTCTCGGTATCGCCATCAAACACTGCCACTTTTAAGCCAGCATGAGCCATTACTGCGGCCAAGCACAAGCTTGTAGTTGACTTGCCAACACCACGTTCAGCCGCAGTCAGCGCCACAACTTTCAGGCCTTTGCGATTTGCGTTCTGCAAATGGTTTGAAATCTCTTCAAACGCCTCTTCCTGCATCTCAAGAAGGTCTAATACTGTGTAAGGCCATTGCAAGTTATCAACTTCCCAAGCCGGAGAAAAAGGAATTGTGATCGACTGTGTTGCTTCAGCAACTTTCGCATCGATCTTTGCCTTGTTCTCGTAGACCGACTTCTTCGCTTCTTGGTAAAGCCGACTTTTCTCGGACTTAGGATCATAATCCGAAATTGATTGGACGACAGTGACACTTGCTGCGCTTTGCTCACTCTCGATCGACGGTTCGTCGATGCGGAAAATGCGTTCCTCTTTTCGCCACTGTTCACGTACTGATGGTGAGAAATTAGGTTGGCTCGGAGCGACTGGTTTTGTTTCGGTCCGCTCTACCGCAGGCGCTTGTGCCTTGAGCGGTTGTGTGAGGCGTTCGTTAATTGTCTTTGCCGGGATCGATTCAGCTGAAAGAGATTTCATAGCTCGCTCCGACTGGGTATCGAACGCATTTTGCGGTCGAGCTTGAGCTTGTGAAGCGAGCCTTTCCTTCAACTGGCTTCCACTTACTGGCTGCACGGGGAATGGGTGCGCCGCATGTTCTTGCTGATAGACCGTATCGTTCTTCGTCGATTCGAAGGCCCTTGGCGCGTTTGAATTGATTGACGACGACGCCGCTGCCTTCCGTAGTTCAGCTTTACTTTGCCATACTGACTGCAAATCGGTTGATTCAGGCAGAGTATTCCGTTTTGCTTCGGGCTGAGCCGGATAGGTGTAGACTGCAGGTCGCTTAGTAGATTCTAGATTACCACTTAGTTTCTGGATGTCGCTGGAAAGCTCGGATACAACCGGTGGCTTAGGCTGCGATTTAGGGCTAAGGGCGCTACCACGAAGGGCAGCGGGACTCGTTGGGCTGACACGATTCGTCGTAGCTCGACTCTTGACATTCACTGTCTCGTCAAGCAACTGCTGCCGATGATCTGACTGATATTTCGACAGTGGCTGCCGCTGTTTGGTTGCAACTTCGGGTGTCTGTTTTGCTGGCAACTGCTGTGACGCCGCGAACTCGGCCGCAGCAATACCATTGTCCCTCGAGGCATCGGCTTGGCTGGGAAGTTCGACTTCGTCAATCCGATAGTACTGATCGTCAACGTTGTTTGCGGGACGGATGATTCGGGATTGCTTGTGCGGCAGGTTGACACTTGCTGAACGGTTAACGGAACCTGTCGACACAACGGACTTTGGGCCATCTGTGGCCGGAGATTTTGATCGATTAAGGGAGGCAACTAATGGCACGCGCACGTTCGCATCGGCCTGTGTCTTCGTTGCAACTTCGGCTGCCGCGGGCCGTACGGTTGCGTTCTGCGACGGACGCTCTACTGGCCTCTTAGCATAAGCCTTCAAGAATGCTTGATCTAAATTGCTCATCGGAATTCTTATGAACGCAAAGTTAACTAAACGGCACTGGGAACGTACATGTCCCCAGCTTGCATCTATCGACTAAAACCATAGCCACCAGTTTGACCTGATGGAATATAACCGCCATTGGTACTCGAATCTGCCGAGTAAGGAACGGCCGACGGACTTGAGGCTTCTATTCCCGGGAATACTGGCTGGTATACAGCAGGTTTTTGCGGAGCTGTAGCTGGCTGCATTACGACGTTTTCCATACCCGGCGCAGTAGCAACTGGATACAATGATGGATCTTGATGGGCACTTGTTTGTGACTGAAATTGAGGGAATGCAGGTGCATACGGCGCCTGCGGAGTCTTAGGCATTTGCTGCGGCACGTTGGCTTGTTGTGATGGCGGAGCGTACTGGGAGCCTAGTGCTTGGTTTTGCGGAGCGACGTAAGTACCCATGTCCGGCTGTGGATAAAGGTTGGCTTGTGGCTGCATTGGAGCGACCAGCGGTTGCTGAGGTGCAGAGTTGCTGCTCCATTGATTTGCAGTAGTCGGAGTTGCTCCGTTGCCTGAAGTGCTCACCGGAACATACGGCCGCGAAGCGCGAAGAGCATCCGCAGTCTGCTGCTGCTCAAAATTCTTAAGGATCGAGTAAAGCTCCGTTGGGTTCATATCCGGATTTGCAGTCTCGCGAATCGCGTTTGAACCTGATTCCGAATTGCCAGCAGTACTCGAGCCGGCTGTTTTGTACAGGTTTATTGGAGCTTGCCCCTGCGCAACTGTTTGCATTGAGGCAGTGTCAGCCTGAACGTGCTGGTTAACAATTGTATGGGTCTGAGTATACGTGGCAGCGCCGGACGTAATCAAGTTCGTATCAGGTCCAGCCTTGTTTACCAAAGTATCTTGAGAAGGTTCTTCCGGCTTCAACAAAGTTGGCCCTTCGATTTCCATCGTCGTCTGAACGGGCGTCGAAGTAGTGGAAGCAAAGCTTGAATCGTCAAACGAGATTTCACTCTCCTCGGCCACCGATTGTGCCTCCAAGCCAGCATTCGGTTCTTCAACTTCCGGAGAAATCTCAAAGGTTCGGCTATATTCTGACTCCGACGTTTTTAGAATATTCGTATTCGAGATTGCTTGATTCGCAGGCTTCGTGACGTCGGCAGAAACCACTTGGGCAGCAACTGTGTTAGGTTCGGCCAGCACTTCTTGTTGTGGCGATATTTCCTCTTCAACAGTCGATACACTAGCCAAATCGACATTGTCCGCTGCTTCGTTCTGCGGCGAGGATGGCGATGCAAGTTCAGTGTTGAGGGCAACTTGACTGGAGCTTTCGCTCGGCACAGGTTGCTGGTTATGGTAAAGCAACCCAATTGTCACAAAAAGCAAAACCAAGACAGTCATACGGTACGCATTCCGCCGCATCCAGCTTGGTCCGGCAATGTCTGACTCAGTAACTCCAACTGGTACATCGCTGAGCGGCGTTGACGGCAACGACACCTTCTCCTCCGCAACAGGCGCAACAGGCGACGAGGCAACGATCTTTTCGACTGTTTTTTGCTGAACGTTCTTCAAACGGAACAGGACTGGCACGCGCTTGCCGTTTGGCAAACTGAATGCGTTCGGCGCACTCTTGGGTCGGTGAAACGTTTTACTTGGATTTTGTTCAGCCATAATGCTGAGTCCTATCTGAAAAGGCGGCCACGCGTGTCGACGGCGCTGCACCTACTCGAAAATCTGAGCGCATTAACTCGCGCTACTTCCCGTCGTCTCCAGCAACATCGGTCGTTGACTATGCCGAACTTGAGACTTATTCCTGTCGCGCAAACTTTTCCGATTGCGCTGTACCGGGCAAATTAGAAAAGTGCTAGCGGCCACGGCTAGACCAGTTTCCCCGTCGCGCGCCAAACCGTAGGCAGCAAAAAAGAAAGCTAGCTCTTTGTCGGAGCTAGCTTTTAAGATCAAAACGGTTGCAAATGCAGAGTTAACTTAAGCCATCATTACGGGCGACTTACCACGGCGTCGTTCATTCTCCCGCAAGAAAATCTTTCGCAGCCGGATCGAATTAGGTGTGACTTCCACAAGTTCGTCATCTTCAATGTATTCCAGAGCGGCTTCCAGGAACAATTGACGAGGCGGCTTGAGAATGATGTTTTCGTCGCTGCCAGCGGCCCGAACGTTGGTTAGCTTCTTCTCCTTCGTCGGATTCACAACCAAGTCATTGTCGCGAGCGTTCTCTCCAACAATCATTCCTTCGTAGACTTCTTCACCCGGCCCAACAAACAGTTCTGCTCGTTCTTGAAGTGCAAACAAAGAATACGGCACTGCCTTACCTGGCACCATTGACACGATTACACCGTTGGAACGTCCCGGCAGATCGGCGTCCATTGGGCGATATTCGGCAAAGCGATGATTGATGATCGCTGTTCCCTGAGTCGCATTCAAGAGTCGCGTTCGCAACCCGATCAAACCGCGAGCGGGGATCATGAAACGCAGCAATGTATACTCGCCACGAGGAGACATTTCGTCTAGCAGCCCACGGCGATTGCCAACCAGCTCCATGACCGGTCCCATCCTATCAGTCGGAACTTCGATACTCAACGTCTCGAATGGCTCACACTTGACGCCATCGATTTCTTTGAGAACGACTTGCGGCTTGCCAACCGACAGCTCGTATCCTTCGCGACGCATGGTCTCGATCAAAACCGACAGGTGCAAAACACCGCGGCCTGCAACGGCGAACGCTTCGGTGCCTGGAATTGAACGCACACGCAAAGCTACGTTCTTTTCAAGTTCTTTTTCTAGACGAAGCTTCAATTGCCGCGTCGTAACGTATTTGCCTTCACGGCCAGCCAGAGGCGATGAGTTGATCATAAAGACCATCTCTAGAGTCGGTTCGTCAACCTGCAAGCGTGGCAGCGGATTGTGCACGCCGCGCTCGCAAATCGTGTCCCCAATCTCGACTTGCTCCAGCCCAATAATTGCTGCAATATCACCAGCAACAGCTTCTTGTACGTCAACGCGCCCGAGCTTTTCAAACAGTTGGAGCGAAGCGATTTGAGCTGGCACTACTTTGTCGGCTTTAACGATATCGATCTGCTGATTTCGTTTAAGACGGCCCGAAGTCACGCGACCGATCGCAATACGCCCTACAAATTCCGACCAATTCAAATTGGTTACCAACAATTGAAGCGACTCGTCCGGTTCGACGTCTGGCCCTGGGATCTTGTCGACCATCCAGTCCAACAGCGGATACATGTTCTCGCCCCGCTGTTTCCAATCGAGCGTCGCGTACCCGTCACGCCCTGATGTAAAAATTACGTCGAAATGGTCCATGTAGTGCTCGCCGCCTAGCTCTACGAGCAGCATCAGGGCTTCCTCGACAACTTCGTCACAACGAGCATCGGGTCGGTCGATCTTGTTGATGACCACGATCGGCTTGACGCCCACTTCCAACGCTTTGCTAAGTACGAATCGCGTTTGAGGCATTGGGCCTTCCGCAGCGTCCATCAACACGAGCGCACCGTCCGCCATGCGCACAACGCGTTCGACTTCACCACCAAAATCCGCGTGGCCTGGAGTATCGATCAGGTTGATACGAACTCCGCGATAGTTCATGGCAATGTTCTTCGAGAGAATCGTGATACCACGCTCGCGCTCGAGATCGTTACTGTCCAGCAAGCATTCCTGCTCGAGCTCAGATTCGCGGTATTGTCCGCTGTGCTTGAGCAACGTATCGACCATTGTGGTTTTGCCATGGTCAACGTGAGCAATAATGACGATATTGCGAATATCTTCGCGACGCATAATGTTATTCTAAGGATTCGACGGGTGGATCAAACCAGGAAAAAACGGGTCGCCTGGTAGTAAAAAGAACGGAAGCAATGTGGCTGCCGCCGCCAGATAATTTGTGCAGGACGACGAGAGGCGAAACGACCGAATGGCACCTTGACGTGGTGTTTCTGTGCGACAACGCTGATTCTTTAAGCCGCAGTTTAAATTGAGAATCGGGTTTGCTGTAGTGCAAAAGCATCGCAAATCGCCGCAATTCTCGCAGAAGCAGCGGTCTGTGTAGGCTTAAACAGCATTCGCGCCAGCATGATTCTCAGTTTGCCTTGTGAAGGCTCGCAGCTCTTTCTGCAACAGGAATCGAATCGGGGCCACTTCATACCGATCCACAAACGCATCGGAAAGCAGCCAGGGCCGCCACTAAAAACCCCGAACGTTAAAATCCGCCGCACAACTACCCATAGAGGATGTCTTCATGCAATCATCACCACGGTGTCGATCTGCCTGTGTCACGATTGTCGATTACTAAAAGGTGCAACATGGTCGGCACGGCTTATAGTATCCTTCAGCGTGCAACATAGAGGGAGGAAATTCCATCGCCGCGAAGTCTGACTTCGTGCAACCCGCTCCGCAGCTCCGCGTTTCTCTTTCAATCGCGACGATACATCGCAAACGGGCTTGAACGTGAGAATCAGGCGATCGACCGGCAAAGGGCCATGCTATTGCAGATCGAATGCATCGATACTTCGATCGTGCCTTGCAGATAAAGTCGCGCCGATTTCGTAGCATTTGCTTCCCAAACGACGTGCTCGAACAGCTTTTAATTGAACCCAGAAAGTCGGCAACAGCAATCGGACGTGTTCCTCTGGATAGATCTCGAACGCGGACAAGAACCCACATCCAACTCTGGAGAAATCGGAAGTGAAGACAATCTGTGCGTCGGCATTGCGTGGAATTGCAGGCAACGCACGCTCGAAGTAAAAGATCGCCTTGGTGCGAGCACGCAGTCGCTGATACATTCGCTCTTCATCTTGAATTGGAGAAGCCTCTCCGTTTTCAGCAAAGAAATGCGTCAATGATATGGGTAACTCAATGCCACACTCCAGCGATGAAACTACGGTTTCAAATTGGTTCGAATAATATTGGTCCAACATGCAACGATCTCCGCATCGAACGCTTGATCTATATCTTTGTGTAAAATCCCTAAAGCCGTGGCTGTGGACATCGCATTTCTGTACGGCCGATGGCTTGTCAGAGCTTCATAGACATCAACTACCGAACAAAGTTTTGCCCATGGATGAATCTCAGATCCAACCGCCCCCACTGGATACCCTTTGCCGTCCGTTCGCTCATGATGCTGATAAACCATCATCAATTGAGCATGGCTTAAATCATCTCGCTCACATAGTCGAGCAAAACCAATGATCGGGTGTCGGCGGATTATCCGAAACTCTCGATCATCAAGCTTTCCGGGTTTTGAGAGGATTCTTTCATCAATGCCCAGCTTGCCGAGGTCGTGCAATAAGCCTCCCATTACAATCTTCTCGACATCATCTCTCGCGTAACCAAGTTCCGTCGCTAAGATCCCAGCGTAGAAAGCGACGTTTGCAGAATGGGTAAAGGTGCCGTAGTCGTGATGTAAAACACTTAACAAGCTGAAGGCCGTGAATTCTCGATCACAAATCAACCGCGACGCCAGATGGCCAAGCACTTCTGCGGAACTAACGATCTTCTCTACGTTATCGGAAGCAAACGTACTCTCAAGTACATCTCGCACAATCTCGGCGAGCGCCCCACTTCGAACTTCACTAGAGACATCGTTATCTGCCCCCAACGCAACCTCTCTGAGATATCGCTGGTAAACGGCCCTTTCTTCCTTTGCAATATAGAGCTTCTTGATTCCTCGTTCTTTCAGACGATTTAGGTCGTCCTGCTTGATTGGATACTCTGCGTCTCGGTACAGAACAAATTCATCGGAATGCGTATCACGCTGGTAGAGCGACAAGCCCGTCACGGCCTGAGGATGAAGCGTGGCCACACTTATCGATAGAAATTCAGAATTTACCGTAGACTGCATAAGAGGGAAGTTACACTGTCCGAGGCGATTGACACAACAACTGGTTTGTCTTATCGTCGAATCAGCTCACGAGCGGTATGCCGCACTTCCAAACTTCTGGCTTTTTTCTATCCAAGCCTGCGTTATTGGAAGCAGCCTCAAAAACCTCCTAACTTCACCCACCGAACGACTTCAAAAAAAGTTAAAGTCCGCAGGCCTCCTGAACACAAAAACAGGTGCTGGCTTCGGCTGCGGTGTTACAAGATGACACCTGGGAAAAGATTAACGCCCGACAAGCTAGCGGAACTCGAGAAAAACACGCGACCATCTACGAAAAAAACCAAGTCCCAATTTACATCAAGACTTGGTTTTACGAACTAATTAGCGGCATCGCCTCGACCGGCTTGATCAGCCCAATCGCCGCGAACCACATATCTTCGCGTGCAGGCGATTGAGTTTAGTGATGGAAGTTAATCAATTGGCCTGTTTGGTCCTGCCCCTCAACTGTGACCACAACCATGGCTTTGATCTTGCTTCCCTCTTCCACACTTGCATCGATCGCCGTCACAAGTTCCAGATCCTTTACCGAATAGGATCCATCTTCCTGCTTCTCAAGCACATAGTCTTTTACGGAACCGTCGGCATCAACACTGACCTTGATCGCTTCGACGGTTTTTCCCGCCGCCGTGATTTCGTCCACGTACATCACCACTGCGCCGTCGTCATGATCGTGCGTCCATTCGACTTTCAAGTCGCCAGGCTCTGTGAGGACCATTTCGCCGCCATGCGCACCGTGTTCGTGATGAGCGTGGGCGTCATGATCGTGGTCGTCATGAGCATGATCATCGGTCGTTACATTAGTTCCGGTTCCGGTGCTCTCTGTCGTCTTTGGACTGCAGCCCGTCGTCATTAGGAATGCCGCTAGTGCACTTGCCGCCACCAATTTGCATGCGTTGCTGGACAACGACGAATTAAGAAAAGTCTTCATTTGAATAATGCCCTATTGCCAATGAAATCGATTGGTTGCAAATACGTGAATGCAACAAGTTTAGTTCAATCCTATTCCGCTCAAGGCGAGAATTATACCAGTTTGAACCGGACGTATAAGCTATGCTTGGCTCGCGATTTTTCTTTTCCTAATCCCTCGTTGGCAAACAGGGCAGTAAAAGGTACTTCGCTGAGCCTGCACAACTCTCACGATGGTGCCTTTGCCACAGCTCTGACACGCACTTCCGGCTCGATCATATACGCGGTGAGAATTCTGAAACTGGCCAGACTTGTTGAGCACGTTGCGGTAGGTGCCGTCGGATAGCGTTGAACCTTCATACAGGATTGCCAGCTGAAGGACTTCTCGCATCTTGTCGTAAATCGTTCGCCATTGTTTTTTTGAAAGAAGATCGCATCGCGACGTCGGAATAATTTTAGCCAAGTGCAATATCTCGGACGCGTAAAGGTTGCCGATTCCTGCTACACGATGCTGGTCAAGCATTGCTGGCTTTACTTCGCGACGTGTTCCTTTAAAGCGATCATAGAATTCTTCAAATTCGACCTCGAGAGCATCTGGACCAATTCGTCGTTCGTTAAGCTGCAGGGCAAGCTCCGCCTGAGTCCACAGGTTAATTGTCCCGAGACCGCGTCGATCCCAATAAAGGATCTGTGGTACCGATGAATTCTTTAGTTCAATTACCAACCGCAGGTGCTCTTGGCTGGGAATGTCTTGCAACGCAATCAAACCGGCCATCTTTGGCTGCAGCACTAAAGACAAACCGGCCTCGAAATCAAGCACCACGCGTTTTCCTAACCGGCGAACATCGACAAGAGCTTTTCCACGAAGCGAGCGCTTTATCTGAGACGAAACCGGGTTAATTTGAATTGGACGATATCGTATCTTCGGTTCATAGACATCCGTCACAACTCCGCCAATCGCCGAAAGAATCCCTCGACGCATTGTTTCAACTTCCGGTAGTTCAGGCACCACAAACTCCTTGGCAATCGAGTCGAACCGCAAGTCGACTACGTCTGTTGTTGTTTAGCTCGAATGGTCTGCCGGATCTTGAGGGAAATGCGACGGCTTGGCTCCAGCAGAACCGGCTTGATCGGCGGTCGATATACCACTCGTCCCGTCAGAACTGGCCTGCTTCGCTTGGTTTGCTTGAAAAGCCGCGGCCCTTTCCTTCAACCTTTCGAGCATGTTGGCAAAACCACCTTTTTCCGGCTCAACAGCCGCCGCAGCAGTTCCCTCGGGCGCTAGTACTGGTTCAAGCCGAACGGAATCTTCTTGGTCCATGGTGTTCAATTCACGCTGCAGAATACTCAATAGAGTTTGCAGCAAAGTTACGACGATAGGTCCGACAACGATGCCAATTGGACCTAACGCTTGAACTCCCCCGAGAATACTTAGCAATGCAAAAAGTGGATGTAGCGAACTTTGGCCGTGCAACACCAGTGTCTTGACGACGTTATCGACCGATCCAACCACTAGCACTCCCCAAAGTGCCAGCATCCCCGCCGCCATAAAACGTTCTTCATAAACGGCAAGGTAGATACAGACAGGCACCCACGTTATCGCGGGACCTACAAACGGAATCAGAGCGCATAAGGTGGTTATCAAGACCAAGAATACAAGCGTCGGCATACCTGCAAAATAGTACCCGACTCCAGCCGTCAGCCCCTGCACAATCGCCGATGCGATCAACGCCAAAACAATTGCTCGAACTACCCGATCGAATTCTGTCAGTAGCTCAAGCTCATATCGATCATCCAGCGGACTCAAACGCATCAATGCGCGAATCATCGCCGGCCCATCGTACAAGAAGAAAAACAGCGATACGATCATTACAGCCGTGCCAATTCCCAACCGGAAGAGAAATGCACCAGTTGCTCCAGTTAGCTCCAGCAGCTTTGGACGAGCCGACCTGATAAAGTTGTTCGTGAAGTCGCTGATCTGCTCATCCGAAGGGTTGGCAATTTCACGCAAGAACCCCATCGCCGTACCACCCATCAAGGCAGTACGCAACTCTTGCCAACGCTGCCCCAATTGAACAGCACGGCTTTGAAGCTCAATTAAATCCCCTTCGTTGCCCGGGTCCCCATCGTCCTTATCAGCGCTAGGTGTCACACGGTCTAAGGTTTCAAGCATCTCGTGCATCGACGCCAGCGCGATAGGACTGGCAATTCGTTCGGCACCATCCAGTTCGTTTGGAAGTTCGTAAGGTGCCGCTGCATTTTTGAACTGGGCGTTTTCACTCAATGGAGCTTCCGGATCAAGTGGCAGATCAACTTGTTCAATTTTTCGATCATACGTCAGAACACGATTGATCTCGGCTTCTTTGGCTTGCAACGCATTTTCGATTCGTTCCGTTTGGATCTCACGCGCTGCCGGATCAAGATTAGCGGCATTGAATTTTTCTCGCTCTTCGTTGGCTTTCTGTTTCACGCTCCCCAAATACAAATTGGTCAGCTGTCGAAGATTTTCATTGATGGTTCGCTCATATCCAGCCATTTCGCCCTTGATATCGGCCAGCTCGGCCTGCGTGCGACTGCTGGCTAAAATCTGGACCCCTTCAATTGCTGCATCGATGACTCGAATTTCGTCGATTCCCGGCTGCTGAAGTTTGAAGTGCTCTTGGCCCTTGGTCATCGCCACCCGTACGCTTGGAACGCTAATGCTCTTGAATAGACTGATGCCCTGTATCGTGGCAAAGGTCGCAACGAGCGATGCGGGCAACAGCACAATCGAAGTGATCAGCAACGTTGTCACACCGGCGGCAATGTGATCGCGCTTATTCACCAGTAGATGTACCTTACGATGCAGCGGTCTAAAGACAACAACAAGTACCGCAGCAAGAAACAAGGGGACAAAAAATCCCACCATGACCTTGTAGAAGAGTATCCCGATGATGACGATACAGGCAATCAGGACAATTAGTGATATCAGTCGGCTCATAAAGTTTGATTAACAAAGACACGACAAAACAAGCAGGCAGAATGCAGGTTATAACCTCTTCCGCCGTAATTTAATATGCATTTATCTCCAACCGAGCCTGCACTTCCGATAACCGCTCGCCCTAAATCGGGCTCGCGATTCCGATCGTGGCTCAACATAGCACTGATCCTTGTGGTAATCGCAGGATTAACACAGACGATTCGCCTTGCAGTCAATGATCTACGCAACTCCGAGCAAAAAATTGACGCGGAAATCTCTGAACTTCTCAGCGCAGCCGACCAAGCGGCATCGCCCGCTGAACAAGCTTCCCTGCGGGATCGCGCTGAACAGCTGCGGTTACGAAAATTTTCACTGGCAAATTTGAACTGGGGTATCGTTCTACTGGCAATCCCCTTGAGCATGCTCGGGATTTTGGGACCAGGGCTTTACTGGTTTTGGGTTCTAAATTCCCTAAGCATCCATGTTCCTTTGCCAACAGTTGCGCGAGCTTATTATGTTGGAAACTTGGGCAAATACGTTCCAGGCAAGGCCATGGTTCTGATCCTTCGTGCAGCCGCTCTCAGACCATTCGGGGCCACCGTTCCGCTCACCTTTGTCAGCGTATTTGTTGAAACATTGACAACAATAGCAATCGGAGCGGCTGTTGGGGTCGTCGCGCTTTCGCAGATCGACGTTCCGCCGTGGCTGCACCTGCTTGCATGGCTATCCGCCATTATCGCAGTAACCCCAACACTTCCGCCAATCTTTGTACCTCTTTTGCAAACCCGCCTAGGTCAAGACAGCGTCGTCCGCGCTAGACTTCGCAGCAGCTACAATTGGAAGTTCATGCTGCGAGGATGGGCATTATCTTTCGTAGGATGGATTATATTAGGAAGTGGTCTTTACTGCGTGGTTGCTAGTATGCCAATCCTCACCCCTACCCCACTCGCTATTTCTCAAGACACCCCAGTGGCATCTCTCAATAACACCGCTGCCGAAGTCATGCCTCTGGCAACGGCGCGCAATTCCGAGAAACAAAATTTGTGGGTCGTCTGCATAGCCGCTTGCTCGCTTTCAGTCGTGGCGGGCTTTGTTAGCCTACTACCGGGTGGCGCAGGAGTTCGAGAACTCGTGCTCACCATCTTGCTAAGCCCTTTGATCGGCACGGCAGCTGCCCTAATCGCCGCAGTGATACATCGTCTTGTCACAATCGTCGGCGAACTTCTTCTCGCAGGGATCGGAATCTTGGTAGCTCGCGTTTATGCCCCTCGCCCCCAATCTGCCAACGTACCCAGCCACGAGCCTCATGTACCACAACACAGCAAATAGCCAATAGCGATGACGTGTGACCTTAGTATTATCATCCCAGTCTTCAATGAACAAGATTCGTTGCAGGAACTTGTGAGTCAAATTCGACAAGCAATGGTCGGCTCGGCGTACGCCGCAGAAATAATTCTGGTCGACGATGGTTCCACTGATCAATCTTGGGACCGGATCGAACGCCTCGCAGCAACTGAGGCCTCTGTAAGTGGGATCCGTTTCCGTCGAAATTTTGGAAAAGCTGCAGCTCTTTCAGCCGGATTCGAGCATGCGTCTGGAGCAATTCTCGTGACCCTCGACGCAGACTTGCAGGACGATCCGCAAGAAATAGCACAACTCTTAAGTAAACTTGAGCAAGGATTTGATTGCGTGAGCGGCTGGAAGCAACGCCGAAACGATCCGTGGCATAAAGTGTTCCCCTCCCGGATCTTCAACTGGATGATCACCAAGCTTACCGGCGTGCGACTACATGACCACAACTGCGGGCTGAAGGCGTACCGACGTGAAATATTCAAGGAAGTTCAGATCTATGGCGAAATGCATCGCTTCGTCCCAGTCCTCGCCGCCTCGCGCGGGTTCCGTGTTTGCGAAGTTCCAGTAAACCATCGCCCTCGGACGACTGGCTATTCGAAGTATGGATTCGAGCGATTCTCGAAAGGTTTTTTAGATCTTCTCACCGTTTATTTTCTAACAGGTTTTCGCTACCGACCCCAACACTTGCTTGGATCTGCAGGCTTGGCAGTCTTCGCGGCTGGATCCATCTCTTTGCTAGGCCTAGTTGTTCTGTGGTGCCTTTCCAGAATGATTGATTCCTATGCCCCGATTCACCTTCACCAGCGTGCAGTCTTCTACTTTGCATTGGTCGGCATGTTGCTGGGCGTTCAACTTATTTCAATCGGCTTCTTGGCTGAATTGATCACCGCGATGGCGAGGCCTCAGAATGCTCCTTACTCAATCGTCGCCAATACTAGAACGATTTCCTTGCACCGCGACTCCTGAAACAAGACTCCATCGACATGCATCCTTCCTCGTCGCCCGCGAACCAAGACGCAATGGACCGACTCTTCCAATCGGCTTCGCACCTGCTGATTCTCACGATCATTGCAATTAGCATTGCAAGAATCGTATCAGTAACCGCATCCAACGGCGAAACGCCATTCTTGAGTGCGAATGATCGTAGTCGCTGGTCCGCAGTCGCTGCGCTGCTGGAAGACCAAACGTTCGCCATCGACCGCTTACTGGAGAAGCGTGATTCAAAAGGTCGGTCACGAACGTGGTACTCGATCGACATGGTTCGCCACGCCGACGACCAAGGTGTGGAACGGTTTTACTCTAGCAAACCACCGTTGCTCAGCGTCATCTATGCTGGAATCACTTGGCCAGTGACGATGATTTTTCAAAGCCGGCTTAGCGATTACCCTTTGTTAATCGGCCGATGCGTACTTGCCATCACAAACCTCCTTCCCATGATTTGGTTATGGCACTGGTGGCGCCGTACAGTCTTACGTGACATAACGGATGCTTGGCCGCGAACGATTCTTTTGCTATCCGGTTTATTTGGAACATTCCTCACGACGTTCTTAGTTACGCTCAACAACCATCTGCATGCCGCGATCTTCTTTGCTGCAACGATTATTTTGATTCGGCAGATCCTTTCTTTGCCACTGGGCACTGCAAAGGCCACTGGAAAAATCCTACTCACGGGTATTTTCGCTGGACTTACGGTAATGTGCGAGCTTCCCTCGCTTGCGTGGGCGGCTACTATCCCTCTCATACTTTTCCAGCGAGACCATTTCCTCAAGACTTGGTCCATTTATCTAGCAGGCCTCGTACCAGTTCTGCTCGCTATCGTTGGAATGAACTGGTATGCCCATGGAGATTGGCGTCCACCCTATTACCATCGTGAAGCCCTTGGCAAACTGTTGGCTAGCGTGAACAACGAACAACTAGCAACGGAACTCAAGTCGACCGGAGTACAATCGATTACTCCCGATCAAGCAGCTAGACTTGTGGCGACTTTTGACCAAGAACTAGTAAAGCAAGAATTGAATGCGACTTCCTTCGTAGCAGTTGAACCGGCACGACGCGAATCGACAGTGCGGTTGATTGCGTTAGATGCAGCAGATCAAAGCATGCAACGACGGTTCGCCGTTGTCATCACTGATGGCCGATTCGATATCCACGCCTGGAACGATTGGTATGACTACCCAAGCTCCTATTGGTTGGCAGAAAACAAGCGTGGTGTAGATTTAGGCGAAGCTTCTGTCGCAGTATATGCTTGGAACTCGCTGCTCGGACACCACGGCATATTCTCCCTCACACCAATTTTTCTTTTGGTCATTCCAGGTGTTTGGCTATCGCTTCGCCACGATGACGCAGTCACACGCCGAATTGTCGCCGGAATCGCAGTCGTAAGTATTGTCTGTATTGTCTTCTATCTTGCACGAGATCAACTGGACAGGAATTATGGCGGAGTCTGCAGTGGTTTTCGCTGGCAGTTCTGGCTAATTCCTGGCTGGCTTTACATTGCTTGTCGAGCTTTTCAAACCACAAACGCAACTACAAAATGGTGGCAAAGCGTTTGGGCCAAGCGATTGGTAGAAGTCTGCTTGGTGATCAGCATATTTTCCGCTTGGTTTGCTTCGGCCAATCCATGGCAACATCCATGGTTGTACCAACTCTACCTTCGGCTACTAGGACTTTAAACCAGCTCATCGACAGGCAGAGCTCTAGCCCTCAAGGCCCTAAGAAATTCCCGTCATCGTCATATCGAACCATCGCGAAATACAAGAATACGCTGACCAGGACCGGTATCATAATTACGAAGATCTTGTTTACAAACACGATCAACAAGGTTGCCACAAACGCAAAGGTTAACCATAACCACCAAGTGTCACGAAGTAATTGTCGGTATCGATTCATTTGATAACTACAAACCCTGAATCAGTCGCAAGCAAATCTCTTGGACAATACGTGGATCTGCGTTGGAGTTGCGTTTTCGTGCTTGACCAACCAATGCGCCCAGCGCTTTCACGTTTCCGTCGCGAACCTTCGCAACTACATCAGGATTCGCTTGTAACAACTCCTGGCAAATGGTCTCTAATTCATCCCCCGACACACGTTCTATCCCCAGTGCCTTTACACCATCGGCGACGGAATCGTTGGGGTTTTTCAGCAGATGCTGAAAGACCTCGCGTCCCTTGGTAGTATCCAAATCGCCATTCTCAATCGCTATCAACAATTCGGCTAAACGAGCTGCCGAAATCGGGAAGCGATCAATACTTGCTTGGCTATCGTTCAAAGTTCGCAAGACATCCTGCAACATCCACGACGTCGCGCGCTTGGGGGAAGCCCCATGTTCGATTGCCGACTCGAAAAACTCGATGACTCCCCTGCCCTGCTGACAGATAGTGAAGGCATCTTCACGACGCATTTGGTATTGCGATTCGTAGCGTCGCCGTCGTTGTTGTGGTAATTCTCCCAGACTACAGCGAGCTTCATCGATCTGGCCAGCTTGGATTGTGACTGGAATTAAGTCAGGATCCGGAAAGTAGCGATAGTCCGCAGAGTCTTCTTTTTCACGTTGCAGGGTCGTCTCGCCAGCATTGTCGTCCCATCCCCGAGTCTGCTTCGGCGATTGTCCGATGGTTAGACCGGTTTCGCACCACAGTCGGAATTGCCGCTCAGCTTCGTAAACAATAGCACGCTCGACCGATCGAAAGCTGTTAAGGTTCTTTACTTCGACAATTGGCGTGGCAACTTTTTCGCCGTCGCGTGTAATGTGCAAGTTGACGTTGGCGTCAGCCCGTAGCGAGCCTTCTTGCATGTTACAATCAGAAACGCCCAAGTACTCCAGCATCATCTTTAGTTCAGTGAGATAGGCTCTCGCTTCTTCCGTCGACCGAATGTCGGGCTCAGATACGATTTCAAGTAAAGGCGTACCTGTGCGATTAAGATCGATTCGGCTATCAGCTGTTCGAGCCCTCTCATCGTGCAAGCTTTTACCAGCATCTTCTTCCAGATGAGCTCGCACGAGCCGGATTTGCTTGAGGCCGTCTGCCGTTTCGATTTCAATATGCCCTGCCCCGCAAATCGGCAAATCAAACTGGCTGATCTGGTAGCCTTTGGGCAAGTCTGGATAAAAGTAGTTCTTCCGATCCCACTTGGTAAATTGCGCGATTTCACAATTCATTGCGACGCCGGCTGTAATAGCCAGATCAATCGCTTTCGCATTGATGACAGGCAAAGATCCGGGTTGCCCTAAACAAACCGCGCACACTTGAGTATTCGGTGGGCTACCAAACTTTGTACTGCATCGACAAAACAGTTTTGTATCTGTTTTTAGTTGCACGTGGACTTCAAGTCCTACAATAATTTCATAAGTCACATCAGACATTTGCGTCACTTGCTCTCAAAATCCCGCGCACTACAGTGTTGGCCAAACTGGTTGGTAGTCGACCCACGTCTGGTACCAATTTCCGCATTGGAGCAGTCGAGCTTCTTCCAATACAGGTGCCTGCAATTGGATAGCAGTTGGCAGACCGCTTGCAGAAAAGCCGCTCGGGATCGACACGGCTGGGACACCCGCAAGGTTTGCACCGACGGTGAAGAGATCTTCCAAATACATTGCGATTGGGTCACTCGACTTGTCGCCAATCTTGAAAGCCTCCGATGGAGTCGTTGGTCCTAAAAGTACGTCGACCTTCTTAAATGCCTCGTCGTACTCATTGCGAATCAATCTTCGCAGCTTCAATGCCTTTAAATAATATGCGTCGTAGTAACCGGCACTTAGTGCGTAGGTCCCTAACATAATACGCCGCTTGACCTCTGCTCCAAAACCATGACTGCGAGAATCGCAAATCATGTCGATTAGTGCGTCGCCATCCGAGGACTTGCCACGCGCCGCAGGATGCCGATAACCATAGTGGACGCCTGAGTAACGGGACAAATTGCTGCTCGCCTCACTGCACGCGATAATATAGTAAGTCGGAATTCCGTACTTGGCATGAGGCAAGTCGACTTCCACGATCTCGGCCCCGTTGCTTTTGAAGACGTCCAAAGCCTTCTGTAAGTTCGCTCGCGTGTCTGGCGCAACGCCATCGCTCTCCATGAACTCCGGTACAATCCCTACACGCAGCTTTTCTATCGGCTTTTTAACCTGCGATAGATAGTCCGTCGAATCTTGTGGAATACTCGTGGAATCTCGGGGATCATGACCCGCGATCACCTGCAAAAGTGCCGCCAAGTCCGAACAATCATTCGCGAATGGGCCAATTTGATCCAAGCTGGATGCGAACGCCACCAAACCGTAGCGGCTGACGCGACCGTAAGTCGGCTTCAAGCCACAAACGCCGCACAGCGACGCGGGCTGGCGAATCGAGCCTCCCGTATCTGAACCCAGTGATAGCGGCGATTGTTGAGCTGCTATGCACGCAGCCGCCCCGCCGCTGCTGCCACCCGGAGCTCGTTCGAGATCCCATGGATTCTTGGTCGTCGCGAAGGCACTGTTTTCAGTCGAGCTGCCCATCGCGAACTCGTCCATGTTCGTTTTGCCGACAATCACCATGCCTGCTGCTTCAATGCGTTCGACCACCGCAGCCGAATAGGGAGCCGTATAGCTTTCAAGGATTTTTGAAGCGCAACTCGTCGTGCCGACCACGGTGCACAGGTTGTCTTTAATGGCGATCGGAACTCCCGCCAGTACGGAATGGGAGTTTCCGGCCGCGATGGCTTTATCTGCAGCCTCGGCCTGTTGCAGCGAACGATCCGCGTCTACTCCTAGGAAAGCTTGCACTTCGCCATCGGTGCTGTGAATTCGATCCAAAAATGCTGTCGTAACTTCGCGACTTGAGACCGTTTTTTCGCGGATCAGCCGCGCCAGTTCGAGTGCGGATAAATTGATTATTTGCATGCTTCGTCGACCAACGACGCCACTTGAGTGCTGAATTCAAACTTCTATGGCACGTAGGATAAGCGAATCAGGCCAATCGGGAAACGGGCGAGCGGCGCAATGCCTTCAAGAGCTTCAATTTAATTCAACTAGACAGTGCGTTAAGCACTATCGAATCGTAATGTCGATATCCTGGATGAGCCTAAAAATCGGCAAAATGATCGAGTAGGGATTCTCATCATCCAGATTGGAATCCGTTACTTTGATGGTCGCCAACGGCAGCGTTCCATCTTCCTGAGTCGCGTCGATTTCGATCCAATCGCCGTCGACGAGAACTTCGGTCCACATGTGATAACGCATCGCAGGCTCGCCGTCGCGCGTGAAGTACGTTAAACCTGAGGCAAGCCTCGCAGGAATATTAGCCGCTCTAGCCGCCGCGCACATAACGACCGCATAGCCGGTACAGTCTGCTTGCTTTGCGGTTAACACGACCGATGCCGGCGAAACGGAATTCGTAAACTCCAAGGGCCGAAGTTCGAGATTGACTTGTTGAGCCAAACGCTGGATCGTTTTCCCATCGTCAGCAGTTTTCCACTTTTCGACAATCGCTTGAACCATTCCCGAATTGGCCTGGATAATTGGTCCACTTTTCAAGGCAGGATCCACCTCCTGCCTGTTGGCCGATTCGGCATCGCTAATATCTGGAGTTACTAGCCCAGCAATTTCCTGTCGCGTAACCTGCAAGTCAGCAACGATCGCCGAGATGGAACTGACTTTTTGACGCGAGCTTTGCGGAAACCGCTTGTAAGGGTCTTCGTTGACGGAACTGATACGGAACGTTATTTCGTCACGTGACTGGGAGGAAGTCAATGAAGTTTGCAGGCTGATATCCTTTTTGTCCAGTCGCGACAAAATGGCGGCATCTCGCACAGCGTTTGCCATGGCAAGATCTGCTGCAAACGAGGTAAAGCCACGTCCTCCAAGGTACCGTTTTTGAATTACGCCAGCCTGATCGACCCACAGCGTTGAAACAAAGCTTTGGTCTTTGTGAAAAATCGTCTGCTCAACTTCCATCAGTTGGGCGAACACACCTCCGAGCGTTGGGACTCTTGTAAATCCTCGCCCCAACAACTGCACTTTGACTACATCCGCAACGGTTGGATCAAACACGGAAAGACTTCGATTTTCACCCTCGTCGATCATTTCTCGCAACAGCGACTGCTCTACAGCCATAGGTCCGCGGATACTTTCATCCCATTCGATTACTTTTTGTTCATTCTTGCCCGGACCTTTAACCGTCACTCGCAGCTCTTGAGTGATTACGATTGCCTTTACAGTTGACAATGATTCGCCCGACTGGACCTTGTAGTCGATCGATCTAAACTTGCCATTTGTGCCCTCAATCAAATACATAGTGATGTACTGCTCACTATCCAAGTCACCGGTACGGCTTCGCGTTATGGCGTCGATTTCGGTAACAATTCGCTGTTCGCCTCCGACATCCGATGCGCGGCTGTATTGATGCAGATATCCCAGCGGTTCATGATGATAGTATTGAACTTCCCATCGCTCAAAAGGCAGCTTCTCCGCCGGCAACCAGTCAGAATTGGGCAACGGTTCGGCTACAAACTGCGCTTGAGGAGTGAGCATCGCTTGGTCTGCTCGAACCTGCTCAACCGATTTCGCAGCGTTATTTGAGATGATCTCTGCTTCAATGCCCAACTCCTGGAGCAACGCGGTTCCGCGCTCAATGAGCCGATCTTCCTCCTCGATGCTCACTGTCGTCGGCGAATCAATCCGCTCGCTCATTGGGCTGTAGTCGGTGTAACAGCCAGTCGCACCGCTAAGCGTAATGATCGCCAGTGCAAAAACCAGAAGCTGACGTTGAGCGGCGAACGTTGGATATAGTTTCGATTTCATAACAAAACAATTTGGAGGAGAAAGCAGACAGAGCTTTCAAGAATTATTCTTTTTCGAAAATCATCAAGTAATTTTCGTCAAGCATTTCAGTGTTGGCCGATACAAACTTTAGTCCAGCGCCTTCGACTTCTTTTCGAACGACATCTTGGCCTGCACGAACATGGCTTAACACCCATTCACGCGAGACACCTTCTTCTCGCTTGAAGTCGATAATTACCAAACGGCCACCTTCTGCCAATGCTTGCTTGATGCTGGCAAGCATACGTTCGGGAAATTCAAAGTGATGATAAACGTCGCACACGAAAATCAGATCGATCGATTCAGGCAACACGTCAAAACCAGTATCGCTCGACAATGCCGCCATAACGTTTGGGCGTTTGTCGTCCTTTGCTTTTTGCTGAATGGACTCAACGAACTTTGGTGCAATGTCTAGTGCGAGAACGCTTCCTTCCGGTCCAACTTCATCGGCAAACAGGAACGTATAGAATCCAGTACCCGCACCCAGGTCGATTACTGCCTGACCTTCTTTCAAATCGATCGCTTTTAAAATCTCTTTGCGACTGGAGTAGACTTCGCGACTCTCGACTTCAAACTTGCTCAAATACTCTTCGACGGAAAGGTCTGGGTTTTTAAAGTCTTTGTTGATTCCTTCATAGACTGATTTATCAACCTCGAACCCCGAAGCGATCAAAGCCGGATACGCTGTCGGAACTGCGACGGTCTTCCATCCTTTTTCCGCCAGTATCTTCGCTGCCGTTTGGCAACGTTGCCCAACCTGACAATGGAGGTAGAGCGTCTTGTCTTTTGGATATTTGAGGTTCAAGTCAACGAAGCTTGAACGCGTCCTCAGGTCGCTCAACGGCAGTTTTTCGGCAGCCTTCAGATGCCCCGCGTTCCATTCATTGTCTTCGCGAACATCAATCAGTATCGCTTTACCAGCAGCCAATTCTTCTTTCATCGCATCGAGCGAAAAATCTGACTTGGCACTAACCTTCTCCTGCGCAAGTATGCCGCCTAATGGAACAACGGTCAGCAACAACAAGAAAAGGCTTAACCAACGTGTTGCGTTTGCTGCCGCTTCGACACCGTCGCGGCCGCCCTTGAGAGAGAAAACTACGTTACGCATGCTTCAGATTCCCTTAATTTTCGCTTTTCTTAACGCCGCCTAGTTTAATTGCCATTCGCGTCGGCAGACGTAGACCAGGTCAAACTTGGCATGAATCTCCCAAACGCGGGCCTCATTTTAACCGATGATGTGGATTTTTCCGATCCAGACTGCTCCAATACAGGTCATTCGAACTCAAACTTCGCATTATGAGCGTAGAAGATCTGCGATTTAAGGAATTCTGCCTTTCTGTTGTAACAAAAACCCAAGTCCGCGAGCTTTTAGACAACAAATCTGTTGCCCTCAAAAGCGTCCAGCCTGCTGAGACTATAAAGTACAATTTTTCAAATCAACAGTTTTGAGAAATGCTGGTTTAGTGCTTGTCCCGTGATAGACCGCTCAGATCGTCCCCACACCGTTCAACCTACAACAAAACAGTGCAGACATGCATAAGACCAGTCGGCCCAGTGTTCTACCTTTCGTGCTGTGGCTAGTATCGTTACCACTGGCTTGGGCAACTGGTGACGAGACGAGCGATCCTGCGAAACGGCCGAATGTTCTCATCATTCTGGCGGACGATATGGGCTTTTCAGATTTAGGTTGCTACGGCGCCGAGATCCAGACGCCCAACCTCGATCGGCTTGCAAACTCGGGTGTTCGCTTCGCCCAGTTTTACAACACGGCTCGTTGCTGGCCAACGCGAGCATCCCTGATGACAGGCTTTTACGCTCAACAAGTCCGCCGCGATGGTTTTGCCAAAGGGGAGAATGGAAACCGAGGCACACGTCCCGCATGGGCACCATTGCTCCCCGAGCTTCTCGAAAAGGCTGGCTACAAAGCTTACCACAGCGGCAAATGGCACTTGGACGGTCAGCCAAACGAGTGCGGCTTTGCTCAATCCTATCTTTTGCTGGATGACAATCGCCACTTCGCGCCCAGCCGTCATCAGCTTAACGGCACCGAACTGCCAGCGGTGAAAGCCGATGGAAGCTACTACGCGTCGACAGCGATCACCGATCACATGCTCCAGTTTCTCGACGAACACGCTGCGCAGGACTCGGAGCAGCCGTTCTTAGGTTACGTCGCATTCATCGCCCCACATTTTCCGCTGCATGCTCCCGAACACAAGATTGCCAATTACCGAGAGACTTACAAAGCGGGCTGGGATGCCATTCGCCATGCACGGCTTCAACGCCAAAATTCCTTGGGGCTGAACACAATCGATTCAGCAGCGGCTTACGAGCCATCGGTTGGACCACCTTACCATTTTCCCGATGCCTTACAAGCATTAGGACCCGGAGAAGTCAACCGCGAACTTCCCTGGTCACAGTTGACTGACATCCAAAAAGACTTTCAAGCTTCCAAAATGGCTGTCCATGCGGCCATGGTCGATTGTCTTGATGAACAAGTTGGACGCATTGTCGAATGGCTTGAATCGCATAACAAAATAAAGGACACAATCATTTTCGTATTGTCAGATAACGGGGCCAGCGCTGAAATTATGGTTCGTGGCGACGGCCATGATGCAACTGCGGTGGCGGGTTCGCCATCTTCTTATCTTTGCTTAGGTCCCGGTTGGTCGCGTGCCTGCAACACACCATTTCGCCGACACAAGACATGGGTTCATGAAGGTGGCATAGCGACTCCACTGATTGTCCACTGGCCCGCCGGAATCCACAGTCCTGGCCTGCGTGAGCAAGTAGGGCATGTCGCAAGTATCGTTCCCACTGTTCTCGATTTAGCGGGCTTGCCGACCACACCACCAGCAAACGAAGGTCCTAAGAATTTCAGCGGCCTCTCGTTAGTTCCAGCCATTCAAGACAACGTGGCCGCGGTTGGGCAAGATACCGTCTGGTGGCTGCACGAAGAGAACAAGGCTTTGCGCCAGAATGATTTCAAAATTGTAAAGTCAGCGAACGAAGAATGGCAATTGTACAATCTGCGGACTGACCGTATCGAATCGCACGATTTAGCTACTGAAAACAAAGAGAAACTTGCAGAGATGGTTAACACCTGGGAGCAAATGACCGCTCAGTTTCGCAAAGATGCTTCTGACCAATAAAAGCTGAAGTGCCGGGCTACGATTTTCGCGTGGCAACACTTTTGGCGCCAGCTTTCTCACAGGATTCGCCCGACAAAGCCCAAAACCAGGTCAGCACTACGAGGACGATGTTGGTTTGAGAATATAACATCGTTGCGATAATCGCGACGGTAAGTCGCGGGGCGAAAAGCCAACCCAACCAATATAAAAATCCACTTCCAAAGCTAGTCGCAAACAGCATCGTCAGCCGCGGAAAGAAGAACATGGCAATCACAAACAGAATTGTGTGAGTATCCCAGAAGTTCGGTTGCATGCTGCTTTTTCCTAATGGGTTTGTTCACGTTGAGCGATCTACCTAATAGACGACCTTCATCGCAGGCCGCAACTTTCGAAATGCGTCGACGGCCTCTTGAGTAACCGCTGTATGGCTCACATGCAATTCGGACAGCGATTCCAGATCTTGGAAATATTTCAGGCATGCATCATCGATCCCTGTCTTTCCAAGATGCAGAAACTCTAACGTTTTGATCTTGCTCGCCGACATAGCCGCGGCATTGGTCAACTCTGGAATATTGTCTAGATTCAATCGCTTCAAAGGCTTGTTTTCAAATTGAGCAACACCTGCATCGCTGATCTTCGTTAGCCAAAAATTTACGTCAACCAAGTTAGGCAACTCAACTATGGCAGGCACGGCAGCGTCCGAAATCTGAGTCTCGCTGAGTTCAAGGGACCTGAGCTCTTTGAATCGGGGCAGCGCAGCACTCAAGTGCTCGTCGGTAATTTTTGTCGCTCTCAAATTCAGTTTTACAATTCCCTGTGCATTGCCAAGCTGCAATAGGCCGGCGCCGCTGATGGGTGTGCCATAGCAAGAGAATTGTTGCAGTGCATCCAATCCATTCAAGGCATCAAAACCGGCATCATCTACTGCGCAATGATAAAGATTCAGCACCGATAATCGCTTAAGTTGACCGACGATCAACAAGCTATCATTGGTGATCCCCTGCCCCGCCAAGGTCAAATTCCTCATCGCGGTAAGGGCAACAAGTTGCTTTGCTCCCTCATCTGTGACGCTGGTACATTCAGCTAGATTGAGAACTTCAAGCTGTTTGATCGTCGCAATGACTTCTAGACTCGCATCGCTGATGTTGCAGCGAGCGATATCCAGGGTGACCAAAGTCGGATGGTTTTTGAGAAGTGCGATGGTCGCGTCATCCACCTGCGCAGACTGCATTTTAAGTGCTTTTAACGACTTCAAGTTCGCAAGCTCAGGAGCGTACTGGAGCCATTCATCAGAAGCTTTCCTTAAATCTAAATCGACGACCTCACCTGTCGAAGATTTTTTCAGCAGGACGCCTTCCACCTTGCTGATTGCGGATTCGATAGACTTGGATTCTTCAGTTGAAGCAGCTGGCGTTTGCACCGGTGGCGTTTCAGTTCTTTCCAAACACCCAGCCAGCGTGCAACTTAAGGCGCTCAACATCAACAGCGGTCTATATTTCATAAGCAAAGTTCCAACATGGAAGAAGTTTCAACCGACTGGTGAACAAGCGAGCGTTTCCATCAGTTCTTTGACCAGCGTCTCAATATTGCTGATCGATTTGGCTTGGTCTTTTGCTGCGTCTTGAAGGAATCGGACGATGGCTGATCCAACAATGACGCCATCTGCAACGGGGGCCAACAAGCGGATGTGCTCGGCCCTACTGATGCCGAACCCAATACAGATCGGCAATGGAGTACGTTCGCGCAACCAGCTAACGCGATCAACTAAACCAGGCGGCATTTGGGCTCGTTCGCCGGTGATGCCGGTGACAGATACAAAATAAATGAACCCCGAAGAAAGTTCAGCGATCCGCAGAGCTCGGTCGTCGGTTGTCGTGGGCGTGACCAGTTGAACAAGGCTAAAATCTGCTGCGCGGCAAGCGTTGGAGAGCAGCGAGCATTCTTCGACGGGCAGGTCCGGCACGATTGCGCCCGCGAAACCAGCCGCTTGCGCTTCCGCGATAAATTTCTCTGGACCATAACGATAAATGATTGCGTACGAGACCATGCACACGAGCGGCATGTCTAGCTGGGGAGCAACCTGGGTGGTCGCTTCAAAAATAGATTTGAGCTTAATCTTGCGATCAAGCGCCCGTTGATACGAAGCTTGAATTACGGGGCCGTCCGCAATTGGATCGCTGTACGGAATGCCAACTTCGCCAATCGAGCACCCCAGTTTGTCGAGCGATTTCAGGACAGTCTTAGTAAATTCGAGGTCGGGATCGCCGCCGGTAACGAAAGGGACGAAGGCTTTGCGGCCTTGCTCACGTAATTTCTTAAAACGCTGATCAATCGCTGACATGAAATGAAAACTTCTTGGAAGTGAACTAACCTAAAATCCGCAGAGTCTGCTTGCTACCATTGTTCGCCCCGGAGTCTTGCGATCTCCTGAGCATCTTTATCACCGCGACCGCTAAGACAAATTACCAAGTGCTCGTCGCTTGACATTGTTTTGGCAATATCCGCTGCCTTTGCTACCGCGTGGCAAGTCTCTAATGCGCAAAGTATACCTTCGTTTCGGGCAAGATGATCAAAGGAGGCTAACGCTTCCTGATCAGTGCATGCCGTATATTGTACACGTCCCGAGTCTTTCCAATAACTGTGCTCGGGTCCAACTCCTGGATAATCGAGTCCAGCCGACATGCTATGCACATCGGAAGTCTGACCGTCTTCGTCCTGCATGACATAGCTGAAACTGCCATGTAGAACTCCAGGGGAACCGTATGAAAGTGGCGACGCATGATCGCCCATGTTACTGCCGCGTCCGCCAGCTTCTACGCCGACAAGCTTTACTGTTTTATCACCGACAAACGGATAAAACATTCCTGCCGCGTTGCTGCCACCGCCAACACAAGCCACTACGCAATCTGGCAACTTGCCGATCGTCTCCAGGCACTGCTGCCGACATTCGCGGCCGATCACCGATTGGAAATCACGTACCATCATTGGAAACGGATGAGGGCCAATGACCGATCCGATAATGTAGTGCGTGTCTTCGACCGATGACATCCAATCTCGCATCGCTTCGTTGACGGCATCGCGAAGAGTACGTGAGCCAGATTCGACGGGGCGAACTTCAGCTCCCATCAGACGCATGCTGAACACGTTCGGTTTCTGACGCCTGACGTCTTCAGCGCCCATGTAGACAACACAAGGTAAACCAAAGTGAGCACAGGCCGTGGCAGTCGCAACTCCATGTTGCCCAGCCCCCGTCTCGGCGATGACTCTCTTTTTACCCATCCGCATCGTCAGCAGGCCTTGGCCAAGCGTATTGTTGATCTTGTGGGCGCCGGTGTGATTCAAATCTTCACGCTTGAGCCAAATCTGCGCTCCACCCATCGCCATGCTAAGACGCTTGGCATGATACAAAGGGCTAGGACGTCCGACGAATCGCTTCAGAAGCTCGTCCAGTTCCGCATGAAAGTCGGGATCTTTCATCGCCTTGCTGTACTCGGCCGTCAGTTCGTCCAAGGCACGCGTCAGCGTTTCGGGTACGTACCGACCACCAAATTGACCAAAACGGCCCGCGGCATCAGGCACCATGGGTGCCGTTTCATTTTTACTGTCTGCAATCGACATATTTCTGTTGTTTTCGTAGAAGGATGTAGCTGCTGACCCAAATTACCAGCCACTCGCTTGAACAGCTGACAGGATACTACGGAATCGAGAATCTCGCTAATCGGGTTCGCCTGCAGAATTGTCGCTGTCTGGAAAGGGTGGACCAAAACGTTGCAAAAACCCAGCCGTTTTCATTGTAATGCCGTCGAATTGTGGCACTTCCCATCCTTTTTGCCACATCTCGATGTTCGTCCAAGTCGGCCAGCTTTCAATCCTAGCAGCCTCAAAACGGCCACTACGAGTCATCAAATCAGACTCTATTGCAAGGTTGTAGCCCCTTTTCTTGAGCACTCTGACTCGGGTCGCAATAACTACTCTTGAAGTCAAGCAACGACTTCTCCTAAGGTTCCCACTCACATACCCCGCTGCTCGAACCTGCAATTTCTACGAGGAATAATGCCGACTGCCACACAGACGACGGATAGCCAAAGCAATAAGTTCAGCACACTCGAAAAAAAGTTTGCTCCCAAACCTGATTCCGATGACAACACTTTAGGGCAGTATATTCCGCTGTTGTACCACTACAACATGCTGCAAGACGAACATCGTGTCGGTGCATTTCGCGAAGCCATCGAGCTCTTGGTAAAACCCGGAATGCATGTCGTCGAGCTTGGTGGCGGAACGGGCATTCTATCTTCGTTCGCGGCACGTCAAGGCGCAACCGTTACCTGCGTTGAGAGAAACCCAGTCCTCGTCCGCAGCGCTCGACAATTCATAGGCTCCAATGGACTCGACCAGCAAATCGAAGTCGTCCAGCATGACGCAACTACGTTTGTCCCGGATCGGCCGGTCGATGTTGTCATCTGCGAAATGTTGCACGTCGCTTTGCTTCGCGAAAAACAAGCGCAGGTTATCGACGCCTTCAAACGCAACTATGTCGCCAAGTTCGGCAGTCCGCTACCAGTTTTCATACCAGAACTATCGATGCTGATGGTGCAACCCGTGCAGCAATCATTCGACTTTGACGGATTCATCGCACCGGTCCCCATGTTCCAAGCACCGGTCGCGCATCAGCCGCGCACTTGTGAAATTGCTGGATTGTCAACCTATTCCAACATTGCTTACAACGACAGCATTCCATTCCACTTCGATGTACTGCAAGGCTTTATCGCAAAACAAAGCGGAACGATCAACGCAGTTCGGTTCGTTACGCAAAACATTCTAGCGGTGAATATGCCGCAGCAACGAGCAGTCACGTGGCCAAACCAGTGTTTGGTCCTTCCGCTATCGCAGCCGCAACACGTCGAAGCGAATAGCAACGTTGAAATATCATTCACATACTCGGCAGGTGAAAGCGTCGAGAGCTTGAATGATTCGATTCGCCTGCGAGTCTGGCCTTCCTAGTCGACCAGACGCGAGCGAAACAATTTCATAAATCGCGGTTGGTCTTCCACGGGCAACTGCGTTGCTAATGGCAAGGCGATATGCAATCGCTGCTCGATTCGATGAAGCGATCGATCGTCGATTACCAACAAGGCTTCCAACCAGTCTTCAACAGCTTCGAAATCGAACTGCAAGATTTCGGCAATCAGCAAAGCTTCCGACACGGGGCGATCATCACGCGCTGATTCTTTCAGCAGCCGGATCCGCGACGCGACTCCCGGCAATCGAAGGCGTTGCAGCACAACTGCCGCGCGGAGCTTCCCAGCGGTTTCCAGGCCGAGGTACTCTCTCGAAATTGCGTCGAGTACATTTTGGTTGCGGCTTCTTGCCAGAGAAATGGCCACAGCGTCCGCTACCTTTGCATCGCTATGGTCCAGCAAACGGACCAAGCGATCTTCGTAACCGCCGACTGAACGCCGCGACAACACCTCAAGTCCGACTTCGGCACTTGGAGTAAAGTCGTTGCTTTTCTCTTCCAGTTCGGTGATAACGACCGACCAGAAGTTATCTGCTTGGCCTCGCGCATGTAGTTCGTCCAGGGCACAACGAACGTTTGCTCCGCTGCTTGGCGTCATCGAAGATTCCTCTCCGCGTTCGCTTGAAATCTCACCCAAGATTGTTCGCAACGCATCATCGGTGCGCTCAACCATACTTGCGCGAAGCTGCATACCTTCGATGTCAACGCGAAAAAAGATTTTCGACTCGCGCTTCAGAGATTCGAATCGCGGCAGAAAACGCGCGTAGTTTTCTGGACAAGCCACAGAATAAGCTTCAATGAGTTTACCCGCGCTACGACAAACAGGGTCAACGATCTTTCTACCACGCACCATCGCGCTCGCTCGCAATAAAGATTCATCGGCGAGAGATTCGTGAACTGGCAGGTGCGTTAAGATCGGCAATTCGGGGAAAGCTGTGGCAGGCTCAAATTGATCCCACGCATCAAAAATTGCCCGCAACATTAATGGATCACTACAAAAGCTTGCCGCCAAGCTTTCAAGTGACGCCGAACGAACACGCACTTCAGCATGCGTCAGGTACTTTATAAGTTGACTATCCGTAATTTCCATGCCACCAGCACTCTACAATACCAAGCATTAATCCTAAGGAAGTGCGACGCTCCTTAAGTTTGTCGACCAGGCGGTCGGTGACAAGCCCAACTGGTCAATTTTGCTTGCAGGCGAAATATCTTCCCCGGTCGCTTTTCCTTAGCGGTTAGAATCAATGCGATTCAGTCTTGCGGTTGAAGGATTTTTCGATAATCGAGTCGGCAAAGCTAGGGAAGAACGCTGCAATGGACGCGAGCATACGCACTTTATTTGGCACGACAAGTTCGGGTTTATGTTGAAGTGCGGCCGCGATAATCTGTTCTGCCAAAACTACTGGGTCGATTGCCTCCAACCGCACGCCACCACCAGCCTGCTTGAGATGCTCCGGCAATGCTCGCTGCTGTGCGAGTTCGTCGTAGCGACTGCCCGCGTCCTCTCGTGCAATTGGCCCACAACAGACCAGCGTCACATAGACGCCCTTTGGTTTCCATTCTTGTCGCATTTGGCGCGACATCGCAACCAATGCAGACTTCGAAAGCGAATACGCGCCAAGCCCAGAGGCCGCGGCCAAACCAGAAATCGACGCGATGTGTACCAAGCTCCCACAATTTCGAGCAAGGCTCTTGGCTGCCAATTGGCTAGTCTGTAGCGCCGACACGACGTTGCTGGCAATCGAATGTTGCAGATCTGCAGCAGACAAATCAGCCAAATACCCTCGGTCCGATTTACCGATCGCAGCAACGCAAAGCTTCAAAGATTGATGCTCACAGAATTCTACAAGCCGTGCCGATTCAGGTTCGGACCGTTCCAATTGCTGGGACAAATCGACAGCAAAGCCGTTAGTATCGGAAGCACCGGCTACCTTCAGCATCTCGCATGTAGCCATTACTCGGTCAGCGTTCCGCCCGATCACAGCAACATTGGCTCCGCGTCTTGCCATTTGCTTGGCAATTGCCAACCCCAGGCCGCTTGTTCCGCCAGCGACAAGAGCCCATTTGTTCGTCCAATTCAATCTTCCCGGCATCACAGCCCCGTTGCAGTAGTCGTGTAGTTCAGTACAAACAATGCCTAGTTACTCGCAAAATGCGGTACTTACTTCGGCACACCTCGCTCGCGATAGCTTAGTTCAAATTCAGCCGCTGCAAGTTCTTGCAATATTTTTTTTGACAGCAAACGACCGAAACCCTTGAAGTCAGGTAATTTCAATGCCGATCACGCCCCGTCCGAAAACAACGGAAGCCCGCACTAAGATTATCGCGACTGTGGGACCTGCTTGCGAATCGGAAGACACGCTTGTCGAGCTGGTCCAACATGGCGTCGACATCTTTCGCATTAATACTGCTCACGGAAAGATCGAGGATTTCGAGCGGATTTTGGAAAAGATTCGCAATGTTCGTCTGCGGACAAACTTCCCGGTCGGAATCCTTTTGGATCTGGCCGGCCCAAAAATTAGACTTGGAAAGCTGTGCCAAGACCCGCTTGAAGTTGCCAACGGATCGTACCTGAAGTTCGTCCGAGGTGAAGAAAGCCAAGATCCTTTATGCCTCACCAGCAACTACACCCGTTTAATTGACGAACTCAAGGTCAACGACCAAGTTATGTTAACCGATGGGACAATCACGCTTCGGGTCACCGAATGCACGCGGCATGAAGTTACCTGCCTGGTCGAAGTCGGTGGTTTGATCCGTTCGCGTCAAGGCATCAACCTGCCCGGCGTCTCGTTGAGTGTTTCTGCGATGCGTCCAGAGGATATCGATAACGCGTTGTGGGCCGCTAAGAACAACATCGATTTTGTGTCGCTCTCGTTTGTCCGCAGTGCTCAGGACGTTTACTCGCTAAAGAACCTGCTTACCTCGTTGGATTCTCATGCATTAGTGATCGCTAAAATCGAAAAGCGTGAAGCGATGCTACACCTGGAGTCCATCGTAGAAGCCGCCGACGCTGTGATGGTCGCTCGGGGCGATCTCGGTGTTGAAATCGATGTCGCCGAAACGCCGGTCGCTCAAAAACGAATCATTCAAGTTTGCCGTGACCGACTAAAACCGGTGATAGTCGCTACTCAGATGCTCGAAAGTATGCATCACAACCGCCGCCCGACGCGTGCCGAAGCTAGCGACGTCGCGAATGCCATCTTAGACGGCGCCGATGCGTGCATGTTGAGCGGTGAGACGGCGATTGGAAACTACCCAGTCGAAGCGGTCGATATGATGAATCGGATCTTGTACACAACCGAAGAGATGCTCAAAGATGCCCCACAGACCGGCGGCATCAAGACGATGGACAAAGTGCACATTGTCACGTCGGCTGTCACCTATAACGCTGCGAATATTGCAGAAGCAATCGATGCCAAACTTGTAGTCGTCGTATCGCGTTCTGGCGGTACCGCTTGGGTCAAGGCCAAACAACGCAACTACATTCCGACACTGGGGGTCAGCGATGTCGATGCGACACTACAAAGAATGACTTTGTTCTGGGGTATTATGCCCCACAAAGTCGAGCATCTCGAAAATACGCAAGCGATGTTTGACGACATCTGCCGCTGGGGCTGCGAAACAGGAATTCTCGCTCCTGGCGATCACATCGTCTACGTTACCGGAACCGGTGTAATGGATTATGCACACAATTCTCTGGTCGTACAAAAAGTCCCGCCGATGCAGACGACCGCTCCTGCTTCCTAGCGAAAGTCCTGGTTTTGCGAAGTGTGCGGATGATGGTAAGATCAGCCACTATTGAAAAGTGGAGTGTGAAATTTTTTGAGCGGGGAGCGTTCATCGCAACATGGTGCGAGAAAAGTTTGGCGACGACGAAGCTGAAGACGACGGTGGCGAATCCGATGGTGTGCTACGTCCCAAACGGATGGGCGACATGGTCGGGCAACGCGAAGTTATGGAAGTGCTCAACATCGCCATTGATGCTGCGCAAAAACGCAGACAACCACTTGGCCATATCTTGCTCGATGGCCCGCCTGGACTTGGCAAGACGACTTTTGCGACGTGCATTCCGCAGGAGATGGGCACGAGCATGCAGATCGCCAGCGGCCCAGGCTTGAAAGCTCCCAAAGAACTTTTGCCATATTTGACCAACCTGGAATATGGCTCGGTGCTCTTCATCGACGAGATTCATCGATTACCTAAAAACGTCGAAGAGTATCTTTACACGGCAATGGAAGATTTTAAAGTCGACATTGTTTTGGGAGAAGGCGTCAACGCCCGCACGTTAAATCTGGCTATCAAGCCGTTTACCTTGATAGGGGCAACAACTCGCGCGGGAATGTTGAGCGCACCGCTTCGCGATCGCTTCCAGATTCGCGAGCACTTGGGTTACTACGACGTCAACGATCTGGTAACGATTTTGCATCGCAACGCAGTAAAGCTAAACGTTGAACTGCAGGAACCTGCTGCTTTTGAAATCGCGAAAAGATCGCGCGGGACACCGCGAGTTGCAAACAACCGTTTGTTATGGGTCCGCGATTTCGCTCAAAGCAAATGCGATGGAAAGATTACGCTTGACGTTGCCAATCGCGCACTGAAGATGACTGGGATCGATGAAATTGGATTGGACCGTCAAGATCGACGTTACTTGGAAACGATCATTCGTGTCTTCGGCGGCGGCCCAGCTGGCGTTGAAGCGATCGCGCATACGATGAGCGTATCAGCCGACACGCTGGAAGACGAAGTCGAACCATTCTTGCTTCGCAGCGAATTTATCGTCCGAACTTCTCGTGGCCGTTGCGTCACCGCCAAGGGATTCACGCACCTGAACATCCCGATGATTCCACCAGATAGTGAATAAGCCAAGCCGGCATTATTCACAGGAAAAGTTCAGCGTTTAGTCTTAACGTCGCAGGTTCAGCAATTCGTCAAACAGCTGTTGCGTTGCTGTGATAACTCGGGCGTTACTTCGGTACTGAGTACTTGCGAGGACCAGGTTCACCAAGTCGCCGCCGACGTCCGTGTTGGATAACTCAAGTGCACCTGAAGAAACTGTACCAATACCATTTTCCCCCGGCTGTCCTTGAATAGGCAAGCCAGTATTGATCCCCTGGGCGAACAGGTTCTGCCCGCGTTGTTCCAAACCGTTGTTATTCGTAAAACGTGCCAATCGAATTTGGCCTAAGTCTCGCGAAACACCGTTACTAAACACCCCACGGATAGAACCATCTTCACCGATGATATAGCTGGTCAAAACACCCGGCGGCGAACCATCTTGACGTGAAGCAGCCAACGTCGAAGCTGAAGCGGCCAAACCGCTCACGCCGCTAAAATCGATATCGAACTCAAGCGGCTTGTCGCTGGGCAAGCCATCTCGCTGAATTGCAATCGTGTTGTTTGTCGCAGAGATGAAGTTTCCGTTCCCATCGAAACGAACCAAACCTGTTCCTACGGCTCGCGAATCCGAAATTCTGGAAATATTGTCACCCGAGTCAGCATACCAGCGGTAAGTGGTACTATTATCATCGCGGCTCTCTAAAACCGCCGTAAGTCGAACCCCTAAGGGCAGACCTAGCGAATCGTACGCCACAAAGTCCGCGGTCGCGCTTCGACCGACTGCCGTTTGAGCTGAACCGAAAGCTAAGTTTGGCGTGTTCACTTCCCCTGTTGCACTCTGAATCCGAAACCCAGTGAGATCGATATCAAGTGCATTGTCCAAACCGGTGTTGCTTACGAATCGCAAACGCCCATTACTAATGTATGCCCCAGGGAATATATTGCCTGATTCACCTGGGATATTGTTGACGGAACTTACAATTGGATTAATAGCATCGCCGCTGTCGGTTTGAATACCAACTGAGCTCTGTATAAAGCTCATCAAGTCTTGAATTGTACTCGTCGACGTTATTTGAAACGAAGCTTCGGGTGTCACACGTCCACCTTTGCGCGCTCTAAATGTCATCGTACCTTCGGTGAATGGCGAAAGGTAATCAAAGCCATCACGCCTTGTGACGTTAACTAACAGCGTGTTGCTATCGATCGTCGGCCCATCTAGATTCACCAACTTGTTGTTAGGATTATTCAAATCGCTGATCTCAGCGTCGGTTCTGCTGTCAGTATATGTAACCCCAGGCGCAACCGTGTCGACTAAATAGAAGGAGTTCGGATCGCTCGTCAAATTACGATATATTCGAATCTCGTCGTATGCCGGAAAACCACCTCCCGAAGGCGGAACTGGTGGGGTCGGAAGGTTGTTTAAGAAAACGCGTCCGTTGACAACGTTCAATGGTCCGACCAATTCGCTGGGCCGAGATTCCCCTTCCCCAGCGCGGTAATAGGTCACCAAGTACGAATAATTGCCATTGAGGGCATTGTTATCCAGCGGAGTTGACGACAGTGCAACAGAATTGTTATCGACAAAGGTCCCTCCCGGTACTGCAGTGCCCAACAAGAATGGCTCGCTGCCGCCGTTGGTTGTCCGATAGACGTTCATCTGACTGTACTGCGTGCCGCCTGAGGGCAAACCATTGATGGTCACTGTATTGTCAGCAAGCGCGTTGCCTGCAGGGACTGTAACAGTAACCGGGTCGCTCGCCATGCTTTCGTTGCCAGAAGAATCAACGAAAGCAAATCGATATGTGTACACAGCGCCTTCTGGATGCGTACCGCCCGTGCCTTCGGTCTGTGCAACAGTCACACTCGTGGTGCTGGGGCGATTGGCTGATGTTGAAGAAATAACGGTCCCGTCTGGCCGCGGAATCGAGCTATCGCCCAGGATCGCACTCTGGATAATTTCCGAGGTGTCGGCAATATCGCCCTGTGCAGACAGAGTACCCTGCATCGTAACGGTCGTGGTTGCTTTGGCTACCGCTTCCGAACCGAGTGGCACGGTCAGTGGCACGACGGCAGATGTTTGAATATTAAACTGTTCGTCAATTCCGTAGCCCAACAAACGATTGCCCGTAGTCGTAACTAACTCGTTGGAAGCATTTAATCGAAAGATGCCGTTACGAGTGTAAAGCGTCTCGCCTTGATTGCCTTCGACCTGAAAGAATCCATCCCCTTGAATTGCCAAGTCCGAGGGATTGCTGCTGATCTCAATGGTCCCTTGGCGGAAATTTTGATTGATGCCGGCAACCTGTACGCCTAAGCCCGTTTGGCGTGGATTCGTACCACCATTGTTCGTGGTTGGCGCTGCACCTAGCGAAAGTGTTTGCAAGAACTGAGTCGCAAAAACGACTTCCGACGATTTGTAGCCAACTGTTTGGGAGTTGGCCAAGTTGTTGCCGAGCACATCAATCTGTGTTTCGGCAGCATTTAGTCCAGTCAGCGCAGTACTAAGCGATGAAGCTAAACCCATGTCGGTAGACTCCTCCCAAGGAGTAGAAAAGTAATCGCTCGTACCGGTTACTCAACCGGCAAAATTTCACGAACGTTCTTTATATCGACCAACTTCGATCCGACATGCACTCTGATCTGACGATTGTTCGGATCATTTTCATCGGTTTGCACCGAGACACTCGAGACGACTCCTTCGACCGCGCTTCCATCCACATCCAAACCCTCGATCGACTTTCCGATTAAATTGCTAGCAGTTGTGAGCTGCTGCGTAACGGAGAAATTGCCAAGGGTGTCCATCAGCGAGTCGTTTGCCGCCAGTGAACGAAGATCGCTCACTTGCTGCATCAACGCCGCATTGTCCGTCGGCTCTAAAGGATCTTGGTTCTGCAGCTGTGTAATAATTAAGCTCAGGAATTGATCTTGGTCCAGCGAATCAATCCCATTGCCTTTTGGCTGCGTAATTGTGTTCTCGCCGTTCGTTTGCGTCGCAGAAGTTACTTGGGACATCGCACTTCCTTTTTCCGATCAATTGTAAGCTTTAGGGATGCTCGTCCGTGATACCGACTTGAATTGCGGCCCAACCGAGCGACCAAACAGATAGCAGTATTGTTTCTTAAAAACCAGATCGTCTGAGCAACCCGCGTAAGCTGGTAAAACTAGGAAAGCACACACAAAACTTTGCTCTGTCTAGGCTTTAAGATCAAGCGCTACATCCGCCGATTGACCCTCACGCGGTCCAGCGAACGGCGATCCCGGTCGCAATCGATTGCCCAACTTGCCAATTACCTCTTGCCGAGCCTCGTGTTGCTCACTGCCCTGCCCCGTCGAATGCTGGTTGGATTCATTTCCGTAACCTCGATCGAAATTGGCTCCACCTTCGGTGTTGGCCGACTGCGTTTGAATGTCAAATCGCTCGACCTGTAGGCCTTGGTCCGCCAGTTTGTTTTGTAGCATTGGCAGGTTCTCTTGCAAAACCTGGCGAGCAGCCTCCGACTCTACTGTTATTGTTGCAGCAATCGTCGTTTGAGTCATATGCAGGCTAACTTCAAGCGCTCCTAACTCGGGCGGATGAAGTCGAAGGCGAACGGAGCTCGAGCCATCTTGAAGCTGCTCCAAGCCGTTCAAAACTCGTTGCAATAACCGCCCCTGTTGGTAGCCTGTCAGTTGAGATTCGGGAACCGGAGTTGCACCCGTGGCACCGCTGGCTGTTTCCGACCTTGGCATGGTGTTGGCCTGAGAAGCTTCACGCGCCATACTACCAACGCCTGCAACTGCGTTTGTTGGGACGCTGGCGATGGTGGCGGCCACTCCCGCTATCGCACCCGTGGATGCAGCACCATTTGCCGAACCTAGTGGCACGGCGGAAGTCCCGTCGATTGCTTGAAGTGTAACATCAGCTGCCAGCGCTTGATCTGGCAAGCTAGTAGTTGTGCCATCATTCATGCCTGGCAAATTGAGGCCGGTAAGCGGAGCATTGGAGTCCAACGTTTTCTGTACATCGATCTCGACGACTTGTACACTTTCGCTTGCTGTAGCTGGCTGCTCCGCGAGTAATTCCGACTGCGATGATTGCTCGCGATCTTTACTCCCATCGCGACCTTCTCGCAAGGCCTCAGCACGGCGGTTTGGTTTGTCGACTTCCTGTCCAACCGCCGCTGGCTTATCGAGTTCGCGGAGATCGCTGCGCTCTTCGTCAGCATCGTCCCTTTGGTTTTTCGCCTTTTCTTTCGGCAATTCGGGTTGAACCTCGCTCGTCTGCAACTCATTCGCCGTGGATTGTGACGATGCGACTTTCTCAGCGACACTTGTATTGTTCTCAACGTTTTCTCGTTGGTTCCGGCGGCTCTTGCGGCGGCCACTATGCTCGCCTGCCACTTCCGACTCCCCCTCGGGCGCAACTTGTTCGCTGCCGCCAGCAACAGCAGCCGTTTGCAACACTGGAACTTCAGACGGCGCGAGTTCAACTTGTTGAGGTGCTTCCTCCGGCTTTGATAACGCGGGCTCAGCTGACTCCTGCGTTACTGCTTGCTCGGCCGAAACGTCTGCAGCCGTCTCCTGCTTTACAGGAGCAGTCGATTTAGCAACGACCAATTCCTGCCCTACCACATCTTCCCGCGGTAGGTCTTGGGATTTTTGAACAATGGGCTGGAAAACGACAGCAGGTGCAACCGCCCGTTCCAAAGTTTCTTCGGAGTCCGAAGGTTCATCTTCGCTGGCAACGTTTGCTTCGATATCCTCGGCGGAACTGTCTTTGGACACCTGTTGTTGAGTCGGATCGATTGGTCGATGCCGTTCAGGCGCTGGCACAGCCGCTTGAAAGAGCTGCGATTGAAACAACGAATCGAACATCAACGATGCATTGACATTGGAACGCCGATTGAATGCACTACTATTTTGGCGGCCGCCCGCAATACGTTCGCGATACGAATCTTGATCAGATGGCAGTTGCGTACTTGAAGTCGCATCTATCATCGCAGAACCTCCCCCCGAAGGATCTAACGTGAAATCTGTGCGGCGGCGACAAAAATAGTGTTGTTCACTTACTCACAAAGATTATGAGCAAGCGTTCAGATTGCTATTTTCAGTCGATGGCCGCGCCTGCGGGGTCGCCGTTAACGCCGACTCCTTCACGAATCATCGTCAAGATATCGTGAAGCTTGGCCGCTTCGTCTTCTTGCAAGAATTCGCCTATGATCTTTTTTCGTTTGTCGTCGGGTAAAGCTTTAATGATTGCGACCACATCTTCAGATGAATTATTTTCTATCATCCGCATAAGCTGATCTTTTGCCTGTTCGGGGGGCAGTATTTCAATAATTCGCTGAACTTCTCCTAAAGTTTGCTCGTTGACGGTCTTGGCACGTTGAGCGACAGCTGCTTCGAATGCGAGCCTTCGCGTATCAAATTCTTTGATTTCCGTTTGAAGTTTAGACTGCATTGTCTCTAGTTGATCGCGAAATCGACTCAAAGCCCTCTCTCGTGCATCAAGCTCCAGACTCAGCTGAGCTCTCGTGGTTAATATTTCGTCATGTGTTGGGACCGGAGTGTCTTTACCCTCGACAATCGCCTGCCGCAGTCGCTCGCCTTGAATGTCAATACCGTTCATCATAGCAATCAGCTTTGGAACAGAGTCCTTGTCGAAATTGCCTTTTGCTACAGAGAGACCAATGATTGCTGCTTGAGCAAGAATGGTAGCGGCACAGAACCAGAGGAATAAATTTGCAATCTTTTTCATAGTACGAACCTAACCGATATGTTTCAGAGAACTTACTCTGCATTCGTCTCTTGCGAAGTTAGAACATTGTGCGTGTTAGACCATTCATCTAACCGACCTTGTAAAGCCTTCTCTTCGAGCTTGCGAACTTTGTGCTTGTGCTGCTCTTCAAGTACTTCGATCGCTTTAAGATTCTGCTGACACTTGAGTAACACGGACTCGCGCCGAGTCTGCTCGTTGACTAAAATCTGCCGTTTTTCTTTCATTGCCGCGTATTGCATTGAAAGCTGAAGTTCATAACGTTGAATTTCAATCAAATTAGAAATAACGACACTACCTAACGAGAATCCTTTTCGATCCTGCGCGAGTTGCTTCGCTTCGTCACGCACTTTTTCCATTTGTGCATCGAACAGAGCAAGGGCGTTGCGGATCTCTTGCATATCACCGGCAGCCTTATCTCGCTCACGCTGCCGCAGTTTCATAACGTTGCTAAGCTTGAATGGCTGACTCATGCGGCGGCCTTATGAGGTACATTTGCGGCCGTCAGTTGCGTCAACTCGCTAGCCATCTGCTTCCAGGAGATTACACCGTGTTGTTCTTGAGCCAAAAATGCGTTGATTGCTTCACGTTTAGCGATCGCTTCATCGATCTGTTGGTTGCTGCCCTTAGCATAGGCCCCGATGTTGATTAGATCTTCGTTCTCGGCATACGTTGCCATCCACTGACGCAGTTTGGTAACCGCTCCGCGGTGTGCCCCATCGATCAAGGTATTTTGCAATCTGGACAAAGACGGCAAAATATCGATTGCTGGATAACGTCCCGAGGCCGCGATCGACCGTGAAAGATGCAAGTGGCCATCCAGTAAGCCACGAAGAGTGTCACTGATGGGCTCGTTCGCATCGTCCCCTTCGACCAAGACCGTGTAGATCGCCGTTATGGAGCCTTGGTTAGAATTGCCGGTTCGTTCGACTAGCTGTGGCAACATGGCAAAGACGCTTGGTGGGTAGCCTCTCGTTGTCGGAACTTCACCCGCCGCAAGTCCAACTTCGCGTTGGGCCATAGCGAAACGGGTGACACTATCCATTAACAGTAGCACAGATTTTCCCTGGTCGCGAAACGCTTCGGCGATCGCCGTGGCTGTTTTCGCAGCCAGAATGCGTTTTGGAGCCGGTGTGTCGCTGGTTGCAACGACGGTAACAGATTTCCGGCGTCCCTCATCTCCCAAATCTCTATCCAAAAACTCGAGAACTTCGCGACCTCGCTCACCGATCAATCCTATCACGACGACATCTGCCGCGGTTCCCCGCGCCAGCATTCCCAGTAATGTGCTTTTCCCAACGCCGGATCCTGCAAAAATCCCGATCCGTTGACCGTATCCAAGTGTTAAAAGTGAATCGATGGCCCGTACCCCTGTGGGTAAAATTTTGTCGATTGGCGGTCGATCAAGCGCTGGAATCGGCGGCGCATCGCACTCGACGCGCCGCGTCAACGGCAAGAGAACGCCCTTTTCAAGCGGATTGCCTTCCGCGTCTAGCACGTGGCCTATCATCTCATTACACACGGGAATCGTACGAGTCGTACGCACGAGTGTAACTCGATCGCCAGGGCTAACGCCTGCCATTACATCAAGGGGTGCCAAAATACATTGTTTGCCGTCAAAACCGATTACTTCAGCATGGACTGCATCGCCGCCACCTCGCTCGATCTTCACGACTGCCCCGACCGGAGCTGGCATGCCCGCAGCGATAATCGTTGGCCCACGAATACTGCTCACGCGGCCGCTCAGTTTGACGCTGACACACTTGTTAAGAATTGGTCCCCATTGGTGGGCGGTTGTTACGGCGGGCAAATTTAGCATCGAGTCTTATCGCATTTCCTGTACGAGTCTATCCAATTGTGCCGTCAGTTGACTATCGATTCTTAAATCATCCGACTGAATCACCACGCCGGGTGATTGGATCGTTTCGTCTTCGATCAGGGTCAACTGTTGCTTCTGTCCTGCCGACTGGATGAATCGATCAAGATGCGCGCCTAAACGTTCACGGTCCTCTGGATGGATCCGAATTTGTAGCGCATGCTCGGCGCGAGCTAGCGAGATTCCGTTGGCAAGCCACTGAAGTAGGATCGACGGATCTAAATCGATTTGACGCTGCACAAGCCGTTCAGCAATGGCAATAGCAAGCGGAATCGTTTCATGTTGCCACTGGCGCAACCATTGCTCGGTCGCTTCTTCTAGTTGTGCAGCAAGCGTCTCGGTCGCTTGGAGACTCTGCGTAATTTTCTGGTCAGCCATCGTCGTGGCTTTTTTGATCGCCATGCTTTCCAGATCTTGTTCCGCCGCTTGCCGCCCTTCTTCGCGAGCGTTGGCCTTAATCTGTTCTACTTCGACCTTGGCATTCTCGATAATCTCCTGCGCTTGCTTTCGTACTTGTTCTAAGTGGCTTCGTGCGCGCCCCAGCACATCTTCCCAGTTGAAGCCCTCGATTTGCTGCAGCGACACTCCCGGCGGGAGATTTCTCGGTTTGAGGATACTAGCCATGATATTTTCTATTGCAGTTAGCAAAGGTCTCCGATTGGCTTAGAATCAAGCAGCCATAAGCTCACTGGATGCGATTGAAAAGAGTCCGAGCTTTGCAGCAGTAGCGACGACTGCCGCTTGTGCCGCATCAATTTCACGCATTGACAATTGCGTATTCGATTTGATTCGCTGCCGCAACCGATTTACTTCCCGTGGATGAATCATTTTTTCGAAACGGGCTAGCCAACGCCGGCTCGCACCAGAGAGCGCCGCCAGTACTGTCTCGGGATCGCATTCGCGAATAATTTTAGCAAGATCGCTCAGCGGTAAATGCATTAGAGAATCGAAATCTTCCGCATCGTACGCGACCGTGTTTGACGATGACGCAACTGAATCGTCGCTAACGATTTTGTCAGAATTGTCAGGAGAAGAATTCCGCGTTTGTTCCGCAATTTTTAGTTCTGGAGCAAGCTTTGATTTCGCGCTGCTGGCTAGAACATCATACGTCGCACTGATTCCGGCAGACACCTCCGGCTCAGACGCTCGTTTGGCAACGTCGGCAAATTGTGCAAATTCGCGTGCAACATTCGGATCGATGCTTTCCATTTGCAACGCCCATTGCGAGCGCATAGCTTCGGGTAGGGATTCGAAGATTCCCCTGGCCTTTTGCAGCCCCCATTGATTTGTCAGCGACTGATTTCGAAATTCACGCAAACGGCCGTTCAGCTGGCTACAAATCTCTTCTAGCACTTCCGGTGAAGTCGAACCGATTTTCGGCATTTCTGCTAACGTCTCGACGGCAATGCGGCCTGGCAGTTCCTGAAGTATTTCAGACGCCAGCATTTTCGGAGCCTGCGCTACAATGGACGCAATAATGATGGGGCGTTCCGATTTCAGCAGTTGCGCCCACTCGGATGTGGTCGCGTCGAACCAAGCGATGTCTGCCGATGGCGGCGAGTGTTGTCCGCTTAAATCAGAAATCTGTGGACTGGCAGTTTCTGCCCCGGAAACACCTACTGGCATGCTATAGGTAATGTCGGCGCGATCGATAGTCGATGCTGATTGGGCTAACAGCATTTCCGCCGGACTGGCATAGCTGGGGGCAGGAGGTTTGGAGCCGGAGTCGCGTGGCTTGGTCGCGGGTTTGTTGGATGATAATTTCAGAATCGGTGTGAGTGCCGCGAATGCTTCGTCACGTTCGTGCGGTGTCACGCTGCCGAGGCGACCAATCAAAGATCGAATTGGCTTGGCGATATCGGGCGGTAAAGAAGAAAGGATCTGCCGAGCAGTTTTGGCGTCGACGCTCGTTAGCACGATTGCGATCTGCCGAATCTTGTTTTGTGATTCGGCCTTTGCCATAGTCAGTCCTTTCGCGTTCGTAGTTGCGTGCCGTCAGAAATCTGTTCGCATTGACATTTCAATCTTTAATGTTTTTTGAGATTTCAGAGCAAGATTAATTCGTTGTTAATCTGGGAAAGTTGAAGCAACTTCAACTGCAGCTATTCGCACACCGGGCTACTGCCGCAAAGGGGTCGAGGCTAAGCAGCCTCACCAATCCAACTGCGCAAGAGCGAAGCGGCCGCGTCTGGATTTTCGCGGACCATGGAAGTTAGCTCTTCCTTAATCTCGCTACCCGTAATATTGAATTTCCGCCGATCGCCATTCTCGTCTACCTCTTCCCCATCTTCATCAAGCTCTGGCTCTAGTGCAGACAAATCCCAGGTCGACGGATCTTCCAACTGAATACTAAATCCTCGTTCAAAATCCGAATCAACGTTGCCGACGGGGGCGGTTTTCGAAAAAGAACGAAGCATCATCAACGCCATACCTGCCAATGTGAACATCCCAAACCATTGCCAGCTGCCTAAGGCAAAGACTAGCAAATTCTCCGCCATACTCGGACCAGGAATGAGGGGAGCTGGCGTATCCAAATAGTCGGTAACCGTTACACTTGGGAACCGATCTGCACCAGCGGAAACCGAGGGAACTAAAGCCGCGAGCGTCGTCTGAATCTTCTTATTGACTTCGTCTTTCACCGCTGCGACGCCTTGTACAAAGACAGTCTTGTCGATGCTGGTAAGATCGCTCGTCGTTTTGTCTGGGTTCTCGTCCAACCACTTCCGATGAAACGCTGTTTTGTAATAGGAAGTCGGTATTGAGACTGAAATCGTAGCATAAGTTGGCTTTAGGCCAATTTTGTCGGTGATCGTAGTCTCTCGGCCGGTGACCTTTTTTTCTTCTGTTACCGATTCTTTCGTCTTTGAAGTCTCTTGCGACTGCCCTTGTAAGGATGCAGAACGGTTGGCTATCGCATTTGGTTCAGCTCCGGGCCGACCACCTTCGATCGGCTCGCTTGACGACGACTCGCGTTTCGTTTCACTCGTTTGTAGCGTCGTAGGTTTCTCGTTGTACTTCAGGATCTCTGAGGCTTCACGAATGGTAGGATCCAAATCGACGGTAACTTCCAAACGTACATCACCGTAGTCAGCGAGCAAGTTTCGGGCTTTAGTACGAAGCTCTTCTTCGTATTTCTTTTTCACGTGATAAAATTTCTGCTGCTCGGCCGTCATCGGATCGGTACTACCGTGCATGACAGCGCCGTTGTCCATATCCATGACGGAAATATTTTCATACTTCAAACCAGCGAACCCGGCAGCAACTTGGTGCATAATGTCACGCTTCTGCTGATCAGATAGCGATGAGTTTGCGTGAGGCCTAACCCAGACGCTTGCGGTCTGTTGCTTGGCTGTACTGAAACCATTTCGTTGCTCGTCGTAGGTAACAAACGCATCTTCGACGAAACTTAAGCTCTTGATAGCGTTAGCAATGTCGCCTTCGCGTGCCGCACGGATTCTTTGACGTGAACTTTCGATTGGCTCCAGAAAGCTCTGAGCCGAAAGTGCCTGATCGATGGAACTTCCCAAGTGCTTAGGAAAGGCGTTGTTTTCAGCCAACGCCTTCATATACTCATGCCGCTTGGCGGCAGGCACTTGGATACGCCGTCCGATCAACTCGTAGTCCGATAGAGCAGCGGTGCTGAAAGCAACTTCGGCAGCATCAAGCTCCGATTCGCTCAGCGCTCGTCCAGTGAACAAGTACTCCATCGTTTGGCCTGTTGTCCCTTGAACAAGGAACGCCGAACTGACCACTACAGCCGCCAACAATAGTCCTGCCAATATCCGGGACCCCGGAGTCATGGAAAGGAATAATTCGCGAGCTTGTGAAATTAGTTGATTGAAGAATTGCATAGTTTATACGTGGATCGCTTGAATCTCTTCGTATGCCTTCATAAGTTTGTTTCTTACTTGAACCAAAAGACGAAACGCCATATCGGCTTTCTGGATACTGGTGATAACTTCTGCGGAATTCACATCACCTCCAGTCAGCAACTGTTGGATCTGATCTTGAGACTCCGCCTGTGCGTTATTGACGCTGCTGACACCTCGAGCCAAAAGGTCTGCGAAATCCTTTGGACCTTGTCCTTGTTCTGCAGGCGTGTTCGAGCGAACACCGTGCTGAGCAAGGCGCTGCGAAAACTCGGTAAGTAGTGAATTTTGATTTACTTGCATCGCAAATCCATTTGCGTGCTCAAATTCTTGTTAAGTTATAATAGAACAAAAGGGCCCACGAACTATTCCGTGTAATAATCGGAGTACCTTCGGTTAAGCTAGAATACTGAGCGTCTGTCGGTGTAGCCCCTTGCTCACTTCCATAACGCCTAAGTTTGCCTCGTAGGCGCGTGAAGCTTCCAGAGCGTCGACAAACTGTTCGTTCATGTTAACGTTAGGATATGCAACATAGCCTTTCCACTTGCCATCCTTAATCGCCAATGGATGGTCGGGTTGGAAACGATACAGAGGTTCGCTCTGGTCAATTTCAACACTATCGACTTTAACTCCGGTAAGCCCTTTTCCTCCGTTATACTCATCCGTTTTAAATACGACGAAACGTTCTTGATAAGGTTTGGCTTCCCCTTTTTCGTTGGTCAAAGTCGACATATTTGCAATATTGCCGGAGATTGTATTCAGCCTGGCTCGTTGCGCGACCAGAGCGCTAGTACTAACATCGATTGCAGATAGCATTTATGGTTTCCTTTTACACGTTTACAGATTCGGATATGGCCATTTGTAGTTGATGCATCTGGTGTCGCAGAATTGTCACGGCTGTCGAGTGCATCGCTTGGTTCTTGCTAATGGCAGTCACCTGCTGTTCTAAACTGACATCGCTGCCATCGTGATATAGTATTTGTTCAAAGGCTTTGCGAACGTGTTGCTGCGCTTGTTCCTCGGACACTCCGTCCACACCAGCCTGGCTCGAGCCTTCCGCGACGCCACTCTTTTCGGCGTTGATGCGTTCACCCAATGCCTTATGGAAGTCCTCAACCGAAAGGTCTTGCGTCTGATAGTCAGGGGTATCAAGATTTGCAATGTTGCTTGCCAGCAACTGGTGACGTCGCTCCGCAAATTTCACCGTCTCGACCAAATTGTCGACTGATGCGTTTTGAAAAACTCCGTTCCACATATTTGCAGTGCCTTGTCCTTAGGCGTTTCCTGTTCGTGTTTTATTCGCCATCTTTCATGCTTGCTATCCTTCTAAGGAAAGCGATGCGTAGTCAACACTCTCGGAGTTGGCTTCGTATGCACGTTCCACAGACGCGGAATCATGAATTTGCTGCAAGTGAGCACTGATCAGAGTTCGTTCATCCTTTAACTGTTCGATCGCTTGGCTTTCCAAGACGAGCAAATCACGGATGATCTGATCGCACTGTGCCAGTTCCGCCTTGCATGCCAAGCGCTTCGCTTCGCTTTCCCAGCGTCTTTCGGCTGGTTCTTGAACATTGAAAGGCTTGAGTTCGGCTTGAACTTTTTGAAGTGCCTCCATGGCATCGTTCTTATGGCTTAGATGTGCTAGCAATTGGTCGACATCTTGCGCTGCTACTAAAGCTGTTTGTTGCAGCGTCATTTGTTTAATCGTCTGCAACAGCAGCAGCTTTCGCTGAACGATTTCGTGCAAATGGTTTGTAGAGAGCGTATCCATAGTGGTCGACACTAGCATGTGTTCGCTTTGGAGCCAACATGAAAGCTTGAGTCAAAATCCGAATTTTTCGGATTTTTTCTACTCATCCTGGCTACGTGCCCGGGTCTGGTAACCCACGGCAGTGCAAGCTCCGCCTGCGCATTTCTAACGTCTAATCAGCCCGCAGGAGAGAGGCGGAGCCTCCGAGGCAGTTCGTTCCCAGGCGGAGCCTGGGAACGAGTTACGACTGGCTACAAGGCTCCGCCTGGTAACCCATTGCACTGCAGGCTCCGCCTGCGCATTTCTAACGTCTAACCAGCATGCAGAAAAGAGGCGGAGCCTACGAGGCAGTTCATTCCCAGGCAGAGCCTGGGAACGAGATATGACTGGTTACCAGGCTCCGCCTGGTAACCCACTGCACTGCAGGCTCCGCCTGCGCATTTCTAACGTCTAATCAGCCCGCAGAAGAGAGGCGGTGCCTCCGAGGCAGTTCATTCCCAGGCAGAGCCTGGGAACGAGAAATTGCTTATACTTTTTTTCAATACAATTGTGCAGAGATGCTCCATTCCACAGTCCGGAGTAAAAATAATGAGCCGATCTCGCTATCGTTTTGGCGACAGTCATTATCCACATTTCATGACCAGTACCACTGTAGCTTGGCTCCCCGTTTTCTCTGACCCCGAGTTTGCTCAAGTAATTCTGGATAGCCTAAGGTTCATCCAAACACATCGCGACATTGACGTTTTGGCTTGGGTGCTACTCGAGAATCATATCCATTGGATCGGAGTTGGCCCACTGCTTCCGAAGTGTGTTGCGGCGTTCAAGTCGTTTACGGCAACCTCTATCATCAAGCTAATGGAAAAGAAAGGCGCAAGGACAATGCTGCAAGAATTGCAATTTTATAAACTACGACATAAGTTGGACCAAGATCATCAACTTTGGCAGGAAGGTAGCCATCCCAAGATTATTGAAACCGAAGAAATGATGTGGCAAAAAATTGAGTACATTCATAACAATCCGCTACGTCGAGGCTATGTCGATGATCCGCTGCACTGGCGATATTCAAGTGCGCGTTCTTACGCTGGCTTGCCCGAACTGATTAACGTAAAAACGGATTGGCGTTAGCTCGTAGAATGTGCTGGGTGACTGGTTACCAGGCTCCGCCTGGTAACCCACTGCACCGCAGGCTCTGCCTGCACATTTCTAACATTTAAACGTCACGCAGAAGAGAGGCGGAGCCTCTGAGGCAGTTCATTCCCAGCCAGAGCCTGGGAACGAGATATGACTGGTTCCCAGACTCCGCCTGGTAACCCACTGCACCGCAGGCTCTGCCTGCGCATTTCTAACGTCTAATCAGCCCGCAGAAGAGAGGCGGAGCCTCCGAGGCAGTTCGTTCCCAGGCAGAGCCTGGGAACGAGATACGACTGGTTACCAGGCTCCGCCTGGTAACCCACTGCACTGCAGGCTCTGCCTGCGCATTTCTAACGTCTAATCAGCCCGCAGGAGAGAGGCGGAGCCTCTGAGGCAGTTCATTCCCAGGCGGAGCCTGGGAACGAGATTAAAGAGTTGTCTTCATCCAATCGAGAAAACTGGCCCAGTTTTCTTTTGATCCGCGGGTTGATTCGGCAAAAAGATTCGGGTTGCTTGCATCCAACCGGCTCAGCAAATCGCTCGCTTGGTTCAGCGTTCGCAACGCTTCGTCATTGCGTCCCAGTTGCTGGGAGCACTGGGCTGCTCGCGTAAGGGCTTCCAGGGCTATTGGTTCTGTCAAAAATCGGTTCGCTGCATTTCGGTAAGTCTGGAGCGCCTGCTCATACTGAAGTGTCTCGTACATCAAATCCGCTTCGCCAAGATAGCTGTTTCGCAACATTCGCTGCCGCTCCGAATCCAACGCCAGCAAGTCACCAGTCTGATTTATCTTGTCGCGCAGCAGCCCATAGGCTTTTTGCGCCGCCCCCAACAACGCATCGCGCTCCTGACGATGATTCTCTCGCGAATCCACACTCGCAAGCTTTGCCGTGTTAAGCTGCAACTTGGGCCACTCCGCGGCAATACGATATCCTTCAGCGATCCTATAGAGGCAATAATAGATTCTCGGATCGTCTGGATATCGCTGAATTGCTTCCTCAAGTCGCTGGATGCCCTGCAATAGCATCGCCTGGGACTTTTGCATCTCATCGAACAGATTCTTTTGTTCGGCAAGCGAAGCTGAATCGTACATCGAACGTACTTTTGCAATATCGTCGATCCCTGAGCGGCAATACAGCAAACCGACCTCGAACAGGCTATCGCGCCAAATCTGGCTTTCGGGCGTTAAGTTGCCATCATACAAGTTCGCCAACAACTGCTCGGCGGCACCATCATATTTGAATTGATCAAGTAAAATCTTGGCAGTCTGCAAGCGAGCTTCGTAAGCCAATGGATGGTTCGGCATCGAAGCCACACACCGCCGCAGCGCTTCAATCGCAGCATCTGTTTGTCCTAGCTCAAAAAAGTTGCCCGCTTTTTTTAGCAAAGCTTTCGGATGAGTATCGCGCGGCTGAATATCTAAATAGCGGTCCAGCAGTAGGGTGCTGCGAACGTAGTCTTTCGCAAGCTCATAACACTCGATGGCAGACCATAGGAGGTCGGGGTAGTCGACAGCAATAAGTTGTGTGTTCGAGAGCTGTTCGTAATTGCGCCCTGCTTGAGCGAACAGTTTTTGCGCTGAGATTGCTGCTTCTTCATTTTGTCGAGTCTGTAAAGTGGTCGAGACCGCTTTCACCTGCCCTTTGGCTCGCTCCATTTCAGCCCACCCCCGATACGCAGGAGCCCGCAGTCGCAGACGATCTTCATCCTTCACGAACGCAGGCACGTTGTCACTGAACGCGACTGCTTTGTCGAAAGCTTCGCCATCCAAGAATCTGTTAGCTGCTCCCAGAAGTTTTTCGCGAAGCATGGCGAGAGGACGCCAAGTGTTGGTATACCACCGTACTTCGCCAAAACCGTTGGACATTTGCCGAAGTGTTCCAATTGCGTCATCCCAGCGTTGCAGTTCGGCTAACAGATCAATTTCTTCGACGGCCGCCGCCACCGACTCGATCGTTTGCGGCGAGCCTGTTCGCAGGCTAGACAACGCACTAATCGCTTCTTCGTTTCTTCCTAACGCACGGTAACACAATGATTGCAGATACTTGGCTCGCAGTTTATCCTGCGGATTGGCTGTAGGCGCTCGCATGACACTGACCAAGCGTTCGACGACAGACTCAACCTCCCGCCTCAACTCGGGCGTGATTTCTTGCGACTCACTTTGTCCAACAATGCTTTTCCAAAGTTCGTCCCAGTGAATTGATGCGATCAATAGATCTGAATCTGGTCGATGCCTGCTATCAACTGCGATCGCTTGCGCTGTCTCGATTGCTTCGTCTTTTTTTCCAGAAGCCAGACGCAAACGTGCCAGGGCCAGCTGCGCAAGATCCAGCTGCTCTTGCGTAATGGCTGGGAAACGTGTCCAGCGATCAATGGTCTTTTCAACTTCTTGAACCTTCGGCAAAGGCGCCGTAAGTTGGATGTTTACCAGATCTTGGATAGCATCGAATCGCGATTGCGGAAGTCGATCGATGGCAACTTTCAAAAATGGCTTTGCCTCCTCCGGGCGGTTCAACTCGTTTAACGTCTTACCGAAATAGTAATTGCCGATGCCTTCAAACCCGGCCGGAAACTTAAGTTCGTTCGACTTACTGAGCAGTTTGTCCGCTTCTTCAAGACTCGCAAAGTAAGACTGCTTCAGGGTCGATTTTGCCGCCTTATCGTAGGCACGGACTCCTTTAATCAGATTGAACTTGGATTTATCTTCGTCCGCTTCCAACTGTTCAGCATCAATTCCATCGATAAAGCGAGCAGCGCCTTGGATGTCCCCCTTCTGCATCTGTCGCAGTGCAATGTCCAGCTTGATTGTGGGCGTTACCCCGCCCGGACCTGCGATCCAAGCGAACGCTAATGCGGCGGCAAGGACGGAACCGACCGCGCAGCCGATAACGGCCACTGGTTTGATCCAGCCGGAGCGATTTCGGGCGCTGATTGAATAACGATGCATATCTACAACATCGGTTATTCTCGCCGTCCAAGTTTGCCAGCCTAACTGGCAAGTCGATTGCCTTCGCTAAGCCCCGCGGGATGTAGGAATCGCAACGGTTGTGAGTTGCGAACGAAACCGGCTAACGTCGATGAAAAACTCGTTTGCGTCGAAAGGTCGACTTGCCGAAACTGCCTGATCTGCTAAACAGTCAACCTGATTGATTCGGTAAGGTTGTGGCGTTAGGTATACGTCGCACAAGACTGAATAGGAATTGGCCTGAAAAATAGTGTCCGATCCAACCGTAAGACAGATCTACTTTGAACTTTGAGACGAAGCTATGCAAACGTTGCAATTGATCCGTGAATTAAAACAACCTGCTGACAGTAAAATTGTGATGCTTGTCGCCGACGGGCTTGGCGGACTGCCGATGAAGCCGGGTGGAAAGACGGAGCTGGAAACTGCGAAAACGCCGAATTTGGATGCACTGGCCGCCGAAGGTGTGCAAGGCGCAAGTATTCCTGTCAAACCGGGCATTGCTCCTGGAAGCGGACCTGGGCATCTTGGACTTTTTGGCTACGATCCGCTTCACTATCAGATTGGCCGCGGCGCGTTGGAAGCGACCGGCATCGGATTTGAACTGCAACCGAACGATGTCGCGATCCGGTGCAACTTTTGCACGCTTGATAAAGATGGAAACATTTCCGATCGTCGCGCCGGCCGAATCAGTAGCGACGAAAGTGCGCCGCTGGCAATCTCGCTTCGTCAAATCAAGATTCCTGGCATCGAAATCTTCGTCGAACCAGTCAAAGAACACCGCTTCGTCGCTGTCTTCCGTGGCGAGGGATTGGGCGGCAATGTAGCTGACACTGATCCGCAGCGCACCGGAGTCCCACCACTTGCCGCCGTTGCAAATGACGCGGCCAGTAAGAAGACGGCGGAGGTTGCCAACGAGTTCCTGAAACAGGCCAAGCAGATTCTGGCGAGCCACCCGAAGGCGAACTTCCACACAATGCGTGGCTTTGCAACCAAGCCAAATTTGCCAAGCTATGAAGAGATCTATGGCTTGCGAGCAGCAGCGATTGCCGTTTACCCAATGTACAAAGGCCTCGCTCGCCTTGCAGGCATGAGCATCATTGGAGAAGCAGCAACCCTTCAAGAACAAATCGATGTACTCAAGAAGTCATGGGAACAGTACGACTTCTTTTTTATCCACTTCAAATACACCGATAGCACCGGAGAAGATGGCAACTTCGACGAAAAAGTTCGGCGCATTGAAGAGCTCGATGCGATCATGCCTCAGATTCGGCAGCTAAACCCAACCGTCTTGATCGTTACCGGCGACCACAGTACACCAAGCTATCTCAAGAGCCACTCTTGGCATCCGGTTCCAACGCTGCTGCATTCCGACTGCTGCCGCCCCGATCCGCAGACGCAGTTCTCAGAATCGACTTGCATCACAGGGGGCTTGGGACATTTCGAAGCTCAGTATCTGATGGCAATGGCAATGTCGAACGCTGGAAGAATGGGCAAATACGGCGCATAAATCCAGGCGTAACAAAGACCATATTTGCGACGATCATCATGGTGCCAAAGGTGATCATGCCTAAGAAAATCGCAATGGATAGATGAACGCAGAATGCGATTGCCAGCACGATCGGGCGGCTTCGCATTGGCCATACGGCCACACAATAAAACATTTCCCAGAAAATCGTGAAATGGGTGATCAAGCCGCCTAGCATAGGCCACCGCCCAATCCACGTAAAATCAAGGCTCTGATATTCGTAGGACGCGGCAGCGAACCAGATGGCTGATCCGTCCCACCACATCGAACCTCGCATCTTGCTGAGCCCACCAAACAAATAGATAACGCAGAGCTGCAACTGGATCAGTCTAGTTGCAAATGTCACCATTGAAGAAGGCTCTTTCGAAGGCAACAGCCATTGCAGGCTAGACGATATCGCTTTCTCGGGTCCATCTGACTTCGTTAACCGCGATCGTATCAACGCGTCAAGACTTAAGACTGCGGAACTGGGGGCGAGTGCTAAACCAAACGCGAGCATCATGACGGTTTGGTCTAGCCCAAACAGGTGTCCCGTCGCTCGGTGACAAATCATCAACGTCAAAAACCAAGCGCACGCAGTCGTAACTCGCCCTAGAAACCCAACCGCCATAGCTAAACTCATTACGACAGCCAGAAACTCGTGCATCCAGAGCATTGTCATCGAGTCAGTGAAGCGCAAATACGACCACGTATAATCGTACTGGTGAATCAACTGATGCGTCGCAATGTCAATCAATGCGTTAGGCCCAAAGAAATCGCCTAATCGCAGGCACCATACGAGATGCATATAAGCTAACATCAGACCCGTAAAGACACGGATCACGGCTAGCGTATGAGCCGTACTGGCGTTGAACCAGAATCGCCCCCAGCCATCGACCGCTGCAAACCATAACGAACGAAAGTAATCGAGCATCATCGTTGCACCGCTTCTTGTGGTGCTGCTTCCGCAGGGACCAGTTCGCCGGTCTCTGGTAGACTTAGTTGCACCGGTGGATAAAGGCGCGGTGGCGTATGCGCTGCTGGCGACTCTCCCAGATCGTCAAAGCGATACGCTCCAGGCAACATGTTTTGCTCGAGCATATCGATCGACTCCGGCAACTCTCGGTAAAGTCGATCGTCGTCTAGTTTCCAGCCTTGTTCAAAGTGTTGAAATTCGTCCGGCAGCAGGTGTTCTACTCGATATATTTGAAAACGCCGCTCTGGAAATTTCCACTCTAAGTGCTTGCGTAGCGAGTCGTTCAAAGCCTTATAAAGCGCTTTGCTGCGTTGCAGTCCTTCATCGGGCGATGCCCCCTGCCCTTCAACGGAATCGGGCATATCGAGCGGCACAAACAGAGAATTGTAAAACTCGGTGAACATAAAGTAGCGATGATAAAGCAACCGCGGTTTGTGCAATCGTTTATCAGGATAGACGACTCGCTCTGGTGCTCCGTTCTCGTTGGCGGTTTGGTTTGCTTGCGCGTCATTAAAAACACACGCAACTAAATGCGATGGTCCAGGATTAGGTGCAAAGAAGAAATAACCGTGGCTGAGATACATCATGTCAATGTAGGGCGCAAGTCCACGACGCAATAAGGTGGCATGCGGAGCCCCGCGTGGCGTTGTTGTTTGCGAAGCAAATCGCAGAGGTTCAGCAACAACAGCAAGGATATGAACAACGGCGAAGAGGCTCAGCAAAGCAAATGAAATCTTCGAAACAGTGATTCGCACGGGCGGTTCGGAATTGTGGGAAGCGGTCACGTCCGCTCCCGATGGTGATTCGTTGAGCAGAGGGCTCCTGCGCGGACGTTTGCGTGACATGTTGAACCGATACAATACTTAAGGGTTGGTCGGAAAGGCAAACTGACAGACAACGGGCAGGTGCATTTGCCTGTTAGCTTCTTTCGTCGACTTAGATTATTCCGACAACTTGCGCATGGCCACGGTAAGCTCGCTTAGGCTTAGACTTTGGTTGTCATCCGTGTCGGCCATTTCAAAAAACTTCCGATGCTTTTGCGGCAGTTCCAACTTCGAGATCTGCCCATTCGCATCAGCGTCCCATTCTATGAATCGGAAACTTGCCTCGGCATCTACCTGTGACGATTTGTCATTCGCTCCATCATCAGCAGTGTGCGAAACAGGAACGGCGATATCGAAATAGCCGATCATCATTTCATCATCGGTTTGATCTCCCCAGCGCACCGTTTGGCTTGAGTCTGGATTGTAGGGATTCTCGTCCGAATTATCGAAAGCAGCCCGACAGTAGACTCGACTGCCAGCGGGAATTTTCATTCGTTCTGAAACTTCATAGGCGGTTTGCCAATTGAAGTCATACTTGGGCACATCAAGCAAGGGTAGTCGATCGCCATTGGGTTTTAGAAGTTCGTAACTAAACGACTTACCACGCAAATGCATGTGCGGGCTCATGCACACGAGTTCACAATCGGGCAACTTTTCAGGCAAAATCGACGACGTTTCCCAGTTCGAATCACCAGGTGGAATTTGCAAGCGAGGCTGAACAACGCTGGTCGTTTTGACTTCATGCGTGATCGTTGTAGGATCGGCAAATAGGAAGCCGATACGGCTTAGATCTTCCTGCTCGGTGCCAATCGGCGTGTAATGCACTTGGAAGATCAGGATGGAACCTGCTTCGACCTTCTTGGCCATTCCATCTGGATAAGGTTTAAACCGAGTACCGGGGACGTACCCTGTAAGATAGCTTCGTTCTCCCCCGAGATCTCGTACTTGATTTGGGTGTTTTGCGAACACCAGAACATGATGGACAACGCTTCGATTTCCCGGTTGAATCTCCGCAGCCTGAACCCATTTGTCTTCGGTGAACTTTGGATCGACGCTAAAGTATTGGTACTTTATCTCGCCCGTCGCATTCACCGCGAACGGCTCAGTTCGCATATCGAGAACCAGATCTGGCTCGCGTGGCAATTGCCATCCCGTCGTATAGACCTTTGCGGCCGGCAACAATGCTTTATCACCTTCGGGACAACCTCCTCGGATCCACTCTTGTAACATGGACAACTCGATTTCACTTAACGAACGATCGTTAGCGAAGTGTCCGACAGTTGGATTTGCGTGCCATGGCGGCATTCTTTTCTCGCTGACGACTTCCATGATCATCTCTGACCACGCAGCGACATCAGCATAGTTGTCCAATTGCATTGGCCCGATATCGCCCGCATGATGACATTCGACACAGCGATTTTGAAGTATCGGAGCGATATCCGCACAGTACGTCAGTTGCGTTACTTCGGTCGCGGAACGACGTTGACCGATAAGGCAGCCCATAGCCGGAGTATGTTTGACAAGCACAGGCTTATTCTCCAGCACTAGATTGAGCGCGACTTTCAGATCCTCAATCGTGGGAGCTTGTCGGACATTCCCAATCACATATTGATCGTCGATGCGTCCGGAGTATTGCACTTGACCAGCAGCATCGACAAGAAAAACTTCAGGGGTGCGTGTCGCGCCGTACATCCGCGCCGCGCTGCAGTCAGGGTCTTTGAGAAATGGGATCGTAAGCTGTTGGCGATTCGCGAAAGCCATCATATCGTTCAGCGAGTCTTGCTCGTTTGAATCGATCGCTACGAACTTCACACCGCGATCATCAAAATCTTTTTGTAGTTGTTGCAGGCGACCTGCATACAACTTTGCTAACGGGCATTCCGTCCCCAAAAAAGCGACGACGTGCACGTGACCTTCATATTCGTCTGCGCTATGAGGCTTGCTGCGATGATCAATCAACGTCCAGGCCTTAGCTTCCGCCAGTTCCTTTTTGATGACGCCCTCGGATCCGACCGGCTCCTGTGCAACAGCAAAACCATTACAGAGCAAAAGGCCTGCCAAGAGTAAAGAAGATTTGTATCGAGTTTGCTTGATCATTTTTGTTCTCATCGTTTCAATTGATGCTGGATGTTGCACTTGAGTTGGGCGTCTCTTTCAGACGATAGAAGAGCGCCACAGGCAATATGAGCAAGGCCATCATTCCGAAAACCGTGTTGATAGGTAATTTGACAAATCCCGCAAACCCTTGAAACAGTTGGTAAAGCGGACCGCTCAGTAAGATGCCAATGAAGTTCGCTTGATTCATCGTCGCGATCATGCGTCCCTTCAATTGGTCAGGCGGACGATCTTGCAAAAACACTTGCAGTGGAATTGCGTAGGTTGCTACAAAAATGCCCAGCAATAAGAGTGTGGCAAAAATCCCCCAATAGCTCAGCAGCGGTAAATTGTCAGCGTTCCAAATCGATAGCACTGTCAGTGTTGCAAACATTCCCCACAGCCCCACAGAAATTTGTGATCGGGCCGAGATTCGTCCTACCGATTGTAAGGCAATCACGACGATCGAGCCCAACATGATGCCAAGTGCGATCGCAGCGACCAAGATGCTTGTCTCAAACTTGTTAACGTCAAGCAAGACTCCGACGCGGTTGATGACGGGGACGCAAATGCCACTGATCAGCCAAAATACGCACGACACGAGCAAGGCTATCAGTAAAGGTTTATCACGCCAAAGGACCGCTCGTATATCCTTATGAAGCCACCATGTGTCACTCGTCAATACAGCGTTAGGTTCTGCAGGCTTTGTCTTTCGGATCAGCAACGACGTTGCAGTCCCCACGACGGCGATCGCAATACAAATGACTGAGCCTTTCCAAAGTGGTCCAGCCTCTGCGTAACCATCGGCACGTGGCACAGCAAACGCGTCAAAGATACTGCCGGCGACCAAGGTTCCTAAGATAATCGCAAGGAAAGTTGTCATCAAAATGACGCCATTAACCGCTGCCAACCTCCGCTTGCTGAACAGCTCAGGCAAGATTCCATATTTTCCGGGCCCAAAGAAAGCACTTTGCATCGCCATTGCAAACAGAACGATCCAAGTACCAAGCATGCCCAACTGGCTGTACATAACAAACGCTACAGCACTGAGAGCCATAATTACGATTTCAGCGATCTTCGAAAGGACGACAACATTCCGTTTGCTGTACTTGTCCGATAGATAACCGGCGAAGCCGCTGAACAGAACGAACGGCAGCGAGAACACCGCCGTCGCCCATCCCTGGACGTCAGCTCCCGCTTCTTCGCCAGCGTCAGCTTGCTGGAGTGCGACAGCGGTCGTGGGAATTGCTAACAGCAAAACGATTTGCTTGTAAACATTGTCGTTAAAGGCGCCTAAAAACTGAGTCGTCGTCATTCCCCAGAAAGATCGGTTTAAATACGGCGGCCCGTCGTCCGTTTCGCTGTGCGCGTGATGATTTAGACGATCTCCCGCCGCGTTTGCAGTGCTCTTAGGCTCCAACGATTCTGAATCGGGTGGCTGGTAGGGAGCGGGTGTGGAATCTTGCATGTGCAGATCTTGCTAGGGATTCGGATTTGGAAGTTCTCCTATCGTAACCAAGCTATCGATCTGCTGCAGGATCGCTTTTGCAAAGGAGAGCCTTGATGAATAGCAAATGGCTCGAATCAGCGATACATCTGAAAGCGACCGGCAGCTTCAAAAGCGTTTTCGAAATGACGGATCAACGGCTTTCCGTTTTCGTGTTCGAGAATTACTTCGATGACGTCGAAGCGAACTCGTTGCTCCAATAAGTGATGGCTGCGGAGAAACACGAGGGCGGCGTTGGTAATGTGCTGCTGTTTTTTGAGGTCGACGGCCTCCGATGGGCCGCTTTCGCTGCGTTGTCTCGTCCAAGTTTTGACTTCGACAAAGACGATGCAACGCTCTTTTCGGACTTGGTGGACTGCGACCAGATCGAGTTCGCCGCCGCTGTTGAGAACGTTCCGAGCTAGCAAACGATAGCTTTTTTCTGATAGAAATTTTGCTGCGAGCGTTTCTCCCTGGTCTCCCGGTGTTCGGTCGGTCGAAGGGTCAAGAAATGCGTCATCGCCGCGGCGAAAAACTGCGATGGCTAGCTTTCGTAAAACTTTTAGCGGCTCTATCTTTCGCATTGCAGTTCCTACGCTTCGCAACAAGCAACGACTGGCTACAATCAACTGCCCAGATTACCAGATTCTTTGACGGCGGTCGCTGTGACGGACACGTAGCGGCCTTTTCGAGTAGTGCATTAAATTTATGGATTCCAATTCCGAGAAGATTGTCATCACAGGCCTCGGCGTAATTTCTCCGCTGGGTTGTGACCTACAGTCTTTCTGGCAGTCTCTGCAGTCGCAAACCTCGGGAATCCGGGAGCTTAAGTCGCTGCCCGGGGGTGCAGTTGACGTCCGTTTTGGCGCGGAAGCATGGGATTTTACCGGTGATATTGAGCAATTTGGTCCACTGGAAAAAGGCCTTCAGCGGACAATCAAGAAAAACCAGAAGCTCATGTGTCGCGAGATCGAGATGGGCGCTGCTGCGTGCCAACTGGCGTTGCACGACGCATCGCTAAGTGCCGCGGTGTTGGACCCTGATCGCAGCGGAATCACGTACGGGTCTGACTATATTCTGACGCGACCTGAAGAATACATTGACGGCGTCCGTGCTTGCAAAGATGGGAACGGCGAGTTTCAGATGGATGATTGGCCGAAGATTGGCCGACCGCAGGTAAACCCGCTGTGGCTGCTGAAGTTTTTGCCGAACATGCCAGCCAGCCACGTCGCGATTTTTAACGATCTGCGTGGTCCCAGCAATTCAATCACCGTTCGCGAAGCTAGCACTAGTCTTTGTTTTGGCGAAGCGACTTCGGCAATTCGTCGCGGCGCCGCAGATGTAATGATCGTCGGGGCCACGGGCTCGCGATTGGAACCGCTTCGGTTTTTGCACGTCATCGGACAGGAAACCCTGGCCAGCGAGCGAAAGAGTCCGGGCGAAATGTCGCGTCCGTTTGCTGCCGATCGGGATGGGATCGTCTTGGGCGAAGGAGCTGCTGCGTTCGTTATCGAGTCGGCCTCGCATGCAAAAAAGCGAAACGCACGCATTTACGCCGAAGTCGTCGCAACGCAATCTTCCGCGGTTGGCCGGGCAAAAGGGCGGGACCACATGCGCATTGCAACTCGCAACGTTCTGAGCGGCGTTATGGAAAAGGCCAAGAACAGCCTTCCGGCGTCGCTTCACATTCATGCCGCTGGCCGTGGCGACAAGCCGTCGGATTATTCCGAATCGAAAGCAATTGAAGAGGTTTTCGGCAAGGCAGACCACCCTGTCGTATCGGCGAAAAGCTATTTCGGAAACCTCGGCGCTGGTTCGGCCGCCGTTGAGATTGTCGCAAGCTGCTTGGCCCTCCAGCAGGGTGAGCTTTTTGCAAGCTTAAACTGTGAGTCGCAAGATCCCGAGTGCCCGGTTCGGGTCGCGACGGAACCTGGATCGCCGGGTGACGCATTCGTCCACTTGGCATGTTCTCCACAAGGCCAGGCTGCTGCAGCGCTGGTCCGCAAATGGAACGACTAGCAATTTGCTAAGGTTAAGGGGTCAGGAGTCAATTGTGCGAAGCAACCGATGGGCCGTTCCGGCAATTGACTCCTGACTCCTCAACGACGCACCTCTAGCAATTCCGATCCAGCAAAGAATTAATATTCATTTTTCTTTGGCAACAGATCCGAACATAGAATAGATTGAGAATTGTCATCCTCTCTGGCAGGTCGGTTAGAACGCTTGATTTCATCGCAAGCAATCTGCTAACACAAGATCCTCTCCCACACCTGCGCCCATTTGATCGACATTTATTGCCCTATTTGGTATTAGTAGAACGTGTTTTTCTTAACGCATTTTAAAGCCGGGGATGACTGGCTGATTGAGCGACTTCAAGACTACTTTGGAAGTAGTCATCCGCATCGGCTTGAGGTCGCTGAACAATTTCCCCTGACGGCCCAAGTGCCTCAAGTCTCTGACGACAAGACAATCATTGTACGGAATGCTTGTGGTCAGGACTGGACTTGCATTGCTAGCCGCGCTGTTCATGTTATTCGAAATCCATTGTCGCAACTGGCGGGAATTCACAGCGCGATTGCCAGCCGGGAAGCGTTGCCGGACGGCTATCGCTTGAACGGCAAAACGCGTGATGACATTGCAAATTCGCGAATCGATATCGGACTTCGCAAGCTCTGGTTGCATTTGAATGCGGCTTGCAGCCAAACTTGGGACGAGAGCGTACCGCAAAACGATCCATTTGGTTTTGAGCTTGTGGACAGCAAGCAACTGGTGGTGCGGATCGAAGACTTGGTGGCTTTCCCTGCAGTGACGCTGCGAAGGATCTGCGACTATTTTGGAGTCCCGATGCAGGTCGAACTCGTGCGTGCGTTTGTTGATTTCGGGCGGACGCGTCGACAAGTGTTCAAGCGCTGGGGCAACGAGCATCGCAAGCCGTCGATTCAAGCCAAAAGTTTGACCGTGGACGCTGACGAGAGATTTGACCTGTTCAGTTGGGCGGACGTCGTCCCCGGAATTCTAGCTGGCGAGATTTTTGCACAGCGCAGTGAATTCCTAAGTCGCTACTATCCAGAAATCGCCAGCCTCTTTGCCGAGCCTGCTCAAACGCGCCTTGTTGGCTAGACCGCAATTAAGCTGATGCAGCCGTTTTGCCTTATAGGACCATTACGTTCCTCAGACGCGTTCCTTGCATGTTCGCGCAATTAAGGCTTGACAGCAAGCGTGGACATTTCTACGTTGTTGGGCCTTCTGTAACCTAGCGTTTTTGATTTTTGCACACCGCGAGCAGGTCTCTTTCAGTCAGACCGGCGAGCCAAAGTTTAGTTGATCTGTAGCCATGGCAGTTCCAAAACGACGTCACTCCAATTCTCGTACTAACAAACGACGTTCGCACGACCATAAAAAACCGCGTCAATTGGCAGTTTGCCCACGCTGTTCAACTTCGGTCCCAACCCACGTGGTTTGCCCGAAATGTGGATTCTACGGCGGACGAGTTGTTGTCCAGATGGATGACCAAGAGTAGTCGATACGACTTGGTTTTTCCCCATTCTTTTTGTAAAGCGAGATTGTGGCGGCGACAGCTCTCCTCTTTCCCGGTCAAGGTGCGCAATCCCTTGGCATGGGCAGCAATCTGGTAAATCGCAGCAAAATCGCTGCAGACCTGTTCTCGCGCGCCTCTGAAATACTTGGCTACGATCTGCTGGATGTGTGCATTAACGGCCCCGTCGAACGGCTGAATGCAACCGACTGCTGCCAGCCTGCTCTGTACGTGCACTCGATTGCGACTTGGTCGACTCTTCGTCAAGAACGTCCGGAAATCTTCGAAGATGTACGCGCATTTGCAGGCCTTAGCCTTGGCGAGTACAGCGCACTCACCGCTTCTGGCGCACTTCCATTTGACGACGGTGTGCGACTCGTCCAGATTCGCGGCCAAGCCATGCAAGCGGCGGCGAACCAACAGCCCAGCGGGATGGCCAGCGTTCTCGGCTTGGACACCCAGCAATTGACACAACTTTGCGATGACGCGCGGCTGGAAGGTGAAGTCTTGCAGATAGCCAACCTTCTTTGCCCAGGAAACACTGCGATTTCGGGGCATTTGAAGTCGCTGGATGCAGCCGAAGCCAAATCGGCCGAGGCGGGAGCGATGAAATTCATCCGCTTGGCCGTGGCGGGCGCATTCCACACGTCGCTGATGCAGTCTGCCGTCGAGAAACTGCGGCAGGGCATTGAATCGGCAAAGCTTGCAGACCCGTGCGCTGCCGTTTACTGCAATGTTGATGCTCAGGCACATGCGCACGCCAACGAATTCCCTGAATTGCTGACGCAGCAGGTTGTGTCGCCGGTTTTGTGGGAACAAACCCTGCGAAACTTGATCGCGGCTGGCGTCGAACAGTTTTATGAAATTGGCGCGGGACGCGTTTTAGCAGGCACTTTGAAGCGAATCGATCGAAAAATCCCTTGCGAGTCGATTGGCGACTAGACTCCGTTAAGGTGGGTGCTTGCCAGGCAATCAAAACGCGGCTAAACACTTTGTTGAACACTACTTCGCCCTTTTTATCTCCCTTTTCCGATTAACATGAGCAACGACAACTTCGGCTTGAGCACTGACCTTTCGGGCCAGATTGCGATCGTCACAGGCGCGTCGCAAGGACTGGGTAAGGCGGTAGCCATCCGCTTGGCCGCCAACGGCGCCACTGTCCTGTGCGTTGCCAGGAACGCGTCCAAGCTGTCCGAGACGGTAGAGGCGATCACTGCGGCCGGTGGCAAGGCCGACGCGGTCCAGTGCGACGTCACCGATCGGGCTGATGTGGAGAAGTTATTTGCCGACGTGGAGAGCAAATACGAAAAACTAGACATTTTGGTGAACAATGCAGGTATCACTCGCGATACGTTGATGCCGATCATGACGGACGAGCAGTGGGACGAAATCATTGCTGCGAACCTAACCAGCTGTTTTTTGTGCAGCCGTGCTGCTTCGCGGATGATGATGCGAAAGCGATACGGCCGGATCATTAACATGTCGAGCGTTTCGGGAGTTATTGGCAACGCAGGTCAGACGAATTATTCTGCGACGAAAGCTGGAATGATTGGAATGACCCGTTCGCTGTCGAAGGAACTTGCCAAACGCAAGGTGACGGTCAATGCCGTAGCGCCTGGCTTTATCGAAAGCGATATGACCAAGGCGTTAGGGGATGACGTTTTAAAGGAAGTAAAATCACGGATTCCCGCCAACCGGCTTGGAACGCCGGATGACGTGGCTGCGTGCGTGTTATTCTTGGCCAGTCGGGCGGCGAGCTATGTGACTGGACAAGTTTTAGTGGTTGACGGCGGAATGACGGGCTAAGTCCCCTCATTCAAGGCTTGACCATTTTTGATAGAATCCTCTATCTTTGTCCGCCTTCTGAAGTTTGTTGTTTGGCACGCATCTTTTTGCGACCGACGGCGAGCGACCGGAAAGCGGAATTTTGGGTAAAGTTCGATGTGATCGGTTTTACTCACAGTTTTTAATTAGTCTTGTAGCACTGTTTTATTTGCACTGTTTGAAAGGGGATTACCCTATTATGGCAACTGTTGAAGAACGAGTTGTCGATATTGTTGCCGAGCAGCTCGGAGTCGACAAAGAAAAGATCAGCCGTGACACACACTTCGTGAACGACTTGGGCGCTGATTCCTTGGATACCGTAGAACTGGTAATGGAGCTCGAAGAAGAGTTCGATATCAGCATTCCTGAAGATGCAGCGGAAAAGATTCAACGCGTTGGCGAAGCCGTTGATTACATCGAGAAGAATCAGGGCAGCTAGATAGCATGAAGCGGCGGGTTGTCGTTACTGGCTTGGGCTGCGTTACGCCTATAGCTAACGAAGTTGAATCGTTGTGGCAAGGCATCCTGGATGGTCAAAGTGGTATTCACCCTTTGACAATTGTGGATCCGAATCCTCATAAGGTGAAATTTGGCGGAGATTGCGCCAACTTTGCACCTGGTTCGACTATTGATCCAAAGGACGTCAAACGTCTGGACAGATTTGTTCAGTTCGCGATGTTCGCCGCTTGCGCTGCTGTCAAAGATTCAGGGCTCGATTTCGCCTCGGAAGATTCCTACCGCTGCGGAGCCATCCTAGGCTCTGGCATCGGTGGCTTGAATGAAATCGAAGAGCAGATGTTTCGCATGTTCGCAAAGGGGCCAGATCGCGTTAGCCCGTTTACGATCCCGAAAATGATGCTCAACGCTGCTGGCGGTAACTTGAGCATCGCGTATGGATTGCGCGGGCCAAATTTCGCCGTCGCAACCGCGTGCGCTTCGAGCAATAACGCCATGGGCGACGCCATCAAAGCCATTCGATACGACGAAGCAGACATCATGCTGACTGGCGGTACCGAAGCGGCAATTACCGCGATGGGTGTCGCTGGCTTTGCAAACATGAAAGCGCTGTCGACTCGTAACGATGCGCCCGAGAAAGCTTCGCGCCCATTCGACCTTGATCGAGACGGCTTTGTCCTGAGCGAAGGTTGCGGCGTGTTGATCTTTGAAGAACTGGAGCATGCCAAGCAGCGAGGAGCTCGGATATATGGCGAGATCCTTGGTTATGGTGGCTCTTGCGACGCTGGTCACATCACCGCACCCGATGCGGAAGGTCGCGGTGCCGCTCGTGCAATGGCCAACGCCTTGCATGACGCAAAACTGAACGCGAGCGATGTCGACTATATCAACGCCCACGGAACGAGCACACCGCTAGGCGACAAAGCAGAAACGGTCGCCGTCAAATCGGTCTTTCAGGAACATGCCAGATCGGTCGCTATCTCCAGCACCAAAGGTCACCTCGGACATGCCCTCGGCGCCAGCGGCAGCATCGAAATGATCCTGTCTCTGCTCGCATGCTACCGCGACACAATTCCTCCCACGATCAATCTCGATACGCCCGACCCCGACTGCGATTTAGATTACACGCCGCATACGCCGCGGGAACGAACTGTTCGCGTTGCGATGAATAATAGCTTCGGTTTTGGCGGTCACAATGCGACGATTATCTGTGGCAAATTCGAGGGTTAAAGCAAGATTTGGCTGTTGATATAACACCCAAAGCTTCCTTTCAACGCAAACCGAGTACAATCGATGCGAGCAAACCTCACCCGCTTTCGCATGTGCTTTGCTCCGCCTATTACGCTTTGACTTTTACGGAAACTGCTGCCGAGACGCTTTATGTCATTTAACACTTTCGGCCACATGTTTCGCGTTACGACCTGGGGCGAAAGCCACGGGGCAGCACTGGGTTGCGTCGTCGATGGTTGCCCCCCGCAAATCGAATTCACGATTGCCGACCTTCAAGTGGAACTTGATCGCCGCCGGCCGGGACAGTCCAAGTTCACGACACAGCGAAACGAACCCGACGCAGTTCAGATCCTTTCCGGTGTTATGCCTTCGGAGAAAAACCCCGAAGTGCTCGTCACGACCGGGACGCCTATCTCGATGCTGATCTGGAACACCGACCAGCGTTCCAAAGATTATTCTGATATCAAAGATCGCTACCGTCCCGGCCATGCCGATTACACTTACGACGCAAAGTATGGCATCCGCGATTACCGCGGCGGAGGTCGCTCGAGCGCTCGTGAAACGGCAGCAAGAGTGGCAGCGGGCGCACTTGCTCGTAAGGTGTTGCCGCAAGTTCAGGTTCGCGCTGCACTCATACAGATGGGACCTCACAAGATCGATCGAAGTCGTTGGGACTGGGATGAAGTGCGTCGCAACGACTTCTTTTGTCCCGACCCAGTCGTCGCAGCCCAATGGGCCGAATACCTAGCCCAAATCCGCAAGTCGGGTTCGTCAATCGGTGCGGTGGTTGAAGTCGTCGCCGAAGGAGTACCGGTCGGTTTAGGTGCACCTATCTATGCAAAACTTGACCAAGACATCGCCGGGCATCTGATGAGCATCAATGCGGTAAAAGGTGTTGAAATCGGCAATGGTTTCGAAGCCGCAGAACTGACCGGAGAACAGAACGCAGACGAAATGCGGCTCGACGGGGACTCGCAACCACAATTTTTGTCGAACAATGCAGGCGGGATTCTCGGCGGAATCTCAACTGGACAGCCTATTGTCGCCAGGTTCGCAGTCAAGCCGACTTCGTCTATTCTGATTCCGCGGAAGTCGATAACCGCCAAAGGTGAGGAAATTGATCTGATCACGAAAGGCCGTCACGACCCCTGCGTTGGGATCCGAGCAGTCCCGATCGGCGAAGCGATGGTCGCATGTGCAATCACCGACCATTATTTATTGCACCGCGGCCAAACGGGCCGAGGCTGATTGCGTGAACTCGCGAAACACTATTTCCGTGCGCCCAAATTGCCATTGGGCTTCGGCACGTAGCGATAGTTGCCACCATTTTCTTGTGCCAACTTTTTCATCATGGCGTCAAACTTGGGCTCATCTTTCGCGTCAGACCTGCTAGGTGGAAAGCGAATAGTATTGATGGGAACTTTCGGCCGCGTACCCGAAATTAGGTCGGTTACGCGATTAATCGATTCAATCTTTTGTGGCAGGTTCACCACTGTAGCTCCATCAAACATCAAGAAAATCGCATCGGGTTCCAGGTCAATCGCCATTTCAATTGCATCGGTTGGATGCCGACCACCCTGTATCTTCACACCCACAACCCAACGCTCCAGCTTTTGCAAATTCTCCGGCGTGGCATAGACGGGATATTCGCTTGGCTTATTACCGTCCAATACCATCACCTGAGTCTCTTCGCCAAAGAAGCTCACAAAGAACCGTTGCGTAGGTTTCAGGCTCCGGACCGATCGCATCAATTCCATTTTGGCAAGCTCGAAGACGCCATCAGCGCGGATACTACCGCTATTGTCGACGACAAACGCAAAAGTATTGCCCGCGGCACTTACACCGAAAAACTGGACTGCTCCTAGTTTGTCACCTGTGCCACTGACTGCGCCCGTGGCTTGCGAAATGGCGGATCCAATCGAATCAGCCATGGGCGTAGCTATCGGGCCGATGGCAGATTCCGAAATGGCAACGGCCGACAAAGCGGGCGTATCAAAGGCCGTTGTAAGCGTTGGGGCGGGCATCTCATTCGAAACTTCCGTCATTTCCATTTCTTCAGGCGGCATCTCCAAAGGAACTTCCAAGGTTTCAGTAGCTTCGAACTTGGACGAGACAATTTGTAATGGTTCTTTTGGTTGACTAATCGAGTAATAGGCGACCCCCAAGACGCCGGTTAGAATCAGGTGAACCACGAAGCTAAAACCGGCACTGCCCGTCAGCCATCGAATCGCACGTTTGTTGAGGCTAGTATCATCGTCTGATTTTGCGATTGCCTGCGCCACGTCAAAATCGGTCTTCTTAGGAATAGGCGTTGCTTTTGGAGCGACCGACGCCAACCACTCGGGCGCATCGGATTGCACCAACGCCGCCGTAGCCAAAGCTGCTGGGGGCGACGTCTGATCTTCCAGTTCAATTCGATTCCGTGAGGCGTAGACCATAGCCGTCCAGCCACCGAAATCGTCGGACGCATCAATGCTGGTCGTGGCTTCGGAACCATCTAACGACAGGTGTGGCTTCGCGAGGAAAGGTTTCGCAGGTGTAGAAGATGGCACCTTTTCCGGCGAGTGTTCTTGAGGCGTTTCTTGTAGCGTTTCTTGCTGCGTTGTCTGCTCTTTGAGTATGGGATCTAAGCGTGGATCTACCGTTTTTACAAATTCCGAGTCGCCCAAGAACTCTTGGTGTTCGGCCAGCCACTTTTCCAAGTTCGCTGAATTGCCAGATTCTGCCTCGCGCAGCAAACCCTTCAATTCCAGTTTGGCAGCCTCGAACTTGGCGGCTCTCTCTCGAATCTCGAGCATCTGTAAGGTGTTCTGACCGATTCTGAGCAACGTTTCGCTGGCGTGCGAAGATTGCTCAAACTGGGAAGATGATGCCATTGGTCGAATTCGCAGTCTTGGGACGATAGATACGAGCAGTTCGGCGCTGCCCAAAGCCTGAGAGGACCTGCATTCTTGACCAGTACGGGGGCGACGTCAAGTTTTAGAGCGTTCTTTCACCGGAACTTCTTATTTTAATCGCGCCACTCGAGCTCAGAAGGCATTTCAGGTGGCAATCGGCCTTCCGTTGGAAGTTGGGATTTCACTAATATCGGAACATAAAAGCCGGAAAAAGATGGAGTTTAGCTATGACGCACTTGTTGATTTACAAAGCCAAAGAAGTCCGAAGCACTCTGTTGCTCGCCGTCTTAACAATTGTCGTCATGTTTTGCGAGTCAGTTCAGGCCCAAGGGCAGCACGTCCCACCACCCACTTTAAATCAAGCTGCCATTGCTGATGCTCTTCCCAGCACCAGCAGCGACAACAGAACGCCCCTCACCGCGATGCCCGACTTGCCATCGACATCGGCCTCATCGCAATCCGATATCGCTGCATCAACATCGGCAACACAGAACGAAGTTCCTTCACTTAATACCAAAAACCCCGGTTCGCGCGTCTCAGGCAGCTCCGTCACTCACCGCAGCCTAAGCAGTATCTCGCGAAGCGGCCCTCGAGCTATGGACAGTTCGGCAGGGCAGTACTGGGCCGAATACGATTTAAGGCCTTATACCAAAAACCTCCCTTCTCATCCCAATCCCGAGCAAGCGATTGTCGATTGGGTGCTACGCGAGACAGGAACTGACATCTGGTTTCACGCTCCAATGGGCGTCCTATCGGCAAGCCGTGATAAATTGGTGGTTTATCATAACGAAGGAGTGCACGATTCTGTCAAGAAGATCTATGAGCTCTTTGTGAATGGGAATATTGAACCACAGAATTTTACCGTTCGCATCTTGTTAGTTGGCTCTCCCAACTGGCGGACACCAACACTCTCATGGATGCGGTCTGTCGATTTACAATCGCCCGGGGTTCAAGGTTGGTTGTTAAGTAAAGAACAAAATGCAATGCTCATGGCAACTCTTCGTGGCCGCAGCGATTTCAGTGAAATTGCTACTCCGAAGATGGGCATAACCAATGGTCAGATGCAAACGATCGAAAACCTGCGATCGGTCTCGTATGTCCGTGACTATGAGCGTCGCGAAGAACCTTACGTGTCCTATGTGCCGATGAGCGATTCGATCCTGGAAGGCTACCGAATCAAGCTTTCGCCGCTTATAAGTAACGATGAGCGATCCATCGATATGTCGTTGACTTGTTCGCTTGATCAAGTTGAACGACTAAATCCGGTGCCAATCGATCTACCGACAGCCAACGGGACCATGCAGTCGGTGCAGATCACGATCCCTCAAATGATGTCATGGAGATTTGAAGAACGTTTCCAGTGGCCTTCGGACCAAATCCTTGTCTTGTCTTGCGGAGTCGTTGCGCCACCCGCCAGCAACACTCGATCGACCATTCTGAATGCTCAAAGCAGTTCGGGATTGTTTGGTCTTGGAAAACTTGTCCCACCACCCCCAGCCGCTCGCGCTGATGCGTTGTTGACAATCGAATACAACGGCCATGCGGAGAAGGTAGAGACGCCCAACTACGGCGAGACGCCATCCTCAAGCGCAACGCACGTCAACTCAGCCGCAGTCAATCCTATCTCCCGCGGCCGCTACTAAGCCGAGCCTTAGCAAACCGTGCTCTTACATGTCACGACGTACAATAGCAAGCGGATGCATCTCTCCGAGACTCGAAAGCCTCAGACAATTCAGCGCAGTTTGACTTTAAAGAGTAAAACGCAGAGCCGCAGAGGACACAGAGTCTTGGACCCAATCCTCCGCGATCTCTGCGTCTCTGCGTTTCCAAATCGTGTGTTTGGTAAGGCAACCTGGGGTTCCGCTTCGTTCCTCAGCTCCACCCCAGGCTAGAAAATGCCGCTACTTCGTAGCTCTTGCCACTTGAAATACCAATACCCCTGGGAATGGAGCGATCAACTTCAATCGAACTCTAATGCTCTACTACTTGCGCCCGAGTAAACGATTCATGTTCTTCTTGTAAGATTCAACGCCTGGTTGACCGTACGGGTTGATTCCCATAAGTCGGCCTTCTACCACCGTTGCTAGCATCAACATTTGCATGACCTGCCCCATGTGAAGCTCGTCGACTTTCGGCAAGTACAAATCCGTTGATGGGCGATCATCGTCTGCCAACGCTTGGTTCGTCCCCTTGATCGCCGCTTCCATAACTTGCGGCAGCGTTTTATCCGCCAATTCATTCAGGCTATCGGCATCCGCGTCACGCTCTCCAATAGAAACGGAATCGCATCGATACTCGTCGACGATGATATTGTTGAATACCTTGTCGCGCGAGCCTTCCTGATGTTGCTGGTGCCGCGAGTGCAGATCTCTTGTGTTCAATGTTGTTAACGGAGTAAAACCCTTCCCCTCTTTGCCCAAGCTTTCGGCCGACAATTGGTCGTACCACAAGCCCAACGACTCCAGAGCTTTACTCCACACACTCATAACGCGGATGTCGGCACCATATTTCTTTTCGAGCAAATGATTGACTGCAACGTATTGCAGGACAATATTTTCGGCAGGCCCCTGCCCTGCAAAATGTTCGTTCATCGCTACCGCTCCCTGCAATAGCTCAATCACATTAATTCCCAACAAAGCGGCGGGCACGAGCCCCACGGCAGACAACACCGAGAACCTACCGCCCACTCCGTCAGGCACAGGAAAGAAATCGTCGCAGCCCAAGGCCTGCACCATCTTGTGCAACTTGCCACCTTCACCCGTAACTGGAATCAAATAGTCTTTAAGGTTTGCTTCTTTTCCGAGCTTCTTCTCAAGCGCATTCAAGAAAATACGAAACGCTGCTGCGGTCTCTAACGTGCCGCCGCTCTTGCTGATTACGATCAAACCCCATTGATCAGCACTCGGATCGACCTCCATGCAATCACGTGAGAGTAGCTGCAACAGCCCTTGAGTTGCATCGTTGTCGACGTTGTTCCCTTCGAAGTACATCCGCGGCTTGCTTCCACGTTCGCCGCGTGTCAATTCATTCCAGTACGGCTGAACACAACTATCCATCAACGCTCGCGCGCCCATGTACGACCCGCCAATCCCCAACACGACGACACGATCGACTTTCTTCTGCATCGCTGTTGCCGTTTTGAACAATCGTCCCAGCTCACTTCCCTGACGATCCGATTCATATTCGGCCAGCAAGCGAGCTGGCATCATGTGAAAGCCTGCATCAAGCGGTTGCATCGAATCTGGAATCGGTTTATTGCCGGCCAGCATCTCTAGTTCACTGCCGACCATGGCATCGCGAATCTCCAGCAACTGTGGCATCAACGCGTCGATATCTGCCTGAGTGATGCCGTTCTTCTTCAGCAAGGCTCCTTGGTAATCAAATCGCAGTGGTTTAAGTTGGTTCTGTCGGAGTTTCACGTCGCAGTTCTTTCTGGAGAATGGGATGTTTGCAAAGTTTCGCTTGTTGATAAGCTGAAGCCGCCCTCGCGTCAATTGTTAATTCAGCAGCCTTTATACCGACTGGATGAAAAGTTCGAGATGCCCTCCGCTCCTAAAATTTCTTCTCGCTTTTTTCGCTGGGCTGCCCTCGTGCGTCTCCCCAATACGCCTACGGCGATCGCCGATGTCTTGGCAGGTTACACTCTAGCATCAGGAGCCTGGTTGCCACCTCTGCCTTTCGCACTTTCGATCGTCGCGGTCGTCGCACTTTACTGGGCTGGAATGGTATGGAATGACATTGCCGATGTAAAACAAGATCTTGCCGAACGCCCCCATCGTCCGATCCCGAGTGGCTCGGTAGCGATACAGGCAGCAAAGATTTGCGGCTTAACTCTATTCGCCATCGGCATTGCTGTCAGCATTGCTATCGACCAGATCCTCCGATCTGACGCGGAGAACTCTAGTTGGAATTTTGGCGTCACGTTGACCTCCGCAATTTTAATCGCATTCATATTGCTATACGACGTGGTCGCCAAAAAGACGTGGGCTGGCCCTTGGCTCATGGGCAGCTGTCGCGTTTGCAGCTTATTGTTAGGCTGTGCGGCTGGCGGGCTGGCGATCGAGTCGTTCGAAACGCACGTGCCGCGTGTAGCTATAATCGTTGCGGCAATCGGCCATGGAGTCTACGTCGCCGGATTCACGCTGGCTGGTCGTAAAGAAGCAGCCAAAAGTTCGCACATCGATCTAAAACTAGGCTGGCTAACGGCCCTCGTAGGCATTGTCATGCTAGGCTCAGTTGACTTCATTGCCAACCAATTTGGAATCGATCAGACTCACCGAAGAATCGACAACGTAGCAGTCTACCCACTGCTGATACTTGTGCTAGCGATTCCGCTCCTGCGTCGTGCTGCAAAGACTCTGCGAACTATGGAAGGGCGTGACATTCAAGCGTCCATCAAGCAAGCGATTTTTTCAATCATCTTTTTCGACGCCGCGATTGCACTGCAGTTCGGTTCTGGCCTGCAAGCGATCATCATTTGCTCGCTGATTTTTCCAGCGTTGTTTTTAGGAAAATGGCTGCATTCGACTTGATGATAGTTGGCTTTCCCTTAGAGAAAGCTCAGCCTCTATCGCACTTTAGCCGAGCGGAAGGCGACCATTTCCTTACCAACTAACGCTACCTAACGAACTAATAAGCTCGAGCGAAGATTGCCTTCTGCTGGGCAGGTTTTCCTGTGTAAAAACAGGTGCCGGACGTTTCAGGCTGCCCCAATGGTATACAGCGAATGGTTACTTTCAGTTCGTCTAACAAAGGCTGTACTTCTTCTTCCGAGGCGAAGTAGCAACTTGCAAAGCCCCCTACCAAGGCGTCATCGTTACCGGTCGTAAAGAAATCTCGAAACTCCTTTTCAGTCGACAATTCGACCGATCTCTCCTCCCGGTATTTTTTAGCCCGCTCAAACAAGTTCTTTTGCATCTCTTCCAGGACCGTCGGCAGATTCGCCACGAAATCGGCTTGAGGCATACCGAACGATTTTTCTTGATCGCGACGGCCGACAAAAACGGATTGATTTGCGAGATCCTTTGGTCCAATTTCAACTCGAACCGGTACGCCACGTTTGACGTGATACCATTTCTTCTCACCGCCGCGCAGATCGCGATCGTCCAAAATCACACGTATTGGTTCGCCGGCATAACGCTGTGTTGCTAATTCTTTTTTCAAAACATCGCAGGCGGCAAGCACCTGAGTGCGAGTTTCATCATCCCGGTAAATTGGCATAATCACGACGTGCGCTGGAGCGAGTCGTGGCGGCAAGACCAACCCGTCATCGTCCGAGTGCGTCATGATCAGTGCCCCAATCAGCCTGGTCGAGACCCCCCAGCTTGTTGTCCATGCATGAACAATGTCGCCGTTTTGATCCTGAAATTTGATCTCCTGTGCTTTTGAAAAGTTCTGCCCTAGAAAGTGGCTCGTACCAGCCTGCAAAGCTTTGTAGTCTTGCATCATCGCTTCGATGGATAGCGTCATATCAGCGCCGGGAAATCTCTCCCCAGGCGTCTTTTCCCCTTTGATTACGGGAACGGCCATTACATTTTCTGCAAAGTCAGCGTAGACGTCCAACATCAATCGTGTTTCAGCCATCGCCTCGTCGGCAGTAGCGTGTACAGTATGGCCTTCCTGCCAAAGAAATTCGGCAGTCCGCAAAAACAATCGCGTCCGCATTTCCCATCGCACGACGTTTGCCCATTGATTGATCAGAATCGGTAAGTCGCGGTACGACTGCACCCACTTGGCGTACATGGCCCCGATAATGGTTTCGCTGGTTGGGCGTACTACCAGTGGTTCTTCCAGTTCACCCGCGGGACGCAAGCCCCCTTTGCCGTCGTCCTCCAGACGGTGATGTGTAACCACCGCGCACTCTTTCGCAAAGCCTTCGACATGCTGAGCCTCTTTTTCTAGAAAGCTCTTGGGAATGAATAGCGGGAAATAAGCGTTTTGGTGGCCCGTCGCTTTGAACTCGGCGTCCAATACTTTCTGCATGTTTTCCCAAATCGCGTAGCCCCAGGGTTTAATCACCATGCAGCCGCGGACGGGTGAATTTTCCGCTAAATCAGCTCCTTTGATGACTTGTTGAAACCACTCGGGATAATTTTCTTGGCGTGTCGGACTGATGGCGGTTTTGGGAGCTTTGTTCATATCGAAGATTTTTGCAACTAAAAATTGTGATGGAGCGTCCAGTACTTGCGGCTGCCGCTCGTCCACAATTGCTTTGGGTTGGACGCATTTATACGTTACAGTACAGGCTGCAGATTGTATTGCAAAGCGTTCCAATCCCCTACCCCAGACATGCTGGAAGGCCACGCTGCAACGCCGCCGTGTGTAAATCCCATCCTTGACACTACCAGTTTTCGTATCGATGAAAGCCCGCCCCTTTGCGACCGCAATATTAATCCGATCGCTAGCGCTGGGCCTCTTCGGAGCTTTGACTTCTGCTGTTTTTGGACAAAGCACCGACATCGAATGGGATTCGTTCGATTCGGACAATTTTACGTTCGTCCGCATTCAATATGACAGCGTAGGTGGCGAAGGCGAAGCGTATTACTACGTCGACGGTCGCTTATGTCCGCGATGGGCGACGGACCACCCGCTGGGAGGACAGAACCTTACCTTTCGGCTGAATCAATTGACGACGATAAATGCTAATCAAGGCACTTTAGTAATGCGCCTGACCGATCCGAAACTGTTTAGCTACCCGTTGATATTCATGAGCGACCCGGGGTGGCAGCGATTATCAAAAGCAGAACAAGTTGCTTTACACGAGTACCTAGATCGCGGAGGCTTTCTGTGGATCGATGATTTCTGGGGAATCGCGGAATGGGAGAATATGGTCGACAACACAACCGCTACAACAAATGACTGGAAGTGGAAAGACATTCCAGCCGATCATCCCATCATGTCGACCGTGTATCCGCTGAAAGATTGCCCTCAAGTTCCCGCTCGACAGTTTTATCGCAGCGGCGGCGATACGTTCGAATCACCCAATTTTCACCGATACCCACATGGTGGCTATGAAGAAGTGTCCCAAGTTCATTTTCGCGGACTGTTCGACACGAACGACCGCTTGCTTGCCGTTGCGACTCACAACACGGACATAGCAGACGGATGGGAACGAGAAGGCGAGGATCAAGAATTTTTTGAACGCTTCTCGGTAAAATCTTATGCGCTGGCGATCAACATTGTCGTCTACGCCATGTCTCACTAAAGAAAATGGCGCCTCAAAAGACAAAGGGCAAGCCTTAGTGACTTGCCCTTTGCGAGCGTTGATTCTATCGACTAATGAGTCGGGTTATGAAGCGCCAACTTTGGCACCTTCCAACTTCCAGCCTTCACGGTATTCGCGAGCGATGAACTTGTTCATTTCAGGATGGCTCGGGCTTTGCATCTTGGCTGCATCCCATTCGATGCGCTCGCCAACACCACCACGCAGAGCGAAAATACCGACCAACATGGTTTCCGTTAGGCGGCCAGCGTAGCCGAAGTTCGACATGGTTCCTGGCTCGTATTCGCCAGTAATTGTCTTGACAAACTCCCATTTCTGACGCTGATCGTTTCCACCTTCAAAAGGAATTCGTGGAAGTGATTGTGCTGGTTTTTCAAAGTCGCGAACAGGCTTGCCTTCGCGAATCAAGTCGTATCGCGCACCGTAATCGTCTGGCGAGAAGATCAGACCGTTGGAGCCAACGACCACCGCACCGCTAGTCTTGCCCCCGGAATTGTCGCGTTGTTTTGCAACTCGATCTTGGAAGCTCGCAGGCAACTGCTTGATAATTTCCTCGGGCGGTAGATTTCCACCGTCGTACCAGAAGAAATTGGTTGCGGCCATGCCTTCACGCTCTGGGAATTCAAACTTCAATACAGAGTTCGAAGGATACTGTTCGTTTTCAACGATACCAGAGTTTGCAACGGCGGTAACTGCGATTGGATCCCACAGTTTCAAAGCCATTACAGGCATGTTGGTGGTATGGCAAGCCATATCGCCCAGTGCGCCGGTACCGAAATCCAACCAACCACGCCAGTTGAAATCGTGATACGCGGCTTCCTTGTAAGGACGCATCGGAGCAGGTCCGATCCACGCATCCCAGTTGAGCGCTTCTGGCACTGGGTCGCTACCTGCGGGACGACCTTGACCTTGCGGCCAAATTGGACGGTTGGTCCACACGTGAACTTCCTTAACTTCACCGATTGCGCCCGAGCGAATCACTTCGACAGCTTCACGCAATCCATTTTCGCTCGTGCCTTGGTTACCCATCTGAGTAACAACACCCATCTTCTCCGCAGTCTCGCGCAGCATACGTGCTTCCGCGATCGACCAAGTCAGTGGCTTTTGGCAATAGACATGCTTCTTCATGTTCATCGCCATCATCGCTGCTAGCGCATGAGTATGGTCAGGAGTGCTGACGGTGACCATATCGATCTTGTCACCAAGCTTGTCCAGCATCTCGCGAAAGTCTTGGAACTGTGCAGCGTCTGGGAATTCGCGTGCTTTCTTTTCGAGAGAACGTGCATCGACATCGCAAAGACCTGCAATGGTAACACCATGTTCACCGATGTGGCTAGTATCGCTGCTACCTTTGCCGCCGATACCGATGCAGCCAGCCGCAGGAGCTTCAAGAACCGAAGCATGAGCGCGACGCGGACGAAGGCTTGTGCCCAGATAGACACCGGCGCTGATTGCAGCCGATTGCCCGAGGAACTGACGGCGGGAGTTACGTTTTGACATAACCGAATTAACCTTTTCTAAAGTGATAACATAGTAGAGCGAACGAAAAACCAAACAGAACACACCGGCAATTTGCGCCTTCAAAAGTCCCGGTTCTCGCAACAGCCCAGCGGAATTTAGACACCCGCTGCCTGGCATCAATGCCTGTTTAGTATACGTACGAGAAGGTAGTGCAAACAAGTATCTGTTTGAACATAAATGCTTTGTTTGAATTCCTTACTTGATTTTGAATCCTGGTTATCGGTTGGACGGCTTCGCCCCATGAAATGGCTGCGGAAAGCGATCGCCCTGTGCCGCAGGTCCGACTAGTACCAAATGGGCGAGCAATTTCGCCAAAAACTATTGCAACGTTTGTGAGTTTAACGATTTGCGGGCTGCGAAATTGATGCAAAATCCCTTATAATTTTGCCCCCCTGTCGATTCCTCACCATTATTCGCTGATTACGGAGCTATTGATCCATGCCCGCCAACCGTAAGGTTTTCTTGTCCGCTTTGCGTGCCCCAAATGCCCTTGCCGTTATCTCGCTCTGTGCATTTTCGACCGGTTGCAAGCCAGCGACTCCGGAAACGGCCACTGCGCCAACGACTTCAACCGCGACGAAGGAATCTTCAGCTCCACAAGCTCCTACGGCTCCAAAAGCACCAGCGAAACCAGAAGCAGACGATTTAGCCGCAGTCGAAAAACTAGCAGTTGCGGGCTTTGCTCTCGTGAAAGATGACGCGGGAAACGTCACGGAAGTCTCGGTTGCACGCACCGAGCCATCAGGCGAATTCATCTCTGAATTAGCGGGTTTGCATAGCGTCAAGATTCTTAGCCTATCGGGACCAGGCGTTTCCGATGAAGGCATGTCAGCGCTTGCGAATTTAAAGTCGCTACGCCGTTTGGATCTAGGCAATTCTGCGATAACCGACGCGACGCTCGAACAAATTGCCAAGCTGCCCGATCTAGAGGTGCTCGTGCTGACGCAAACCGCCGTGTCAGACGATGGACTTGCCAAGCTTACCGACTTACAAAAACTGCGAGCGCTAGATCTCAAGCGTTGCGTCATCACAGATAAAGGCCTGGTTCCCATCGGCAAACTCAGCTCATTAGCGGACCTGCAACTTGAACGAGCCAAGGTGTCCGCCGAGGGGCTCAAAGAACTAGCTGGCCTAACAAAACTTAAGTCACTCAATCTGAACATCACTGGCATCAACGATGAAGCCCTAGCTGAAGTTTGCAAAATTGAATCTCTGCAGTCACTTCAGATCGATTCAACGCGCATTAGTGACGCGGGAATGCCTAACATCAAGAATCTCAAGAACCTGACTCGACTCGCAATGCGATTATGCGACGTGACCGGTGAAGGCTTAAAGAATCTGGCTGGGATGGAAAAGATCACAAGACTGGAGTTGAGAGAGACGTCCACCGACGACGCGGGCCTTGAGGTAATCAGCAATTTACCGAACGTGGATTATTTGATCCTCAATGAATGCAAGCTGATTTCCAACGAAGGGATTGCCAAGCTCAACAAGCTAACAAAACTAAAGACACTGGAGCTTTGGGAAACGAAACTGAACGACGAGGGTTTAAGCTCGCTGAGTGATCTGACCAACTTGGAAAAGCTGAACTTGGAAGCAACTCGAATTACCAATAAATCCGTTGATACACTGATGACATTCCAAAAGCTGGAACACCTCAATATCGGAGGTACCCAACTGGACGATGATGCCGCAACTAGGCTCAAAGAACTTCCAAACCTGTCGTACATCAACGTCCGAAACAGTCGGATTGGTTACGATGGCGTCGATCAATTGACCGCCGCCAGAGAAGGTATTCAAATCGTCGAATAGCGACCTTGTGGTCGGCTAAATTATTTGCCCATCGCGGCCCATTTCAAGCCAGCGACTAGCGTTTTCAAGAATACTTGGTCTTCAAAGGTTTCAGTCGAGTGTCCGTAGGTTGTTCCGAACACTCGCGCTTCGCCGTAAGTATTCGTCCAAAAAACGGGATACTCTTTTCCGTCGACTTCACTTTTTGAAAACGCAAGCGGTTTTGTGTTCGGCCAAACTTTGTCGATGACATACAGTTCGTCCTTGGCGCTTTTGTAATCTTCGGGAATAGCGGCAACAATCGGATCCGCTGGAGTTGCAACGCGAACTGAATAGTTGCTTTGATGCTCGTGCCGCTTGGAGGTCACTCCCAAAAATTCTCGCCAGTCGTCAATTTCTGCCGAACGATAAGTGTGCATTGCGCAGTGGATGACGACGGCATTGGTTCCACTATGATGGGCGGAAGTAATCTTGCGAATGTATTCCGGGTCATTGGTGTCAGCAAAACATTCGTTATGAATTACAACGTCATAGCCTTCTGCCCATTTGGGATCGTTGTAAAGTTCGATTTTAGCTCTCGTTCCAGTTCCCCCGCGATTAACAACGACCCAATCGACGGCAAGCCCGGCGTCTTTCGCAGCCAACTGCATGGCCTTTGTTTGAAATTCGTAGTCGTGACAGCATCCGCCAGTAACTAGCAAGACACGAATCGTTTCAGTGCTCTTTTCATCTTCTTGAGAAAGAGTCGGAGAGGCAACAAATGCACACAATGAGGCGAAAACTAAAAAGCGTAGCATGGGGAGGACCTTTTGCAGAAACTGACGGGGCAATTTGTTATCCAGCCTTAAATGGTAGACTTGGATAATCGATCATTGTAATCTGCATCTGTCGACGATGCGATCGACCTGTTTCAATTCGTACTTACCAACCGTCCGACTACCCGCTGCTATAAATGAAGCGAAATCGCAAACCAATTTTGACTTTTGATTGCCCGCATTGCGGCAAGCCGGTAAGGGAGAATGCGAGTGCTTGCCCTCATTGTGGCTCGGATGATGAAACAGGCTGGTCGCTTGACAACGACGAATACGTTGAAGACGAGTTCGACTATGATGAATTCATTCACAAAGAGTTTCCGAAAGAGTCAGAGCGGTCTGGTGCTCGATTCGGCAAGAAAGAACTTTGGACGATTATCGTAATTGCTCTTCTTGCAACAATGATCTTGCCACTATTTTTATAACTCGTGAGCTATCCTTCGCACTTTACAAACAAGTGGCTTCAAGCATGCAAAAGCATCGTCTCCGTCGTTTGTTCATCTATCTAATTGCGGAACTGTGGATCAGCTTAATCGTTCTGCAGCCCACTCATGGTGATGACATTGCGGCCAAACGCCAAGACAGGGTCTTAAGTGAACTGGCTGCTGCAGAAAGGCTCGTGAAAGAGAATCCAAATTTCGCTCGTGCTTACCTGCAACGTGGAATGGCCAATTTTGCTGCAGGCAATATCGAAGCATCGATTGATGATTTCGATAAGTGTATCGAGTTGACTCCCAGCATGAAGCCGGAGCTTTGGCAGCGCGGAATATCGCTCTACTACGCAAAGAAATATACAGACGGAGTTGACCAGTTCGAAGTCCATCACACGGTGAATCCTGACGACGTTGAAAACTCTGTCTGGCATTTTCTATGCCTTGCTAAGATCGAAGGCATCGACAAAGCCCGTGAAAAGCTGATCGATTCGCGAGGTGATTCGCGTTGGCCGATGATGCCGATTCTTAAGATGTTCCGAGCCGAAATGACGGCAGAGGAAGTACTCAAGTCCGTGAACCAACCTTCGGTACCATCCCATGGGTCGGCGACGGCCAAGTTTTACGCGCATCTCTATGTGGGCTTGTTCCATGAAGCTAGCGGCCGTTCTGACGAAGCCGCTAAACATTTGCAACTAGCATTAGAACAGAAAACGGGTGGCTATATGGCTGACGTTGCATTTGTAGATCTGCAAATTCGAGAACTTGCATCATCCGCGGCTTCAAAAGAGAAACAACCCGATAATGACTAGGAGAGATCTGGGTGAAGAACTTTGCATGACAATTCTGCACTTGCTCGATTCACTGATGGCATCGCTCACCCTCACGCGAATTCAGTTGGCAGAAGAATGAAGGCAGAAGAATGGATTGCGCATCATTCTTTTGCCTTCATTCTCTTGCCATTATCTGATTCCTTCGAACAGGGTGCCAGTAAACGGACGCGCGTCTGTTCAAGCGTTGGCGATTGGCCAATCAACTGAGTGTCCGACTTAAGATTTAAAACGCAGAGGCGCTGAGTGCGCAGAGTATCTGCAGAACTGTTTTTTCTGCGTCCTCTGCGTCTCTGCGTTATCAGTTCCTAGAGTTAGAAGCTTATGGCGACAGAGGGCGTATCGCGGGTCGAACCATCGAAGATCTTTGATGGCATCGCTCACCCTCACTCGAATTCAATTGGCAGAAGAATGAAGGCAGAAGAATGGATTGCGCATCATTCTTCTGCCTTCATTCTCTTGCCATTATCTGATTCCTTCGAACTGCGTACCAGTAAAGCGACGAGCGTCGGTTCAAGCGTTGGCGATTGGCCAATCAACTGAGTTTCCGATTTTAGAATTAGAAAAAGCCCAAAACTAATTTCGGCAGAGGCTCTAAGAGAGATCTGGATCAAGTACCGTGCAACAGCAAGTCGCAGTTGCAATTAGCCGCTTGCGGTTGTCTACGATTTCGCATTCGACAAAGCCAATCTTCAGTCCTCTTTGACGAACCTTTGCCGCGGCTGTCAGTGTTGAACCGCGGACGGCCCGGATGAAGTGAATGTGCAAATCGAGTGTCGCAAAATCTTGGTTGTCATCGAGTGTGCGGCCAAAAGCAATTCCCATCGCAGCGTCGGCCAGAGCCGCCAGAACGCCACCGTGCACACGCCCCATCGGATTATGCAGACGGTCACTGACGGGCAGATTAACGATCGCTTCACCTGGCTGGCCAGGTTGAACGTCGAAGCCGATCATCTGTGAAATCGGTGCCGTGGCAAATCGTTCGCCAGAATTCTCGCTTGGTTTCGTTTGCTCAGGCTCAGACAATGGTTCGGACGTTTCGGTTAGTATCGGTACTGCAGGCCCAAGTCAAACGAATGTGCGTTAACGTGAGTTTCACTGAAATTAAAGGCCGGATTGAGCGATCCAACCAGCGGATTGGAAAGATTAGCGGCCAGGTCACTGTCGAGCGCATCGCCCACACGAGTGACTTTCGGTAATCTTAGGTAAGTATAGCCCACGGTAAAGTGCAAGTTCTGGGTCAGTAGGTACCCGGCATTGAATGCCAACTCCGGAACAAGAACGAATGTCGATTCTTCATAGACGCCTGCATTCGTTCGCCGTGCCAGCAAGCCTTGATCTGTTTCGTTGGTTCCAACGCCCGGGACTGTCGCTCGTGAGAAGCCGGAGATGTTCGTCGTTCGGTTCATCGTACCAAAACCGATCTTGGCCATGCCATCGAAGTACCAACAACCGTCGTGGGCGCTACGCAGGTAGCCGATTTGCCCACCGTTAAACTGATTCGCGGTCGAGAATCGGTCTTGCAATTCCAAGCTCGTTCCAGGAGTCAGCGTGGTCGAAGTTGGAAGTGCCAAAGACGATGAATCAAATGTTAACGACTCGGCAAAGCGAACCTTTTGATATCCCCACAGAAAATCACTTCGTACTAGTTCGTCTTCGGCGAGTCGGTGCCTAAACAACAGATCCCCGCCTTGAACTTTTGATTGCAGCGAAATATCGAGCTCGCCATCTCTTTCGCCAGGAAATGAGAGTAAGTTCGTAGCTGGCGTCAACGTGCCACTCGTAATGTCATTGAACGGCCGAGCCAGAATCGCATTGGTCGAAGAATCCCCATTGAAGTTGATCGTGTGCGAGCCTGAATTGTACAAGCGAACCCATGCACCACGTTGTTGAATGGGATCTAGCCACAACGTGATATCAGCGCGGACGCCCTGCTTAGCATCGTTAAGTAAACCACCGCCTCCAAACAGATCGACCGTACTGTTTCCTCCCAGGAGCGCAACGTCGTTAGGGCCCAGCGATGCATCCGTATCGGAAGTTGCAAGGACTGGCACCGTTGATTCCGTTTTCCAAAAGGTAGCTGACGCCACGCGAAACTGCATGCGGCATAACAAGCTATTGACGAATCCTGGAGCGTCAACCAGAGGATTGATAATGGACAGACATGGCCGCGGGCCGCAGCCAAACTGGTTGCATATCGAATTCCCATAAACTAAATCATCGCAGTTGCTGCCACTAATACCACCGTCATAGACGGCGTCAAAAATCCCCTGGTTGAAATCTTCACCATAGCCAAGGTTTGTCGTCGTCACTTCAGGGCCTTGAGCGAGCGGCATCGACTCATACGTCGGCACCTCGGGTATCCCAAAATCATCGGCATGAGCATCGGGAACCGGCAAAGGATGCGGATCTACCTGATAGCCACTTGCTGCTTGCACTGACGCGGAGTCGTCCTGATCTTCATAGACCTCTGCAGAAAACTGCAAGGTTTGTTTGCCGGTCGGTTTGACCGACCAATTTCGATTTGCAGGATTGATAGCGCGACGAACAGGAGAGTGATTAACGGCAACTTCAACGGTCGCCGTTTCATCAGCCGCTTCGATATCGACGGTTTGCGAAAGGGCTACGGGAGTGTGCGTGAAGATGCCAAGTGCAATTGCAATTGCCAGCGTTTTTCGCGACGTAGGACTTGGAATCCATTTGCAAACCATTTGATTCGCCTCGACCTGTAATTGGTACTTCGTTGATTGGCTATCTAGCCTTACCGATTACATCGACCGCAACGATCGCAAAGATTGAGCAAAACTGGCAAAGCTTGCGGGCAGAATTGCAATATTTTTAGAAAAGTTTGCCAAGTCGACTCAAGGACAGCCGCACTTGTGCACGCGTGAATACTGGAATGCTACGCTCTACCATTAGCGAGCTAACCCTCTATGCTAAAGCGGCACTGGCTCCATCGACTTCAAAGTGCCTTCCCGATTTGCTTGCCAAACGACATCGTTGGTGGTATCCAACGCGGTCAAGACGCCTCCGCCGTAGCAATAAGTGTCGATGCACACTAAATGCGGCATCGCAACTATTTCACCTTGGCGATTATGTGTGTGACCGACGATGGCCCGACGTCCACTCATGTGCGGTTCTGGCAAAAACTCTGTTAGTTTGACCCAGCGAAGCAGGTCGTCCGGCTGCTCATGCGGCTCTAAATCAGCGTCGTAGTTGGCATGAAAAAATAGGTGCGTGTCATTGGCATAGTAGTCCTCGAGGCCGAGCAAAAAATCGCGATGACGCTGGTCGACAACGCTCAGATCGCCGACAAACTTGTATGAATCCAGCGTATCGACACCGCCGTGACGCAACCATTCGTAGGGCTCCGCTTCCTCGAAAAGCACGTTTTTCATCATTACTTCGTGGTTTCCTAAGAGGCAAACCACTTTGCAAGCACTTTGCAATTCAATCAGACGATCGATCACTTCTTTGCTGGCTGGGCCACGATCGACGTAGTCTCCCAGAGCGACGATCGTATCGTCGGGATTTGGCGAAATAGCATCCAAAATACTAGCAAGAGCTTTGTCGCAACCGTGGATATCGCCGATTGCAATCGTTCGTCCGAGCATGCGTCAGTTGTGAAAAGAGAGGTTTGGAAATCAGGATAAGGGTTAAATGATAGACTTATGCCTTAACATTTAACAAGGAGCAAGGGCAAGTTCGTGTGAAATGCCTAAACTGTAACTTTACATGGCTTTACTCGCGTACAATGGCATCGAACCGGCTCGCTGACAACCGCGAATTCCCGCATTATCGCAATCATTCCATACGAATTTGCCGAATCTTTGTTCGATTGAAAGTTTCTTCGAAAAACGCTAAACAGCATTCTGCGGGCTGCCGGGCACAACCACAATAACTACGCTGACAATTCGTTTCCATTTATGGCTGATCCCGCTGCAACACTGACTGTTCTCCAGACCGCTGCGATCAATAGCGGCTTGGTCAATGCGAACCAGTGGAATTATGTGGTCCGGTTAGCCAAACATCGCCAAAGTTTAGACGACCAGCGATTGGAACAGGCGACCAGTGTTGGTATGGCCGAAAAGCAACCTGCTGCGGCGGTAGTGCCGCCGACGCAGAATGAGGCGCGATATGTAGCCGAGTTGATGGTCGAGCAAGGCTGGGTCACGGCGTATCAGGCCGACCAGTTGCTTACCGGGCGATCCAAGCTGAACCTTGGCCCCTACATCATCACCGACTGGATTGGCCAGGGCGGTATGGGGCAAGTCTTCAAGGCGAATCATCACTACATGGATCGCGAATGTGCGGTCAAAGTGCTGCCGACCAGCAAGACAACCAATGAATCGCTGCAAGGTTTCATGCGAGAAATTCGTATGCAAGCGCGTTTGGATTATCCCCATCTGGTGCGAGCGTACGACGCCGGGCAAGATGGGAATGTGCATTATCTGGTTACTGAATATGTGCCAGGGATGGATTTGCGCCGGCTGATCAAGAAGAATGGGCCCATGTCTCCTAACCAAGCCGCGTCGATCATCATGCAGGCCGCACTGGGGCTTCAGTATGCTCACGAGCAGGGATTGATCCATCGTGATGTTAAGCCTGGAAATATCCTCGTAACGCCCGATGGTATAGCGAAAGTGAGCGATGTTGGCTTGGCAGGCTTCGCAGCCGATCTCACCTCTGACCCAAGAGCTGGTAAGGTAGTTGGGACAGCGGATTATCTTTCGCCTGAGCAAATTCGGTCGCCGCTGGAAGTCACCGCGGCCAGCGACGTCTATTCGTTGGGCTGCACTCTTTACTATGCAATATGCGGCAAGGTTCCGTTCCCCGGCGGCGACACTCAGTCCAAATTAAAGCGTCATTTAACGGAAACGCCTTGGCATCCTCGGAAGTTTGCTCCGACGCTTAGCGAAGAGTTTATCGACATCATCGCCGATATGATGGAAAAGGATCCAGTTCGCAGAACACAAACATGCGCAGAAGTCGCGGCCCGATTGGAAGCTTGGGCCGTAGAGCCTTCGTCAGTTCCCTCAGAACAATGGACGCCTGGTCCTTGGATGGCACCGCCGCCGCCAGCGGTCGATCTGGAACTGGACCTGCCCGAATTTGGAAGTGAAACGAGCGGAGCGTCGCTCGACACGAGTCGTCAGGAAATGACGCAAGCGTCTTCTAATCGCAATCCGAGGGCTAGTGGAGAACCGAAGCGGGCTTCTAAATTGAATCTAACGCAGGCCCCCGGTCTTGGAACAATCAGCGACTTGTCCGATAATCGAAAGCAGACAGGCTCGACGACCGGGCTAGTCATTTTATTGACGATTGCGATCGCGGTTCCACCAACGCTCCTCCTGGGTTTTGTACTCGGTTATCTATTTAAATAGCGCATCGCCTCAACCGATACTCGGCGGATTGACAAAAAGAAGCTAAAATCAGCCGCGCAGGGTCGAGGCTGGTTTTGGTACCTGCAAACCGACTTGTCAATCAATTTTTAAAATTACTACGTAGAAGGACTATATTCATGATCGTCGTCATGGATCAGACTGCCACCGATGACAATATCAAAGCGATTTCAGACCGCATTCAAGAACTGGGATTGAAAGCCCAGGTGATCCGCGGCACCGAACGCACTGTAATCGCTGCGGTTGGCGACGAAAGAAAGATTAAAGTCGAATCGTTCGAGAATCGCGCGGGAGTTGCTGAAGTCCTTCCAATTCTTGCGCCTTACAAAATGGCGTCCCGCGAACTCAAACCGACCTCGACTCAGATCAAGGTCCGAGATTTTGTTTGTGGAAACGGTGTGGTAGGAATGATCGCGGGCCCTTGCTCGGTGGAAAGCGAGGAACAAATTGTTGCTTGCGCACGAGCTGTCAAAGCCTCCGGAGGAACTGGTTTGCGTGGTGGTGCATTTAAGCCTCGCACCAGCCCTTATAGCTTTCAGGGCATGAAGGAAGACGGGCTTAAACTCTTGGACATTGCTCGTCAAGAAACTAACCTCGCGATTTTCACTGAAGTAATGAGCCCAGAAGATGTGCCGTTGGTAGCGACGTACGCCGACGTCCTACAAATCGGCGCACGCAACATGCAAAACTACCGGTTGCTGGAAGCCGTGGGGCGATCGGATCGCGCTGTACTGCTCAAACGCGGACCAAGCGCTTCCATGGATGAATGGCTGTTGGCTGCCGAATACATTTTAAATGAGGGCAATCCGAATGTTATGCTGTGTGAACGCGGCATCCGGACATTTGAGACCCATACACGATTCACATTGCCACTGGCAAGTGTTCCCTACTTGCATCGCAAAACGCACTTACCGATCATCATCGATCCAAGCCATGGTACAGGACACACCTATTTGGTATCCGACATGGCCGCCGCTGCCGTTGCTGCTGGTGCCGACGGGTTGATGGTTGAAATGCATCCAGACCCCGCGAATGCAAGCAGCGATGGCTATCAAAGCCTGGATTTCGCTCAATTTGAATCAATGATGATCTATTGCCGAAGGATCGCAACTGCGATGGATCGTAAGTTCGGCTGAGCGACTTTTTTTAATATCCTCTCACTTACTTGTAACCTCGCACCTCCAATATGTTGTTAATCCTTTGACTCCCATAATGCAACGCACCTACGTCTCCGATATCCAACCGCAAACGCAGGTTAGACAAGTCTTTCGCGTCTTGGACAAACAGCATCGCGCTAATCGCCAAGGCAACATGTACCTGTTGCTGCAGCTGGGCGACAAGACTGGAGTTATCTCTGGTATTCGTTGGAACAGCGACCAGCGGTTGTACGATTCATTTCAAAAGGGAGACTTTTTGCACGTCAATGGTGCAGCACAGCTACACAATGGTCTGCTACAGATCATCGTGAATGATTTCAACTATACCGATGCCAGCCAAGTTGAACTTGCCGACTTCGAAACCAACGATCCAGCCAAGATCGAATCGCAGTGGAACGAGTTGGTCGCCATCCTTGGCACAATTCAAGACTCTGGATTAAAGCTGATCGTCGAGACGGTTTGTGAAACTCCGGCGATTGCAAATCTTTTGAAGATTGCACCGGCTGGAATCAAAACACATCACGCATTCCCAGGCGGCTTGGTCTATCACATGCTCGACCTAATGAAGCTTGGTGATGCAGTGTCGCTCCGTTACCCTGCCCTGCACCGCGACCTGTTGCTCGTCGGAATACTTTTGCATGACATTGGTAAGATTCAAGAACTCGCGTTTGGCACTGAGTTGAACTACACAACGTCGGGACAGCTCTTAGGACACCTTGTCCAAGGCGTGACGATGCTGGATGAGATAGTCGAACTGGCCGAATCGAAATCGAGTACGAAAATCGATGAAGAGACAATCTTAAGACTCAAACACATGATCGTAAGTCATCACGGATTGCTTGAGCATGGGTCGCCCAAAGTCCCGATGACTCTCGAAGCGATTGCTCTTTCGCATATTGATGATTTGGACGCCAAAATGAATGCGGCCATGGAGACGATTCGAGCTGACCGAAACTCAGATTCTGATTGGACGGCCTTTCATCCGGTGATTGGACGAAAGCTTTATAAACCCTCGCTGCGAGAATAACGTAGTCCATCTACCGCACCGTTAGGGCACTTTTTGGACATAACAATTGGCATTCGGTGCTCTGGAATACAAAACGGAATGTCAATTGCGACGAACTACGCCATCATGACTTCAAAGTCTTTTACCCGTACTATAGAACTCTGCGGACCGAATTTGCCGCTTCCCACCATCTCACTGCACTAGGAACTGACTATGCGAACGAAATCCAAACTGAAACTTGCGGCGATGGGATTGCTAAGCATCGCAGTCGTAGGCGGTTGCAGCCCCCAAGCAGATAGTGATGCATTGACCTCGGCCGATCCGCCCGCAGTTGACGTAAATCCCTCCAGTCCTCCACCTTCGACGACCGTTCCTCAATCGATCACACTGCGAGTTGGGTCGAAGGCCCCAGATCTGGACATCGTACACTGGCTGAGCAAGGGCAATTACGACGAAGTAACGAGCTTTGAAAAGGGGAAGGTATATGTCGTCGAATTTTGGGCAACTTGGTGCGGCCCCTGTATCGCTAGCATGCCCCACCTAGCCGAGTTGCAACAGAAATATTCCGACGGCAGTTTGCAATTGATCTCAATCAGCAGTGAAGACTTACCAACGGTCCAGAATTTCCTCGAAAGAGAAGTCCCTCAAAGTGATGGCCAAACCTACAAAGAGCTAACAAGTGCTTACTCTTTAACGGTCGATCCAGATCAATCAACCTACGCAGACTACATGCAGGCGGCTGGCCAAAATGGAATTCCCAACGCGTTTATCGTGGGTAAAACGGGACTGATTGAATGGATTGGACATCCAATGACCATGGACAACGTGATTGACGCTGTCCTGAACGACACATGGGACCTGCAGGCATACCAGAAACTGGCGGCAACACAGGAAAGATTCAACACGCTTATCGAATCTGTTTCTGCGTCAATGGAAAAATCTGAGTTCGATTCTGCTTTGCGACAGATCGACGATTTCGCAGAAGCAAACAAAGATGCCCCAATTGAAAGCGACATTAACGCTATCAAGCTTGATATTCTCTTAGTGTCGAACCGAACAGAAGAAGCAGTTGCAACGGCAAAAAAACTGTTTGATCCAACCAAGCTGACCATCGCTTCGCTTAACGAGAAAGCATGGCAACTGCACCAAATTGGGCAGCAGCAAGAGCTACCGAAGAGTGTTTTCAAAGTAGCTGCCGACGCTCTTGAGCAAGCGATCACCGAAGACCCCGCGAAGAAGTACCCCGATGTCAAAGACACTCTAGCTGCTTTGCAATATGACATGGGCGATCTCGAGGCGGCAATTGCAACACAACAATCGGCCTACGACGAGGCGACGGGCAACATGAAGCAGATAATTGGCAAGAATCTCGAGACTTACCAATCGCTGAAGGCCAAGCAAACCGAAAGTGCTGAACCTGAGCCAGAGGCAGAGGGTGAGCCAGAGGCAGCGGTTATCGAAGTGGAGTAAGTGTCGCTCAAGCCAAAGCTATTATCAGGCCGAAGCGGTTTGCATCGCTTCGATTTTGACTGGAATGCATTTGAACGCTGGCGTTTTCGAACGGGCGTCAATGCTGCGTGGTACAAGAACGTTTGCTTCAGGGTAGTACATCGCAACGTTGCCTGGCCGAATTTCTTCGTAGGCGCGTGCGATAATACCCGACATAACACCGGCGTCGCTTTGAATCTGCACCGGTGATTCTGGATCGATATTTAAACGTTCCAAATCGTCCGGGTGAATTAGTACGACATCGCGGCGATCTTGATGTCGATAAAGGTCATATTCTCCGTATACCACTGTATTGAACTGGCCTTCGCTGCGAACCGTCATTAGCCGAAACTGGTCACTGCTGCCATGCAATTCAGGCAAACGGTGGGTCTTCAAATTTGCCCGTTTATCGGCTGTTGCGAACACTGGATTGTGAAGCGTTCGCCCTTCGATCTGAAACTCTTTTCGTTTACTATCGGTCTCGTCGATCTGCTTGTAGCCTGGGACCGTTTTTGAAATCCAGTTGCGAATCGTTTGAGTTTTTCGCATCTCTTTCCAATCGACTCCGGACTTGTCACTCAGAATCCGCTCTCCCATTTCTGCAATAATTTGCACTTCGCTGCGTGGTCCCGGCAGTCGTGGATCGCCGCCTTCTGAAATACGAACATAGTTGAACATCGATTCCTGCGTTGTTGGTTCCGGCTCTTCATCGCGAGCAAGAACCGGTAGAACAATCGTCTCGGCGGCCAACCCCTTGCAATGCCCCGTGTTCAACGTCGTGTTCAGCATGACGAGCATATCAAGCTGCTCAAGTGCATTTTGTGCATACTTTGCGTCGGGTGCCGAACCAAAAAGGTTACCACCCAGACAAAAACCGAATTTCAGCTTGCCTTCGACCGCGGCGTCTAGGCAAGCAAGAGTATCCAGACCGGGTGTTGTGGGCAGCTTTAGATCAAACTTCTCGGTCAAGTTCTTGAAGATCTCATCCTTTAGTTTGGGTGTAACACCAACACTACCGATCCCTTGCACATTGCTATGTCCGCGAATCGGCATCATGCCCGCGCCGGTTTTGCCTACCATACCTCGCAAAAGGGCTAGATTGACGATGGCTTCCACATTCTCTACACCATGCTCGTGATGGGTAATTCCCATAGTCCATGAAAAGACGCTGCGTTCGGACTTCGAGTAGACGTCGGCAATTTCGCGAACCGAGGCTTCGCTGACGCCACTGCGCGCTTCGATATCCGCCCACGAAGTATTCTTAAGATGCGCAAGATAAGCGTCCACATCGTTACAATAATTGTTCAAGTAGCTTAAATCGTGCATGCTAGCTTCTACAACTGCTTTTGCGATTCCTGTAAGCAGTGCCAGATCACCACCGATGTGCGGTTGGATATAATGCGTGGCAATTTCAGTTCCGAACAGCATGCTGCGAACGTCGCTGGGAACTTTGAACCGGACCAACCCTAGCTCTTTCATCGGATTGATGACAATAATTTTCCCGCCGCGGCGGCGCAGATGCATCATCGTCGTCATCAATCGAGGATGATTGCTGGCTGGATTTCCACCGATTACAAAGAGCGTGTCACATTCTTCAACATCATCAAGTTGAATTGTCGCTGTGCTGGTTCCTAACGTACTATTGAGCCCGACTCCGCTAGCTTGATGACAAAAGTAACTACAGTTATTGACGTTGTTCGTACCATACAGACGAGAGAAAAGCTGCAGAAGGAAACCAGCCTCGTTGCTCGAGCGGCCGCTGAAATACCAAAATGTCTGTTCAGGTGAAAGCGACTTTAGCTTTTGAGTAATTTTCTCAAAGGCCTCTTTCCAAGTAATCGTTTCGTAGCCGGTCGCACCGCGACGGTAGATAATCGGCTGAATCAAACGCCCGCTATGCTCTAAACGAAACGGAGTCCAGCGACACATCTGCTCCATAGGGTACCGCGTCCAGAAATCGGCAGTGATCCCAGGCTGCATATCGGCCGCCATCGCTTGCATCGATTTCTTGCAGACTTCAGGAAACGATCCGCGTTCATTGACCATTCCACCATGTTGTCCGCCCATTCCCAAAGCGCACGTCTTACACGCGTTTTTGGAACGCATCGCACGATAAAATTTGAGTGGACTCTTATTTACCCATGCTTTTCGCAGCGTGTAAATAACCGCCTGCATTCCGCCGCCAGCCGAGAGTCGCCGCATATTCCTTGCCTATCACTGTCTTACTTGTTGGACTCACGACCACCGGTGACCGCCAAGTTCAAACTATTCGTGGGTCATATTTTAAATCTTTGCACAGTTGATTATCACTCCGAGTTGCGATCCGTGCAATGTTGGTGAAAGCTCAAGAAAACGCCAGCGGCAAAATACTTGATTCGATTCGCTGGCCAACGCGAACTTAGATTTGGTAACATGTGGCGTCGGTACGATTTTCGGAACGGCATTCATGTTCACAATTCTCCTTCCGATCAGTTCCAAGCCTATGCTTTACATCATGTCGAAATGGTATGGTTCGCTTGCAAAAGCGTTGATGTTCGGAATATCAATTATCGCTTTGTCGAGCCTCGTACTGGGTGAGCAAGTTGTCGTCGTAATCTTGGACGATTCTGGTTCGATGAATGAAAAGATGCGAACCAATTCTGGCTCCACATCGCGTATGGACGCCGCTCGCAAATCCTTAATCAAAGTAATCAATACCTTGCCCGAAGACACAAAGTTCGGCGTCAGGTTACTCAATGGTAAGAACATTGACAGGAAGCTGATCCCGCTTGGTCTTTTGAATCGCGAAGATGCAGTAAAAACAATTTCCCGTGTGTCAGCAACCGGTGGTACACCACTGGGACAGGTGATGCGAGAGGGTGCCGACGAGCTCTTGCAGTATCGCAATCTGAACAAGTATGGCAGCTTCCGCTTGTTAATCATCACTGACGGCGAAGCGAATGATCGAGACCTAGTGGCAACCTATTTGCCGATGATCTTGGCCCGGGGGATTTCGATCGATGTTATTGGCGTAGATATGGAGGAAACGCACCAATTAGCGTCCCAGGTACATTCGTATCGAAGTGTTAATGATGCAGAGGGGCTAGAGAAGGCGGTTAGCGAGATACTTGCAGAACCGTTGGACAATCAGGACATTAGCCAAGACTTCGAGTTACTCGCTCAAATCCCAGATGAATTCGCGTCTCAGGCGATTGAGTCACTTACGTCTCCCGACAATTCGTTTTTAACGTTCGGCAACGAAGACTCCAATATCGAACGAATTTACAATCCAGAGAGTAATGCAAACGGTACAGGAGACACTGTACTGGGCTTCGCATGCTGCGGTTTTATTCCATGCATGATGACGCTTTTGGTGATTGCGATCATATTCCGCGTAATTAAGAAGCAGAACCGTCGCTAACAGCGCTTCGACTCTCGCGCAAGCGATTACTGAATCGGTTAGGCTGCAGGCTCGCGCTTGATGGCTTTAGTTGAAAATCCTGTCAAAAGGGGTACATCAGTCGACTTCGCTAATCGGCGTCGTACCCATTTTTCGAAGCCGACGATGCAATAGGCTACAGCCGCGGTGAGTAGTATTCTCCACCACGCATCCCAACCGATCGGCGCAGAATGGAACAGGAAGTTCATGAACGGTGTATAGGTGAAAGCCATTTGCAGGACGATCATGATCGCAACGCCAACCAATAGTAGCGGGTTGGAAAACAATCCAAGTCGAAACATGGATTTGGTCAAAGATCGACAGTTGAAAAGATAAAACAATTCGACCATAACAAACACGTTGACCGCGACAGTGCGGGCGGCAGCATCACTGTACCCTTGCTTAAGCGACCAACTGAATGATCCGAATGCTCCAATCAGCAAGATTGCTGATACGATTGCCATCCGGCCAATCAACATTCCGGTGAGCAGAGGTTCCGACGGATCGCGTGGCGGCCGACTCATGATGTCAGGCTCTTTTGGTTCAAAGGCCAACATCAATCCCAAAAGCACTGCAGTTGTCATGTTGATCCAGAGGATCTGTACCGGCAGCAATGGCAACGTTGCCCCGACCATAATCGCAGCGAGAATCAACAGGCCTTCTCCCGCGTTGGTGGGAAGCGTCCAGACTATAAATTTTGTTAGGTTATCAAAGACGCCTCGACCTTCTTCGACGGCGGCTTCGATCGTGGCAAAGTTGTCGTCAGTCAGTACCATGTCCGCTGACTCTTTGGCAACCTCTGTCCCCGCAAGCCCCATCGCCACTCCAATATCGGCTTGCTTGAGCGCAGGTGCATCGTTGACGCCGTCACCTGTCATGGCAACCACGTTCCCCTTGGCCTGCATCGCTCTTACAAGTCGCAACTTCTGCTCGGGCGTAGCTCGCGCAAAGACAGAAACGCGATCCGCAATCTCGACGAGCTCCTCATCAGTCTTTTGTTCCAGCTCTTGGCTGGTCATTACTGGAATCTGACTACCATCCGCGGCTGTTGTCTGGAAACCAAGTTTTTCGGCGATTGCTCCCGCTGTTACCGGATGATCTCCGGTAATCATCTTGACGCGAATTCCTGCTTTCAAGCATGCTCGGACCGCTTCGATTGCCTCAGGCCGCGGCGGATCGATCATGCCCTGAAGCCCCAAGAATGTCAGCCCAGCAACATCTTCGTGATGGATTGACTGTGTGTCGTGGTTCACGTCACGACTTGCAAATGCTAGAACCCGCAACCCCTCCGATGCAAGGGCTTCGAGTCGTTCTAAGATGCCTTTTCGATCCAATGCAACGCGTTCACCGTTGTGATCGAGCATCTTGTCGCACTTTGACAAGAGAACCTCGACGGCCCCTTTCGCGAAAAGTCGTCGTGAGGCTCCACTGGGAAAGTCATGCAAAGTCGCCATGTATTGATGTTGCGATTCGAATGGCACTGAATCGATGCGCGGCAGTTCCTCTTTGAGATGGTTTGCATCAAGCCCCGATTTTCGCGCGGAGACAATCAAAGCACCTTCGGTTGGATCTCCCGTGACCTCCCATTGGTCATCTTTGCGCCGGAGAGAAGAATCGTTGCAGAGTAAACCGGCTTGCAAGCAGGCCGCAAGCGCAGCATTTTCAAACTTCTCGGCGGCCGCATCGCTACGTGTGATTTCGCCTTCAGGGTCATAACCACTACCCGTTACATCGTAATGCGTTTCGGCTGCGACAACCTTTCGAACTGTCATCTGATTGACGGTGAGCGTACCAGTTTTGTCAGAACATATAATATTTGTGCTGCCAAGCGTTTCGACGGCGGGCAACTTTCGAATCAGAGCTCGCCGACGCGCCATGCGTTTCACACCGATGGCAAGCGTGATGGTGACAGCGGCTGGCATTCCCTCGGGAATCGCTCCCACGGATAATGCTACCGCCGCCATGAACATGTCGATGGCTGATCCACCTTTCAGGACTCCGACGACGAATGTCACGCCTGCTAACGCAAGGATGACCACGAGCAACAGCCGACTGAAGCCTTCGATCTTGCGCGTGAGCGGAGTCTGGATGATGTCCGCGGTTGAAACCAAATCGCTAATCCTTCCGACTTCGGTCGCTACTCCTGTGGCCACAACAATCCCGCGGCCTTGGCCGTAGGTTACCAACGTGGAAGAGAATGCGAGATTGCGACGTTCTGCGAGTGGCGTGTCGGACGTAAGAGGCTTGATATCCTTCTGAACAGGCACGGACTCTCCTGTCAGCGTCGACTCGTCGATCTGAAGGTCTCTGATACTCAACAGTCGCAAGTCGGCAGGCACTTTGTCGCCCGATTCTAGTAACACGATATCGCCAGGAACCAGTTCGCTGGACGGTATGCGAAAGTCCTCTCCGCCACGAAGGACGCGAGCCTCCGTGATGGTCATATTTGCCAGTGCGTCTAGCTCTTTGGCCGCTTTATATTCTTGGAAGAAACCAATCATCGCGTTGACTAGGACAACGCCAAAGATCACCCCAGAGTCAATCCACTCCCCAAGCGCTGCGGTAATCCCAACTGCAGCAAGCAGGATATAGATTAGGGGCTGGTGAAACTGCAAAATAAATGTGACGAACGCACTCTGCCCAGTTCGAGCAGGCAGCGAGTTGAATCCATGTTTCTCGCGGCGAACCAAGACTTCTTGAAGCTCGAGGCCTTTCTTCTGATCGCTCTCCCAAGACGAAAGTGCCTCGTCTGCACTCATGGCATGTGGTGTTTTTGCTAGTTCCGTCGTCACATTTTCACCGATAGCCCTTTCAGAGGCGTCACGAAGTCATTTTCCGTTGAATGCAATCCTAGAGATTGCCCTGCACAGTCGCTCCACTGCTAAAATTACACGCAGTTGGTAGCTCGAGCCAAGATTTGAACCAGTACGCCAATTTCAATTCGCGGCGGACCATTAACGTGCGCGGTGTGCGCGGCTGAGACGCCATAGCACGCACGCTCGAGTCCAACCGTGTAGCGTAAGCTCGGTTTTATTGCTCTTGGTAGGTAAAAAGGCAAACTACATTCCACATGGGCCGAAAATTGACATTTGATCTCGAGCGTAGACGCGTTGACATTAGATAACACCGCTCCCCACGAGCAGAGTGAGTCAGCGAGTAGCAGCTCCTCTCAAGGGTTTAATCCACCTGAAATCGGCAAAAGTAGCTAAAGAATTACTTGAGCCCAAACAAAACTTCGATACTGTTGTGTACTCTGAGGGACAGCAAGATCATTTGCGATAGCAACTAGATATTTACGACGCCATGCATTACGGACGACTGTGAAGACTTCAAAAATAATAATTGCCGCGTTTATTTGGCTGATCGTACTGGCTGCTGGAGTCAGCTTGTGGAAGCTGGTGCTGGAGCCGATGCGAAAAACAACGGAGCAGCAGAAGAAGGCACAGGAAGCAGCTGACATCCTTGCCCAATCTACAGGCAACAGCGTTTACAAGAACAACATTTCGCTGGCACTGGATGCATTCTCTGGGTATGCCGTGTTAAGAAGCCCAGAATTTCAGCAGATCCTGGCTCAACGACAGATTCGACTAACGCTGTCGGATGACCAAGCTGACTATGCGGCGAGGCTAGAATCGCTCGCCAGTGGTAAAGTCCAGATGGCTGCGTTTCCCATCGACGCATTGATCAAGGCTTGTGCGGAAACTCAATCGCTGCCGGCAACCATCGTGTGCTTGATTGACGAATCCCACGGCGCCGACGCAATTGTGGGCTACAAGCAAAAGTTCCCTAATATCATGTCGACCAATGACCCGAGCACGCGGTTTGTGTTTGTGGGCAATTCTCCAAGTGAGACGCTTGCTCGACTTATATTGCGTGATTTTGAACTTCCAAAGCTAGCTCCGCAACCATTCACCCCAGTCGCCTCGTCCGATGAAGTGATCCGGCGATTTCGCGCAGCGTCTCCAACTGGCTCCGATGTCTTCGTCACCTGGGAGCCCTTTGTCAGCGAAATGCTTCGCACCGAAAAAGAGTTGCATGTGCTGGTCGATTCCTCCAATCAGACAGGGTTTATTGTCGACGCATTAGTAGTCTCGCGAGACTTCCTTGTGAAGAATCAACCAGTGGTTGAGCAAGTGTTGGAGGCTTATTTTTCGGCGTTGCATGGTTTCCGCGAGCCAGCGTCGATGAAGTCGCTGATCATCGCAGACGCCAAAGCAACAGAGTCGAAGCTATCTCCTGACGATGCCGATGCGCTAGTAAAGAAAATTGCATGGAAAAACACGCAAGAGAACTTCGCTCACTTTGGTTTGCGCGAAGGTGCTGTGGTTCATTTAGAAAACATGATTGAACAAATCACCACCGTCCTGAAGGAGACCGATGCCATTGAAGTAGATCCGACAGGAGGTCAGCCCAATCGATTGTTCTTTGACCCGCCGATGGCGCAGCTTCAAACGCGGAATTTTCATCCTGGATTGTCGAGCGAGAAACTGAGCGAGCAAAAGGTCTTGAAGGAGCTGACCGAAAACGAATGGGATAGTCTGGTGCCTGTTGGCAAGCTCAAAGTAAGAGAGCTCGTCTTTTCACGTGGATCCGCCCGTTTGACCGAGCGAAGCAACGCTGTTTTAGACGAACTATCTGCCAAACTGCAGTCCTGGCCGGACTACTATCTGACAATTCGCGGCTCCGCGAACAGCATCGGAAACGTCGAAAAAAATCGCGAACTAGCGAGGCAGCGTGCAGATGCGGCTCGCGAATACTTACTTTCGCTGGGGATTGGAGCCCAACGCATGCGCGTTGTGACGGACGAAAGCCGTGACGAAACCTTGGTAACCTTTGAAGCGGCCGAGCCTCGCTATTGAGCTGTACTTGGGTTTGGATTGAAGATTGAGTGCTGGATCTCGTCGGATGAGAGGATTTGCGCTAGAATAGACGCGAAACGTCAGGTCGCACTCCGTCGCACTTATTCGTCCAAATCCTTCGGTGAACGCTCGCGCATGTGGTTTAGTTCGCTTCGAAAAAAAGTAATTAGCGAGCTCCTATTCGCTCCTTCGGTAGTATTGCCTATCGTGGGCGGAGCTTCTGCGTGGCTGCTTTCGTGGGCCACGGGTGGCGTTGACATCCTCAATCTTGTGGGACTTGTTGGCGTTTTGGGTGGTGTTGGTTGGCTTGGAACGCGCTTCGTTTTCCTGCTGGATAAGATTACCGCCAAAGTATCGCAGGCGGAACAAGCCAAGATTCTGCAGGCTCAAGAGGAACGGCTGGCCAGCGTCCTGAAAAAGTTACGGTATGATCGCGACCCTCGGACGGACGACTACCTAACGCTTCTTAAAAAAGCACGCGACGATTTCAATTTATTGGCTGCCGAGCCTCAGATGATCGTGCGGTCTCTCGAAATTCGCTCGCAGGTCAACATGCTTTTCTGGGCCGCAGTCGCTCAACTTGAACGATCCTATGAATCGTATGAGCTCTCAGAGAAGTTGTTGGGAGAAGAACGTAAGACGTTGTTGGCAAAACGCGAAGCCATCTTGCAAGAAGTAAAAGAAACCGTTGTCCAGTTACAGTCCGCCGTCGAACAATTACAAAAGACGCACGACGAACAAAAATTGGTTGACTTGTCCTCGCTACGAGACGAACTGGACGAATCATTAAGAATTGCCGCTCGTACGGAAGAGCGATTGCGAGAACTCGAATCAAAACGCGATTACAGCGAATATTTGAAGGAATAAGTCTTGCGCTGCAACGAAGAAAAAACGTTAAACTGCTTTCGTTACCTTAATCACGTGGCGAAGCTTTGAAGGCAACGAGCCACCATTTAGCCGAAATATTGCGATAACCATTCAGTTACAACTCAGGAGTCTTTTACATGTTTAGTGCCATCGGACGTTTTTTCCGAGCGATCGGGTATCTCTTTACCGGCAAAGTATCCAATGCAGCAGATACGCTCAGCAATAATCCGACGGTCATGTCGGCGAATTACGACCGCATTATCGAAGAAAAACGCAAACGATTAAATCAATACAAAGACGCGATCAGCGCGATGATTGCTCAAGAAGAAACGAAGAAGGAGAAACTTCGATCGCTTACGGAAGATGTCGAGCGGCTTGAGAAATTAAAACAGGGCGCTGCTGCCAAGGCCAAACAGCTGGTTGAGAAATACTCGGGAGATCCCGCGGCCGTAAAAAGCGATCCAGAATATATCAAATGCCAAGCAGCGTTTAAAGATTTCACCAGCACGCTCGCTGAGAAACAAACTCGTATCACCGAATTAGAGTCCGACTTGAACGGCCTCGTTGCAAACGTTAACGGACATAAAGCGCAGATTCAGACGTTAATGCGCGAGCTCGACAAACTCAAAGAAGAAAAACATGACGCCGTAGCAGACGTGCTCTCCAGCGCTGAAGAAAAACAAATTGCCGATATGATGACCGGCATTTCGAACGACAAGACGAGCGAAGAGCTACGACGCTTGAGAGATCTCCGCAACAAGGCCTCTGCCAACGCTCGCGTCTCACGAGAATTGGCAGGCATGGACACGACTCGTGCAGAATCTGAATTTATGGAATACGCACAGTCGTCCGTCGCTGACGATGAGTTTGACCAATTGATTGGACTTTCGGCCAAGAAAGAAACCGCCGAGCCGACTCGGGCTGAAGACTACAAACTTCCCGAGTCATGATTGCAGAAAAGCTTTACGCAATCATCTATCCACGCAACTAAAGCTTAACTAACGCGGCTTTATTTGTACCAACTGTATTTTTACTTCCAAAAGTCTACGTCAATTCAAAAGGTGTCACGAAATGTCAATCACGAACTTGAAAAACGCTGCTATTGCGTTCACAGGCGCAGCACTTGTTGCTGCGTCATTTTCGGGATGCACTAACAAAGCCGATACAGGGTCGTCAGCTTCGGGCGGTACTGCCGCCAACGGCAAGGCTCCGGTGTTCTCGCTGGCATGGAGCGAGTATCCTTCTTGGAGCGTTTTTGGCGTTGCTCATGAAGCAGGCCTGATTGATCAAGCTGAAGGGAAAATGGGCGAGATCGAAAAGAAGTGGAATGTCGACATTGTCTTGCAACAGAAAGACTATGACACCTGCATTCAGCTATATGGTACCGAAAACGTCGACGCTGTTTGTATCACGAACATGGACATTTTAGGTCCATCAATAAACAAGAGCAGCGTTGTCCTATTCCCTACTTCAACTTCGGCTGGCGCAGATGCTTGTATCGTGGACAGCACCATTGCTGACGTCGATGCTCTCAAAGCGGTCGAAAGTTTCGGACTGGAGCGAAGTGTCTCTCAATATTGCTTCGAACGTGTCCTGACTAAACGAGGTCTAAATCCGTCCGACTTCAAGTTCTCCAATATGGACCCAGGTGTAGCAGCCCAAACGTTCCAAGGCAAAGAAGAGCGTATCAAATCGATCGTTGTATGGAATCCGTTTGTCCTCCAAGTCCAAAAGACGCGTACCGACTCTCGCGTTCTGTTTGATTCGACAGAGATTCCGGAAGAGATCGTCGACATGGTCGTGGCCTCGGCTAGCGCAATGAAACGCCCTGGCGCTGATGCATTTGCCAATGCGCTGATGGACGCATTTTATGAAGTGTCGCGTCGCATTGATGCTTCTGAAACCGCAGATGAAACGCTGGTGGCGCTCGGCGATAAATTCGTCAGCGGACTCACCGTCGATGAAATGAAGACGGTTGTCACTCAGACCAAGTTCTACAAGACTCCTGATGAAGCAATTCGCATTCTGGAAAGCGAAACTTTCAAATCGGAAACGATGCCTCTGGTTGTAAAATTTTGCCAAGAGCACGATATTGTCGAATTGAAAGAAGGTGAACAAGTTTCGATGGGCTTCGACGACGAAGCAGCGAATTTGAATTTCACCACGAAGTATCTGAAGTCTTACCTCACTAAATCGAAGTAGTTCGCGCTATGATTCGACGTCGAATTCCGCGATGGTTGTTCGTATCGCTTACAATCTTAGGGCTTGGCTCAATCGTCGCTGTCTACGCGATCATGTCCAATCGAATGACTGCTGCCAATCCGCAGCAGTCTATTCTTCCAGGGCTGCATGGCTTTTCGGATGGCATTGCTAAACTCACAAAAGCTCAAGGGTTGTCGGGCAATCCAAAGCCGGCGATCCTTTGGTCAGATTTGGGAGCTACCTATTGGCGATTGCTACTCGGGATGGCAGTTGGCGTGTCGCTTTCAATCGTACTTGGGATAGCCATGGGAGCTTACCGCTGGATCGAAGCCCCGCTCAGTCCCATCGTAAACTTCCTCTCAAAAATTCCGCCGACAGCGATGTTGCCGGTCTACTTTTTGACTGTAGGAACGGAACAGACAATGTTCGCGACGATGGTCGGTCTGGGCGTTTTCTTTACGATGGCTCAAGCGGTTTACAGTTCGGTTCAAAAAGACGTTAGCGATGATGCCATCAACAAAGCCTACACGCTAGGGGCCAGCGACTTCGAAATCATCTATGAAGTTATCTGGAAGCAGATCTTGCCGCGCGTTATTGACAATGTTCGATTGCAGATCGGTCCAGCTATGGTTTTCTTGTTGGCTGCCGAATGGATCGTGGCTGATGTCGGAATGGGATACCGCATGAAGATGGAAAGCAAGATCCTTAACATGAGCGTCGTCTATATCTATTTGGCGATCTTAGGCATCAGTGGCTTGCTGGCTGAACGTGGTTTGTTGAGCTTGCGACGGCGAATCGCCCCCTGGTTTGGTGAGTAGGCAGATGGTCGGAATTGCGAAAGCGTTCATAGGTTCTCCCGCGCATGTTTAAGAAAGCAATCGATGAGTGAATACGCTCTCCAAGTTGAAAATGTCAGCCATTGGTATGGGAAAAATCGAGTTCTTCATAACATCAATCTGAACATATGGCCTGGCCAGATTGTCTCCATTGTAGGCCCAAGTGGTTGCGGCAAAAGCACTCTCTTAAAAGCCATTCTCGGTACTCATCCAGCCAACAGCGGGAAGATTTATGCCGATGGCAACGTTGTAAAAGAGCCAAGTCGCGACGTGGGGATTGTGTACCAACATTATTCGCTATTCGACTTTCTGACTGCAGAAAAAAATGTGGCGTTTGGGTTGAAGCTAGATCAAACTTCCCTGCCATACCGAGTATTTGGCTTTCCCCAGTATCTCAAAAAACGAAAAACTCATTTGGAAGAAGCGCGTAAGTTTCTTGCGAAAGTAGGATTGCCTTCGGCGGCCAAACTTTACCCAAACGAGATGTCAGGTGGCATGCGTCAACGCGTTGCTATAGCTCAATCGCTTATACTGCAACCTAAAGTTGTGCTGCTGGACGAACCGTTTGGGGCATTAGACGAAGCGATGCGGCAGGAATTGCAAGTGATGCTGCTGAGTCTTTATCAAGAGAATCAAGAAGCTAAAGCCCGCGGAGAACGACCTGAGTACACGATTATAATCGTAACACACGAACTAAACGAAGCGATCTATGTTGCCGATCGCGTTGTTGGCTTATCGCGTTATCACACCGAAGGAGAAATGGGCGCAACTGTTGTTTATGATCAACCTTGCCCAATCTTTCATCCGGATGACATTCGCGATTATGAGAAATTCGTCCACCAGCGAGAAGAACTCCGAAAGGCCGTCTTTGACCCTACATACCAGAAGTCAGCCGACGTCCATATCGCTCAATACGATCCGCCACCTGTCCCTACTGGTCTCTAGCTGTTTCAGCAGACTTCTGCGCAGGGCCTTTCGCACGACTACTATTCTGGTACTGGTTCGATGCTGGCGATCATCGATCCTTTGGAACGCGCACTGAGAGGGTCACGTCCGAACGCTTTGATCTGATCCCGTTTTAGTTCCGCATGTTCGCGAGTAGTGGTCAGGCAAATCGCTTTTCCGCTACTATCCACTTCTTCAGCAAGCAAGAACCCCTTCTCTTTGGAGTAACCAAACAAGGTAGTCATCATGCGGACAACGTATTCAAATGTATGTTCTGAATCATCCCAGAGAACAACGTTATAGCGAGGCTGTCGCTTTCGCTGGTTCTTCGCCTGTGGCTCTACCGCTGGTGGGGCTTCCAATACCGCAGATTGTGATTTAGACATAAGTGTTGCAAACCTAGTTAACTAACAGAAATTTCCGTGACCACTTGGCCTTTGATTCGAACACGAGGACAATCGCCCTGTGAGGTCGCCCAATTTTAAGCCATTGGGGGGCGGTCCTGGCAAGCACAAATGTGAAAGGCAGCAAGATCCGTATGACAGATTTTACATCACTTGACCGTTATTTACAGCAGAATCGGCAAATTCAACTCGACCAGCTTTTCGAACTGCTGCGCATACCTAGCATTAGCGCCGACAAGGCCTACAGCAATGACTTGCAGGCCGCGGCCGATTGGATGTCGGCCAAGTTCTCCGCGATGGGCCTCACAACTAGACAGTTGGGCTCAACCAGCCCGCCGCTGGTGTACGCCGAAACGCCGCCTGTTGCCGGAGCCCCCGTTGTCCTGGTGTATGGACATTATGACGTCCAACCGCCCGACCCGCTTGAATTGTGGAATACGGCCCCTTTTCAGCCCACTGTACGGGACGACAAGATCTACGCGCGTGGTGCCACAGACGACAAGGGACAGGTGATGACACATGTCTTTTCGCTCGAAGCATTTCTGGCAACTCAAGGAGCCTTACCATTGCAAGTAAAGTTCCTAATCGAGGGGCAAGAAGAAAGTGGAAGCGAAGTCCTGGAAGCGGATCTAAAGCAAATCAAAGATCAACTCGCCTGTGACGTTATCGTCATAAGCGACTCGTCGCAATACTCAAAAGGTCAACCAGCGATAACTTACGGACTGCGGGGAATTGCTTACTTTGAATTGCAGGTCGAAGGTCCGAGTGTCGACCTCCACTCCGGCGTATTCGGTGGCGCTGTGACGAATCCGGCCTTTGCACTTTCCCAGATGCTTGTGGCCATGAAAAATTCGGACGGAATAATCCAGCTGCCGAACTTCTACGACAAAGTTAAACCGCTGGATGAAATCGAACGCGAGAGCTGGCGGTCACTGAATTTCAGCGATGACAAGTTTGCGAAACAAATTGGAGTGCCCAGCGTGCATGGCGAAAAAGGATTCTCGACACTGGAACGAAGATGGGGACGCCCAAGTTTTGACATCCACGGCCTAACAAGCGGCTACCAAGGGGAAGGCGGCAAAACGGTACTTCCTGCCAAAGCTTCGGCAAAGATTTCGTTTCGACTCGTCCCTGATCAATCCCCGCAAGAGGTAGGAGACCAACTGCGTAAATTTGTTTCAGAAAACACTCCCGCGGGAGTAACCGCTCGCGTAGTCGAATTGCACGGCGGACCTGGCGTCGTTGTCGATCCCAAGAGCCGATTTATGCAAGCAGCGGCAAAGGCAGTCGAAGAGGGTTTTGGCAAACCACCGGTTATGATTCGCGAAGGCGGCTCCATTCCGATCGTTGCCGCAATGGTACAAGAGCTGAACTGTGATGCGATCTTGCTGGGTTGGGGACTGGACGACGATGGAGCGCACAGCCCTAACGAGAAATTTAGCGTAGAGGATTTTTACCGCGGTATCAAATCGAGCAGTCGGCTGTGGTCATACCTAGCTTAAAAACACCCAAGCGTAGGAATCAACGCAGTCAGTCCATCGTACGGGGAGTTCCGCTCCACCCGAGCTTGTCTCGTAACGTTGCGTAATCGTCTTGTCCCGGGAACGCAACCATCTGGAACGAAGAGCTCGCACGACGGATTTGAACGACGTGATCAGGTGTAAGATGCGTAATCGCGCGACCGTCGACAACGACGGAGCACGTGGGATGTTCTTCCAGGATCCGCAACTGAAAAAGACGATCTGCAGTATCAACGACAGGCCGCATCGTAAGCGTGTGCGGGCTGATTGGGCTGATAACAAACGCATGTAACAAGTTCTGCAGAATGGGGCCGCCTGCCGAAAGATTGTGCGCCGTCGATCCAATCGGCGTGCTCACAATCAATCCATCGCAGTTGTAAGTTGTAGCCAGCATACCATCGACATGCATTTGCACTCGCAACATTGCATACGGCGGGCCACCCAGGATCGCAGTTTCGTTAAGCCCCAATCGCGATTCTTGAACTTGCCCATCCAGCACCACTTCACATTCGAACATCAAATGTTGGGACAGCAAGTATTCCCCTTTGCAGATATCTGGCCATAACTCAAGAAAACGCACGGGCTGCAATGCGGCTAAAAAGCCGAGCCGACCGAGGTTGACACCCAGCACAGGAATTTGATTGCGGCCCATCTGCCTTGCCGACTGCAGGATGGAACCGTCACCGCCTAGAACCACTACAAGATCGATCGGTTCGTCGCTGAAATCGTAAGAAAATTCGCGATCGATAGCGACGATATGTGCATCCCGTTCAAGGACTGGATGCAAGTACTTGAATGCTTCTGTAACGTGGGGCTTGTTGGGCGCCATGATTACAGCGATATTCGGTTTGGCTCGTCCTTGCTGTAACCATGGAGAATTCGTCATTGAAGCGGTTGCCTTTATGCATTCGCATGATCTGCAGAAATCCAGCGCGCAGACAATTCGCGTGCGGCGCTGGCAATTCCATTGGCATCTAAACCTAGGTCAGCCAGCAGATCATCACGTTCACCATGTTCGATATAGCGATCTGGAATCCCTAGAAGCTTGAAGCAACGAGTATCCCAGCCGTTGGCACATGCATGTTCAAGAACTGCACTTCCAAATCCACCGGCCAACTGACCTTCTTCGACAGTAAGCACGAACCGACAATTTTCGAAGACTCTTTGCAGCATCTCGTGGTCAAGCGGTTTGATAAATCGCGCATTGATAACTGCGACGTCGAGCCCTTCTTCGGCCAGCTTCGCAGCGGCTTCCAGAGCACTTCGCAGCATAACTCCGCAGGCAATAATCGCTCCGTCAGTTCCCCATTGTACGGTTTGGCTCTTTCCAAGCTCAATCGCTTGTTGAGGTCGCTCGATGGCGGCTGCGGAAGCTTTCGGATATCGAACGCCCGTCGCCGTGTTGTGAGCCAAAGCAAATCGCAGCATCGGTTCGACTTCCGTTGAATCGGCTGGAGCCATCAACGTCATGTTGGGGAACGTTCGCATGTATGGAATATCGAATACACCGTGGTGGGTCGGGCCATCAGGACCAGCCAGTCCCGCCCGATCCATCATGAAAACAACGGGCAGATTTTGAAGCGAAACTTCTTGAAAGATCTGATCGTACGAGCGTTGCAGAAATGTAGAGTAGATCGCAACGATCGGTCGCAAGCCCACTTTGGCTTGGCCCGCAGCAAAGGCAACAGCGTGTGACTCACAGATGCCAACATCAAAGAAGCGGTCAGGGTATTCGTCTCGCACAGGCTCCAGTTTGTTTCCTTGACACATCGCGGCCGTCATCACGGTAACGCGTTTATCATCGCGCATGCAATTACCCATCGCATCACGAGCAAAGTTCGTAAACGGAACTTCGCTTGCGACTTTCTTGATCCGCACTTCCCCGCCTTCATCGTCAAAGGCTGGTGGAGTGTGGAAATAGACCGGATCAGATGCCGCTGGTTCATAGCCATGCCCCTTCTCCGTCACGACGTGCAGCAGTACAGGACCTTCATGATCTCGCAACATCTCCATGTACTTGCGCATGATGGCAATGTCATGGCCGTCGATTGGCCCAATATAGTGGAAGCCGAATTCTTCGAACAACATGCCGCCTACGACACCCGCCTTAACACCCTCTTTGATTTGAGACAGCAGACGTTCGGTCGGATCCCCCAGGACCGGCATCTTGTTGAGAACCTTGACGACTTCCGACTTTAGTCCGGTGTAGAATGGATTGCTGCGAAGCCGGTCAAGGTAGTTTGCAACCGCGCCGACTCGTGGGCAGATCGACATTTTATTATCGTTCAGCACGACGATCAGGTCTTTGTTAAGCTCACCGGCATTGTTAAGTGCCTCGAATACGATGCCTGAAGGGAAAGCTCCATCGCCAATCACTGCGACCGATTTTCGTTTGCCTTCGCCGTTTAAATCGTCACCCGACTTAAGCCCCAGCGCAGTGGACACGCTACAACCGGCATGTCCGGTCATGAATAGGTCATAGACGCTTTCTGCGGGATTGGGATATCCCATCAAGCCACCTTGCGTCCGAATTTTCGAGAACTCGTCATAACGCCCGGTCACCAACTTGTGAGGATAGATTTGATGTCCGGTGTCCCAAATCAAGCGGTCATAGCTGAAGTCAAATGTGCTGTGCAACGCAAGGCACAGTTCAACCACTCCTAAGTTGGACGCAAAGTGCGCAGTGCGCGTGGCGAGTAAGTTACACAGGACGCTTCGGATCTCTTTGCCAAGAGCCTCCAGTTCAGCGACTGACATGCTTTTCAGCGGATGAGCGTCTTTGATTCGCGACAATATCTCATGCATCTTCTTAATTGCTCCTCTCGTAGACAAACTTCGCCAAGCTGATGAGACCTGATTTGGCGTCGCTAAAATCTTTCAATGAATCCAGTGCTTCCTGCAGTAAATCAGACGCGCGTTGTCGAGACGCATCTACCCCGTACATACCAGGGTACGTCAACTTGCCCAATTTTGCATCTTTCCCAGTGCGTTTCCCCATGGTTTCGGGGTCACTTTCTACATCTAGCAGGTCGTCGACTATCTGAAAGGCCAGCCCAATCGCTTCCCCAAACTTCGTTAAGGCAGCAAACTCCGCCTCGGTCGCCCCTGCCGCAACAGCTCCGAGCTGCACGGAAACGCAGATCATCGCACCCGTTTTGCCGCGATGGATCCTGGCAAGCATTGCTTCATCGACCAAGCGACCTCGTTCGGCCAAAATATCTTCCACCTGCCCCCCAACCAGCGCGGTTGCGCCAGCCGCCTGAGCCAGTAACTGAACGGATTTTGCAACTGTAACAGGGTCCGGATAGCCGTCGGCCAAGACCGCGAATGCTAGCGGCTGCAGCGCATCGCCCGCCAAAATCGCAGTCGCTTCGTCGAATTGGATGTGGCAAGTCGGTCGACCACGCCGCAAATCGTCGTCGTCCATGGCAGGCAAATCGTCGTGAACCAATGAGTAGCAGTGGATCGCTTCAACCGCAACCGCCGCTGGCATCGCAACGTCGCTTGCCGCCCCCAAAGCTTCAGCGGTCAACAGAGCTAGTAGCGGCCGCAACCGCTTTCCTGGTGCCATCCACGAGTACTCCATCGCCTGCCGAAGCCGTTCTGGCGCCTTGCCGCAATGACGATCAATCGCATCGGAAATTGCAAGATTTACCCGATCTATAAGCCGTTCGCGGTACTGACTGGCTGCGTTCGAATCCGAAATGCTCAAAATTTGTGGAGATGATCGAGGAGCGTTGCTCATTAGTGACAATTCAATACCAACCGAACGATGCAGGTCGTCGTTTCGTCCATAATTGGGCTTTAGGTTCTGGGCTGGCAGGTCCTTTAGATTGTGCGGAACTGCGAAGTTGCCTCTATTGTAGACTTCCCAGCAAGTTTTCCCAGTGTCAATAAAATCGACACTTCAAGGCTGCTATTGATGTCTGGCCCACGCGGAAATAGCTATGGGAGTAGATCTTTCTGGGATTTGGACCTTTTCTCGGAGCTGGCCGAGCGGCGGGTGCTTCGTGACGCCGCTTTCTCGTTTAACGTAGACGCCGAATCATCGAAGTCCTGCGCTTCAAAGCTACCATCGTCCGCCACGCCTTGCAGAATTTGTACGCGACGTTGCGATTCTTCTAGTTTTCGATGGCAAAACCGCATGTGCATGACTGCAGATTGGTACATTGCCAAGGATTCATCTAGCCCCGAAGTGCCTTGCTCCAACCGCCTGACAATCGACTCTATTTTCGCAAACGATGATTCAAAAGTCGTTGGTTCCTCTTCCGCAGGTCGTACGCTGTCGGGCAGACTGGAATCTTGGTTCGGTTTGGTCATACCATCTTCTTCTATAACGTTGCCGTCTTTAAACAATTCCATGTGGGACGCAACTCCCACGCAATACAATCGCTACAACTGTCAAACTTCTTCAGCGAGAAACCGTAACGAGCATCATATCACGCGGAAACTAGCTCGGTACCCGCACGAATTAGCATATGAAAATTAATAGGAACTTCGCCCTAATGTAAAGAACTGACGCTATTCGTCCAACGACATGCTCAATCAAGACCATAACCGAGAAGAACGATCCAACGGAGCTCCCAAGCGAACTCCTCGTTCCGATTCCCTGACCCGCATCCGTCGGCTGAAAAAACAGATCAAGATGCTCAGCCACTACCGCAGCGATTCGCTGAGGCATCGGGCTGGCGATGTGGAAGTCGCCGTCGAATCGATCATCTTTGAACAGTTGGTACGCAAAGCAGAATTAGCCAGCGACGGCACCTCGGTGCTTTCGAGTACTGAAACGATTCAAGCCATCCTGGAAGGCGTACAATCGGCAGTCCACGAACTGGCAGAGCAACGCGATTCATGCCAAAACCAGCAAGCACTGCTGGCACAGCAGCGAGAGTTACTAGCCGAACTCAGCCAGCGTGTATCCCACCACCAAGAGCAGAATATCCATCCTGCTAGTCATGACGCGTTTGTGGAGCAAATGGAACATGACCTCGTCGTATCGCAATTGGAAGCACTACGAAAGGAATACGATAGCCTGGTCGAGTTCGTCGAAAATGAGAAGGCGAAACCGGCAACAAGCTCTGGAGCTGATAATTCAAGTGGAGAAGGTCGGTCAGAGGAAGCCTATCTCGCGCTTCAACAGCAGGTAGCAGAACTCACCGATGAACTTGAGAAGGCTCGGCAGACAAGCCCTTTGGAGTCAATCATCCGTGAGGAATCTCATGACGCTGAATCACAAACGTTAATCAATTCGCTACGGGACCAGCTTCTCAGCGAGCGCCAACAAACGGTTGAACTTCGGCTAGAGCTAGAAGATGTCAATGCAGCATTGGCTTCGCGCAGCAACATTCCTGCAGCCGAACGATCTGCGACACTTACCTGGGAAGAGCAGAAGAAGCGTTTACTTGCGCACTTGGAAGATGAATCGAATACGATCCAAATTGATCCCACCAAATCGCTTGAGATTCATGAGATCATTGCGAAAACGCACAACGAAATCGAACGGCGAGACAAAGAGATTAACGAACTCAAACGTTTGCTATCGGAGCAATCCACTGCCAGCCAATCGATGGCGATCGGAGCAGCCGCTGTTGCAGAATTGCTGAATCATGACGATTTGATCAACGAAGAACGCGAGAATCTACGCCAACTGCAGGAACAATGGGAAGCCAAACTCCGCGAAGCAGAAGTCGAAGTTTCGATCGAGCGGGCAAAACTAGCGCGACAGCGATCGGAACTTGAAGAACGCTTTAAAGAGCTCGAACGCGAAAACAACCGAACGCTGTCACAAGAGAACGATCCACCGAACAATGGTAGTCGATGGTTGTCGCGTCTAGGTCTTGGAGAGCAGAAACAGTAAGTGCGACTTGATGTTCGATGCACGCATGACCTTAAACGCCCTTGAACTGATTCAAACCTTCTAGTGTATCGAATCGGTCATCGAAAACCGTCATCATCCCGTTGCTGAAATCCATTTTAATAGCAAACTTCATTGGCGAAGAAGCTGGTTTTCCAATTGGATGCGCCCAAGTCTCTCCCCAGACAAGCGCCCCGTGTCCAGTTGAAACGAACTGCATATTTTCGATCTCGGAGGCATCTTCTGGTGGTTGGATGACACTATAAAATGCCGCAAATGCTTGCCTCGCAGCATCGATCCCAACATGCGTCCCGGCGAATGGGAATACGCTTGGATCTCCAGCGAAGTGCACAATGAGGTCAGGAGAAATCATATGCGCATTGACATCGAGCGTCTTGGGACCATGTTTGTAGGTCGACAAGAAAAATTCTTTGGCCAAGACAGCCGGATCCACGGATAGGTCACGGGGTGAAACCACCGCACCTCCCTCCGACAGTGTTTCGGCAATGATCGATAACGTCGATGTAGCAAGCTTGTGACTCGCCTCCGCCTTAACAATAAGTCGTGCACTAAAGCCAGCTCGTCGTGCAAGGTCGCCTTGCGTCCAGCCCAACTTTTTTCGAAGTATTGCAATCAGTTTACCATTGCAGGGCAACGATCTTCCTACGGACGTATCTCGGTCTGCCATATTTAAATCGATGCATCCTCGCTGAATTTTGCGCATCGGATGACAGCTGAACAGAGGTGTCGGACCGAACACAAGCTCAGACACAAAGATTCCAACCGCTATTCACTGACACCGGCTACGCTTCGAGATTCTAGTCACTTTTTAAAGAACCGGAATCAGAAAACAGACACATTTACGAAAGCACCGTTTCCTCCAAAACAGATATGGAAAACCGCAACGTTGCGTTCAATGTGGGTTGGCTACCAAGACTTTAACGTAGAGAATCGCTTCACAAACAACCGGCGAATGCCCTTCACGGTACAGCTACGGGCAGCTCGTTCATACCACGCACAACTGCCGCCCCGTTTTAAGTTGAAGTAACCACCTGCGCTATCGTTCTGTCTATTAGCAAATACAATAGTGATATGCGAGCCAATGAATTTTATCACCGTCTGCAACACCTATGAAGATTTCCAGCATTCCGCGAATCTATCGCAATCTTCGCCGCTGGAATGAAATTATCGCTGTTCTACGGCGATACGGGCTCGCCGATTGGTTGAGCAGAGTACACGTCGATTTTGTCCGTGATTGGATCAAAGACGACAGTGGTACTCCCCTAGCCAACTATTCGCGCGCCACGCGGATTCGATTGGCATTGATGGATTTGGGACCAACCTTCATCAAGCTTGGCCAGATTCTTTCTTTACGCCCAGACCTTGTCGGATCGGAGATCGCAACTGAACTGCAGCAGTTGCAAAGCAAAGCAAACAGCGACCCTTATCCAGCCGTCAAACAAACAGTTGAATCGGAATTAAAGCACGAGCTAAGTGAGCTGTACCATAGCTTTGACGAAACGCCGATCGCATCTGCTTCCATCGGTCAGGTCCATTTTGCGGACCTACCAGACCGAACGCCTGTTGTTGTCAAGGTCCAACACCAGAACATCCGCAATAAAGTCCAAGAGGATTTAATGATCCTCACAGGTCTAGCAAACTTGGCCACCCGCCTGCCCGAATTCGCCGTTTGGCAACCGGTGGAAATGGTAGGGCAGTTGTCCAGATCGCTGATGGCCGAACTCTCGTTTGAACGCGAGCTTCGAAATCTACAACTATTTGAGAAAGAGCTTTCACACCACGCGTCCCTGATCATTCCAACTCCGATCAAGGCGTTGTCGACTGACAAAGTCCTGACGATGGCTCGCGTCGGCGGCGTCAGCTTGCAAGAATTGATCGATACGCCGCCCGAAGATCGGCGGGAATTAGGTGATATCGCAGAAAAATTGGCTCATCTCTACATCGACATGATTTTTCGTATCGGAATTTATCACGCCGATCCACACCCCGGTAATATTCGAATACTGGAAGGCAATCAAATAGCCTTACTCGATTTTGGCATGATCGGACGCATTGATGATCGACTGCGAGAGATCATTGAAGAAATGTTGATGGCAATCGTTTGTAGCGACTCGAGGTTGCTGACGATTTTGATCAAGCGTGCTGGGCGAGTGCCGCCCACCATCGATGAAGGCGTTCTCGCTCTGGATGTATCTGAATTTGTAGGCACGTACGGGTCGCAACCCCTTGAGAGTTTTGACTTGCGCGGGGCGTTGAGCGATATCACCGACATTATGCATCGACATCATATCGTCTTGCCTTCTCCCACAGGCTTGCTGATCAAAACGCTTGTTACGTTGGAAGGGACTATCCGGCAGCTCAATCCTCCATTCAGCCTTATGGAGATGGTCAAACCGGCTTTTCGCAAACTACGGATTCGAAGATTCTCGCCTTCGCGGCAAGCAAAAAAGCTCCGACGAGTTTACACGGAAGTCGAAGATCTCTTAGAAAAGCTGCCATCGCAAATCAGCAGCGTAATGGATCTACTCCAGCGTGGACAGATGGATGTTAGGCTTTCCCATCGCGGACTAAGCCCGTCGATCAACCGGCTCGTGCTGGGCATGCTCACAAGCTCGCTGTTACTCGGGTCCGCGATTCTTTTGGCGTATAAAGTCCCGCCACTTCTGTTTATCGAGCCAACCTATGGTGGCCTGCAAAACATCTCCATCATCGGTGCGATGGGCTTTATTGTAAGCGTTTTGGTTAGCCTGCGGTTGTTGCTCGCGATCAATCGATCAGGTCACCTCGACCCGAGTCAAGATGACCAATAGTGTTACGAGCGATGTAACGCTTTCTGATGACTAGCAAAACTAGATCCGCACGCAATCGACGTAATAATTGCGATCAGGACCTTCGCCTTCTTCGATCAAACCGTGGTTGTCGGTCTCAAAACCAGGGAACTTAGCGTTGAAATCACGTGCAAACAGTAGATAGTCGACGATCGTTTTATTGAATCGCTCGCCCGGAATCAGCAACGGGATGCCTGGGGGATATGGAGTCAGCAAAACGGCTGTCGCCCTGCCCTCAAGTTCATCGATAGCAACGCGATCGATCTCGCGATGAGCCATGCGATCATAGGCATCCGATGGAGTCATCGCTGCGTCGATCTTCGACAGATACATTTCTGTTGTCACGCGTGCAACATCGTGTTTCTTGTAGGTATCGTGAATCTGCTGACACAAATCTCGCAGCCCAGTCTTCTCATAACGCATATTGGCTTGAGCAAACTCCGGCATGACTTTCCACACGCGCTGGTTCTTGTCGTAATCGTCTTTGAACTGCTGCAAGGCGCTTACCAATGTATTCCAGCGTCCTTTGGTAATGCCGATCGTAAACATGATAAAGAACGAATAGAGACCGGTCTTCTCGACGATAACTCCACGCTCTGTCATATACCGAGTGACAATCGACGCGGGAATCCCCGTTTCCGAAAATTTGCCCGACATCTCCAAGCCCGGCGTGATAACTGTTGCTTTGATAGGATCGAGCATGTTGAAGCCAGGCTCGAGGTCGCCGAAACCGTGCCAGTCTTCGTTGGCCTTCAACATCCAGTCGTCGCGGTGACCGATTCCGTCTTCAGCAAGCTTTTCTGGTCCCCACACCTTGAACCACCAGTCGCTGCCCCACTCGTCGTCAACCTTGCGCATGGCTCGGCGAAAATCCAGGGCTTCGAAAATCGACTCTTCAACCAACGCAGTTCCACCGGGCGGCTCCATCATCGCCGCGGCCACGTCGCAGGAGGCGATAATCGCATACTGCGGCGACGTTGATGAATGCATCAGATAAGCTTCATTAAATGCATGTCGGTCAAGTTTATTCGATTCAGGCTCGCGTACCAAAATCTGCGAAGCTTGCGAGATTCCGGCGAGTAGCTTATGCGTCGAGTGCGTCGCAAAGATCATGGAATGCTTGGACCGCGGACGATTGAAACCAATCGCGTGCATATCATGATAAAACGGATGAAACGCAGCGTGCGGCAACCACGCTTCATCGAAATGCAACGAACCAATTTCACCATCAAGCTCACGTGTGAGCATCTCGACGTTGTAGATCACGCCGTCGTAAGTGCTTTGAGTCACAGTGAGGATGCGGGGCTTAAGGTCTGGATTCTCTTCCAAAGCTTTTTGCGCAAACGGATTGGCGCGGATCTTCTTCCAAATGTTCTCAATACTAAACTCGCTCATCGGAATCGGCCCGATGATGCCCAAGTTATTGCGTGTCGGAGTCAGAAACACAGGAATCGCGCCGGTCATGATGATCGAATGCAAGATCGACTTATGACAATTGCGGTCGACGACAACAATATCGCCCGATGCAACCGTCGAATGCCAAACCATCTTGTTCGAAGTCGATGTACCATTGGTTACGAAGAAGCAATGATCGGCGTTGAAAATTCGAGCCGAGTTCCGTTCGGACGCTGCGACTGGTCCCGTATGATCCAACAGTTGACCAAGTTCATCGACGGCATTACACACGTCGGCGCGCAACATGTTCTCACCAAAGAATTGATGAAACATTTGACCGACGGGGCTTTTTAGAAAAGCAACGCCTCCCGAGTGGCCCGGACAATGCCAGGAATACGAGCCATCTTGCGCATAGTTGATCATCGCTCGGAAAAATGGCGGCGCAAGGGAATCAGTGTAAGATCGCGCTTCCCGCAAAATGTGCCTGGCCACAAACTCAGGCGTATCCTCGAACATGTGAATAAAGCCGTGCAGCTCTTTCAAGATGTCGTTCGGGATGTGACGTGATGTTCGCGTCTCACCGTACAAAAAAATCGGAATGTCGGAGTTCTTGAATCGAATCTCGGTAATAAAAGAACGCAGATTATGAAGAGCCGGAGCTAGAGTCTCTTCGCTAGCGAACTCGTCATCGTCGATTGAAAGTATGAAAGCCGACGCCCTGCTCTGCTGCTGCGCAAACTGGGAAAGGTCTCCGTAGTGGGTCACGCCGACCACTTCGTTGCCCTCTCGCTCGATAGCTTCGGCTAGAGCACGAATCCCTAACCCCGAGGCATTTCCAGATCGAAAATCTTCATCAATGATGACAATTGGAAAGTTAAATTTCATGCAAATTGCTCTATAGCGCTGCCCTGGTTGCGACACAAACGCAGGTCGCCAACCTCGCGGGACATGTACGTCGCGAGCTCAAAAAGGTTTGATCCGCCCCAAAATGTCGTCGCGTTAACCCTAACGTTTTAGAGGTGTTTTCTTTTTTGGCAATGCTTGGCTTTCCCTTTCCCTGCCACAAGCACCACGCTTCCGATTAATCGCTCTGCCTCAGACGTCTTCTGAGTCCGCCTTGGCAAGCAAATCTCGCATGTTTCCATGGCCTGACTCGAACGCCAGAAATATTCCTATGAATCGCTTGTCAACCAATTGTTGAGCAAGAAAATCCGATAAACTATCGAACTCTTCTCCCTCTGTGTTTGATGGAATTCGTTGTCATGTCACCCAAACATGATCCTTACTTGGGACTTTCTCGGCACGCCGGCACTTGGTTTGTCTTTCTCGACGAACTCGCGGCCGCAGCACGCTACGACGCTCCTTCTTCCTCAATCTTTGATTCAATCGCCAAGCATACTTCCGGTGCTGCAAGGACTGCTGCAACAAATTATCGGAACAGCCTGCCAGATGACGCCACTTGGCCGGATGTTTGGGCAGTGCCCCACGAATCGATGCCAGAACAACTGCGGGAAGTACTGTTGCGAGCGAGCAACGCCGGCGTTCTCTATCCGACGAGCAGCTTCTTCAGCGGTTGGTTCCGCCAGAAAGCAGACTGGGACGCCGCGATGGCAAAGAAACTCACTTACAGTTGCGTCATCCTGTCGTTGGCTTGGATCGTCACCTGCATCCTTGTCTGGAGGAACGTTGAAGCGATTCGAGTAATGGCAGACCTCATGCACGAACAACCAGTAGCCTGGCTCGAACCGCTTCTCTTTCTGCGTCGCACGTTGCCGATCTGGAGTTGGGCTCTCCCGCTAGCCATCATCGTCGTTGGGATTTCTAGAAAGATCCGTGCAACTTCGCGTCAGACTGAGACAACTCAGGAACACATCTTCGTTGCGCTCTCAGAAGCGCTTCGCGCCCACACACCAGCTGAAACTTCGCCGTTGAAACTTTCCAGCGACATATTGCAGTTCGATTCGGGTTCGCTACCGTACGCCTCATCCAGCATTCCACAGTTGCGTGCTTGTTTGGTTGCCGACTCCTTCGCTGCACGCGAGAGGCTTGAGGCCAAACGAAGAGGGGATGGTCGAAAAACGTATTGGATCGGCGCGGGAGGTGGGGCGGCGCTGCTATTGTTTGCCTATATCGGACTGAACTTATTGCCAATCCTTTGGCTTATCACGACAGGCATCGATGCATCGTATTAAACCAAACCTTACGGTTACATCTCAAGAGACAGTGCAAGAATTGCGGACGCGCTGGCAACACTTGCTGGTCGCTCTTACGCAAACCTCGTCGTCCAATCATGAGCGTCGTGCATTAAGCGCACTGTGCTCACCAAATCATGCCCAACTCGCTAGCGGACAAGCGAACGCCGTCGTTGCGCTGCTGAAGATCCTCGATACGCTTTCAACTGGGAACAACTACTTGGAAGAATGGATTGTTCAGCGACGTAGAGATGCGCAACTTGCGATACAGACCAATCGCCACTGGAAGATGGCAGCTTGCTTCTACGTGCTTTTGTTCGCGGCGTATTGGATGGGAATCTACATTGCTCGTTTCATGGCGAACTTCTTGTCGGGCTCCGATTCGCTTGAAGGTTGGCCGAACGCGAGCGGTACGGTCAGCTTAAATTGGTTCCTCGATTCGATCTCAGCGATCAACAGGTTGTTTCTTGGGACTCTTCCGGCTCTAGCATTTGTTGTCTTGATCGGCTGGATCCTGATTCGCTTGATATTGAACACCCAGGCATTTCAACAAGTCCTGATGAATGTGCCCGTTTTAGGCACCACCATCCGCCGACACCGCATCGCCGTTCACTTCGATTTGACGGCACTGCTTCATCGTTGTGGAACGCCGCTCGATGAATCACTCGCATTGTCGTCGCTCGCTTTGCCTCATCTCGGCCTGCAGACCGGAATCGAGGAGTTGCAAATTCGCCTGAGAGATGGCGAAAGCTTCGCTCGTTCAGCTTCGCAAAATCGTCTCTTTGACGAATGGGCTATCGATCTCCTATCGGCGTTAGAAACTCAGACTTCGATCGACCAATCGCTAGCCATTGCGTCCGATCTGTTACGTCGAGACTCCGAACAACAGCTTATCATTTTTTCGAGACTGGCCATGCAAGTAGCCATCTTGGCTGCACTGCTGTTGATCGCTGCGGGGATTATCTTGGGCGCAATTGGAGTACAAAACTCCATGCGGGGTTTGATATGACGATATCACTGAATAACCTCTCACTCTTGCTCATCCCTGCTCTCGGAATCCTCCTTGCGTTACTAACGTCCGAAAGCCATAGCGCAAAACGAAGCTGGAAACAGCACCAGCTACTGCAAAGCTTGACAAGGAACTTTGCCGTTCTTGGCTTCATTGGAATTTTGGTACTGTTATTCTCGAGCTTGGCAGGGCCGCTTATACTCCCCGTGCTTTCGGTTCTTTTTGCGTTCTTGACCTACCAGCGCCGGCTTTCGGAAGCGAGATTTGTTCGCGCAATGGAACTTACAAAGCTCTATGCGATAGATCCTTCCAGCATCGCACCGGCCATTGCTGTGTCAGCCCCGCGATGGACGCGAAGAAAACTTTCGCGTGCTGTTGCGCAACTTCAAGAAGGCGTTCCGCTACCGGAGGCGATTCGAAATGCGAAAACGCCGATTGCTCTGCATAGCTACTTGGCTCTCCTGAGCAATCAAACCGCTCCGGCGCAATCAACTACTATTGCGAATGATGATGTCCAAGCAGACAGTGTAGGGCTAGAGAAGTATCGCGAAAGCTTCTATGCATTCCGGAGAATCTGGCACTATTTTCTGTTGCTCAGCACTACAATACTGATTGGCGGCGTCTTTATCAGGCGATTCATAATCGAACAAATCCAAGATATAGATAGCGAATACGCTTTGGGTTTTTCTAGCAGCGAGCCTGTATGGCAATCGGTGGCTTCTTTATCAAGTCTACTGAACAAGCCATTAGCTTCGGTGTTGGTGACCTGGTGGGCTTTTTTTGCAATTTTCATCTACGTCTATGGCTTGTTCCTAGGCGACAATCTCTGGCGCAAAGGACTCGGGCTGCGCTCGTGGCTGCATGGCCGATACTGGAAAGCGGTAACGTTGTTAAGCATTGGACAACGACTTGGGCAAGGCGAGCAATTGAACGCTGTGCTCGCATCATTGGCGGCGAACCATCCTATTCCGCAACTCAAGGCAAACTGCAAGAAAGGCCTTGAGAATTTTCAGACTACCGGAAGCTTGAACCAGGCATTAAAGTCCTGCGAGCTTGGATTCAGCATGGAAGGAAAGTTGAACGAACCTATAAACCGTAATACTTATGTGAGTGCCCTCATTGAACGACGCGCTCGCGAATTGATCCGCGAAAGCCAAGCACGATGGCGACGTGCGGCCAACAGACTTCGATGGTTTTATGTGCTGGTCGTTGGCGCGTTAATTTTTATCCTAGCTTATATGATACTCGGGTATTTGGCAGCGTTGACTAGCGCGGTGACGGCTCTGATATGACAACTTTAAAATTTGACATAGGATTGAGACGTAAGGGCGTAACCGGCAAGCCGCGACGGGAACAATCTGGCTGGGCCTTGATAGAAACGATCGTTTCCATGGCTTTGTTTTCACTCACACTTACATCTAGCCTATCGGCCCTTCGTGCGGTCCAACATTCAAGCCGACTGCAGCAAGAGCATGCTACTGCCAATCGTGAACTTCGCAATATCGCCAATTGGATCCGAGTGCAAAGTGATGAAACACTTACTCGCAGCGAACACTTAACACCGCCGGCGTCAGTCTTTCCTTCGGCGAGCGCACCAATCCAGTTGGATGATCTTGAAGTGTCCGTCACCGTAATAAATGAGGAAGACGACAAACTGAGGTTCTACCGGTTTGAAATCGAGGCCAAATGGCTATCAATGGGCAAGCAAACAACCCACGCTTCATTGACAACTTGGAGGGCTTGGCCGAATGCAGAATAAGTACAGCATTCCGAACTCCGTTTTGAAACGCAGAAGCGGCTATGGACTTCCTGAACTAATAGTCGTAGTCCTGGTCGCGTCGATATTCACAACTGCCAGCTTGCCATGGATCGCTCGGATTTTTCAAATCCACAATGAGCTTCAATCGGCTGCAATTTTCGAGATGCATGCGACAGATGTGGCGGACGCTATCCAGCTTGATCTCGACATGGCCACATCGATCACGCTTTCGAATTCGAGCTTGAGCGTTGAAACAATCTCCGGCGAGCGGATTGCTTGGGCGCACGTTGATGAGATGATGGAACGTGTTCTTCAGTCTTCGACCATTCCGCCGACCGCAGCCACGCGGCGTTTTCGTCTTCCAGACGACACGCAGGTTCAGTTTGAGCCAGTTGAAAATGAAGCAAACCTTTATCGACTAATTTTCATCGACAGTTCAGCCGCAAGGTCGATCGCGTATGTTCCAGCAGAAATAGCGAACGAAGCTCGATCTTATTACACTTACATACTCTCGAGACCTCAAACAATGATTACTGCCGTTGGCCCCCCTGAGGAAACGCAACCCGACCAGCCGCAGCCAGTTCCAAATTCGGTGGAAGTGTCCGAGGAGGCGAAGTAATGAATGACCGAACTAGAAAAGGGTTTCTTCTTCCAATTGTGATTGCACTCATGGTTGTTAGTGGCATCCTTATTACGAGCACGGTCTCATGGTTAGCTGCAACCAGTACTCGCGCCCGACAAACGCTGATCAATGAGCAAAATGATTGGATTGCTAAAGCCGCCATCGAACGCGCTGCCGCACTAGGCCCTAACGGCAATCCAAGCTTTCGCGATGAATGGACTGCAATGACTTCGCAATCTCGGTCTACAAACTATCGAGTAACTACCGAAGTCGACGCGGCTGACCAATTAAATGATCAGTTATTTCGTATACAAATTGAGCCCGACACATCGCAGATGTCCGCAGCTTTTCGCAAGATTGAACTCTGGTACCATGTTCGCGACCAATAGAATAAAGAGCATCAGGAAATGAAGATTGATCGAAATCGAATCGCATTTACTCTAATTGAATTACTGGTAGTGATCGCGATCATTGGCATCCTCGCCGGAATGTTGCTGCCTGCAATCCAGAGCGCTCGCGAAAACGCGCGTGCGTTTGCTTGCCATAGCCGACTCCAAGAACTCGGACTCGCTGTTCGAAGCTATGAGCAGACCTTTAAAAAGCTGCCAGCCGGAGTCGTCGGGCCGATTTCTCCCATTCGAAGCGTTCCGGTTGGTTACGACCATAACTGGCTGTCGAGTTGCTTACCATTCCTCGACCAGCCAAATCTATATCGCGCTGTAGACTTCAGTCAGAGCGTCTACGCACCTGCAAACTCGCGTGCGCGCGATACAACGTTGAATGTTGTCCGCTGCCCAAGCAATCCTGTCCGCGGTCCAAAAGCAACTTTCTCCGACTACGCAGGGTGTCATGATTCACGCGAAACACCGATCGATACTACCAACAATGGGCTGCTGTACCAAAATAGTTCGCTACGTATTTCGGATGTCCCCGATGGGATGTCGACCACCATTATGCTGGGTGAGAAATTCGCAGACGCTTTAGATTTGGGTTGGATGTCGGGCACGCGTGCTACCTTGCGAAATACGGGCAGTTCGATTGACGTAGATCCAAACAGCGCCATGACACTCGCCGTATTAAGTGGCTTTCCAGCAGCGTGGCTAACGGAAACTACCCCTGATCAAGAATGGCAAGGCTACGATAGCGAACGAGTCGCGTTAAACTTTCGCGGGTTACCAACAAAGCCATTGGAGGTCGGCGGTTTTGGCAGCTTCCACACGCAACGCCTTCATATTTGCAACGGCGACGGACGCGTCTGGACTTGCAACAAGAACATCGACGAAACGGTGCTCAAGGAAATGGCCAATCGAAACGATTCGCTCCCATTGAGCATCCCCCAATAGTACGGCTGGCTCGATGAATACTCAGATACTGTTCCAACTACTTGTTCTGGCTGCCGTTTTTAGTGTTGCAGCGCGTGACGCTTTCGAAGCGACAAATGCGATCGTTTTTACATTTTGCGTCATCGGCGGCGCTCTGCTTTTTGGGAGCGTGGCTGCCATCGGCGCAGCGATACGAAGGAAAACGCGCGCCGGCTGGTGGTTGCGGGCGTTTGGATGGTCTTTTGCCGGCGCCGCTGGGGCCATCGTAATCCTCTTACCGCCAGGACGAGTCATTCCTATCGCGTGGATGTTTGCGGCGGCTTCCCTCGTGATGATCGCCATTGCTGCTTTGCTATCGCGCGGCAATTGGCGTTTTCAAAACAACGCTAGCGAATCAAATTGGGCCGATGATTAAGACAGCATTCCTGTTTTGATGGTCGTTTTTGGCTCTTGCAGCGTTGTGATCGAGGGATAGCTATTGTTTTTCTACTCTGCTTTTTGGTAGTTCAGAATCGTCGCGAGATTCTCGAACTGCAGCTAATTTCCTAATGCTACCAAAAAGCTGGGCTAGACGACTGAAGACACATGAGTCGATGCAGCGTGCTATCTGCCGCTGCATGTTGCTTTGCTGCGCGATGGCCCCAGTTGTCGTCACCCTCGCATGCTCGATGGTTTGGCTATCGCCATTCTATCGCTCGGCTTTCAATCGACACGCTGAACTGACGATTAGCGACTTGTGCGGCGTTACGGCCAAGCTGCGAACGATACACACGATTGCTCCCGGGCGATATCGTATCGAAGACCTTTCACTCTCGCATCCGGAAACGAATGAAGTTCTGATCAACGCCAACCTGGTGCTTGCCGAAAGAAGCGGTGGGAGTTGGGGACTGCGAGTCGACGAAGGGGATTGCTCGGCGGCCGTCCTCCTGCAACTGGCGCAAACGGCTCATGGTTGGTTTATGTGTCGCGTCGACGACCGGCTTCCGCCCGTGAGACTAATCGTCAACAGATCCAGCATTCGAACCTCAACAGCAGAACTATCCACAGGATTGCTCGAAGCGCAGTTTACTCCTGGGCAACTAACCAGCACCTTTCAGGCACGTTTTACGCCCGAATCCATTTCTAAGAAAGCTGAAATCGAATCGGCTCAAACGCTCGATTTCATGGTGCGAAGAAATCGCGAAACCGTGAACCGCAACACGACGATTCAAGTGGCAACTAGCGGATTGGATCTTCCCGTCGAACTCTTCCATACGAGCTTTCCAGTGCTCAAAAAGCTTGGCCCTGAGGCTATGTTCCGTGGGACCATCGCGGTGGTACTAACCGAACAAGAGCAAAAGCTTGCCTTGCGACAAAGCCTGTTTAAGAACTGCAGATGGGAAAGCATAACACAAGACTTGGCATACCACGTAAGCGGACTCGGTGAAATTTGGATTGAGGAAGCGACCATAGCAAACGGTCGCCTCGAAAAAGCAGATGGAAGTCTGCGCGCAGAACATGGTGGCAATATTAGCCGCGATTGGGTCTTCAAAGCTGGCGATATTTTCGGTGTGCGAGGCCGCGAGGGCGCACTTGATGGCGAGGGACCAGTACACCCTTACAGCAAATTCTTGTTGGACTTCAAATTGGACTCCAGCGGAATCAACTTGTGGGGCGGGTACGAGCCACCGCAAGAGGGCTACCCGCCCTTTATTTTGGCAGACGAGCTTCCCTTGTTATACGAGGCTCAAACGCCGCATTATTCGCTCGGACAGCTCGCCGAATGGCTATCGGCCCGCCCTGCCCCGATCTTCGTTGAAGCGAATGGAGTCCAACGGGCGAACTTCCAATCGCAGAAGCACAATTCCGAGTTCAACCCGCTGACAGCTTACTTTGCAAGCGTGCTTCCGTTTCCCGAACCAGCACCAACGCCACTGATATCGCCCCTCCCCGCAACTCCCGTATCGGTGCCCCAAGTTGCATCGCCACAACTTCAACTCAAGCTCAATCGCTAGTACTTTCCAATTACGCATAGCAACCAAAGCGCAACGGCGCAAGCCGTACGGTGTATTTATGTATAAATGCAAAAGAACCGGGCAGTTTGCGCTGCACCGCTACAAATTGCGAGGCATTGAGCATAACCGTTAGCTATTCAGCAGAACGACACTCGCCGCCATATCACTTGCAATACCGTGCGTTATGGCGGGTCGTAGCCGCCCTTGCTGAATGGGTTGCAGCGCAAAATGCGCCATACTCCTTTGGCGGAACCGATAATCACGCCGTGTTTTTGCAGCGCCTGCACGAAGTAGCTGGAACAGCTCGGAAAGTATTTGCACTTAGGTCCCAACAACGGGCTAATACCGCGTTGGTAGAAGCGAATGCATGCAATTAGTATCGCCACGATTGCAGAATTGATAGCTTGGAAGATGTGTTTCATGGCATAAATCTGTCTGGACGTGCTGGCTTAACTATTCCTAAAATCGACGATCAAAGAACAGCAAACTCATTCGCCATGGTGGCGGGTTGCGATTGGTGTTTCCCAAGTATGCATCTATGAAATTTCCGACAAAACCCGACCAAGGTAGCTATCACAAGTTCCCACGCCATCGCCGAATCGTTTTGGATATCTGCTCGGCCGCCCGCACCGTCCCCACTTTCGCAGTCGACCGCCGAATTGGGCTCAGCAGCGTTATGGCTGCGCGTAAAGGCAGCTTCCAACGAATTGGCTGGGCAGCGATCTTCGCGAAGGCGTATGCCCTTGTCTCGCAGGAAACGCCGGAGCTACGTCAAACGTACATCAGCTATCCATGGGCAAGAATTTACCAGCACCCGTCAAGTATTGTAAGCATCTCGGTCAACCGTTTTGACGAAACCATAGGTTGCGAGCGACTGTTTTGGACCAGGATTCGAAACGTCGAATCGCTCAGCTTGCTTGATATTCAAAGCGCTGTCGAACAGTACCAGCACGCAGACGTTACGACCCTATTTCCTGACGGTCGACTGTTGGAATCGCTTCCATCACCGTTGCGCACTTTCTTTTGGCACATCTTGATGCGCTGGACGGGACGCAAGCGTGCGCGAAAACTGGGTACTTTTAGTCTTTCAACATTAGCGACCTACGGCACCACGAATCACGCGCATCCGTTGGTTGTGACAACCTCGCTCAGCTACGGACCGCTCGACAATGAAGCGTGCAGTACCGTAACGTTGCAAGCGGACCATCGCGTTTTGGACGGCGCCATCGCTGCACGCGCACTAGTCAGCCTTGAAGAAAAACTGCAAAACGAGATCGTCAACGAGCTTCACACAACTTCGCGAAGTCTAGTAGCAAACAAACATCGCAAGTCGGCCTAGTGGTGCGTCAACGATAAAAGTTGGCGTTAGTCGTTTTGGTGCGCGGGCGTCTCGCCTTTTTATAACCCCACATCTTTCTTGACCCCCACGAGCTCGCCGCGTGATATCTAGCTTGCCAAACTCAGCATCCTGCCAGACGAGCTGGCAGGGGAGCAATGCTTGATGATTTGTCGGGTATAAAAAAGCGTGCCGCCCGCATTTTCGGAGCTTTGGGAGCGAAACGTTCGCAGACCGACCCTAAGATTAAGCTCTGACGCAGCGTTAGTGACCGCATCGCTCATATACGCAAACGTTAAGAACTAATCCGGGAGTCTTCCCGAAACTCGAAAATTAGCGTCTCGGAGAGACGCAACTGCGTGAGTCGACGCGCCAGTTTCTCTAGTGTAATTAAAGCACTTTAGACGATCGAAATGGTTCGCGCTGTTGCGCTAGGGCTGTGGTAAGTGGCAAGCCATACTTCTCAACGTGTCAAATGCCTCAGGAGAGACTGTGCTTGCATGCACTCGCACCCAACTTCTGCTATCCTTTCATTGGTCACGCGACCTGACTAATGTTAAAAGCAAAATTAAAGAAAGTCGCTCCCCCTCTTTCCTGCGGAGAGTTTCATGAAGGAAATGTTCAAGATTAACTCTTGTGCTCTTGTCGGATTCTTCTCGATCTTATTTTTTATTCCGAGTGCCGCTCGAGCTGATAAGGAGGAGCTTTTATCGAAGATCATTGAAGCACATCAGGAACGGGATAAGTTCTACGACAATGGTCATGCTGTCTGGTTGCAAACAACCGAAACTGATTCAGGTGAAGTTCAAGAAAGGTGCGAATATTGGGCGAGAGAAGGCGAGTTCTTTCGGCTCGATAGAGTCCTTCTTACAGACGATCCGACTAAATTGAAGCGAGAAACGACACTTGCGCGTCGCGAAGGTTATGCAATATTTGCATCAAACGACGCAGAATCGATCGGCTCTCTTGCTGGCGGCGGTCCGGGTATAGAAGGAAAAAAACGAGCACAGGGGGCTAGGGCTATCCGTATAGCCGAACGCATTGGCTTTGAATCAATTCAGTCATTTATAGAAGACTGGCGGCGTGGAGAATCAGTGATCGGCAATATCGATGCGCCCGTGCAAGATCTTGAGGTAACTGACCAGGCAAATGACAGAATAGAACTGACCTTCAATCGGAGTGTTCCCGAAGGAAAGATGGAGTACACAGTAATCCTTAGCTCGATTGATTATCGCATCCTTTCCTGGCAATATCGCTGGCGAGGTGCGGATGATTCTTGGACCGATCAAAATGTCACTCACATCTACGATAGTAGTTCGGCACTCATGCCAACCTTGGTGACGACTGAAATTCAATCTAGTGATCCGAGTAATAAGCCCATTCATTTTAAGCTGCTAGAGTTCCAACCGGAAGCAGCACCACTCGAAGTATTCGCATTGCCTGGCGAAAATCTGACGGCCAACAAAGGGGCATACACAGCATGGATAATGGGACTTTTAATATTGTTGGCCGGACTTGCGATACTAGCCGCTTACTTATATCGCCGAAACAAGAAAGCTAATGATCTTTCATTACAATAGCATCTCCAAAGTTGACATTTGTTCCAACAGTTTGTTTGGTTGCGACATCGTTAGGCGAGTCCAATTAATCAAAACAGAAATTGCACCTGAGATTATTTAGTCGCTACGATTCTGCGATGCGACGACGTCGCGAAGTCTAGTAGCAAACAAACATCGCAAGTCGGCCTAGTGGCTGAAGTAGTCCTGGATATCTATGTACTTCTGAGCAATCCAGAGAATAGCTCGCCCAGAAGGATAAGCCCGGAGGGCGAAACATTTTTGCCGGTGACGTAAGCCACCGGGCCCCAGGCCAAGTCGATTGGTTAGCCCGGAGGGCGACACAAGAACAGGCGTTTGTGTCGCCCTCCGGGCTAACGCAGCAGCGACTTTGATTCCGGTGGCTCACGCCACCGGCAGAGATATGTCGCCCGCTGGGCTAAATACTCAAGGGTAACGAAACCTCAAAACAAGTATCCACGCAGATGCTTTCTCGATGTAAACTTGCTGCCATTGTATTGCACCTATGACTACCCGGCGTATGCGCGGTTCGTCGACGTTTTCTTATTTAGTGGATCTCATGCTCTCGAACTCGATTGGTTGGCTCAGGCTTATTGGAATTGCTGAAGGCGTTTCGTACTTGGTGTTGCTGGGCATTGCAATGCCTTTGAAGTATATCGCCGGGATGCCGCTGGCAGTTCGCATCGTGGGGATGTTGCACGGTGTACTATTCGTTCTATTTGTGCTCGCCGTGGCCTGGGTAGCAATTTCGCGGCGGTGGCCCAAGCTGCGAATCGGTGAGGCGGTCTTTGCGTCCTTGTATCCTTTCGGGACCTTCATTTTCGATCGTAAGCTAAAGCAAGAGGAACAAGAATTACTTGCAAACAACGTCAACAACACTGCTCGCAAATAGTTCCTCTCCAATACCACTTTGAAGTGGGAAACGATCGCTCCTGTGTTCCCTGCGGCCGGCATACCCAGCGAATTAGTCTGTAATTGTTCTCAAAGCGAACGGCTTTTCGCTAAGGACGCCAAGCCAAACCGTCGGGTGATTTCCAATTGAGCTCGGTGTAAAACATTGCGTCGACTTCGATGCCACTCTTTTGCATCTGTTGGATATGTCGATCAACCACCGAAAACTGTCCGACCTTCGGGAGCAAAATTAGCCATATCAAGACGACTAGCCCCATAGCCGCGAATAGCTTCAGGTAAGCAATGACGCGACTCCCTGCGTTCACTCCGCCACTTTTGCTTGTAATGCTCGGCATGGCCAACCTACGATTTGAAAATGATGCCGAACATTAGGTAAGCCATCAGGAATGTTAACAACAAATTCAGAGCTTGGCCGCAAACGTATAACACCAGCGGCTTTCCTGATCGAAAGTAAGGAAATAGCCTTCGAAAATCCGTATCTAACCCAATACAGACAAAGGCTAAACAAAAGAGCCAATCGCGCAGCGGCTTGGTGAAACCCTGCACAACCGAATCAACCCATAACTCGCCAAAGTAGGAAGCGGCATACAATACCGAGCACAAAATCGAAGCGCCCAGAAAGCCGAAAATAAATTTGGGAAATCGTTTCCAAATCTCCCCGACGCCAACCGTTGAGGCGTTACTCTCCACATTCGATTCGACTCGTTTTGTCCAATAAAGCGCTACCGCAAAGGCGATGACGCCAATCAAAATATTTTGGATCATCTTGATCGTAACCGCCGTCTCGCTACCGATTGGCCCGAGAGCTTCACCGGCGGCAGCAACAGCTCCTGTTGAATCGATTGTTCCACCAATCCACGCGCCTGCCACGACCGGATCGAGATCCATTGCCAGCACCACTCGGGGCATGACAATCATCATGAGAACCGTAAAACTGAGCGACAATCCGACGGCTAGCGAAAGCTCTTCCTTCTTCGCGCGGCATGCGGCGGCGGTAGCAATGGCCGCGGACACTCCACAGACGCTCATATCGGCAGACACCACCATGTTCAAAGACTTACTTTCCATCTTTAAAACTCGCTGACCAAACACATAAGTCGACACGAGCACGATGGGCGTAACAACCCATGATACGAAAATCCCCGGCACGCCCAACGCTAGCAACTTCCCGAACAGTACTTCGGCGCCTAACAAAACTAGCCCTATCTTAATGTACAATTCGCCCAGGACGGCCGGCCTAAGCCACGCTGGCGTTCCGATGGTGTTGGAAATAACTAGCCCCACCAGCAATGCCCACAGCGCATACTCCAAGTTGTAGTACTTTATAACATTCTGGCCTGCCATCACGTAAGCCAAGGTTGCAAGACAAAACAGCGGCAGGAAGGCTCGTAAAAACGCCAAACTTGAATTCCTGCGCATCGTCACCGCGGTAAGTCCGACAAGAAGAACAGCGACCAAGCCGCCTAACAAAGGCTTCCACTGAAAAGCTGGGGGCTTCGCGGGCTGTTCTGCGGTTGCTTTTACTGGTTTACTATAAAAGGCGTCGACGGGCGAGTTCCCCCACGCCCCAGGTTTGCCGATCAAACCTTTGATAGGCGAGCTCCAGACGGCCTGTCCTTGCTCTTCGGCTCGTATGTTCCATTCAATAATGCTTGGTTTGGATACCCACGAAGCCATCAGCCCCACGAAGAGTATCAGTAGGCCGACAATTGCCGCCGTCCAATCTTCGCTCATTCCTTTGCGAGCTGTTTCTTGAAGTTGACTATCGCTAGCGTCGGGGCCTGAAACAGAAGATGACATCGCACAGTTTGATCGGCTGGAGGAAGGGCGTCGATGATTGACGAAAATTGCAGGATTGCTGAGGGCGAAACAGACTCTCAAATCCAAATTATCGGCAGCAATTGCCCTTAAGCCTAACCCACTTGTCCGAACATTCAAGACTACGGTTCAATTGCGGTGGCCGAAGAGAAGAACCGGACGGCTTGCGCCGTGCCGCTAAGGTTGCAAAACGTAAGCGGCAGGGCGCAAGACCTCAGGTGTATTAAATTGAAGGTTGAGAAACGTAATGCGGCTTTTCGAACAGTAGTTAAGACAACATCCGTAGCTTATTGCGATCAGCTGGTCATATACGAGTTTACACATCGCAAAATTCGCAAAGGCAGATGAGAAAAGCCCCCGTCGATACTGGCACTCACCAAATCAACGACATACAGCTCAAAAGTTGCCAGTCAATCGCGGCACGGTTATGATCAATTTCTATGCGTACTCCCCCCACACCAAGCCCGCTGTCTGTCGAAGCATATCTTCGTGGCGGCCCCCGTCCCCTTTTGGTTCGCGTCTCACGCATCGCTGCCCATAAACCCAGGATTGTGACGGCAACGAATCGAACGCTTTCGGCGTCTCTTGTGCGTTTGGAACGCAGAATCTCCGGTCCATCCACTCTTCATCGTGCCAGCGATATTTGACTTTTATATATGTTATCAACTTTCTCAAACGATCCACCCTCCAACTCTATTTCTTCCAACAAATCCTTCACAACCACCTCGTTGACAACGACGCTTGTAAAACTATCCAGTGCCGGATCATAAACAAACATTGTCGCTTCTTTTAATACTCTCGCTTCGGAGCGTTGGAGCTCTAGTTGATCCATCACCTGGAAGGCACGTTCCATAAATCTGTTCCTAGCGCCCTGCAAACCTTCGTTATTCAACTGGCCTATAAACAAGTATTTTTCGACATCAGAATACGACACGACGTACGATGTTCCACTGGGTGCATCCGAAGATTTAATGATCTGTGAACGCAAGGAAACCTCTGGCTTTTTAGAGCATCCAACTATTCCCACTGACGATAAACAAATCGCTAAAAGCACTAAACATATGCGAGTCAACATAGCAGAACTCAAATGAAGAAACGGGACGGGGGGTACTTGGTTAATGAAGCAGCCTTCGAAGGGCGACCACGTGGGCGTGGAATATATACTAACCATACGCGCTCAAGCATCTGCTGGAAAGAAAGAAGAAAGGGGACGCGGGTCTTTTGGTAGATAATGAAGCTTTGGGAGGAGCGCCACGTGGGCATAGGGTTTAGATTTGTCCTGCAAGCTCATTCATCTTCTGGCCTCAATCGTTGCGAGCAAAGGGGCGACCTTGCTAAACATAAGTTCGCATTGTCGAGAATTCCTTTCCACTTAACACTTGCTTGACCCTTTTTCTTCAATCAAGGTTCGTCGTTCGGCAGTAATTCAATGAGATTATTTTCTCCACTAACCACAAACGCAAATAATCCAGTTTGCTTACCATTCTTTGGATCTAACGTGATGACGAATCTTACGAGTCCTCGTCGCCCAAATATGTATAAATTGTCGGCGCTGGCCGCGAAGACGCAGTCAATGCCGCCATACCCCTGCATCACCACTCCTTTCAATGCATTTGCTAGATCAAGTCTCAATGTTTCTATTGTACTATCCCCTGACTTCAGTTGCACTGAGATAATCTCACCAGTAGCCTCAACTGTAAAAAGAGCACTACCAAAATGGATAGAATCTTTTGGGTGCGTACCAAACTGAAGAGCAATTTTTGAAGACTTCTGATCTGAGAATGCCGTCAAACCTTCATTTCGCCACCACTCAGGAATATCTATCTGAAGCCCCCCCTCTAAATGGCCGACGAAACGTGCCATGCGAGTCTCGGTATTCGACTCCTGTGTATATATGCTCTTCCAGATAGATGGGATGTTAAACGCTGACGCATTAGCAATTTCTCCTTTACATTCAGGGTAGATTGAAACGAGTAAGCACACCCAACAAACCGCTAATTTAATGTTAGTCATAAGCATCTGTACACTTTCGAGAAAAGGCAGTGGAAGGGTTTTGAAAAAGGAAAAGGGTTTTGAAAAACCCGCTTGCCCCAGAAACAACCCCCGTCCCCTTTTGTTTAAGGCGCCGTCGCGTTGATGGCTTGGTTTGCCCAGAATCGATCAGCTACTTTGATTGCCTGCTCGTATCTTTCGCTTTGTTTAGGGTCTTGGCTAATCTCCTTTTTTGCCTCTGCTAGCCATGCCTGAAAAAACTGAACCGCCGAACGGCTTATCCGCGGCTTACCGTCAAACTCGTAATATGTGGGCGATGTGGTTGCCAAGCGATAACTCTTGCCATGCGACGTAACGACGCGAATGACCAACCAGCCACTTTCAGAAATCGCGAGAGCCGGAAAAGCTCCGCGCCGCCGATGGTCCTCCAACCTGGCTTGATATAATGTCTTTCCGTTGAAGACAACATCCAAGTAGTCCACTTCATCGCGCACCGTAAGGTCGGTGTACAAATTGAGCGGTATTTGCTGGCCCGAATAGCTGGAAACAATCGCGCCCGGCGGCGAGCCATTTACTTTGACACGTAGTAACGGACCGTTGGTGATGATGCTGAAGCCGTTGCGGCAACTGTTCCACCATTGCTCGGGCGTTTTCTCTTGCTGTGGATCCACATACACGTACATTCGGTTATACCCGACAAACGTTTTTCCATCTTGGCGAAACTCGCTTCCAGCCGTTGGTGCGACGCGTAGCCCAGCTTCTAACATTTGCCAGTAGATAAATTCAACCAATCTCCCTAAGGCCTTGTCGCGGGCGAAGCGAAGCTTGTCTGGATTGTAAAACGCTTCGGATACATTCAGCTCGGCTTCCGGCTGCAAGTGACCTCCCAGAACTTGGACGGCGTCGACACGCGTGTTGGCCAAAATGATCGGCAAATCTCGTTTCCAAATGTCGGTTAACTCGATCAGCCAATCGTCTATATCAATCTGGCTGATCGCTTGACACCAGCCTTGCACATCTCCCGCATTCAAACCAGTCAGCTCAACCGGTACACTTCCAACCTGCTTTGTCCGATGAATAACGATGGGGACGTTTGTCTGCGCATCGGAAAGCCAATACGACGTCGAAATCGAAGGAAGCTGCGCGGCCGGCACAAGCTCAACTGCGTCTGCGGGCTGGATTGGCAGTGGCGCAGAATTCGCTGAGGATGCGAGAGCGTCGACGCGGACTGCCATGTTGAGGGCTTCGGCGGCGGCCCATCGCGCCAAGTGCTCGGAGGGAATTTTGGTCGAAAGATCACCGCTAAACCAGTTCTCCTCGTTCATTTTTGTTAGATGAGGAACGACGACTTCGAACTGGTTTGGGGAGTTTTTTTCGATCCCAAAGCCTCCTTCCACTTCGCTAAACTCGATTCCTCGCGAAACCCTTAGCTCGTAATCTCCGGGAGGCGGTTTTAACTTTGCGGCTTCTTCGAATAGAATCGTCGCTCCGCTTACCAGTGCGTCACGTGGCTTTGGAAAACGTTTAGGAGACTTAGTGAATTCCACTCGGCAAGCGATAGGATCGCCCGTATCCTGATCGACAAAGCTCATTTGCAACGTTTGAGCCAACGTTGTGCAGCAAAAATTGGCAGCGATCGCCCATGCAATTAAGCAGCGAGCGATGCCGATGATACTTACCGAAAACTTGGACAGTCGGGTCGACCGAATCGTTCCGTGCCGTTCCATTGCAGAATTGCTTCCTGATATTTATGGCAGAAGACTATTACAAATTGCTCGGTGTTTCTCGTTCAGCTTCCAGCGACGAGATTGCTAAAGCATACCGCAAGCTGGCTCGTAAACATCATCCTGATTTAAATCCTGATGATGCCAACGCCAAAAAACGATTTCAAGAGATTCAATCGGCCTACGACACGCTGAGCGACGCTGAAAAGCGAAAGATGTACGACCAGTTCGGAGCCGACTATGAAAAGATGGGTGCTGGAGGAAACCCCTTCGGCGGCGGCAGCCCGTTTGGCGGTGGAGCTGGTGGTGCTGGGTTTGATTTCAACGACCTGTTTGGCCGCGGACGGGCTGCAGGCGGTGCAGGCGCTGGCGGTGCTGGCGGCTTCGACATTGAAGATATCATGCGGCAATTTAGCGGCGGCGGAGGAAGTGGCCGATCGCGCCGAGGCGCGCCGCCAAAGGGTAGCGACGTTAGTGCCGAGATCACCGTACCGTTGAAAATGGCGGTAGAAGGCGGATCGGCATCAATCCAACTAGATCGCGGTGGAAGAATCGAATCGCTGGAAGTCAAGATTCCAGCGGGCGTTCGCGACGGAAAACGAATTCGCCTCCGCGGACAAGGCGAGCGCAGCATCAGCGGCAAGCCAGGAGATTTGCTGCTGACTGTTAACATCCAGACGCACCCGAATTTTCGGGTCGATGGCGACAACCTGGAGCTGAAACTGCCGATCACGGTGGGCGAAGCAGCTCGAGGCACGACTGTCGATGTACCGACTCCGGGTGGCACCGTTAGCTTAAAGATACCGCCGAACTCCTCGAGCGGTCGACGTCTGCGAGTTCGTGGTCAAGGCCTACCGCGTCGTGATGGCTTGCCAGGCGATCTGTACATTGAGCTATCGATCAAGATGCCCGACAACTTGGATGATTCCGCTCAAGCCGCAATTGATTCGATCGAGCAACTCTATTCTAAACCTGTGCGCAACAATATCGTTTGGTAGGCAACAACTTAACACAATGTTGAAACCAACCGACCAGCGTTTCCCTGCTAGCTTGCGAATCAAACTAAAACGCGATTTCGATCGCGTCTTTGCTGAAGGCGTCGTCGTTGCTGATTCTAGCTTGATTGTGCACGCCGTTCGAAACGATCTGCCACACTCTCGCATAGGGCTGTCGATCGGCAGAAGGTACGGCAAGGCTCACGAGCGCAATCTTGTGAAACGGTGGTGCCGTGAGGCTTTTCGAACGCAAAAGCATTTGCTACCCACCAATTTGGACTTCGTGGTGCGGATTAGAGCGGGTGTTCGACCTTCATTTCAGCAAATTAAAACTTCGATGCCACAAGTCTTGAAGCGCGTCGAGCGAAAGTTGAAACCGTAACAAACGGCAAAGTCGGCATAACCAGCAATTCTTACGCAGCTGGCATTGAAAACAGCGTCTGGAATTCGGCTCGACAATCATTCCTGAGGAATACTTTCGGCAACCCAATTCCGCATAACGTTGTATTGTGTCGCAAATCGAAGCCGCCGAATTACAAACAGATTCACTCGCGAAAGGCATCGGCGTCTTAGCCATTGCCAACGTGTTGCAGCGCGCCATCGGTTTCTTTCGCAACCTCGCGTTCTGTTATTTTTTGAGCCAGTCTGACGTTGGGCTCTGGGCATTGGCCAGCAGTTTTTTGATACTGGCGGCTCCGCTTGCCGTATTGGGAATTCCCGGCAGCTTTGGCAAGTATGTTGAAGCTTTCCGCCAGCGAGGACAGCTCTACAGCTTCCTCACACGTTCGTTATTGGCATCGAGTATCGGAGTCGCGATCCTTGCAACGAGCTTGTTAGTTTTTCCGGGCTCGAGCGCTCATTTGATCTTTGGTAGCGAGGTTCCGTACTCGTCGATTGCAATTCTGACTGCGGCGCTGCTGGCGGTGATCGCCTTCAACACGTTGCTGGAGCTGCTGAACGGCTTGCGTCAGCCGAGTGCCGTTTCGGCCATGCAACTGGTTAGTTCGATCGGTTTTTCGATTATCGTCGTACCGGTGTTATTATGGCGTCCGACATGGGAAAGCTTGGTTGCATGCTACACCATCGCAACCATCGCGGGCTTGATACCTGGAGTAGTCCGACTGCGGCGTCGCTGCGCAAGTGCTTTTTCAGATCGCGGGCAGATCGATCGCAAAACGCTGATATTCCGCGTAGCGCCCTTTGCAGTAACGGTGTGGTCGACAGATCTGCTGACCAACCTATTTGATATCGTTGATCGTTACATGCTGCTGCACTACGCGAGCGGCGATAAAATCTTTAACCAATCGCTTGTTGGGGAGTTTCATACAGCCCGAATTCTGCCGGTACTGTTTCTTTCGTTGGCCGGCATGCTGGCTGGAATCATCTTGCCATACTGGAGTTGCGATTGGGAAGCGGGACGCAAATCGAAAGTAGCTCAATCCTTGCTCAGCACCATCAAGTTCGCAGTCTTGATTTTCTGGGCAGGCTCGATTGTCGTACTGATTGGCTCACCTTTCCTGTTCGACGTCGTCTTCGAAGGGCGATACGCGATCAGCCAGCAAGCATTGCCGCTCGCGATGGTCCATTGCATACTTGCGGCTGTGACGCTGCTGCTGGGAAGCTTCTTGCGATGCATTGAAGCGAACCGATGGGCGATCCTTATTCTCGGGGTAGCGTTAGGTATCAATATCGCGGCGAACTGGGTAGCGGTACCGGTCTTTGGTGTCGCCGGAGCAATGAGCGCTACGGTAGTGTCCACGGCGATTATTGTTGTCTCAAGTCTGGCAGTGATTGAATCGAGCATTCGTTTGTCCGATCGCGGCTTGTTCTGGATCTTGGTCTTACCGCTAAGCTTGCTAATTTCGCCGGCGTTCAGTTTGAGCCTGTTTGTAATCGCGATCTTCGTAGCTGGCAGGACGGATTGGCTCATCAATGGCGTTCAGCGCAGGGAGATCGATACAGCGTTTGTGCCGATAATGCGTCGTTTAGGCGTACAAACATCGACGATATGGCCGCAGCACAAGCTTGGCGTAGCGGGCGGACGAGTTTAATATGTAAGTCAGCTTGTGAACCCACCGGCTGAACTGTTCCACTATTAGCTCTCCGAGACGTCTCATAACGCTCGTCCATCCAAGGCCCGTGATGCTTAAATCCCCGAAAAACGCTGACATTTTGCCTGATTTGATTCGTGATCATATCCTCATCCTCGATGGGGCGATGGGCACGATGATCCAGAAACTGAATCTTGATGAAGCGGCTGTTCGTGGTGAACGTTTTAAGAACCACCACATCGAATTAGCAAAATTCTCAGATATTTTATGTATCACTCGTCCCGATGACATTACGGACATCCACTACCAATATCTGGCGGCTGGAGCTGACATTGTCGAGACGAACTCTTTCGGGGCATCGCGGATCGGCATGGTCGAATTCGACATGCCGGAAGAAATGGTCGTCGAGCTCAATGCTGCTGCCGTTCGCTGCGCCAGAAATGCAGTCGACCGAATCATGTCGGAAGATCCGTCGCGTCCCAGGTTCGTGGCTGGCAGCATTGGCCCAACGACCAAGCAAACGGCGATCAGCACGAAGGTTGACGATCCGGCTCACCGTGACGTGACCTTTATGGAAATGGTAGCCAGCTATAAAGGGCAAGTTGCCGCGCTGGTGGAAGCTGGTGCCGATATTATTCTGCCTGAGACCGTTATCGACACGTTGAATCTCAAGAGTTGCTTGTTTGCGATTGAAGAGTACTTCCGCGAGTCGGGGCGCGTGGTGCCTGTTATGGTGAGCGGCACCTTCGATCAAGGCGGTCGTACTTTTGTTAGCGGCCAGACGGTGGAAGCGTTCTGGAACTCGATCAGCCATTTCCCATTGCTGTCGGTCGGCATGAACTGTGCTTTAGGGCCTGATGTCATGCGGCCACACCTTGAAGAGTTAGCGCGAGTGAGTGCCACGGGCATCTCTTGCCACCCTAACGCGGGCATGCCCAACGAGATGGCTCAGTACGATTTGACTCCGTCTAGAATGGCAGACTACATTGCCGATTTCGCTCAGAACGGGTGGCTGAACATCGTCGGAGCTTGCTGCGGCTCAACTCCAGCGCATATCCATGCTATAGCTCAAGCGGTCAAGAAGATGGCTCCGCATAAGGACCCAGAGCCAATTGTCTGGACGCGACTGAGCGGTCAACAAGCAGCCTCGTTACGACCCGAAATTCGATTTACCATGATCGGCGAGCGGACCAACGTGACCGGTAGTCGAGCGTTTGCGAAACTCATTCGAAACGACCAGTTTGAGGAAGCGGTCCAAGTCGCGCGACAACAAGTCGAAAATGGCGCGACCATCATCGATATCAACATGGACGATGCCCTCTTGGATGGCGTTGAAGCCATGATCCGATTCATACGGTTAATTGCGGGCGATAGCGTTGCGGCTTCCGTGCCCGTGATGATTGATTCCAGCAAATGGGAAGTACTCGAAGCAGGCTTGCAGAATACCCAAGGCAAATCGATCGTAAACTCGATTAGCTTGAAGGATGGTGAGCAAGAATTCTTGCGACGCGCAGGCCTAGTCCGGCAGTATGGCGCGGCAGTCGTCGTGATGGCTTTCGACGAACAAGGACAAGCCGTTGAGACCGATGAAAAAGTCAGGATATGTAAACGAGCCTATGACCTCTTGGTCAATAAAGTTGGCTTTCCGCCTCAAGACATTATCTTTGACCCCAACATTCTGACCGTGGGAACGGGGATCGAAGAACATAACAACTACGCGATCAACTTTATTGAGGCGACACGTCAAATCAAGAAAGTCTGTCCAGGTTGCCGGATCTCCGGCGGTGTCAGCAACATTAGCTTTAGCTTCCGTGGCAACGATGTGGTGCGAGAAGCAATGCATTCGGCATTCCTCTACCACGCGATCGCTGCTGGCATGGACATGGGCATCGTTAACGCCGGACAGCTTGCCGTCTATGAAGACGTTCCAAAAGAACTGTTGGAACATGTGGAGGATGTCCTGTTTAACCGCCGGCCAGACGCCACCGAACGGATGTTGGTTTTGGCGGAATCGTTCAAGAACGTCGGCGGCAAGAAAGCCACCGGAGAAAACCTTGAATGGCGAAATGGTTCTGTCAGGGAACGCTTGAAACATGCTCTGATTCACGGCATCGACAAATATATTGAAACTGATACCGAAGAGATTCGACAGCAAGTAACACGCTGCTTGGAAGTCATCGAAGGGCCGCTGATGGACGGCATGAGCGTCGTGGGAGACTTGTTTGGAGCAGGAAAAATGTTCTTGCCGCAAGTCGTGAAGAGCGCTCGCGTCATGAAGAAAGCGGTAAACTACCTAACACCTTTCATGGAGCAAGAAAAAATTGATGCTGGCGTCGAAAGCCAGAGTGCTCGCGGTAAAGTGTTGATGGCGACTGTGAAAGGCGATGTGCATGATATCGGGAAGAATATCGTCGGCGTGGTCATGGCCTGCAACAATTACGAAGTGATCGACCTGGGCGTCATGGTTTCAGCCGAAAAGATCCTTGAGGCAGCGATCAAGCACAACGTTGATATCATCGGCCTTTCGGGACTGATTACACCTAGCCTCGACGAGATGGCACACGTTGCGCGAGAGATGCAACGGACGGGAATGGACATTCCATTGCTAGTGGGCGGAGCTACGACCAGCGCCAAGCATACGGCGGTGAAGATCGCTCCAGCTTATTCGCATCCGGTCGTGCACGTTTTGGACGCATCTCGCAGCGTTGGCGTCATCGAAAAACTTTGCAGCAAAGAGAATAAGAAAGCTTACGTCGACGGCAATCTCGCCCTGCAAGAAGAATTGCGTTCAAGCTATGAACGCAAAAATCTAAAGTTGCTTCCATACCAAGAAACGTGCGAGAAGCGCTTTGCGACCGATTGGGCCACCGTTCGCATCGACAAGCCTTCCTTTACCGGCATCCGGACTCTTAAGAATTACGACATAGAAAAGATCGCCAAGTATATCGACTGGTCGCCGTTCTTTATGACTTGGGAACTGAAAGGTAAATATCCAAAGATCTTGAAGGATCCAGTGGTCGGCGTCCACGCTCAAGAGCTGTTTGAGAACGCGCAAGCGATGCTATTCGACGTGATTGCGCAGCAGTCTCTGCAAGCTAACGCAGTGTACGGCTTCTGGCCGGCAGCCAGCGACGGGGATGACATCGTGCTGTATACCGACGAGAATCGCAATAAAGAGCTCAAGCGCTTCCATTTTCTGCGGCAGCAGTGGGAACGACGCGGACAGTCCGACTTCCGTTGCCTCGCCGACTATGTTGCGCCGATTGAAAGCGGTCGGGAAGACTACTTGGGCGCATTCGTTGTTACAGCAGGAAATGGCACCGACGAACTTGCCCACAAGTTTGAAGCAGATGGTGACGACTACAATTCGATTATGATCAAAGCGATCGCCGACCGACTGGCCGAAGCTTTCGCTGAAATGTTGCATGAGCAGGCACGCCGCGACTGGGGCTATGGGATCGAAGAATCGCTTAACAGCGAAGAATTGATCGACGAGAAATATCGTGGTATCCGCCCAGCGCCGGGGTACCCGGCCTGCCCTGATCATACGGAAAAAGCCGCGCTGTTCGAATTGCTGGATGCAACGAAAAACACCGGAGTCCAGCTAACAGAATCGTTTGCGATGTGGCCGGCGGCGAGTGTCAGTGGTTTCTATTTTGGACATCCCGAGTCTCGGTACTTTGCCGTCGATCGGATTACCAAAGACCAAGCTGAATCGTACGCCGCGCGGAAAGGAATTCCACTACGAGAAGTGGAACGTTGGCTTTCTCCGAACCTGGGCTACGAACCAGAATAGTTAGTGTAGCCAGGTATGTGTTTATCAAGATTCCTGCGATTGCAATTACGCTTCGCAGGAATTGCCGTCACACGCACCATCTTCACAGTCGCAGGCGTCTACAACATCTTTTGTATAACCCAGGTTGCGGATGACTTCCAGAATTTCGCTGCATGTCGGGAACATGCGGCCGCTCTTGCGTTTGTAATTGTCAAGTGCCGTCATGAACTCAACTTCGTCTTCAGAATAATCACGTTCGCAAGTAGTCGGGTCGATCTGACGGCGGCGATTTTTCTTTTCTCGCTTTTCGCGGGTAGGTGTCTTCTTCGCAAACTCCATCGCGATTTTTTCTTCCGTTCGGCGGTCCGAACGACGACGATCGAGCGTTACAATGCTTTCACCAGGTTGGAAATCTGCAGCCATTTCTGATACCTACGACGAGTGATTTTGAAGAGAACTACCGGATTCGCTGTTGTTGATGAACCCGAGAGAAGTTACCAGCGCCGCAAAGTCAACTTCGTCGAAACCTTAAGAAATACCGTCAAAGATTCGCTAGCCGAGCAAACTTTACCCTTCTATAACGGCTGTAGCGGTTGTGAGAGCAATTGCGACCGTCCACAATTTTGGAAAGCATCTTGCGTTAGCGGATAATTTCACGTTTCCGGCTAACGTAATCCCAAACGACAAAACGATCCAAGTCATTCCCAGACGTGAAGAAGACACGTCCTTTTGTCGATTCAGCGAGTCGATATGCGAAACGGATATCTTCCTCGCTTTGCGACCAGCTGGGAACTAAAAACATGTTGATCGTAATTCCGTCTCGCGCACATGCGATTCCTTCCTGCATGGTTGCTTTTTCCGTGCGTTCGTCCGGCGGATAAAGCATATAGAGCATTTCGTCTTCAAAATGCGCTGTCGGCAGGCCGTCGGTTATTAGAACAATCTGTTTGTTAGGCGAATCGCTCGTTGCCAAATTACGCCGAGCCAATCGCAATGCGTGTTGAATATTGGTAAAGTGCGGATGAATCTGCATTTCATTCATGCTCTCGTCGCTCATATCCGCCTTCAGCCGAACCCACGGCTCATGCACAGTCACTGGCTTGGGCATGAGATCGATAATCTCACCCGGCTGCCGCAGTTTAGCGAAGGTATACATTTCGATGAAACGTAAGAAGTCACCGGGGTACTCGCTGCTGATCAGACCTTGTAACGCGAGTGCCATCCGTTTGACGTTCATGTATTGACCGTCGTAGCGCATCGATCCGCTCATGTCCATGATCACAATGGTAGCGCATTTTGGATTATTACGAGTGCGGTGAACTTCCATGTCGCCACTTTTCAACCGAACTGGGTTCGCTGTTGGATCCCGCAGCAGCGCGTTGATAACCGACTGTGTTGTATCTAAGTTTGCCAGCGAATCGCCGAACTCATATTGTTTGGTCGAAGGAAGTTCAACCGCGCCTTCGCCGATAATTCGGCCCGTGTGTCGACCGCTGCGGCCAGCTTGCAAATCGCTGAAGATTCGCTCCAGCAGACGAGCTTGAAAGATTTTGTAAGCCTTTGGAGTTAGACGGTATCCGCCGTCCTCTTTGCGATCCAACCCTTGGCGTTCGGCGAGTTCACGCACGTAGTTTTCGATCTGTTGCCGAAGTTCTTCCAGTTGCTCCATATCCCCCGGCTCGGCATATTTCGACAGTGCTTCCATGTCGATAATTCCAACTTGAGCCGTCTTCTCAGCCTCTTCCAACTGTTTCAGCAGCTCATCGATCTCCTCGAGCTCTTTCTTTATCTCCAAAGCTTGCGGGACCGACATACCCTCATGGCCATAGAATGGATACTTCGACGCTAGTTCATCGATCTGATACTTGCTGCCCAAGGCATCCATTACACGAAGAATATCACGAGCCGTCTCGCTGTTGTCGTGATCGGCAAAATACCAAAGTCGCTCTAGCTGATATAGTTGTTCCTGTTTGACCGCCGACTGAAAAGTTCCTTTGAGTGCCTTTGGTACTTTGGCAGAACTCGCAGACTTTTTGAATTGCTTGTCCGCTTTCTTGACGACGGAATCGGCTTCGTACTTTTCTAAGATAGCCCGCTTCCGCTGTTCAAGCATAGCTCGCAGCATATCTATGCTCGGGCCGAGGTTCGCGATCTGGCTCGGATCTAAATGAACGGCCCGCGCAAGTTCCTCGTCGGTTAGCTCACGGTGCTTGCCGTATGCCAACGCATGCTCGAACGCACCCGACACAAGATCGGGGGGCGGTTGTGTCGGCGAGGGGAAATCGGTCGGGTTAAACTTCTGGTAAGTATGAACTATTCCGCCGAGCGTTGTTCGTTTAGCCATTGCGTTGTTACCTGTCTGTGCAGTCTGCTGACTCGAGAGTCAAGTGCCTTAGAATTCGTAGTGAACTTTGCCGCGTTTTGCAGCCCGGGATATACGATCCATGCTGTAAAGCCCCGCCAAGACAAACTCGACGCAGGAGGCTCGAACGGCAGGATTCTCAGTCGCATTGACTTCGAAAGCTTTTTCCCAGACAGGCGGCACGTGCTGCAATCGAGCAGCATACGATTCGCTTGAGAGCATATCACCAACTTCCACCCGAGCTCCCTTTGCGAATATCTCAGCTATTTCGCCTAGTCCGTATTCGTCAACGTACTGTGAGAACACGGCTTTGATACTTGTGGCGATGAGCGAGTCGAGGATTTGCCGTTCGGACATTTGATGTGACCCCATGAGGTCTACTTCCAGCTTGCCCAACGAAGAAGAGTAGATGTGACCAAGGTCGCTGATTCGGGGTACGGCGATTGGTTCGCCTAGCACGGCAGCGCGTTGACGTGCTGATGCAATCATGACGCGATAGTTTGCCAATGAGAATCGCGCCGAAACTCCCGAAGCCTGATCCACGTACTTGCTCTTACGGGCCTGTACCGTAATTTCTTCGATTATTTCGGCCATGAAGTAAGGCACTTGCACCGGATAATCACCGCCCAATTCATTGTCGACCTCTTGCTGGAGAATCTCAATACCAAGCTGGCGTTCTACAGGGTAGTGCGTTTGGATAATGCTACCGATTCGATCCTTCAACTGAGGGATCACTTTTCCGCTTCGGTTGTAGGTGGCTGGGTTTGCCGAGAAAAGAATAAATACGTCGAGGTCAAAGCGAATGGGGTAGCCGCGAATTTGCACATCGCGTTCTTCCAATATATTGAACATCCCTACTTGAACCAGTTCGTCCAATTCCGGAAGTTCGTTCATCGCAAAGATGCCCCGGTGCATGCGTGGGATCAGCCCAAAGTGCAAAGCTTGCTCGGTTCCCATCCCAACGCCAGCGGTTAACATCGACGGATCGATTTCGCCAATGATGTCGGCGAACTTCGTACCTGGGCTTAGCCGTTCAGCGTATCGATCGCTGCGATGCCACCATCCGATTTGAACGTCCTCGGGGCGATTGGAGGAAACGTAGTCTCGACCGGCAGAGGTGATTGGATTGAGCGGGTCTTCGTGAACTTGGCAGCCAGCCGCTTTAAGATAGGGAACGTATTCATCTAGAAACCGGACCAGCGACCTCATGAGGCGGCTTTTGGCTTGGCCCTTCTCTCCCAAAAAAAGCATATCATGGCCAGACAATATCGCGATGTTTATCTCCGGAATGACTGTATCATCGTAGCCAACAATTCCTGGGTACAGCTCTTCATTGTTCGCAAGCGCCTTGATGAAGTTGTCACGCAGTTCTTGCTTCACAGTCTTGCTTTGCCAACCACTAGCAACCAATTCCGCAAGAGTGGTAGGCAGGGCGAGCACGGTCGATGAGGCAGATGTATTCACAAAAAACTCCAATCCAATTCATGGTGCGACGAACGCGCTGCACCTTCGGCGATTAAACTTAGGGTTGATCAGAAAGTCTTGCCCGACCTTTTTAAGCATCGCGACCAGTGAGTTCGCCACGCGTGAAGGGAGCCGGACACACTCTCCCGTGACCGACACTTAGCAATCGGTTTCACCGAATGATCCAAACTGGCGAGATAGAAGACTAGTCGCAATTTTAAAGCACACCGGTTGCCGACCACTTTGCGGTCATACTAGTGTACCGGTTGCGACTAGTGTAGCGTCAGATTTTACCTACTGGTTTTGTTAAAATTCGGCAATCCGTGCCTTCTAGTTAAGGCGTTGCATTGCCGGATTCAACTCAGGTATTGTCGCAGAAACGGAGGGCTCGCGCCCTACCGCTACAATTTGTTTGCGGAAGTGATTGCAGGATAATCCCTTACATACCAAGCGTCTTGTCAGCTAGCTTTGGCTGTGTTGATACTGATCGGCGCTTTTACCATCGCCAGTACATTGCGCAATTCATCTAGCGTTGGATCACTAGTGGTGGTCTCGTGAACTACGACAGCCGGTGCGATCGAATCTTCGGTTGGCAAACGACTCTCGACGTTATGCTCGCCAAGCTTCGGTGACACCAACGGCGCAGCGGCGGTTCGAACCAATTCTGGCTGGTCCAGCGCATCAAGTTCCCACAGCGGCGATAGATTGATTCGCTCCACACGGCTATTTCTTCGCCGTGGATCCAGTAGTCGATATGCCGCTGACATGACGGAAGCGATCTCTTCCGTTTGTGTTCCGCTCAATTCGGACGCCAAGCTTTTCGCACGACGAATGCGTCGTGAAAGAGCTCCGCGAATCAAATCAGCCTGCGACTCGCGATAACGCAAGGCCAGTAACCGGAAGTCATTTCGATTGATGCCCAACGCACCAACCGGCGGGTATTCATTTACAAAAGTAGTCATCGCATCCAAAACTGCTCGATTGCTCTTCCTGAACGTCTTCCTGGCAAACACCGCGTTTTCCGGGAAGTTTCGAACTGTTTCCTTGCACAGCTTTTCATTGGCGACGCCAAACAGGTGGGGCGTCTGCGGGAATGGTATTACATTTATCGACTAAGAATAGTTCGATTGAAGATGAAATTGGTTCAGCCTAAAACCGGGTTTCCAACGCCGATCGCCGCTTTGGCTGCCCCCACCGCCTAGAGACATCGCAACGGCGTCTTTCCATCCCCGTTGCGATAAAAAGTCGCACCAAAATAATTCGGCTTATTCGTCGGTGACGCACCCCAGGGAGGCGCTTTTGACGTTTTTGATGTATTTGTAGAGAGTTCCGCGAGTCACTTTGAGAGGCGGAGCAGTCCATGCTGCAGCCCTTTTCTTCATTTCGGCGTCGGAAACGGCGACGGCAAGCAGGTTGGACGCCGCATCGATGGTGACGATGTCGCCGTCCTGCACCAAAGCGATCGGACCGCCTTCTTGGGCTTCCGGGGTCACATGTCCAACAATAAACCCATGAGAACCACCTGAAAAGCGACCATCGGTCAGCAAGGCGACGTCCGCTCCCATCCCGGCCCCCATGATGGCGGAAGTCGGGGTCAACATCTCTGGCATTCCCGGCCCACCTTTGGGACCTTCAAACCGAATGATGATGACGTCCCCCTTTTGGATCTTCTTTTGCTCCAGCGCGGCAAGCATCTCTTCTTCGCTATCAAAGCAGCGAGCTGGCCCTTCGAATTTTAGCCCTTCTTTGCCGGTAATTTTGGCGACGGCTCCGTCCGGGGCTAGATTTCCACGCAAAATCTGGATGTGCCCCGTCGGCTTGATTGGGTCGCTAAGCGGCTGAACGACTCGCTGACCTTCCTTTAATCCTGGCAAATCCGCGACGTTTTCAGCGAGCGTTTTTCCGGTAACAGTCATGCAACTGCCGTCCATGAGGCCGGCTTCGAGCAGCATTTTGATTACCGCGGGCGTCCCGCCGATGCTGTGAAGATCTTCCTGGACGAACCGACCGCTCGGCTTCAAATCGGCCAAGAATGGCACCCTATCGCTGACTTTCTGGAAATCGTCGATGGCTAGCGGAACGTCGACGCTTCGCGCCATTGCTAGCAAATGAAGGACGGCATTAGTCGATCCTCCAAGTGCAATGACGATGACCATAGCGTTCTCGAAAGCTTGTCGCGTCATGATGTCGCGCGGTTTCAGGTCAAGCTTCAGCAGATTGTGAACCGCTTGAGCTGCTCGCCTGCATTCGTCCTTCTTGGCGGGGTCTTCGGCCGGAATCGACGAGGAGTACGGCAGCGACATGCCAAGAGCTTCGATGGCAGACGCCATGGTGTTGGCAGTATACATTCCGCCGCACGCGCCAGCCCCTGGACAAGCATTGCGAACGATTTGAGCTCGTGTTTCTTCGTCGATTTCGCCTGATAGAAACTGACCGTAGCATTGAAAGGCTGATACGATGTCCAGCGACTGGCCGTTCCACTTGCCGGGACGAATGGTGCCGCCGTAGATCATTAGAGAGGGTCGATTCAAACGTCCCATGGCCATCAAGCAGCCTGGCATGTTTTTGTCACAGCCTGGCAAAGTGATCAATCCGTCATACCACTGGGCACCCATGATCGTTTCGATCGAATCGGCGATCAAATCACGGGACTGCAACGAATAGCTCATCCCTTCCGTGCCCATTGAAATCCCATCGCTGACGCCGATGGTGTTGAATCGCATCCCGACTAGTCCCTCTTCCTGAACCGCCGCCTTTACTTCCTCGGCGAGCCCCAGAAGGTGCATATTGCAGGGATTTCCTTCATACCAGACCGAACCGATTCCCACTTGCCCTTTATTCATGTCCTCGGGTTTAAGGCCGGTGCTGTACAGCATCGCCTGGGAAGCTCCCTGACTTTTCGGCTGGGTTATTCGTTTGGAAATTCGGTTGAGTTCAATTGCCATCGGTGCTGCTAGGTTTTCTGGGGAAATGAAAAAGAAGGGACGCTCGGTTCAAAATGTGCATCATCGCCGGTTGTATGTTCGCTACAAAGTGATGCAAACTCAAATCACCCATGTCGCGATGTCTGAAATTGAAGGTGCTGTAGGATAACTCTTGCTGCTTCAATCTCAATAGGCTCGCATATTCAAACCGCTCTGTGACAACTTAGAAAATATGGATCATTCAGCAAATTCGAGTAATAAACAACGTGTTGTTATTATTGGCGGCGGGTTCGGCGGCCTGGCAGCGGCGAAACGGTTACGTCGCGCTGACATCAGCGTCACCTTGATTGACAAGAACAATTACCACCTGTTTCAACCATTGCTCTACCAAGTCGCAACCGGCGAGTTGTCCCCGGCGAACATCGCATCGCCGCTGCGTGGGATTCTTCGTCGACAAAAAAACTGTACGGTCCTGATGGGTGAAGTGCTGGACATCGATTTGCAAGCTCGTGACGTGAAATTGGACGACGGGCAACATATCCCCTACGACTATCTCATCGTAGCCACGGGAGCAAAGCATAGCTATTTTGGCAAAGACGTTTGGCAGCCGTTGGCCCCGGGGCTAAAAACAATCGAAGATGCCACCGAGATTCGTAAGCACATCCTATTTGCTTTCGAACAAGCGGAGCGAACTGCCAATCCTCTCCGTCGCGAAGCTTGGTTGACGTTTGTGATCGTCGGCGGTGGTCCCACTGGAGTCGAACTCTCGGGCGCACTCTCAGAGATCGCCAATCATACCTTGCGATACGACTTTAGGAATATCGACACTGTCCAAGCAAAGATATTGCTGGTCGAAGCGTCTGAAGACCCTTTAGACATGTACCCGCCAAAGCTCACAAAACACACTCGAGAAGCTCTCGCCCGACTCAACGTTACACTGATCAACAATTCGAAAGTCACGGAGATCTTTCCCGACAAAGTTGTTATAACTCACCGAGATGGAGCTGTTCGAGAAGTCGAAACCAAAACTGTCATTTGGGCTGCTGGCGTTGCCGCAACGCCGCTCGCTAAATTGCTGGGTGACAAGACCGAAGCGAACGTGGATCGTGCCGGCCGCGTCACGGTGCAGCCTGATTTGACGGTTCCAGGGCAAGGTCGCGTTATGGTTATTGGAGACATGGCATCGTTTCCGCATCAAGAAGGAAGACCGTTACCTGGACTTGCGCCAGTCGCAATGCAACAGGGCCAATACGCCGCAGACAGAGTTATCGCGGCAGTTGCCGGCAGGGAATTCAATCGAAAGTTTCACTATACGGATCGTGGATCTATGGCCGTGATCGGCCGCTTCCACGCCATCGCCTTAGTGGGAAAGTGGAAATTTGGCGGGACGTTTGCTTGGCTGCTATGGCTCTTCATTCACATCATGATGATCACGCAATTTCGCAATCGATTCTTAGTCGCCAGCCAATGGGCCTGGACTTTTTTTAGTCGCGACCGCTCCGCTCGACTCATCACCGGCAAGCCGCCGGCATAAAATTGCGCAATCCAGGGCTGAAAAAGAGAAGCAACTTCGAATTACAAATCAGTCCAGGACCTAGACAATCCATTCTTGCTTTTCTCAGCATTCGATAATCGCCAGAAAAAGCAACGACGGCAGTCGGTCTTTCTCACGCCAGATCGTCAGCTTTCCACTCCATCACTGCGACAACAACCTTATACTCGTGAATGATCTTCTCTTCATTTGTCGCGTCTGGAGTTCTTGAGCTTTAGATTCGGCCAACTTAGCGGACATTGTAGATATAGCGGTCTTCTCAAAAGCGAATTTCGCCTAGGATTGTTCCCTATCCCGAATGTGGGAAAGCATTTCAAATGGGTCAACGATTTTGAATTTCCAGCATAGTCGTTCGAATGTTTGCAATAGCTGACCGGAAACTCTTAAGTCCAGGATGTCTTTGTCTCGAGTTACCAGAAACTCAGCCTTCGCTGCAAAAGCTAGGTCGATGTATTTGGCATCCTTCGGATCGCGATTGAATGGAAAGACGCTTGGAACACTAGTTAAGAGCAGCGAACACAATTTGATTCGTTCGATGAAATCAGTAATGGTCGACGCTGTTAATGAGGGAAATTTACGTTGAAGGGTCGGGCGATTTAATACATCAGAGAGCTCTTCCATCGAAGTGTCCGAGATCAATAGTTCCATAGAACCAATCTCAGCCAGTTCGAGAAGAGCAGCGGCAGGTCCGTTAGCTCGAGCCGCTGCTTGCAGAAAGATCATGCAGTCAAAAACGACTCTTGGCCTTCCCAATTATTTTCGTCCCTGCTTTTCCGTATGTACATCACTACGGGCAGCCTCAAAAAGGCAATCAAGTTCTGAGTCGGAGGTCCCGGACTTTGCGATTTGCTCACGGAATGGAGCCAAGATTTCGGCAAACGAACGGCTTCCGATTACGCCTTTACGGATCAATTCAGCAGCATAAGACTCTACCGATTGACCACGCAAGGCAGCTTGCTCAGCAAGTATCTGCTCTGTCCCATCGGGAATGTTCACGCTGATAACCATAATCGCCTCACTAAGCGGTGACTCCGCAAGAGCTAACAATCTGCCTCGTCGCCATTATAGCACTCTCAATCAGCAATCGCCAAATAGAATGATTTGCAGGTTGTTTCCAGATCTACTCATTGGGTTTGGCTGGTAAGTTTATCCGATACTTGTGCGGCCCGACCCATAATTCGGGCCGCTCACACGTGACGTTTCAATGGTGGAGACAGCACGTGTACGATTCGCTCAGCATTGCGGCCATGTACGGCCAGCGGGGACGTGTGAAAGATTCAGCCATTGCGGAAACGTAACTTAGGAGAATTTGCAATCGGCATCTAAATCCGAGCGGATATGTCACTCCGGCAAAGCCAGGAGGGAAGTTTTGTTCGCTCAGGCGATCTTCGTCGAGCGCAGAAGTGTTAAACTTAGCAAGTTGGCAAGTGAGATTCTGAGTCAGATTATCGCTTGCCGCACTTACTCTTCATAAATGGAGGCCTCATCGATCAGCACTTCGTTTCCTTTTCATGAACTCTTACTACCTTCGAATATCTCAACTTTAATCTCGATCAGGAATTTCAATGACTTATAGACTCTCCCTATTTGCTCTAACGCTGTTTGCGTTCAGTCCACTTTGCAATGCGCAGGAAGAAACACCCGCCGACGATTGGAAGCCGTCAACGATCAATCAAAAAGGCAAGGAATACCCTCAAGTCAATTCGGAACGCCTCGCAAAATTCCGCGTCGTTGCACCCGAGGCTCAGAGCGTTTCTGTTAGCTTGGGAAACGTTGCCTTGACTAAAGGTGACGATGGCGCTTGGGTCGGCACCACCGCCCCTCTGGACGAAGGCTTTCATTATTATTCTTTAAAAATTGATGGTGCTGATGTACCGGACCCCAACAGCAAATACTTCTTTGGCTCCATGCGCTGGGGTAGTGGCATCGAAGTTCCAGCGGCAGACGAAGACTTCTATGCACTAAAGAACGTCCCCCACGGCGAATTGCGACAGATATTGTTCTTCTCGAAAACGACCGACTCACATCATCAAGCGTTTGTCTATACACCGCCGGGCTATGAGCAAGAGACGGAAAAGCGTTATCCTGTGTTATACCTACAACATGGGTGGGGCGAAGATGAAACTGGCTGGGGTGCTCAAGGGCACGCCAACCTAATTATGGACAACTTGATCGCGGAAGGCAAAGCTAAGCCTTTCATCATCGTGATGACTTACGGCATGACCAACGACGTTCCGCTGGGCGGTGGACGAAGAGGCGGCGGGGGTGGCGCTGGCGGCGGACGCCCTGCGTTCAATTTCGACAAATTCTCTGGCGTCCTGCTCGACGATCTCATTCCCTATGTCGACTCCCACTACCGCACGCTTGCGGACCAACCCAATCGCGCAATGGCTGGTTTATCGATGGGTGGGATGCAGACACGTACGATTGCACCTGCGAACCTAGACAAGTTCTCACACATTGGTCTGTTTAGCGGTGGTAGCATAAGTGCTGACAGTATTACCGACATGGAGCAATTCAAGGAGAAAGTCAAACTTGTCTTTGTAAGTTACGGTAGTAAAGAATTGGGCGGAAATCGTGGAGGACGCGGTGGATTCGGCGGTGACCCTAAGGAAGCTACAGAAGCGTTGAAGACTGCCGGCATTAACGCTCATTTTTACGTATCACAAGACACTGCTCACGAGTGGCAATCGTGGCGACGTAGTTTGCACCAACTCGCGCCACTCTTATTTAACGACTGATCTAAAAATCAACTCTCAGTTCTAGAATCTCATATCTCCCTTAACATTCAGAAGGAACAAACATGAAATATCTCTTTTCATTGCTCGCTCTTGCGGCGATTTCTTGCACAACTTTTGCAGAAGACCTCACCGGCACTTGGAAAGCTGAATTCGATACGCAGCGTGGAGTGCAGAAGTACACGTTCGACTTGAAACAAGATGGCGATAAAGTAACAGGCAATGCAAACGCGGAATTGGATGGCCAGAAACGCGACATCGAGCTTCAAGATGTCGAATTCAAGGATGACAAAGTAAGCTTTGTCGAAGTACTTGAAGTACAAGATCGAGAAATCCGGATCACTTACACGGGCACAATCAACGGTAATGAAATAAAATTCACCCGCGAGGTAGGAAACTTTGGTTCCACAGATGCCGTGGCAAAGCGTGAACCGGCTGCCAATCCCACACCTTCGAATACACCGCAGGCTGGTACTAGAAACCCTAACGGTCAGGGAGCACCTGGAGCACGACCAGGTCGTGGACCGGGCAGAGGAGGCTTTGGGGGTCCGATTGAATTAGGACCTGATGACAAACCCGCCTTCGACAACCCACCATCGGACTTCGATAAAACCCGTGCTGACATTGAACATGGTAAGCTGGAAAAAGTCGAATATGATTCCAAAACCGTGGGCGTCCAACGCTGGATGCAGGTTTACACACCGCCGGGCTACACTTCAGACAAGAAGTATCCCCAACTGTACGTGCTGCATGGTATCGGTGGAAATGAACGTGAAGAATGGACAAAGCAAGGTGTTGCAAACGTGATACTCGACAACTTGATCGCTGACAAAAAGATCGAGCCGATGGTTGTCGTGTTTCCCAACGGCAACGCAACCGCTGGCGGCGAAGAACCAGGCGGTCGGGGCAATCGAGGTGGCGGTTTCGGTGGTTGGGGCGAGCCATTCAAAAACGACTTGCTAAACGACATCATTCCTTACATCGAGTCGCACTATTCCGTTCAAGCAGACCGAGAGCACCGTGCGCTGGCCGGCCTATCGATGGGCGGCGGACAGGCGCTGACTTTTGGCTTGGGTAATCTTGATACCTTCGCGTGGGTTGGTGGTTTTTCATCTGCACCAAATACAGGCGTACCTGCAGAGATGGTACCCGAGCCCGAAAAGACGGCGGGGCAACTCAAGTTGCTTTTCGTCTCATGCGGAAACAAGGATGGATTGATTAGAATCAGCCAAGGCCTGCATGCATACTTGAAAGAAAACAACGTTCCTCATATTTGGCACGTTGACGATCACGCGCATGATTTTGACCATTGGAAGAAATCGCTCTATCAGTTCTCACAACTGATATTCAAATCAGAAACCAAGTAAAACGCTATTTACTTGAGGGCCGCGGGGATCAAAACCACGTTTTGCTCCTGAGCCTCGCAGCGACCGTGGCTTTCAGAAGAGCGGCATATTCAAAACTGAGTATGCCGTTCTTTTTTGCATCCATCCAATTTCTGACAGTTCAGCGTCACTGCCCATGCCTCTTTACTGCAATAGAATCCCGGTTTTGATTGACAACCGAGGGTAATTTTGTTGTCATATGGTTGGCTAGGTCAGCGACGCCAAACCATTTCTTAGCAATTCTGCTCGTGCAACGTGTCGTACCGATGATGTAATGACAAATGATGCCTTGCCGGTGCGTCAGTTGACGTGGCGGGCTGCTATGACTGGTGCGGTATTGGGGGCTCTGCTGGTCCCCTGTAATGTTTACTCCGGCTTGAAAGTTGGCTTTACGGTCAACATGTCGATTGCGGCAGCACTGTTGGGGGCGGCTTATTGGGGGCCGCTTTATCGGCTTATCCGACGACGCGACTCAGGTTGGGACAAACTTGAGAACACTGTTAGCCAAACGACGGCTTCGGCGGCTGCGTCGATTATCTCGGCCGGGCTTGTCGCGCCGATCCCTGCACTAACAATTCTGACTGGGGAAAAGCTCTCTTGGGGTATTCTTTCGTTATGGATGTTGGTTATCAGCAGCCTTGGCGTCTTTGTTGGATTACTGATTCGAAAACAGATGCTCGTAATCCAGCAACTTCCATTTCCGACGGGCATTGCCACAGCGGAAACGATTCGCGAAATTCACTCCGCCGGAGGTGAGGCATCGCGTCGCGCCAAATATCTTTCACTGGCGATCGCAGTTGCTGCATCGCTGAAGCTGGTCAGCGATTTCGTCTACAAGCTTCCACAGCTTGGCCCCGCCCTTCCCTTGTCCAAACTGGGGCTGCCTGCGCTGACGACGAAAAAACTTGGTTTTGCGATCGATCCTGGCTTTTTAATGTTTGGTATTGGAGCGATTGTGGGCCTTCGAGTTGGATTGTCCATGTTGCTGGGCGCAATTGTCGGTTGGGCTGTGCTTACACCCTGGCTGTACGCAACGGGACGAATTCCAGAGGCCGTAATTTCATCGCAGGTCTTTGCAGACGCCGTGGAATTTTTAATGTGGCCAGGGGTCGCACTGATGATTTCAGCTGCACTCGTCTCGTTTGCACTTTCCCTGCCAGCCTTCGCCCGTTCGGTGCTCAAACGAAAACCAGCGCCTGCCGAGCACGAAGTACCAGAAGCAGCAACTGGTGGTACTGAGAGCATCAAGCGCCCAATAGGATTGAAGACAGACCGCGAACTGGTCGGTTCGGGGTTCTCAACGCGCGCTTTATTGTTAGGTTTCTGTGTGGTGAGCGTCGCCGTCGTTTTCGCTCAAGTGTCGATCTTTGCAATTCACCCAGCCATGGCCGTCCTGGCAGTGGTCATTACCTTTGCCCTTGCGATTGTTGCTTCGCGCGTCTCTGGCGAGACGAGCATTCCGCCGATTGGCGCGCTGGGAAAGATCACTCAACTGACATTTGGAGTGATCCATCCAACTGACATTTCTACAAATTTGATGACCGCAAACGTGACTGGGGGAGCCGCAGGACAGTGTTCCGATCTTCTGCATGATCTAAAAGCGGGCCAATTGATAGGGGCTTCAATACGCGCGCAGTCTCTTGCACAATTGCTTGGTGTGCTCGTCGGCTCTTTCGTAGGAAGCGCGGCTTACTTGGTCCTCGTTCCTGACCCCGCTAATATGCTGTTGACAGATGAATGGCCTGCGCCTGCCGTGATGACTTGGAAGACCGTCGCGGAGTTGTTTCGTGACGGTATTGATTCAGCCCCGCAAGGAGCTTTTACCGCAGCGATGATTGCGGCTCTTGTCGGTACGCTCCTAACGATCGCCGAGATCGTATTACCCACACGCTGGCGAAGAATATGTCCAAGCGCATCAAGCATGGGCCTTGCCTTTGTGATTCCGGCGTCGATGAGTATTTCTTTATTCTTGGGTGCAGCGGTAGCCGCGGTAGTCATGCGATATTCCCGGAAATGGGGACGAGTGGCTCTACTGCCAATCGCGGCGGGCTTAATTGCTGGAGAGAGTCTCGCGGGCGTCGCTGGATCGATTAATTCCTTGTTTTCTAGGACTTAATTGCTGGAAGGGAGCAATTGCGGTTGAAAGAATTCTTCTGCCGTGGACCATGGTTCCTGATGTAAAAAACCAAAATTGTATTAGTGGCCATCTGGCTCACGACAACTAGGAGCACTCAAACAGTGTGTGGGATTTGCGGTGAACTGCGACTTGATGATCGTGTTGCGGATGTAGCCGCTGTGATTGCAATGGCGGATGACATGTCCGCCCGTGGACCTGATGGTGAAGGACTTGTGAAACGTGGCCGATTCGCGTTTGGCCACCGTCGGTTGAAGATCATCGATTTATCGGAAGCTTCGCAGCAACCAATGGTTGACAGCGAGTTGGGTTTGACGATTGTCTTCAACGGTGCCATCTACAATTACAAAGAGTTACGTACTGAGTTAGAATCCTTAGGCTACCGTTTTTTCAGCTCGGGCGATACGGAAGTCATCTTAAAAGCCTATCATGCCTGGGGAAAGGCGTGCGTCCAGCGACTCAATGGCATGTTTGCGTTCTCAGTTTACCACCGAGATAGCGGCGAATTGTTTCTAGCGCGAGATCGTTTGGGCATCAAGCCTCTTTACTATAGCCTAACCCATGAGCGGTTCCGATTCTCTTCCAGCTTGCCTGCGCTATTAAAGACTGGCGACATAGACACCAGCATTGATCCAACCGCATTTCAGTACTACATGACGTTTCATGCAGTCGTCCCCCCGCCGCATACCATTTTAAATGGCGTCAGAAAGCTGCCACCGGCTTGTACTGCAACGATCGGCGCGGATGGAAAACTGGAGATCGAAAATTACTGGGAATTGCAGTTTGGCACTCGTCCCGACCAAGAAAAATATAACGAAAATGACTGGGTTGATGCTACGCTCGACGTTTTAAGAAAATCCGTTGAACGACGACTTATCGCCGATGTTCCCGTGGGTGTCCTTCTATCAGGTGGGCTCGACTCTAGCCTGATTGTGGGACTACTACACGAAGCGGGGCACGCTGGCATCGAGACGTTTTCGATTGGTTTCGAAACAGTTGGCGATGAAGTGGGTGACGAATTCAAGTATTCGGACATCATCGCCAATCGTTATGGAACGAAACACCACAAACTGCAAATTGATTCGTCCCAAGCGTTGCCGGCGCTGAAGCAATGCATTGCAGCAATGAGCGAACCGATGGTGAGTCACGACAACGTCGGATTTTACATGCTATCGCAAGAAGTCGCGAAGTTTGTGAAAGTCGTTCAGAGCGGCCAAGGTGCGGATGAGATCTTTGGAGGCTATCACTGGTATCCGCCGATGATGGAAACCAAAGATGCGATCGGGACTTACAGTCAAGCGTTTTTCGACCGCGACTTTGCAGAGTACATCAGCGCGGTTTCGGATAAGTTTCATGGGCCTGATTCGCCAACGGAATACGTCACGAAACATTTCGCCAAACCAGGCGCAACTCACCCGATTGACATGGCTTTGCGACTGGATACCCAGGTCATGTTAGTCGACGATCCAGTAAAACGCGTCGATAACCACACAATGGCCGCGAGCCTTGAGGCCCGTGTTCCTTTTCTTGACTACGAGGTCGTTGAATTCGCCGCCACAGTTCCGGCACGCCTGAAAATTGCAGGGGACGGAAAGCATATTTTAAAAGAGGCGGGAAGAAGAATCATTCCCGCTGAAGTTATCGACCGTCCCAAGGGCTATTTCCCAATGCCCGCACTAAAATATCTACGTGGCGAGTTTCTATCGTTTGCCACTGACGCATTATGCAGCACCTCTGCCAAGCAGCGAGGGCTTTTCAATCAGGCTTATATTTCCGAACTCGTGAAATCACCGGAGTCGCATATTACGCCGCTTCGCGGTTCGAAATTATGGCAAGTTTCCTTGTTGGAACTTTGGTTGCAGGAGCAAATTGGCTGATCATTCTGTTTCCATCCGCGTGCCGAAATTACTATCGGACTCAAAGGATTTCTGTAAATGACATCCGTAAATAACTGTTGTGGCGCAATCTTAAACGCTGGTTGGGGGCGTCTAATATTTGCACACACGTTTCCCGATGCGTCCTCTGTTGCATCGACGCTCTTAGACGAGGTGCCCGACAAGCGAGATATTGCGTTCTACGTTAACGATCCACATTTGATCTTGAACCAGGCGCCGCAAGATTTATTCCTCGATCCATCGAACACCTATCGTTTAAATCTTGAGAAGTGGGAAAGGCATGAGAGTGGCGACCTCCCATTCCGCATCGTACCGGTTGAGACTCATGAAGACGTCGTCGAAGTCAATCGCATTTACGCGAGCCAGAATATGGTGCCGATCGACATCGGCTATGTCTGGGACGATCGAGAAAATCCTCGCTACGACTATTTCGTGGCAAAGGCAATCGATGATGGAAGAATTCTGGGAGTAACGCTGGGGGTCGATCATACGAGATGCTTTGACGACATTTTCAATAGCTGCAGTTTATGGGCGCTGGCCGTCGATCCACAGGCAATGCAACCGGGCGTTGGAGTCGCACTGGTGCGTCATTTAGCTGACCATTTTTCCGCACGCGGCAGGTCTCTCCTCGATCTTTCTGTCATGTACGACAACACAGTCGCTATTTCTTTATATGAATCGTTGGGCTTCGAAAAAGTCGCAGTGCTCGCTATCAAACGCCGCAATCAAATCAACGAAAAGCTTTTCATTCCACACCATTCTCAGGCTGGCTACAATCCCTACGCGGCACTCTTGATCAATGAAGCGCTGCGCCGCGGCATCGCTGTTGCTCCGCTGGACCCGCAACGGGGATACTTTCGATTAACGCTCGGCAATCGACGGATAACATGCCGCGAGTCGCTCACCGATTTGACGTCGGCAATCGCGATGAGCCGTTGCGCGGACAAGCAACTGACTCGCGAATTGTTAGATGCAGCAGGATTGTCGACACCTGACCAAATCGTTTATCAAGACAACCAGTCGACGTTCGATTTCTTATCCGCTCACGGCAGCGTCGTGGTAAAGCCTGTGGAAGGCGAACAAGGGCACGGCGTCGCAGTAAATCTTCATACTCGCGACGATGTGCTGCACGCCATCGAAGTCGCCCGTCAATTCGATGACCGCGTTTTGATTGAGCAGTACGTTGCCGGTGAGGACTTGCGAATAGTTGTAATCAATTTTGAGGTCGTAGCGGCGGCGATCAGAAAACCAGCCGAAATTATCGGCAATGGAAAACATACGGTCCGCGAACTGATCGAGCGTGTGAGTCGTCGTCGAAGTGCGGCGACTGGAGGAGAAAGCCAAATTCCGATCGATGACGAAACCTTGCGATGTGTTGCAGAGAGAGGTTATTCATTCGATTCGGTCATTAACGAGAACGAATCGTTGCAAGTCCGCAAAGCCGCCAACCTTCACACAGGCGGCACTATTCACGATGTTACCGACCAACTTCACCCTGCCCTCGCGACGGCGGCCATAGCAGCAGCTCGCGCCTTGGAGATTCCGGTAGTCGGATTAGACTTTATTGTGCCATCGGTGCAGAACGACGAGTACGTGATCATCGAGGCCAACGAGCGACCAGGTTTGGCGAATCACGAACCTCAACCTACCGCCGAACGATTTATTGACTTATTGTTTCCGCACACTGCAAAACCAGTGAACTCGACAGAACGATCATAATGCCCTTCGATATCGATACCGAATTTCTGGTGGCCTCGCTCCTGCGCTTACTTGGGATTCATAGTCCTTCAGGGTATACCGATCCAGTTGTCCGCGAAGTCTGCCTGATCCTCGACGATCTTGGCGTTGAATACGAGCTTACGCGCCGCGGCGCAATCCGTGCGACCCTAAAAGGGAAACAAGAGAGCCCAGATCGCGCGTTAGTTACCCATGTCGACACCTTGGGCGCGATGGTCTGCGAACTCAAGAGCAATGGTCGGCTTGCGATTGTTCCAATTGGTACATGGTCATCGCGATTCGCCGAAGGTGCTCGCGTTTCCGTATTTACCGACACCGAGGTCTTTCGTGGGCAGATCCTGCCGCTTAAAGCATCCGGGCATACATTCAACGAGGAAATAGACTCTCAGCCAGTCGCTTGGAGTAACGTGGAAATACGAGTCGACGAACGAGTCCACACGCAACAAGACTTGATCTCACGTGGTTTTCATGTCGGAGATTTTGTGGGCATCGATTCGAATGTCGAGGTCTTTCCGAATGGATACATCACGGCTCGGCATTTGGATGACAAGGCTGGAGTAGCGACGGTGCTCGCGTTCGCTAAATACATTCGCGACCATTCCATCGAATTACCAGTCGACGTACACCTGCTGTTCACAATCTCTGAAGAAGTTGGCTCGGGTGCTTCGGCGGTCTTGCATGGCGATGTGGCGGAGATGGTATCGATTGATAACGGGACGATAGCCCCAGGTCAGTCGACTAGCGAACGCGGTGTTACCATTGCGATGGCCGATTCGACCGGGCCATTTGACTATCATTTAACCCACCACTTAATCGATCTGTGCCAGTCCAACAAGATTCTTTTTTCGCGAGATGTCTTTAAATACTATCGCTGTGATAGCGCCTCGGCTTTAGACGCAGGTAATGATATTCGCACGGCGTTGATCGCGTTTGGGGTCGATGCATCGCATGGGTACGAGCGTACGAATCTTGAGTCGTTGGTTAATGTTACACGTTTGCTTATCGCATACGGTGTTCAACGGCCGCTATTTGCAGGCCAGCGGGAAAACTTGAATTCGCTCGAGTCTTTTCCTAAAACCCGCACCACAGAAGTGGAAGGCGTACGCTTGCTGAATCCAGACCCGCTAATGCAAGAAGTGAGCGATATTGAACGCCAGAAAAGTGATGAGTAGCTCGCGTCGCCTCAAGGTGTTCAAAAACGGGTAGAATTCTCCTCTCGTCGACTGACGATGACTTCCAACCCGCTGGGTAAAGCCAGCTGCGCAAGGACTGGCCCCATGCGACCGATCCTGCTTGCTCAACATCAACTTTGAGTTATTTCAATGAAGCTTAATGTCGCTGAACTCATCGATAATAGTCGACTCACCAGCTATCAATCACTCCTGATCGCGGGGACGGCACTTGCGATCATCCTGGACGGAATGGACAACCAGTTGCTCGGCACTGCGGTTCCTGCGCTGATGGATGAATGGAACCTACCGCGTAGTTCCTTCTCCACGCCACTTGCAATGAGCCCCCTAGGGATGTTGTTCGGCGGCGCATTTGGTGGTTGGCTTGGCGACCGGATGGGGCGAAGGAATTCACTTCTGTTTAGTATTCTTGCTTTCGCGATTCCAACCGCAGCGATCTATTTCGCAAATGGCGTTTACTCTTTGAGTCTACTACGATTCCTTGCCGGAGTCGGCTTAGGGGGGGCGATGCCAAATGCCACGGCGCTTGCTTCAGAGTATGTTCCACGCTCCAAGCGTCCGTTCGCCGTCACGCTGATCATCGTTTGCATTCCGGTAGGTGCGATGTTAGCGGCATTTCTTTCCGCTCGTGTGATTCCTGCTTTTGGCTGGCGAGCTTTCTTTTTAGGCGGTGGACTAATTCCGATCGGGCTTGGTTTGTTGTTATTTTTGATCTTGCCTGAATCGCCGCGCTTTCTTGCATCGCGACCACATCGTTGGCCGGAGCTTATTCGCTTGCTGCGCAAACTGGGACATAACATTTCAAATGATGCACAGTTTGTAGATTCCTCAAGCGCATCCGCAACCAATGAGATTGATAAATCTCAAGACTCTATAGGTCGCCTGTTCACACCAGAATTCCGTCGCGACACGCTCTCACTTTGCGTATCATTCTTCTTTTGCTTGTTAGTTGTTTATCTCGCGCTGCAACTCCTTGTTACTGCCTTGAAAGATGACGGCTTTAGCCCATCACAGGCAAGCAATGTCTTGGGCTGGTGGAATATTGGCGGTGTTGCCGGTGCGATCGTTGGCGCGTTGGTCATTCAACGCTTGGGGTCAAGGCTAACGATGCTGAGCCTGAGCGGACTATCCGTCCTAGTAGCGTTTGTTATCGCTGCACTCCCGATCGGCCCGGACAACTACCTCACCTTAATGCTTATCTGTGTGGTTTTGGGAGGCGCTATCAACGCCGTTCAAGTCGCACTTTATGCACTTGCGGCTCACGTTTATCCGACAGAAATACGCGGCCGAGGAATCGGCACCGTTCTCACAGTCGGCCGACTAGGGAACATACTTGCATCCTACATAGGAATCGCCGTTCTCGATGAGGGAGGCACTTCCGCGTTTTTTGCGACGTTCGGCATCGGCATGGCTTTAGTATTTGCATCGCTTGCCGTTATGCGAAGGCATATCCAACGCAGCAAGTAAAACTCTCAAGGACTTTTCTTGGTTGCAATTGAAAGGCGCATGTGAATACTTGCCTGTTCCTGCTCTCCTTGGAACGCTACTTACTCATTTCAGCGACGTATTTTTCAAGCAAGTCTAGCGTTGCTCGATGCTGATTTTTCCTGAGCCAGGAAGCGTACGACACAAGCTTGGATGCAGTCGGAAGTGGCTTTGTCCAAAGGATTCCATCATCGGAAAGCATGTACTTAGTTTGATTTAACGTTGGAGTGGAGTTTACGCGAAGCTGGATACTCGACTTGTCTCTCGTAAAGGTCACGAATGCATAGTCTTCTTCGCGGAACCCGTTCGGCTCTTCTTTCCACCCCAAGTCGCCCATAATTTTCGCGTAGTAATCGACTATTTCAACGTGCGATGTCTTATTGAGCGTAACTTCAATCCGCTCCCCTTGTGCATCGAATTGAACCGAAGTTGATTCCGACTGCTTGTAGATCGGTATGTCGGCGGCTTCGATACCTGGCTTCGCCTCAACGTCTGGCTCCGCTGTGCGTTCTTCCGATTTGACTAAAGCCAACTGCCACGAATTCTCGTCTGCGTACTCACCGCTGCGGATCGACGTCGTCTTATCTGCCGCTTTCGAAATCTTAATCGAGACTTCTTGCTGGCCACGAAAATAATTCAACCACCGCACGTCATCTTCTTTGCTGCGTATCGCTTCGGCTGCGTGCCAGCCCATTTGCTTCATTGAATCGTTGTAGAAATCTTGGCATTGGTCTAATGTTTGGGATGTGAACGTAACTAGCGCCGGAGATCTCCCGACGTCACATTCGATATATGTACAGTCTTTCGGCACAGGCAGCTGCGACTGAGCGACGAAAGTGGTGTATTGAATGTTTAAGCTGGACGGATCATCCACAACCGGGGCAACGCTGACTCGAAGCGTAGTTGCACCTTTAACAAATTCCATATCGCGTTTATCAGCGTCTTCGCTATGCGAAGCGTTTAACCGCGAATAAGGCATCCAGCCGGCCGCGTGAAGCTTTCGGAGCAATTCAACTTCAACTGTCAAAAGGTCCGATTGAACCTGATAAAGTGCTGAAGACTTATCTGCGTAGACAACCTTGACAGGCATCGAATCGACTGACGGAATTGTTGCCGCGTTCGAATTGCCAAGACTTGTAAGACTCACAGAAGTGCTTGACGGGCCGGTTGTGTACGTTGACAGAAACAACCGAAAGCCATCTTTCTCAAAGTTCAGATAATCGGGTGTATGAGGGTTTCCAGGCTGCTCGGTCCAGCCGTTTTGACCCAATGTGTATCGGTAAAACGATTTTACTTCCTCGATTGACTCCGGAGTTTCGAAGCTCGCTACGGTCGGTTCACCGATCGTTTGTTTGCTTCCAGGAGGCCGCGGGAATGTTCGAAGATCAATAACCGACATCAGCAGAACGACTGAGATTCGCCCGTCGTCCCGCTGCTCGGATGCTGCAATTGGAATGTCCAACGGCTCGTATCCAGCCAGTTCAGCCGCCGACTTTGTGCCCCACAACTTGATGGTTCCGTCTTCCGTGGTCACTCGCAATAAGTTGTCCGATGGCAGCCAGGCGAGCCCCACAATTGCCGGCCCATGAACGTCGATAACTTGCATGACACTTCTGCGTTCGAGATCCCAGGCACGAATTGCGAGGTTGTTCGCTGACCATAACACTTTCGCGTCATCAGTGAACTCGAGAATTTCGTTCTGAGCAAAAGACCCCTCGATACTCCAACTCAGACTATCATCTTTGGTATTGGTCAACTTAAGCTTTTCGCCTGGACAAGTCGCAATCCAAGATTGATCAGCGGTTTGTGCAATGGCTTGGGAGTATCCTGTTTCCGATAGATTTGCAAGCAGCTCTTTGGTATTGGTGTCCCAGACCTGCATCGACTGGCCTGCGGCAACTAGTTTGTTGTCATCAATATAGAACAATTTGGCATAACCGTTGGTTGCAAACTTGTTCTTCAAGGAAAGATCGCTCACGTTCCAGATGCTCACTTCATTCTGGTAAGTTACCGTCGCTATTTCTGTTTCGTTGCTCGAAAAAGCGACTTGAACGATATCGTTTTGGTAGATCTGCTTTGATGCAATCTCTTTCTGGTCATTCAAACTCCATAGCTTGAGCACTCCGGTTGAATCACCTGCTACCAGCCATTTATCACTGGGAGAAATTGCCACGCTTTTGATCGATGCTTCGCTCGAATCATTGCCGAACCGCCAGAGCACCGCCGTTGGCTCCGTAGCATTCGTTTTCCAAAGAGTAAGCTTGTCGCCACCTATCGCGAACCATTTTTTGTCGTTGGAGCTGGCTGTACATGACACGAACGAGACGTCTTGCAAACGATTCCTAACCAGAAGTTCCACAGGATCGCTCGTCACAGTTTTCCAACGCGCCAGTTGCTCTGCAGTTGGAACGGGAGCTTTCTGCACTGAGGGTGCAGGCGGAGCTGGCTTCGTTACCACCTCAGACTCCGGCGTTTTTTCTTGTAAAACATCGGAGGCCGTAGCAGTGGAAAATTCATCCGGAAAGCTTCCCGAAACTTCAGCTTCGGCATCATCTGGAACTGGTCGCGTTTCGGATAAATGAGGATCAGCGCCAGCAGATGATACGTTTGTTGCACTGGGATCGGGAGCTCTTCCGCAACCCGTAAATGACGTAACTGAAATGGCCAGAAGCGAAAGCGTTGAGAAAAAGAAAAGCGCACCACTACGAAACATAGTTCCTCCAGATCAGCACTTGAATCAAAGCACTCGGATGTTCCAGACTGCGACGGGGCGTGGCAGGAACAGATTGACTAATCACCATGCGTTTCAAACGAACCTACAGCGTGACGATTACCACATCGCCGGTCATCTTAGATACTGGGGGGAACCTTCGCCAGCCACGCCTTAACGAATCTTTACAACCCAGCCTTGTCCTTATACGCCCGTACACGAATCAGGCTGCAGCTTGACCGGAAAAACGAGCGGCGCAAGAATTGCTAATCCGCCATCTATTCGTCTGATCACTACCAACCCATTGCACGCTAGGAAATCAATGAGCACTATAACAACTCGCGACGGTACTAAGATCTATGTGAAGGTTTCAGGCGAGGGTCGGCCGGTGGTGCTGATTCACGGATGGCCTTTATCCGCGGACAGTTGGGACTATCAAGCTATGCTGATCGCGGAGGCTGGCTTTCAAGTTATCACTTACGACCGACGCGGTTTCGGGCGATCGGATCAGACGTGGTCGGGTTACGATTACGATACGCTCGCCGATGATCTGGCAGACGTGATCAAAGAAACGGGAGTAGACAATGCAACCATCATCGGCTTTTCGATGGGCGGTGGCGAAGTCGCGCGATACATGTCGCGATACAAGGGCGAGAAGATCGCGCAAGCTGGCCTGATCTCGTCTGTCGTACCATTTATGCTCAAAACTTCCGACAATCCCCAAGGTGTTGATTCCTCTGTCTTTGCTCAGATAATTAGCGGATTAAAGAAGGACCGGCCTCAGTTCTTTGAGGGCTTTTTCAAAGACTTCTTTGGCGTCGGACTTTTATCGAAGCCTGTAAGTGACGAATATCTTCTCTACACGAGAAACATAGCTTTACAGGGAAGCCTCAAAGCCACGATTGACTGCGTCAAGGCATTTTCATCGACCGACTTCCGCAACGATCTCTCATCCATTACCGTGCCCACACTTATCATTCATGGAACAAGCGACAACACCGTCCCGATCGATATTAGCAGCCGAATCGTAGCAAAGCAGTTGCCTCATGCAACCTTCCACGAATACGAAAACGCTCCGCACGGTCTGTTGGCCACGCACCAAGATCAAGTCGCCAACGACATCATTAAATTCCTTCGTTCGGCAAACTAAGTAACAGCTTGCCTCACGTATCAAATCCCTTGTTGGGCTATGATTTCATAAAGATCGAGCGAACTACGGCCGCCTAACAGGGCGAAGACATCTCGGACTGCATAATGAGCCGAGGCTAGACCGCTGTTCGATAACTCGTGAGCAACGCTTGGAAATACATAGTAGTGAGGTTCCCGTGTGGCATAAGTCCACCCGGGCCATTCGCTGTGAATTCCGCGAAAAGGACTTAGGTCCAATGTTGGAGCGATCGAAGGATCGAATTGACTGGAATAAAGCCCAACCACGTTATCGATCTTTAGCTCCACCGAGGACTCGTCGGTAGTTAGCACGTTTGCTACCGTATCAGCGCCCTCGGACGATAGCTTTGTCACACCGTACCCAACCATCATTTGCACTCTACCCGCAGCATTCATGTACTGTTCAGCGGTGGCTTTTTCGGTGGGGCGGACTAGCCAAATGAGAGCAGTACTTAAGTTGGCCCATTCTAGTTGCTGGAATTCCGTGGCAAAACGAATCGCTTCTTCAGAACACCCACACAGCAGGAGCTTTTTTCCTTCAAGCTTTGTTTTTTCGAAGCGATCATCGAGCGGAAAATACTGCAAAAACTCGTGTTCTTTTTCGGTTTGGCCAATGGCACGCGAACCACCTGGGCCTATTCCCAGTAGTCTCTGGCGAAGGGATCGGCAATCGAAAACGAGATCCGCTCGGACAGTCTGCTCGCCTCGCGTACTTGAATTTACCCGCAAGAAGAATTCGTCATTGCATCGCTCCTGTAGATCTACGTTCTCGTTGGCATGTGAAGTCAGCCGACTCACTTCTTGCACATGGGTATTAAAGTAAACAAAGTCATGTAGCAGATCTGTCTTCGCGATAGGAGTTAAATAGGTCGTTTCAAAATCTTGCCCCGACCACTCGCTAGATAATTCGGGGCGAGTATCGATCCCATGCTGTGAAGCGAGAGCTGCCCACCCCAGGGGCGTAGTCAGTTTTTCAATGATCGATGGCATCATGCGCTGGTGCCAGCGTTTGACAAATCTAGCTGGACGGCCTGAATCAAATAGAAGAATGTCATAGCCTAGAAAACGTGCGTAGAGGGCTGCCTCGATACCGACTGGACCGGCGCCGATGATTGCGATCGTCGCTGGAGCTTCAACTTCCGGGTCCCACTGCATTGTTTTAACTCGAGTCTTTTGTCTTGTTTAGGTTTTAAATGTTTAGTTTAAGTACGGTAAAAGGGCTACCTTGCTACCAGTTTGCTTGAGCCGTCACGCCGCGATTCACGTGAAAGGCGGCGATATCGAGGGGCAGCGCATTGCCCTGGACTAACGCCAAAATAATGTCAGCCGTGGCCGGTGCCAAATGCAGGCCGCTGCGGAAATGTCCGGTAGCCAGCAATACTTGCGGAAATTGCGGTATCCTCCCGATGTAAGGAAGTCCGTCGAAAGAGCCTGGCCGCAAACCGGCCCAGGCTTTCACGAAATATTTCTCATTCCAGTCGGGCATCAGCGTATCGACCCAAGCTTTCAGTTCGCTGATTTTTTCCTCCGTCGTTTGGCAAACAAAGCCGACTTCTTCTTCGCAAGAGCCTGCTAGAACATGACCATCGGACCTGGGAACAAGATACCGATGCGCATCGTTAACCACGGGCGTAAACTCTTGTTCGGGAAGTTTGTATAAAAGCATTTGGCCGCGAACAGGAAGCACACCAGTCTCAACGTGCAGCGGCTCGAGTAGTCGCTGCGCCCATGCACCATTGGCGATACAGACTTGGTCGCTGACCCATTCCGTCGAACTTGTAACGACTTTACAACTGCCATCCGCCTGAGGCTCGATGGCTTTGACGGGAAGATTTTCGCTAATGGTAGCTCCCGTCGACAGACATGCGGCATGTAAGCCTCGAATCAATCGCGGATTTCGCACTTGATACTCCGCTGGCAAGTACCATGCGTTCTTCAAACCGCCCTTCTCCAAGCCTGAAGCAATCCAGTCGAACGATGGAGAACTTCTGCGGATGCGGTTGGCATCCCAACGTTCGTATTCGATGCCATGATCATCCCACCAGGATTCTTGCGCCAACAGCGTGGCAGCTTCGCCTCGGGATCGGGCGAGGTAGAGTCCTCCACACTTAGAAAACCCAATATCGATGCCCGTCAGGCCTTCAATTTCGGTATCCCACTGGGGGTAAATTGAGTGAGAATAGCCTCGCAGTTGATCGATCGGATCCGAAACTTGAACGCGTGGGGCGGCGGGAAGTATTCCCGCGCCAGCCCAGCTCGCCCCGCTACCAATGTGCCCGGAATCGACCAGATGAACGGAAAGGCCGGCGGCAGATAACTTCCAAGCGATTGCTAGCCCGACAACTCCGCCCCCGACAATTGTAATTTCAACAGGTTTAGTCATGAATTGCAGCAAAAAAGCATCCCGAGTGTGACACCGCGGTGCCAAATTTGCTCAAGAAATGTTGCAGACTGCTTGGCTGCCACTCATCTCGAGTTTTCAATACGCTATAGTTGCGTGCCTCGATGATTTCGACAATATGTCGGTAACTCAGAATGCGAGCGATATTTGCTCTGCGGAGCAACTATGCTTATTCTAAGGTGCCTGCATTCTAAACGATGAAGATCAATGGCCAAAGTTACGAGCGAACAATTTGTTGAGCTAGCGATGAAAAGCCAGCTCGCCGACCAAAAAGCTTTGAGCGAAGCGGCAGATGCTCTGCGCCAAGAGAACGCGGGACAGTTGCCGGAAGACCCGGTCGAAGTTGCTAAGACGTTCGAGAAAGCCAAACTTCTAACGCGTTGGCATTGCGAAAAACTGTTGCAAGGAAAGTACCGCGGATTCTTTCTCGGAAAACACAAACTGCTTGGTCACTTGGGTACAGGCGGGATGAGCACTGTTTATTTGGCCGAGCATTTATTGATGCATCACAAGCGTGCGATCAAAGTGATGCCTAAGAGTAAACTGGGAAACAATTCATACTTGTTACGATTCCAGCAAGAAGCCAAAGCGATCGCGTCGCTGAATCACCCGAACATTGTACGAGCGTTCGACATCGACAATGAAAGTGACACCCACTATATCGTGATGGAGTTTGTCGATGGCGCAGACATCCAGACAATCGTGAAGAAGCATGGGCCGCTGAGCTATGACAAAGCTGCCGACTATACGATCCAAGCAGCGCGCGGACTGCAGCATGCCCACGACATGGGTCTGATTCATCGTGATGTTAAGCCTGCAAATCTGCTCGTCAATCGCGAGGAAGTCGTTAAGGTCCTTGATCTGGGTTTGGCTCTTTTTGCAGACGACGAACTATCCTCGTTGACCATCGAACACAACGACAAAGTTTTAGGTACTGCCGATTACCTGGCTCCTGAGCAAGCGTTGAATAGTCACAAAATTGATTTCCGGGCAGACATTTATGCTTTAGGCTGCAGCTTGTACTTTATGCTGACCGGTCATCCTCCTTTTCCCGAAGGTAGCATTGCGCAGCGTATTGCAAAACATCAGAAAATGATGCCTGAGTCGATCCGAAAGGACCGCGCAGACTGCCCGGGAGAGCTTGAGGGAATTTGCGTAAAGATGATGCAGAAGGACCCCCGCTATCGCTATGTAGATTGCGCTCAGGTCGCAGAAGTGCTCGAGAACTGGCTTGCGACTTATCGTATCAATGCCATGCCAACCAAGAAAGCAGTTGCAGCATCGGCAGCACAAGGCGGTCATTCTTCGTTATTCCCCGGCGGCGGTAGCTCAAGCTCAACACTTGGTTCGTCTCTATCGAGCGGTAAAAACCTCGGAGGTGAAAGCAGCAGCCGTATGAGCTCTATCGTTTCCATCTCCGCAAGCGACTCTGGCGTGCTACGTAAAATGGCTTCTGCCAGCGGTTCGATTATCGACAGCCAAGTGAACCTTGAGAATGATTCCAATTCTCCAATTTCGCACCGCAAGGCTGCCTCACAAAAGGAAATTGAAGCTGAGCAGAGGTCGGCTGCGAAAAGAATCAGTCGCATTGCACAAGCGACCGCAAGGAAGAACGAGTCCGACTTTGATAGAGCAACTCGCCCCAGCAGTTCGCCGCTAGTCGCAAATACGGCGACGCGAAACGCTCAGCAAACCCCCAAACTGCCTGTGAATGCTGGCCCGCAGAGCAGCCGACTATCACCGTTGTTAATCGCCGTGGGAGTTCTGGTTTTGCTGGCGGCCGCCGTTACGTTGGGCTTCTTCCTCGCACGTTGGGCGGGCTAAAGCGTCAAGCTAGTTAGTTGCCTAGTATACGCGTCTCCATTCTTAGAAACGCGTCGCATCTTTCGTGGGCGCTGCCGCCTGAAGTGAATAGTGTCAGGACATAGGTAACACATGTCCCCGGTCTATACACTGAAGGCGGGACTACGAACGGGATCGATTAAAGTCGGCCGGATGCAGCAGGCCGACGACCAGCTCTGCCTTTTCGTAGCGGCGAACTTTGCGAACCACTGCGGACGGGTTTAGCGGCGGTAGGTTTCTGCGAAGCGGTGGAACGTGGCGCACTGCTCTTGGCCGTCGTGGTCGACTTGCTTCTCCCAGCATTGGAACGATTGCCGCTCCGCGGTGACGGCCTGTTTCCATTGCGTTGTTGGGCCGGTCGAGGATTTCGGCGTCCTTGAGACTCTTCAGGCCGAACTGCCGGTTCGTCGTGTTCGATTTCCAAGCCTTCAGGCAGCGACATTACAGGTATCTTTTTGCGAAGGTACTTCTGCACGTCGTCCAAGTTCTTTCGCTCTTCGTGATTGCAGAACGAAATCGCAATGCCCGATTCACCTGCCCTGCCCGTTCGTCCGATTCGATGGACATAGGTCTCAGCGACGTTGGGCATGTCGTAATTAAACACGTGTGAAATTCCGCGTACGTCGATTCCCCGTGCCGCAATATCGGTCGCAACCAAAACCTGTAGTTGTCCAGCTTTGAACTCGCCCAGAATTCGCTGACGCTTGTTCTGCGACTTGTTGCCATGCAATGCGTCCGAGGAAATCTCGAAGCGAGCAAGCTTCTTAGCAACGGCATCCGCGCTGTACTTGGTTCGTACGAACACCAACACTGACGCAGATGGATCTTTCTTGATCAAATTTGCAAGCAGGAAAGGCTTACCTTTTTGCGAAACAAAATAGACTTGTTGTTCAACACGTTCCGCTGCGGGCAATTCTGGACGAATGCTTAGTCGTGCTGGGTTAATGAGGATTTCGTCGGCAAGTTTTCGGATATCGTCGGGCATCGTCGCCGAGAAAAATAGCGTCTGCCGATCCTTCGGGACTTTCCGGATAATGGATTTAACGTCGGGCAGAAATCCCATATCGAGCATATGGTCGGCTTCGTCCAAAACCAGTATCTCTGTCGCGTTGAGTTCGACGTATCCTTGGTCGATAAGGTCCAGCAAGCGACCGGGCGTTGCGATGACTACATCGACACCTTTCTCAAGTTCAACTATTTGTCGAGTCTGATTGACTCCGCCCAAAATCACCGTGTGGCGGACCTTGGTTCGTTTGGCATACTTTTTAAAACATTCGCCGATCTGCACTGCAAGCTCGCGCGTCGGCGCCAAAATCAGTGCACGAATGTTGCGCGTGGTCCAATTGACTGGGTTCGCCACTAGGTGGTGGATGATTGGCAGCGCAAAAGCAGCCGTTTTGCCGGTGCCTGTTTGAGCACATCCAAGAACGTCACGCTGCTGCATGACGCACGGAATGGCTTCCATTTGAATTGGTGTTGGGTGTTCGTATCCAGCCTCTTCGATGCCACGCAAAATGCGAGCGTCGAGGCCAAGTTCTTCAAAACTCATCCGAGTTGGTCCTATGAAAACAAGAGATCCTGATGCAATTTGTCCAGGACCAAAATGTCAGGCAAGATAATTTGCCTAGAGAGAATCATTGGAACCCGGTAGTCGTCCAATGGTGAAAAGAACCAGCGGCGATGTGAAGATAATAGCTCAAACCAACGTTCTGTCTAGTCAAACACCTCAGAGCTTCGCCCAACCAACGTGAGTACAGTGCCTGAATCCAACCGCTTCAGATGACCTCGAAACGTTCATCGAAAACGAGTTTGGCAGCCCTTTTTCTTGCAAATTCCATGCGAACTGAGCTTCGAACGACCAGCAGATCACTTTTTTACAGAACGATGCGAAGGTCGATATTCGAGATAGAATGGTAGAGTGAAACAATCGTCCCCGGACTGAAATCCTTGGAAACTTATGAGCCATCCTGCTTTAACTAATTGGCGCACAGCAGTGCTGCGTAGCATTGTGGTTTTTACGCTCGCAATCGGCTGGACGCTAAATGCCAACGCACAGCAAAACCTGCAACAAAAGTTTGCCACGTTTCAGCAAAGTTTTACTAAGGCGAGCGAACATTTCAAAGCAAAAGAGTTTCAGGAATGCTCTACAGAACTCGACAAAAGCAAGAAGTTATTAAGTGAGCTTGTCACTGCGGCGGAGAATCCACGCCAACGTACCCAGCTGAAACCACAGTATGAAAGATTGTTGCAAGCGGAAGTCGCACTCAAGAAGAATGGTGTCGAACTGCAAGACTCTCCGACATGGGCGGAATTTCTGAAGTCGGCACTTGAAAAACCAGACGAGATGAAGCCCGCTGAAGCAAATACGTTGAGCTTCTCGCGCGACATTGTTCCGATCCTGAACCAGCGTTGCGGCAATTGTCACATTCGCAGAGCGTCTGGGCAGTTGTCGATGGCGACATACGAGAGCATGCTTCAAGGCGCCAAGGGCGTCCCGTTGATAACTCCGGGGAATGCTGCTGCAAGTCGCATGATTGAGGTCATTGAAGACGGCGATATGCCTCGAGGTGGTCAGAAGCTAACCGAACAGGAACTCGTGGCGCTGAAACAGTGGCTTGATGCGGGGGCACCATTCGACGGGACTAGCCCCAAAGATCCAATCACCGCAGGCGTTGCGACTGCGGCGCCGGCTCCAGCGATGGACGATGATTTTGTGGCTCCGGCGAAAACGACCGTTAGCTTTGCGAGAGACATTGCTCCGGTGCTCGTAGAAAACTGCAAGGGTTGTCATGTCGAAGCAACTCAATTGCGAGGCGGATTAAACATGAACAGTTTTGCGCAACTGATTCGTGGTGGCGATAGCGGTAACGTCTTGGTGCGCGGTAAAGGTAAGGAAAGCTTGATTGTTCGGAAGCTGCGCGGGATGGAAGGCCAACGCATGCCAGTCAATCGACCGGCTTTGGACGGAGATACCATTGCAAAGTTTGAAACATGGATCGATGAAGGAGCGAGCTTTGACGGACCAAGCCCAGAGACGGCCGTGGCGAGAGTTGCCGAATTGGCGTGGGTGGCGAATGCCAGTCCAGACGAACTTAAAGAAAAGCGATTGGCAGTTGCTAAAGATGCTTGGTTGCGAGTGTATGGAAAGGCGAATGAGTTTTCTGCCAACAACGAAACCTTTGTCGTCCTTTCGGACGAAAGTGCGGGCACAGCGAAGAAGGTTCTTGACCTGGCAACAGAGATTAGCTCGCAGTTGCAGGGCACATTAAAACTAAAAGCAGGAGTCGACTTATTCCCCGGCGGCGCCACGATTTTCACCTTTAACAAACGCTATGACTACAGCGAGTTCGGCAAGATGGCTGAATCTAGGTCACTGCCTGCAAGTTGGAGTGCGCATTGGCGGCGCGATGGCGTGAACGCTTATGTGGCGATTCAAGCTGGCTCGCAAGAAGCGGAGCAACTTGAGAACAATCTTAAGATCAATCTTGCCGCGTTGTGGGCGAGTTCCTTTAAAGGTGTGCCGCGATGGTTCGCCGATGGAATTGGCCGCTATGTTTACAGCACGAAAACCGGCCGAAACGATGCGAACGTTGTCGCGTGGGAACAGACAGCGCAGCGTGCTGTGTTGTCGATGAAAGACGCCCAGCCGTTGCTTCAGAACAGCATGAACGAAGAAGATTCTGCGGCGATAGGATTTGTTCTTGTCAAAGCGCTCAATCAGGGTCCTAATAAGAAAAAATTTGATGCATTCCTAAAGAGAATGCAGGCGGCGGACGATTTCCAAGGTGCCTTTACCGAATCATATGGACCGCTGGAAGCAAGTGTCGCGGGCTTTTTAGGATTTCAAGTGAAATAGCGAATGTCGACCATCCCTACCAGCCGCAATGTAAATCGCGAAGACCTATCTATTCAGCCAGTTGCCGTCATCGATATCGGTGCCACAAGCATTCGGATGGCAATAGCAGAGATCCGTCCCGACAACGGCGTGAGGATGCTTGAGAGTCTTACTCAGGCGATTTCCATTGGCAAAGACACTTTTACAACGCAGCGCATCCGCCGCAGTTCGATTGAAGAATGCGTACGAGTGCTCAAGAGCTATCGCCGCGCAATGCAGCAGTACGGCATCACACGCCCCGAACACATGCGTATTGTCGCTACCAGCGCGGTTCGGGAAGCAGCCAACCGGTTGGCCTTTATCGATCGCATTTTTATTGCGACCGGCTTAGTCATCGAACCGTTGGATGAGGCGGAAGTGAATCGCGTCACTTACATGGGCATCCAACCACTATTGCGAAATGTCCCATCGCTGTCGGCAACGAAGAACATTGTTGTAGAGATTGGTAGCGGATCGACTGAAATCCTGGTTGTCCGTGGTGGTAACGTAATCTTTTCGAATACTTACCGTTTAGGTTCGTTACGGCTGATTGAGCAATTGGATAAGTTTAAGACCCCTGGCGGAAAACAGCGCATCTTGATGGACACGCAGATCCGCAGGTTTGTCGAAGCCATGTTTGATCACGTGCAGGGCGACTCGAAAGTAGAAATAGTCGGCATCGGCGGCGACGTACGCTTTATGATGAATAATCTCAGCGGGAAAGAAGACTCCGACGAAATGCTCGAGATTCCGGTCAAATCGATCGCAGCTCTGACCAATGAACTGCTTGAAATGTCGGGCGAAGAGATCGTTCAAAAATACAACATCAGCTTTCCCGATGCTGAAACTGTTGGCGCTGCACTGCTCAGCTATGTACGATTGGCTGAACGTTTCGGATGCACGACGATTCACGCTGCTCCGACCAATCTTCGCGATGGGCTGCTGAGCGATTTTGCTAACAGCGAGCGTTGGACAGCCGAGTTTCGCAATCAGATTATTCGATCGGCAATCAACCTCGGACGCAAGTTCTCGTTCGACGAAAAACATGCTCGGCATGTCGCGTTACTTGGTCGTAAGCTGTTCGCCGATTTGCAAGAAGAACATCAGCTCGATCAGCGCATGGAGTTGATACTTTATCTGGCGTGTTTGCTCTACAACATCGGACATTTCATCAATGTTCGCAGCAACCATAAGCATGCGATGTACCTAATTCGCAATAGTGAATTGTTTGGACTTTCGCGTAAAGACGTACTCTTGGTCGCACTTGTGGCGCGTTACCATCGACGTTCCAGCCCCCAGTCTGATCACGAGGGCTATGCGACGTTGGATCGTGCCGACAGAGTCGCCGTATCTAAACTGGCCGCTATCTTACGTATTGCGATCGCTTTGGATGAGACGCGGTCACAGCGAATTATCAACGTCAAATCTCGACGCGATAGTGACCGCTGGATTATCAGTACGAACGACGTTGAAGACCTCTCGCTGGAACAACTGATGATACGTCAGACAGGGATGTTATTTGAAGAGGTCTTTGGTATGTCCCTCATGCTGCGTGCAAGCCGGCGTAGTATTAATACCTAGGTCGCTTTGCTTGGAAATGCCCTCGTTTGTTGCTCAAGAAATGAGAGGTACGTATCGCAATTCGAATGGACAGTACAATCGTTACAGCTCCCCACTTTGCCGTAAGGAAAATTGCCGAATAAAAGCAATTGATCGCCCGACGACGCGCCTGAGCCGATGATATGATTGGACTTGAGGATTCGAACAAACGGGATTGAGACAACTTAGGGTTTTCATGATCGGATTGCGTGCAAGGAAGCATGAACGTCCAGGGATCGTCTTCTGCGCGATTACGGCAGTATTTCTGGCCGTACAAACCTACTCGTGGGCCGATGACTTCTGCTTGCTGGCTGGGAACCGTGAAGCCTATCTTGCGCGCATCGAGTTGATTGATTTAGCTGAACATGAGATCGATGTCGCTTATTATGCGATCGACTCGGGTGATATCGCAATCAACATTCTGGCTCATCTACGACAAGCCGCTCGGCGTGGGGTCAAAGTCCATATCCTTGTCGATGGTTTGAAATCCAGACTGCCTTCAAAGTTCGAAGAGTTTCTGATGGCTGATGGGATTGAAATACGGGTCTATCATCCTCCTTTTCGTGGTAGGCCCTGGTGGTTAAATCGGCGAATTCATCACAAATTGTTTGTAGTCGACAAGAAGGCGATGATCATCGGCAGTCGCTATTTGCAGGACTTCCATTTTGGACTCGATGAGGAGAACTTTGAAGAGATGGACGCAATGCTGACCGGCGACATTTGTCAGGTTGCGTCGGAGAGCTTCCATCGTCTGTGGCATTCAAGCGGTGTTTACGCTTCAAACAAATCGAACTCGTTTGGTCTAGACTTTCGGGACAACCTTGAGATGGAGATATCTCCTTTCGGTTTCGATCGCGCAAAACGTCAGGCGGCTTACGAGCAAGCGATTGTTGAGGCTCAGTGTCGCATCGCAAACAGTACTAAGCTAACAAACAAACCTGTTGTGAATTGCACTGATGACTGTGTAGAAGGAGTTTGTTGCCGTCTATTGACCGATGCAAATACGAGCAAGCATGACCGTGCATTTCAGAACGAAATCTTATCGCTTATTGATTCCTCCAACCAATCATTGGTGATTGAAAGCCCCTACCCTGTCTTGCTCAAGCCAGTCAAAGACGCGTTGTATCGAGCCCGTCAGCGAGGGGTCGAAGTCGTACTTCTTTCTAATTCACTGGAATCCACCGACCGCACGTCGCCTTATGCCGCTTACCAGAACGATAAGTCAGACTTTCTCAAGCATGGTATCCTGCTTTATGAATATGTTGGTGGTGAGACGTTGCATACCAAATTGATGATCATTGACAATCAGCAGGTGCTGCTGGGAAGTTACAATATGGATGCGCGGTCTGATCGCCTGAATCTTGAACTATCGGTCTTAATATCCGATCCCCGGGTCGCCCATATTCTCATGCATCATCACTGGGCAAGGAGACAGAGCAGTCAATTTGTCGCAATCGATCCTGCGCGTCCTCGCGTCGTTGGCGATGCATCTAAAGTTGAACAGGCACGCCTCAAGTTTCGCCAATTGGTCGTTCCCATATTTCGCAGTTCTCTTTGACGACGAAAATCTGCGTTTACACCTGACTCCAACTGCGGACAGCCGCAGGAAGAATTTGTTGGTTGTGAGATTTCAGGGAAAGTTCAAAAAATGCCGCTAACAACGATTGTTGTTCGGCGGGAACCGATACACTTATCTTCTTACTCGCACCGACGAAGAACTCAACATGAAGCGAGATGGAGATTCAAAAGAATTCCACTAAGAACCAGTCGTCGAATGACTCGACGCAGCCCGTTCCCCCGGACGCTGCGCGGCAACTTCACTTGCAGGAGAGTAGCGTCGGAGATAGCCACGTGGAGGTTCTAGACCAAGTAATCGAGTCGCTACTGCTGGTTACGAAACACGATTTTCGTACGTATCGGAAGAACACTTTGTTGCGCAGGATTCGTCGACGTACGAGTCTGTTGAAGCTTAGGCGTTTGGAAGACTACGTGGATCGTTTGCAAGAGGATCCGCAAGAAGTCGCGCAGTTGCGGAATGACCTTCTAATTGGAGTAACTCGCTTTTTTCGTGATCGCGAGGCTTGGGCTTCGTTCGGCGAACAATTGATTTTTCCCCTGCTCGACAGTGCTAACGATGCCAAGCGGCCTTGCCGGATGTGGTCTATCGGTTGCGCCTCGGGCGAAGAGGCCTACAGTTTGGCAATCCTTTGCCTGGAGCATGCAGAGCGGAGAAATATCGACAATAATGTCCAAATCTTTGCCACGGACGTCAGCGAGAAAGCAATAGCTGCGGCGAGGATAGGGTACTTTGCTGAAACGAGCGTTCAAAATCTCTCTAGCGACCACTTAAAGCGATACTTTGATAGATACCGTTCGGGCTACAAAGTCAGTAGGACACTCAGAGACATCGTTATTTTTGCTGAACACAATGTGTTGGAAGATGCACCCTTCCCCAAGCTCGATTTGATCACCTGCCGAAATCTTTTAATATATTTCAACACGGAAGCTCAGCAGCGAGTCCTCAAGACGTTTCGATTTGCCTTGAAAGAAGGAGGAGGACTCTTTTTAGGACCGTCGGAATCCACTGGAAACCTTTCGCACTGCTTCACGGCAGTTGACAAAAGATGGCGGATTTTTCGGCGAAGCGACCCACATAAGCATTACAACAGAACACTCCAAAATAGTTCGTTAACCAGTTTCTCCGCACAAGCACTCATGTCACGATCCGAATCAACGCCAGGAATTGCGTCGCTTGTTCATCTCCAGATGATGAAGGAGTTAGAAGAAGGACTAGCAGTTGTCGACTACGGCGGTCAAACATTATTTTTGAATGGCAATATCGATTTCTATCTGCAGCTTTCCAAGGGCGAAGTTCTGGCCAAAGCTCCAGACTTACTTGAAATAGTTCGCGATGGATTAGGGCGAACTGTCCGAGACCTATTGCGGCGAGTAAAGCAAAGTGGATCAATAGAGACCTCCAAGGGACGTGTCCTCCGTAATGGTGGCTTCATTCCAGTCGTAGTCGTCGCGCGCCCGCTCGAGAATGTCGCTGAAGCAATTCTTTTTTCGTTCCGGCCGGACTTGGAGCAACAAAGCGTTCCGTCCAACCAAAGCAAATTCGAGGAATCTTCGGCGACAGAACGTGCCATAGAAGAACATATTCTTGACTTGGAGCAGGAACTTGCGCGAACTCGTCATCAACTGATGAGTGCAATTGAAAGCCTTGAGGCCTCCAATGAAGAGCTGAAGGCTTCCAATGAAGAGTCGACAGCGATGAACGAAGAGCTACAGGCGGGAAATGAGGAACTGGAGACCTCGAAGGAGGAATTGCGTGTTCTTAATGATGAACTGGCCAAAGCAAATAACCAGCTAGAACAAAGGCTTCAAGAATTACAGGAGACCACAGACGACCTTAACAACCTATTGCTCAGCACTCAGTTGCCGACAATCTTTGTTGATACCAATTGTCAAATCCGAAGATTCACACCATCCATCAACGATCTCTTTACAGTTACAGCTTCCGATACGGGTCGGGCTCTTTCAAGCGTTCTCGCTCGTTTTTTGTCAAAAGACTTGCTTGCAGATATTGAAAGGGTCTCCGCGGATTTGCAGCCTCGCGAGCGGGAAATCGAAACCGATGCTGGCCGCAGCTACATGGCTCGCCTGCTGCCGTACCGCACGGCAGATGACCGAATTCAGGGAGTCGTTATCACTTTCAACGATGTGACGACGCTGCTTCAGACCAGTAGAAAATTGCAGGCACGCCGTCACCAGGCGGCCGCACTGGCTGAATTAGGTCGAACAGCATTAAACTGCACAGATCTCCAAACTCTGTTCGACACAACGGTTCAGATGGTATCGCGGACGCTCAATAGCGAACTATCGAAAATCCTCATGCTGATTCCTGAGAAAGAAGAGCTCTTGCTAATTTCAGGCATCGGCTGGAAACGCGGGATTGTGGGCCAGAAATCTGTACGTAGCGATGAAAACACACAAGCAGGCTACACGTTAAAATCTCTTGCGCCAGTCGTTGTTATCGATTTGAAAAAAGAGCCTCGATTTGTCGGACCAAGCTTGTTATTTGACCATGACGTAGTCAGCGGTGTTAGCGTCATCATTGGTCCTTCCAATGCCCCATGGGGCGTCCTGGGTACTCATACCACCAACAAGGTGCACTTTAGTGAAGATGATAGTAACTTCGTTGAATCGGTCGCAAATCTTTTGTGGCAGGCCATAGAACGGCACAAGAAAGAGGAGCGGTTTCGCAGCACTTTCGATAATGCGGCAGTCGGCATCGCTCATGTAGGGCTTGATGGTAAATGGTTGCAGGTGAATGACAAGCTGTGTCAGATTGTTGGCTATACGCCGGTAGAATTACTGCAGAAGCGATTTCACGATATCACGCATCCAGAGGATTTGTCTCGCGACCAAGGGCTTGTTGAGAGCACGTTGCGTGGCGAAATCGACCGATATTCGATTGAAAAGCGATATATTCACAAGTCCAACCATGACGTGAATGTAAATCTTACCGTGGCGCTTTCGCGGCGTCCGGATGGAGAGCCAGACTACTTTATTTCTATTATCGAGGACGTTACGGAACGCAGCCAGATCCAAAGGCAACTTGCAGAGAGCAAGCAACAGTTGCAAACATTCTTAGACAACGCCCCAGTCATGATGGGACTCGTCGAATTACCTCCGGACAATTCCGACATTTTCCACATCATTGACAACGCTTCTACTGAGCAATTCTTTGGCGTCGGCTCCGGCGCGACGCTCGGTAAATGGTCCAGTCGAGACCTTAATGTGCCGCGAGCAAAGATCGACTATTGGTGTGAAAACTATCGCAAATCTCAACAAACCGGTGCGCCTGTTCACTTCCAACATGCTCATATTAAGACAACGGGCTGCGATGAATACGTCGAAAAAAACTGGCTCAGTGTCACGGTTTCACATATCGGCACTACCGATGAGGGGCGTGATCGCTTCTGTTACATTGCTCTAGACGAAACGCAACGCGTGCAGGCGGAAGCCGATCTGAAGAGCAGCCATGATACGTTTCTTAATTTGATCGAGAACGCGCCTTTCGGCGTTTACGTCATTGACGCCGACTTGCGATTGCAAAGCGTGAGTCGAGGTTCCGCCCGAGTTTTTGAGAACGTTAACCCCCTGATCGGGCGCGACTTTAGCGAAGTGCTAAAAACAATCTGGCCGGAACCATTTGCTTCTGAAGCGCTCGCCAAATTTCGACACACACTGGAAACAGGAGAACCGTTCGAGGCAACTGAAACTACGGAATCGCGAAATGATACACGCGTCCTGGAATCGTATCACTGGCAACTTGATCGCGTGACGATGCCAGACGGACGCTTTGGCGTGGTCTGTTACTTTTATGAAATGACCGAGTTGAAGCAAGCGGAACGCGCTCTGCGGGAGCATGAACAACGTCAAGCACTACTGCTTGAACTAGTAAAACAGAACCGAGAAACAGACGATGAAGCTCGTATTTTTTCTTCGGCTGCTGAAGCGCTCGGAAAACACCTCAACGCTCATCGCACCGGCTTCTTTCAGCTAGAAGACGATCGCCTCGTCTTTACATTCGGTTGGAGTGATAGCACGCTACCAATTCTAAGAGGCCAACTACCAGTCAAAGCGTTCGGTACAAAATTCCTCGAGGAGATTCAGCAAAACAAAACCATCGGGATTGCGAACACCCAAACAGATCCGCTCACGATCGATTCGGAGTTTATCCACCTAGATACTCGCGCGCTGCTTGGTACCCCAATCTTTCGCAATGGCGACTGGCAAGCGGGCCTGTATATCCATCACGCCACCGAACGAACTTGGACGGACGAAGAAATTTCGCTCGTGCGCAAAGTTGCCGATCAAACGTGGGACGCAGTCGAGCGAACAAGATTCGTAAAGGCGATCGGAGAAAGCGAAGGGAGGTTGCGATTGGCCGTCGAGCTGGCGAACGTCGGCGTCCTCGTCTGTGACTATGAGCGCGACACCGCAACACTTGACTCAATCGCCGGTAAACTTTTCGACTTGCCTGCCAACCAACCGATTCCGCGGGCAAGCGTTCATGAAAGGTTCCATCCTGACGAACGTAAGAAGCTGCTAAACCAGATTGAAACAACGCTCGATCCCGCAGGAAGCGGAACTCTTGAGATAGAACACCGGATTGTGCACGAGAACGGAAGAGTACTGTGGTTAAATGTTTGCGAACAAGTTAAGTTTGTTCAAGACGCTGAAGGCCGACGTCGACCAAGTGTGTCGCTCATTGCGGCTATCGATGTCACCGACCGACGAGAACACGAAGAGAAACTGGACTTCGCGCGACGACAAGCTGAAGCGGCGAATCGCGCACGGGGCGAATTTCTCGCGAATATGAGCCACGAAATTCGAACTCCTATGACAGCCATTTTGGGATACGCTGATCTCTTGAGCGGACATCTAAAAGATCCTGATAATATGCAGTGCGTCGAAACAATTCGACGCAACGGGCGATTCCTGCTAGACATTATTAACGACATATTGGATCTGTCCAAAATCGACGCCGGACGAATGGAGATCGACAAGGAACGAATCGCTCCGGAACAGATCGTTGCCGACGCCGTCTCGTTAATGAATGTGCGTGCCGAGGAAAAGAAGATCGAACTGATCGCGGAATTCGACGGCAAACTCCCTAAACTAATTGAGACCGATGGCAAGCGACTTCGACAGATCTTGCTAAACTTGCTAGGCAATGCGATCAAGTTTACTGACCAAGGACAAGTTCGGCTGACAGTCCGACATAATCCACAATCAGCGAAAATTGAATTCAAAATCCAAGATACCGGCATTGGAATGGAGAAAGGCTTCCTTGCAAGATTGTTCCAACCTTTCACTCAAGCTGATGCGTCTGTAACTCGATCTTTTGGAGGTACCGGTCTCGGCCTCGCAATCAGTCGACGCTTGGCTACGATGCTCGGAGGTGACATCGAAGTAGAAAGTATACTCGGGCTTGGAAGTACTTTTACCCTCTCAATCGACCCCGGTCCGCTGAAGGGCGTTCATTTTATTGAGCCAAGCATTTTAGCGAGCGAACCCGCGCCTGTTCAGACGAACATAACGTTGCGCGGAAAATTTCTGATTGTCGACGACCGTCGCGATATACGCTTTCTAGCTCAACATATTATCGAACAAGCAGGCGGTTTAGTCACGACCGCCAACAACGGACAGGAAGGCGTAGATACTATCCTCAAAGCAGTAGATGAAAAGAAAACATTCGACGTAATACTCATGGACATGCAAATGCCAGTCATGGACGGCTACGCCGCAGTCACCGAAATTAGGCGGCGAGGAATACGCACTCCGATTATCGCACTTACAGCGAATGCAATGGATGGTGATGCCGAGGATTGTACGCAAGTTGGTTGCGATGCATTTATTTCTAAACCGATCAATCGCCAGAAGTTACTTCGTACGATCGCTAATTTCTTGCAGCCAAACTGAATTTAAGTCGCGAGTTCCCAAGGTCGACGGTACTCGTAGTCCAGCAAGTTGTTAGCCTCATCGTCATTTATCACTTGCTCTTTTGCTGCGTCCCACTCCAAGCGGCGTTTCACGGCGAGGGACATGTTTGCCAAGTGCGAAAATGTCGTTGACCGATGACCGATTTCAACGTCCGCATTCGGCTTTTCACGAGATTTGATACAGTCTAAAAAATTGCGGGTGTGCAACACGGTTAACTCGTGATTGTTGCCGCCGATGTCGCCTTTTTCAGAAGTCGACATCGGCCGCCCAGTTTGAAACTGTCCTAATGATTCCGCGCGAATGTCAAATGATTTCTCGCCCAGATAAGCGACGCCATTTGTTCCGCGGAACTCTACATCACCGGCAGGCAGCATCGGCAATCCACTCGCTTCATACTGGCCGAAGAGGGCGAGTGCGCCAGATTTGAATTGAAAGGTGCATTCCATCGTGTCAGGCACAGTGCGATCATCATCGATGGCAAACTGCCCACCCATCGCACAGATGCTTTGTGGAGCTAACTCGTCTAGCGCCCAACGAATTGCATCAAGATAATGCACTCCCCAGTTGCCGACCTGTGACGAGTAACTCTGCCACCAGCGGAACTTGTAAGGTGCAATATTGTCTTGGTAGTCGATTTTCGGCCGCGGCCCTAACCAAAGATCCCAATTGAGTTCCTTCGGCGGTTCTGTTGCAGAAAGTCGTCCAATACCTCGCGGTGCCATATTGCTGACGCGATAAGCTCGGGCGACGGTCACTTTTCCTAACAAGCCCTGCTGGATTCTAGGGACCATTTCCGCATAAAGTGGACTGCTGCGACGGTGTGTTCCGACCTGAACAACGCGGTCATATTTTCTCGCAACGTCGACCATCGCGCGACCTTCCTTAATCGATAGGGCGAGCGGCTTTTCGACATATACATCCTTGCCCGCTGCACATGCGTGGGTGCACTGAATCGCATGCCAATGATCGGGCGTTGCTATCACAATTGCGTCTAAATCCTTACGATCCAGAAGCTCGCGAAAATCTTCGACTTGATCCAATTTTCGGTCAAACTTTTTTGCGGCTGAGGCCAACGAGCGTTGGTCCACGTCACACAAGGCTACGATTTCTGCATCATTGTGCTCCAAAAAAGCATCGATCAATTGACCGCCCCGATTTGCAACTCCAATCACAGCTAAACGTACGCGATCGCTGGCTTGGGCTTTCGCTGTCCGAGCGTACGACGAGGACACTGCAGTCGCAGCGACAAGACTGCTGGCATGAAACGCTCGACGTGAAAGGGCGATATTTCGTTCCATTGTTTTGGTCCTCGTTTTTTGTTCGCCAAGCATCGAAAGGCGGTAACTTCTTTGGAAAATCGCGGTAGATCCATGATAGCCCAAATGCATCCGAGAGTGTTTTGCAAGCAAAACTTGTGGCACTAATTGCAAAATGGAGAAGCCAGCAAAGATTTTGGACTGGACATTGAAGTTTAGTCTCCTTTAGTGTCCGCATTGTACCGCGATGGTGAACAAATAGCCGTCGTCGGGCGATGGTAGCTCATCAATTTACGGAAGCTTGCACGAATGCCGCTCGCGCCTATGCGAATCGCTCTAATGTCATCTCAACAGGAATGGGGAGGTGGCGAACAATACTTATGGTCTCTCGGCGACGGCTTAATCAAACGTGGTCATGATGTCCTATGGATCGCGCCACCAACGAGTTTGTTGAGCGAGCGGATCAAAGTCCAAGGTTACAAGTTGTTTACGATCGCCGGTCGAAAGCCTTCTCCGCTGGCAATGATGCAGATGCGTCGAAAGCTACGCCAAGAGAAAACACAAATTCTGCATGCGAACGATTCGCACGCCATTCTTTGGGGGTCGTTAACATCACTGGCAAGGTCGAGCATTCGGCGTGTAGGCCTCAAACACACGGTTTTTCCGATTCGATCGAGCGTCAAATACAACTGGTGCCTGGACAAGCTCGTCTGCGTCTCTCGCGCAGTAAGAGAATTGTGCTTAGAGTCAGGAATTGCCCCGGAGCGGTTAGAAGTAATCCATGGCGGCATTACGCCTCCCAAGTATGATCAACTGCAGGAGCGATCGATCGCATGCAAGAAACTAAACTTGGATCCTGGAATTCCGCTCTTTTCGGCCGTCGGAAGCCTCATTCCATGCAAAGGTTTTGATACGCTGATTCACGCAGCCAAATACCTTCGTCATCGCATTCCTGAGTTCTGCATTGTCGTTTGTGGTGAAGGCCCAATGCGTCCGGAGTTAGAGCACCTGATCCGACAGCATGGCCTTGAGCGACACGTGCAGTTGATCGGCTTTCAAGAAGACCCAAATGCGTGGATCGCGGCCTCCGACGTTTTCGTTCATCCGACGAAATCCGAAGGGCTATCGCTCGTCTCCATCGCTGCCCAGATGATTGGCACTCCGGTAGTGGCGACGGAAGTCGGTGGTCTGCGCGAAGTGATGCGTTGCAATGAAACCTCGCGTCCTCTTGGCTGGATCTATGCAACGAACTGTCCGATCAATTTGTCCGAATTGCTGGAGCAATCGTTGTGTCAGATTGCTAAACGCAGGGCCTTCGCCAGAGATGCTTATATTTCTGCAACCGCTCAATTCCATCTAGAGCGTATGATTGACCGTTTCGAGAATCTGTACGGCTCGCTCTTAGGAATTAATACCGGCGCGATTCAGATGCAGCGCCGACTGGCAGCCTAGCCAAAAGAGATTCATGGCTGTGCTGCCAAATGCTCGAACGGCGTGGATCTTCTGTTATTTACCTGACAAATTTGATGCAGGCTGGCGATGGCACAGAAACGTTGTTGCCAGTGTTGGACAAATTGCCCGACATTGGATCAATCTCCAACACGTAAATAGAATCACTATTTTGATTCTCTGCCAGGATAAAATTACCCGTTGGGTCAATCCGGAAGTTACGTGGTGTCTTCCCCCCCGAACTTCCATGATTATTGAGCTTTAGCGTGCCATCTTCAGAATTCACACTGTAGCTGGCGATCGAATTGTGCCCACGGTTTGAGCCAAACACAAATTTGCCATTTGGCGAAACAAGTATTTCAGCCGTTGAATTGTCGCCCTCAAAGCCGTCCGGAAGTGATGATATTTCTTGCACGATTTTTGCTTCTCCCTTTTCAGCATCCCAAGTCGACACGCAAATCGTTGAAGTCAGCTCGTTGATCACATAGAGCACGGGCAACGTGGGATGGAATGCGATGTGTCTTGGTCCCGAACCAGGGGGCATTGCCAGATGTTGATCGTCTTGCGGAATAATTTGTTTAGCTTCGCGATCAATTCGGTAGATCATCACTTTGTCGATGCCCAAATCTGCAAACAGAACGTAACGATTCGATGGATCTACGACTGCGCAGTGAGCGTGCGGTTCCCGTTGGCGTGACGGGTTAGCGCTGCTGCCAGAATGTTGAATCGTATGTGATGCCGGTTCCAAACTGCCATCGTCGCTAACGGGGAACATGCTGATAGAACCGTCTCCGTAGTTCGCCACAAACACGAAATGGCCGTCAGCGTCAGTATTTACGTAACACGGACCTTCGCCCCCCGCCGCTTGCCGGGAGATCTCCTTTAGCTGCGTGACTGGTTGGTCGGCTTGAAAGGCAATTACGACGGGCCCTGCCCCAGCTCCATCGCGAGAACTAGCCTCACTTACACAGTACCAAACATCGAGCTTTGGATGCTGAGTAAAAAACGAAGGACGATCCACCGTTGCCAGCAAGCGAGGTTCCGCTATTTTCTTTGAAGCGACGTCGAATTCAGAAAGAAATAGCCCCGGACCGTACCCACCAATCAAAAACGGGTGCACGGTTTTATCTTTGGGGTCCTGAGCGACCGCAATTGCGTGAAATGCGGAGAAAGCAGCTGCGACGAGCAGAAGTATATTCTTAGTTTTATCGGCCACTGGTATTCCTGGGTTCATAACGAGATACGAATCTATTGCGATTCGGTGCGACCAATCGCGGTGCCGCATTGCAGTAGGGCTTAAACTATGTCAGATTCTACTTCCTGGCATTCATCGCGTGGAGCATGAAGCCTGATATTAGACGAATCGTTTTGCTTTTTGACGACCAATTTTCGCGAACAGTCATTGCTAAAGTATGTGTGGGATAGCCGGCGGAATTTGGTCATCACCCCATCTCAGTATCGGGACCGATCTTCTTGATCGAATGACTGATTCCTTGATTCATCGTGGTCCGGACGATCGAGGAACTTACCGACGCGAGATGTCCGCCCCGTCAGCTGCATCCAATTCAACGCAACAGCCAGCGGTCGGCGTCGGGCTCGGATTTCGGCGGCTTTCGATCATCGATATTGCAGGCGGCCACCAACCTCTCTCGAATGAAGATGGCACAGTTCACGTCGTATTTAATGGAGAGATCTACAATTTTTTGGCCCTGAGACGGCGACTTGAGGGAGCTGGGCACCGCTTCTCGACGCATTCCGATACAGAAACAATCGTCCATCTTTACGAAGACATCGGGACTGAATGCTTTGCACACTTCAATGGCATGTTCGCTATTGCCATCTGGGACCAGCGGTTCAATCGCTTGATTTTAGCTCGAGACCGTGTTGGGAAGAAACCATTATTTTACGCGCATCAGCCCGAACGAACTGTTTTTGCAAGTGAGCTAAAGAGCTTGGTCGAAGTGCCTAACATTGATTTGGATATAGATCCAACAGCCATCGACCACTACCTAACCTATCAGTATGTTCCGCATCCTTTCAGCATTTACAAAGGCATACGCAAGCTTCGGCCTGGTCATTTCGCTGTCGTTGAAAATGGCAGCTTCACAGAGCAGCAATACTGGAATGTCGATTGGTCGCAAACATCTCAACTATCGTTGCCCGACACGATCGAAAAGATTCGAGAAACGCTCATCGACAGTGTCCGTGTTAGGCTACGAAGCGATGTGCCGCTAGGTGCCTTTTTATCAGGTGGTGTTGATTCTTCGCTGGTGGTCGCAATTGCACAACGTGAACTCAAGCAGCCTGTCCAGACCTTCGCGATTGGGTTCTCTGAATCGGATTTTGATGAAACGCATTATGCCCAGATGGTGGCGGACCATGTTGGAAGCGAACATCGTCGATTTGTTGTAACGCCAGACGCCGTTAGCATACTCGACCGACTGATTTATCAATACGACGAGCCGTTTAGCGATTCGTCGGCCATTCCAACTTGGTATTTGTGCGAGCGGACTCGGGAGAAGGTGACCGTGGCGCTCAGCGGCGATGGGGGGGATGAATTGTTCGCTGGTTATGACCGCTATCGAGCGCTAGTTTTGTCCCAACGTTTTCGACGCTTTGTGCCCGCCGGATGGATCAAAAATTCGAGGCTTTTAAAGCGGCTGGGCGATGCTGGTAACCGGCGTTCATTTTTGCGCAGACTGCGACGTTTTAGTGAAGCCCTCGACCAGCCGGCTCCAGTTCGCTACTTGAATTGGTTGCAAATATTCGGGGAGGCATCGCGGCTGGAACTCTACCAAGATGCCTTCGTCGAACAGCTTCCGCCAATCGATCCACTCGATTTCTTGCTCCAAGCTTGGAATCGCGTCGGTGCTCGCGACCTCGTCAGCCAGTCTTCTCTTGCTGATTTGCAAACTTACTTGCCCTGCGACCTTATGACCAAAGTCGACATAGCTTCGATGTCACATTCGCTTGAAGCCCGACAGCCGTTCCTCGATTACCGGTTAATGGAACTTTCAATTGGCATTCCTGGGGCGTGGAAGATGCGCGGAGGGCAAGGGAAGGTCTTGCTTCGAAAGGCTTTTGACGATCTACTACCAAAAGAAATTTGGAACAGGAAAAAAATGGGCTTTGGTGTACCCATTGCTAAGTGGTTCAGAAACGAGCTTCGAAAGACGTTGACTGATACTCTGCTAGCCCCGGACTGTCGTATCAATTCGATATTCCAGCCAGATGCGATTCGTGCCCTGGTGGAAAACCACTTGAACGGACGATCCAACGAGGGGTATCGGTTATGGAATCTTTTCGTGCTTGAATTGTGGATGCGGCGATGGAAGAGCTAAACGCAACCGCTGCGGTCATCATACAACCGTTAAACTTCGGACTAGCGTTACGTTTTTGGCAACACTCAAATTCGTTATAGCTTGTATGTTGAAGCAGTTTTGCTTGAGTGACATCTTTGATTGCATAATCGTCGATACAACGATTGATACTATTCGGCTTCATCCGCATGCTCTAAAAAAGCCTCGGTGAAGCTCAACAAATGTGCATCTGATGTAAAGGCACCATTTTGATGAAGGATACGTTGGCAGTTGTGCTCGCTGGTGGTAAGGGTACTAGACTTGAACCGCTGACGTTAGACCGTGCGAAACCGGCCGTACCATTTGGTGGCTGTTATCGGATCATTGACTTTGTTCTTTCGAACTGCCTCAACAGCGGGCTCCGAAAGATTTTGATGTTGACCCAGTACAAGGCGATGAGCCTGGACCGGCATGTCAACGTCGGTTGGCGACAGTACTTCTGCCGTGAGCTCTCCGAATTCCTCGACATCCTGCCGCCGCAGCAACGTATCGACGAAAGCTGGTACCGCGGTACCGCTGATGCGGTTTATCAAAACATTTACTCTATCGAGCGTGAAGCGCCGAAGCACGTTTTGATCTTGGCGGGCGACCATATCTATAAGATGAATTACAAGTCGATGCATGACTTTCATCTTACGAACAACGCCGACGTCACGATCGGAGCGCTTACTGTCCACAAGAAGGATGCCGATCAATTCGGCGTAATGGCCATTGATGCCGACAACAGACTGCGAGGCTTCGAAGAAAAGCCACGCAATCCAAAAACGATTCCAGGCAGCGACGACCAGTGCCTGGCTTCGATGGGCATTTACCTTTTCAATTCCCAGTTCCTGCTCGATCAACTGTGTAAGGATGCTGCCAAGAGCGAATCGCAGCGAGATTTTGGAAAGAACGTTATTCCGTCGATCATCGATTCTAGCCGTGTCTATGCATATCCGTTCCGCGATGAAAACGGAAAACAAGATTCCTATTGGCGAGATGTCGGAACATTGGACGCTTACTACGAAGCGAACATGGATCTGATCAACATCGATCCGCTGCTAAACTTGTACGATCAACACTGGCCGATTCGTACGTTTTTGCCTAACTTGCCACCTCCGAAATTTGTATTCGGCTCCAACGATCATGGCGACAGGCGCGGTTTCGCCATGGACTCCATGGTCTGTTGCGGCAGTGTCATCAGCGGCGGTTCCGTCCAACGCAGCATTATCGGGCCGGGCAGTCGCGTAAACAGTTATGCCTCCATCACGGACAGCATCCTCTTTGATGGCGTGACAGTTGGACGCCATGCCGAGATTCGTCGGGCGATCATCGATAAGGGAGTCGACATTCCGGCTGGCATGAAAATAGGCTTTGATTTGGAAGCCGATCGCCAACGTGGATTTTCGATCACGGAAAGCGGTATTGTTGTTGTTCCTAAAAATAACCACTTCACCAATTTCGATACGATTCACCACCCGCACACGAAAGTCGGCTCGTCGCACTTGACGTCTAACATGCTCAATTCGACCACGCAGGCTCGTGCGCAACGTTAGATCATCTCGAGACAGGAAGTACTCTAAGTGGTCGGTGACACAACTGTTTTTTTTACTGGAATTTTGATCGGCACCACGCTGCTGGTCATTGGTCTAGCTATTGGTTGGTTTCTCGGCCGTCGTGCCACCGTTCCCGTCGCGGAAAAGAGCGAGAGTTTTGAACAACGTCAGGTGCTCGACTTTATCCGCAACTTTGCAGCTTGGACAAGCGAGTTCGCTGGCGATTTTTCCAAATACCAAGCCAAACTAACAACCCTTTCTCAAACCGCAGAATCGAAAGCGACCGACGCTACTCGGGACGACGTCAAGCAATTACTCGGTGAAATCCTCAACGCCAACCGAAGCCTCCAATCTCGGCTCGACATGGCTGAGGTTCGCTTGGAGCAGCAAACCCGCGAACTTTCAGAATACCTAACAGAAGCTCGTACAGACGCACTGACAGGACTGGCAAATCGTCGAGCGTTCGACCAGAACATCGATGAGTATTTTAAGCTTTACCGCGAAAAGAAAATCGTCTTCTGCTTGGCACTACTCGACATCGACTATTTCAAGAGTATCAACGACAACTGTGGTCATCCAGTAGGAGATGCGGTACTAGTTGAAATTGCAATTCGTTTAAAACAGTTCGCAGGCGAGAATTTCAAAGTAGGACGATATGGCGGTGAAGAATTTGCTATCATCGTGCCAGCCAATCTTAAAGCTGCGGCACAGCATATCGAGCGATTGCGTAAATCGATCGCAGATCGCCCCGTCGTACATGAGCAACGTTCGCTCCGTGTAACTGTTTCTTGCGGTGTTGCCGAAGTTCAAGTGGACGAACGCTTGGGCGGGCTCTTTCGACGATCCGATGAGGCGCTCTATTCAGCGAAGATTGGCGGGCGCAACCGTGTGTTCTTGCACAACGGTATCTTGTGTGAACCCTTTGGTAATCCTGGACCACCAGAAACTGCGCGTTTTACGAAACAGGCTGAAAACACCTCTAGCAACTCTGAACCGGCAGATGACCCACTGTTGCTGGCGAAACAACGGCTTCAGAATCGCTTTGACGAGATCGTAGCTAACGAATTGAAGCGACCGCCTTCGAAATAGTCGCGATCAAGCCATCTCGGTCCCAAACGATTGGGCCAAGCAATCTGGGCGAAATTGACCGGCCGTTCGAGAACGCCCCGTGTCAAGGTCTACCATCGTTACCACGGCGGGTGCAAACAATCCTGGATCAACCTTATAAAAGTCGTGATCGTATTCCGCGAATATCTCCGCGAAAGGCTTGCCCCAATCGCGAGAGCGACTGCTAGGCATCTGGTCAACAAGGCTCATCAGATCGCTGTTTCCTTTCACCCATAGCGTCACTGCCCCACCGTACAAAATTGCATCGTTCGTTCTGCCAAGCGCCGTCGAAAAGTCGATCGCGGGCGGTGGAATAGGAGCCCAGCCGATAGCCGATTTGACTGCGTTTAACTCTCCCCCTAATTCATGCAGTTGGTGCAACGCCGTTTCCACACTACGCGCCACAATCTGGGCGACTCCCGCCATGGAACGCGTCGGCGCCACACACAGTGCGATTTGGTTGACTGGCACTCGGCATTCGGCAGAGATATGTTGCGCGATCTCACAGTTCGGCAACGTGTCGACTTCCATGATCCCAATAGCGACATCGCTATCATCCTGAAATCCCAATTGTACAAGCAACTTCTCGCGACCTCGCTTGCAACGCATTGGCCCTGAGCCCATCGCGAAGAACTTGCCAACTTTGACGGGCCAACCAGCATACTGTGAAGCCATGCAGGCTAGCACGGGCGCATCGGTCGTAACCTGCAGCGAGGGCAATGGCCCCAAACCCAACTGAGGGTTGGATGGCACCAATTCAGCTGTTCCCAAGTCTGACATACACAGCTTTGCAAACAGAAGTCCTGCTTGCAATGACCCAATCGCCTGAACACCAAAATCATAAACCATGGCCCCACATGCCAGTTGGTGTTTTTCGATGCGATAACTTGCCAGCATTGGCTCAGAGCGTTTCAAGAGCAAGCTAGCTTGTTCGTTTAGCCGGACATGCATCTCATTCATCCTTCGGTATCCTCCGACTGAGAATCTTGCTCGGCTGCATCATCTCGCAAAGCCGTCAATTTAGAGCGTTCCTGAAAGTGTGGATGCCCCGCCGCATCGGGTACTCCTGCAAATTCCAGGTACTTTCGCTCTTGGTGCCGCATAATATCAACGGAAGAGTCATCCGAATCCTCGTACCCAATCAGGTGCAATGCCCCGTGAATGGTGTAAAGCAGCAGTTCAGTTCCCCCATCCCATGGTAACTCTTCTGCCACAGCCTCAGCCGTGTCGCGACTCACCAGCAACTGCCCGTCTAGGCTCTCCTGCTCGTCCGACAGCAGGAACGATATAACGTCTGTCGGCCAGTCATGATCCAAGTACTTCTGATTGTACTGCTGGATCGTCGGATCATCGAAAATTGCGATCGAAAGCTCCCCAACAGTTACGCCGTGATCGACAAATAGCTGCTGGAGAGTCGACTCGATTCGCCGCTGCTCTTGCTCTGTTAGCTGTTGTGACGGATGCTCATCGACAAAGCTTATTTCGACAGCCATGGCGTTCCTTCCAAGTTATGCCGAATGGATCGCGCGACCATCGACAGCGAGCGCCGCTTCATGCACAACTTCTGAAAGGGTCGGATGAGCATGGCAAGTTCGCGCAACGTCTTCGCTGCTAGCGCCGAATTCAATGGCCGCAGCCGCTTCGGCGATCAAATCACCAGCTCGGGCGCCAATGATGTGCACACCCAAGACGCGGTCCGTTTCTTTGTGCGCCAGGATCTTCACGCGACCTTCGATATCACCCAGTGTTCGGGCGCGACCATTTGCACCGTAAGGCGAGACACCTTTACGGAACGGAACGTTTTCACTCACCAGTTGCTCTTCGGTTTTACCAACGGTAGCAATTTCAGGATGCGTGTACACGATTGCAGGGATGCAATCGTAATTGACGTGCGATCCAATGCCGTTCATCTTCTCCACACAAACAATGGCTTCTTCCATCGCCTTATGAGCGAGCATCGCGCCTCCGATCAGGTCGCCGATTGCAAATAAGTTCTTTACGCCAGTCTGATAGTTCCCATCAACAGCGACGTAGCCACGCTTGTCGGTTTCCAGCCCAATGTTTTCAAGGCCGATGTTGTCGCTGTTGGGCACGCGACCGGTAGACAGCAATACCTTATCGCATTCAATCGGATCCTTCCCTTTACATTTCACCACGCAGTGCTTGCCTTCAACTTTTGCGCTTTCCACCCACGCGCCGAATTGAAAGTCCAAGCCTTGGCGGGCGAAGACGCGTTGAGCAATCTTGGCGATTTCTTGATCGAGCGTTGGCATCAGATGATCCATCGCTTCAAGCACTGTGACTTTTGCGCCCAAGCGATTCCAAACGCTTCCTAGCTCCAATCCGATATATCCGCCGCCGATCACTACGAATCGTTCGGGCACTTTATCAAGTGACAATGCCATGGTGCTATTACCAATATTCACACCATCTTCTTCGATACCTTTCATGTTGACCGGTCGTGAACCGGTCGCGAGGATAACCTTCTTCCCACGCAGCAATGTCGGCTCGCCGTTAGGAGATTCGACCAACACCGAATCAACGTCGCGCATCTTCCCTCGCCCATTGTAGCCGTCGATCTTATTCTTCTTGAATAGCATGCCGATGCCGCCGGTAAGGGCCTGGACGACTTTGTCTTTTCGCTCCATGAGCTTTGCCAGATCCAGCTTCACGCCGGAGACTTCGATACCATGCGTCCCGAGCCCGTGTTGAGCTTCCTCGTACAGGTGGCTCGACTCCAACAACGCCTTGCTAGGGATGCAACCAATCCGCAGGCACGTCCCTCCAAAAACTGGGTTTTCGTCGACGCAGGCAACGCGCATCCCGAGCTGCGCTGCTCGGATCGCGGCAACATATCCCCCTGGACCGCCCCCAAGGACGACTAAATCGTATTCAATCGTTTTCATTTCACCTGTCTCTGGCATTCGCTATGGCAGCAAAACGCGTAGTTTCGAGTAATTTTTGTCATGCAAAGCCCGCTGGCTGTGCGGTCTTTCCATGATCTAGGAATCAAGATCCAAGCATAGCTCTACTTCAGCAATCTCCATAGATCCGGTGGCGAAATTTGCCATTCACAATTACTATGCAGGTAACGATTCCTGCGATCCATACGCAGACAATTCCCGCCTTAGCCTTTTCCTACCCAATTTTTGCTGACGATAAACATGCATTTTTCCCGATTCATTTTTATTGCGACTCTTGTCTCTCTAACTAACTCGATTCTAGCTGCTGGTGCTGATGCTCAAGAGTCGGTTTTTCCGGACAAAAACTTGGAAGCAGTCGTACGCAAAGAAGTATTTTCGAAACGCACTAACGAAGAACCGATAACCGCCGATGATGTGAAGAACATCTCTCAAATCGTAGGCAACAAGGCCCAGATCGAATCACTCGAAGGTCTCCAGCATTGCAAAGCGATCATGCGAATTGAGTTAGCGGGCAATGCGATCAACGATCTCTCTCCACTCGCTGAATTGACCCGATTGCAATCGATAGATCTCGCCGAAAATAAGATCGAGAGCCTGGAACCGCTCGCGCAGCTAACCAACATTCAGTACCTGCGTCTAAACAATAACCAAATCGGCGACATAAAGCCCCTGTCAGAGATGAAGAACATGCGCGCGCTGTATCTGGAAGGAAACGCGATTAAGAGCTTGGAGCCGATCGCCGAACTGAAGAAAATCACTTCCCTGTACGCTGGCAAAAACAACATCGAAAATTTCGCAGTTGTCGGTAACCTACACTGGCTCAGTTCACTCAATCTCAGAAGCTCCAATATTCAAGACTTGCACTTTTTGAAGCCATTGCAGGAAGTTCGCGTTTTAAACCTCAGTGACAACAAAATCGAAGACCTCACACCATTGATCGAAATGTGTAAAGCAGACGTTGAAGATCGTCGAAGGTTTGCCCCATACCTCCGATTACATATCGATAACAATCCCATCGTTAACGACGCGTCTGCCCTCGCACAGTTGCGAGATTATGGTGTACGGATCTTTGACGGCAACGAATCGAAGCCGGAAACTAGCCAGTAACGAACATTGTTCACAGCCGGAAACAACATGGCCAAAGTCACACGGGATAACGTCGTCGAACAGCTTCGCTGGCGTTACGCCGTCAAACAATTTGATCCTGAAGCGAGGATTGCAGATGAGGATTGGGATGCACTAAGGACATCGGTCCATCTTACACCAAGCAGCTTTGGACTTCAGCCATGGCGATTCATCGTGGTCACCAAAGCTTCCATCAAACAACAATTGCGAGGCGTCTCTTGGGGCCAAGGTCAAACGGTAGATTGCTCACATCTCGTGATTATGGCTGCACAACAAACAATTGACGAAGAACACGTCGATCGCTTTCTCCGGAAAGTCGCTCTCGAAAGGGGTGTAACGCAGCAGTCCTTGCAAGGCTATCGCCGTGTCATCCTGCAGTTTGTCAATGACATGCCCGTCAACACACTTCCAGCTTGGACTGCGCGACAGGTCTACATCGCGCTGGGACAGCTAATGACTGCAGCTGCCATGATGGGTATTGATGCATGCCCAATGGAAGGCATTGACACTGAGGCTTACGACAAGATCCTTGGCCTTGATCAGACTGGGTTTTCGACCGTGGTGGCATGTGCGCTGGGATACCGAGCGGAAACAGATGCGTCCGCAACTCAACCTAAAGTTCGCTTTGATATAGAAGAAGTGTTTCAACACTTCGAGTAAACGCTGTTTACGATCAGAGCCGTGATTATTCCGCTGGCGCTTCGGCTGGAACATCTGCAGCAGAAGATGCTGGTGCATCTACAGGTTCGGGTGCTGGCGTGGTGCCATTTTCAAAATTCACAATGGCGACTTCCATCTCGCGTACGTTGGAGTCTTGAAGATACTTCTGCATCTGACCACGCGTGATCTCAAACATTTTGTCGATGCTGCGCTGCGTGCGCAGCGGAATTGAGTTCCCTTCCGAGGTGGATAGGATTCGCTGTTGGATAGCGTTCAAGTCCTCGGAGAACGAATTATAGTCTTTGACTTGCTTGAGCTCGTCCAGCAATTTTTTGGCTTCTTCTACGTTGGCACTACCGAGAGCGTTTTCGATTTTTCTGCGGAGCAAAAGTCGTCGTGCAACGACATCCAAGATTTGTCCTTCTACACCCTTAATAAACGCTTCAGCTTCCAACCGCTTGCTGTCGTCGGGCAAATCTGCGATCTGAAGAGACTCCAAGCCAGTCACTACAGGTAATTTAGCCAACAGCCGATTACCATTCTTGACATAGTAGAAATATAGCGGCGCATTGGCTTGTAACTGAATCATCTCCGGCTTCGCCTTTTCGGCCACCTCCGGCGCAGTCACTGGCTTCGACTCTCCTTCGGCCGGTGTCCCCTCATTGTTTGGTGTTGATGCTTCCGGAGTGGCTGCTTCGGCCACATCCGATGCGTTCGCTTCCTTTGTAGCAGCTTTCTTCTGAGGTTTTTCATACTGCACAGTTGGGAGCGACTCGTAGGCAATCGATATAATCCCGCGCCAGTCAGATCGTCCCACCAATTCTAAATCTTCTGTACCTGGCGTCCGTCGGTAAACAGCGCAGCCCGGCACAATGCCTCCTCGAGGTCCCGCAATCTTTAACTTCAAATCTGTTTGTTCATGCACTGGCCGTACTAAGGTCGCCAGTTTGCGCAATCTTCTGTTGGGCCTACCTTGGAGCGGATTACGTACTCCAGAAAAAATCGCGCAGTTAAATTTGGCATCGGCCCCGTCACTAACGACCATGAAAGTCCAAGGAATGTACTGAATCAGACTCGGCTCGCCACTGCGATCGTCGCGTCGCACAATGGGTCGAAGAACGTCTCCGGTTCCAATATGGCAAGGGTGATTGGGGTCACTAATTAACGCACCGGCCCGAACTCGCGTCACAGCCATTGTCGCATCTGCGCTTTCTAGTCGCACATAAGGTACAAAAACCGAACGCGCGAGACTGGCGATTCGCTTACCGACCAGAGAATCAAATGCGAGCCGCGAATCAACTTGAAGCCCAACACTGCGAAGAACACAATCGATCTCACGCAACTCAATCTTTAATCCGACACTGTCTCTAGTGATCGCTACCGCAATGATCTTGTCGTATTGATTTAAAACCGACTGCAAGTGCCAGGGATACACCGCCGGAAGGGAACGGACTTCTTTACTGTTTGCTTTGGCGAAAGCGCGTGAGACGATCGCAATGGGTATCTCAGCATTTGCGAGCGCAACAGCTACAGGGTCGTTGCCCTCGATGTTTGAGGTAGGCCCGCTAAACGGCTTGAGGCGTTCGGCGAAGACTGGAAAAAACTCGTTTGATTCACGTGCGGCCAGAAGGTTATTTCGAAAACTCTGCAAACTAGACGAATTGATCGCAACTTCGCTGAGATTCTCAACCGCTGACTCCATTGTTCGGGCATCTTTACCTTCTGCGTGCTTTCGCGATGTAGCGATCACTAGCTCCCGCCCCAGGAGAGTGTCTAATTTTAGGCTGCCCAAAGAATAGAGCACATCGGCGGAAAGCGACGGAGGTGTCGGAGTGCAGCTTACCGTTGCCGCAGCACCAAACGTTCTATCCAAACTATCGACTATCTGACGCTGGACGTCGTCGTGCTCACGTGCATCCCAACCAAGAGATGGATCGACAGACAGCCAACAATGAATTCGATAGGGGTTGTATTCCCAAGGTATATCTTGAGCACTGCAGCGAGAATGGCCCAGTGCAAACACAAGAACTGTGGATAAGAGCATGCCCAATAAGCATTGCCTGCGTATCAGACAACCACAGGCATCCATCTTGTCGTTCACTCGTTTAAACACTTTAGAAATACTTTTTAACGCGGATTCTTTTTTCAGTCGTGATACGATGCAATGCGTCCAGTAAAAACTCGGCGCCCTGCTCCTAGCTGCCGTCTTTATCTCGATTTAGTCGCCAACGCTGGACGTTTTGATAAAGTGTTACGGGCTTCCTTGGCACGCCGGTAAGGTCGGCGCGATAGGCAAACATTTCTCCAACTTGCCACAACGGCAGGATCGGCAAGTGAGAATTAACCAACTCGTGTAGGTCTTGACAGGCTCCCCGGACTTGCCGCCAGTTACGCGCCAATCGCAATCGCGTTAACGCTTGCACGATGAATGGATTATCGGTCATCGCAATGCCACCCTCACCCAACAAGCGGTTGGCGTCAACAGCAGGTTCCCAAACGGCGGCGGATACGTACAGAAAATCGACGGGTGTGTCTTTGTTTTCCTCCGTCAAAACAACAAGCCTGGATGGTACGCCGATCCGTCCCCATTGCTGAATAAAAACTTCGCCGGCTACCCTCGCAGCTTCAAAATCGGGTACGCCAAGAACTATCTCCTTCAACACCGGAGCAGGTTCTTTTGTCTTCTCTGCGACCAGTTCAAAATTTTTCTTGGTTATCTCAATTAGGAACTTGGCGAGATTCAAATCGTACGCAAGAGGCTTGATCGATTCGTTATAAGCGTACGACAGCGGATCATTCTCGCTTGCCCCGACGGGGAACGGACCGCTAATAGGACGGTTCTCTGCACTCAGAGGACCGCCCAGCAAATCGTTCTGCAGAATGGACTCTCGATCAATCGAATACAACAAAGCACGACGAAACATCAACTGGCTAACATACGGATCGTCGCTTTTGGGGACGAGCATATGCACAATAGGCAGCGCGTAGCTTTCGACACGAATTCTGCGATCATTTGCCAACAGTTTTGCGTCGGAAGGGAAAATTCGGTCGATGACATCAATCCGCCCTTTCAACAAATCAGAGATGGCCGGATATGGTTTGTCGTATCGGAATTCAATCACATCGATCGGCTGCCCTGGATCAGGCGCGGTTTCTTCATTCCAGGAATAGTAACTTTTTTCCTTCGTTACTTCCGTGATCTTGTAGGTGCCTTGCGGCGAAGCGGTATCCTCCGTCGCTAACTGGTCGAGCGGCCATTGCATAAACGAAAACGGAAGCACGTGACTTTGTCGCAACTGCACACGCAGGTAGTCTTGCCCGTCCACTTCGACCAACTTGAAGATTGACGCCCAACCCGGATCATAGAAAGGGCTTGAGGCATCGGCTTTTCGAAGCATCCAATGCCCGACTTGGTAGGCGTCAGGCATCCCGTTCTTGCCAATCAAGCTGCGATTAAAGCGCAACATCAATTCTGTCTGATCCGCACTTACCTCGTAGTTGCCTAACACAAAATTGTACTTCCCGCCCTCGGGGCCCGTGCTTTCGAATTCGAACAGCGACCTTGTTACCAATGCTCCCATGCGACGCGCGGGCCAATCGCCCAGGGACGTAGGATTTGGTCTCGTGGAACTTTGGAAGACGCCTACTCGCAGCATCGGGTGAACGGTGTCAATCTGGCGTAGCAAGGCTAATCCGCCAGGCACATCGGGATCAATCTCCAACATTTTGATCGCGGCAGCATGCGCTTCATCATATTTCTTTTGATCACGCAGTTTGATTGCTTCCGCACCGTATTTTCTGGCTAGCTCCGTAAAGCGACTTTTCCATTGTGCTACGGCGGGGATTTTATCTCCGTAGTCAATCTCTAGTCGAGCAATCATTTGTTGCGCGATCTCAAGCTTTCCATCTTGAAAGTAGCTCTCGATCAGTTGGCTCGCCACACTTGAAATAGCGCCTTCGACTACTGACGGTTTTAGACTTGGATTCGAACGTCGTATTTCTTCCAGTACGGCAAGTGCATGAGCGAATCTCTTCTCTGCAAACAACCCTTGGGCGCTGTCAAAAAGAAACTGCTCCTTCAATGCACCCAACATTGGCGTGGTCGGATAATCCTGAATAACACGATTCAAGTGTTCGAATGCGTTTGCATAATCCTTCTTAGCCAAATAACTCTTAGCCGCTTGAAGCAAGAGTTGTTCGTACGTTTCCACCCGTTCGATATCTCTCCAGAAAACACGGTAACGACGATCTGGATAGATCATAAGCGTTACTTCGAGTTCGGAGTTGGGATCAGGATTCGCAGGGATCTTACCACCAGGAAACTCGATATCGAAAACACGAACCGTTTCGCCGCCAGCTTCCTGGGTCAGCACGATTTGATCAAACGCGTCTTCGTCCAGAAGAGAAGTAGTCGTCGCCGAGCCTTCTGCTTGTGCAAAAACCGCGGTGCTTGTGAGACAACAAGCGCCCAGTAGACACACACAAACCCACAGATTCATGCCGAATGGAATTCGCCGAAAGCTTGTAATCGGTCTGCACGCTTTTTGCACTGGAGCATTCGTAAGGCTCATCTAATTAGCTCCGCTTCCAGACGAGGAATTTCCGCCGCCCTGTGGTTCGTAAGGCTTGAACTGATCCATGCCCACCGCCAAAACGTTTCCTTCGTCCCCTGGCACGAGCAAGCCATTCCCTGCGACAAAAGGTTCGCTGCTGACGGTTTCACCCGTTCTAAGAACACCCGTGACTTTGCCATTCTGCAAGTTGAACCGGTAAAGGTTCCCTTCCCTCGTCGCAACGATCATTTCTTCATTGACGACTTGCGGCACTCCCACAGGCGCAATGTCTTGCAATGCAGCAGCCCAGACACGCTCCCCTGCACTGTTGATTGCAACTAAGCCTTCGATATTGCTATAGAATATCCCAAGTTCATTCACTTTATGAATTCCCCACACGATTCGGCCTTCGATCGCGACGACATTCTCTCGTGTAAGGTCTGTCCCGTCATAGATTTCTACATAGCTTGATTGATCACCTTGCGTCGGTACCAGAACTTGGTTGTTGGTCGCTGCCAGCCGACCTACGACTGCGTTGGCCATAGGGACATTATTCAGACTGCTGAATTGTTTCCCGGTTGCGATGCGGAACAGTTGCTTTGTAGAATTTGCGGCCACGAGCGTCCGTTGGTCATCTAAAAGCGTCGGGGTTGCCCAAGAGATACTTGTACCAGGCTCCATAGGCGGTTGGATTGGCGCACCGATCGCTTGTCCCGTTTTAGGGTCAATCGCAACCAATTGGCCATTCTCCATTGGGATTACGATCCCATCTTCCAGCCACAACGGGGCTGCACTGGGGCGTCCATCGCCGGTTGCTGAAGAAATAATGGTTAGAGCACGATCATTCGCCAACTGATTCGAATAATATGCGACTTGATTTCCCCGCTCCGAGTTCACAGCCACCAAGCTGCCGTTTATCGATTTAGCAACTTTGTTAAATGACATCTGACGTTGGTTGCGCCCGGGATTTGCAATCGGGCCGTCGATCTGTCCACTGCCGATATTCGAAGCTTCAATGCTGTAGAGTGCTGCTTGCGACGTGATCGCATGGAACGCAGAGCCTTTCTGCATGATGCCAACGACAGGAACCCCCAAGTTGGCTTCCCACACAGGATCGCCTTCCTTGTTGTTGATCGCCGTTACACGCACACCTTCCGTACCGCGGACGTTTCGGGTGTGGATTACGAAGTTTTCTACCGCGATCGGTCGTGAGAGAAATTGATCTTCGTCATCGCGAACCCACTCGCGAATAACTTCTTGCCGTGCGGCTTGCACCTGATATTTGGTTAATTGATTCGCAGCGACCCAAAGATCATTCCCCACAAGCAATGGCCACGAGATCTTGGAATTCGTTTCACTGGCTACCAGTCCAGCCATTTTTACAAGTCGCTGTTCACCGTTGACCGTCTCAATTTCGAAGACAGAAATTTCGCCAAGATCTGTGACGACGACCGCGCGGCGACCTTCGACTTGAGGCGGCACTAAAATATGCCCGCGTAATCGGATTGAATCTTGGCTCGCAGTCACCTCTGTCTCTTCGGCGTTCAACGCGAGAATACGAATTTGAGAATAGCCAGGCCCAATGTTCTCAAACAGTAGCAATCTGTTGAGCAGCGCTAGCGGCGGGACAACCATGGTGCCTGGCTCGTGTCCCGTGTAGAACACGTGGGAGCAAGAACCGTCACGTCGTGAGATCGTATAGAGATTGGAACTATCTCCAGGCACAAAAATCGATTTCTTCGCGGTCCCGCTGCTGACACCACAACTCAAGGACTGCGGCAGTTGCTTGCACCAACGGGTTTGTCCCGATTCGCTATCAACGCAGGTCACACGCCCAGAAGCGTCGGTGACGAAAAGCAGGTTGCGATCTGGTTGAGGCTGATAAATCTTTTGATTGAACGAAAGATTCCACTTGGTTTCACCCGAGCTAGCAGCCATCCGTCGCAGAATACCAGCCGACGGCATAGCCAAGATACAGTCCGCTGCCGAACCAGACTCGACGGCATTGTCCGAGACTGACAGCGGCTCTATTAAGTCACGACTGCCGATAAATTGTCGCCAAACTACTTTGCCGTCCGATGCTTGGATTCCATAGATAGACGATTTGGCCTTCACAAACAACATTTGCTCTTCACGCAAACCAAGCGGCTTACCGGTGTTGTTCGTCAATAACACACGTTTGCCAATCGAGGCCGCGGACTCCACATCCGTCAGTTCGGGCCTGTCTTTAGCTTCCGTAACTCGCTCCTGCACTAGTTGCGTTGCATTGCTCAAGAGTGTAGATAGTTCTGCGTCACCTTGCAGTTGCGGATACCGCCGAACCAGTGTTTGCCGAACTCCGTAGGCGGTCGCAGCATCTTTGGCTTCCAAGGCAGCCTGCATTTCGCCAGCTGCTTTCTGACGGTCTTCGCTCCGCTGAATATCTCGCAGCAGACGCTGCCGCGATTCTTCCAACGAATTGATTTTGGGTTCATTCTGCTTGCGTTCTTGGCTGGCAATATATTGCGGGTTTTGAATCAGTTCCATCTGATCGCGCAGCCCTTCAACGAGCGTTTTTCGTTCTTCGTTAGTCTTTGCGCTTTCTGCTTTGTAAATGTATTTGTCACCGATATTGATCAAAGCACCAGCCAAGTCACCGCGCACTTGCGAGAGCTGGGATTCATCCATCACCGAAGGTAAAATCGACTTCGCAACCTTCGTCGCTTCAAACACATCATTCGATTTCTCGGTGGCTTCGCGGATTTTTGCGACAGCAATTCGTGATCGAGCGAAACTAGTATCTTTGTGTGTGGGAAAGCCTTCTGCGAACTGTTCATAGCGTTTGATTGCCTTCGCATAATCCTGGGCTTCATACGATGCCTTCGCAGCGGCCAAGGAGTCTTCGGCACTTCCCTGCATAAACCAGGTTACCAAGAAACCGAATGCAACGAGAACGGCCAAGAACGCACCGAATGCACCGTAGGTTCGCATCGTCTCCCAGCGGCTTGGCGGGGCAACGGTGGAGCGGCTAGAACTTCGAACGGGACGTCGGAGTTGTGGCACATCGGCTCCAGCGGCGGCCGCGCCTGGATCCTCGGACTCAATTACTTCAGCCACCACGACAGCGTCATCATCTTCATCAATGATTTCAACTGTTTCTACGTCGTCGTCACCAACGATGATCGCCACAGGCGCATCGGCCACCGACGAATCCTTCTTGGTTTTAGGCTTGACGTCGTCAGGTTCGGCGATCGTCAAATCATCTTCGACGGGGCTGACCGGATCGACCTTTGGCGCAGACCTTTGTTCTTTGACCTGGGAGACAAGCCGTGCCGCTTGAAACTTGGTCAGCTGTTCGTTTTCAACCAAGAGCTTTGCAAGTGTCTCAATCGGCAGACGATTTCCAGACTGCGCAACTTGACGTCGCAGTTCTTCGATCATCTCAGGATCAAGTAGTTTTTCGCTTTCGAGCAGGTCAATAAATTTGTTGGCGAGCATACTTACGTTAAATCTATCTGTTATCGATTATTCGAACTCTTCGACGACTTTGACTTGAAAATTTGAGAATCCCTCCGAGCGGCTTGCGTCCAGGGCAGCTACAACCGTCGCATGGATACTCTCTTCATGGGCTTCCACGATAACGTTTTCAACGTCGTCGAGCAGACCTTCTTTTCTTGATTCATCCAGCACGATCAACAAGTCCTGCTTGTTGGAAGCCTCTCGCTCCGACTGATCAGGCAGCATGATTAAAAACGAATTCAATTCATCAATGCGAATCGTCAGCGTATCCACCACGTCCAGCGTTTGTGATGACGCCGCATCTTTGGGTGTCGTACGCTGCTGAATTACCTTCTCACTAGAAAACGAAGCGGTAATCATAAAGAAGATCAGCAACAAGAACGTAACGTCGACCATCGGCGTCATGTCCATATCGTTTTCGTCTGGCGGACGAGGCCCCAAGTCAACAGGCTCGTCCTCTAGTTCTTCGCTCAGCAGCGATGTTGGTTCAGGATATTGCGCACTTCCACCGACCGAACCGCTCGGTTGAACGTGACTGAGTTCAACGGCGGCGGGAACTGAGTACTTCGGAGTAACGAGCGGCTCGCGGTCCATGTTGCTTTCGCTGGCAGCCCCCAATGGAATAACTGGCGCCACTTCAGACGGAAGCTCCGGGATCGTAATCACAGAATCACACTCGGGGCAGCGAATACTGCGACCGGCCATGCGCCGGTTAACCGTTCGTTGGCCGCGACAATTCGGGCATTGGAATCGCAAACCTGCCATTAAAACCAAGCCAACCTTTAAAAAGTTATTTAAACGCTTAAATCGGACGAACAATTGCCAGAGAGGTTAAACGTGCCGCCTCCAACACCAGCTAACTCTCATGCGTAACCGAAATGTTGATCATTTGACCGTCTTCCAAGACTTCGGACAGTGCATCACGGATCCGCTTTATTTCGCCGTTCTTCACGTCACCTTCGGCGCGAAGCAAAACATCGCTTTTCCCTTTTTCAATTTCTGAAGTGATATATTCAATCACTTCGGCCGTCTGCTGCTCTGGATCGTCGGAGAAGTTTCGATCCGCTCCGCCAGTCCCCTCTGCTCGCACGCGAGCCGTCTCTCCCCCGCCTCGGCTCAGCACCAAAGCGATATTGTTCTGGATATTGACCGCCACCCCGTGCCGCGCGGGCGGAACCTTAGGGGCTTGTTCTGCCGTCATCTTGGAAGTCACCACGAAGAAAATAAGCAGCAGAAAGACAATGTCGATCATCGGAGTGATATCCATCTCCCCATCTGCTAAATTCTTCTTTGGAAAAGCCACTTGCTCTTGTGGCTCGTCGATAACGACACTCATCAAATAGTTGCCTTCAGCTTGTAATCACAGTCGATTCGTTGCATCAATCTAGATTGCAATGTTGCTAAGCAGCTCCACGCTGTTGCTCACGAGTAAGACCAACTTTGTACGCCTCAAAGAAACGATTTAGCCCAGCAGTAACCAAATCTTGCATTTGCCGGATCCGGTTGTTGATCAGTGCCATACACATTGTCAGCGGAATCGCGATTGCGAGTCCCATCGATGTGGTTCGCAGCGCAACGTTGATATCGGACGCCAAGAGAGAGGGCTCTATTTGAGTCGCCGTTGCCAATTTACCGAACGCACCCATCATCCCCATAACCGTACCGAACAGCCCAAGCATCGGCGCCGTCTTGATCACCGTCACAACCCAAGCGATTCGGTCGTCCAGATCAGCTAACACGTCGCGTTGAAATCGATCTAGCACTAACTGCCGAGACTTTGCCAAACCAAGATGACGATTTTCGAGAGCGAGCGTAATCATCTGCGGCAAGGCTCGATTGTCAGTACCGCACGCTTCGAGAACTTCTTCAAAATGGCCGTCGGCGAGAGCGGGTTCGATAGCATCCAGAAAAATATCTTGCGCTGCTTCACTCTTAAATCGCTTACTGGCGACACGTTGGAGCACCAAGATCACAAAATATGCACCCCAAAGTGCCACGGCAGCAAGCGCGAAATAACTTAGAAAACCAATCCAGTTAAAGACTTCATCCAGATTCATACAGACTATCGATCGTTCGAGAATTGTTATGTGACGAGTATTTACGAATGTCGCCACATCATAATTCGACTTGGCGATTAGCGGGACTACTACTTAAGTCTCATTCGTGAATTTTCTCCGTAAGCAGCAGATTCCGGCATTCATAAACCCCTTACAAGGGATGTTGCATCGCTTAAACCCAAGTCTTTTCAGCCCAGGGCGCAGCAAATGATGACGAATTATGGCGCTTGTACGGATAAGCTCAGACGAGTAAAGCATCTTCGAGGCGAACCGCCCGAGGCTTGGGGCATGATTCTAACCTTGCTGGTTGCATTTGTGGGCAAGACGAGTATTGGTGTGCACCACAAAAGCAAAGCGTTATTTTTTTGCAGCCGCTGCCTTGGCGGCAGGAGCTTTTGGTTTTCGATATCGTTGGTCTACAATCACCCACTGGTAACCTTTGCCAGTTACCGGCTGGCTCTCAAAAATTGTCTTTGCAATTTGCATCGCCACCACGCCCGGAGTATCAGACGTATTGAGCTGCTTCTTTGCATAGTTGTATTCTAAATTCGCGAGCTCATTTTCTAGCTCAGGTGTCAAAAATTTCAATATTGTCCGACCGCCCGTTTCAACAGACGCCTTCTTCAAGAGTTGGCGGTCGAACTGCAGCAGTGGCCCTTCGTTGCGGAACATAAAGTAAAGTCGCTTTTCGGCATCTCCACGTCCACTTCGAGTTTTAGGCGAACTGCCGACATTGGCCGCGTAATCGACCAGCGGCTTTCCTCCACCGACAGCTGCCAATTCGATTTTGAAGTGATCAAGCTGTTTGGCGTAACCATTGAGATCTCTCGCTGTGAACTTTAGCTCCCAGCGTTCATAGCGCGGAATGATGTCAGCGTCGCCAGGAGGCCCTGGTCGTCGATTATCGCCCTTTCCCGCTCCCTGCGTTCCAACGTCGAGTGCAGCGGAAATCGAGTCGGTGATGTTTGAAAGAGTCTCGTCGAGTGTTGGTTCGTTCAGCTCTTCGATTTCTTCGGGGGCAGGCGGTTCTGAATCTTGCTCAAGGCCAGGCGGATTTTCCGTGCCTTCTGGCAGCGGGTCAATAATGACCATCTGCACTTCTTGATGGCGAGGAATTCTCAAAACAAACAATGCGCCTAACATAAGAACCCCAGCACCGATCATTACGATCAGTGCAAAAAGCGCGCTGGAGTACTGGTCGGTCCGCGTAGTTTTCAACGCCGACTGAAACTCAGTACTGTCGTCTTGTTGTTCGAGAACTGCGCTCATGATTTGTGCCTCGCTAAGGTCGAATCGCCTTGGTCGCTCTTACTCTAAGAAAATATAGTCTGGACGAACGGTTTTGTACCACGCTTTCCAATAATCCTGCGCCTCTTGACGCACTTTCAGTGGGAATTCTACTTCATTTTCGATCGGTATTTTGTATGTATTTAGCTGGCGACTCAACACGCGAAGCGAATTCTCTGCATTCTGATTTACCTTTGCATCAGGATCGCTGAGGGCATAAATCAAGAAGGGCACCATATCCATATTGTCACCGCGGCAAAGGACTTTGGCTGCGACCCGCCGCGACATGGAATTTCCGTTGCGAATAAGCCGTGCAAAGCGATCGAGTTGCTGCTCGCGGACCTTCGGATCTGCATCCAGCCGAATACGTTTTGCCAGATCGTCGGAAACATCCTTGGTGGCGCCATCCGTTTCTAGCATCGACAACGCTTGATCCATGTCGGTGATCGCTTTCTTATCTTCGACCTTTCCCGATTTTACGTCGACCGAACTCATATCGGCCTGCAAACCCCAGCCGCCGGTCGCGACGGCTTCGCTTATGTCGCCAATCGACTTTTGAGTTGTGCGTAGAAGAGTCAAAATAGCAAAGCAGGTACTGGATTCGGCTGATCCAGCGTCAGGATCGTTTCGTCCCCACGCACCTTCACCGTTTTGGTTTTTGATAAGGCCCTCGACAATGTCGTTGTACCACTGTGGGCTCTTTTCGCGTTTGCCCTTCATCGCTTCAGCAAAAGCTTGGTAACGTTCGATACTGTAGAGGTAATAATAATGCCAGTTTTGCCCAGGCTGTCGTTGATAGGCGTTTGAAGCGATCCAGCGGTCGGCGCGGGCAGCGGAAGCTGCGATGGTGCCTTGGCTTACGGCAACTTTTTTACCGCCATCTTTCTCCTCGATTACCCGCCGAAACACGACCGGCACTCCGTAATCTTGGTCTGCACCGTCGAGTGCATCCATGGCCGACCCACCCCCGCCACGCAAGACTCCCATGATGTCGCCCGCAATCATGACAGCAGACATCCCGACCGCCGTCATGACGTGATTCTGTCGATATTGTCCATTGGCGGGGAACTGATATGCCCAACCGCCATCGCCGTACTGTGTGTCCTTTAACCAGTTGAACGCTCGCTCGACACTCTCCGTCGGGACCTCAACGTTCGCATGATCAAGAGCCCACATGCCTAGCAATACATACTGCGTTTGAGATGTGTCGCCTTGATTCAAGTAGGGTTCATGTTGATATCCGTAGGCACCGGAGGCTTTTTGGCGGTTGATGTAATACTTCAACATGTTCTGCAAGTCGCTAGCATGAGCGACGGGGTCGACGGCTGCCATCAGTTGAATCGAAACGCTTAACACGTAGTTATACTCGTGCAATGTCTCTAGATCGCCGCCTTTGGATGTGCTGCTTTTCGCAACCGTTTTGGCTTGCGAAAGTCCGTTCAGCACGATCGGATGTTCCGGATTATCCGTTGCTTTGAAGACGGTATAACCCATCAAGATTTCGTAGCCAACGCCATGCCCGGTAGCACCACGAGATTCAAGAAAGCCGACACCGCGATCGACCATCTGCCGGACCTTCTCCGACTCGGGCGTGTATTCTTCGGCAAGCGCACTGTTGGAGGGAGCGACCAACAGTAGCGTGGCGAGTCCAAGCTGAAGCGACCATTTGTTCCCGAACTTAAATGCCGGTAGCACACCAACGTTCACGTGGAAATCTCCTTGAAACTGCCGTTTAGAGGGAAAAGCAGACTAGCCCGTGCAGTAATTTGCGAAATGAGTATTTGGAAGTGACGAGGATTGTATCAGATACCTTTCCAATTGGTGCTGTAAGGTGAATTGACAATCCGATGAACTTCCAATAGCATTCTACGCCGAAACGGACCTTGTTCCTATGTTTCGATTCAAGAGAAGTCGATTATTTTGTAACGACTTTTTGGCCAGATAGCTCAGTTGGTAGAGCAACGGACTGAAAATCCGTGTGTCGGCGGTTCGAGCCCGCCTCTGGCCACTAATAAACCCCCAGTATTTCCTGGGGTTTTGGAAGTTCCTAACGCGAAACAACTCTCAAGCGTCAATTCGACGGTTCTCTCGGATTCTCTGCCGTTCCATCGCCTTCCGGGCACGATTTTCTAGAACGTTTTTTCTCTTAGATTGTCTTCCGGTTTTGCCTGCGCCTGCGCCACCAGCTTGAAAGTCTCGCTGTTAAACATTAAATGGCAACCATCAAATAATGGCCTTTGCTGACCGTGTCGCTGCGGCCCGGCCACGGGCTAACAGCATAGTGCGGATGCCCCAGTCCGACGAATGAGTCTCGCAGCCGCGGCGCAACGCCGGGATTAGATCGTCTCGTTGTTTAATGCCAGCGGCTTTGAGTATCGCTGCGTAGCAAGGTTCGAGTCTTCATTCGTTTTAAGAATTGCAAATTTCTGCCACGACAGATGCCAATGGCACTAATGGTGCCAGCAAGCAACACTCTCACCACATATGGTACTAAGAAAAGAAGCTTGACACTCCCAGACCACTAAGAAAGAATACCCCCAAAAGCTTTCTTAGTGAAGTAATGGGGGAAAGAAACCTTTCGTTATGGCAAAATTAGAAATTGAGTCCAGCACACCCGGCAAGCTCGTCCCCGTCAAAATAGTCGAGTATCCCGACGGACATCTGGGGAACCCCCGGACGGTAAATACTTTTTCGTTTATCCCCGATCCGTTACCTCCCAAATTGGACTGGAAGGAATTACTTGTAGCGAATTTTGAACGTTACAGCGCGACGGTCGCTGAACTGGGCAAAATAAACGGTCTACATCGAAGAGTAGGAAATGCAGCGGATTTGCTTCGCACTCTATGGATGCGCGAGGCAAAGCTATCTTCGAAAATCGAGAACATCGAAACAACCGCAGAAGAAATGGTTTTAGCTGGCGCTGGACGATCGCTAGGCGTACGAGAAAGCGGACGTGAAAGCTGGAACTATGTGCGAGCACTTGAGCATGGCATTGCCTCAGACCTTCCTTGGTCAACACGTTTAATCAAGGAGATGCACGAAATTCTTCTGGACTCTGTTGCACTGGGTACTCGAAAAGGAGAACTCCGTCGCTGCAATGTTTACATAGGCGATCAGCAGCGTGGCGCAGCGCACGCGAGATTTATCCCAATGCCGTGGGGGGACGATCTCGTAGCGGCAATGTCCGACCTTGAAAAATTTGTAAACTCTCCGCACGAGAACATACCGCCTCTGTTCGTGATCGCTCTAACTCACTACCAGTTTGAAACAATTCATCCATTCCCCGACGGCAACGGAAGAATCGGCCGAGTACTCATTTCTCGTTCTCTTGTAAAGGAAAAGCTCTTGCAGCATCCCGTCGTTTACATGAGTGCCTACATCAACCAACATAAGAAAGAGTACGTCGACTTGTTGTTAAATATAAGCAAGTCAGGAGGCGAGTACTGGACTAGATGGATAGAATTTATCCTTGACGCTATCCGAACTCAGGCGCTTGACGCTGTTTGGAGAAGCGAGCAATTAATTACGTTACGAGAAACTTACCATGACCTGATCAAGGTTACCAACGCGCGGTCCAGACTTTTCCAGACCATTGACGATTTGTTCAAGATGCCAGCAGTTAATGCGCTTGAACTCGCGGCCGCTCGAGGCATCAGCGCACCAACCGCGCGCAAGGACATCGAATTACTGGAAAAACTGGGTATTTTGCAAGAGTACACGGGCATGGACCGGGATCGCGACTGGGTGGCGAGAGGCATAATCGATGTCATCGAAAAAGAGTCGCCGATGCCTGATAACGCAATTGACAAAACAAGCATATTTTAAAAGGATCACCGCGGCGAAGCGGTTGCGGTAGACGCGCACTTGCGTGACGATTACGTGTACTTCGTAGTGTTCTCTTGGTTTGTTCTCGAACTTAGATTGAAAGACGAAAGATTGAAAGTATGCACGGGAGCGAAGGGACCAAGCGCCAAACGCATGCTAATTTGATTGAGACTGGTAACGAACCATTCTGGAAGTGCCTCGCCCGACGCTCATTGCGCAACGCTTTGTTATTTCACAACCAGATTGGCTGTGGTTTGCATTTTGACCTGAGGCTTGAGTTCATGATAACTCAAGTTGTATCAGTGACACGATCCCCAAAGACACACTGTGCGATGACACTGGCAGCGGTCATGCTCAAGCCGAACGCGAGCCCGTTTACAAAGAGGCCAGAGTCGGGAATAAGTTTATCGACGAAGACCAAAGCACCAATCCCGACAAGGAAAAAGGTTGCATCATAGCGATTTGATCGAGCTGGCTTGCGTCCTGTGCAGCGCTCGACAAAGTGACCGCTATATGCGAACACTAAAAGGCCCACAAAGACCAACCCGGTACAGAGAACAGCGTTAAGCGGAGAGTAACGATCTACGTACATCATTGCGAATGCAAAGGCGATGAAGGCCAGTACGAGTAGCAAGTGACGCACGTGCGGCTTAGTCCTAGTTAATTTTGGGGTCTCGAAAGCTACGAAGTAGACCCAAGTTACAACGGCGTGCGACAACAACGATCAGTGTGCGCCTTGCGCAGCATACTTCGCGTTCAGGCGCGACGATCTTGAATTCACGGTTTGACAGGAGCACTTCATTGCACCGATTATTCTATTCGTGGTGGCGATTGTCATGAGGACGATCTTGTAAATTTCCGGCGAATGCGAGCGGGATTTCGCAACAGTTTTGTGCTTGCGCTGGTTCTCCACGGATTAGTCCAGCACCCATGAATCGATTCAACGCACATACGGTTGCCAGACAGTTCGCAATCCGAGACTAATTCGGTCGAAACCACAACAGCAATTCAAGGCACAACCGTTGTTCCAGTTCGGAAGGCCTTATTGTTGTTAAATTATGCTCCGAACAAAAGTAATGGAACACATGGCAATTCCAGCCACGAGTGTAATCCAATTCATCAGACCGAACACACATGACCACCACAATCGCGGTAGCAGTAGGACTGTCAACAAAATCAATGCGCCGATCCACGAAACATGCAGGTAGATCGACACCGGCACGGTAATGTAAGTTAACGCCAACGGCCAAAATCCCCAAGCAACGTCGATTAGTTCTTTTCCGTTTATCGTGGCGTGGATTGAGGGCATCGCGTCGGTTCTGAGTTCCGTCGGATAGCAGATCCAATCACGCGGTTGTGGCCAAGTGTCATTGATTCAAAGGGCGTGTAGATGTTTGATCAGATGCTTACCGCTGGCCCAAACTAGTTGGCAAGATGAATTGTACAATCAGGTAATGCCTCCCTCAGGCTATCGATTGCGGGTGTCGAAAATGTGCCTTTCGTTACGCTGATCCATTTCAATGACTTAATCTTACTGAGCGACTCGACGCAAGCGTCGGTAACCTTTAGTCTCTCGATGTGAAGTGAAATCAAATTTAGATCCGTAAGGTTGGATATACCAGCATCTGAGATTTTTGTACTGGAGAGATTCAAATATTTGAGATTAGGAAGTTCGCTGAGTCGATCTAAATCGTTATCTGTGACCCCAGTAACGTTGAATGCAAGGTGCTCTGCAGATTTCATCGCCAACAGATCATCCATTGGAACTGGCTGGTCGTGCGGAGAGTTGGCAAAGAATTCCTTTGGCGCGACAACCATATCGACTCCAATGCTTTCAGCGACTTTTCCCAAAAGGCCGGAGGTATCCAACTTGTAGCCTACCGCAACTTCTTGTGCACGAAGCTTCTCTACAAGAGACTTCTGTTCGTTGCCACGTCTTTTCCAAAGTGCAATGCCAGCGCATGCGATTGCAAACACAACAGTTAACGCCAAGAATTGACGAATACTAAATTGGAAGTTTGGAAGTTTCATTGTAATAATCGAACAAACGACGCCGATGATCGAGCGGCTCTGAGTGAAGTTTCCAAAAGCCGAAGCGGTCGACACTCCGATTCGTGTCCATCGGTTTGTCATACTGCATTGGCTCGCAAAACGGATCGAACGAATTATTTTCAGTCGATCAACCAGAAGTGAGTATACACCATCGCAAGTCCCGAAAGCATGCAGCCTGTCAGCAACAAAGTAGTGAAAATTTGACGTCGAGTACACATTGATGCGACCGCCAGTATCAATGCAAAAAATGGAGCGGCCATTCCATTTTCGATGAGCAGTTTTAGGGCAGCTACGTTGTTCCAAGGTCCGTGGCCAGTTCGAGAATAGCGAGCGAAATCTGTGGCTTCTGGTATTCGCCCTGTCTGAGACGCGTAGATCCACGCCCCCGCGATCGCTACATAACCGTACGTCAGTATCCCAATCGACGCGATCATGAGCCATCGTGCAATTGTGTCTCGAAAACTTAGCACCTTCGTCTCCCTATCTTCCAGGTTGTTGATGGCCGTGTCGCTGTTTATGACATGGTAGCGTCAAGCTAAAGAAATAACCCATGTAAGATCGATACGGTGGGCCACCCCGTGCGCAACTTCTTGTTCGCCACAACTAGTCAACCAAGAGGACATGTCCACTCGGGTCCGTTCTGAAATTGTGTTCTTTAGACCAGTGTAAGGCAGTGTCGTTTCTGTTGGTACTTACCGTTATACCAACGACTCTCCTTGCTGAGTTCGCGCGATAGAAATCCGACTTTTCGTAGATGCGCACATTGCGGATAATGCCAACGTATCCGGCCGAATCATACAGTTCGGATGATGTCTCAACATCACTTATCGGAGTGTTACCGTCAAGTTTTAGCTCAATCGAATAGGTATGCCTGTAGAAGTCCCCATTAAAAGCTCGCTTTACTCTGTCAGGAACGAATGGATGAATCAGCGAGTAAATCAACACAATAAGTAGAAGTCCAACTGTGTGAAGCCAAGTTTTCGCCAGAAGGTGCAGGTACCATCTTCTTGAAGGATCGAGTTGATTACCGTTTTGCGGCGATGTTATGGCCAGAAGCATCATGCATATCGGCATTGCGATGAAAATGAGCAACAAGATGATTTCTGGTTGCCGGATTGCAGCGCAAAGAATCGCAAAAGACGAACTTGCTGCAATTAAAGTTTGAACGCTGAATCTCATTGCAACGGTGACGAACAATTATTAGTTTGCGCCTTGCGCAGAATACTTCACACTCAGGACTGACGATTCTAAATTCACGGTTTGATCGGAGTAATTCGATGCTCGATTATTCTACCTCGCGCGGCGATTGTCATGGCGATGATTTAGGAAATTTCCGCAACTGAGAGTGCAATTTACGCTTTTACGGCGCAACCCTTCGTCGCCCCATGCTCGAGCCATGTATGATAGCGATTAAGCGTCGCTCCTAAAGCATCTACAAGACTCTGTGGTTCATAGACTAATGCCACTCGGAAGTAATCTTGGACCTCATGTAGACAGACGAGATCAATCGCTCTCCATTGTTTCAACGCGGTTGACATTCTTCACTAGTGGCAAGCCTAATGCAACAAGTGACGAAAGTCAGTACGCAAAATACTACTGCGCCGCCGATGATCGGCCACATGAAGTCAAACGCGAGGTAATCAGCAGAGATTCTCGATGCCTGGTATGCGTCATGTCCATGCTCTTGAGCATCGTACACACGTCGAAAGTATGTGTAGCGGTTAACGTAAACAAACGACGTGACGGCCACAATCGTCACTATGGTTGTTATTTGAAGTGCACAAAGCATCAGAAAAACAAGACGCCTGGACATTTTAGTAATGTTAATACAAAGAGCATGTGTATTGACATCGCAGATCACTTCTCATTGAGGGATAACGGCGGCTATAACCCAGTCGCCGAGGTAGATGTTGGTGTACTAAACGCGCGATCGGCGACTTGGGTTCATGGCTTGGTCTTCACGTTTCGTTTGGCGACGCTGGATTCCTTGCTCAACTTTCGTCGCTGAACATCGGTGATTCGGATTCAGGCGAAAATGGTGAGTCGAAATCCAGAGGTTCGTCAGGTCGGTAGACGTCCATGATCGAACCGACTTCCTTGCCATCGATTTTATCACCAAGTTTCCATATGTGTTCCACCGCTCTTAAACGCCAGCGTACAAGGTCCCCATCACCGTTCTCATATTCGGTTTCCTGCTCTTTCCCAAGCGCCAACGCCCTCTGAAATGCAGCATCATCATCGACCGCGTCAAAAACGACAAAAGGATAGTCGCAAATGTGCTCGGATTCCGCAAGTTTCTTTTCATTGTTCACGATGCTCACCACGTGAAGCCTAGCTGAGTAATAGGGCATAGTGGGTCAGTTTTGGTTCGTCCAAGTGCAGAATGACCATGTTGACGGGCCCCGCCAAGATGGTCTCTAAAGTTAGGGAAGGTTCGTCGGGGGTTTCGGTCCAACATTTTGTTCGCTGCTTTGCAGGAAAGGCGCGATCAAACCGTTCCGTTCAGCGAAACCAATTAACTTTGAATTTAAATCGTCAGGATCTCTCCAGTATGCTTCGTCAATTGCGTGAAGCCGTTCACACCAATCAGGTAAAGCGTTTTTATCATTTGTCTCGGGATACTGTTTCATTGCGTCCCATCTCGCCAATCGATCTGTAGGAGGCTCGGCATCGTCAAACAATACGGACGATGCATTGAGCAACAAGCGTTTAGTTTCTACTGCACCCAAAGCCTCAAGGCCGCTTAGCGCTTCACTGTAGAGTTCGCCGGATGAATTTGCAAAAAACTGATACATCCCCCCGTTGTAAACCTCACCATTTAGAACGGATACCGAGTAGTACCAACGTTCGATCTCCGAGAATTGCCGCCACCCTTCCTGTGTTGCATATGCTCGTTTCACGAGAGATGCCCAGAGTTCAGACCAAGGATTATATTTCTCCCGCGCTTCCCTCCGCTCTTTTCGGTAACGTCTACCGTCTTCGATGCTCTTTCGTGTACCGTTCTTGCAAGGCATGCACAGGCCACCGGTAGATTCGGCAGTCGTCGCAAGAATCTCAGCGTTGCATTCACGGCAATTTGTCTTGTGAGCTGTCATGTCTTTTCCAACTTACTCCCGCGTTCACCGAGACGCGGCGATAAACCTAAATTCTAAAAACCAGCTATTAATACGTTTTGGGTGCAACGTATTGTTTTGCTTTGAGTTCGGCAGGATGTTTCCAATGCGTTTCGATGTGGCAGTGCATCAAATAGCATTAGAAAATTGGTTCTTCCACAATCCATTTCAAGAATGGTCCGGCAGGGATAGCCATAGCGATCACAATCAAATTCTCTCGCCAGGTCAGCTGCCGCGATGCAAGACTGGGAGTCTCGCGATTAACGCTCTTAGTGTTTGCATGTAGGCAACTTACGATGGCAATTAGCCCAGGCAATGTACATATTCCAAGCTTGAAAGTGCCAGGCCAGTGTCGATGGAGCAAGAAATGCCCACACCAAGCAATCATGAAAAAGCTAATGAATTGTAGCCGAAGCATTACGATAAAGATGTTGGGAGGATTCCCAAATTGAGCACTCTCTTGACGCGGTGCTTCTGGTGGAGGCTCATCGAATCCACATCCCACAATATTGGGAGGTCTTGGTGGTAAGCCTGACAAAGCAGCCTGGGTTTCGGCAACGTCTTCACATCGTATTGATTGCTTAGTTGTCATTCTCAAGCATTCACAATCACCAAGTATTTTGTCGGCACTATACCTGTTCCACGGGTTTCGAAACAGAACAGTAGTTAATCTGCGCCTTGCGCAGGACATTTCGAATTCAGGAATGACGATCTTGAATTCACGGTTTGATCGGAGTAATTCGATGTGCCATTATTCTACACGGGGTGGCGATCGTCATGGCGACGAATTAGGCAATTTTCGCGATCAAGTGGGAGCTACGGCTTAGGTGCAGTGCGTTGCTATCCGCACGTCGCAAACCGTCGCACTCAAAGCCCAAGCTCTTTTCGAAATGCAAGAGCGAGTTTCTTGACCAGTTTGTCAGGGATGGGCTTTTCCTTTGAAAAGGTGACACCTGTCTTGGTTGCTTTCAATCCTGCGGCTGCAATACCGTCGGAGAGGGCGGTGATGGCCCCTTTGCTTACATAGAGGCCGCATTGCTTGCTGAATGCGGCGTAGCCCGCGACGATCGTCTTCCCGAATCCGAACCCAGGCATATCGTACATAATCAACTCCTCTGCGTCAGGAAGAACTTTAGCGAGTTGTGCTCGAAGTTGAACCAATAGAGGTTGAAACGCCTGAGGCGCCGCAGCGATGTAGGCGTCATGGTCTGCAAACTTTGTCATGCCAAATAACTCTCGAAGCGTATGTTTGTCGTCAGGCAAGCGAGTTGGGTATCCGTCGAATAACAATTAGTCTGCGCCTTGGGCAGGATTTTTCGAATTCAGGAATTACGATCCTGAAGTCAGGGTACGATAGTAGTATCGACAGCACGCTCGCGGTGATATGGGATTTTTGCAACTGGTCCAAACAACCATAGATAGTAGTTAGACTTAGTCACTAACTGATCCGGTTTGCCCACTGTACGATGATGTTCCACGATATAAGACTCAACTAGGAGCGGCGCGACGTACCGGGTGCTCAGTTTGTGACCAAGGTTTTCAAGCGCTAATCGTTCAGATACATCGGGCATACCTGCCGATTTGGTGGGGGCTTCCAACGCAAAGTAGACTCCAACAAAAACGGGGAACAAGAGTAAAGTCCGGAGTCGGAAGCGAAAAAAATGGAACTTTCTCCGCGGTTGCGGATCGTCCGTTTGCATTTTTACTTTCCTTCCTACAAAGCCTCGGCGGCAGAACAGTTATCTGCGCTTTGCGTGAGCTATTCCAGACTCAGGAATGACGATCCTGAAGTCACGTTTGATAGGAGTGATTTGATTTGTTACTAGACGTTTCCATCCACTATTTCCCGCATTAGTCGTCATCAGAAGTCAAAGGTCCTTCAAACCAAATTGCAACTTCGGCAGCATCATCATCCCATGTGCAGCGATCACCATTCGCCATACGCAGCCAGAGCACGGGATCGGATTTTATGCCAGTTAATACTTTCCAGCATTCGCCCTGTCTATGAATTTTCCCTGTCGGGTTTCCGCGATTGTCTTTGACAACTATATCTTGCTTCAAGCGAACACGGTCGCCTGCTTTGAGTCCGCACTTGTACGTTTCAATCTGATTATCGTCAGACGGAATATGAAGCTTAAAATCACTCATGTAAAGCACGCTCCCATTGTTTCGACGAACGCTGACCGTAACCCGGTCGCCGAGGTAGATGTTGATTTACTAAACGCGCCATCGGCGGCTTGAATTCATGGCATTGTCTTGCCTAAATTTACCACTTCTGTGCATGTTCTGGCGGACATTCTGGTTCAGGTGTCATGTGGTTGAAGTCAATTATTGCCCTTCCGTTGCGCAACAGAAATCCGTCTTCATATTGGAAGGCCTTCCCAGAGTTAGTGTAACTTTGTTTCTGTAAATTCAAGTTATCAGCTATGGCTCGTTTGAGTTCGTGAGCGCAGCGAACGAATGAAAACGAGCCATAGCTGGGTGGCCCTCTTGTAAGAGTGGGCCAGGATTGGTTTCTTTTTAGTTACCAGACTGAAAGGATCCCAACACCATGACCCACGCGTTCCAATCTAACAATACTCACGAAGCTGTCCAGTTGCTCGCCGAGCACGGCTTCGATTCCATGGCACAAGCGATCCAAATCCTCATGAATGAAGCGATGAAGATCGAAAGGACCGAATACCTCAACGCGGCCCCCTACGAGCGTACCGACCAGCGTAGAACCTACGCGAACGGGTTTAAGCCAAAGACCGTCGATAGCCGACTCGGGAAGCTCCAGCTCCAAGTCCCCCAATCCCGCGACTCCCAGTTCTACCCGTCGGCTCTCGAACGTGGTGAACGAAGCGAAAGGGCTCTCAAACTGGCAATCGCTGAAATGTACGTCCAAGGTGTCTCCACTCGCAAAGTCGCTGCTATCACGGAACAACTTTGTGGACTTGAGGTGACTAGCACTCAAGTCAGCCGCGCTGCTGCCTTGCTCGACGAAGAGCTCGAGGCCTGGCGGAACAGGCCCATCGGGCAAGTCGAATACTTGATCGTCGATGCTAGATATGAAAAGGTACGCGTTGATGGAACTGTCAGAGACTGCGCTATTCTGGTCGCTATCGCCATCTTGCCTGATGGTCATCGAAGCGTCGTCGGAGTTAGTTGTTCGCTCAGCGAAGCCGAAGTGCACTGGAGAGAGTTCTTCGAGAACCTCTTGGCTCGCGGAATGACCGGAGTAAAACTCATTGTTAGCGATGATCATTCCGGATTGAAAGCGGCGCGCAAAGCGGTCATGCCCTCGGTGCCGTGGCAGCGATGTCAGTTCCATCTCATGCAAAACGCTATGCATCATGTCCCCAAAGTCTCGATGCGCAAAGAAGTTGCTGATGACCTGCGGGCCGTGTTCGGTGCCAAAGATGCTGTTGCCGCTAGCCAAGAACTAAAGCGAATGGTCACAAAATATCAAACCGATGCGCCCAAGCTGGCTACATGGGCCGATAACAATGTCCCCGAAGCGTTCGCCATCTTTCAACTGCCAAATGAACATCAAAAGCGAATGAGAACCACCAACATGCTTGAACGTCAGAACAAAGAACTCAAGCGTCGAACTCGCGTTGCTACGCTCTTTCCCAATGAAGCCTCCGTCCTCCGACTCGTTACTGCCGTCCTCGTCGAACTATCCGACGAGTGGGAAACCGGAATGAAATACCTTACCTTTAACCCCTGAAATCAATCCGACTTTTACAGAAAACATGTTGCTTTATCTTCCCAGATTGATCGACGCCAGCCGAGCCATTGAAGTTTGCAGCATTCGCAGCGATTGGGGGAAGCTTTTGAGATGGAGCGTCTTTCCCGATCCACCGAGGCAGCACCGTAAATCCTTTGGGCAGTACGTCATCGGTTGTAAGTGATTCCCAATGCGGACAGTCAATAAATAGCGTCTTGTTGTCGATGAACGAAGTTCGACCGCCCCACGTATCAGACTGTGGCCAAAGTGCGAGCGCGGTCAGATAGGGGAGCTTACTTATTGCAGACCAAGCGTAATTCACGCCGCGTGTTTTCTCCCCGTGATGCTTAGTAGCAAAATACGCGAAGAGTTTTCCGTTCGGAGAAACGCTACAGCCGTGTTCGTAGATGCGGCCATGCAACCAGGCGCCAGATTGAATTGTGTCAGATGCAGTATCCCAACGTAAAAGGTGTGCCCAGTCCGATGGACCACGTTTAACGATGGCCGCAACGGGAGACTCCGTTGCAAATACGATGTGTAGTCGAGGGCTCAATGTTTGGGATTCCGTCTGTAGCATAACGCCCCCATTCATCGAGTGGCGGTAGGTAAGGTTTCTAAAATCACAACGGTCGATCCGCCACTCCGATGCAATGAATTGCTACCTTCGTTGGGTCGCTTAGCGTGTGGGCAAGGTGGACGAGGAATCACCGGCAGACGCATCTATCGATTCCGGTTGCTTAGGTTGGTGGAAACGTTCCATTACTACTCGCAAATTCTTTGCGTCGGCTTTTACAAGTTGTACCTGTTCTCGGTATCCATCCTTCGACACGACCATGTTGAAGTATTCCACACCAACTGCGCTTGCCCAACCTGCTTTAAACGAACCATCTTTTTCGGATATGCCATCCGCGCGACCGAACTCTTGACGAGTCCAATCGTGCGGATAAAAGTTGACCGAAGCGCCCGCAATGGGCGTACCATCACCATCTACAATTTCGCCATCAAAGGAATAACCTCGACTGCAGCCCGAGACCGCAGCAAGCAACATGATGAGAGCCAGCGTAACCAGTCGAGGTGGCTTCATTACTTTGTTGCCTTCAATGTAAATAACAACTATTAATCTGCGTCTTGCGCAGGATATATTGAATTCAGGAATGACGATCCTGAATTCACGGTTTGATCGGAGTAATTCGATGTGCCATTATTCTACACGGGGTGGCGATCGTCATGGCGACGAATTAGGCAATTTTCGCGATCAAGTGGGAGCTGCGTCTGAGGTGCAGTGCGTTGCTATCCGCACGTTGCAAACCGTCGCACTCAAAGCCCAAGCTCTTTTCGAGATGCAAGAGCGAGTTTCTTGACCAGTTTGCCAGGGATGGGCTTTTCCTTTGAAAAGGTGACACCTGTCTTGGTTGCTTTCAATCCTGCGGCTGCAATATCGTCGGAGAGGGCGGTGATGGCCCCTTTGCTTACATAGAGGCCGCATTGCTTGCTGAATGCGGCGTAGCCCGCGACGATCGTCTTCCCGAATCCGAACCCAGGCATATCGTACATAATCAACTCCTCTGCGTCAGGAAGAACTTTAGCGAGTTGTGCTCGAAGTTGAACCAATAGAGGTTGAAACGCCTGAGGCGCCGCAGCGATGTAGGCGTCATGGTCTGCAAACTTTGTCATGCCAAATAACTCTCGAAGCGTATGTGTGTCGCCGGGCAAGCGAGTTGGGTATCCGTCGAATAAAAAAGGCCTGCACTTTGCGCAGGAGATTTGAATTCAGAAATGACGATCCTGAATGTAAAGTTGATCGGAGTAAATTGATGCACGATTAAATCTTTACGCTATGTCCATCGCGGGTGGGCTAACGTTGGTGTCGCCTGTCCTGCATCCGAAACGAGCGGATCCTGAGCACGATCGAGATCAAGAGCAGGAACGAGCCGAGTATAGCTGAACCTATCATCGCCGAGACGCCGACGTAGGAATTGATCGAATATTCCGATCCATTTGGAAAATGAAGTATCCATTCGCTGCTCGGTAGCGAGTAAGGAGTATAGAACGTAAAGCTCTCTGAAAAGAAGAACAGGTACAAGGCGATTCCGACCAAGAAGAAACCCAACGCCATCAAAGTCGATGCCCAAAGCTTGCCCAACGAACTTGGCTGGCGATCTGGATTCTGGGGCGAAGCATATGGATTAGAGTCAACCACTAGTGGCCCTGATTCTTCCGAGGGAAGCAGTCGTTACCAAGCACGACCAGCAAGCCTTGTACTTCAAGATATACGAGTGAAGTTTCGGTGCAACGTGTTGCACTACCTCGACTTTGTCAGAGTTTCGAGTCAGCCGTTGCTTCATCTGCTTGGCTTTGAGTCTGATTTGGGTAATAGTAGTCAGCAATAGCACGGTCGATACCTGCGGGCACGGTTATCGGCAATGTAATTGTATCGGCAGCGAGCGAGAAGGGGATGTCGATGGCTCTCATCGTTGACAGGCACGCATTCGCTGCAACGTTTCTCCGCGAGTTTGGCGTGAGTTTTATGTCAGAAATAGCTCGCCCTATGTCCTCACAATCTGCTTTGACACCACCGTAAATCAGCTTGGGAGGGAGAATTTGTGGATGTTTGCTTATTGTAGGCACCGATGAAAGGTTACACACGGTGCCGCAGCCCGTAAGACTCAAAACCAAAATAGATAGCATGCATTTTTTCATAACGGTCTTCCAGTTTACCGGGAAGCAACCGTATTGGATTGAATATTTGATGTAAATGCCGATTTGAATGGCAGAACGTCAGGATTCGGCGAGTCCGAGCAGATGACTCAACGCAAGTCGCAACAGCTGATCGCGAAAATCGCACGCAACCATTCGTTATGCCGTTATCTACCACTTCGGCCCCAATCCCCACGCAAGCCATGCAAACAACTGGATGCCCCATGATGCGCAGAAGTATCTGGGGGCCCATCCGCCGTTCGCAACGAGAACTGATTTACGGAAGTATACTGTTGTCATTGCGACGCCAATTGCGATCTGCGAAACGATTCCAGTCCACCAATGGGCGATCGAGTGTGGATATGCGTCATTTTGAATCGGATCGTACAAGCCAATTGCAAATCCCCACGCGTTCATGGCGGCAGAGATCGGAAAGAGCATCCAAATTAAGAACACGCTGATGCAAACATTTTTGCAAAGCGTCTTATTTGGCTTGTCGTCGGGGTAGATGAAAACCATTAGATACTGCGACAGAAATGCAATAAGGAACATCGAATGAGGAACTACAAATTTCAAGTACGCCAGATTGCTCGGAATGAAAAGCCCGATGATGATTGCAGCTACGCAAGTGTACATTGCCACGGTTATCCACGTTCGCACTGGTCGATAACCAGAATCATCACGACCTTGGGGCGTCATAATTAGTTACTTGCAGAACAACTATTGGTCTGCGCCATGTCGAGTAAATTCGCATTCAAGAATGGCGATCCTGAATTCACGGTTTGATCGGAGTAATTCGATGCTCGATTATTCTACCTGAGGTGGCGATCGTCATGGGGGCGATTTTGAAAATTCCCGCGCTCGAATGGCATTCGCTTAGGTGTATGTCACACTTCCCTAATGAAAGCAATTTTGCAATAGGGGCATACGGGCTCCCAGGACAGACTATACTCATTAAATCGCCCGCCACATTTGTTGCAAGTAATTCGCTTCATCTGCCATGCAGAACGATCGGATTCAGCACAATAGCCATAGTGAATGGTAACTTTATCGTGAAGGGCGTCTGCTCCCGACCACCACACAAACGAGCGGCAAGAATTGGTGAAGTCTGAACAGGCGGGATTGTCGTAAATTTCTTTCAGCAATGCCGACCAGACAGGTTCTGGCTCATCAGCATTTAGTACTATTCGCAGTTCAGTGAAAGTCCCAAAGTCAATCACTCCATGAGTAACAAGCAGTGGATCCGATGCGATTCTGTTTATTGCCTTGCGTAACACAAGTTCTGCTGCCGCATTGGGAATTTCACAATAGAACCTTATAGCGACAAACGTTTCGTCCGCCACTTCTTGCACTACGCTTTCTCCGTTTGGTTCGGTGTTTCACTCGGGATGTCTTTCAAAGTCCGTCATGATCTGACGAAAATCTTCCAGGAACGCTTCATCAACGTCGGGCGGAAACGACAAGGCAACCCACATATGCACGTCCGACCTCTGAGAATACGGGGCCATGAGCAGTTGTTTGTACTCCTTTCGATCTTTCAAATACTCCGCGACCTTGCCTTTGGCAGCAGGTGACAGTGCGAGCTGTCCCATATAGGGCCCTGGATGCGAAAAGACGCTGCAAAGAATTCCACGCCTTTTCGGACCCCGCTGCTTCTCAGCTTCACGTTTTGCACCCTTGGATCCATTATGGGGGAATTCAAACGTCGAGACCTCATATTCGAAGTGAATGCCGTTGACACCGTGGTTTTCAAAGGTTGCTTCTGGATAGTGCTTCTTAAACAGTGCCTCGAGCTTAGCACACACATGGTCGGACACGGGACGTGACTTGCTTTCGTCGCCCCGAGCGTTCATTGGTCCGAGAATCAACAGTAGTGCTAACACAATCTCGAAAACGATGATAGTGACAGGCAGCTTCATGATTGAATAACGCATCCTTTCTGATGGCCGAACACTTGTGTTGAACGGGCCGCCGCCAATCAACATTGTCTTCATGAACGACGCGTACGGCGGCTCCGCGTCCAACGATTGGCTATTCCTCGCTTGTCGGCAGTTCTGCGTCTGCTCGATTTTGGTTTACGGCTTTCCAATCGTCGGCTGTTCGGAAATCTAGTTGAGGAAACCTTACAACGAACTTGTTTATGGCATCGTCGTCTGCACCGTCGAGATGAATGTCTGAGTCGTGGCAAATCATGATACGAAGGTTTGAGTCGGGAGATACAATAAACAAGTCAGAGCCACCAATTTCGAAAATGCCATGTTCAGTCGAATCCTCAATAAAGTATAGGAACGCATCCAGCGGGACACCCATCGGCTTGAACCACAATTCCGCATGTAACTTACTCCCCCATCCGTAACAGACGGTCAGATTCCGATTTCCGTAAATTTCACGCATTATCGATGGCAACGCCTCGATGAACTCCCGCATCAAATCGATGGAGATGTAAGCAGAACTGAACTTCGCAGCATTGTGCGGCATAGCGGACTCTTGCGGGATTACACTCGCGTTCACCGAGACACGGCGATAAAACCAATTTCACCAAAAGACCATCTACACGTCTCCGGTGCAACGCATTATTCGGGTACTTAGTCAGGTTTGTCGGCAGCCAGATCAGCATTCCACGTACTAAACAGTGACTCTAATTCCTTCTGCTGCGATTCAGCACTACCAACCGGGAATTGAGCGATCACTGTTACGTAGGATCTGGTGCGCGGAATGATCAATTGATGCCAGTACATCGGATAGTTTCCGCCAATCTTCTGGACCAAATAACCCGCGCTAACATTGCCAATTTTAAGTTCAGTGGGTTCTATTATTGTCTCACGGTCTTCCTGTTGCCATGACTTTGCCACATCGGTTGTTCTTTTTACATTTCGCGATGGTGAGAAGGCAATATTCACAACGATTACATCCTCTCCTGATTTCTTCTGTAGCTTCAATATCCCATTTCCCTCTCGATATGCACGAGACAGTTCTGAAAGTTGATCAAAAGTCAGCGTCTTGAGATCAATATCGAGCTTTGCGGATTCAACGACCTGCCAATCATCAGGAATCTCTATTGAGATACCGTATCCAGAATTCAAATAGATCTCTGACCTTGCGTTATCGGCAATCGTCAATACCAAGAGCGTAGAAATCAGCAATAGTAGATAACGCATAATCTTCTCCTGCGAACAATTATTAGTCTGCGCCTTGCGCAGGATAATCGAATTCGGGTATGACGATCTTGAATTCACGGCTTGATCGGAGTCATTCGATGTATGAATATTCTACCCGGGTGGCGATTGGCATGGCGACGAATCAGGAAATTTCCGCGATTGACTGGGCGATTCTACCGCTCGGTAGTCCGTACTCCCGCACGCCTTGCAGCGTTGTTCGTTTGCTCCCGACCGGGCCTGCGTCGGACAATTGCAGCACCTATTCCCGTAGCAAGCAACAAGACTAAGCTGGGCTCCGGTATAGCGGTGACTTCAAATGACCAAGCTTCGCCAGCCGAGAACCCTTCCGTAGAGGTTTCTCCGCCTGCTGACAATCGAAACAAACCTACCGGCAAAACAAGCTGTTGGTTAAAGGGGGAGATACCGGCTTGGTTTGAAAGTTCGCTCCAGACGCCGTTGTCAAATTGCTCCATCAGAAAACGTGTGCCGCTTGTTAGGGATCCGCTCACATTGAACTTGCCCATGTGTGTGTTCTGGAACTGCAACACAATACTGCTACCGGGCTGCGATGTTAGGATCGAAACCCCTTCATCGCCGCGAAACGCGAACAGCGAAGTACTTCCGTAGGCAGCGATTCGATTGTTCGAAGCTTCGATCCCTTGATCGACGGTAAAGTTGTAGTTCGCGATCCAGGCCGTGTCGCCAAGCGGTCCTTCGCCGCTGTCACTACCGCTCAGCGTCATGATGAAGTTGCTGTTCGTCGAAGTTTCCGTCTGCGAATATAAGCCCGTGTTCACACCTCCGACGAATCCAAACTGGAAGGCAACGCCCAGGTTAGATTCGCGTTGCGTGAGTATCACGTCACCTTGTACACGTTGCACATTGAACCCGAAACAAATCACAACCGCCAAGCATAACAGTCTTTCGATCTTCATTGGATGCAAGCCTAGAGTGCCCAGATGCGATAGCGAACTGCCATCGCGATTCCAGAAACTATATCCAATCCGCATTCCGGCCGCTGGGATGCTCACCTGGCATTTTCAGTCTGAAAAAGGATCCGACCGGTTTTGAATCGGTTCGTTATCAGACATTTCTGCCGGTAGAATCTCTGGGTTCACGAAAATCTCGACGCTGTCCATCGCGACGAGCACATGATGATCGATTAGCTGGGGAAAACGTGTTGATCCGCGAATTATGCCATAGGCGTACCGGAAATCGATTAGTCCCAGTTCATCCCAATCAAAAAATCTCTGAAACGCGATTTTTGCATCACCTTTCATTAGAATCTCGATTGGATGGTCCCAATAACCGGTCGCGCCCTTGCCTCTCGAAATCATCGCACGGAACCCACCGCCTGACGCCTCAATCAGAAAAGCGTCGTTTCCCTGCCACTTTAGTGCTGTTTCATAGGATAGGGTTGGAATTCTGTTGAGTACGAGCCGATCAAATAGGATCGCATTTACGTCATCAAAATCGGAGGAGACGTCCCAGCTATTATTGTGCAACGTTGTAAAGGCAGTGTTTCGTAGATGACGCGCGTGTTCGCGGTAGAACTGAAAAATGGTAGATACGTTCTCCATCCGCTGCGACTCACCATTCCCGATAGCAGCCGCATTGACCGGGCGCGGCAAAAAAAATTTCAGTTCAAAGCCGCCCGATCTGCGACTTCGTGTTCAACGCTTTGTTCTACCCAGTTTTTAGGTGCTTGTAATGTGTTTGTGTGTATCTGTCGGCGTATTGCATCGATGTTACCGACCGAAGTGGAATTCGATCAACATCGTCGTCGAACACTCCCAAACTATCAAAACAGTGTATGGTAGCAATCGTTCGAATGCACGCATCGACGATACCAACCCAGCAATGAGCTGATTTATTCTCGTTTTCCACCAAGACCGGTTTGCCAATTAATGCGGTAATAGTTGTTTCCCACGATTCGATGATCAACCGCTGAACGAATCGGTCAGGTTTTACCCAAAAGCCTTCTTTTCGCATCAACGATTCATTGTATTTGTGAGATGGCGTGTCAAAAGTGCGGCTGGTTACGTCCTTTTTACGTATGAAGGTATAGCCGTCGAACTGAAAGTCGATCATTCGATGAAGGCAAATGAGCTGCTCAGACTCACTGACAATAACGCCGTAGAGCCGATTCGGATCAAGTCTCTTTCGTTCAATCGTGACTAGCATGGTATTTGAAGGGAGAATAACTGAGTTCAGCGAGACTGAGCAATTGACTCAACTCAGGTCAAAACGTCTGATAGGGGGCTTGGTCTGCAACCCTTTATTATAGCTTTTTCGCATCAATCAGCGTGATCCAGGGAGCAACGTACCTGCAGCGCAAATATTCACTTAGGTCTCGTTGTCGATAGCGATTCATCATACCAATAATCCCAAAGCTTCCTTCCCAGCGACCAGTTAAATCGCATCGATTTTCTCTTTTACGCAAAGTGACAGTCACAATACCCGAGGACTCGTTTACGGTTCCGACAATCAACAAATCGCCAGACTCAGATTCGATATGTGTCCATTCCCAAATCACTTAGGGATTGAACATAAGCGTCGATCGCGGATGAATCCACAGCGTCAAACACCACCGAGGACATGAATTGAACTGATTCACGCGATCGAACCTGCATCGCTATACCGCAAACGACCGAACATACGAGGACAATCACAAGCAAGAATCGGAGAGAATAGCGAAAACGTTTCATTCAATTTTCTGCGATAACAACTATTCGCTTGCGACTTGCGCAGGAGATTTGCATTCAGAAATGACGAACCGAAACTCGCGGTATGATCGGTGTATTTCGCTACACGATTATTCTATCTGGGGTGGCGATTGTCGTGGCGGCGATTTTGCAAATTCCCGCGATTGAATTGGCAATTCTACCCATCAGTTGCTCCAGGTTATCGGGACAACACCTGTTTACGCGTTTGCTCGGGCGCAATCATTCATGAGGCTTGTTGACATCGGCCGGCGTGACTTTCGGAACTTGCATCTGTCGAAAACGCAGAACGTTTGTTCTGCAGTGAACCTTACTGGATGGCAAAACAAACGACCGTTGACTTAAAGGCCATATAGATAATCTGCAACTACTTCTGATTGTTGTCAGGAGACGTCCGTTCCATCGCTTCGCTAATGAGCTGATAATATTGTGCCATCGTTTCGTTGCTGACGCAAATTCGCCATTCCCCATTTTCAAGTTGACATGAAACCATGAGTGCAGTCGATGCGTCCACCCTTGGAATTTCGGCCGAGTAGTCAAGCCTGTAAACAACGTGTGTTATTTCGTCAGTTTCTTTAACCTCACCAATGATTTTTGGATCGGAGAAGCTGACAAAAGATGAATTTTTTTGACGTTCGATCGCGAGAAGGAATTGAGCGCATGCCACTGAAGGTTTCAATGTAGCGATCATCTGTTTTGACGGGGTCTCATTAAAAACAATTGGTAAAAAGTAGTTATCTTTGCGGTCGAGAAGAATTTCAGAAATGGTGGTGATTGCCCTGCCAAGCCTGTCCCTGCTGGTGGACTCAAGTAAAGATGCCAATTCCTTCTCGTCGCCTTTTTTAAGTGCGGAGAAGTAGTTGGTAACAGCATCACTTGGCGATTGCGCCATGCAGTTTACTGAAAGAACTGCAACCAGGCATATTGGTACGAGTAGCGGTTTTGCAATATTCATATCGAGTGTTTGTGATGAGTAACAAGTCTTGGTCTTGGTAATGCGTTGGAATTTCGCGTTCAGGAATGACGATCCTGAATTCAAGGTTTGACCGGAGTAATTCGATGCATGATTATTCTAACTGGGCTCGCGATGGCCATGGCGGCGATTCTGGAAATTTCCAGGACGGAAGCCGTTCGGTAGCTCCAAGTCATTGGGTGAAAGTCTTTTTGGCACACGGGCTTAGGCGTAAATCAGAATGCTTACTTAAAAACCTTTGACGGCTACCGCAGGGTCGATCGAACCTCTGAGCTTTCACGAATGAAGAACGTTCGGTTGGTACTGAGCACAGCTCCATTGGAGAGCTATCGAACCCAGGACTGGTAATGTTCCGATTGTTCATCAAATATCGTATTTGGTGTGCTCAACGCAGGATTGTTGCAAACTTAACGCACCAAGAATGGCGGCTCTCGTACCGTGGGCACGCTGGAGGTTCCCGCGGTCTTTGCCGTTCGGCTGTAGCTCTCGGCAGTCGCGAAATAAGAGAGCTTCTTGAGGCTGAAAAGCGAACTGGTCAAAGCGATCGAGCCCCTATCACATCCTGGTATTCGAAGGAACCGTCTTATGCTCCCGCAATTTTTCGACCTTTGCGATTTCTACACAAGTGCGTTTTGCCTTGGTTGCGGTATGTAAGCAGTGACGCTTGATTGCGACGGCGATAAAACCATTTCCAGCATAATCACTTGTCGACTTGGCGATGCGTCCTATATTTCCAATGCCAGATCCGATACGCTCACGACCTAGAATCCGTGTGCTGGCGGTTCGAGCCCGCCTCTGGCCATGTGTTCATTCCTGATTCGGCATTAATTTTCTGCGATTGCCTGTATTATTTTTCGATTGCCAATTGCGTTCTGCACGGCATCGTATCAACATCCTCATTCTCTTGTCGAAACGATTCTTTCCGCACGTATCTGAAGTCTGAGCTTTCACGAAAATTATGCATATCCACGCAATCCACACTCAGATGCTGGGGCAGCCATGAGTCGCTGGGTAAGCACCTCCTACATCCATAATCGCCTGTTTCTCGCATGGGGACTTTTTCTCGCGTTCGTCGTCGCTATCCAATTCTCACAACGACAACAGGTGCCATCCGGAAGATTGCTTCGCAAAGATATACCGTTCGATGATGGCTGGGGGACTCTTACTTTCTTCCTGGTATCGCTGGGAGGCTTTGTAGCGATCTGGCTCGCGACCCGGTCGATGCAATCTCAATACGAAAAACTCATGTCGCGATTTTCGCCTTGGGCCGATGAAGTTGCTCAGCGTCGGCCTGACCAACCCATGCCTCGTCTAGGCGAATCCAGCCTGGGGCGATCGCAGCCAGAACATTGGGATGAACTTAACAAAAAGCTGGCGAACGCAATTCATCTAGTCGAATTTCGCTACCAACATCTTCTTGAAGAACGCTCGCGGACGGCGGATGCGTTGCGGGGAATGCAAGAGGGCTTCGTGGCAGTGGATGCCGACATGGAACTGCTGCTGATCAATGAAGCAGGTCGCGACCTGTTGGAAATGCCGGGCCCCGTGCGCGTCGGTAAGCCGCTGGTCGAGTTGATTCGTCAGCCACAAATTTTGCAGCTTGTAGCCGAGACTCGCTCCAGCGGAAAGTCTTCCGAGTCGGTGCAGCATGTAGGTAACGGAAAAGGACGACTGCTGCGGTTGCGTGTTTCGCCACTCGCCGACCCGCATTCACCAAACCAGCAAACGCCGTCCCAAGGAGTCCTGCTGCTCGTCAGCGACGTCACACGACTTACGAAACTGGAATCAATGCGGCGAGACTTTACCGCCAATGTATCCCACGAGCTAAAGACGCCGCTTGCTGCCATCCAGGCATACGCCGAAACGTTGCTCATCGGAGCATTAGACGACCCCGACGCGAATCGACGGTTCGTCGAAGGCATTGCGAAGCAGGCTGAACGGCTTAGTGCCTTGATTCACGACCTCCTGCACTTGGCCAAACTGGATACCGAACCGGACCAAATTACGCTGACCTCCGTGCCTTTGGGAAATCTGATTAGCGAAGTTGTTGCCGAGCATGCTGCAATCGCTCAATCCAAAAACATATCACTTCAGTTTACGCGCCCGACTGGGGAACCGACCGTATGGGGCGATCGGGAAGCGATTCGTGCTATCGCCAGCAACCTGATCAGCAATGCAATCCGCTACAATCGCGAAAACGGCACGGTGACGGTGACAACCCACTGTGATGGGGCTTGGACGTCGCTCTTCGTTGCTGATAGCGGAGTGGGTATTTCTATTGAAGAGCACGACCGAATCTTTGAACGTTTTTATCGGGTCGACAAGGCTCGGAGCATCGACGCTGGCGGTACGGGGCTTGGTTTGGCGATCGTAAAGCACTTAAGCCAGCAGATGGGCGGCAGCGTCTCTGTCCAAAGCTCGCCGGGCATTGGTTCAACGTTTGAGATCAAGCTCCGCAGCTACCGAGCCAGCGAGAAGCCGCCGCATGCGATCGACCGATCGGCCGCTGCGTTTGGGCTCTGATTATCGTTCAGCGAACAATTTCACGCAGTTTTCGACCGGAAAACCCACAAAGTCTGGTAATACGTCTCGTTCCTGGCGTTCATCGTCGACGGAACCCTACCGACTTCTTAACATTTCTTTAACGGTTTCTTCACAGACAGCAACTAGATTTGGCGTCAAATTGATGCCACTGGCGGGCTGCATCCCTATGACTTTATGGAGATTGGCTTTAGTGGCAAATCAATTCACCCAAGATTTAAAAAACGCATATTTCCAGTTGATCCAGCTGTCGGGTTCGGTTGAGCAAATGATCGAGCAGGCAGTCCAGGCTCTCATCGGACGTAACCAAGAACTAGCGCAGCAGGTCATTGCTTGCGATTCCAATATCGACCGACACGAAGTGCAGATTGAGGAGCTTTGTTTGACACTGCTCGCATTGCACCAACCCGTCGCTGCCGACCTTCGACGCATCACGATGATGCTCAAGATTAATAACGAACTAGAACAAATGGCAGACCTTGCCTGCAACATTGCCCAACGCACACAATCGCTCCTCGGCAAATCTGGGTTTAGTACTCCTGACCAACTTTCCAGCATGGCCGATATGGTACGGGAAATGGTCAAGAGCAGCATGAATTCATTCGTGAACGGTGACTCCGCCTTGGCTTATAAAGTGCTCGCCGCGGACGACCAAGTGGATGAGATCAATGCAGAAGTCATTCAGTTGATCGAAAATTCGATCTCGAACAATTCAGATACCGTCTCGGATGCGTTGCATTGCTTCTCGGCTTCTCGCCATCTGGAACAGATCGCTGACCATGCCACGAGTATTGCGGAAGACGTCATTTACATGATTAGTGGCGACATTGTTCGCCATCGTAGAACACTCTCACAAGACATAGCCAATGCCAAAAAGTAAAGTGTTGATTGTCGAAGATGATCGCTCGCTAGCCGAGATCTTAGAATACAACCTCCGCAAGTCTGGCTATGAAGTTTCCAGAGCGCATGATGGTGGGGACGGTTTGGACCAAGCTCGCTTAAGGCTCCCTGACATCATCTTGCTTGATGTTATGTTGCCGGTCCATGATGGTTTAGATGTCTGCAGAAAGTTGCGAGCCAATCCAGAAACGGCCAAGGCGCTCATTATTATGCTGACAGCAAAAGCCGAAGAAGCGGACCAATTGGTCGGCTATTCGGTTGGCGCAGACGACTACGTTGTAAAACCATTCAGCGTGAAGGTCTTGCTAGAAAGACTCAAGGCGCTGCAGCGTCGCCGAAGTGGAGAGACCGAAACACATTCCGATCTCGTTACTAAATCGGGAATAACGGTCGACCGACTGCGACATCGCGTTACGATCAATGAGGAAGTCATCGATTTGACCAAGAGCGAGTTTCGGCTGTTGGATACGCTGATCCGTCAACCCGGACGTGCTTTTGACCGTACGGAACTTATCGACGCAGCGCTTGGTGAAGACACTTATGTACTGGAGCGCACGATCGATGTACACATCCGGGCGCTCCGTAAGAAATTGAATGACAAGGCTGACTCGATAGAGACGGTACGCGGCGTTGGCTACCGTTTCAAAGAAGCGTTTGAAGGCGCAAAGGAAGCGGCCGAAACCACGACTGAAGAAGCCTAACCAACGGCTACACTCATTTTGCCGGCGTCCTTAGGACGTAGAGTCACCGCGAGATCGCCAACCTGGCTTACGCTGTTTTGCTCGCGGGTGGTGTTTGTGGGAGAACTGGTTGATCCCGCCCTCCGAGATCTTCACTGATTGAGGACGAGAAGAGAGTTGCACTAAAGTTGCACGCAACTCTTCCCCTTCGATACGCTTAAGTTCGTTCAGTTCGAATTCAACTTCCTGGCCCGGCTCCCAATCGCCGGGTCTCGCAGATTGTTCTACCGCACTGAAATGGAAAAAGACGTCTTCGCGCAGGTTTTCAGTAGCGATAAAGCCGAACTTTTTCTCAGGGTACACGCGGACAATCTGTCCAATTCGCATTTAAAATGGCTCGTCGTTAATTTTAATTAAGGAGTGGTGACTCAGGAACGCGATCAGCGCCAACGACCGAGGCGATCACAGCGCGTCCGACGCTGCGAATACCAATCGGCCACATGTCACTCTCGTGCGAAAACACCAATTCGCTGCTCACCGGCACAGGATACCAGAAGCCTTGTTCGATTTCGTTTTCTAGCTGCCCAGATTTCCAAGCGGCATGGCCGAGGAACAAACGGTAGTGTTCCGGTGCAACAGTAGTCAGTTGTTTCAGATTTTCAACTTGAGCAGCCACATAAATTCCTTGGCCGTTGCCTGCGTCGGCAAGCCCTTCCTGATCATGAAGTGCCAAGACAGGGCCCGAGACGGGTCCCCCGAAATTCAAATGGCCGGGCGGTAACGAGCCCGTGTCCTTACCTTCCGTAAGATGCTCCCACAGTTCGTTCACGTCGGAATTAATCGCCCGATTCAATACGAGTCCTACGCTTCCTTCTGCGCCGTGCTCAAGAACCAAGCAGACAGATCTTCCAAATAGAGCATCCGTTAGCATGGGCGCGGCGACAAGTGCGACTCCAGCCAAGTTAAAGCGGTTTGATTCGAAGTCCCGGGTCGTTTTATTTACTATTCTGCTCATCAGATTGGCAATTTCGCTCAAATGGACAAAGCATTCAACTGCAAATTATAACTCTTGGTTAACTCCCATCACGGCGCTGCCAAAATTGATCGTCAACGCTGACCTTCTTACAACACCAGCAAAACTGATGCCAGAGCCAAATTCGGCCTCAATCGGCGGTATACGTGTTCGAAAAAATTGTTAGCTTGGTGGTTGCTCAGATTTTTCGATTTCACTCGTGAAATCCTGACAATTTGCCAATTTCACTCCCGCAACATCCTATTTCCATCGTGAATACTAGCGATCTTCGCCGTTCTTATCAGTTAGCCACGCTCAATCGTTCCGACCTAGCCGAATCGCCTGTGGAACAGTTCCGTCATTGGTTTGATGACATTAAGACGCTTGAGCTGCCGGAATGGTTCGAGCCAAATGCGATGACACTATCGACCTTTGGCAAGGAATCGGTGACCAGCCGCATTGTTCTACTGAAAGAATTCGGCAACGGTGGTTTTGTCTTTTTCACTAGCTACGAATCGGAAAAATCGCGGCAGATCGAAGCTAATAACCGCGTCGCTATCAATTTTTTTTGGGCCCCGCTCGAGCGTCAAGTACGAATCGAAGGGCGAGCGACTAAGACCGACCGCGCCACTTCGGAGAGCTACTTCAAGTCGCGTCCGATCGAGAGTCAAATGGGCGCTATCGTTTCAAGCCAGTCAAGCGTTATTCCGAATGACCACGATCTCGCACTTCACCGTGACGCTTTGGCTGCGAAAGTGGCAGCTGGAACAGCGAAATTAGAATGTCCTGAAACGTGGGGAGGCTGGATCGTGCTTCCAGATTCGTTTGAATTCTGGCAAGGCCGCCCTTCCCGACTCCACGATCGATTCCGCTATCGCAAGGAAGGCAACGCTGATTTATGGACGATCGAAAGGTTAGGTCCGTGAGTTTCATTAGCTAAAACTTACTGAATCAACGTGTTCCAATCTTGGTTCACGCCTGTACCCTTTGTACTCCGATCAAATTCCAACCTCTCTCGATACTCATGCCAACTACAGACGACGTTTACTCGAACCCATTAATCAGCCGCTACGCTTCCAAAGAGATGTCTCGTTTGTGGAGCCAATCGCACCGCATCCGACTGTGGCGTCAGTTATGGATTATTTTGGCAAAATCGGAAAAAGAACTCGGACTGGCCATAACCGACGAACAAATCGCTGAACTTGAGAGTCAACAGGACAACTTGAATCTTGATGTCGCCGCTGACTACGAACGCCGATTGCGTCACGATGTGATGGCTCATGTGCATGCTTATGGTGACCAATGCCCATCGGCCAAAGGAATCATTCACTGGGGTGCAACTAGTTGCTATGTGACCGACAATGGCGACTTGATGATGATGCGAGATGCGCTCCAACTGATCCGATCGCGTTTAACTAACTGTATCATTGCGATCTCCGATTGGGCCGTTGAATTCGCGAAAGTACCTTGTTTGGCGTATACGCACTATCAGCCAGCTCAGCCCACAACCGTCGGCAAACGTGGGACTTTGTGGGCTTACGACCTGGTACTCGACCTGGTCGAACTGGATCATCGCCTTGAAAATCTGATGGCAAGAAGTGTAAAAGGTACGACCGGGACCCAGGCCAGTTTTCTTCAGATTTTCAACAACGATCACGATGCAGTACGACAACTTGAAGCAAAAGTCGCCAGCGCCATCGGTTTTCCTACTTCGTACGCCGTGACCGGGCAAACTTACCCGCGAAAAATCGATGCCCAGGTTTTGGACTGTCTGTCTCAAATTGGTCAAAGCCTTCACAAAATTGCGACTGACTTGCGACTACTTGCGCACGAGAAAGAAATCGAAGAACCGTTTGAGAAGGACCAAATCGGCTCGTCAGCAATGGCGTATAAACGCAACCCAATGCGTTGCGAACGAATCTGCTCTCTTGCCCGATTCGCGATGAGCTTGCAAAGTTCCGCCGCCATGACCGCAGCAACGCAATGGCTAGAACGAACTCTCGACGACAGTGCAAACCGCCGCTTGGTAATCCCGCAGTCGTTCCTGGCGATCGACGCATGCCTCATGCTGTTGCAAAATGTCTTCTCGGGCATTGTGGTTTACCCTAAAACGATCGCCACTAACCTGGCCGCCGAACTGCCTTTCATGGCAACTGAGTCGATCTTGATGGAAGGTGTAAGAGTCGGAGGCGACCGTCAGGAACTGCACGAAGCGATTCGTGTACACTCGCATGCGGCCGGTGCGGTGGTAAAACAAGAAGCACTTCCGAACGATCTTTTGCAACGCCTGAAAGAGGACAAGGTCTTTCAGGGTCTGAATATTGATGAGTTAGCTAAACCAGAAAATTTTGTTGGACGTGCTGTCCAACAAGTTCACGAGTTTTACGAAGAAGTCATTGTGCCGATTAAGCGAAAAGTAGAGACCAACCAAAATCTGTCGGTCGAAATCAGCGTATGATGGCGATTGCTGTCGAGTTCACACTTTGGGACCTTGGAAATAACAACTGATGAAAGATCTCAAATTCCGCTGCCCGTTCTGCGATTCTGCTTTCGAAGTGCAACTTGAACAACTCGGACATCAAATTGCTTGTCCGACTTGCCAACGTCCAATTCGAATTGAAGCCCCACTCGCTAGTCCGATATTCGATTCAGGCAGTGATTCTTCGATACGGGAAGAATCGCGGCGGGGTCAGGAAAAGTCGATTATCAAAACGCATCCAGCCATGCTGCGTGCTCATCCCATTCGATTTCTGATCTTGCTGTTGATGATGGTGGGCGGAACCGGATTTGGAATTTGGAGCATGCAGGCCCAATCGCTTTCCAACCAGTTGATTCCCGCAGGCTCGGCAACGCTTGCTGTGCTCGGTCTGCTAGGCTTGATTATTTGGTGGTTCTTGAATATGAGTACGACTCTTGAAATCACCAGCCACCGGACTCGGCTTTCCAGAGGCCTTCTCGCCAAGGAAACCTCCGAAGTTCAGCACGAGGATGTGCGGAACATCCAGGTTCGCCAATCGGTTTATCAACGTCTGGTGAATGTCGGCTTGTTGGCCGTTAGCAGTTCTGGGCAAGACGATCTAGAAATCAAAGTCGATGGTGTATCCAACCCGGAAAAAATTGCCGACGAGATCCGTAAACGTCAATAATCTCGATTTTGGGGCTTCCTGTATAAGGCGAGCGTCTAAAATAGCGTTGCAACCTTGGTCCCATTCCTACAACGCTAAATCGGCTTTATGAAATTCAAAAATCTTGTAGTCGCGTTCTCGGCACTTCTCGCTTCAGGTATGAATCTAAATTCGAACCGGGCTGTGCAAGCCGAAGAAGCGATCATCGGCGCATGGAACATCGAGTGGTTAGGCTTTCCGGACATGCGCGGTAGGCCAGGCAAAGACCTTCCGCAAAAACCGAGCGATTTGGCCGAGAGAATCCATCAGTCGAAAGTCGACATCCTGGCTCTTGAGGAGATCGGCGTCGATTCGACTGGATCGTTACGCAGCAAGGAGCTTGACAAAGTCTTCGAGCTCCTAAAAAAGGATCACAACCAAGAATGGGAGTACATTCTATTTTCGAAAACAGCCTATCCAGAGGATGTTGAAGAGTTCCAGATTCGCGGCCAACACATCGGAGTCGCTTGGAACAAAGCTAAAGCGTCCAAAGTAGGCGAGCCCTACTCCATTGACGTAGGAGCCAACGAAACGTATGGACTTAAGTTCTGGGAAAGACGTGCGAATGCAGTAAAGTTTTCATTTGGCGAAAACAAAACGGACGTCGTCGTCGTGCCAGCTCACTTAAAATCCAATCGGAACGATGAACACCCGGAAGACAAAGATTGGACCAGAAAACATCGCGCAGCGGAGGCAGAGTCGCTTATCGCACAAATGGCTGCACTCAAGAGTCATTTTTCCGACGAAGATATTGTCCTTCTGGGTGATTTCAATTTCTTGAAGGATGATGATGAAGGCCCTCAAGCCATTATCAAAGCGGGCTTTAATGATTTGAACGACGCGGATGAAGGCACAACAACTGCTTGGGGTGAAGGATATAGCAGCGCCCCGTTCGATCGAATCTTTGTTCCCGCATCTCAGGGCGAATTCAAAAAATCGGAATTGAAAGTTTTCCGTTCTGAAAGCGACGATGATTCGATTCGCGAACATCGCAAACGCTATTCAGATCACTACATCGTCACGTGCGAAATTGAAATCGGCGAAGATGACGACTAACTGGCTGGCGTTTAAAGGTGAGCCGCGCTGCTACGTAGTCGCTCACTGGCTCTGCTAACATTCCACGCGGCTGTCTTTAAGTCAGCCGCTGTACGAACCCAAAGCTTTTAGACGCGGTCCTGCATTCGCCTCTGCCGACTGCGAGAACGCGAGCAGTCCTCGCAGATGCCGTAGACTGTAAGACGGTGCGATGCAACGCGGAATCGATGCTGCTTGGCGACTTCGTTGCGAATGGCAATCAGTTCGTCGCTTTGAAATTCGATAAGCCGCTGGCACTTGGTACAGTACAAGTGGTCATGCTGAGGATAGCCGTAATCGAGTTCATAAACGGCCCGTCCATCAAGTTCGAAACTACGCAAGAGTCCGGCATCGACGAATTCTTTCAAGGTTCGATAGACGGTCGGGCGCGATACGTAATTTTCACGTCCCTTACGAGGCAACTGGTCGATCAACTGATCGGCATCAAAATGCTGATGCTGTTCAAAGACCTTTTCAACCAGAAAACGTCGTTGGTCGGTGTTTCGCAGCCCACGACTTTGGAGATACTCTTCAAAACGCTGAAGAGGAGTTAATGCCACATCAAGGCTGGCAAGTGGTTTTTCAGCCACTCTACGTTCTGACGCTAGCGATAAATCGCCTTCCACTAGATTGGTGACCTAAAAATTGGGCTGGAACTTGAAAGCTGTATCCGAGTGCATTGTAGCGCACATCCAGTCCGATTCCAAGAATCAATCGCCCTCGATGAGCGACCTAGCTATGAATTTCTAGAAATTTGTCCAGTGCTGCCGACATGCGCTCGGGAGTATCATACGAGCCATCGGCAATTGCACGACGGATAGAAGCGATTCGCTCGGTCCTACTGGTTGATTCCGTAGCGCCGCCAGCCATGACGGCCTGAGCCTCAGCAGAGAATTCAACTTGGTCTGTAGGATTCAGCAGGGGCGATTCGGCGCCCGTCGCTTGAGCAAACGAAGGCTGATTGGTTCGCTTTGCACCTTGAAGTGCTTCCGCGGCTGAAACTCCAAAGTTATTCGAAATCTGCATTTTCATTCCCCCAAGCTCAGGTATCTTCCAGAACAATATACATCCTAATACTGTGACGCTAGACAGATTAACGCAAAGTTCCTGTCAGCATCGCATCTGCGAGTAGCTAACGCAGCAACCGTACCAAATCTGCTGCGTGTGTTCTTTCTGGCGGATAAATCGATCAAATGTTCCAAGGAACAAGCAAATGCACTCCCAGACTATCGACAATTCATCACTTTCATGTCAAGACCGATAAATCCGGTAACTTGGGATGCCATCAACAATTTTTGCCCAGATGCAAATTTTACAATCGCTTCAGAACTTCTTGCAACCTGATATTGGATGCGAGCTACTACGGCGACACAAAAGTAACATTTGGCAGCCCGCTAAATACGTCTTGCCATTCTTGCACTCCAGCGGACTTTTCCCGTTCTTGTTCGACAATCACGTCAAAGACCACATCGCTTTGCAATGCCGCACTTGCTAGCAAACCTGGCATATCTTGGAATCGCAACGCCGACGGTAAGAAACTGGAGTCGCGGATTGATTGAATATCGGCAAAACGAAATCGATCCCTGTCGTCTAGGTAAGCTGTCTTAATCAGCGACTCTCGCCGCAAGCAAGCCGTCAAGCAACCAAATGATTCTGCGTTCTGCGAATATAAATCAATACTCGCTTGAGGCGCCTTCGAGTGTAGTTCGTCAAGAATTGCTAACAGAACTCCGACCTTCCGCAGAATCGCCGGCGAGTTGTACCCGTAAGTGTAAGCTGCGGCAGGCCGTGGGTTAGGAACCAAACTCTGCTCGTTCTCGCCCTCGGACCCAACAGGAAGTGGATCCTTAATCTTCCAGTCGATAGCTAGCGTATTTTGTTCAAGCTCTCCATCCACTTCAGCGTCGCCTCCAGAATCACTCAATTTACAACAAATCGCGGCTACGGAATTCCAGTCAACTCGCACCGCGGCATTGTTCTTACGATTTAGCAAGCTTTTGGACTTGAGCTTGCCACTGGCGACAATATTGCCAATCGCATTTCGCACAACAAGCGTTGGAGACTCCTGGTCCAGCCCCCACTCATAAGTAAACTTCAGATCCTTTTTCCAGAATTCAGCAGAGTCGGTAAGCGTCAGCCAACCTGCTTTCAGTTGCGTGGCTGCTTTTTGCTGGGCGCTCTTGTCGGTCGCGGATAGAGCTGTCGGTCCCAAAGTTTCGTCGATCGTTTCCTGCCAATAGCGCAGGAGCCTTTCTTCTGTCGCGAGCCCTTTTTCTGGAACTGGATGGTCGTCATCCCAAACGGTCAAATCGGCTCGCTCTATATAATCGAAATCTCGCTCAAGTATTGGTTCGGCAAGTCCCAAACCAAACAATCGATTCATCCAGCCGTACATGGCAACGCGGCTTACGTGATTAAAGTTGTGAGGAAAGTGCGTTGCAGGAAAAAGCTCAACCTTTCCCTTTGCACCGACCAATTCATACAACTGTTGTAATTGCGGGAAGCCATCTCGCTGCATATCGACCGTCCAATCATTGGCAGCAGTTAATCCTAGAGGTCGCGGTGCGATGAGAGCCGCGATTTCGACATTCCCCGTATTAATTCGGAGCAGCGGAGCGTTTTCACAAGTACATCCACCTTGCATGCCAGTAGAAACCATGACCGCTGGATAAGCACCGCAAAGTTCGTCGCTGAGTGCGGCAGCCAGAAACGACTGCGTGCCTCCACCACTTGCACCCGTGATTGAAATTTTGCTCGGATCGACAAACTCAAGCGACTTGATGAACTCGATCGCTCGAAATCCGTGCAGCGTTTGAATACCCAACACCGATTGTCCATACATTTCAGCTTGTGGGCTGAAGAGCAGGTGCTTGGATGAAGCTGATTCGGGGTTTACTTGCTCGACACCCCAGCGATGCGCACGTTCGTGGTCAATCTGTAGCGAATCAGCATAACCAAGCATATCGTATGCAAAAACGACGCAGCCCATCCGAGCAAGCTGTATACATCGCGCTTGAATGTGGTTTCGAGCAGCAGATTCAAAACGCTCGGCACCTGTTGCAAGTAACGTTGCAACCTCTTTATCACTCGCCTTGTACATACGTCCGTCGTCCCAGTGACCGTGCGGCGAAAGTACTGCAGGGACTTTCTTCGCATTCATATCAACGTCTGGCAGAAAGAGCGATCCAGTCAGGAAGAGCCCAGGCAACGTTTCGATAGTGACTTTACGTACGATGAATCCTTCTTGCTTGACTTCACCGTAAACATTCGGTCGAAGTGGTACCAACGGAGGCAATGGATCCAAACCTAAGGCGACTGTGAGTTGGCGTCGTAGCTGCGCCTTGCGTGTCAGCCAACTCTCTTGCGTTGCTGGCGGCACGAACGGAATATGATCATCTAGCGTTCTCAGCCGGACTCGTTCTACATCGATCTTCGCATCACCAAAATGAAACTCTTGCGAATATACTCCTTGAAGCGAACTCAGTACGAATCCAAGCCAAAGGCTACACTTGAGAAAACAACATCCGGTTCGACTTTGCAGTTTTCGCATGAACATCGTTCGCCTCTAGTGTGTTAGCCTTGTTTTGAACCCGACGACTGGTGAGGTTCAAATGTAGTTCGTCTGGCTTGTTCAACTTGCTGAATCGCGGAAACCGCAGAATCATATAGAATTCGTTGGGCTCTGAGCTTTGTTTGGTCTGCGCCAGGTGTTAAACGAGTATAGCTGCCATCGGGCTGCAATTCCCATGCATTTTGGTTGTCGCGGAAATATGTATCCAATACCGAAATCAGACGTCTTCGAGATGCAGCGTCTTCAATCGGAACCAAGAGCTCGATACGGCGATCCAAGTTTCGCGGCATCCAATCAGCTGAACTGATGAAAACGAGTTCGTCGCCGCCATGATAGAAATAGAGCACACGGGCATGTTCCAGCAGACGGTCAACGACGCTGACGACGTGAATATTCTCGCTCAGGCCCGGCACTCCCGGGCGAAGGCAACATTGTCCGCGAATATTTAGTCGAATCGTCACACCAGCCTGACTGGCGCGGTAGAGTGCCGCAATTATCTCCGGGTCCACTAACGAGTTAAGTTTGATGGCGATATGGCCTCGCTGGCCTTGTTGCTTCCGTTGCGTTTCACCATCGATCAACATCAAAAGGCGACGCCGCATGCCGATAGGCGCCATTTCCAGCCTATTGAACTGCTGCGGCTGGCTAAAGCCGGTTATCGCATTGAAAAACGCGCTCGCGTCATTTCCCATTTCCTCGTCGCAGGTCAGATAACTAATGTCACTGTACATGCGAGCCGTTGACTCGTTGTAATTGCCCGTTCCAAAGTGAACGTAGCGAACGATGCCATGTGGTTCTCTTCGCACAACAATGCAAACCTTCGCGTGTGTCTTAAGACGCTTGACGCCGTAAATTACTTGAACGCCCGCTTGCTCAAGCTCCCGCGCCCACTCAATATTCCTCGCTTCATCAAAGCGTGCTTTCAATTCAACAACAGCCGTCACATACTTGCCCCGTTCGGCTGCCCGCTTGAGCGCCGATACGATACTACTATCGCGGCTCGTTCTGTATAACACTTGTTTGATCGCGAGCACATCGGGATCTTCCGCCGCCTCTTGTAGCCAGCGAACAACCGGCTCAAAGCTTTCATACGGATGGCACAGCAAAACATCTTGTGCGGCGATCGTTTCAAACATTGGAACAGTTGGATCGATCAAGGGCGACCGCTGCGGAGGCCACTGGGCATCGCGAAGCGCTGGAAAGCCTTCTGCATTGGTTAAATGCATCATGCTGGCCAAGTCTAAAGGACCCGGAATGCGAAAGACATCTCTCGCGGTTAGTTGCAAACTTCGTCTTAAGAAGTCAGCTATTTCTACCGATGCGGTATCGGCTATCTCTACCCGCACGCTATCAGCGGTTCGACGCGCCGATAGGACCTCCTCCATACCCAACATCAAATCGGCAGCGCCATCTTCGCGGACCGAAATATCGCTGTTTCGCGTTATTCGAAACGGCACACTCTCAATAATCTCGCTGTTTGGGAAGAAGTGAGAAATGTACGTAGCAACGATATCTTCCGACAATGCGTAGGAATACCCTTTGTCAGACGGCAGCGTGAAAAATCGTGGCGTCGATGCACCTAACGGTAACAAGAAATGTGAGATCTTCGCTGGTTCGGCAACCTCTTTCGCTCTGGTGGTGTCCTCGTCCGTTGCCACGGCGTCAAGCGGTTTGAGTTTTACAGAGACGCAGATATATAAGCCCAGATTGGTGAGCAAGGGGAACTTGTCCTCTGTCACGTACATGGGGGAAACGACTGGGTAGATTTCTTCGTGAAAAACTCGCTCTGCTGCCTCGCGATGACGCATAGAGGCTTCCGCCAAACGTGTTCGCTCCATACCTTCGTTATGCAAATTGGGCTCAATCTGCTCTAGGTAGCACCGGTACTGCTCACGCACAATATTTTCCGCGCGACGATGCACCAGTTCCAACTGTTCCGCTGGCGTGCGTCCAGTCGGATCCTTGGCATTTGGACGCTGCTCTTCCTGAATTTGGAGCGAGCCCACACGGACCATGAAAAATTCATCCAGGTTCGAAGCGGTAATCGCCAAGAACTTGAGCCTCTCCAGCAAAGGCACTTTCCCGTACATGGCTTGCTCAAGCACACGCTGATTGAACTCCAACCAGCTCAACTCACGATTAATAAAGGCGTCAGGCGTAAGTTGCATTTATAGTCGACTTATCTCTATGACCGGTCTCGGAATATTCTCAATCGATTCAAGCTTGTGTTATGCCGATTAGAGCATTTCCAACCGAAGCTAAACAAGTCGTGACTTTTAGAGCTGCTTAGCAAACACAGTTCAAGCAGAACGCAATTCTAATAGCGTTCCGTATGCGATTGTAGTCATATCGCATTTCTTCACAATCAAGCGATTGCTTGTTCGATCAGGGCACACGCTTCATCAATGTGCTTTTCGGTTACGACCGCAGGCGACGGCAAAAATCGTAGCCGTGATGGATTGCTTCCCGCCAGGAATCCCATCAGACCTATCTCAAACAATCGCATTGTCAGCTCATTGGCATATTCCGCCTCGCCTTTACCGGGCGTCAATGCGAACATCATCCCTTCGCCGTAGGGACCGGAAATTTTGCCTGGGTACTTTGCCGACAACTCATCCATTTTCTTGACCCAGTATTGATGCCGACGCATGTTCCAGCCATCTTTGCCAAAACATTGCTTGGCCTCCAGCTCACCTAACGCAGCCAAACCCGCATGAATCGATGCCGACGAAGCAGTGAAAGTCTGCGAAAGTATAGGCCCTTTCGGCTTAAGTCCGGATCGATAAAACGTTGCACACAGCTGTGTAATTTTCCCAATGGTCACTATGTCGGCAAATTTTTGCAAACCAAAATGCTGGAAGGCAAATGGCTGGCTAAGACGCCCGAACGTCTGAACCTCGTCGAAAATAATCGAGATATTGTGCTGGCGACAAATCTGGCAAAGCTTCGTAAAGTACTCCCCAGTACCTGGATAGTAGCCACCCTCCCCTGCCACGAGTTCCAACCAGATACATGCATGCTGGCCCGGATAACGAGCGATAAGCTTTTTCAGCCCAGCGACGGCTGCCTCAGTTGTTCCAGCAGGATCCGACGGATGGAACATCGTCAAGTAATCGACATCCAGCGCCAGTGGCACACCGCTTCGATAAGCCGGCCGATCCGTGAGCGCAGCGAGCGCAATGGATCTGCCTGCAAAACAGTTATCAAGGCAAATGACTCGTCTAGCCGGCGAACGCGCATGAAACGCAATCTTAAGCGCGTTCTCATTGGCCATTGCGCCGCTAGTCGTCAGCAATACATGCTGCAGCTCAGACTCTTCCGGCTTTGCCAGTTTCAGAAGCTCACTGATCAACCGAACGCTAGACCGGCTCTGCTGCAAGTTGCCTTGCATCACAGTATCTTCAATAGCCGCGTCGACCGTCGCCTCGATATTTGCTGGGTGCGAATGTCCGAGGCCATGGACCCCGATTCCAACAATAAAGTCAAGCTTGACGCTGCCGTCGGCTAGTTCAACATAAGGGCCATTGCCCAAGCCGCTGCTTATGTATGGGAAAAAGGGAGCACCACCGCGACCTGTCGAGAGCTCGTCCAACAATTGTTTGTAATGTTGCTTTAGTGCGATGTTAGCCGGCGCGGCCGCAGTAAGCTTGCGGCTCTGCTCTTGCACAGCTTCAACTAACAATCGCTTGGCCTCTTTGACTCGATCGTCGTTCCGCAAGGCATCCGCGAGTAATTTGTCTGCGGGCAGGTGGGGATCAGCGGACATGGAGACCTTTCCAATTCGAAAACGACTAAGCGGTTCTTGAGATCGCGGAAAAAATGCCGCGCCCACCAAAAGTGAGACCCAGAGGCTAAATGGGTTCAGCCCCTGGGTCTACAAGTGTTTTCGAAAAGACACATTCCGTCAAATCGGGGAGTGTCCTAATTGGTCGGATTAGCGACGAAAGTTTCCACCGCGACCGCGGTCACCTCCACCATTACCACCGCCACCGCTGCGTTCGCCACCACTGCGGCCTCGGCCACCCCGGCCTCGACCACCGCGGAATCCACCCGAACCGCCGCTGCGCTCACCACCGCGATCGCCACCACCTTCACGTGGTCGGTCGAAGGAAGCACGCTCGCCCCCCTCTTCGGAAGGCTCGTCGCCAGCTTCGAAATCTTCATCACCACCACCGACTGCGACTGCGGCGAATTCGTCTTCCAAGCCTAGTTCTTCCAGGGCACGGCGACGGGAAAGCTTCACGCGGTCATGGTCATCGATATCGATAACAAGCACTTTCATCGGATCGCCAACCTTGCAAACCGAGTCGACGTTCTGCACAAAGCCGTTGGACAGCTCGCTGATGTGACACAGGCCATCGCGTCCTGGTAGGATTTCAACGAACGCGCCGAAATCGCGAATGCTCGTCACGGTACCGTCGTAAATCTTGCCGATTTGAACGGTCGCTGTGCAAGCCTCAACGCGACGCAACGCTTCATACGCTGAATCGCTATCAAGGCTAGCTACTGTTACTGTGCCGTCATCTTCAACGTCGATGGTGGCACCAGTTTGTTCTTGAATAGCTCGAATGTTCTTGCCGCCAGGACCGATCAACACACCAATCTTTTCCGAATCGATCTTTGTCCTGAGCAAGCGTGGTGCATAACGCGAAGTCTCCGTACGCGGACGAGGAATACACGTTAGCATCTTGCGTAGGATTTCCATGCGTGCTTCGCGAGCTTGCTTGAGCGTGCCGCGAATGATCTCTTCGCTAATACCATCGATCTTGAGGTCAAGCTGGATACCAGTGATTCCGTTCTGTGTTCCGGAGATCTTGAAGTCCATATCGCCGAAGTGATCTTCGTCACCGAGGATGTCTGTTAGCAACGTGAATCGATCGCCATCAGCCTTTTCGCGGACCAGCCCGATGCTGATACCAGCGACTGGGTTGGTGATAGGAACTCCAGCAGCCATCAACGCGAGGCAACCACCGCAGACGCTAGCCATCGACGAAGATCCGTTGCTTTCCAAGATATCGCTGATGATTCGGATCGTGTAAGGAAACGCATCGTTTTCTGGCAACACTGGCTCAAGCGATCGTTCTGCTAAAGCTCCGTGGCCAATCTCACGACGTCCAGGCCCACGAATCGGTCGGCATTCGCCAACGGAAAAGGATGGGAAGTTATAGTCCAGCATGAATTTCTTGCTGTACTCTTCAATCAAACCATCAACACGTTGTTCGTCTCGCGTCGTACCAAGTGTTACTGTAACAAACGCTTGGGTTTCACCACGCTGAAACAGTGCTGTTCCGTGCGTTCGTGGCAACAGGTCAGTCTCGCACTCAATCGAACGTAATGAAGCGGCATCGCGTCCATCTGCACGCACACCTGCCATGATTAGATCGCGAACAACTTTCGCCTCGAGGTCGTGCAATACGCGGGACAACTGTGAGCTGCAGATGGCATCTTCAGCGTCCGGATTTGGAATGAGTTCCGCTTTAGCTTTTTCTTTTATAGCTTTGACTGCATCAGCGCGTGCGTGCTTGCCATCTGTTTGCTTGGCTGATCGAAGCTCGTCGTAGTAGCGATCCTTGACTTGCGACATCAATGCGGAATCGTCGACAAACTTGTACTCTTTCTTTGGCTTCTGGATCTTCGCAGCCAATTCCAACTGCAAGCTGATGATGTCGCGGATCACGTTTTGAGCAAACAGAATCGCTTCGACCATCTCAGCTTCAGGAATTTCCTGGCCGAAACCTTCAATCATGACGACTTCTTTTTGATTGCCTGAGACAATCATGTCCAAATCCGATTCTTCCAATTGCGAATCGGTTGGGAAAGGCAAAAGACGTCCTTCGATTCGCCCAACACGAACGGATGCAATCGGTCCGCGGAAAGGCAGGCCGCTGATCAACAAAGCTGTGGCGGCACCATTCATCGCCAAAACATCGCCGTCGTTTTGCAAATCGCTGCTCATAACCGAGCTCATGATTTGGATCTCGTCGAAGAATCCCTCAGGAAACAACGGACGGATCGGACGATCCATTAGACGCGACGTTAGAATTTCTTTCGTCGTCGGACGTCCCTCACGTTTGAGGAACCCGCCTGGAAACTTGCCAGCCGCCGCCATTCTTTCGCGGTAATCGCAGGTCAATGGCAAGAAATCTGTTCCCGGGCGTGATGCCCCCGACGCAACCGCTGTCAAAACAACGGTGTCACCATACTGAACCGTTACGCAGCTTTCAGCTTGCTTTGCCAACTGACCAGTCGTAAACGACAAAACCTGGTCACCAATTTTCTTCTCTACAAAATATTTCACGCTACCAATTCCTACAATAAAACAAAATGAAATCTGGGGTGCGGTCGGAATTCACGGCAGCATTCGCCGGCCACAACATCCAAAGCGAGGGTTACGAAGTTCAGTTCAGAACTACCCCCGAATAACAAACAAGAGCACATGAACTACCAAAGCATAAACACAGCGGACGACCTCCTTCACGCCTTCGCACGGTTGCTGCCAACCTATCGAGCGGGAAGTCTGCTGATCTCACAGAGGTAATAGAAAACGGGTTCCGGTCGATTTCAAACAAGAATCGAGTGCCCGATCATCAGAGTCAAAGAAACACAACAACTGCAACAAGCACTTACTTGCCGCACACAACAACAAGCGCACGACAAGGAAATCGAGCGCAAAACGTCACAAGGCTTCAGAAACTAAGGACGGATCGCCGCCCAGTTACAAAACGTAGCCGCAAGCTTACTTACGAATACCTAGCTGGCCAATGATATCCAGATAGCGATTAGGATCATGCTTGCGAACATAATCCAAGAGCGAACGCCGTCGGCTTACCATACGCAACAATCCACGACGACTCGCGTAGTCTTTGCCGTGCAAACGCATGTGACCAGTCAAATGGTTAATTCGTTGGGTCAACAATGCAATTTGAACATCAGGCGAACCACTGTCCGTCTCATGCTTGCGATATTGTTCGATGGACTGCTGCTTTGTAGCGGTCACTGCACTCATAGTCTGTATGGCTGGTGAAATGGAGGACTTCTGATCTTAGTTTTTGAATTCGGAAATCCTAGCCGCTTCGCAAAGAAACGCAACGGCAATTGTGTGGTTTCCGATAATACTTAAGCAACAAAGGCTGCTTCTGCTTCGCTAGTGATTGCCCAAGTAGTCCCAAATCGGCACTCCTGGTTTCCTTAAGCGATAGATTCCTCTTCAAAAGTCGACTTTTTTATCTTTCACTACGCTGAATCCGGGCGTCGGCACAACCGCCTAAGAAAAGTCTGTCTATATTAATCAGCTAGCAAAGAGCGAAGACACCGTTTCCTCAGTTTTCGCCCCCACCTTCCCTAATGCCCTCGGCACTCTCCCCCGGTTTCAACAATTATGCCTGATGCCGCAATACCGACTCAATCGTCGCGAATCACCAATGTGCTTTCATTGATGATGTTCCTCCAGTTTTTTGCTTGGGGGTCGTGGTTCGCAACTCTCAGCTCCGCCATGGATTTTCATAATCTGGGCGAATTCAAAGGGGCAGCTTACGAGTGCGCTCCCATTGCCGCCATTTTGGCTCCGTTATTTTTAGGGCTTGTCGCCGACAGACTTTTCGCCTCCGAAAAGGTGATGGGGACTTTGATGCTGTTGGCTGGCCTGATCATGTTCATGATGCCCTCAGTAGCCGCGGGCGGTCCAGAAAATGGCAACTTGCTGGTCTGGATGCTACTTGCCCACCTCCTCTGCTACATGCCGACCCTGGGATTAAGTAACACGATCGCCTTCACCCACATCCCCCACCAAGATCAGTTTCCGAAAATCCGCGTCTGGGGAACAATCGGCTGGATCGTCGCCGGGCTTTTCCTAGGCGTCATGCAGTGGTCGAGCAGCTTTAACATCTTCTGGCTAGGCGCCGGCAGTTCGGTACTGCTCGGAGCACTTTGCTTCTTCTTACCTCACACACCGCCCCCCCTCAAAGGTCAGCCTCTCGACTGGCGGTCGTTGCTGATGCTCGACGCCTTCCGACTGTTCAAGAGCTGGAACTTCTTCGTCTTCGCCGTTTGCTCGACGCTAATCTGCATTCCACTCGCCTATTACTATGGCCTAACAGCGACATACCTGACCCAGACTGGTTTTACCGAAGCCGGCGCTACGATGACCTTGGGCCAAATGTCTGAGATCTTCTTCATGCTGCTGATCCCCTTCTTCTTCCGAAGACTTGGGGTGAAGATCATGATTCTAATAGGCATGGCTTGCTGGGTTGCCCGCTACCTGCTGTTTGCCTATGCCGCCCCAAGCCAAGTTACCTGGATGCTGCTCCTAGCCGTCTTACTGCACGGAATTTGTTACGACTTTTTCTTCGTGACTGGCTTTATGTACACCGACCAGAAAGCGCCCAAGGCCATTCGCGGACAGGCACAAGGACTGCTCGTTTTCCTCACCCAAGGCGTCGGCATGTTTTTCGGCTATCGAATCGCAGCAGCGGGAAGCTTCGCCGGCATCCCACTCGATTGGACAATCGGCGACTACGGCAAGCAAGTCACCAGCATGCCCGAATATGTCGAGGCGCTCAAAACCGCACGCGGCGCTACGGAACCGTTGAGTTTCATTCAATCGTTTGGGAAGATGTTTTCGCGAGACCTGCCGGCCGCAATACCATCGGACACGCTCGCTACGACCATGGACCAGTGGAAGGATTTTTGGATGTTTCCAGCGATCATGGCCGGAATCGTTTTTGCGATCTTCGCCCTTTGCTTCTGGGATCGAACTAAAGTTGCTCCAAGCACAGACGACTAACCACAACCACGCCCGTTAAGCGAGATACAACGTGAAACTTTGAGCTGGTTCTGCGGTTAATAAGGGATGGCGAGCTAAACGTCTAACCTAGATTTCGCTTGCCAGCCGACTGGGCTTACGATAACGTGAGCCTTAACAATTTGCAGAATTCCCCGCCTTTCCCCACCCCGCCGCGGACCGATTTTAAAAGGTCCACTCTTTCGGCAAACCTGGAGACGCTACCAATGAGCCATAAAAGACTATCCCGCCGTACCCTCCTCCGCAGTGCTAGCGTGGCCATGGGACTTCCATTCCTGGATGCCATGTCCCCCGTCGCAAAAGCGATTGGTGGCGAAGCAGCAGCGAAATCCCCAGTTCGCCTAGCATGGGTGTTCTTTCCAAACGGAACCAATGCAGAAACGTGGCTTCCCCAAGCCGATGGGGAAAAGTGGAAGGTCAACGAGAGTCTTGAGCCTCTAGGCAAACATCATCAACATCTGACTGCGTTTCGCGGCTTGGCTCAGATGAACGGTTTTGCTTTGGGCGATGGCCCCGGTGATCATGCTCGCAGCGCCGCGACTTTCCTCACCGGCGTCCATCCACTGAAAACCGCCGGCAGCCGTATCAAGGTTGGCAGAAGCGTCGATCAAGTTCTGGCAGACTCTTACGGACAGGCCACCCGATTGCCTTCCATCGAACTGGGAACAGAAGAAGGTCGCCAAGCAGGTGATTGCGACTCTGGATACTCCTGCGCTTACTCGAACAACATCTCGTGGCGATCCGAAAGCCAACCGATGGCCAAGGAAGTCAATCCGGCCAGTGCGTTCAAACGTTTGTTTGGTAAAAGCGACGAAGCTTCCAATAGCATGCGCCGCAGCGTAATTGACGCAGTTCTCGATTCGCAAAAGCGACTGATGAAGCATGTGGGAGTCAGCGACCGTCAGAAACTCGATCAGTACTTCACGAGTGTCCGTGAGATCGAAAAGCGTTTGGAGCGACTTGATACTCCAGTCGACTTGGCAGCGATCAACGCGACCGAGCCGCCCGATGAATTCGCAGACTGCACCGAGCAAATTCGCTTAATGTACGACTTGATGGTTCTGGCGTTCCGCACAGACACAACACGTATCGCTACGTTCATGCTTGCAAATGAAGGAAGTAATCGTACTTTCCCGATGATTGATGTAAAGGAAGGCCACCACAATCTTTCCCATCATCAGAATCAAGAAGATAGTATCACGAAAATTCGCAAGATCGATCGTTACTACAACGAACAGTTTGCTTACTTCCTAGACAAGATGCAGGAAGCCAGCGACGGCGAGAATACAAGCTTGCTGGACAACAGTCTAATTGTTTACGGCGGTTCGATCAGCGATGGAAATCGTCACGACCACAACAACTTGCCGATCATGCTCGCCGGCCATGGCGGCGGTCGAGTCCAAGGTGGTCGCTACTTTGAACAATCCGAAAACACACCATTGAATAACCTGTTTGTCTCAATGGCGGATGCAGCCGGTGTGAAATGCGGTCCGATCGGGGACAGCAATGGCTATATCGAGCTAGCTTAGTAACACACCGTTGAAACCGAGCGATCGCAAGAACTGTTCTCTTGCGACCTTAGGCGTTGACGAACAATCTTTGAGATGCAGCCTCTCTGCATCTCCACCGAAAGCACGCACTAGCCAACATTGCGCAACTGCTTCGTTCGCAGACTGTTGGTGAATATCTTCAGGCCCGCATTTGTTGCAGGCTTTTCGCTAGATTCAGCGATGGGTGCAGATGCTTCCGCCACATCTAACTCCGAGCGTACGACCTTGACGTCTCGAGGCGCTTCAATGCCTATCGTAACGCGATTGCCGGAGACCTTTGTAACGACGATGGTGATGTTATCACCGATGGACAATCGTTCGCCTTCTTTTCGACTTAAAACCAACATAGCAAACCTCCTTGAAATTCCTTGCTCGTAACCCCGAGCGATATTGCCTAATGAGCTGATTTGGCAACTGTTGACTTCTGATACGATCAAAAAGCAAACAAGGTGCCACCAAATTCAGCGGACTTTAAAATTTCTTTCAAAATCCCGAAAAAAACTTCTCCTACAGTTCCTTCTACTTCGAATGAAATGCACGTTCCTTGCTCAATCCGTTCATTAGTGTCTTACGAAAGTTGGAATTCCCAAGGAAATTCGATATTCGCGACTGTAAAAAACTTTCCGTCCGCCAGCCTGCATCTGAAACAGTAACGGCGGAACGTATCGAACAAATTCCAGTCTCATCTGGATTGCTATCAAATCCGAAGTGCTAGCATTGTAGGAAAAAGTGTCCCAAAGTTACAAGCCCGATTGTAAGTGACGCAAAATGAATCAAAGCAATTTATTCTGAGCCACATCGGTCGTTGTTGTTTTGGCTAACCTATTAAACGGCAGCCTCGTGACACGTCTGGTCACTGTAGAGCAGAAAATCGAAGATCGGTAAAACTTTTTCGATAGCTCAATACTAGACCGCTGCGGAAAGCTCGTGCGTCAACGTGCATGGTGCAGCCAAAGTCGGCTTTGAGAGTAGGTCCGTATCGCACTGAATGATGCTCCGTTTACGAAACGGCCCTACCAGGAGAGTTCAAGAGCTCCCTTGAGAGCGTCCGCAAGTTCGCTTGCCGAGCGATAACGCTGGGCAGTGTCGCGGCTCAAACTGCGTGCGATAACATTTGACAAGGCTTCGGGGATTTGTGGATCGATGCTTTTGGCCGGTGGCGGTTCGCTATTCAGTTTTGCCAGAATCAATTCGCTGTGGCTTTCTTGATCGTGAGGAAAGCGTTTGGTCAAGAGTAAGTAAAGAGCAACGGCTGTCGAATAAATGTCGCTTGCCGGCGTGGCGTACTTACTGTCACGCATCTGCTGCGGCGACATATACGCCAAAGTTCCGCAAATCGTTTCCGTGGCAGTAACACCGGAATACCCTGCTGTCTCAAAACATTTCGCCAACCCAAAATCTGAGAGCTTTACATGCAAGCGCCCCTCGTGCTTGAAGCCAAGGATGTTTGAAAGCTTAACATCTCGATGCACAATGCCTTGATTGTGTGCAAAATCAAGTGCCATGAGGACTTTGGTGATAATACCGACGGCAATCTTGAAACGCTTGTTGAGCGACGTGTTTGCAATTAATCTCTGCAGGTCTTCGCATGGGACATATTCCATTACGAAGTAGAGCAACTCATCTTGCAACCCCGTACCATAGCTGCGGACAATATTTGGATGCTGTAAGTTTGCAAGGATCGATGCTTCTCGAAGAAAGATACGCCGCAATTGTGGATCGGCAGAATAGTTTGGCAGCAGCGTCTTTATCGCTACCGGGCGTTCCGTCCCAAGCTGCTTTGCAAGGTAGACCGATCCGAAACTTCCTCGACCTAGTTCCCGTATGAATTCAAAGCCATCTATTTGTAAGTCCAGTCCACTTGTCGAGGCTTTTGATTGGCCAGGGCTTGTGGGGTGTTGCAAATTACCGGAGACCCAGACCAACTCTGTGTCGTCGATAATGATCTTCTCTCCTACATTCAGGCGTTTTCCAATGACGCCGGCCTCACAATCCTGAAAGTTGATGAACAAGACAAATTCAGGTTCAGCGATCAAGCAGGCGCGCCGTACGAGTTCTGTAGATGCACCAGATATCTTGATATCAGAAGATGGGTCGGAGCCAATGATATATTGACCAGGCACCGGCAGTTTCTTGGTAGCAAGTTGCCCATCGCCGGAGGATATCCTCAGCGAAATGCTTTGGTTGCAATTATCCGAATCGAATTCTTCCGTAGGCGTATCGCTCGTCGAGAACATACCATTTTGCATAAATACTTCCTCCACAATTTTTGCTTCATTCGGATGCTTTGAAAGGAAGTCTTCCAAGCTTCGCTTGGGAGCCCTGGTCTCTAGGTCAACCTTTATCTTCGCCGACAACATTGGCACGTTCTAAGACCCGCGTCATCAGCAATCCGCAACACTCTAATCCATGCCTGCAAGGCGACAGCCGCGTTGCACTGATTTGATCTTTCACTTCGCGTTTGAGGCATTTATTTGCAACACTGTGTCTAGCGTCGATGAGTTGATCAACACATGCAAAATCGTGGTGATGATGGCTCGAAAGTTCTCTTGCATGTTTAGCAAATCGGACAATCAATTTTGGTCGACAGAAGTCATTGGCAAGCTACACAAATATCAAATACTTCGGGCGCATTGATTTGTTTGGTTCGACTATGAACCTTCTAAAGCTAACATAACAACGATTGACAATTTTATCAATGAAGAACCATCGGCGAAAACACAGGGTTACCCTTGGGCAGCTTGTCTTCACATCAGCCATACTCAATTGCGGTTGCAATAGATCTGAAGATCGTGCCGGAGATTCACCGATCCGTAGCTCTGTTGATAGCACAACGTTAGTAGAGAAGTCTTCTCTGAGAAAGCAGCTTAAGGACGCAGTCGACTTATCAGAGTTTGAGACTTTAAGTGGTAAGCTAGAGATAGACTCGTTCTGGCCTTCCCCGCTCGTCAGTACCACGTTTACCCCTAAGGAAGATTATCGCGGCAAGTTCAAGCTGTACGTTAGTCGCTTTACCAACGAACCACAACTTACTGAACTGTTTTCGATTCCTTCAGACCAAATTCGTTCGCGAGTCTCTATCGATTTTTCGAACGATGCAAGAACTCTGTATCAAATCGATAGCGACAATAACGTCTGTGTCATTGACGTCGATTCAGGTAAAGTTCAAAAACGGTTTCAATCGCCCATTCAAAAATGCAACGCCATCCTTGTCGATGTCACCGGTGAGTTTGTTTTTGTCGCAAACGAAAGTTCTATTGCTAAAATAGAACTGGTGAGTGAAAGCGTTGTGAAGGAGTTAACGGGCCTCGGAACTCGTTTCTACGATATTTCTCGAGCGAAGAATAACAACACGATTGCCGGATTGATTGGCGATGAAAAACAAGTCGCAATCGATTCAAACTTTGAACATGTAGAATTTTTGAAAGACTCACCAACTTCTAGCCCGCATATTGCTATCCACCCCGATGGTAAATATGTAGTGGGTGCGTCAAACGAGGCAATCTTTCGATGGCATATAGATGAACAACCAAGTCGGCTTGAAGTCTTGCCTTCCTATAACTTCGAGCATTTTACAGTCCCGGTTACGAGTGATCATTATGCTGATCGCTGGATGTGCGCCTATTCTGTGCACGAGTATGTGGGCAACCAACACTCTGATGGGATCGATGGGCAAGTTCATGAATTCCCCTATTTGATCAATCCGCAGCCAATTGATGCGGTGAGTTGCAATGCAGGTGGTAAGTCCTGGTTGACAATCTTAGGGCGGATCGGAAATGAAGATCACAGTTGGCGCTACGTTGTTTGCAATGTGGACTGGAACACATCTGGTGAACCGCAACAAAGTGCTCTGGTGGATGTCGACGCGAAATCCGTTCGTAAACTTTGGGCTTCTGAAACTGGCGATCGAATTGCATTGCTGACTGACTCATCGCTGCGGGTGTACCAACGAGACTTTTTCGATGACCCATTCGGACATCATGCCGCGAGATGCATTGGCGAAACGGTCTATCATGAAGACTTGTTCGAAGGACTCACAGAAGCTGCTGATTTCCTTCGAAGTCGCAACTGGCCAAACAGGCTGATGTTAGGCGAAGAGGTTTACAGCAACATTATTCATTACGTCGCTAATTGCTGGAAATATTGCGAGAACCATCCAAATGCGCCAGTGAGCGCAAAAACCCTTGCAAGACTTGAAAAATGGAAGGCTTCAGGTCACGAAATAGCAATACTTGCTTCCGCAGAACGTCATCTATCGATCGGACTTGACGCTCGTGGTCAGGGTTGGGCGCACGAAGTTTCAGAATCCGCATTCCAGGAATTGAACGAACGCGTTGAGTTAGCATCGGTCGCCTTAATGCCATTCTCAAGGCCGAGAATCCTCCACTCTATGCATTTGAACTTGGAATTAGAATGGCCATCCATGGGGATGATCCATTGGTCGAAGGCATGGAACTCGCGAGACAGGGTATGACGCTTTATCCAGAAGCAATCAAGTTGCATCACCACATGATCAATTGGCTCCTGCCGCGCTGGGGAGGAGGCCCTGGCTTCGTACACGACTATGCTGTGATGATCTGCGATTTGTATCCTGAGCACTTACGCGATCAAATTTACGCTGTCCTTCTATTAGAGATGTTGAAAGTCTATCGGTGGCAAGAGATCGAAAACGCCAGCGAGGCTGACGCAGACTTGGACCGAATCCTTCAAGGTGGAATCGAACTGAAGGCACAATCTCAACTCACGCTTTACCAATGCGAGGTACTTGCAGAAATTGCAAATCAGGTAAGTAACCAGGAGCTTGCTAACCAATTTTTGGCTTACCATCTGCAGAAGTTCACAATGCCCAGTCGAGAATCTAACAGACCGCCGAATGGGCGGAATCAAGTTCTATTGAAGTTTAAACGCCTTCAGCAAGCAATGAGCGCCAACGCAGAGTGATCTGGTGCATGTACCACTCAGTGCTTTACGCGAAGCAATTGTCACTTATGTCGGTGAACGTTCAGCTTGAATAGCAAAAAATCGGTCCTGTCGCAGCATATCTTTGCTGCTGTGAAGAATTATCATTTAAATCTGACGCGGGTTCCAAGAAAGCAGCGGATGCAGCGAATCAGGCATTGCCGCTAAACTAACAATGCTAAAGGTAATACCATGCTCACACTCCTTGAAAATGTAATGAGTTCGCTTCCCGTACCCTTTAACATGATCGTGATCGTTGTTGCGTTCGGCTGTGTTACTAGCATTATTGTCTCAATCGCCACGCAAATTCGGGTCTTTTTTTGCCATCAGCAAGACCTAGCATTTAAGCGAGAAATGGTCGAACGGGGCATGCCACTTCACGACATCGAACAACTGGCCCGGGCCACGCCAGCCCAACATGCCAACCGTGCTTTCTAGCCTGTGCACACGAGAGAGAAGCTGGCAGCACACTCTGGGTATCAACCGTGCGGCCTGCATAACGAGCAGCGACGCGGCTCAAGCGCGATCGATGGGGAAGACAAGGACTTCACTTAATCGACCTGCACCTGTCGCGATCATTGCTAGCCGATCAAAACCAAGCGCACAACCGCTCATCGCAGGCAAGCCTTCCCGCATGGCACTGATCAGCTTCACGGGTATGGGCAATTCGGTCTTGCCATCTTTCAAACGCAGCCGATTCTCTTCTTCGCACCGGCGTAACAGTTCGTTAGCATCTAGCAGCTCGCAATAGCCGTTCGCCAACTCAATCCCGTCGACAAAATATTCAAATCGCTCGGCAACTCGAGGATCCTCTTCATCCAGTCTGGCAAGTGCCGCTTGAGACGCAGGAAAATGAGTTACGATCGCTGGCGTTCCAATCCCCATTCTCGGTTGAATTAGCTCCGAAAAAATCAAATTCACCCAGTCGTCCCAGTCATCCGAAAAATCTGCCGTAACTCCCAATGAAAAACGCTCGGCGATCGCTTGAAATTCCTTGACGGTTGCCGCGAATAAGTCGTGTGATGTAACCATCGCAAATGCTTCTGAAAAACGAATGCGGCTTGCTGGTGGTCGCTCAAGTATCGCTTGCACCAAGCCATCAACAAAGGCACAAGCGGCATCGAGTCGATCGGCCGTGTTGTACCATTCCAGCATGGTGAACTCAGGGTTGTGCCGTGTCCCAAACTCGTCCAACCGAAACACCGGACCCAGCGAATAGATGCGCTCGAGCCCGCCAACCAGCAACCGTTTCATGGCAGCTTCCGGCGAACTTTGCAGATACCACGCTTGCTCTTCGCGAGTCGCTGGATTCTGCATCTGCAATTCGATTGGATCAATGTGCCGATCGATCACAAACTCGCTGCCAATCACTGGGGGCTGAACTTCGACGAACCCTCGCTCATCGAAGTAGGTACGAACCTTACGCAACAACAACGCACGTTGTACAAGAGTATGATTGCTTGCAAGACTGCGGTGGTCGCTGTGCATCACATTTCCAAGTCTATCGCAACGATTACGAACGCATCGCAACTTGACTGGTCATAAACGCATAGGCATCGCGAGCAAGCTTCAATTCAGTATCGAACATCTTACGCCAAATTCTGGTTGCGGCAGCGAGCTCCGGCAGTGCCAGACCAAATGCCTCCACGACTAAGTATCCGTCGTAGCCGATGTCGCGAATCGCATCAAAGGTCTCTTTCCAACGAACGTTGCCATGCCCCGGAGTGCTGCGGTCATTTTCGCTAATGTGAATATGACACAGCATGTCTTTGATGTTATGGAACGCCAGCGGGATACTTTTTTCTTCGATGTTAGCGTGGAAAGTGTCGTACATCATCCGGCAACTCGAATGATTTACTTCGCGACAGAATTGCGCCGCGTCGGCCTGTGAATTGAGAAAGTAGATCTCGAAACGGTTTAATGGTTCGACGGCAAGCTGCACTCCAACACTTCCTGCGTGTTCGGCCGCCGCACGCATACTTTCGACGCCCCATTTCCATTCATCTTTGGTTCGCATGTTGCCAGAAAAATGGCCGATCGCAGAATGGTAGGGACCAACTAAAGTCTTGACACCTGCAGCAGCACAGCAGTCTAACGTTCGCTTGTTCAGCTCAATGCCTTTCTTTCGTACAGCAGGATCTGGATCGATCGGATTATCCTCTGCATTTCGTACCGTCACCGCAGTCCGCTCTAGGCCTAAGTTGTCTAGATGTTTGCCGAGGGCAGCGTAGTCCATATCCAGATTGAAAATGGGAACCTCGACGGCGTCGTAACCGATCTTCTTTAGTTCTTCCAAGGTTGGCAGCATTGCGTCGGTAATCTCGCCCGACCACAACAAAAGGTTCATCCCAAATTTCATAATTGACAACGCTTTCTTAATTCAGACGGATAGCTACTTTGAAGGATATGGAAAGTTCAAATTAAACATTCAGCCACTGGCCAGATTTGGCGCTGGCCAAGACTGCGTCACAGACTTTTTGAGTCTCTAGTGCATCTCGGAAAGTCGGCGGACATGGCGTACCATCAGCGACGGATTTGAGGAAATCGGCGACGTGATGGACGAACGAATGTTCGTATCCAATTTGCAGCCCCGGCACCCACCAGTTGCTCATGTAAGGCTGATCTCCGTCCGAAACGTGGATACTCTTCCACGCTCGCAGTTTGCCTTCATCGCGGTGATCGAACCAACGCAGGCGATGTAAATCGTGCAAATCCCAGAAGATCGAAGCGTTTTCGCCGTTAATCTCAAACGTATAAAGCGCTTTATGTCCCCGTGCATATCGAGTCGACTCGAACGTTGCCAGCGAACCATTCTTGAATCGAGCCAGGAAAGCCGCCGCGTCGTCGATACCCACAGCCTTCATTTCACCAGTGTCGGCATGCACTCGTTCTTTAACAAACGTTTCCGTCAGCCCAGTTAGCGACGAAATACTACCGTTGAGCCACAAGGCAGTATCAATACAGTGCGCCAAGAGATCTCCGGTTACTCCCGAGCCGGCCGCGTCGACATCCAATCGCCATGTCGCTGCTCCACCTTGAGGCACATCTTCAGAAATCGTCCAATCCTGCAGAAACAGAGCGCGGTAATGAAAGATTCGTCCCAAGCGACCTTCGTCAATCAATTGCTTGGCCATGGTTACGGCCGGAATGCGACGATAGTTGTACCAAACGGTGTTCGCAACGCCAGCTTTTTCAACCGCTTCGCACATCTCTTCGCCTTCGGCAACGTTCATTGCCAATGGCTTTTCGCACAAGATCATCTTGCCCGCCTTGGCTGCCTCAATCGCGATCTCCTTATGCAGCTTGTTAGGCGTACAGATATCGACAGCATCGATGTCGTCGCGCTGCAGCAGCTTCTTCCAATCGGTTTCAATACTCTTGTAGCCCCATTGATCCGCGAACCCTCGTGCCTTATCGGCATTTCGAGCGCAAACCGCTTGCAAGACAGGCTGATGCTCAAGATCAAAGAAATGATTGACTTTGGTGTAAGCGTTTGAATGCGCACGGCCCATAAAACCGTAGCCGATCATTCCAATGCGAAGTGGTTTTCTAGTTGACATAGCGAACAATTTACCTGAGTTATTGTGAGCAAAAATTAAAGTCGATACTATGCATATTCCGTTTTCTCTTCAGCCGCTTCTGCGACTTCGATCATCTTGGCTAGAATCGTATTCCAAGTATCGACTTTCTCCAACGTTGCGTTAGGGAACATGCATCCATCCCAGCAGATATGTTTGATGCCTCGATCGGCATAATCCTGCAGCCAGTATTGCGAGCAGCGTACAATATCGAGCTTACCATTGGGATCATCGGCAGGACAATGTTTACCAGTCTTGTCGTGGTCGCCGGCCCCGTGAACTTCGCCGTCGTTTTGAGCCACGTGGAAGTCGATCGTCCACGGTCTCAACTCCTCGGTCATTTGCTCGTAAGCCGTATAAAATTCGGCTTCAGAATAGCCCGGCTGAAGCAACGCATGTTCAGGCGCGTTGTAACCTAACAAATACAGGTATGTGTGAGCCAGATCTGCTTGAAAGCCAAAAGTTTCTGGCATTCCGACGCCTTCCAAAATATCGATCATATCTTGCCAAGAGTGCAACCCAGCCCAGCAAATTTCGCCTTCAGCGGCCAATCGCTCGCCATGATCGGCCGCAATTTTAGCGGCCTCTTGAAAGGTTTCCACAATCCGTTGAGTGTTCGCCTTTTTATCCAGGCGCCATTTTTCAATACCAAATTCAGCCGAGTCGAGCCGAATGACACCGTACTTTCGAATGCCATGTTCATTAAAAATTTTGGCAATCCGACACCCGACGCGAACGGCGTCCAGGAATTTAGCCCTGGCAGCAGCGTCTCCCATCGCAGAATCACCCACGGTCCCCTGCCACACGGGCGCAACTAATGAACCGACCGAAAATCCGTGAGACTGAATAAGGTCAGCGATCTTATGAATGTCATCATCGCTTGCATTGGGATCGGTGTGTGGCAAAAACAGGAAATAGTCGATGCCGTCAAACTTTCGCCCGTTAACTTCCGCCGCAGCTGTTAGCTGCAACATTTTCTCGAGCGAAATTGGTGGTTCTTGACCAGGCCCATCGCCTTTGCCAACCAACCCAGGCCACATCGCATTATGTAATTTTAGACTCATCCGCCCACTCTCACTCATCAACGTGTTAAAATCCCGGAACAGGCCTCACCGGCTCTATACATGAACCGGTTGAGAAATTCTGAAACAAGGTGTTACTAGTCGCACCTGCATTTTATTCAAAGCTAGAAATGCGTGTTAGCGGTTCGCTTTCCAAGCACCATTCTTTGGCAAGTTCGAATGAACGTCTGGGCCAAAGTATCGCAGACCGACCAGTGGTTCGCTGCCGGTGTTTTCGATTTCAACACCTGCCGTTGCCGCTTCGTGACTAATGAATACTTCGTCTTCAGTCTCTTGACCAAAGCGAATCATAGCTGGAGTCTGCAGCGCTAATTTGCCCATGCGTCCCTTGCCCTGCACCGTAATCCAACTGCTCGTGCCTGGATCTTTCAAGGTACACTTTGCACCTGGTTCGATCGTTAGCTCTTTGGCGCTGAAAAGCTGTTGCCCGTCGACCGTTCCGTACACGACCCAGCGATCCGTATACCCGTCGCCGCTGCGAGCGGAGTCGACGATCGGTTCAATGTAGTTATTGTCTTTGAAGTGTGTATCGACGTTCTTCTCCCAGTCCAACTGGCCGATGATGAAGTCTAAATCCTGATGCTTGTCTTCGGGCATATCTTTCACCAACAGTTCCCAAGGAACATAACGCCCCTCGACGATCGATTGGAACATGCCGAACACATCGCTGCCCCACTGCGGTTCGTAGGTGCACAGCGAGCCTGGGGCATGCAAAACGCCGGGAGGAATTAACCAGCCTGTGCCGCGCTCAAGCCGGTAGGCTTTGGAAAGATCCAGAATGCCGTTATCGCCTCGATTCCAGTTTTCCAAGCATTTTCGCAGTTGAGCTTTCGTAGTTCCCGGCTCCAGCCCCATGAAAGTGTAGGAAAAGTTATTGTCGACGTTGTTGTACTGCGGGGGGAAATAGTAGCTCTCGGGCTTCCCTTCGCGTCCGACTAGAGCTGCGTCTTCTGCTTTTTGATGCATGTGGTGAGGAATCGGCCCCATGTTGTCAAAGAATTTTGAGTAGACCGGCCAGCGGTTGTACTTGCTAAAGATCGATTTGCCGACCAGGCGATCGCCGGCTTCCTCGACGGCGTCCTTGAGCAAAAACTTTTGGCCTTCGAAGCTACAAAAACTAAAGCCTTCGTGCCAAACACGGCCGTCGTTGGCTGCTTCGGTTGTAGATCCAAACCAGCGTTCATCAATTCCGCCGCGATCAGCGCCAAACGAATATAAATCGTCCGGATGCAGCTTAATTCGGCGTCCCGGATGCAAGAAACTGCGAGGCACCCAGGTTGGGGTTAGCCGCAGCAGGCCTTGGCCAGCGTCCAGAGCACGGTCAAGAATCTTGGAGACACTGTCTCCCTTTACCAGTCCATCGTCAAGTTTTATCGTTGTCATATGATTGAGAGTGGGATGCGGCTGAGGTGGGATTAATTCAGAATAGTTTTCGGACGATTCGCCGCCGCAGGTGCGATAGCATTGTTGTAGTCGGCTCGGTAGGACTCTTCAAGCAGTCGTGCCCTTCTCCACGACATCACGCAAAGTCGCAGCCGCCGCCTTAGATATGTCCGTTCGCGGCTATCTTCGCTGATTTTCCTAGTAAGAATGCCGCTTCATGCAGACAAAATCAGCCGCTACAACGTCAAAACAGGGACGTTGACGCCAATCTCGGAACCGTTGTAGGCCGCAAGCGTGCAGATCTACATGATCCGTTAGAAGGATCTCCTAGAACGGCCCTTACGGCCAAGAACAGTTTACGATGCGAAACGGAATGTAAAGCTAGTCTGCGACTGCTTGAAGTTCAATCAAGAATCCTCTTACCGCTTCGTAGTCAGGCCTAATTTGGAGCGCTGCTTCATACTCGCGCATCGCATTGTGGCTGTCGCCGGAATATTGCAAAGCAACGCCATGGTAGAATCGCGTGGCCGCATCGTTTGGTGAAAGTCTGGCCGCATCCGACAATATTACTTTGGCCGCAACGTAGTCTTCCAAATCAATCAGGACGATCCCTTTCATTCGTCGCAATAGCGGATCATTTGAGTAAACTTGTTCCGCCTGTTTGACTATCGCAAGTGCTTGCCGACGATCACCCGATTGAGCAAACTCGCGGGCTCGATGCTCGATTTCGTCGATAGTCAGATCTGCTAAATCGATCGCATTGGAAGCCGATGAGCTTGGCTCAGTAACCGTTACTGCTGACTGTTGATCTGGTACCTTAACACCACTTTGCCTAAGTGTTCCTGCTGCGGTCTTTGTTCTAGACATCGCCACAGCTCTCTTCTTTAATTGCATGTCGGACGGCGACAGTTCCGTGGCTATTTGCGTTTGCACCAGTGCTTCATCCGTCTGACCGGTACGAACAAGTGCGTCAGCCAAGTTTAGTCGAGCTCCGATACTTTGCGGTCGCAGCGCTACTGCGGCGGTGAGGTATCGCATACCATCTTCTGGTCGTGGAGGATCATGAGCGACTGCAAGGGCCGTGCCCAAATAGTGGTTGACCCAGTAGTTTGAGGGATGGCGTTGTTGAGCAATCTGTAGATATTGAATCGCATCATTGTTCCGCTCCAGCATAAAAAGCGTCCCAGCCAACTGGATGATGCTAAAGGGCGGTTGCTGCGAAAGTTCAGCAGACGCCGCGAGTTGTCGCAAAGCAGCCAAGTCCGCATCTAAGACGGCACGCCGCAGCGACGATCGCCAGTCGTCGGGATCAATGCTCTTTAAAACTTCGCACGCCCAGATCGCTTCCGCTCCTTCGCAGATGAGCTCGCAAACTTGAGGCTCACCTGCACCGCGCACGAAAGTCAATCGAACTCTTTGCCCCGGCCGACGGGTCATCAGGCGATACGTCTGCGATAACATCTGATCGACCGTGAACGTTTCCAGAAGGCTCACATCGTCAACCTTCAGCAGTCGATCGCCGACTTGAAATTGCTGCGTTCGAAATGCAGGCCCCTGCGATACCACTTCGGCAACATTGATCCGCCCGCCTTGATGATGCAGGTACAACCCGGCTCCAATTGGTATCTCGTTGAGCAGGAAGTCCAACGATTCGACTATCTTTTCGTGTACCGACTTCGGGCTACTTAGAATTCGTTCCGCGGCCTCCTGCGCAGTCATTTCAACTGGTTCGATGCCAAAGCTCCGAAACGCATGCAAGACTCGCTCGACGCCCGCTTGACGGCCAAACGCGTCCAAGCCATCAGCATCCGACTCGAGGGTGGCTCCTGTCTGCACAACACGTTCGCGAGCGTCCTCCAATTGCTTGACTAATTCCAAGGCCTCTTGGTCAGCAACGATTGCAGCTTGAACATCGTTTAAGCGATTTTGCAAAGCCGGCAGTTGCGATCGATTGGCGAGCAGTGATTCGGCTTTGGCTAGAGCGGTCCGCGCCACGACAAATTCTTCGAGCGAAGTCGGTCCACCTTGGGCGGCTCTTTGCCGTGCCGCATCGGCATCGTCCATCAGAAAGCTTGCTTCCGAAGATACCTGAGCAAGTTCAGCTCGCTTTTCGCTCTCGTATCGCCACCAATTGACGGCAAGGTAGATTCCGCTGACAAGCAAGGTGATCGCGACCACAACAGATGCTAAGAATGCCGGCTTACGTCGCTGATACAGTTTCTTGAGTCGATAGCCTAAACTCGGTGCCACCGCACTGACAGGTTCGCTCCGCAAATATCGCTCAAGATCGTCGGCAAGATCATCGGGTGTGGCGTAGCGACGTGTCTTGTCAGATTCGATCGCTCGCAACGTGACCCAATCAAGATCCCCTTTAATTGCGGCGTACCACTGCGAAGCTTTCGTGAAGCCCATTTTCGACGCAATGCTTTGTTTTGCCGGAGGCTCGAACGTGCCGAACCGTGTCGAAGGCGTTAATGGCTGGAAGTTTTGGATGTGCGCAATCACTTGCGCGAGGCTTTGAGCATCTCCAGGCGGAGCGGTTAACGGCGTCGAACCAGTTAGCAGCTTGAACAAAATCGCGCCGATCGCGAAAACGTCTGTGCGGCCGTCGACGCCAACCCCGGCGGCTTGCTCAGGACTCATATAAGCTGGCGTGCCAACCATTTCGCCGACGCGCGTTGCATGGCAACTCTGTTCGTCATATTTCTCATCGACAAACTTGGCAATTCCAAAATCGATTACCTTAACGACAAGCCTACTTTCGCTGCGGTCATTTAATTTTGCAACGAGCACATTGCCGGGTTTTAAATCGCGATGTACCACACCGATACTATGAGCTCGACTGACTGCGCGCGCGATACGGACAATCAATTCAACACGAGCCTTGAGATCCAATCGTTGTTCGTCACAAAATCGATCGATAGGCAAACCTTCGCAGTACTCCATCGCAAAGTATGGATTACCATCAGGCGTAGCATTCGCTTCGTAAACGCGTGCAATATCGGGATGGTCCATCAAAGCCAGCGCTTGTCGCTCGGCATGAAATCTTGCCAAGGTAGACTTGTCGGCAAGTCCGCGTTTGACCATCTTCAAAGCAACCGCTCGCTTGACCGGTTGCTGTTGCGTCGCCTTAAAGACCGTGCCCATTCCTCCGCTAGCGATGACGCTTTCGATCCTAAAGTGACCGATCGAACTTCCGATCATCCCGTCATCATCGTTGCACGAAAAATCCGGCTTAGATTCAACAATGGGAGGAGTTGGCGTTGCAGCGATTACAAAAGGTTGGGCAAAACCCGCACTGGTCGAATCGATATTAGCTGCAGACACGATTACGCCCGCTTCGCTTGGCCGCATATAGCTTTTCGTCAGCAGCTTGAACCAACTCGTTCGCATTCTTTGGTTGTGTCAGTGCAGCAAATTCAGCCACTCCCACGCTGATCGTAATCGGAAGAGGTCCGACCGAAGTAGGAAAGGTCTCCGATTCTACCGCCAGTCGACATCGCTCGGCGACGTCAACAGTCTCTTCCAAACTGACACTAGTTAGTAAGATCGCGAACTCTTCACCGCCGTAGCGTGCAAAGACATCATGATCAGCGACGACGTTTCCGATTCGGCGTCCCATTTCCTTCAAAACTTCATCGCCGGCCAAATGACCATGCGTATCGTTGACTGACTTGAAGTGATCGATATCGAACAGAATCAGCGAAAGCGGCGTTCCACGGTGACATGATTTTTGAAACTCGCGACCAATGATGTCCAGGAAGTAGCGTTTGTTTAAGGTGCCTGTTAAACCATCACGTGTCATCATCGAATAGACAGCTTCATGGTACTGCAGTTCGATGTGATTGCTCGACAAGAACTTGTAGATAAAGCCTCCGAACTGCACTCGGTCGCCGGGAACTAGACGCGAACTTTCAACACGCGTTTCATTTACGCAGGTTCCGTTGGTGCTGTTTAGATCGGTAACTTGATAACCCTCTGCAGATCGTTCGATGATCGCATGCTTTCGCGAAACCGAACTATCGGAGATACAAAGCCCGGCGGTATTCTCGCGGCCAACAACGACTGACGACTCCGTCAATTCAAACAATTGATGATTCAAATCCAGCGGGTGAATTTGAAGCAAGCAACCTGTTTGGTCCGATGTTTCTTGAGTGTTGGCTGTCTCTTTGGTGACAGTAGCTTCCCAACCGCAAGGCATCTCTTTAGTACTCATATTCGAACTCATTTTTAGCAGTGATCTGCGATAGTTGCAGATTTTGATTACTTAGTGGATTGGCACTATTTCCAATAAAATCCAACCTACCCTAGGTCTTTCCCAAGACGCGAGGGTCACTCCGAAGCCGACTAAATCGAACCGCACGCTTTTGCAGAAGCAAATATTCCGATTGTGTCGGATATCGCGACTGGGTTAGTTCCGAACTATTTCCCAACACGCGCTTGTACAGTTCTCAACTGTGATTGAAAGGTTCCATTCGATGGGTCGTACTTGGTTGCTAACTGCAGTTCGGCAAATGCAGCATTGAAGTCGCCCTTCGCGATGTAGGCCTCAGATTTCTCAAAGTATGCGCGGGCTAGATGTTCTTTGTGTCGAGTCGCACGGTTCAAATGTACTAGCGCTTCATCGTATTTATTCAGCTTGAGATAGACCATGCCGATTCCCATATGCGCTTCGCCGTAGCCAGGGTTTATCTCCAACGCTTTGTTGAAAGCGTCGATTGCTTGCGTGTACTGTCGATTGGTGTAGAGGTCAAAGCCGCGGCCTTGCCATAGATCTGCAGACTTTGGATTAGCTCTCAAGCCTTCTGCAATCGCGTGGCCCGCGTGCCCGTAACCTTTCTGCTTCTGAATGACCATTGCGCGGGCGGAGGCGATATCGAAATACGTCGGCATGATGCGTTCGGCAGCCGCGATATCATCCATCGCAGCTTTGTAGTTACCGCCGTTTGCATTGCTGATTGCTCGGCGACAGAAGTATCCTGGAATTTGATCGTTGCATTCGATAGCCAAACTGAACTGAGCGACCGCATCGTGATGCAGTGACTTCTTTTCGAGTGCATAGCCTTTTAGAAAGTACAACGCAGGCATATTTTTTGTACCCGCAATGCCACGCTCAAGGTGCGAAAGTCCTTCATCGATCCTACCTTTAGCAAAGCAATATGCTGCAAACATGGCACGCGCTTCGGGATGTGCGGGATCGATCTCAATTCCAATCTGTGCTTCACGCCCCATGCCTTCCAAGTCATGCAGATGGTGATAAGCAAAGCCGCGGATCACGTGGGCCATCACAAAGTTTGGATCGCACTCTACAGCTTTCGTTGCATCTGCAAAAGCCTTTTCGTACTTCTGCCCAATTCGATGTGCATTTGCGCGGGCAACATAGGGCAGCGGATCATTGGGGGCAGCGACAACCGCCGCTTCAGCAATTTGAAGTGCTTCCGGAACAGTTGAGAGGTCCCGAAATTGTTCGGCGCGATAAGTCATCAATCGCGATCTTTGCGCAAGTGCTCGTCCATCCTCTGGGTGAGCGGCGAGTACTCTATCGACGATCTTATCTGCTTCGTCATAGCGATCTTCGCGGATCAGATTTTGAATCTGATCCATGTCATCAACGCCTAACGAATGATCAGCCAAAACAAACACACCCGAGAAATTCTTTTGAATGTATGGCTGAATGCCCGCGGCTGCCGCGTTGCTCGTGTACTGTTTCTTCACGTATCGCTCGACGTCCGACAAGGTCACGCTGCCATCGCTCCCCGCTGCAGATCCTTCTATACCAGAGATTACAGCGGAGAAGAAACAACCTACCTGATTGGACGGACCGCTAACGTAAGAAAGCGATTGCTCTGGAGAACAATTAAAGAATACCGCAGTGTTGGCTGGCGGCTCGGGTAGATTATTTAGCTTGGTAACAAAGTTTTGTTTGAACGATGAATGTAAATCTTTAGCAAACGGTTCGGCTTGCATTGCATCGATCAAGAGCAGCTTCTGATTGGCCATGCACTCACCGACTAAATGATAAATCTCTTCTAAAGATATGAGCGTGTTAACATCTTCGACATCCGCATCCAAAGGACACAGAAAGTACGAGCCAGACTTCGCTTGCAATCCGTGACCACTGAATGCCACCATCAATTTGTCATCAGGCGTCAGAACCTTGGTCAACTGAGTTAGCTGGCCAAGTATGTTCGATTTGGTTGGTGCAGCTTGTGGATTTTCAGCTCCAGTACTGTTGGTTAGTAGCTTGACCTGTTGAGCGTCAGCGCCAGCTCGAATCAGCAGTTCAGCAAACTTGCTCGCGTCGTTTTCTGCAAGCGGGACGCGCACCAATTGATCAGGATCGTAGTCGCTGATGCCAATCGCTACTGCGTACTTGTGAACAGATGCAGGGCCGTCGGCTTGCACTTGCCCGACTGAAGCTAGAAAAATGGTCCAAGCAAACGCAAACGAAAATTGAGGTAATGGGATTGAAGCAAGCATGTTAAGAACCTTTGATGGACAAATTGCGTAGAGCGTGAGCTCAGCATTTATAATTAGGTTTTGTTAAGTGACGGGTAATTTCAGTACGGCGTATTTATTGTGCAAACCGTTGAGTCGGAGTCTGAGCTGTGGGTCGAGTTGGACGTTTATCAACTGATTGGTTGTAAGCTGGCGTTCTTTTTTGTGAAACAAATTCGCGCACAGTTGCTAGATCGGATCGTTTTGGATTGATCTTCGAGGCTCGATCAACATCTTCCCGGGCCGCTGGATAGTCGCCGACGCGAGCGAGGCTGACTGCGCGCCGCAAGAGGATCTCATCATCTTGATCATCCAGGCGAATAGCTGCGGTATAAGCCAGAATCGCCTTGTTATGCTCACCCATCTGATCATGTCCGTAAGCTTTGACAAAGTGCAGCATCGGGACGTCTGGATAGAGCGCAATTCCGCGTTCTAACAATTCGAACCCCTTCTCCATTTCGCTTATAGCAAACAGCAATCCGGCAGCCACGGAGAGAACTAACGGGTTGTTGTCGTTCAGCTCGAGAATCGTTTCCAAATCTGTACGCATGAAAGCATCGTTCTCCATGGATTTGTAAACTACCGCTCGGTAAACGAAGGCGAGAGCATCATCTCTCTGGATTTCAATCGCTCGATTACAATCTTCTAGAGCTGCAGGATAGTTGCCGGCGATGCGATGAGCGTTGCATCGCGCCAGAAATGCACTCGGTTCCTGCGGAGCCAACTGGACGGCTTTTTCAGCAAGCTGCAACGACTCTTCAAGCAATGCTGGATCGCTTTGTGATTCCGCCTGTTCGCTCAGGACACGAGAGCGTTCTGCAAGGGCTAGAGCATTGTTAGGATTTACGCTCAGGATCTCATCGATAATCGCTGCTGCTTCTTTTTTCGCGCTGCGGATCCAAAGCTCATTTGCACGTTTAATTTTACGCCCAACATCAGACTTGGCCAGTAGCGGCTGCAGTCCTGGTGTATTGTTGCGCATCACTGGTTGCTGCGTCGCGGCATATGTCTTGCTGACAAACGATTCAACATCCTTCTTTACAAAACGTTCGAGATCTGGCAACGTAACCAAACCATCAGGGCCGGCTGCAGCACCATCGAGTCCGCGAGAAACAGCGTGGAAGAATACTCCGTTGACCATATGCATTTGCTGCCGCTCGTAGGCCACCTGCCCTGGCGAACAACTCAGGAAAACCGCAGTATTCGCTGGCGGTTCTGGGATATTCTGTTGAACCGTTGATGATGCAACGTTGCCTGATTGCTTTTCGGACGAGCCAGAAGCGGCATCGAAGTTCAACTGGACATTTTCTCGACACGCATCGATCAACAGCACCTTAAATTCGGAATTGCACGTTTCCAAAGCATCGTAGATTTCTTGCAAAGCCACTAGACTGCTCACCTCTGAAAGCTGAGCATCCGCTGGGCAAAAGAAGGTCTGACCATCTGCGGCTTGTAAACCATGACCAGCCAACCCAATGACAATTGTGTCTTGAGGTTTCCTGTCTCGAATCAATTTCTGTAGCTGCTTGCGTATGTTCTTTGCAGTTGGCAGAAGTCGAGGATCGCGTGCTCCGCTGCGATTCGTCATCAGCGCGATATTGCCAGTTGGAAATCCTCCCGTTACTAACACGCGGCTCAATTCGCTCACATCGGGCTCCGCACCCGGCAGTTCAATAAAGCCATCGTTCTGGTAGCTGCTTACACCGATCAGCAGTGCATACCGGTTAATCTCGGATTCAGTATCGGCTCCATCAGCAGGACAATACATAGCGTTGCACAAGAGCACACACAACAAAATCAGCTTTGGAATTTTTAGGCTGAATTTGCAGGTCGGTGCGCAAGCAGACGAATACATGATTCCAGACAGGACGCTATGGACGACGTTGCTCTTCATGGTGAAAAACCGTGCTTAGTCTGGAGTTAGCGGCGTTGCATCGCTATCGGTTCATGGTCGTTGGCAGGTCTCTCATAGCGAACCGAGATGACTTCGCGTACTGCGCCGATATGGCGTTTGACTAGGGTTTTAGAGTCAACAATTTCGTTTCCAAAACCGGTCGCTCGCGTACGACCCTCGCTCCTTGGTCGGTCGCGTTCGTGCTCCCAACAGGCCGCAAAAGAAGCGGTGATTAACCCGGTGTCTTGTGAAGGATGGAACTTAATGCGAGCCGCGGCGCTGTCAGGGAAGTCGACAACCTTAAACTGTAAAGTCGTTCCCATCGTCTTGTCCCAACCATAAACAATTGTTGCGCCAGGGACGCTGTCTTTTGCCGCTGGCACAATCCAATGATTGGGACGTTGCTCTTGTTCACTAAATTGAAAGACGTTGACGCCATCGATTGTAAGACGAACAGCGGCGTCGTGCTGCGAATGATTCAGAAGACGAATCGCATAAACTTCGTTCTTGGCAATGTCTACAAAAGGCCGGTTCTGACTGTTCGGGACAAAGGGCCGCGGTTGGTACTTGTTCTGCTGAAGGATCAAAATCTCCATGCCGTACGACGACGCGGGCGAGGCAGCGACTTCGGAACCTTGGATGAATGTTTCTGGGCGTTGCATCGCTCGTTGGAACGACACTGACTGAATTTTGGGATCACTGCTGCCCTTGGTCATCACATTGAGTCCGAGCATGCGAGGAACTGTCTCCGCTCCGAAGACAAAACGTGGAAACTCACCCAGCGTCGTACCATCCTCCGCATCGATCATTCGCGAAATCAACTTGACGCCGTAGAGGCCGGACTCTGAATCGTTGTATGGCAAGTAATTACCGGTCAACTCGAATCGATAGTTATCGGCATTTACATCAAGGTTTAGCTCTTTCAGAATGCTTGAAAGTTTCAATTGGATCTCTGGGCCAGCACTTCCCTTAACACTGGTTGCCGCTGTGAAGCCGCCAATCGCAATAGCCCCTCCTCCGCGTTTGTCGACCAAAGGCAAAACGTGATCGGTCACCATGGCCCGTAGCTCGATATCCAACGCTTCGTCGCCATGCAAAGCACGCAGGGTGACTGAGGTCAACAAAGTCGCCAGTAGGACGCCAAGGCAGCGGAGTGCTCGAGAGTTGATTGGCTTGTTCATTCTGCTATCGAATTAGTCTGATGAAGTGAATTGGATGATGTGCGTGATTTCAGCCCGCGAGTCGTTCCTGGAAGATAAGGAGTGCCGAGTTTGAGCTCGACAGCGACGTCTTGAAATAGCGAAGTACCGTCGACCGCTTCCCAACGCGCACGTTGGATCATTCCGGGTTGAGCTTGAATTAAAGTAGCAAGCCCTAGCTTTCGAAGATCATGATCGTTTTCAATTTGGACTGTGATCAGATCGATCGATTCGATGCCTAACTCGCAAGCGACGTCCTGCGCATTTAGGCCAGCGAGATAGCTTTTCGCGACATAAGAGATTGGCTCAAAATCAGGAGTTAGATCATCATGCGACTCTAGCGTAGCCCGTAACGCCGTCCGGTACTGCTGCCGATCTTGTTCAATCAGCCGAGCGAACTGCGTGTGTTCAATGTAAAGCTTTTGAATCTGCTCCAAGGCTTCACCAGAAAATGCGCCCGTGTCTCGAATTTCGTCGCGCATCTTGGAAGCGATGCCGTCACTATGACAGTGGATACATGATAGTCCGTTCGTCATCGCCGGAGTGCCCGCAGTCGCCGTAGGGTCGTAGACGACATCAGCCGCCGCCGCACCGTCGATTCGCTGGCCTTGTGCGTCAACCAGCATGTAGCCGTGTAGACCGTTTGGTAAATTGAAAATCGCTTGGCTTCCATCATGCTCAAAAGCATGGCGATTGAATCGGTTGTCGTTGAACTTGGGACCTAACGGAAAACGAATCAAATCGCCTCGACCGCGACGGGGGGCGAAATCGTAGCTGATCCAATAGGCACCATACTTGGACTCGTGCCGCTCGATTAATCGATTTTGTTGAGATACAGCACTGCTTCCGAAACCCGCTCGAGCGACATTTCCTGATGCAATATTAGATTCACGATTTAAGTTCAGACGCTCTTCAAGTTCCTTTAAATCCAGCGGCAGGTCGAGCAATTCATGATAAAGCGGTGGACGCGAGGCGGTAAATGCAAACCAGTCGGCTCTGATCAAAGGAAGCTCGGTATTCGCAAGTTGCTGTACGTCCGACGCCACCTGTTTTAATTCTTGGTCACGAACGTAGTCGTATTTCAGCCCATACGGATAAAGGTTTATGATCGAGAGCCACTCACGAGCAGACGACCACTGAAGTTCTCGAAGATCAATTGCGATTATGGCTCCATCGGACTCAGGCACAACTTCGGGTAAGACAATTCGGCTTTGCCACGAGAGACTGTTGATGAGCTTTGCCGTTGCAGAGCGAACGATTTGCAAATCTTGAGAGCTGTAACGAGGGTTGTTGTGCCAGTTCGATAACGAGAGAAAGCGCAAACTGCCGCGTGCGTCGGGTGAGGCATTCAACAGATACTCGCGGATCGCTTGCAAATCATCGACGGGTCGACGAAACTTCCGAACTTGTTCTGAACGACTCGACCCTTTCGACTCAGCAGCCGGAATACTAACCAAGTGCGCGTCTCGTGACGCAGTTTGGTTGCCGATCGACTGCCCATAACTCAATGGAGCTACCAGCATGCATGCCAAGATAATCAGGCATTGCAGGCAGCGTCCAACGAGCATTTTAATTTCGATATTGACCATGGCAGGGGTTGATGGGTTTAACTCCAGGAAATCAAAGAACCGTAGGACCGAACTAAACCCTGATTTAGAAAATCTAGTGATCGACTAAAGAATTCGCGGCAGCGATGTACGCTAAATCGGAAAAATCGCTACATTCGAAACAAGCGTTTAACTGAGGTCGACGATGCCCTGCAATTCCTCCCGCTTCCCGCCCGCAAAACAAAAATCATGCAACTAATCCATCCCGACATCACTACCGAAGTCACTCATACCCCTTGGTTCGGATCCTTGAATTCATTCCACGTTGATTGGCGAACTCTGCAAGGTGGTCGATCGGCTGGAGTACAAATGCTTACCATCGACACGGGCATGTTAACGCTGTGCATTTTGCCCACGCGTGGCATGAGTCTCTGGAAAGCAAATTGCTGTGGATCGGCCTTTGGTTGGGACAGCCCGGTAAGCGGGCCAGTCCACCCCGCTTTCGTACCGGTTCATGACGCAAGTGGAATTGGTTGGCTGGAGGGCTTTGACGAGCTATTGGTGCGATGTGGTCTAACAAGCAATGGTGCACCCGAGTTTGATGCTACAGGCAAAGTCATTTGGCCGCTGCATGGTCGGATTGCAAACTTACCTGCCACTTCATTGCGATTGGAGTCCGATCCTCAAGGAGACTTTTTAGACGTTGTGGGGATTGTACCGGAGACGCGGTTCCTGGTTGGAAACTTAGAATTGGAAGTGCGATACCGCTTGTACTGCGATAGCGCTCTAATAGATGTGTACGACCGAGTCACTAACAAAACATCCCAGCCAGCCAGCATGCAGTTGCTCTACCATATCAATATCGGAGCACCGATTCTGGACGCTGGCAGCCGACTCATTGCTGCAGCAGACGAGATTGTTCCACGCGATGCACGAGCGGCCGAAGGGATAGCGAATTGGAGCACATGTGAGGAACCGACAACGGGCTATGCAGAGCAAGTCTACCTACTGGAACCGAAGAGCAATCCTGACAATATGGCTGGGGCGGCATTGATCAACGCCAATCGCGATAAGGGATTTGGCGTTTCTTTCGATACAACCACCCTGCCCTACCTAACATTTTGGAAGAACACTGTGGCCGTTCAAGATGGATACGTCGTTGGAATTGAGCCCGGCACCGGCTTTCCCTACACACGATCGGCTGAAGAAAAAGCTGGACGTGTAGTTTCGCTTCAGGCAGGTGAAGCTCGTGATTTTCACGTCCAGCTCGAACCGCTGACGACTCGATTCGCAATCGACGATTTCCAGCGGAAGCGAGCTCTCAATTAACACCGCTTGCGATCCGATTCGTGGTGCCTGCGATTTCAGATTCGCGATAAATTACATTTTCACGATTTTGACGTCATCAAATTCATTCATGTCGTCGAACGAGCCAAGGCCAATCCGCCCGCTCGCAAATTCTTTGTTCGTCGTCTCCATAAGAGGTTTCTCAAAATCGTCAAAGTAAACGGCGATGCGTCCTGATTCAACGTTACGCACGAGCTTGACGTTATGCCATTCGTTATCCCACGGCACCAGCGTTTTGTTTTCCGTCAAAGCCAGTCGAGGTGCATCGTTGACGATCATAATCTGTCCACTGTGCGGATCGGGTTTTGCACCAAGATGTACGTAATAAAAATGTTTGTCGTCGCGATAATTGAAGAAGACGCAGCAGTCGCGATGATCACCCGTATCTTTGGTACTTCGAACGCGGAAGGTCACTTCGAAACTTGCCAGTTCCAGCTCTTTGATCAGTGCTATATGCAGCGGGCTTCGATGCGGAGGCGAGTATTCACTTTCGCGTGCAGTAATCTCCAACGAGTGATTGCCTTCGCTCTCGCTTAGCTTCCAAGTGTTCGGATCGAGCAACTCCCAACGGCCCAGGCCGTCTTCGAAATCTTCTCGAAAGACGACCGTTTGATCGCTTCCGGTCTCGTCCGATTTCGCTTGGCCGTAAATAATCGAGGGCATCGCAAGACTGAACAGACAAACACTTAGCCTAAATACAAATTTCATCTTTTACTCTACTGTTGTTTTGGAAACTACTTGCGTTGTCGACCTTGTCCCGATTTATATTGCTCTAACCGTTGCTCAACTGCTCCACTTGACAAGGGAGGCAAATCACTGGCCCATCGCACAGCATTGACAAGCAACTGTCTAAATTGAGGCTGCTCAAAATCTGTAGCATGCCCGAGCGAGGTGTAAAACGATTTTCCACTATCAGGCCTGACGAAGGTCCAGGCAACTGGTTCTTTACTACTTCCTTCAACAGAGCCTTCCAGGAGTACCGCGGTGCCAGGTGCTAGAGGAGAAGTTCTGTAAAGTGAGCCTTTTGATTCGAATCGAGAAAAACTGTTACTATCGAACAAGGACAACGGTACATTATTTACGGCGACAATGCGGCTAACTTCGCTATTCCCATGATGGTTTGTATAGTTACCGCCGAAGATTTGCGAATCGAATTCCTTCCAACTTGAAAGTCCATCCGGAGTCGCTTCGTCTCGCAGGCTGAACGCATGACTCGCCGTGCGTATCCCAACAATTGGTTTTGCTTGAGCAGCAAATTTTCGCACAATCTCCAGCTGATCTGCTGGCAATGGTCTGCGCCGTACGCTCACCAATAAAACATCCGCGTCGGCGATGGCTTCGATTCCCGGAATTCCCTCAGTGTAGGCAGCTTTTTCGATAGGTTCTGGGCCATAGATTAGACTGACTCGAAGGTCCTTTCTCAAGAAAGCGTCCGCGAATTCAGTCAGTGTTCTATTGGTTTCATATTCATCTTCGGCGATGAGAATGGCGAGATGCATCCGGTGGTCGCCCGCGAAGCGAACGGGGATGCCGCCGAGGACATCATCGCTTGTTGTTGTCGGACAGACGAAACGTTCCACATGGTCCACTATCAGGTCTGTACCGGAAAAGTGGCTGACGAACGGCCAGGATTCAGGGTTGTACATCGTGTCAGTCAGATCGCGAACGAGCACTGCGTTCATGCCATGCTGCTTGAGTTGACGAAGTCCAAATGGCCGTCCTAACACACACATGTTCGTGTGAACGCCGACGAGAAAAACATTCTTGATTCCGTTCGAGTGCAGAATGTTCCAGATCTCTGGCCCTTTATCACTTATAAAATCTCGATCGGCGTCGATCGCTACGCCCGCCGTCTGTTTGATCCAGGGTAGATCTGAATTTCGACCTTCGGCAACTAAAGTAGCCGCCCATTGCAGATGCTCGAGCTTATCGTCATCCTCTCCTCCATCCGATTGATCCAGCGGGTAAGCTGCTGCGAGTTCTGCGGGGATTTGATCGCACCAGCTATCGATGTCCTCGGGAGTTGTATCGGCAATTTCGACCGTTCGAGCTCGACGCCGCGCGACATGATCCGCGTAGGCGTCCATGCAGTCACTGGGCGCATGGATTACGACGCCACCTTGAGAGCGAATTTGCTTTGCAAAAGCATCGATACGCGGTGTGATTTCGGCGACGCGACGGACGGCATTGACGCTGTGATGGCTGTCCCAGAGATCACAAATGATGACTGCGGTTTGGGTAGCGGGCCAATGTTCTTCTCGTGAAAGCCGGTGGTATCTTCCCGAGTCAGGCGTTGTTTCCTGTTGATAGCGGAGAGTCAGATTGAGCATCGGCTCTTGTGCATTTACGATCGAGAGTGATGAGATACCGATAACAAGCAAATTAAAACAAAATGCTGAACTTAGCTGTTTTAGCATTTGAATTGCCCCAGGCATGGTTTGGAAAATTTGAAGGCGGGATGTGTGGCGGGGAGTTCTATTGTAACGTAACTGGTCCGCCTCCTGTTGCCGCGAAGTTGTGGTTACAATTGGGCAATGAAATATTGGCTGCAAAAGATTTTTGGCATTGAGGCACCGCTTTATGCGATTGTGATCGTTGTTGCAGCAATCGCAACGATCCGTTTTGTGCCGCTTCTTTACTGGAAAAGCGATCTGCAACTGGACCCAGACGCCTACGCAGCTCTAGCTGAAGGCTGGGCCGGCAGCGGAACTTTTGGTCGATATACAACCAATGATGCGCCCAATCCGAAAGTCTTGCCTACAGCATACCGTCCTCCTTTGTACCCTTGGCTTCTTAAATGGCTGGTCGTTGAAGACGCACGCGGTTCGTTCGCTACGTATCATCTTAATCGAAGTTCAGTGGCGATTTTGCACTGGATTTTGGGTGTAGCGACCTGTTTGTTTGCGATCCGAGTTACAGCATGGTGCGCACTTGCGCGGCGTGACCAAGCCTCAACAAGAAATCCGAAAACTCGATACGCAAGTTGGCTAATACCGTTAACAGTAGGACTCGCTACCGCGAGCGACCCGATTTTGATCCGCCAATCTGCGTTAGTGATGACCGAAACAACTGCGACGTTCTTAGCAATGGCTTTCTGGCTGTGGTGGTGCATCTCGTTTCGCGATGGCCGTGGGTGCCGAACAATGGAGATTGTTATCGCTGCCGCCCTGATGTCAGCCTCGGTTCTTTGCCGTCCCACTGCAATGGGTTGGGCTGTTTTAATTGGCATGGTGCTTCTACTGCGCAAACGGACTTCACATGGGGAGCAAAGCCATCAAGCTTTATGGGACCGACTAGGCAAACAAATTCTTATGCCTACGCTGTTCTTATTGGTTATTGGCTGCATGCTGACGCCTTGGACGATTAGGAATTACCAAACCTTTGGCAAGCCGACCTGGGCCACGACGCACGGTGGCTATACATTGTTACTGGCCAACAACCCTATCATTTTCGCACATTTTCAGAACGAAGGTATCAGCAGGCAATGGGACGAAGAGCGTTTTCATAAGACCTTTGAAAGGTTTTTGGATTACTATGTTGATCGTCGCTCAGAGGTCAACTGCGATACATTTGCAGAAGCAGAAGCCTGGAAAACGATCAAAAATGCACCGAGCACCTTTTACAAAGCATGTCTCATTCGCATTGCTTGGTTATGGCACCCGTGGCCTGCTGCAAACCAAGCTAACCGTCTTCAGCAAATAGCGATCGGCGGTTGGTACATCTCGCTATACATGATCATTTTCATATCTGCGTGCTGGAATTTGGTTCAGCGAAGAAGTTTTGACGGTGCATGGCTCCTTGTTCCGGGTTTTACACTGATCATTGCATTGACGGCAGTTCATGCCGTTTACTGGAGCAATATGCGTATGCGTTCGGTAGCGATGCCTGCCATGTACATTTTTGCCGGTTACTTGGTACACCGTTGGCTGATGTCCCGGCCTTTAAAAACATGCGTACAAGGAAGTCCTGATGAAGGCCGAGTTTGAGCGAACGCCAGATTGGCTGCGCTGGTTGATCCCGTTCCTGCTTTGGCGTAAATCGGCCAAGACCAAGTCGATCTTTTTGACTTTTGATGATGGTCCAACGCCAGATGTCACGGATAAAATCCTAACTTTCTTGGATCGCTATGATGCGAAGGCTACGTTCTTCTTCCTTGGCGAGATGGTTGAAAAACATCCTGAATTAGCGAGGGAGGTTGCGGCTCGCGGGCACACGATCGGTAATCATGGCTATGCGCATCTCAGTGGCTGGAAAACTGGACTGCGAGAGTATTTGAAGGACATTCGGCGGGGACGAGAAGCGATTGAAAAAGTGCTGAACATCACGCCGAAGTACTTTCGCCCTCCTTTTGGGCAATTGGGTGTAATGCAAGGCTACTGTTTGTGGTGGGTGTACCGAATTGCAATGTGGGATGTTGTGGCGCAAGATTACCGAACAGACCACTCTGCCGCTCGTGTGCAAGATATTATCATGAAGCACACCACAGCAGGCTCGATTGTGCTACTGCACGATTCCGAGCTGGCGGAGCCGCGGATCCTCGAAGTGCTACCGAATGTACTTGAACACTTTCAAAAACAAGGCCTGGCATTCCGTGGGTTGTGAATGATCAACTTCTAACGAACTTGGGGCGATTGCGAATCAAAGGTAAGTTTGGCTGCAATGCTGCGAGCTCTTCGGGCGAACCAGAAGAATTGAAAGTGCTGGATGCGGTCTTCATTAATGCCTCTAGGCGGTTACAGATATCTTTCAGCGGTTCAGTGGCATGATTCTCTCTCGCGTAGGCACGCGCGTTTTCGGCAAACTTGGGATTTTGGAACAGCTGCCGCAGAGCAACGATTGCCGCGGAGCTTGAGAATTTCGGGCCAGCAATCCGAACGCCCAGCTCCATGCGTGTGAGGCGGTGAGCGTTATCAAACTGGTCATTAACGCGCGGCCAGACCACATGCGGAATACCCGCGTCCAAAGCGTGGTTAAGTGTTCCAGCGCAACCGCAATGCACGATAGCTGCGCAGTGCTTGGCAAGCTCTCCTAATGGCACATATTGAAAGTGCCGAATCGATTCGGGTAAATTTTGGGGAACAAATTTGTTGTTCCGATCCAAGAAGATCGCCCGTAGCCCAAGTTTGACAACAGCATCCAATGCGCTCGCGAAAAATTCCGATCCGCCCGGTCCGACCGAGCCTGGGACAAAAAGCACAGGGGGCGTGCCGTCCTTGGCAAACTCTACAGCTGCAGAGGTCGATTCGTTTTCGCCAGGAGGATCCCATCGCGGATGCCCTACGATTTGGACATTTTGCGGCCAGTCAGGCTGCGGCGGCACCATCGATCGATCAAACAAGCCCAGGACAAGTTGCGGTGAAAACCACCAGCGGTGCATAATTCTGCGGACTGGTTTAAGCCCGAGTTCCTTGCGAAAAACGTTGGTGGTGTTACTCAGTGCCGGGTCAATGAAGAGCTTGTCAGCCCACCAGAACTGGTATCTCTTTAGCCACTTTGGCATCCAGGACGGTAAATACATCATGGGAATGCGCGGTGAATCGTAGGCGGAGCGGAACACGATCGGATTCACGACACAATTGACGTGGGGAATCCCCAGGGCTTCATGCGCAATTCTTGAAGCGAAGCTCCATACAGGCGAAACTAAGCAAGTCATTTCCGGGATATTTAAGCGGGCGATATGATCGTAGACTTCGCGCATCGGATTAATCGCTGCCCACCCCATCGCCTCTTTCCAGGCAGAAGTGGAGTGATGTACTTTCTCATCCTGTGCGACTTTGCTCCAGTCAACTTCGTCTCCAATTGGGACAAATGAGACCCCTGCTCGAGCAGCAACCTGCCTGAACGAGGGATTGGTGAGCAGAAAAACTTCATGACCACGTGCCATCATTTCGGTGGCAATCCCCAGATAGGGATGCACATCGCCCGCTGTTCCCATAGGATTCAGGAGGAATCGGAATCGTCGCGGGCTTGAAGGCAAGATCATCAGTTGCTCTGAAAGGTGTGCTCATCTTTGGCACTAGAAAAAACGCGGCACAGATTGCGTCTAGAAAAGTATGATTCTGGATCCCGCAAGAATCATGCTAAAACCCACTAAAAGCCATATAAATCACTTCAAAAAGTGTCCGCCCTCCACGAAAATCTGTCTGCATTCGCGGAGGAATTAGTCGGGAAAACCTTCGTTGGACTTGTTTGCGACGCGGTACGTCGATATATTCCGCCGTTCCTAAATTCACGGCAAAGTAGCCAATATTTGACTGAGCCCGTAAAACGAGAACCTCCCTGAGGTTGCTATGACACTAGATAAAAGCTTAAAAGTTCGTGCTGGAGCGATCAAATCGCGCAACGTAATGACACGTGTCGAACGTGTGCAGCGGTTGAAAGATCTGGACAGATGGAACGATGAAATGCCCGTAGTGGGCATGGCCAAGACCCGTGTTCCCAAGATTTCACTGAAGAAAAAGAAGAAAGTGAAAAAGGAAGAAGACGGCGACGACAAGAAGAAGAAAAAGAAGTAGTCGGTTCCGGTCCGGCGACCGCCTCTGGCTGCAGTCGCCATTCGGGTTTAAAACTGGCGGCTTGACTGCCCCATTACGGCTGCGGCTTCAATATTCGGCTTCACTTTTCAGTGAAGCCGATTTCGTTTTAACTCGACAGATTCTTGAGTTTGGCCATCGTATGCTGAAGCGCACGAGGCCCGTCACCGACGCTCGAGCGGTCGATTAATTCCGCATGTTGCGAGCGGGTTGCTTAGTAGCCCGGATATCTAGTCCATGGGCTGGATGCCTGCTCGGTCATTTCATGCCGGTAAGGTTCAGACAACGGGTTTGCAAACCCTCGCGGTCTTCCGCCGACGATTTCTGGAGCCGTGTCGTTCATCGGATACGGGTCGAAAGTGGCGGCCCGGGCCTTTTGTCGCTCAACATTCCCTTGTCCGTAGGGACTGCCACCCCATCTTTTCGATCCGAAGGACGAGTCCTTACAACCTGAAACCCCAAGTGACAGGAGAGCTAGGGTCAGCAGAATAGTACGCATGTTCCTCGAATCCTTTCGGTCGAAACAGTCTTGCCTTAGACGCGATGGCCAAAAGACCTCCAGAACTCTGGACGCAGCGGCACTCAGTCTTGATTTCGTCACGAAGGGCTCTGCGATATTAGGCTAGACGGCTACTAGCCTGCAAAGCTTGTAATTGTTCGCGACACAGGCGACAAGACTGCTTTATTCGGCGCGGCGTGCTTGGTGCACCAAACAGGCGACAACGCGGTTTTGCATGCAAACGGACGAAAAGATCGCGTTCGGCGAACTGCGTCCACTAGTTATTTATTCACGGCAAGTCGGTAGCTGAGTCATTTCGCGATCGGTGGCATGGCACGCGGACGCCCGCACAAACTGCCTGCGCGTCAAAGCTTGCCTAGTCAGGCATGCTTTGCCTACCAGAACAAGCGGAAGCGGGGAAAGTGTCGTGATTTTTTTGCGTGCCAATCCCCGATATCTAATCGTGAAACGCGTCCATGGATGGATGGGGATTCAATCTAGGCATTTCGGCGTCTTTGAGAGAGGTCGCTGGGTGCTGGTGAGATCACTGCTGTCTATCAAATACGCAATATCCATGGCACGGCTTGATAAGAAATCGATCGGCCGACCTGCCACTACCCGAGCGTTTAAGCTAGTTCAGGATAGGAGTTCCAGAACATGAAGATTGGCAAATTGGCGCTAAGTGCAGTAATTGCAAGCGCTTGCTTTGCGGGTTCGGCGTTTGGCCAACAAGGCCGAGTTAACCCGTATCAAACTGTTTCGTTTAGCGATTCATCGTGCGGATGTGCACCAGCAGCAACAGCGTCATGTGACGTTGGCTCCTGTGACGCATTCGGATGCTCAGACGGTTCTTGCGACAGCGGTTGCGGATCCGGTTTGGGTCTTGGTCTCCTTGGTGGCTTGGGCGATTGCTGCCTGGGCGAACCTTGGAAACTGTGCGACGAAGGCATTTGCGGTTGGGACATCGGCGGTTGGACTGCCGTTGGTTACCACACTGCGAACACCGCACAATTCGATACATATGCGAACAAAGTACAACTATCGCAGCAATGGCTATATGCCGAAAAAGTTGCTGACGGCAGTTGTGGCCTAGGGCTTGGTGGACGCATCGACTACCTATACGGTACCGATGCTCCTGACACTCAAGCATTCGGTGTCAACAACGGCCACTGGGATACCAGCTGGGATAACGGCGGCCAATATGGTCACGCTATGCCTCAGGTTTACGGTGAAGTTGCTTACGGCAACCTATCCGCTAAGGTTGGTAAGTTTTTCACGATCATTGGCCAAGAAGTTGTTGCTGCTACCGGCAACTTCTTCTACAGCCGTCAGTTCACGTTCTATAACGCTGAGCCGTTCACACACACTGGCGTGTTGACCAACTATCAGTTGGACGACGACACCAATATTTGGAACGGTTACGTTATGGGTTGGGACAGTGGCTACGAAGATAACGGCGATGCTTACATCGGCGGCTTCGGACGCACTCTGAACGACTACCAGTCGTTGATCTTCACGACCGCTTTGGGTCGCTTCAACGATCGCGTAGGAGCTTCCGAGCGCGGCGAGATCTTCAGCTCGATTTTGACAACGAGCTTAACAGACAACCTCACCCACATCACTCAAACGGATTACTTGCACACCAAGAATCCAGCTAACGCAAACGGTGGACGTAACACCTATGGCAACATCAACTATCTGATTTATCAGATGAGCGATTGCCTAGCGTTCGGACAACGTTTCGAATACTTCAACATTACCAATGCCACCACCCGTGGCGCTGGTGTGAAGAACGCCGACACGTACAACTACACCATGGGCTTCAACTACAAGCCTACGGCTAACTTGACATGGCGTCCAGAAGTCCGGTTCATTTGGGACCGCGAGCGATCGGGTCTAATTCTGGATCAAGATGCTAATGGCAACCAACGTAGCTCGTTGGCAGTCTTTGGTAATGACATCGTTCTGTCGTACTAGTCTGAATTGGGCGCAGGGAATCGCATGATCATCACATGAGACGCGGTTCCCTGACTCAATCAAACCAACACAGAATTGATCAGGTAAAAATTAGTTTCTGGCTAAGTCAAGGCTGGCATCCCGCAGCCAGCCTTGCGACGCCGGAGACAGGCTAGTGGAACAAGCCAAACGCTCGGTAGCAAAATTACCGCGGCAGCCTATGCACGAGCAGCAGCTGTCGCGGTTTTTTGTATTTAACAAAGCGCATCTATTCTGCGGGCGTTCCTTCCACAATTGGGTCGTTTTCGGATTCAACCCAAATTTCTTTTAGCTCGGGTCGGTACCGATATCGCATCCCTTCAGGAAGTTTGGGAAGTGCAACTTGGGCTGGCCGTATAATCTTTTCCATGAATTCTTCATGTGACTCAGGCGCACGGCCTTCCAATGCTTCGAAGTGACTCATGAGCTGTGGGATATGAATCTCGAAGACGATTTTTTCTTTTGCATCGAAATATGCTTTTGCAGAGCCGGTAACCAAATTTGAGGCAAGGGAATCGTCGCTGCGAATGCGTGATCCTTGCACGCCGACGCCCACGCCAGCCTTGCGAGTTTCCAGCAACGGATCGGCTACTTCGGTTTGGACAACGTCGTCGACGTTTTCGGGCGTGGTACTGTCGCAACCAGCGATGTTAATGCCCGCAAAGGCAGCAAGGAACATCCCGCAGATTTTCGCAGATACCGACTGCTTGATGAAAAGGGGAGAATGAATTTTCATGTAATTGTCCTGGCGATTTGTAAAATTGCGGCGATTCTTGAATTGATCAAACAGTGAACTTGACAAGATTAGCGTACTGAGCGGCGACATCGACTATGGTGCACGCCGACGGGAAATCAATGCTTGCAAACCTTTGAATGTATAGGGAGAGCTGATTCGCTAAAAGCTGCGGGCAACAGATCTGGTTGTGGTCGCCAGGAAGTGCTAGACCTGATAAGATGCCCGGTTTGTGTCTGAACCGAGCTTATCCGCAAGCCTAGCAAGTGAAACCCAATGTCTCTGAATAATTACGATCTATGTCCGTGTGGGTCCGGCAAAAAAATCAAGTTCTGTAAGTGTAACGAATATCTTGCCGAAATGGACAAGATCACGCGGATGGTTCAAGGCGAACAGTTCGTTGCCGCACTCGACCAGATCAACTCCCATTTAAAGACGCTCCCATCAGAACCCTGGCTCTTAGCACTTAAATGCGACGTATTGCTTCGTTTGGGCGAAGGGGAAGCGTTGGAAGAAGCGTCGGCGAAGTTCATCCGCCTGCAGCCAGACAATCCGCTTGCTCGCCTGAATCGCGCGATGGTGGCTTTGATGCGCGGCTCGTTGGAAGAAGCAGCGACGCTGTATTTACAAGCGATTTGCTCGCCGGCGGTCGAGGTCAATTCGCTGCTGCTGACCGTACTTTCCAATATGATCCAGTTCTTGACGGAATATGGGAATGCTCTGCCAGCCTATTTGCATATCGAACTCGCTTCGGACCGCTTCGAAGGCATCGAACAATACACCGCATCGTTGTTGGCTCGCCTGATCCAGAGTAATTCGCTGAGCCTGCTGAGCCGCGATAGCATCCCGTCGCCCCCATCTTGCGACGACACAGAGTTCGCGGAGCGATATCGCGAAGCGATTGCCATGATGTACAACGGCGATGTCCCGCATGCAAAAACCAAACTGGAGGGCATTCAACGAGAGTTCGGCCACCAGAGCGGGATTTTAATTGCACTTTTACATTGCAAGCTGTATCTGATCGACACCAACGGCGCGGCCGAAATCTGCATGCGTCTGGTGGGCGATCAAGGCCTCGACATAGCCCAACGTGCTTATTTCTTTGCATTAGCCACCGAATTGAACGCTTCCAAAGCGGGTACTGCGGCGAAGAATCGCGTTGTCGAGTACGCAATCGACGACGAAGAAGCGGTCGAAACGCAGATGGGTACGCACGAGCGGCTGATGACGCTGCGCGACGAATCGGCGAAGGCATTTGTCCAGCAGCTAACCGGCGAGGAAGTTCCACCGCGCATTGTCTGCGACTACCGAATCCCGGTGGAAACCGAGAAGTTCGCGGACCTCAAGCCAGCCCTGTCCATCGGCTTGGTCGCAGTGTACGGCCGTCAGACCGATAAACCAGCTCGGCTGTTGATGATTTATACAGAAGGACTCTTGGAGCAACGAGACAGTGCGTTCATGCAGATACTGAACGACTTAGGGGTCAAAGCTGAAAACCCACTGCGAGACGATTCAACTCCAGTCACCTACATCGGAATTCCTAACGCTTCGGTAGCCATCAAGAGCGAAGCGATGGAAGGGAAGGACATTCCGGAGGAAGAGCTCAGCGATTTCGTCCAGCAGGTGCGTATCGACGCGCTCTTGGGCTCCAAATTCCCAGCATTTAATGGAAAAACGCTCGCCGAAGCGGCTAAAGACCCAGCTTACCAAGCCGAGTCGACTGGCATTTTGTTGCACTTTCTCGCCAGCAGCCAGACTGGAATCGAGCTAGCACGCTACCGGAAAATTCACGAACAACTTGGATTGGCGGTACCTTCGATCGATGAAGCGGTTGATGGCTTTGATCATGTAGGTGCAGCTTACTATTACTGGGTCGATTCGTCCAAATTGCAACCGACCGAATTGCTGGGTTTGATCCGGTCTGCGATGCAGCGTCAGCACGTCGAAGTGTTCAGTGATTACTTGACATCTCTGCAAGCCGCCCAGTTCCCGGAAGACATGCAGCTTGAAGTCGATTTGCTCAAACGGCAACTTGCATTGTCCCTTACGCGAACGCCAGACGAGCGGCTTGAGCATCTGCGAGACTACTATGCAGCCTTGAAGGCCAACGGCAAACCTGCTGGCCAAGTCGGCATTGCTTGGTTCCAATTCTTAAGCAGTCTTGGCCGCCAGCAAGAGGCGAGCGATGTGCTTCGCCAAGTTGTGAGCGAGAATCAGGAAGATCCCGCCGTTCGCGAATTTGTGTACATGCTGAACATGCAAGTTGAGCAAATGCAACGTAACGGCGGTCGTATGGATCCCAATGCTGTCCAGCAAGGCTTGGCCAAGCGGGCCATGGGGCAAGCACAGCGGCGAAGTGAAGAATCGAGTGGATTGTGGACTCCAGACCAGGGCAGCCCCTCGTCGTCTGCAGCGTCGGAATCCTCCGGCGGAAGCGGACTGTGGATTCCTGGGCAATAGTGCACGCAAAATTCCAACTGCATTCCGTAGAGCGGGTCTCCTGGCCCGCTTGTAAATCCGTTTGGACGAGCCTTGAGCCCCGCCCTACGCTCAGCTCGTAGTTCTGTTGAAGCGAGTGCCTCTTCTCAATTGCGTCAAGCAACTTAGCTCGCAGCAGTTCCAAGGCCTCTTACCAACTTGATGGCATTGACCAACACGAACACCTCCGGCGCAACGATTCGCATAGTCACAGCTGTTTGACCGTGTTGCCCCAAAGCTAGCGTGCAAGTCCCGAACAAGGTCCACTCAACGCTACAGTCCTAATACTATACGCTTTAGAATATGAGTGACTGGCCTAGAAATTTGAACCTCTTCTTGATCAATCAGGCCTCCTCGTATCGCCGTCGACCCGACCATGATTCAACGATTTTTTTCGTTCGGTTACGATTGGCCAATAGGAGACATAGACCATACCTGGTCGGATTTTCTCAAGCGACATGCGGCGACGATGTGGCAGTGCGATTTTGCATGTAAACGCAGATGGACGATCAAAGGTATGGTCGACCTTTACTTTATCGTGTTCATTCACATTGGTAGCCGTCGCATTTGGCTATCCCCCTGCACTGCTCATCCGAGCGGCGAGTGGACAGCCCAGCAAGCGCGAAACTTCTGCATGTACCTTGAAGAAGAGAATCTTCCTTGCATGATCCTGCAGCGAGATCATGACAAGAAGTACATTGCATCTTTCGACCAGATCATGGAATCGACCGGTTGTAAGATTAAGAAAACGTGTCCACGCTCTCCAAACCTACAAGCGTTCGTCGAGCGAGTAATTCAAACGATTAAACACGAGGTGCTCAATGGCTTTTGCATTGTCAGCGAAGCACATCTAGACCGCATCTTGAAAGTGACTCAAAACAGGTACAACCATCGACGGGGTCACAGTGCCCGCGATCATTTACCACCGGTGCGAGAAGAGTCACCACCAGCGACGATCGACTTCAAGAAGCAGAAGATTATCTGCGTTGAAGAACTAGGTGGCCATTTGAAGTCGTACCGGGCCGCCGCGTAGCTCACAAGTACACGTTACACTACCGTTGGAGGACACTGCCAACAATGAGCGTTTGCTGCGCGTCCCATCCGAATGCGCCTCGGCAAGTGGCGACTAGGCGTACTCAGATTGTTTCAAACGGCCGTGACAAGTGGCGATGCGCGACGCAGCCAACCACCAATCCATGTTGCAAAACGCCAAGCCAACGTGTGGCGATGTTTTTGTACCGCGCGGGGTTTTGCATTGGCCCTCAGGCATCGCAATCGAGTTATTGAGGTACGCTTGATTCTTTAACTAATCTGGAAAAAGGGGCAGGATTTTCAAGATTTGTTGAAACGAAACTCGACGAGCGTACATTTCTCGAACATGGCTGTAATCTTCTCGGAGCATCTTACATATTCAGCTTGAAGGCTTCTCTGCACATCAAAATTCCGTTGACAATCGGTTGAATGTGCTGCCACTGTTCTGCGAAGGAATCGCTAGAGCATGCTAATGCAAGCCGCCCCAATTAGATGCAAGGATGCAAATGATGTCTCAAGCTTCGCGGTTACCTAAATTCACTCGCTCTCGCAATTCGTTGAGACGTCAATTGCGAGCATTGTTCCGACAAGCACTATTTGCTAGCCTAGGGATAGCAGGAAGTCTGACGTCCACTACCTGCTTGTACGCCCAAGACACGAATAACTCGGTGACCAAGAATCTGCAGACCAATGCTGTCGAGCATGCTGCAACGGGAGCCTACAACAATCTGAGCACTGGTGTGCTGAACTTCAACGGTCCCTCAGGTGCAGCGCAGTGGACTTCACATACTCTTGTTATCACCAATGCTGGCACGGTAAATTTGGTTCGTTCCGATCTCGGTATCGCTGGTGACGTTACCAATACGGGTACTTTCCAAATCAACGCTCTCGGCGGGATCGTCCAAGTGGACGGTCACTTCACGACGTCCGGGACTGCCGGCGTGGTCAACATTCTCGGCGGTGGAATGGAACTCATCGGGGATGGGGACCCGATGACCTCGGGTTACGTTCCGGCCAATTTCACCAATAACTCAACCGCAAGCAATGGCGTCGTCATCGCCAACAATCGCTACCTAATCGCTGACACGATAACCAACGCTAGCGGTGCAACCATCGCCAGCGGAGGTCGCCTAGAAGGACGTACCGCCATTGTGAACAATGGCACGATCGAGAGCAGCACAGCTACCAGCATTCTGAAGGGAAACGTCACCAACAATGGTACGATCAACGCTCGTGGGACCGTTGAAGGGAACGTCACGAACAACGCCTCAAAGACCTTTACTGTAACGGGCAATCTCGCGCAAACAGGGAACTACGATAACAATGGGACGCTTGCAGTTACCGGCGGCAATCTGACCGGAACCGGCGAGCTTAAGAATACTTCGACGATCACCATCGCCAACGATCGAACCGTCTCGGCTGCGGATATCAAAAACAATACAGGTGGCACCATCACGGTTGGAAACAACGCCATCCTGACCGGTACCAAGTTAGAGAACAACGCTACGATCACCGTTGGGGCTGGCGGTACAGTTCGCTCGACTAGCACGACGGCCGATGAAAATCTTAACAACAAGGCCACTGGTACGATTTCCTTCAACGGAACGACGGGGACTGCTTACCTCTCCAGCGGAACAGGCGTGATCGCCAACGCAGGGACGATCAACCTCAACGCTGGCACCGTACTGGTCACAGGCAACATGACGGGCGCTGGAACGGTCGCTATTGCTGACGAGGCAATTTTCAAGACAGGAAGCGCTGATCAAACCATTGAGAATGCGATGACTTTGGGAGGCGAGTCCACCTTTAACACGAACGGATTCAATGCAACGGTCTCCGGAAATATCACGGGCACTGGTGGGTTAACCAAAGTCGGCTTAGGCAATCTGACGCTTGACGGAACGAATACGTTCTCCGGTGCAACGAGCATTGAAGCCGGGCAATTGACGCTTGAGGGTGGAGGCGGGGTGGGCAATTCGTCTGCGGTCGCCATCGGAGCGGCAGGCAAGCTGAAGGTACAGGATGCCGAAACGATTGGTTCTTTGGCTGGCGAGGCAGGTAGCGAAACCAACTTGGTTGACGACTTGACGACGGGTGGCAACAACGACGACACCACCTATTCGGGCAAGATCATCGGAGCTGGAAAGCTGACCAAGACAGGCACGGGAACGATGACCTTAGACAGCTCCAATGCCAACACCTTCTCGGGAGGTGTCAGCATCGAAAATGGCACTCTCGTAGCTGAGACGAATGAACAACTCGGTACCGGTGAAGTCAACGTCGGACTCGATGGAAACGGTGCCGCCGGAACATTGCAGATTGATACGGGAACCACGCAGACCGTTGCTGGCGTAACCGTTGATGCAGGTGCTGGGGCAAGCGACCCACGAGGCATCGTGAATAACTCTGGAACGCTCGCTTCGGGTAGCAAAATCTCTAATAAAGGCACCATCAACAATCAGTTGTCGACAAGTGTTATCAGCGGCGGCATTACCAATGACAGCGAATCAGCCATCATCAACAATACGGGAACGATCAACGGTGGAGTAACCAACGGCGGTGGTACTGTAAACAACGATACGACCACGAGCGTGATCCATGGAGGTCTGGTTAACAACTCTGGCGAGGCGAATAACACCGGCACCATCCATGGAGGTGTTACCAACTTGGGGAGGCTCAATAGCGACACGGCGACCAGCGTCATGAACGGTGGCTTGACCAATCAAGGAGAAGCAAACCTTCGCCATCAAGTCAATGGTGCAATCGTCAACGAAGACAAGACCTCGGGTGGCACATCTACCTCTGGTCTTATCACGGTGGCCGGTGATTTGGTTGGCGACAACACGTTGACCAACAAGGGGACATCCAAAGTTCACGTCAAGGATGGAAATTTCACTGGCATCACAACACTCGCCAACGAGTCGACGGATGCCGTAGGAATTCAAATCGACGCAACTCGCACCCTCGGTGCCGCGGCGGTTACCAACCAATACGGTTCCACGATCGCGAACTCTGGGACGCTGACCTCGGGCAGTGCAATTAGCAACAGCGGAACTATCACCAACAACGCAAACGCGACGGTTAACGGAGGTGTCAACAATGCTCATGCGGGTGCATTGGTTACCAACAACGGTACGATCAACGGTGGCATTACTCAAAATTTCGGTACGGTCAACTCTCTCGATGCAAACAGTGTGATCCATGGCGGTGTGACTAACTCGGCTTATGTGAATGCTCAAGGGCAAATATCAGGAGCCATCGTGAACAATGCTCAGCATTCGTTTTCCGATGTAACCCTGACTCACACGCAGGCAAACGCAGCGGGGACGGTTACCTTCGGAGCTGGCGCGACACTGCAGACCTTTAGTCTCGCAGTGACTGGAGGGACGGCGGTCGGCGCTGAGGGCAATGGTGCCAAGACCATCGTGATCGAGTTCGATGCCGATCCAACTGATGTGGGTACGAGTAGCTATAACTCTGACACCAATGTCATTACTGTCTATGTAGCCGGAGAGACTTCGACAACTGTTGCGGATATTCGAACGGCCATCAACAATGGTAGCGGCTTTACAGCATCGGGCGGAACGTCCACGGGTAACGTAACCAGCAACGGTATCACTAACGCCCTTTCTGGTGGTCGCGATAGTGGAACGGCACTGATTCGTGTTTTAGCCGATGCAACCGGCTCGGCTTTGCAAAATAAGCAAGTCACGATCATCAACGATAACACGATTCCAGTTGATTCGTCGGTGGCTTCAGTTGATGCTGCTACCGGCAATATCGTTGTTAAGGTAAACGGAAACGTCGACTACAGCGAAATTGCTGACGAGATCGACAATCTACCTGGCTTCAATGCGTCTGTCGCGACATCGATGGGAGACCAAGGATACAAGTCGACGCTCGACACTCCTCCCGCAGCATCGACATTGACCAACGGCATCTTCAATGTCGAAGGCAATCTGGTAGCCGACAATACCTTTACCAACGGTGGACATCTCAACCTCAACGCGGGGAATCTGACTGGAGTCACGACGTTTACCAACACAGGTAAGGTTGATGTAAAAAACGGATACGACCTTGAGGCCGTAACGATAAGTAATGATGCTGGATCGATTACGCTTGGCGAAGAATCGGTGCTCTATTCGAGCACGGCAACGAACAATAGCGCCGAGATCAATGTGGGGCGTTTGGGTAACGTCGTATCCGATGGGACTATCACCAACAACGCATCGGGCACGATGAATTTTGGTTTGGGGACGACAGCCTCCAACGACGTCTCGGAGCTATACAGCGGAACCAACACGATCGTCAATGACGGTCAAATCAATGTGACTAAAGGGGTGCTCTTGACAACCGGGAATGTAAGCGGCACCGGGAATATCAACTTGGAAAACAACACCACGTTCCGGACTGGCAATAACAATCAAACCATCACCAACAGCATGACGCTCGCAGGTGATTGGGCGACATTTGATACAGTCGGAAAGAACGCAACCGTCTCGGGTTCTATCGGCGGCGGCGGCGATTTCGTCAAAATTGGGAGCGGCAACTTAACACTCTCTGGAAACAATACGTTCACCGGTGCAGCCATAATCGACGATGGGCAATTGACGTTACAAGGTGGGAACGCCATTGCCAACGCGACTCGTGTTGAACTCTACACAGGGGAATTGACAGTCTCCACCGCCGAGACGGTTGGATCATTGCGGACTTCGGAAGGGACCCAGACAACGCTCAATGCGACATTGACGACGGGTGGCAACAACGCCAGCACCACTTCTAGAGGCGCGATTAGCGGTTCTGGTGGCCTGGTGAAGCAAGGCACGGGAACAATGACGCTGAACAATTCGTCTGCCAATACCTACGCCGGTGGAACCACCGTTTCGGGCGGGACCTTGATCGCTGCAACCAATCAGCAGCTAGGGACAGGCAGCGTGACCGTAGGTGCTGTCGGTACATTGAGCACAGGCAACAGCACAACGCAGACGATCGCTGGACTTACCAATCAAGGTGCTGTATCGCTAGGAAATAACGCGACTTTGAACACCGGTTCATCGCACTTCAATAACTCGGGCACCGTTAATGTCGGAACCGACGCGAGCATCATCGATACTGGCGCGATTGCTAACTCTGGAACGATCAATTTCGCTGGCGGGACTGCAACACTATCCAGTGGAACCAATTCGATCACCAATACCGGTAACATCAATCTCAACGCCGGAACGGTGGTGGTCAAAGGTAATGTCGCCGGGAACGGTTCGATCAATATGAACAACGGCACGACGCTGCGATCAGGAAGTGCCGAACAGCAGATTGCCAACGGCATCAGGGTCAACAGTGGGGCAGCCGTGATCGATACGAACGGAAACAATGTCAATTTGACCGGCACCATTACTGGTTCTGGAACGCTGAACAAAGTGGGTGTCGGCAATTTGACTTGGGTTGGGGTTAACAATGGCAATGCTTTGGTGAACTCGGGACTGATGATCACTTCGACTCAAAGCCAAGTTGGAAACATTCAAATTACCAATGGTTCCGGGGTGGTCTTCAGTCAGAATACAGCCGGTACATACTCAGGCAGTGTTTCAGGGAACGGAACACTGACTAAGGATGGATCCGGAACGGTCACCATGACAGGCAACAGTGTGTACACTGGCGGTACGAATGTCATTGGCGGGACTCTCCGTGTCGGAAACCAAGGAACGGGGCGTGTGCAGAGTGACGTCAATGTAGGAAACAGCGGCACTCTGGGTGGTGGCGGTACCATTGTCGGGAACGTAAGCACTCAACGAGGCGGTCGAATTGCCCCTGGTAACTCGATTGGCACGCTAAATATCACGGGGAATCTTAATGCCACCGGCAGCACCTTTGAAAATGAACTCAACGGTACAACAAGCGACTTGACCAATGTCACTGGCGTGGCCACGATATCGGGGGCGACATTGGAAAACCAATTCGACCCGACAGCGACTTACACCACTCGCATGTATCAAGCCCTGAACGCAACAGGTGGAGTGTCGGGACGCTTTTCATCGGTAACTCAGGTCAATGCGCCGAGCAATTTTCTAGTTTCTACCTATTATACGCCTACCACTGCTAACGTCGTTCTCACTTCGTTGGCAGATGCCACGCTTGCTAGTTCGATCTCAACCTCGCTTCTCAGTACTGGCCAAGATTACTTGACCACGGTCATGAATCAACTCAACAGCTATCAGTTTGGTGGATTGGGGACGATCGCGGGAGAGAACTTGGATCGAGCTCAACGCAATGTATGGTTCAAAGGTGTTGGATTCTTTAACGATACAAACTCGGTAGGTTCGCTGTCAGGTTATTCGGCTAACACTGGTGGTGGCATCGTTGGAATCGATAAAGTCTTCGGTGAAAGCACGCGACTTGGTTTTGCTGGTGGATACACGGTTACCGATCTGAGTATGCGAAACGCCGCTCGGGCCAACGCTGAGATGAACTCTGCTCGACTCAATTTTTACGGTGCTCACTCCTTCGATTTTCTAACCTTGTCAAGCATTGGCGGCTATGCCTATCACGACATTGACAGCAACCGTAACCTCCTTGGAATAGGGACGGCATTGGGCAACCAATCTCAGACTGAAACGTCGCTGAACTTCCAGCTTACGGTGAATCTAAAGGATGAAGTCGGATCGCTTCTGCCTTATCTCGGTGTTCAATGGGTGCACTTAGCCCAAGATGCCTATTCAGAGCATGGCACACCTGGATTCGATATGGTTTTTGACAAAGCCAAGGTTGACTCGCTCCGACCCTACGTAGGCCTTGGATATCAACACCGAATCGTTCGACAGTCAGGGTTAGTCGCGATTCCATACTTGTTCACGCGATATAGCCTAGAGACGATTGCGGATTCGAACGAAACAAACCTCTCGATCAATGGCTCAAACTTTGCGGTGGCTGGCGTTAAGCCAAACCGAAACATTGTTGGCTTGGGCGGCGGCATCAATTCGCAGTTCCGGGAAAACATTGATTGGTATCTAAGCTACAACATCGATCTCGGAGATCGAGGTACAAACCAAAACGCAGCCGGCGGTCTTGGCTTCAAGTTCTAGAGCCGTCCAAGTTGAAATTTCAAAACGTGTCGGAAATGGATACTTCGCCGTGAATGGCCAGAGTGACCAACCTAAACAAGGAGGATGAAAGATGAAACAGTTTCCCCTAGTACTCGTTACCCTAGCAAGCATCGCGTGTGTCGGTTGCGAACGATTCACCGATTCAAGCAACGGACCGGTCGCTGTGGTCGATCTCGATGCGGTCGCGCAGAAGGTCGGTAAAGACAAGCAGATACTCAAATTGATTGAAGAGCGTCAGCTCAGTCTAAACGAACAAGTGATTGCGACTCAAAAATCGCTTATCGAGCAACTCAACCAAAAGAAGAGCGAGTTCGGAGAAGTCAGCGAAGAAGAAGGCGAGCAATTGGTGCAGCTCCAAAACCAAGCCAATACAATTCTTGCTACTACACGAACTCAAGCTCAATCCAATTTGACTATCTTCCAGCAAGAGGTCATCAATCGTTTCCGCGCCGAAGCAAAGCCGATAGTGATGGAATTGGCAGCCAAGAAGGGGTGTCGAGTGGTATTGTCCAAGAACGACAGTGTTGTCTTTGCATTTGATACAACGGTCGATTTAACGGACGATGTAGTTGCCGCCATGCAGTCCAAAGGATCTCCCAAGACATCATCTAAAGCGGTGTCAGCGGTCCCCGTAACTTCTATTAGGGAAGCAACGTCACAATCGATCCCCAAGAAGTAAAGGTTTCAACGAGCTTGACTATCGGATGGTCAGGCATGGGGAATAATCTGTATTGACGAGCCAACGACCATCGGGACTGAAGTCTAGACTGCTACAAGTGCCGCGCGTCGAAAGTTCAAGCAATCGTTGCTTTCCTTTCCAATCCCAAATCGCAATCTTCCGATTGGCCATGGCGATTGCTAGTCGATTGCCATCAGTTGAAAAACGAATGGCTGTAACGCTTGCTTCTGCAGGAATTTGTTCAATCATTGTGTGAGTATCGCCCAATCGAAAAATACTTACTGCAGAAGAATCTGTGATTGCCAATACTTGTTCAGCCGCGTAATAGTCGGATACCGCAGGGATGAGTGCAGGTCCATCTCCAACGATACGATTGGATGCAGTAGATTGGGCATCAAACGACAATCGATGAACCACATGGTCACTTCCAACAGCAAACACGCCTGAGTTGTCGGCCAAAGCCATCACCACGAAGGGACCATGGTCCAACGACCATTCCTTTACCAACTCACGACGATTCCAATTAACCGCCGCGACTCCGCGCATGGTTCCCACGTAGAGTCGCTCACCATCAGGAGAAACTGCAGCAGACCAAGGCGTGGAAGCGATTGGCAACGGTTCGCTTTGAGACTTTTCGCCTTCCCATCGAAGTGTCGCAAGCTCTGACGTTTCTTGTCGTTCGTTTGCTGTGGGGAGCGTTGCAATGATAGCGGTTCCATCAGGATGAAAGATCGGCAACCTTGACCATTCCAATTTGGGATTCTCTGGTGCCTCGAACACCAGAGAACCCGAGTCTTCAATCAGAGAACATCGAAATATGTTTTGTCGTGACCAAGTTTGATAGAGGCAAAACTCCGACGAAGGAGATATCGTGGCTCGACGCCCTTCTGGATCGGGCAGTACCGACCGACTCGCGAATCGGCTCTCTGCCAAGTCCTGCAACTCACCTCGTATTTCAAACATGCCGCGCGGTTGAATGGTGGCATACGTTCCATCCAGCAATGAAACGAATTTGGTTTCAATCTTGGTCGGAAGTAGAATCGGATCGCGACCTTCGACAATGCAATGAGTGTCAGTGATCGCCATCCATCGATGGTCGCTTGTGCGGTTAAGTCGATGGACTTCACCATATTGTTTATCTACAGCAAAAAGAGATGGGATACTTTCATAGGGTTCTATTGTCTCAATATCGGCATCCGCTTGATCCCACTCTGCTTCAAAGAGGGTGCCATCCTGAGTGAATACAACACGGGTCTCATCAACGTTGAATTCAAAATCTTCAATCAAGGTATTTCGGAATCCGTAAACATAACCCAAAATCGCAAAATCAGACAATCGAAGTACGGCCAGTCGGTCGAACGAGCATCGAACAATTGCCAATGCTTTCCCGACCAACAGCCCCTTGTCGGCCAACTTCCATCGCTTCAAATCGGTCTTGAAGAGAACTTCACCCGTGGAGGCATTTAGCTTCCGCACGCTCCATGTCGCAGGTTCAGGTCCGTTCCCTTCAACTACAATCAATGTCGGTAAGCCGTCCCTGTTTTCCCAAGCCAGTGAGGAGTCGCCATGAACCGGGAACGACCAAACTTCCGATAGATTTTTGTCTTGAGTCGAACTGTGCTGTCGATGCTGGTAGACCTTGATGAACGACGACGAAGGTTGATGAGTGAGGGTAGCGATGTACTGGCCATCGTCGCTAATCGCAATGTGTTGGATTAAGCGTTCAAACTCACATGCAGTCGGCTTCGCGGAGGACTTCAAGTCAAGTCGAGAGATCGAGTGTCCATCACAAACCACAGCGAAGAGACGATTGCTGGAAATGCCGAAGGAAACAGGGCTATCCAACCCTGATGGGACCGACAACAAAGGTCGCGGTGTGGACGACTGCAGATAGTTCCATTCCCAACCTCGCAGCGAAGTTGGAGTCTCATTTAGAATTTGTTGCGCCAGATAGGGTTGGCCGTTTGCAATCTGAATCGTCGCTAATTTAATACTTGATGCGTAGGCAGACTGTTGAGCATCCATCCGTTCGCGAATCGCGAGTTCTCTCAATTCGTTCGCAAGAGACTTGGCCTCGATTGCGGCCCCCCGTTCAACCGCTAGTTTGGTAGAGTACCTGCGTTCTCGAATTGCAAGAGTCACGCCAAAAACCGCTGCTACAAAACAAGCCCCTAGTGACGCGATCAGTGTAGCGCTTTGCCATCGATAGCGAGACGTAAGCTTGCGAAGTCGGTAAGCGAGTGAAGGGGGTTTGGCCAAGATGGGATCCCCTCTGAGCCAATACCTTAAATCTGTGGCGAGCTGTGAAACCGACTCGTAACGTTGATCGCGATCGGCTGCCAAGGCTTTGCAACAAATCGTATCCAGATCGTCATCAACACGTCTTCCCATCGCATAATGCGGACTATGCGAACTCGGTCTAAGAGGAGCGTTTTCCCGTTTGTAGTTCGACCACTTTGAGTGAGGGATCCGCTTCCAAGTCGCATGCGGCCACGGGGGAGACTGAGCCACCAGTTCATAGAGAACGACGCCTAGGCTAAATGCATCACTCAAGGTATCCGTATCTTCGGTGCCATCCGCTTGCTCAGGGCTAATATAGCCTGGCGTACCCAGCGTTACGCCAAGTCGGGTTACCCATGCGTTGGAAGGTTTCGTGAGAGAGGACTCGTTCCAAGATTCCACAGCCTTTGCGAGCCCGAAATCAATCACACAGGGGATCGATTTACCATCATGGTGTGTTACGAGGATGTTTGCAGGTTTCAAATCGCGATGAATGATCCCTTTTTGATGAGCATGATGCACGGCTCGACAAACTTCGATAAACAATTCGACTCGCGATTCAAGTGAGAGTCGCTCGGAGTCGCAATAGTCGGTTATGCGGAGTCCATCGATCTGCTCCATCACAAAGTACGGACGGCCATCCTCCGTGATTCCTGACTCAAAGACCCTCACAATTCCAGGGTCTTCCAAGCGGCGAAGGATGAGGTGCTCCTGCTCAAATCGTGATAGAAACTCGGTCGAGTTGAGCCCCATGCGCATCACTTTGACCGCAAGTGGTGGTCGATTGGGTGAGTCACCATCAATCACGGAATAGACTTCGGAAAAGCCGCCGACCCCGAGGCTTTCCATGATTTCGAATCGATCGATTCGCGATCCAGGTTGAAACGTGACCGATTGGTCGCTTGGCACAATCGGCCCGAGAGAGACCGGAATCAAGAGGCATGCGGAACAGTAATGCATACCCGATACGGCTGGGGCTCGACAGTTTCTACAAGTCTCCAGCGTCGACATCGAAAATGTTCCTCTATTCTAGCTTGGGCCCGGAGATTTTCGACAGGCACGAAGACTAGACTTTGCTTCTAAATAGGTAGCTGCGTTCGCCAGAACATGGAAACTCTCAAGAATCACCATGCTCTGGCGAGCGTAGCTAGGTCAAACGCCGTAGCTACTTCCAGTTCGAAGTCCGGGCAAACGGGGAACACGTGTAACACACTTGCCCCCTCACGATACGTGTTGAAAGTCGACAAACCAATTTTTGTTATTTTCAGATTAGATTGAATTTTTCGAAATTTGAAAGAGTCGTTTGACTTCGTCTTCAAATTCTTCTTCGTCATCTAAGGTATCGAGGATCTGACTTCGCAATTCTTGAGAATATCGTTTGCGAAGTCGATGCAAGTGGACTCGAAAATGAGGGATGCTTACTCCGCACTTTGCGGCTGCCTCAGACTGGTTTGCGTTATCGTCATCACAGATAAGCCAAGGCAGAAGCGATTCAAAGAGCTGCTGTTTTCCGGCATCGTGATACTGCTTTGCAAGTGACTTGACAGTGTTGTGCAACAGGCTGGTCAACCAGGCCTTGTCAAAAGCGTCGATGGGTGTTGGTGCTGCAGCGGCGATTCCCTGCAACTCAGTACGCAAACCCACATCCTCGAGACCGCAGATCGTAATGCGGCCACCTCGCTTCACAGAGTTAAGCGAACGCGCTCGATTGGCAAGGCAGTAATCGAGCGACTTGAGCAACCAAGAGCGAAGCTTGCCCTCTGCAGAATCTGCGCGCTCGAACAAATCTTGCCGCATTACAATATAGAAAAACTCTTGAGTGATATCCTCTGCATCAGCACTCTGATAGCGTCGGCAAAGAAAAGCATACACAGGCCCCCAATACTTTTTGCAAAGCGTTTGAAAGGCATCCTCGCGAGTTTGTGGGTCGGCAAGTTTTCGGACCAAAGACCACTGTGTCGACGGAAACGCGACGGACATAATGCGATTTCACAAGTAAGGTTAAGGGTGGACAGCCCATGAATGTAACAATTTTCAACAATGTTTACAAATCTAGCCACCCACCTCCCCGGGCGCAACCCTCTATGTAACAACACACTCTTTTAGAATCTTTCTAAAGCCAAGAGCTGCAATAGGTTAAGCGAGTTCGAGACCCGTTCGATCGTTCATTCAGTATGAAACGAGTTCGTAGACTTTTATCGAACTCGTCTCACACGCAAACTAGTTGAGAGATGTGCACCAAGGAGTTAGACCTTTTGAGTATCGACAACGATTGCTCAAAAGCCATTAACGACTATTTTGGAGACTGCCTAGCCGAACAGCGGCTTAATCGAGTTACTTTGAGCGTTGCTTTTCCTTCAGCGACTGACAATCGCTTTTGCCGATCGTCTGCGCTGTCGCTGCAGATTTTCCACCAGATACAGTGACCTGTAGCATCGACTGCTTTCTTCGAGATCCCTCCATGTTGGTTCTTTCATGGCTCAACTCTACTAAACGACCACTTTCGACTTGAACTTGGTTTTTGCACAGGGTGGTAGATTCGCATCTAATGGAGGCAAGAAATGAACATTCGTTGTGCGATTGCCCCGAATTATCCAGTATGTTTTGACGCGTCGGACGTTTCACTTCCGCTATAGAGAAAAATTCTCTTTTGATCAAGTGTGTCTAGATTGGACTGCATATCAGCATAATTTGAAAATGAGACAACAAGATTAATTCCAAGTAGTTTAGCAATCTCTTGGTGCCGTTGGAATTCAAAAGCAAAATCGCTTTCAAGAACGTTAGCGAGCACTTTACTATTAGCATCGGATTTTGCGATTCTGCACAATTCGGCGGAGAATCGACCGACATCTATCCGGTCGTTTGAACAATAGTTGCCGGCGCTGCGACCATTCCAATACATTCGTATGTTGAGACTGTCATCATCGCAATTCTCAATAGCAACTAGCGCAGCAACTTTTGACGTAGAGATTTGCGATTCGAAATGGTCTCTAGATTTGCGATCAAGATAAGGGAACGTAGCGTCAAAAATATACAAGTGGCGTTTGTACTCTTCAAAGTATAAAAAACCATGATGTAAAGGTACCCTTTGCAAAGTGTCAATGACATCGAGAATATTTGCATCAAAAGCAACCAGACTTGTATAAAAGTTACCCATAATATTTCATTCAAACCTTACATAGTGCATAGGAAACGAAGCATCACTCACCGTAAGAGCGTGTCCCGAATTTAGTTTTGTAGGTTTTCTAGCCTCTTCAACATCAGTACAATCATCGTGTTTTCAATCATGGCTTTGCATGAGTCCGGATGCCTTTTGTAATCTTTGCTAAGTCGACGGCAGCGATTGATCCACGCAAATGTTCTCTCGACGATCCAACGCTTGGGATGGATCGCAAAACCCTTACTCTCAATTGGACGCAAGACCGTTTGCAACATAAAACGGCATTTTCGTTTTGTCCATTTTGGCAAGTTGATGCGATCATAGGCGCTATCGCTGAAGATAACCAATGGTTTCTTCACCTTTGCTCGCGATTTTCGCAAAACCGACTTCGCTACTTCTTGGTCTTGAACCCTCGCAGCATGAATACAAACTGCGATGAAATGTCCAAGTGTATCGACTATCAGATGTCGATTACGGCCAGCAATCTTCTTGCCTGCATCAAAGCCACGTTGATAGGCGACTTGGGTGCCAGAAGAGGATAAAACAACTGCCAGTGATTTTCGGTAAGGTCGCAGGGATAATTGCGTTCCATCGCTATGACTCCGTATTCCGTTATGAGATTTTTTAAGCAACGGTTTCATAGCCATTTTTTTATGCACACGTCAATTTCGGGACACGCATTAAGCTGGCTTTGTTAACCGAAAAAACACCGCTGCATCATAATAATTTATCTCACAGAATGAACGGTTTGTATAATTCTGCCAGCCAGGAGCGATTTTGTACCTGGGCAGATGGCGGATTATGATTTCGCTCCCAAATCTCACAAACTCGGCGCAGTCAAACTTAATGTTTAATGTTGTTGTAAGTTTTTCATATAACGGTTCTGTACGATCAGTCTTACGCATCGACTGAATCGACGCTGCTAGCCATTGCTCCTCGCTTGGTAAATCAAAATCTATTAATTCAACAAAGTGTTTTATGTCATTTGGGCTCAAGAAACTCGCCGGAACCGAAGAGATTTCACGTCCTTTCCGCAATAACGCAACCGACGTCTCGTTTTTTAGATAGGTGTCGAATTCACTTTCTCGTTCTGCGGAAGTGAGGTAACTGTTGTCTGTAAATATTTGCTGTACTAATCCGATATTGATATAATCCGAGATGAAAAATTCACTCACATCGAAACGTGTTCCATCTTCCGTCTCGATTGAAATACAAGGTACTAAAGTCCATTTGATCGAGTTTAAATGCATACGAGCATTTCCTTCTTGTGCATAACGATTACGAAATCAAACCCAGCCCGCAACTTTGTGGACACCCAACAACGCTCCAATTCTAATCATCGCAAATTCGACGCCAGTAAGGATTTGCGGTGCATTCGCTCCTATCGCAAGAAGACTGAGGCCGCCTGCCAGATTTGTCATGAGTTGACGATCATATTGATATTGTACTAGCGGCGCATAGATTGGGTCAAAAGTGTTAATTCGTACTCTCTCGCCCTGAATAACCGGTTCGTAGACAAACATGGGAACATCAAACGGGGAAGGTTCAAATACATCACGTTCGTTCCACAACTTACTAACATTTCTGAACGTATAATGGATGAAACCTTTTCCATCGTATCCTCCAGGAAGCGGATTTGGGGCTACCGTTAGCCACAGCAGCGACCAGCCTTCTCCAGGCACATAGACTATCCCACCTGGGTTTCCCCCAAGTGGATTTACCAAACTCGCAGAATCACCGCGTGTGAATCCCAACGGTTGCAATACGCTATCATATGCCGTCATTTGGGTGTTGTCTTTCGAGGTAAGGTGTGCATTTAGGGGATTGGCATGGGAGGATGGTTTTAGTTCGAAATAATCCTTGCTGACGTCATCTACGAGATCAGGTTTTAGTAACGCGGATTCGACCAATCCGAGAATTGCCCCTAGCGTGCCACCCGCTTGGAAGATCCATGGCCGTACAAACTCGCAGTAAAGGGAAAAAGCAAGATGCGCGACAATCCCTCTACGACTTAAATCGTCGAGCATGAAAAGCCCACTCGGATCCACGCCTTGCACAGGGTCGCCGTGCACGAATCCGTACTTATTAAAGCTGAATGGATCGTTGGGGTTACCGGCGAATGGATCGAGCGTGAGGAAGTTCGCTTGGCGAGCGTTGTAATCTCTTGCACGCAGGTTGTAGTTCCCTGTACGGTTGTCGAAGGCTTCGCCGTCGGCGAGCTTGTTCGTCTGCGCCAACGATTCGTAGTTGCCGGTGGCTGGTGCAGTGAGCTTCGTTCCAGCCGTATTCAAGATCGAGAGCAGCTCGCCAAACGCCGTGTACGTGTACCGCTTCAATTCCGGCTCGTACTTGGCAACTCCGAGTATACTGACGTATAAAACGATTAGCAGTTTAATATGCGGATTTCGGCTTGTGTAACGTCTGTGTTTACGATGACGTAGACGGTGGGACCATACCCTGGAACTTCGACGTCGAATGCCGTTCCGTTCATGTAAAGCGCTATCCGCCAACCATCTGGAATTTCAATGTCGCCCTCCGGCAGACCTAACACTTGCAAGCCGCCAAGATAGCAGTATTTACCAAGGTTCAGATACTCTTCTTCGGAAACTGGTCCTGGCATATCGTCGGAAAGTGTGCCGTTGACGCTAAACTCAGCTTCGATTCGTGAAATAAACGTGCTTCGTATTGCCGGACCACTACTTATTGCTAAAGTGCCGACTGCCACGACGTCACAACCCGGTTGAATGATCACCGCGCTTTCGCCATTGGCAGGATCAGATACTTCCCAAAAATCGATCTCCGTAGTCACAAAGAGATAGAGCATTTTTTCATCCAAATCGGGGAAAATACATTTCTCTAGGAGTATTTGTCCAACGAAAGTCATTGGTCGATTTGTTGAACGACTGACTGGCCATGTTGGTTCATCAATCCAATTTGGACTACCGCCAAACTTTGTGATCGGTTTCAAAATTGGTTCTTGAGATTGAACCATTTTAAACTTAAATACCGGAGTACCAGATTTTCCAATTTTGACGACATCGTTGCGGTGTTCGCTCGTATTCATTTTCAATTTACCTAGGCTATGCCGTTGTCAGGGAATCCAAAAAACATGTTTGGCATAATAAAATGTTGCGTGTCGCTTGCCCCTGTCGGATCCATCGCAAATTTCTTCGGGATTTGAAAGACAAAAAACGGATCACCTGATTTGAGGCCCGCTACGCGTCTCATCGCGTTGAAGGCCAATCCCTGTTCAAAGTTTTCGACGCCGCTTACATAGGAAGCAGAAGAATGAAAACGAGAAGCTTGCATCGTTTTGTTAAAAGGAAATTCGTGCATTTCTTCGCCCGGGCCTGCAAACTGTCCTGTCGCTGCTAAATCAGCTTTAATCTGTCTGCGTAGTGCGTCAGAATCTTTTTCGCTACGCTTAAAATAGTTGAGAAGCGTGTCAGTTGGGAAAACGGTAAGGTGTTTTCGATCCAAATCGTACACCGCAGGCCACAAGAATTCCAAGTCGAAGAAAACTGCCGTTTTTGGAAGTTTAAGTCTTCGAAGCGTTTCCTCTAAGGATTTCGCCAAACCGATGGCTCTTGCTTCAGTCCAGGCTATAACTTCAGCTCGTGTCGCATCCCTGGCTTGCTCGGCGGCCCCGGTGACAATTGCCGATGCAATAAGTTCTAACGACACAGCGGTGCCAGCCGTAGAAATAATCAACCATAACGTTGTTGAGCTAAGTGCACCTGCCGCAGTAAGCGAGAACGGCAAAGTAAACGGCGAACTCGCGATAGCAGCAAGGGTATTCTGCACGGCAAAATACTGACCGCCTAAAGCTCGGAGGCCGTTGATAATCGGCATGCCAATGGCAACAACTCTTTGATCATAAGCAGCAGTTGTGAAACTGAGCCCGCTCGGGTCCATCCATTGCACAGGGTCGCCGTGCACGAATCCGTACTTGTTAAAGCTGAATGGATCGTTTGGGTTACCGGCGAATGGATCGAGCGTGAGGAAGTTCGCTTGGCGAGCGTTGTAATCTCTTGCACGCAGGTTGTAGTTCCCTGTACGGTTGTCGAAGGCTTCGCCGTCGGCGAGCTTGTTCGTCTGCGCCAACGATTCGTAGTTGCCGGTGGCTGGTGCAGTGAGCTTCGTTCCAGCCGTATTCAAGATCGATAGCAGCTCGCCAAACGCCGTGTACGTGTAGGCTTGCGTGATCGCTGCTGATGCTCCAAACAACACCCGAACATTTGTAATGCCATCGTGACCGAACGTATTCGTGGTTGAAGCGGTTATGGCACCGGTCGTTGGATTCAACGTTGACGAAGTCTGTGTGATCTCATCGGTGCCAAACGTATACGAGATGCGCTTGGTCGCTTGGCCTGCGGCGTTCTTGGTCGTCTCCAGAATCGTCTGGGCATAACCCGTCATGTTCATCGAATCAATCAAGTATTCGATGCTGCCAGTTTGTTCGCCTGCCGCAAAAGTACCATCGAGATTCGCATCGTTCCAATCGAGCGATATAAATCGAACACCGCTGCTGGCGTAACGATAATCGACTTTGGTGCGGCCCGTAACAACATTGCTGCCGTTCTTCGTTTCCGTCACGATCGAAGCGACCTTGCCCAACAAGTTGTAGCTCATCGTTTGCGTCACCGTCGACACGGTTGGAATCGCGACGATCTTGCTCGCTTGCTGCGTTACGTTCCAAGAAAAGCTGGTCGTTTGATCGACGCCAACTCCATTGGAGCCGTTGTCCAGCGTTTCACTTTGCATGCGGTCGTTGAAGTCAAAGCCGTAGGCAAAGACTTGATCGACATAACCCGTCGATGGCTTATCGACGGTCTTCTTCAATCGATTGCCAGCCAGGTCGTAAACGTAGCTTTTGGTCTGATCGATCGAGTTGTCGTTGCTATCAAGAGCTTCCGAGATCAATCGCCCTGCCGCATCGTAGTTCCAAGTAAAACTATTGGTTCGGACCGTTGTGGTGTTAATCGTCTCGGACGCTGCCGTGCGTTTGCTGTCCGCCCGATACGTGTAGTTGAAACTGTCCTTCAGAACGTTGTCGGTCAAGACGGCGTTGTTTCCATCGGAAACGTAATGTTTAATACTGCTCAGACGATCCAGGCTATCGAACGTGTAATCTTCGACAACTGCATTGGGCATTTCTACATAGTCAGCGCGACCGAGTAGATCGTAATGATAGAGAGTCGATTCCGGTGGAGTGCCCGCGCCGGCTCCGTTGGAATCGACGATCGCACCATCGCGTTTGACAGTGTTGACCGTCGCTAGGCGTCCCAACGCATCGTAGGTGTAGGTGATATCGCTGCGTGCCGTCGAAACAGTAGCTCCGACATTGCCAGCCCAGGTTCGTGTCTTGCGATTGAGCGGATCGTATTCGTAACCGATGACACCGGTCGGAGAGGATTCTTGCGTGAGCCGCCCTTGCGCATCGAACGCGGTTGACCAAGTATCGGTCGTGACCGTTGTGGTCGGATTGCCGGTCGTCGCACCGGATGCGTAAATGTGCTGAGTGCTAACGTTGCGGCCAAAGGCATCGTAACGATAGACGACGCGTTCCCATTTCACTCCAGCGGCCAGGTTGCCATTAAACGCTCCGCCATTTTTGAAGGCGTTGTAGTCGGTTGCGTTGGCAAAGATTTCTTCTTTGGTGACTCGGCCCCCGCCGACACTAGAATCGTCGTACACGGTCCGCCTATAAACGCCTTCGAAGGAAACGGACAAGATGACACGCCCGCGATCGTCATAGGACATCGTTTCGGATTGGCCAAGCGGCAGCGTCCGCGAAACTTGTCGACCCAACGCATCGAAACCAAAGAGCGTAACACGCGAATTGGCATCGGTCAGCATCTAAGCACGCTGAGTTCCTACTATAGAAAATCTGTCAATCCTGAGATGCTCGAGACAGCGCTGCAGAAACCATTAAGATGATAAGAAGAGTGCTCCAGATCAGCGCTAGGACGATTGGTACATTAATTGAGTAGTCGGCGAAAAGCTTTAACGTTGGAAGTGGAAATAGAATAGATGCAATCACCAGTAATAGCGAAACGACTGCGCTTGCTATTAACAGTATCCCTTCAGCAATAAGAATTCTGGTCGCTATCTTCATGGTCAATAAGTTAGGTCTACGAGATAATTTGTAAGAAGCGGCAACAATTGCGATTGTGTGTGGCCGAGTTCCTTCATCCGCTTGGCAAACGTCGCCGGCGGCGCGGAGCGAGGCCTTCTTTGACGCCGAGGGGAACAGGATCTAGACGCGTTTGCCAGATTATTCTGACTCGACCGACACGGCGGATACAACAAAAGCATGAGGGCAGTGGACTTAAAAATGTCGCAATTTGCCTTTTGCCCAATAGCGACTTTCATAGAAGCATGGAAGCTCTACATTCCCGTTGGTACGCTAAAGTTACACGGCCACTGCCGTCTCTTTTGGCTGGGCAAGTTCATTGGATAAAGCCCTCCACCCATTGACAATGCCGCTTTTCTGATCTATTTCCGTGAAATCCCGGGTGTTTTAGAGAGGGGGCGCATGAACCCAACGCGTGCGAATTTTCGCGGTTGATCGCATCGAGACCACCACCTGAGCTAGCTTTTTTCTGGCTTAAACGAGGGTCGGGAGGGCTCGGGCGATGCTGAAAAAATCACTGCAAAGGTTAAAATGGCCTCCAAATCCGTCTTGCGACTTTACGAGAGGCCAGTACACTTTTGCACTCTCTGCGGACAACACATCGCATGCCCATCGACTGGTCCATAGTATTGGAAAGCCAGTTTTGTCGACAGGCGACGTTTCGCCAGCGTAGCTCAGTTGGTAGAGCAGCTGATTTGTAATCAGCCGGTCGGGGGTTCGAATCCCTTCGCTGGCTCTTGCGTACGGTTGGATGCAGGGAGCCAAAAGTTTCCAGGAAGGTTGCCCGAGTGGTTAAAGGGGACGGACTGTAAATCCGTTGCTTCGGCTACGTAGGTTCGAATCCTACACCTTCCATTGAAAATGAAAAAGTATTAGATGACTGGGTATTAACCGTACCCATTTGCAGAGTGGTGTGTCTGTAGAGGCACACTGTGAGAATAAGACGTTGCGGGTGTAGCTCAATGGTAGAGCAGCAGCCTTCCAAGCTGAATACGAGGGTTCGATTCCCTTCACCCGCTCTGATTCGATAGATGTAGGCTGCTGTAGCTCAGTTGGTAGAGCACTTCCTTGGTAAGGAAGAGGTCATGGGTTCAAGTCCCATCAGCAGCTCTCGCTGTCGGTGGTTGAGTTGGGTTTCGTTGCTCTAGTGCGTCGCAAGGCGCATGCAAAATGGCGCAACGATGTGTTTCGTTGTTGACGCGCGTGGGTAACGAACCTCACGGCATTTTTTTGGTTTGTTTTTAGGTAATTAGCACAATGGCCAAAGAGGTATTTGAACGTAAAAAACCGCACTGTAACGTGGGCACAATTGGTCACATTGACCACGGCAAGACAACCACCACGGGTGCACTGCTCGCTGTCCAAGCTGCCAAGGGGCTAGCTCAGGCCAAGTCGTATGCGGATATCGCTAAAGGCGGTACCGTTCGCGATGAGACCAAGACAGTGACAATCGCAGCTTCGCACGTTGAGTATGAGTCGGAGAACCGACACTATGCTCACATCGACTGCCCAGGCCACGCCGACTTCATCAAGAACATGATTACCGGTGCTGCTCAGATGGACGGCGCGATCCTTGTGGTCAGTGCTGCCGACGGCCCTATGCCTCAAACGAAGGAACACGTTCTTTTGGCTCGCCAAGTAGACGTGCCAGCGATCGTGGTATTCCTTAACAAGTGCGATTTGGTTGACGACGAAGAGTTGTTGGAACTAGTTGAACTTGAAATTCGTGAACTGTTGAACAAGTACGATTTCCCTGGCGATGACACTCCAATCGTCCGCGGAAACGCCAAGCTTGCTTACGAAAACCCAAAGGATCCAGCTGCTTCCAAGTGCATCTCGGATTTGATTGATGCTATCGATAGCTTCATTCCTCAACCAGAGCGTGAAGAAGACAAGCCGTTCTTGATGGCAATTGAAGACGTCTTCAGCATCGAAGGTCGTGGAACGGTTGCTACTGGTCGTATCGAGCGTGGCGTCATCAAGGTTGGTGAAGAAGTTGAGATCATTGGCTTGCATGAAGGCAAGGTCAAGACGACTGTCACTGGCGTTGAGCAATTCCGCAAGGAAATGAAGGAAGGCAAAGCTGGCGATAACGTCGGTTGCTTGCTGCGTGGCGTGAAGCGTGAAGACCTTGAGCGTGGCCAAGTATTGGCTAAGCCAGGCTCAATCACTCCTCACAAGAAGTTCCATGCTGAAGTTTATTGCTTGAGCAAGGATGAAGGCGGACGTCACACTCCGTTCTTCAGTGGCTATCGCCCTCAGTTCTACTTCCGCACCACCGACGTAACCGGCAGTGCTAACTTGGTTGGTGCTGAAATGTGCATGCCTGGCGACAACGTCAGCGTGGAAGTCGAATTGCACAAGACTGTGGCTATCGATGACGGCGTTCGTTTTGCTATCCGCGAAGGTGGCAAGACGGTCGGTTCCGGCGTTGTAACCAAGATCATTGAGTAGTATTGGAAGCGGTTGCCAGAACCGCTCTAGATTAACGTGACGGACTTAACACGCCCGTCGCCAAGAGATTTAGAAGCGATGCATTTTAAGAATGCATCGCTTCTGGCTAACTTGCAGCTTGTATGCAAGAACTAAGCCACCCAGGGGTGTAGCTCAATTGGCAGAGCACCGGTTTCCAAAACCGGGGGTTGCGGGTTCGATTCCTGCCGCCCCTGCTATTCGGGTGACTTTGTGATTATGACTCGAGTTGAACACATTTTGTGAAGGGCTGATTCCGGTTGTACCGAAATTTGGCTCTGGAGAATTAGATCGCAATGGCGAGCGATAATGCGACGTCAGAACGCACTTTGCTAAGTGCTTTGTTCTTAGGCGACATATACAAGCGTAATCAAGGGCGTATTGTCCGGCAGGTAACCTGCTTGGCGATTTGGGCTGCGGTTGCGCTGGGTTCTTGGCGTCTGTATGAATCCGTGCTACAGGACATCTCCTTTGATGGTGTGTCTGAAAATGCGGCGGTAGCGCTTCGTCGCGGCTTGCCAGTCCTGCTGCTTGCAGCCGGGATGTGGTTTGGTTATCGAGTGGTCAATTGGCCTAAGTTTGCAGATTTCCTGATCTCGGTTGAAGCCGAGATGCATAAAGTTTCGTGGCCGACGCGTTCTGAACTTGTCAAAGCGTCGTCGGTTGTTATATTCGTGATCTTTTTCATGGCGATGTTGTTGTTTGCATACGATTTGGTATGGACAGCAATATTCCAATTTTTAAACATTTCCTAACGGCGATTCCTCGCAGTTCTGCTTTTGTTGCTTAGCTATTAACGCATTGGCAACGAAGTCGATTGTAAAGGGATACCGCCAGGAGATTTTCGCAACGGGCGAACATACTGTTGCCGCATTCTTGTAATGCGGAGTCTACTGATGTGAGTTCTTGTTGAAAGTCGTCGGTACTGGCGCGAAGGGTTCGATTTACGTGAACGACATTTTGGATCAGTCACCTGATGATAGGCCAGCAGAGCCCCTGCGTTGGTATATCCTGAAGGTTGCTTTCAATCGCGAAGATTCCATTGCTGAAGCGCTGCGGAAACGCATTGCGCTATCGGGCATTTCGGAAAGCTTTGACGAGATCCTGGTTCCAACCGAAGATGTCGTTGAGTACACACGAACCGGCAAGCGCAAAGTCGTAAAGCGTAAGCTTTATCCGGGCTATCTCATGATCCGCATGTCGGTCAGTGATGACTCTTGGTTCCTTGTTCGGGAAGTCCCGGGCATTGGCGATTTCACCGGCGCTGCAGGCAAGCCGACTCCGATGAATGATGATGAAGTCGAACGAATAATTCGGCTTGTTCATCCTCCAGAAGACGATGAGACGGGACTCAAGACTTCGATACCTTTCAAGCGAGGGGATCGTGTTCGAGTGAAGGAAGGCAACTTCCAAAATCTCGAAGGTGACGTCGATCGAATTGACGAAGCCAATGGTCGAGTGACCGTAATCATCAGTATCTTTGGCCGCAGTACTCCTGTTGAGTTAGACCACTGGCAGATTGAATCGATTTAGGGTTCAAACTGTTGGCAGTGCGTTGTCCTCGACACGATTGCTGGCCCTTCCGCAAGCGAAGCCGACACTTACATTTCATTTTTCGTAGATAAAACGTTACAGCGCGATAGAACATTCATCGTCAGCAGCGGCTTTTTTGTCGTTGCACACGCACTTGAAAAGGCAATTCGATGGCAAAGCAGGTTACAGGACAAGCGAAATTTCAGGTACCCGGAGGCCAGGCAACGCCAGCCCCTCCTGTCGGTACTTCGCTTGGTAAATACGGCGTGAACTTGGGTCAATTCGTATCCCAGTTCAATGAACGCACTCGCGAGTTTGCGGGAACTCCGATCCCCGTCGTGGTTACGGTTTACTCGGATCGTTCGTTCGAATTCATCACCAAGAGCCCACCTGCTGCAGCACTATTGAAGATTGCAGCGGGAATCAAGAGTGGTTCTGGCGAACCGCACAAAACTAAAGTTGGTCGTGTCACCAATGCGCAGGTTGATGAAATCTGCACAAAGAAAATGGCTGACCTTAATGCCCGCGATCTTGAGCATGCTCGCCGCATGATTCTTGGCACGGCACGTTCCATGGGCATCGAGGTTGTAGAGGGCTAAACTTATGGCGAAGCAAACAAAAGCAATGAAGGTTATGAGCAGCAAGACGTCATCAAAGACGGTCCTGCCGCTTGACAAAGCTGTCGACACGTTGAAGCAATTTCCACCGCGGAAATTCGATCAAACGGTTGAACTGCACATGAACTTGGGGATCGATCCTGCTCAAGCCGACCAGCTTGTTCGTGGGTCAATTGTATTGCCTCATGGGATCGGCAAGGTTCAACGTGTGGTCGTGTTCGCCAAAGGCGATTTGGCAAAAGTGGCTGAAGAAGCTGGTGCCGACGCTGTAGGATCGGACGATTTGGCCAAGCGAATCAAGGAAGGCTGGCTTGATTTCGACGTCTGCATTGCGACTCCAGACATGATGGGACTTGTTGGTCCGCTCGGTAAGGTGCTTGGTCCTCGCGGATTGATGCCTTCGCCTCGTGCTGGAACGGTTACGGCGGATGTCGGACGAGTCGTCAAAGAGTACCGCGCTGGTAAAGTCGAGTTCCGGAACGACAAGGGGGGCAACCTTCATGCGGTCGTCGGGAAAATGAGCTTTGATGCAACGAAGCTTATCGAGAACATTAGCCATTTGGTGGGACACATTCAGTCGATCAAGCCAAATGCTGTGAAAGGCACTTACATCAAGTCGATTGCGATCTGTGCCACAATGAGTCCCAGTGTTCGAGTAACGTGCTAAACGATTCGCGAAGAATCGGGCTACTGAGAATAAGGTCTGAAAAGTATGAGTAAATTAGTCAAAGGCTTTGTAAGCCGCGATATCGCGAATCGCCTTGAAGGCGTGAGCGATGCAGTCGTTGCTGACGTCGTTGGGATTGGCGGGAATGACTCTTATGAGTTCCGTAAGTCACTTCGCGAAAAGGGCATGAACGTTTTGGTTGTTAAGCGAACCTTAGCGGCGCGTGCAACCGAAGGCACTTCTCTTCGCCCTGCGTTCGATAATTTGTCGGGAAGCGTTGCAATCATTTTTGGAGCTGAAGACTTTGTGTCGCTGGCTCGTGAAATGGCTGCGATCAGCAAGTCGGGCAAATTCAAGCGATTCGAAGTCAAGGGCGGCGTCATGGACGGCGAAGGCTTGACGGGCGAACAGGTATTGGCCATTAGCAAGTGGCCAAGCCGGGGAGAGCAAATCTCCATGTTGGTCGGTCAAATCCTTGGACCAGGACGCATGCTCGCTGGGCAGCTTAAGGGTCCGGGCAGCAAGATTGCTGGCCAGATCGACAAGATTGCCGATGGTGGCGATGCTGAAACTGCAGCCGAAACCGAAGCAAGCTAAATTCATTTTTGTACACGTGCGCTGCTCTTCATGGGCGGCATTAAACTAGGAACTGTCTGTTTTTCACTTTTAAGGTATTTTGAACTATGTCTGAATCTGCAACCACTTTCGCTGACGACATCAAAAATCTTGGCGAGCAAATTGTTGGCTTGACCCTGAAGCAAGCAAAAGAATTGAGCGACTACCTCAAGGAAGTCCATGGAATTGAAGCTGCTGCTGGCGGAGCTGTCATGATGGCTGCACCTGCGGACGCTGGTGGCGGTGCTGCCGCAGCCGTCGAACAAACTGAGTTCGACGTCATCTTGACCAGCTTTGGCGATAAGAAGCTTGACGTTGTTAAGGTTGTGAAGAACCTAACCGGCGCTTCTCTGATGGACGCCAAGAAGTTGGTTGAAGCGGTTCCTGCCAAGATCAAGGAAGGCGTTTCCAAGGAAGACGCTGAGAAGGTCAAGAAGGAACTTGAAGGCGCTGGCGGTTCGGTAGAACTGAAGTAAGTGCCTTGTGATGTGTCGCGATTAGACGGCTGTGCTCGACTGGCTTTCAACAAAAGTCAGGCCATGGCGTCATGAATTGAATGAGCTTGGTTTTGCAACCTGCCCGCGCCATTGATGAAATGGCGTCTCGTGGTCGCATTCCTAGGATTCAAACGCCGCAGTTCCTGGTGCACGTATTGGGTGCTTTCTGGGGCCAAGCTTGCTCAAATCTGCAGTTCGTCGGACCGTCAAATTTGCCTTGCCATTTCAATAACGAAAGTGATACCTGTGAATGCTGGTCGATAGCGGCGAGCGTTTATGACGGTATCCTGTAGCTATCAGCGCACCGGTTTCAGGCATGAATTGCTTGGTAAAACGGTGTTCGAAGCTCGTTTGTTGATAGATTCCACTATGCCACTGCGGACGGATCTGTAGTGCATATGTCACGCCACAACGCTAGCGTTGACATTCAAAAGAGGAAAATAATTTCGTCTCGAGCCGGTTTTCCGGTTTACGAGATGTATTTTGTTACGTTACACTCTTGCCGTGGACTGTGGCTTGGCTGGATCGCAAACTTTTCTCTTCGTGCACGCAATGGCAATCTTTGCGCCGATGCGCACCTGCATTCGCATGGGTTTCGATAGTAATCGGCAACCCATTGTTTTCGGCTGCCTATTCAGAATAGTGCAGCTGGTTTTCTCGCGATTTGCGACTTGCATTTCATAGCAGTTTCTGACCCCAATACTTTTGCGGAGTGACTCCCGTCTATGGCGACAACTTCAAAGCGTCGGCTTGAACCAACAATTGTACGAAGATTCGGTAGTACTCAGACTGCGTTTTCGATACCGAATTTGACAACCCTTCAGACTGCTTCTTATGAAGCGTTTTTGCAGGAAGACACGCCGTCGGACAAGCGTAAGGACGAAGGTCTGGAATCGGTCTTTCAAGAGATCTTCCCGATCGAGAGCTACGACAAGAGCGTGACGCTAGAGTACTTGCGTTACGAGCTCGGCAAACCTCGTTATACGCCTCAAGAGTGCCGTCAGCTGCGTCTGACCTTTGGCAAACCGCTTAAGGTTTGGCTCCGCATCAATCGCGAACAGCCACTTGAGGAAGAAGTGTATTTGGGCGATATCCCCGTCATGTTGGGCGGTGGTGAGTTCATCATCAATGGTGCGGAACGCGTCGTGGTGAGCCAGTTGCACCGGTCGCCGGGCGTTGACTTTGTAGAAGAGACTGAAGGCACGAGTGACCGCAAGGCGCCTAGCTGCCGAATCATTCCAGAACGTGGCTCGTGGATCGAGATCAACGTGACCAAGAAGGATAGCTTGTCGGTTCGTATCGACCAAAGCGGTAAGTTCTCAGTGTTTACGCTCTTGCGAGCAATGAGCCCTGAGTACAGCACTGACGCGCAGCTTCTGAAGACGTTCTATCCAACGTCGGTCGAGAAGATTTCTGGCAAAGCGAGCGTGCCTGCAATCGAAGGTAAAATCGCGGTGGACGATGTTGTCTATCCTTCCAGCAGCGACCGTGCAGGCGAGATTTTGATTGAAGCTGGCCAGAAGATTTCGGCCAACATGGCTGAAACTCTTTGCACCTCTGGTGTGAAGTCGATCGAAGTCATGCCGGCCCCTCGGAACTCGTACATCTTGAATTCGCTGGCGGAAGATAACACAAGCAGCCATGAAGAAGCGCTCTTGAGAATCTATCAGCGGCTTCGTCCTGGCAATCCGCCACAACTGGAAAAGGCTCGCACGCTTTTCCATGAGAAGTTCTACGACGATTCGCGTTATCGTTTGGGACGTGTAGGACGCTTTCGCATCAATCGCAAGTTGGGTTTGAACGTTCCTGAAGACGTAATGACTTTGCGAGCCGATGACTTGGTTGCCTCGGTCAAGTATTTGACGGATCTATTTGATCAGGACAGTTCGGCAGAGTTTGATGACATTGACCACCTTGGCAATCGTCGCCTGCGAACAATCGACGAACTCGCATGTGAAGAACTGCGTAAGGGGTTCTTGAAACTGCGTCGTACGGTGCAAGAACGCATGGGGATGAAGGAAGTCGAGGACATGACGCCACGCTCTCTGGTGAACCCCAAGAGCATCTCGGCGGCAATCGATTACTTCTTTGGTCGGGGTGAGCTTTCGCAGGTCGTCGACCAGACCAATCCGCTCTCGCAGCTAACGCACGAACGACGTTTGTCGGCGTTAGGACCAGGCGGACTAAATAGAAAACGTGCTGGCTTTGAAGTCCGCGACGTTCACATTTCGCACTACGGTCGTATCTGCCCTATCGAGACGCCTGAAGGTACGAACATCGGTCTTATCAGTTCGTTGTCGATTTACGCAGGAATCGACGAGTATGGTTTCTTGATCACGCCTTATCGCAAAGTCGCCGAGGGAATCGTTACTGACGAAGTCGTTTGGTTGCGAGCCGATGAAGAAGCGGACTCCTACATCGCTCCGGCGGATACCGAAGTTAAAGATTCGGCTCTCGTGCAGGGCCCAGGTCTTATCGCTCGTCACCGCAGCGATTTCGAAATCGTGCTGCCGGGTCAAGTTCAATATATGGACATTGCGCCCAGCCAGATGATTGGTGTATCGGCTGGTTTGATTCCGTTCCTCGAGCATGACGATGCTAACCGCGCGTTGATGGGCTCTAACATGCAACGCCAAGCTGTGCCGTTGCTGGTTGCTGAGCCGCCGATTGTAGGTACGGGTATGGAGAAAGTCGTCGCGGAAAATAGTTCGATGGTGGTTCGCGCCAAGCGAGCTGGCAAGGTGACTTATGTCGATGCAACCCGCATCGAAGTTGGGTCCGACATTTACGAGCTGAAGAAATACCAAGGCTTGAATGAACGCACATGCCTCAATCAGAAGCCAATTGTCAAGCTAAACGACAAAGTGGAAAAGGGCCAAATTATTGCGGACGGGGCCTCAACGTTCCAAGGTGAATTGGCACTGGGTCGCAACGTACTGGTTGGATTTATGTCGTTCGACGGCTTCAACTACGAAGATGCAATTATCCTTAGCGAAGAGCTCGTCAAGAACGACACATACACTTCGATTCATATTGAAGAGTTCGATGTCGAAATTCGCGAAACCAAGCTTGGTCGCGAAGAGTTCACTCGGGACATTCCGAACGTTAGTGAAAAGGCATTACGAAACTTGGATGAGAGCGGCATTGTCCGCATCGGTACTTACGTTCATCCAGGCGACATTCTGGTCGGTAAAGTTTCGCCAAAGAGCAAAACAGAGCTAACGCCAGAAGAGAAGCTTCTTCATGCGATTTTCGGACGGGCGGGTGAAGATGTTAAGAACGATTCACTGGAAGTGAGTTCGGGCGTCGAAGGTATTGTCATCGACACTCAGAAATTTTCCCGCCGGATGAGTCTGTCTGAGGAAGAGCGACGTGAATTCGAGCGTGACTTGAAGAAGCTGGAAACTGAAGGCAATGAAAGTATTGCTCAAGCGTTTTCAGCTTTAGCTGATGCATTGCAACAAGTGATTGGTGGCAAGCTTACGGACGAAGATGGCACTCCGTTAACCGGCGGGCATGATCCGAAGTTCCTAGCCGAAAAAGCACAGACCTTCAACTTGTCTCGCTTGTTGAATCGAATCGACGCTGCGTTACATTCCGAAGTCAAGTCGGTGCATAAGCAATACTGGCCTGCAGTGGAAAGTGCTTTAGACATTCGCGATCGAAATGTTAATAGCATGAAACGCGGCGACGAGCTGCGAAGCGGTGTCTTGCAAATGGTTCGCGTGTACATTGCGACCAAGCGAGTAATCAGCGTTGGTGACAAGATGGCAGGACGTCACGGTAACAAAGGGGTTATCTCGAAGGTGCTACCGGTTGAAGACATGCCTTTCTTGCCAGATGGTACTCCACTGCAGATTCTTTTGAATCCGTTGGGCGTTCCTTCGCGTATGAACGTCGGTCAGATTCTCGAGACGCACTTGGGCTGGGCTGGTGCCAATAGTGGCTTCCAAGCGATTACGCCTGTGTTCGACGGAGCAACCGAAGACGACATTAACGATGCTTTGGAAGCTGCTGGCTTGCCTCGTCACGGAAAGATTCGTCTAACCGACGGGCGCACCGGAGCTCCGATGGATCAAGAGACGACTGTTGGTTACATCTACATGCTCAAGCTTCACCACTTGGTTGATGACAAAGTGCATGCTCGAAGCACTGGTCCTTACTCGCTGATCACACAACAACCGTTGGGTGGTAAGGCGCGATTTGGTGGCCAGCGATTCGGGGAAATGGAAGTTTGGGCACTGGAAGCGTACGGTGCGGCTTACATTCTGCAAGAACTGCTCACTGTGAAGAGTGATGACGTAGAAGGACGGACCAAGATTTATGAATCGATGGTCAAGGGAGAGAACACCCTGGAAGCAGGTACGCCAGCTAGCTTCGATGTTCTCACGAACGAAATCCGAGGTCTTGCGTTGAACATGCGATTGGAGAAGAGAGCTCTCTAGTTTTTCAATCGCACTTCGTTTTACTCAACATCCTCAATAGAACTCATTACATCGACAGGGAAAACTCATGGCCACTGCGGAAAACACTTACGACCGCGTTAATGACTACACCTCGGTCAAGATTTCGCTCGCTCGTCCTCAAGACATTCGCTCTTGGAGCTTTGGCGAAGTAAAGAAGCCAGAAACGATTAACTACCGAACCTATCGTCCCGAAAAAGACGGTTTGTTTTGCGAACGGATTTTTGGTCCAGAGAAGGACTGGGAATGCGCGTGCGGTAAGTATCGCGGCATGAAGTACAAGGGCATGATCTGCGATCGTTGCGGCGTTAAAGTCACACACAGTCGCGTTCGCCGTAAACGAATGGGACACATTGAGCTTGCGGCTCCGGTTGTCCACATTTGGTTCTTCAAGGCAATGCCAAGCCGTCTTGGTAACCTCTTGGAAATGAAGACCACTAGCCTTGAGAAGATCATCTATTTCCAAGACTATGTGGTTACGAACGCCGGTACGACCCCACTGCAAGTCCAGCAATTGCTGACGGATGAAGAGTATCGAGCGGCTAAGGCAGAATATGGCGAAGACGCGTTCGAAGCCGAAATGGGTGCAGAAGCTGTTCGCAAATTGCTGATGAACCTCGACCTCGTTTCGCTCTCCGAGCAGTTGCGAATCGAAATGTCGGAGACGAACAGCAAGCAACGCAAGAAAGATCTGATCAACCGTCTCAAGCTTGTTGAATCGATTCGCGACAGCGATAACCGACCTGAATGGATGGTTCTCGAAGTCATCCCGGTTATTCCGCCTGACTTGCGTCCGCTGGTATTGCTCGATAGCGGTAACTTCGCGACCAGCGATTTGAACGATCTTTATCGTCGTATTATCAACAGAAACAACCGCTTGCGCAAGCTTGTCGACTTGAATGCACCTGAAGTTATTATTCGCAACGAAAAGCGAATGTTGCAACAGTCAGTTGATGCATTGTTCGATAACAACCGCTGCAAGCGACCCGTGTTAGGTTCCAGCTCTCGCCCACTTAAGAGCTTGACTGACATGATCAAGGGCAAGCAAGGTCGGTTCCGCGAAAACCTACTTGGAAAACGCGTCGACTATTCGGCACGTAGCGTCATCGTGGTAGGCCCTCGGCTGAAGCTTCACCAATGCGGTTTGCCAAAGAAGATTGCTTTGGAGCTTTATCAGCCGTTCATTATTCGCAAGCTGAAGGAACTCGGTCACGCCGATACGATTAAGTCTGCGAAGAAGATGCTTGAGCGCAAGGACGAAGAAGTTTGGGATATTCTTGAACAAGTAATCCGCAACCATCCAGTATTGCTCAACCGAGCCCCTACCCTGCACCGCATGGGTATCCAGGCGTTCGAGCCGATTTTGGTGGAAGGCAACGCAATTCACTTGCATCCACTGGTTTGTAAGGGATTTAACGCGGACTTCGACGGCGACCAAATGGCAGTACACTTGCCTTTGTCGATTGAAGCTCAAGTTGAAGCTCACACGCTGATGATGAGCACGCACAATATTTTCGCTCCGTCAAATGGTAAGCCGATTATGTCGCCTTCCCAGGACACGGTCATGGGTTGCAACTATATCACCGTTGAGAAAGCGGACTGCAAGGGCGAAGGAATGATCTTTGCCACGACGCAGGAAGCTGACTTTGCGCATAGCCAAGGCATCATCGAGCTGCATGCACGGATTAAGGTTCGTTTACCAGCACATCGCCGGTTGAAGACGGAAGATGGCTCAGGCAAGTTCGGCGCGGTTGTACAAACAACATACGGCCGGATTTTGTTCAATTCGATCCTGGCTCCAGGTATGGATTATTACAACCTGACGCTCAAGAGCGGTGACTTGGCTACCGTTATTAGCGACTGCTACCAGAACTTAGGTCGACGCGCAACGATTCGATTGCTTGACGACATGAACCAATTGGGCTTCCGTGAATCGACGCGCAGCGGTTTGTCGTTCGGTACCGACGACTTGATCACTCCCGATTCGAAGACCAAGCACATCGCCGAAGCTGACAAGAAGGTGATGAACTACAAGAAGAACTACGATAAAGGTCTTATCACTGGCCAAGAGCGTTACAACCAGGTAATTGATACGTGGACAAACACTCGCGAATTGATCACGAAAGACATGCTCGCGGCCATGGAGCATGATACGCACCGAGGCACGTGGTATGTTAACCCTGTGTTCTTGATGGCGTCCTCCGGTGCTCGCGGTGGTATCGCACAGATCAGCCAGTTGGCTGGCATGCGTGGTCTGATGGCGAAACCGACTGGTGAAATCATCGATACTCCGATCAAAGCTAACTTCCGCGAAGGTCTGTCGGTATTGGAGTACTTCAGTTCGACGCACGGTGCTCGTAAAGGTTTGGCCGATACCGCACTCAAGACGGCTGACTCCGGTTACCTGACTCGTAAGCTTGCAGACGTTGCGCAGAACGTGGTTGTCACGATGCACGACTGCAGTACAACGCAAGGTATTACGAAGGGAATCATTTACCGCGGTGAGAAGGTGGAAGTCCGCTTGGCTGATGCAATTATCGGTCGCGTGAGCCGTCAAAACATCGTGAACTTGGTTACGGAAGAAGTGATAGTTCGCGAAAACGATATGATCACTCGAGAAGCAGCCCGTAAGATTGAAGAGATGGGCTTGGAGAAAATCCAAGTTCGTTCTCCGATGACCTGCGATGCTCCGTTAGGCGTATGCCGCTGTTGCTATGGTATGGACATGAGTACCGGTTCCATGGTCGAAGAGGGCATGGCTGTTGGTATCATCGCTGCACAAAGCATCGGTGAGCCTGGTACTCAGTTAACGATGCGTACATTCCATATCGGTGGCGTGGCGACCGGTGGTGTAGAAGAGTCCGACATCAAGTGTAAGCGTGGTGGTATCATCGGTCTGACACGTATGCGCGTCGTGCGAAACGAAGAAGGCTTCGATATCGTTCTGACGCGAAACAGTGAGATCTTGGTCTTGGATAACAAAGGCCGTGAACTTGAGAAATATGACGTCCCAACGGGTGCACGTCTTGCCGTCAAGGAAGGCCAAGAAGTTGAAAAGGGACAAGTTCTTTGCGAATGGAATCCGCACAAGATTCCGATCCTTGCAGAAGTCAGCGGTAAGGTTCGCTACGACGACGTGATCGAAGGCGAAACGATGCGCATGGAAAAGGATCCAAGCGGAAACCTTCGACGTGTGATCATCGACCATCGCGGTAACTTCCACCCGCAAATCGTCGTCGAAGACAAAGACGGTAAGCCGTTGGATGTCTACTTCTTGCCGGAAAAAGCGGTTGTTATTATCGCAGAAGGCAAGATGGTCTCGGCCGGTACGGAAGTGGCGGAAATGCCTCGTGAAGCAACCGGTGTTAGCGATATTACGGGAGGTCTGCCGCGGATTACAGAAATCTTTGAAGCACGAAAACCAAAAGAGCCAGCGGTTGTCGCCGAGTTGGACGGTATCGTTGAAATTTCGAAGGAAAAGAAACGCGGTAAGCGAGCGATTATCGTCAAGAGCGAAAGCGGTAAAGAAGTAGAACACTTGGTTCCGCCAGGGAAACGCTTCCTTGTCCACTCAGGCGACATCGTCAAGGCTGGACAAGCGATGATCGAAGGCCCTTTGGTGCCTCACGACATCCTTCGCGTTAGTGGCGAAGAAGCTGTTCAGCAATACCTGCTGCACGAAGTTCAACAGGTCTATCGCAGCCAGCGTGTAGAAATCAACGACAAGCACGTCGAGACGATTATCGCGCGAATGCTTCGAAAGATTAAGATCGAAAATCCTGGCGATACAAGCCTCTTGTCTGGACTTGTTGTCGACCGATTCGAACTTCGTCGCGTTAATGATGAACTAGGCAAGTCGCTCAAGATCACCGATCCAGGTGATAGTGAATTTTCGCTCGGAGCAATCGTTCCGAAGGAAGCCGTCGAACAATCGAATAGCCAGATCGAAGCACTCGGAGGCAAGCCTGCAAAAGGCAAGAAGCCTAAGCCAGCGACCGCGTCTGTTCAGTTGCTTGGTATTACCAAGGCGTCGGTTCAGAGCAACAGCTTTATCTCGGCAGCCAGCTTCCAAGAAACCACTAAGGTTCTGACTGAAGCTGCACTGGCAGGCAAAGTTGACCGTTTGGTGGGTTTGAAAGAAAACGTGATTCTCGGTCACTTAATCCCTGCCGGAACCGGTTTCCGTGTGTTCCAGGACTCCGAAGTTAGCTATCGCCGTGAAGCTTTGGAAGAACTGGTTAATCGAGGAACCGCGGCGATGCAGGATAGCTTCCCGTTGCTGGAAAACGCGCCGACCCTACGGTTGGAAGACATCAATCCAGAACCAGAAGCAGATGTGATGGATGATTCCCCGGCCACGGAGAACCGACTGCAAGAGTTGGTTGCAGAAAGCTCTTCAGACGAAGACATGGAAGCCTCGGCATCACCTGAAGAGGCCCAGGACACTTCCGATGTTTCGCAAAATCCGAATGAGTCCTAATCGTCTTGATCGTAACTGTCATTGCTAGATAATAGAAAACGTGGAAGCGATGCCTTCCACGTTTTTTGTGCGCTCGAGGGAAAATTCATGTCCAATCGACCTAGTGATCCCTTTTGCTTGAGCAACCGAACTCGTCTGGTACCTGTTGTAAACAGCGACGGGTCTTATGCGCGGGCCATGGAACGCTGGCTGCTGAATACGCGGTGCGATTGTCTCTTGATACCGCTTCCAGAATCTTTTCGCGAGCAGGTACTTGCCGCGGTGGCAGATCTACCCAATGTGTCGGCGGTCATCCAAGTCGAAGAAAAGCAGTGGTTGGCTCGTGAAGACGGATCCAATTGGCATGAAGACGACAGTGAAGCATACGCTGATGACGACGCTCGCCGAGCGTTCTACGTGCCGATCGATCCATGCCAAGCAGTAATCGCCGCCATTCGATTCGCGATAGGCGAGCACATTCCTATTCGCTTCATCGATTCTCCTTCGCTACATTTCACTCCTTGCACATCGGTCACTTCAGATGCCTATGCGTTGAGGCATTGTGAGCTGGAGACGTTTGCGGCTGCGATGCTGCCTGCAATTCCGCCACTTGCGAGTCGACATCAATCCGAGCGAGTTGCCTTTCTAGCGTCTCAGATCCATCGGGCTGAGATAGATTACAGCGAAATTGTTTGCCTGTGCCCAATGGCGATGTGGCCATGGCTACGTCGCACATATCAAGAGAATATCCGCGCGGTTTCGCCCGACGGGTTCGAGGAAACGGAACCCGCTTTTACAGCGCAGGTCGACGAGCAGACGCTTTTGTTTTTTCTTGCCGAGCTTCCGTTTGCCACCAGCATTCACGAACAGTTTCGTCTAAGGGGCGATACGGATGTAGAATCGGCATCGATCGATTACTTAAAACACTTACTGATCACGGCCAGACAAACCTATAAAGCTGATCTTCGAGACCGTGCACGCAAAATTCCTCCGTTGATGCTGAACCAGTGCATCCAATACATTCGCAATTTAACGTTGCTTGACCGTCGCTTAAGCCCTGATTTCTATACCATCCTGGTTGCATGCAAACAGATCGTCGGCGATCAATATGCGATTCACGTAATCGAAGCTGCCAAGCAATACTCCTTCTTTGAATACCGCAACATCCCAACCGTTCGTTATGGCGTTTCTAATATAGAGATGCCAGATGGTGAGCTGTGCAAAGGAATTAATCGCTTGGACAGCCCCGACCTTCAATGGCGTACCATCGACTTAAATCCCAAGCCAAAGAAGATCGAATCAACGAAATGGGCCATGCAATGGAATCCTTTTTCGCAATGTTCATGGCCGCCTGAAGACAAGGCAATTGAATCGTTCCGAACACGCCTCATCGAAAGAGCACAAACAGCGATATCCTCTGATTTGGCACAAAGCGAAAAGTTCAGCACATCGATTATGGATGGAATCGATATTCGTGAAACGCTTCGGCACTGGTATGACGCGGACATCTACGTGAAGCGCATTCCACCCTCGATTGGCAAGCTCGACGCGTGCGTGATGCTGTTTGATGTCCCGGCCGACCCACGCCGGTATCCTTGGAGATCGACTTGGTTTGCCGAACATCAAGAAGAGTCAACCTTGGCGTTCTACGCAACCAATTTCCGAGAGGAGATGCTGGGGCCGGGAGTCGCTTTATCAACATATGGTGGCGCAATGTTTCTTTATCCACCACGGTATATCGAAGACATTTGGCAAGACGACCGACTTGATTTTTGTGATACGCTCGAGCAGCGACTAATCGCCGGAGCATGCCTTAATTCTCAGTCGCGACATGTTGTTGTGTTATCTTCGACAGCGATTACGCTTTCATGGAGAAAGACCGCCAAACGTTTTGGTAAGCGACTAGTTCATCTTCCGATGAGCAAATTTAGTGACGCCACGATTCAACAGTTGCGTATGTTTCATGTCTTGAACGGCAAGAACGTGCGAAGCTATGCTTCCCATTTTATTCGTCGCGTATGAGTCGGCCTAATCCCTTCAGCAGCCGTTTTATTCGCCCCGGCGCAATCAAATATTTTTTCGCGTTAGACGGCTCGTCCAGCTCCATCGGTGGGGAAAAAATTCTCGCGCTCGACGATTTGGTCGCTACGATGCTCGATTCGCCATCACGGAATTTCTGCGTCGTAGGCCCGCATGGAACAGGAAAATCAACGCTGCTTCATCACCTCCATCTCAGCCTACTGGACAATGGAGTCGACTGTCATTTACGGCAGTTGAACACAGAGTGCCGCAGTATTGGTAAGCTTCCCAAATCAGCAAAGAGCAAGAAGTGCAACCGCATACTGATTGTCGATGGCTACGAACAGCTTCGTTGGGCAAGTCGATTCAAACTACGATTCTTTAGTTTTGACCGGAGTTCGAAAGTCGTGATTAGCACGCATGAGTCGGCGCCGCGAGGCTACCAAGAGCTTTATCGAACAAGACGCTCTGAGAATACCGACCAGCTCGTAGTGGAACATTTGCTGGCGCATACGAAGCTCAAGACAGCTGAACTTCTCAACAGCCCAACATGGCGAAATTCTTGCGAAAATCGCGGGGAAAATTTGCGAGAATCACTCTTCGACGCCTATGACTGGTGCGAAAACCGGGCTGACTTGGAAGCCACCAATCGCTAGCGAGAAAACATTGCAGTAGCTTCCGGAACGCCGATACAGCGGTCGAACCTTTCCCCATAGATTCAGACGGCCAATTAGGCTAGGAATTTTCGCAATCGTTCCTGAGTTTCTGGGTTGCGAAGAGCCAGTTTTCCAAAGCCATATTCTGCCCCCTTTTGTACTGCATCTTGCTGGTAATCGTCCATATTTGTCACCAGCATGGCAGGTATTTCAGAAAAGCGAGCATCCGCCTTAATCGCGGTCAAAACGTCAATGCCGTCCGTATAATCCACATCCAATTTTCGGTTGACCAGGATTAGGTTGACGTGCTTACTCTGAAGGATCTCGATCGCATCCGCTTTGGCATCGGCCTGCAGCACCTCCGCATCGAAGTTAGATTGCAGCATCGAACGTAGCGCGTTATGGTCTGGTCCACAGTTACCGATGTCTAAAACGCATTTCTTCATGATCTGGACTGATACTCTTTGTCGGATTTGGGGTTTAACGCAGTATCTTCGGACTTCGCATTGTATTGTTGGCGGGTAGTCGAACTGCATGGAGTCTGCGATTTGTCGAGAACGCACACACGACGATACGTTCAATGTAACCTAGGGCTGTTCTATTTTTAAGTTGAAACGATGTTTTAGTATACCTGTCAGCCTAGCGAAGAATGGATTCCACAGTGTTGATAGTTCAACCTAGTTTCATCCACCATGTCGCAGTGTGATAGAAGTGCTGCAAAACCTTCCACCATTGATATTCGATCTAGTATTTTGCACATTCTGAAAGGGCGTTCCGCATTAAATCTGACAAGACAAATTCTTTCGCGCGGGACTTGGCAAACCGTACGAACCTTCGCATGTTCAGCCGTGAACGACTGCAGGCATACCAGCTTGAGAGGCTACAAAAGTTGCTTGCCGAGGTTATGCCTAAAAATGCGTTCTACCAGGAGTTGTATGGATGCAAAGAGCTGAAGATTGAGTCCTTGGAAGACTGGTCCCAACTTCCTTTGCTTGACAAGAAAGCGGTCCAAGGGGATTCCAAGACTGATTTTGCGGCCCACCACACCTTTGAGCGAAGTGTCTATAACCGCTTGCATCGAACCAGTGGCACGCGTGGAAGGCCAATGATTGTCTTGGACACAACGGACGACTGGCAGTGGTGGTTGGATACGTGGCAATATGTTTGGGACGCGGCCCAGGTGACTCTGCGCGATACGATTTTCATGGCCTTTTCGTTTGGCCCATTTATCGGTTTTTGGAGCGCCTTTGAAGCCGCCGTACAACGCGGTTTGAAAGTTGTCCCAGGGGGTGGTTTAACCACGGCGGCTCGGTTGGATTTGTTGAAAGCATCGGGCTCCAGCGTCCTCTGTTGTACGCCGACGTACGCACTCCACCTAGCCGAAGAAGCGTTGCGATCTGGTATCGATCCTCGCCGCATGGGAATTCGGACGATCATTGTCGCAGGGGAACCGGGGGGATCCATTCCAACCGTTCGCTCGCGAATCCAAGCGGTGTGGGATGCTACCGTTGTTGATCATGCCGGGGCAACTGAAGTCGGGCCTTGGGGATGCGGAACTCCGGGCGGACGCGATCTTTGGGTTATCGAATCGGAGTTTATCGCCGAGTTCTTGCCGATTGAAGCTAGCGTAAACGTCGAGATGCTCCCAAACGACAGCGCTCCTCAGTTGTATGAACTAGTCCTTACGTCACTTGGTCGCGCAGGAGCACCGGCATTGCGATTTCGCACAGGAGATATCGTGACGCCTATTCTAGCTCCTGCGCATCGCTGCAATTTTGTCAGGCTTGTGGGCGGTATTCTCGGCCGTGCTGACGATATGCTGATTATCCGCGGCGTTAACGTGTTTCCAAGCAGCATCGAAGCGATTCTACGTGAATTTGATTCCGTTTCCGAGTTTCGTATCATTGCCACCAAACGCGGTGAGATGGATCATTTGGTTGTGGAGGTTGAAGACGCCAGGCATGAACCCCATCGCATTGAAGACCAGTTTGCAATTCAACTTGGCTTGAGAATTGAAGTCAAGGACTGCGAAGATGGCTCGCTTCCTAGAACCGATGGCAAAGCGAATCGGTTCATCGACCAACGCGAGCAGAAACGCTCTTGATCGAAGCCGCAAAAGTCTAAGAGGCTAACAAAAAACTTGCCTAACGTTCGTTTGGCACAGGGTTTGCGCCAGCCATGAATTCAAGGAGAATATCATGGCTAAGAATATTATACCGGACGATTTACTGAGATTCATTTTAGCTGAACTGCCGCCGTTGCCAGAATCTACCAGTGATGGTGGTCGACGACCGATCGAGCATGAGGTGGTAGTGCGGGTAATTTGGCATGTGCTGACGACCGGCTGCCGCTGGGCAGATGTCCCGTTGGAGATGGGATGTTGCGGTGAGACCGCTCGATCGCGTTTGCGCCTTTGGCAGTCCACGGGAATTTGGGAGCGTATCCATAAGAAGATTCTCAATAAGCTCAATGCAGCGAAGCGGTTGCATCACGAAGTAGCGATCATCGATTCGACTCTGACGCGAGCTTTTGGAGGCGGGGCCAAGAGTGGTCCCAATCCGACCGACCGTGCAAAACCGGGGACTAAGCACACTTTGATGGTGGACGCTAACGGAGTTCCTCTCGCGGTTCGAGTGGTCGGTGCTAATGTGCCTGACGTGAAAGAACTCGTCAAAACTGTCGTCGAATTTCCGCAGATTGGTGGTCGAAGGGGACGCCCACTAACGCATCCCAAGCAAGTCATCGCCGATGCAGGATACGACGATAATTCGGGACGAAAGCTTCTGGAGTGGATAGGTATTGAACCCAAGATTCGAAGGCGTCGCGAGAAACATGGCAGCCATTTAGGCAAAGTGCGATGGGTCGTGGAACGAACCATTTCGTGGTTCAAGGGATTAAGACGGCTTCGCTTTCGCTATGATCGAGATGCAATCATGATTGATGCTTGGGCAAAACTCGCCGCTGCCGTCATTACTTTTCGCATCTTTGATAATCTATAAATCCTTTTTTCAAACTCCAGTTTTTTGTTAGCCTCTAAGGGAAAATGTAACGTAGCAAGTTGCGTATATACTGACCTTGAACGTACGCCTTGGGCTGGCCGAATACTCCCCGCCCAATGTTAACATTGTACCGCTCTTGATGCGCAAATCCGAACAGCGGCCGAAATCCGCTATTGTTGGAAGAATACAGCTGCGGCGCTTGACCGGGCGTGATCGTAGCCGGCGCAGTAAAGCCTGGAACAGCGCCGTAACTTCCAACTGGAACTAATGGTCCCGGTTGACTCATTGGCGCGTAGCCTGTATTGCAAGGATCAGCGGCGTACGAATAGGAAACGGGAGCCACCATGTAGGAGGCATCGAATTGGCAGGGCCCTTCAGACACAAACGGTGCCCCACTCACAACCGGCGCAGTCCTTTGATAAGTAGGCACCGAATCGTATGTGCTCGATGGCGTCGAACTACTAAATGGAACGACATTCGAGTTCGGTAGACTGCTATTGGGGATAGAGGGTGAAGAGTTCGGAAGTACATCTGCAGTTGTTGGGCTACCAAAACTAGGTGGAGCTGACAATGTGCTTGGTGACGATGGGGGCGGCGCGAAAGCACCACCTGAACTCAAACTTGGGATACTCGAAGCATCTTGAAACGCCGCCGGCTGTACACTCGATTGCTCTGGAGCATTCAAGGGCAACGAAGGTGTTGCACTTGCCTCAGAGTCCGACTGCAGTGAGGCAAGACGCCCCACGGGGCGGAGACGCGTTAGCCGCTCGTTTTGTCGATTCATTGACGGTGGTTTTTGGCTTATCTGCAGGGTTCCACCGGTAATACTTGCGACTTTCTTAACTAACTCTTCTTCGGACCATTGGTCATCGCTGGCAGTCGGTGATTCCGCTTTCGACTTGATTGGCGTCACTTCATCACATTGAATGTCCGTGTAGGTGTACGGGAGGCATTCGGGCGAGTAGGCGATACCGTTTAAAATAGTATAGCCAGCAGGAATCGCTCCCGAATTTTGCGCGTTGGTGGCAGATCGCTGGCTTGGAGCGGATCCGACTCTGGGCTGCGTCGTGCCGGCATCATCCGCATCGGGCACGTCCACTTGACCATTATCAACTTTGTATTTCGGCGCTTCGATATCAGGTTTTTCCTGACCGCCAGTGATTGATAGTCCAGAAGTCTTTGGCTCCGGAGAGGTATCAGCTGCTGACTCGGCTACAGTGTTCCCTAGCAGTCCAGCCGCGCGAGCAGCAGCGATATCCGACGCTACGTTCCCATCGGTGCGTCGCTGCAACACTGCCCGTACAGGTTTATCTTCTTGTGCGGTTACATAAGACGCTGGAAAACATACTCCAAGCACCGTTAGTGCAAGAAGCTTTCGGTTGTTCTGAATCATTAGTCCCGATTGCATGCGATGATACTCTTGTTGGAATTCAGATCGGCCCGCGTGGACGACTGTCGGCAGGAAACTTGCTTCGATGTTCGATTACTTTAGTTATGTTAGTCTTGTCTGGCAAACTGAGTGACGTCGATGTAGCGATATTTGCCACCGGTCTTACTTGCAAGATCCGCAATCCACTCGCCGCCACCGCTTCGTACACCAACACCAAACTGGATCGTATGGATCGTAGTGCCCGCACGACTCGCTAGATCGCGTACGCGAGCCATCTGATCGCTGCGCAGTGCAGGCTCGTCACCGTCGGTCAGAAAGAACAGCACGCTGGGTTGCAGTTGTAGCCCCATCTCTAAAGCTGGGAGATGGTCGGTGCTACCCGTAGCCTCCACTTTTTGTACATATTCACCGGCGGCTCTCTTATCGACATCACTGGCGAAGATCATTCCGCCCGTGCCTGAAATCGAACCTCGGTAGGGGGTGGCAAATTCACTGTAGAAGATGATTTGGAATTGGTTGACGCGACCAAGCGATTCAATAGAGGCGGCGAGTTCACGCTTAGCTCGTTGCAGCGGCGTCCCATCATATGCATTCATGCTATCGGATCGATCCAAGACATATACAAAGGAGCTGCCTTGCCCTTCGATGCCCATGAACGAGGTCTTGGTCTGAGCCGCATCGCCACGGGTGTCGCCGCCGCTGCCCTCGCCTTGAATCCCCGATGCGCCTGTTGCTCCCGTTGCCTCCGCGGAGACATCGACACCTTGCAATGCCGAATTCAGACTTCCTAACATTTCCGAAATCTGCGCATCGATATTGTTTGAACTGGACGCGCTAGTGGCATTTTCCATCGCGACCGCGAGAGACTCACCCGAGACACTTGGGTCACCGCCGCCTTGTAGCTCGTACTGCACGCCAGCGTTCTGATGGTGTACTAAAGCTATTCCAATCGGCCGATCAGCTACTCCATTGGTGCCACGAACCACTGGCTGCCAGACGAGCGCCAGCGTGACTAGGATGGCAGTATGAATCAACGTGCTGTAGATCCACGACTTGTGTCCCCCTTCCCCACTCCAAGGTTCCAGAGGGACTTTCTCGGTCCTCCGCAATCGTTCAACGTTCTCGTCAGGCATCGCAATCGACTCCGGGAGCACTTGGGAGTCGCGGTCTTGTGCCTGCGATAGGACCCTACGAGGCGATTGTGGTTGTGGACGATCGAAGCTTGCCATGAGCGACCTGGAAAAGACTCAAATATTTGTGGGAACTTCACCGTTTTAGTAGTTCACCAGTTCCCATTGTAGCTTTAAATTTCTCTTAGGACTGGTTTGAAAATATGTGTCCGCCCCCTTTTCAGTTACGATCGCACGCCGAAAGTTCACTTCAAAGCAGATGACTGCAGAAGTCGACGGACCATTTTTTCAGACGTGTAGTTGGTAAAGTTTCATTTTAGACTGGGAAAATCATGAGCCACAAGAATTTTTTTGCATTCACTCGACGCTTTCTCGTTCTTGCCGCCGCTTTTTGCGTGCAATCAAACTTGTCACAGGCAGAAGAAAATTCTGACACCGACAAGGAAGCGAATATTCTCAAGGGAAAGGTAACCAGAGTTATTGATGGCGACTCGATTGTGGTTAAATCCGATAAGGAAGAAGAGACAATCCACCTGGAGGGAATTGACGCACCGGAGTTTAAGCAAGACGGTGGTAAAGAGTCGACCGATTTTCTAAAAAAGCTGGTGAATGGAAAAGAAGTCGAAGTTCGGTGGGAGAATCGTGACAACTACAAACGCATTCTAGGAACCGTGTTCGTCGGTGACGACAAGAACGTTAACCTAGAAATGATCAGCAAGGGCTGGGCTTGGCATTACGAACAATATAGCAAGAGCGATCAATACGCAGCAGCACAGATAGAAGCTAAAGAAGGCAAGCTTGGAATCTGGAAAAAAGAGGAACCAACCGCTCCGTGGGATTTCCGCAAAGACGATCGCAATAAAGACAAGAAAGACAGTAAAGACAAGAAAGATTCTGACGAATAGTTAGAGTAATTTGAAATCACAACAAAACCACGGCCCTGAGTACACTTTACTCAAGGCCGTTTTCTTTTAAATCGTACAAACTGAGGAATGTCGGAAGCGGATGCCTATTGCTGGCCAGTTGCATCCAATTCTGCTTTGGACATTTCGAAAGGTTTCATCATCTGGTTCAAGTCCCCCGACTCGATTCCAGCCGTCAGCCAGAACATTCGCTGCTTGGACGTCCCGTGCGTAAATAGCTGTTCGGGAACACGACCGCCCGTAAGTTTGTCGTCGCCGATTTGCTGTGCAGCATTGATTGCTTCCTCTAAGTCTCCGCGTTCCAATATGGCTTTGGTTTGTTGTGCGTGGTGTATGAAGACTCCAGCCAAATAGTCTGCCTGAAGCTCAGTACGGACACTTAGCAAGTTGGCTTGAGCCTTCGGAGCCCGAGCCCGAAGGTTTTGAACTTGCTGCGAAATCCCCAATTGATTCTGCACATGATGTCCAACTTCGTGTGCGATAACATAAGCCATAGCAAGGTCGCCCTTCGCCTTATGTCGCGTTGCTAATTCATTAAAGAATGACAAATCGAGGTACACATTCGAGTCTCCGGGACAGTAGAACGGACCAACGGAAGAGCCCGCAGTGCCACAAGCAGACTGAACTTGCCCAGTAAACAAAACTAACTTTGGCTCAACGTACCGCTTTTGTAACTGTTGGCGAAATTGTTGATGCCATACGTCTTCGGTATCTTTGAGAACCACGCCTACGAACTGTCGAAGCGGGTCTTTGTCTGGATCAACGGGCGCGTTGTTGGGCCGCTGCCGCTGGTTAACGACAGCCCCCTCACCTGCTTGTTGTAATAACTGCTGCGGGTTTGCACCCAACAGAATAGCAAGGACTAAGATGATGATCGTGCTCACACCGCCGCCGATCGCAAGTCCTCCTGCAGCCGGCATTCCGCGCCGATCTTCGACGTTCGCACTACCCTCGCGGCCTTCCCATCGCATCATTCACCTCTAATGTTTAACAACAAACAAAGTATCGCCAACCTTCGACCGTTCAAAAGCACGCTGCAGAAAGTCAAACCTTGATCAAGCTGGATAACCGGCTAAGCTCAGTTTGGGCGAAAACCTAGTATTGTCGTGTTTCGTCGTCGTGCCAAGCCACCAACGCCAATCGAATTACTTATGAAGAATTCTAGTTCAGCCAGCCTTGATCCGTTCGAATTTCATCCAGAGCTGATCGGCCAAGATGTCTTTGTTGCGAAAACTGCGACAATCACGGGGGAAGTCGCTGTGGGAGACCGTTCGACCATCCTGTTCGGTGCAGTACTGCGAGGGGATACGGCCAAGCTTCAAATTGGCAACGAGTCTAATATACAGGACCTTTGCTGCTTGCATGCGGATCCTGGCCTTCCCTGCACGCTCGGAAATCGAGTCACTGTCGGGCATCGAGCCATCGTCCATGGCGCTACGGTTGCAGATAATGTGCTGATTGGAATAGGTGCCATCGTACTAAATGCAGCCACGATCGGCGAATGGTCGATTATTGCCGCTGGAGCGTTGGTTCCCGAAGGCAAAACAATTCCACCGCGTTCGATGGTCATGGGAATACCCGGCAAAGTAGTCCGGGAAGTCACGGAGGATGAAATAGCAATGATCCGTAGAGCGGCCGACCACTACATCGAAACCGGCCGTCAGTACCGAATACGCGGACGCTTCTGAATATAACGGATGAGCGTACTAATTGGCCAATTGTTTAAGCCGCGGCCAGTACATGCGACCACTAGAATAACTATAGTTGGATTCGTATTCGCGTGGGCACCCATTATTTGATTACGGGTGTCCTGTTGAGCTCCAAGCGGAAGGCAAAAATGAAGATTCTAGTAACCGGAGGTTGTGGATTTATTGGCTCCAACCTCGTGCGTATTCTGTTAAGCCAAACACCTTACTCGGTTGTAAACATTGACAAACTGACGTACGCCGGCAATCCGCGATCGCTGCATGATGTCGATGGATCTCCACGCTACGAGTTTATCCAAGCAGATATCGCCGATTCGGCTTTGATGCGAGAAGTCTTTCACAATGTCCGGCCGGATGCGGTGATGCATCTTGCTGCAGAATCACACGTTGATCGGTCGATTGATGGCCCATCCGAATTTATTCAAACCAACGTGTTGGGCACCTTCAACTTATTGGAAGCTAGCCTCCAACACTTCCGAAGTTTGAAACCTGAAAATCGCGACAAGTTCCGATTTCTGCACGTTTCTACCGATGAGGTGTATGGATCCTTAGGAGATTCCGGCATGTTCACGGAAAACACTCCTTACGACCCACACTCCCCCTACTCTGCTACCAAAGCTGCTTCGGATCATCTAGCCCGCGCTTGGAAAACAACGTACGGCCTTCCCGTGCTTGTGACCAACTGCTCAAACAATTACGGCCCTTATCAGTTTCCCGAAAAACTGCTGCCGCTGATGATTATCAAATGCCTCGCCGAAGAACCCTTGCCAGTATATGGTCAAGGGCTGAACATTCGCGATTGGCTTTATGTAGAAGATCATGTCAACGCTCTAGTTACTGTTTTGGAGCGAGGAACTCCGGGGGAAACGTATAACGTTGGCGGCAATACAGAAGTGCGCAACATTGACTTGGTAAAAGCCGTCTGCGAAATCATGGATGGACTCCGACCTCGCCAGAATGGTGCTAAACACGAAGAGCTCATCAGTTATGTCAAGGATCGGCCCGGTCACGATTTTCGATACGCAATTGACTCTAGCAAAATCCAACACGAACTGGATTGGCAACCACGCTACAAGCTTGAAGAATCTCTGCGAAAAACAGTGGAATGGTACCTGAGCAATAAAGATTGGTGGCAAGCTATCCTTGATGGCAATTATCAATTGGAACGATTGGGCGAATCAACTGCCTCGCGTTAGCCACGGCCTTCGGAACGACACAACACACAACTTCCCTGAGACAATTTCATCAGGACAACCATTTAGTTAGGCATTAAACTACAATGAGGGGTATCATCCTCGCCGGAGGTAGCGGCAGTAGACTCGCGCCGCTTACAGGCGTTATCAGCAAGCAGTTGCTTCCGGTCTACGACAAGCCGATGATTTACTATCCGCTGTCAACATTGATGCTGGCCGGCATTCGAGAAATACTAATAATTTCTACGCCGCAGCATCTGCCGTTGTTTCAGTCGTTGCTCCACGACGGTTCACAGTGGGGAATTAACCTGCAATACAAAGTTCAACCGCACCCAGGTGGACTGGCGCAGGCGTTTACGCTGGGCGAAGATTTTATTGGTGGAGAAACGAGCTGTTTGACCTTGGGGGACAATCTCTTTTATGGCCAAGGATTGATTCAGTTGTTGCGCCGCGCCTCAGGCCTTACCTCTGGTGCGATGGTTTTCGCGTACGAGGTTCGCGATCCTACTTCGTATGGAGTTGTCTCGTTTGACGATAGCGGAAAAGCAATTTCACTGGAAGAAAAACCGACAAATCCAAAATCAAATTTTGCAGTTCCAGGTCTCTACTTCTACGATCAACGTGTATGCGATTTTGCGAAATCGCTCAAACCGTCTAAACGCGGCGAAGTCGAAATCACTGACTTGAATCGCATTTACCTTGACGAAGGAACTCTACAAGTCGAAGTCTTTGGGCGAGGCACGGCGTGGCTTGACACTGGAACGCACGAGAGCCTTCACGACGCGAGTAGCTTTGTCGGGACTATCGAGAAAAGAACGGGGCTCAAAGTCTCGTGCCCAGAAGAGATTGCCTATCGTCAAAACTGGATCTCGCTCGATCAGCTTGGCATGCAAGCCGAAGTTTACAAGAACAGCGACTATGGAATCTATTTGAATCGCCTTCTGACGCAACCGATCAGGCACAAGGGCTAAAGCGGAATGCGACTCACCAATGAAAAACTTCACATCGTGGTGCTAGGTGCCGGGGGCTTCCTGGGCAGCGCAACCACTCGGCATTTGGCTCGACTCGGACACAACGTTACCGCATTTTGGCGTCGACCCAACAGCGACCTTTTGGCTGAACCTAATGTTAAGTCCGTCATAGGAGACCTTAGAGACACGTGGACCTTAGCTGATGCCATACGCGATGCTGATGTCGTCTATCACTTTGCATCAGCCACACATCCAAGTATGTTTTTTGCTAATCCATCGGCCGAATACTGGGAAGCACTCCAGCCGTTGATGGTCATGATGGAAACTGCGGCTCGGAATGGAGTGAAAAAAATCGTTTTCCCTTCGTCGGGCGGGACAATCTATGCCGATAGCAACGCACCTCGTACTGAAGATTCAGCAACGTCGCCGCGTTCACCTTACGCGATCTTTAAGCTTACGGCCGAACAACTGCTTCTTCACGAGGCCAGACAGAATCATTTTTCGGTTGATATCTTCCGAATCGGTAATCCGTATGGGCCCGATCAACGCCCTCGCGCTGGACAAGGTGTTATCGCGCATTGGATTGATGCCATCAAGAATGACAAGCCCATCAAGATCTTCGGTGATGGAACTGCCGAGCGAGACTATATCTATATCGAAGACTTTTGTGAGTTGATTTCGCTCTCGTGCAACAGGCTCACACAATCAGACACTTTTAATCTGGGCACTGGTGTGCCTGTATCGCTGCGAAGCCTACATACTGAATTCGAATCAATCCTCAATCGAAAAATCGATGTCGAGTATATTCCTTCCGGAAGTTCAGCAGCAATTCGGTCGATCGCATTAAATCCACAGCACTTACTTGCTAAGCTTCCCACGTTTTCCTTCACGCCTTTGAGCATAGGTATTGCAGAGACTCTCAAAGCACATCGATTAATCTAGTGAGTTTGCTGCCTATCGAATTCGATAATTTAATTAGTTATTCGCTGATAAACGTTCTCAATCCTGTCAAGCATCCGTTCATACTGAAAATCTTGATCGAATCGAGCTTTACCCGCGTTGCCGAATTCTTGCCGCAGATCGTTGTTCGTCAATAACTTACGTAAGCGATCGGCCAGCACGTCAACTTCTCCGCGGCCAACAAGGTAGCCGGAAACGCCATCCGTAATTTGCTCTGGTATCCCGCCTACCGCGGTACCTATCAATGGCAATCCGGCCCGCATTCCCTCAAGCGTACTTAATGGTAAACCTTCCCAATTGGTGATCAGTAAAAAGATTTGACTCCGAAGCAGAAACTCCGTCGTTGGCTGGGCTCCTACAAATTTCACGCGTCCAGCGATTCCCAACTCTTGCGCAAGCGTTTCCATGGATGGACGAAGCGGACCGTCGCCCAGCAAGTCGATCGTCCATTCCAGGTCTTTCACTTTGGCTAAGCCATGCAGCAGCGTCCGATGATCCTTTTGCTCTTCAAAACGAGCGACCATCACCATGTTAACTGGTGATCGTTGCGGATCTGCCAATCGGGGTTCGGGGAGATTTTGAATGCCATACCAAATGGTTTCGATTTTTGATGGATCAGCGATCCGTTTGCGAAGCCCCATTTGCCGATCGTTTTCACTGCCGCAGAGTATGACATTCCCCCAACTTGAAGCTGCTCGCTCTAACTTCTCGAACACCCAAGCTGCCGTTGGCTTAATACCATCAGTAAACGACCAGCCATGCGCACTGAAAACATTCGGAACGCCACACTTAAAAGCAGCATAACGGCCAAGTAGGCCAGCTTTCGAAGAGTGTGAATGCACTAGGTCAGGCTGCAACTCCTTAATTTTTGCTTTCAGATCGGAAATACACTTCCAATCAGTCCAAGGTCGCACTGGTCGGATCAGCGATAAAATTTTCGTATAAGGCAGTTTCGCATCTTCCAATAGCTGAAAGTAAGGGCCCTGCGCTCCACCGACCAGCACGTGAACTTCGTGACCTCGACGGGCCATCGCAGCCGCAAGATCCCGCACATGCAGTTGAGCTCCGCCGACAGAATCACTGCGGGTTATAATGTAGACGATCTTCATAGTGCTTAGTGCGGCACAGTAACTTCAAAAACAGACAAATCATAAAGCGTTCGAGAACCCTTTTGGGCTCCTACAACGAAACTGCTATTAGCATGATTCGCACTATTGCAATCAACAAGCTTCTTCAGCACGAAGCCCCGAAACTCCACTGCAGCAGGTGGAGATGAATCCCTACAAACATCGAAATCGGCACGGATTCGACAATTGACTAGCGAAATCTACCCCAGCGTTCAAGTTACCGCTTTCATAGTTCGCGAAGCGTCTCTTTCCAAAACGCCTGAAATGATTGTTCACGAGTGAGCGTATCTGCATTCAGACGCTCAACCTCAAGCAACTGTTCCCGCTGTGTTGCAGGCGATGGGTAACTCTGCATCGCCTTGAACGGCAGGGGAAGGCTTGATTGCCCGGTAATCGTATTCAAATCGGCATCTTTGTCCCAGCCGACGTTGTGCAAGATGAAATCGCGCACATAGCCCTCTTTGACTGGTTCCACAGGCATAGCAAATCGCACAACTAATTCGTCTCCACTTCCCATCACAACCATATGGTCATCGTCGTGAGCGATGATCTCACGACAATTGCCGTAGCGCGTATACAGCCCTGACATGGGAAGCCATTTCGGTTGCGTGGACACATTTTGATAATCGTACCAATGCGGTTGATTTCGCTCGCGGGGCATCAACGCAGAAAAGCCTCGGAACTGCAAATCTGCGGAATCAAGCTCAAGCGCAACCGCCTGCTGAATTGAGTTATTTGAGCCTTCGATAAAATACGCTTGATCCCAGTAGAGTTCTGCCGAAGTCTTAATGCGAATACTCTTCGTTGACGAAGCTATCTTGCCAGACAAGTCAACGACGATGGTCTTAGGCTTCCCGCCAGGAAATCCCATGAAATCTGTTATCAGTTCTTCCGTGCCCGAATCGTCGACGGCCACAATACTTGGCGGAACTGGCCCAGTCAGATGCGGATTCTGGCCGATACCGATATTCAACGAGGTATCGGTTGGGCATAACCAACCTGATAGCACGAGTTGTAGACCATTAACGTTGAATGTCTGCGGAAGTTCGATTTCTAGGTAGTGCTCGTTCACTAGCCCTTGGCAAATGTATTCATCGAATGGAACCGCGACTTGCCCGTCGTAGTCCCTCATTTGCTCTGTCCAATCGCGTCCTTTTGCATCAGCTATTTTGGAAGGCTTTATCGATTTTTCGTACGTCCACAGTCCCGGCATGGCAATAGAATCAGGGCCAACTTTTTCGTTCGTGAGTACAAACGATTCTGCGGGGTGGTCGAACACAAGCAACTCAACTTGATCAAAATACGCTGCCTCCCACAGCTCTTCTGTCAGTCGAATTTCATATGCTCCCTTGTACGGCTGCATCAGATGCCGAGGAAGCGACAAATACTCCCAACGTCGGCCAGGAAGCACCTTACCACGTTCTACCTGCAATCCCAACGGCGCATTCCATAAGCAGTCTGTAATCAATTGCCACTTTTCACCATCGAAACCGTACAAGAATGGACAGGAGCCTTTCAATTCTTGCTTTATTTCAATTTGTTCATCCAGTTTGGGGTCAAGCACGGTCTGGGTTAGACCGTTAGGGAAAATTATTCTCAAGCTATACGGCTTGACTTTTTCACCTACTCCAAAGATCGTCGATGGCCCTGTAACGCTTCGCGATTGATATGAATCGGGACTGAACAACTCCAGCATAGCTCCGATCGCATACTCGTTATTGTTGCCGCCGCCATTGTCACTGATCCCTTTGATCCGAATTGAAACAAAACTCCCGTCCATTTCCAGCGTTGGTTTGTAGAGCATCAATGTCTCAGGATGCTTCACGACGATCGTCGCCGCGTGCTGGGCAGAGGAATTGTCGATCGTCGTCGCAAGTCCTCGCTTCCCGTCAACAACAGAAGTCTTTTTCTGAAAGCCGAATTCGTCGGTAGAATTCTGCCAAAGAACATCGACACCCGATTGGTGCGAAACCAGCAGATCTTGCCGAGCATCGAGATCGAAATCTCGTACAAAAGCGCTTGTTAGGCCAACAGCATCGATCGTTACCGACGTGGAAGGCAGTACATCTTTGCCAGGAATCGTCGTCGTGCGCAGTACGGAGATCTGATCTTTTTTCGTAGCCACCCAGTCCCACGATACATTGCCATCAAAGTCAGCAAACTGCAGGTTGCTTGCATCTGCAAGTACCGACCATTCTCCAGTCAAATCGCGATAAACGAATTGACCATGTTGAATGTTCTCAAGGACACCTACTCCATCCTCAAAAGAAATCATAATATCGATATCGACGTCATGATCGTAGTCGCAAGCAGCAATGGCGGATACTTTGCGATCCGATGGCGGCATGTCACTGGTCGAATCCGCTTCCAGGAAATTTCGTGCGCCGCGATTCATGAACAGACGGACTTGGCCATCGACAATCACAGCGAGATCGAGATCGCCATCAGCTTCGAAGTCTAACGGCGTAACGTGCGCTACGTTGCCTTCCAATGGAAGCCCCGTTTTGCTCGAGTCAACTAACGATAGACGCGGCAATCCTTCCGGGACTGACTCTTCAACAGCGACAATCCGAATACCAGCGGACGTTCCGACAACCAGATCACGCAACGTCGAATGTCGTATATCTCCCAACGGCATGTTATGAATCTGCCGTCGGGACGACGATTGAACTTCAAACAGATCGACAGGGACAATAGTGTTAATCGGTGCGTCGATATCGATCGCTGCAAGCATGCTTTCCAGGGTATTGGTCGCATTATCAATATTGATGCCGAAAAGCTGCACCGTTTGACTTTGGGCCATAAGCAATTCGGGCTGCAGATCTATATTCCAATCAAACAGTTGTAGTTGAGTAATTTCGTCAGTTTTAACTGTCTCCGGATTGTTGATGATGGCCACGCTCTGCCACGCTTGCCTTGCATCAGACTCTAGGTCAGAAATACTGAGATCCTTTGTCACGCGGGTTTGGTCGACCGCGAATCTTTCGTAGGCGTTTTGAATGCGCACCATTACCAGCGGGCTTATATCATCGGTTCGTTTGGAATCGACACGATAGCGCGGTGTCCCAAGCAGTGTATTGGCCCAACGAAGAAAGGTTTCGAAAAACTCGTCTGGCTCTGTTTGAAATTTAGCGGCAGCCTCTCGGAGCGACTGCGAGATGTCTTGACCACCCATGCTACTGCGCATCAACCAATCGACGGGTCGTGCAATTTCAATGGCAGGTTCGACCAAATCCACCAGCGATGGGTCTCTCAGTTCGATCTTCCGCAGTATCAAGCTCCGCAGGAGAAACGCGTTTCGCGGGTTAGCTTCGTATGCCACTTGCAAAGGTTCGGTAACGAGTTTCTCTAGCGATTCGTCGCGAAGCTTCAAAGATTCTACGACAAACATAAGCTTGGCCGTGAGAATCGGATCGCCTGGGAACTGTTCTACATATTTCAGAATTTTGTCTAGCAATGTTCGTCGCATGGACGCGGCGATCGTGTTAGGAAGCTGATCGATGCGTTTCGTTTCCGCCATAACGGCCAACCTCGCAAGCTCCACATTGTTAGGCTCCAGTTCCATTGCAGTAGCAAGCGATTTATCTAGCTGCTCAAAGATGCCCGGAAACTCGGCGCGCAGCGACTGCTTCTCCTCGGCAGTCGTTTCATTCAAAGCGATACGGCCATTGATATTGTCTATCTTTGTCAGCAAAGCAATGATTTTGTTTTGCATGACGGCTGCATCCAGTTCGTCTTGCGAGAGATCGTTGAAGATCTCGAGTGCTTCATCGGCTTTGAGGTTTTCCAAGAGAGAAACGCCGCGCACAAACTCGGCGAGCTTATTTGCTTCCGTTGAAACATCAGAGCTATCGCCGGAGTCAGGAAGGACTACGCCCTGTTGCCTTGGCCAGAACGCCCAAGCCAGTGCACCGACACCCACGACCAACAGCATGAGGATCGCAAGCTTTTTCATTTTTTCGCCTTGTCCGCTTACCCAGAGAATGCATGGTCACTCAAAGCTACTACGGCCCACTGAGTAGTGAGCCGTGGCTTAAAGTAAATGCGGCCACAAAGCGAGCCGCGACTGTGTACTTAGTTTAGCACCCAGCCAGCTTGCGTAGAACGGTAGGCAGAATACCGCCATTTCGATAGTAATCGATCTCCACTGGAGTATCGATCCGCACGAGAGCTTCGAAGGTTTTTACACTTCCATCGGCTGCCGTTGCCTTAACCGTAATGGTGCTGCGCGGTTCGAGCGAATCGTTCAACCCTTCGATGTCGAAGACTTCTTCTCCGGTAAGCCCCAGCGTTTTCGCCGATTGGCCAGGCATAAACTGCAGAGGCAGGATGCCCATACCAACCAAATTACTGCGGTGGATACGTTCATAGGAAACTGCGATGACAGCCTTTACGCCTAACAAAAGAGTGCCCTTGGCCGCCCAGTCACGGGACGATCCAGTGCCATACTCTGCACCGGCCAAAATAATAAGCGGTGTGTTCGATGCCTGGTATGCGATGGCCGCGTCGTAGATCGGCATAATGTCACCTTTGGGCAGCAATCGCGTAACACCACCTTCAACGCCGGGAGTCAATTCATTGCGGATGCGGATGTTCGCAAACGTGCCTCGCACCATGACTCGGTCGTTACCACGACGAGCTCCGTAGCTGTTAAACTCTCGAGGCTCAACGCCATGTTCTCGCAAGAACTTGCCGGCGGGGCTGTCTTTGGCAATCGAACCTGCCGGGGAAATGTGATCGGTTGTTACCGAATCACCTAACATGGCAAGCACGCGAGTCCCTTTGATTGCTCCAATTGGCTTAACGTTTTTGTCGATACCTTCAAGAAACGGTGGTCGTTGTATGTAGGTGCTGTCCGATACCCACGAATACGAATCACCCGCAGAAACGGGGATCGCATTCCAAGCAGCATTGGCCGTAAATGCGCTTTGATACTGCTTCAGGAACATTTCTGGCTGAACAGCAGCTTCGACAGTTGCAGCGATCTCGGTTGAGCTCGGCCAAATGTCTCGCAAGTAAACAGGCGTTCCGTCTTGATCGTTACCAATCGCTTCGGTTTCGAAATCAATATCGATTCGACCAGCTAGCGCATATGCGACTACCAATGGCGGACTCGCCAGATAGTTTGCCCGTGTAAGCGGATTTACGCGACCTTCAAAGTTGCGGTTGCCGCTGAGTACCGCGGTAGCCACAAGGTTGCCCTCAGTAATGGCGTTGCCGACGGCTTCTGGTAATGGGCCGGAATTGCCGATACATGTCGTGCACCCGTATCCAACCACGTGAAAGCCTAGTTTTTCCAGCGGTTCGATAACCTCAGCGGCGACCATGTAGTCGGTAACCACTCGCGAACCCGGCGCAAGGCTGGTCTTCACATAAGACTTGCTTTTCAAGCCCCGAGCGACTGCTTTTTTCGCAAGTAAGCCAGCACCTAACATAACCGATGGATTAGAGGTATTGGTACACGAAGTGATCGCCGCGATGACTACCGAACCATGAGTAATTTGGCTGTGGTGATCGCCATCAGCGACGGTAGCCGTCGATGCCAACTGAGCGCTTTGCAAGCCGAAGCCTCGTTCGGCAATCGGCGCGACTAACGCCTTTTGAAAGCTGTTCTTCACCGTCGTCAACGGAACGCGGTCCTGCGGGCGTTTCGGTCCTGCCAAAGCTGGCTCGATGGTGCTCAAGTCCAACTTCATCCGTTTGGTGTACTTGATGTGAGCAGCCGATTCGTCAAGGAACAGCCCCTGAGCTTTGGAATAACGCTCAACCAGATCCACTAACGATTCGTCGCGGCCAGTTCGGCGCAAGTAACGCAATGTTTCGTCGTCGATAGGAAAGAAGCCCATGGTCGCCCCGTACTCTGGAGCCATGTTGGCAATCGTCGCGCGATCGGCCAGCGTCATTTTGGCGACGCCGGATCCGAAGAATTCCACAAACTTTCCGACGACGCCTTCTTTTCGCAACACTTCGGTCACGCGCAATACCAAGTCAGTCGCCGTCGCAGTTGTCGAAAGCTCTCCGACGATTTCGAACCCTACCACTTCTGGCATCAGCATGTACAGCGGTTGCCCTAACATGGACGCCTCGGCTTCGATTCCACCAACGCCCCAGCCCAAGACACCAAGTCCGTTGATCATCGTTGTATGCGAGTCGGTTCCGACCAGCGAGTCAGGATAAGCGACAGGTCCAGTTTCGTCGGTACCCTGGAAGACGGCGCTTGCGAGATATTCCAAGTTGACTTGATGGACAATCCCCGTGTTAGGAGGGACCACTCGGAAATTGTCGAAAGCTTGCTGGCCCCAACGCAAAAACTCGTAACGTTCGCTGTTCCTTTCAAATTCCACTTCGACGTTTTTTTGCAACGCCATTTCGCTTCCGAAGTAATCGACCTGAACCGAGTGGTCGATTACGAGATCGACTGGGATGAGTGGATTGATTTTGTTGGGATCGCCGCCCAAGGCCTTCATACCATCACGCATGGCAGCCAAGTCGACGACGCACGGAACCCCGGTAAAATCCTGAAGAACGACGCGCGCCGGCTTGAAGGGGATCTCCAGCGATGCAGGCTTTTCTGCATTCCAGGCGGCCAAATTCTTCACGTCCTCTTCGGTCACCACGTATCCATCGCAATTGCGGAGGACCGATTCAAGAAGAATTCGAATGGAATAAGGCAGTTGCGAAACTTTACCAAGCCCCGCTTCTTCCAACTTTGACAGGCGATAATAGCCGATCGTGCCTTCTTTTAATGCAAGTGTATCGCGGGCGGAGAATGGGTCGTGTTTCCGAGATTCGGTCGACATAGGCTAAGGACTTTTCTGGACGTGTCTAAAATTTCCAACAAAATACAACGTTTTCACGCCTGCAACCGCGTTTCAAATTCCATCGAGCGGCTAATGGGATTGTAACTGACGCTAGTTGGATTGTCATGATGATCTGATCTTCAAGCTGGTACTCAACCTTAAAATCTCGCTCAGCGTCCATCTTTACTTTGCAGACCGGCCGAATCAATGAGGCAAAATGCGGCACTTGGGCAATCCAGACAGGAAGGAGAAGCTTTTCTGCAAATTCGGAAAGATCTGTCGGCAACGATCGTGACGGTTCGATGGATGGTAGTGGAAACGTGTTTTCTATCAGCTTAGGTGCAATCCACTTCCTTGATAGACGACACAACGAACCTTAGCTTTAGGAATTGGAGTGCCGTTGGCATGTTACGCTTCGCCCGACTTCTCGAAACCAAACGTCCCACCAGCCTGACTCTTTTCCGTTCGGCATTGCTCGGTATGGGGCTAAGTGCCGTGCCACTTGCATCAAACCTAGTTAGTTGCGAACACTGCGTGGAACGTGCTACGCATGCTGGATCTTGTGATGCGTGCGGTGGTTCAGTTGCGTCTAACTGCGACAGTGGAAGTTGTGGTAGCCGTGATCGGTCGCTGTCCCTGCCTCGCCTAGGCGCACGATTCATGGATTCGCTGGATCACGCAACCGACTCTTTTGAACGTTCATTCGGCGAAATTCTGGGTGGCCGAAGCGCCTCTGTGTGCTCCTGCAGCGATACGTCATGTGCCGACCTTGTGCCCTGCGGCGCATGCGATGCTGGCGAGAATCCGCATGCTTACTTCGAGCAATTTACATCCGCACCGACAACTCACAACCACAGTCCGTCCACACCTCAAAGCGCCGCACCGAAATTGAATTCATTGCTCCAACCTCCCACAGAAGCCCACGACCATTCGATTGTTCCAGCATTGCCTCCGTCGGTCGATGTGCCTCCAGCGACTCCATCGCAAGACTATTTGCGAGATCCTTTCCGTGACGATGCACGATACAAGCCGAACACGAAAACTCGCCAGCTGAATCGTTACACAATGACCAACCAGGAATCGTCAGCTGCCGACCAGACAGAACGCCGGGAAATTGCTAAGGACACCTCGACGGTTAACCGCTACGCATCATCCAAGCCAGCGAAGCCAACTGTAAAGACAGCATCGTTTACTTCGGAAACGCGGCCAGTCTCGAAACCCTCGGCTCACGCGATTCGTCGCAGCATCTCGAGTGAAGCACTTGCAGTTGAACAAACAGAGCCCAAGAGTTCGCGACGCGACTACTACATCTCTCAAGACAAACCAAGCGTTGTACAAGCAGCGGCCACGATTGATCTGAGTCGATAGTAAGCCAGATCGTGTTCGCAAGTGACTGGCATACTACCCTTGTTCTGCTTGAGCTTTGATTTGCTTCAACACCTCAAGAGCCTGAGCAGGATCGATTTCATCGAGCGACATACGCTTTAATTTTTCGACGACTGGATGATCGGTAAGCTGAAACAGAGTCATTTGAATGGCGCTGCGTTTTTTCTCGCGAGCCGGAATGACTTTCGACTGCCCCTCTTTCTGCAAGTGCTCAAGTTCAAGTTGAGCGAGGATATCTCGAGCGCGATCGTTGACACTGGCTGGAATACCTGCCAGTCGAGCAACGTGGATTCCGTAACTGCGATCTGCGCCGCCTGGAACAATTCGGTGCAAGAAGATGATGTTCTCCTCCCATTCTTTCACTGCGACATTGAAGTTGCGGACGCCGGGAAGCGATCGTTGCAAGTCGATCAGTTCGTGGTAGTGCGTGGCGAAAAGTGTTCTCGGATCACTACCATCATGCAGATGCTCTATGATAGCCCACGCTAGAGAAAGACCGTCATACGTGCTCGTACCGCGACCGACTTCGTCCAAAATTACCAACGAGTGCTTGGTCGCGCGATTCAAAATCCGAGCTGTTTCAACCATCTCGACCATGAAGGTACTTTGGCCGCGAGATAGCTCATCGCTTGCCCCAACTCTGGCAAAAACTCGGTCGGCGATCCCAACGACGGCTTTATCGGCCGGGACAAAACAGCCAATTTGAGCCATCACCGTGATCAATGCGACTTGACGGATATACGTACTTTTACCGGCCATGTTAGGTCCGGTGATCAAGTGAATCCGTCCGTGTTCACTTCCCAACAGCGTATCGTTAGGAGTGAACTTTCCTTGCACCATAATGGAATCGAGAACCGGGTGCCTGGCCTCAAAGAGCTCTAGAATTGGCTCTTCCGTCATCAATGGCTTGACGTAATTTCGTTTTTTCGCGACTTCTGCAAAGCCACATAACACATCTAGTTCCGCGAGAGCCCGAGCTGTCTTTTGCAAAGATGGGATAATCTGGTGGACTGCTTCGCGGAGTTCGACGAACAGTTCGTATTCGACTTCTCTTGCTTTGTGCTCGGCCCCCAATATTTTCTCTTCGTATTCTTTCAGTTCTTCCGTGATATATCGCTCGGCATTTTTTAGCGTTTGCTTACGTACAAAGTGAGCAGGCACGCGATCGCGATGCGTGTTTGTGACTTCAAGGTAATAACCAAAGACACTGGTGTATCCGACCTTCAAAGAGGTAATGCCTGTCACCTTTGTCTGTTCGGCTTGATACTGCGCAATCCACTGCTTTCCTCCGCCAGCAAGATCTTTCAATTCATCAAGTCGACCGTCGTAGCCAACGCGGATGAAGCCACCTTCACGCAGCAACAATGGGCATTGATCAACAAGCGCTGCGGATAATTGTTCTGCTACATTGTCTTGTAGTTCAACATGGTCGTTCAGCATCATCAATCGCGGCGCCATGCGTAGGTCAAGCAACGCTTTGATACGCGGCAAGACTTGCAAAGTTCGAGCGACTTGCTGCAGATCCCGAGGACCACAACGTCCAGTTGCGACTCGAGATGCAAGACGGTCGAGATCGTAACTTTCCTTAAGTAGATCCCGCAGAGACTCTCGCAGTCGATTGTCGCGTGAAAATTCAAGCACGGCGTCAAGCCGCATATTGATCTGTTCGATGTCGACCAGGGGAGCCGCCATCCACTGAGCCAAAAGTCGTGATCCGCTAGCCGTCACACAGTCGTCCAAACATTCCAGCAAGGTACCTGCGCGTGTACCGTTGCGAGCGCTGCCGGTAAGCTCCAAGGACCGGCGAGTGGAAGCGTCAATCTCGAGAAAACGACTGATCTTGGCAGGCACTAAGTTGGAGATATGCGAGAGGCTGATCCGCTGCGTCTCCATAAGGTAACTAATCGCAGCGCCTGCCGCTTGAATTGCTGGCCGGTCACCTTCTTCCCAGCCCATGCCTTCAAGACTACTCACCCCAAAATGTCGATAAAGTGCACTCGTAGCCTCCTCGTGGTTAAAATGCCAAGATGGCCTAACCGTACAAGGCACACGAGCGGACGCGTTCGTGCCGACGATCTCTTTCAGTAACTTCAAAAGTTCGTCGTCGTTCTCACTCAAAACAATTTCGCTTGGGTCGAGCCGTGCCAGTTCGTCTTCCAGCGAACTCAAACGCACCGTGTTGGCTTCGAATCGCCCGGTAGATAATTCCACCCACGCGATGCCCAAGCCTGCTTCTTCCACTGATTTGCGGTTATGAGCCCGATCCTTTCCTTCGCTAGCGCGGCAGATGGATAACAGCAGGTTGGACGCGCGAGGATCCAAGAGCGCGTCGTCGGTCAAAGTCCCGGCTGACACGATCCGTTGGACCTCGCGGCGCACGATGCCCTTGGCCGTCTTCGGATCCTCAACTTGCTCGCAAACGGCAACACGGTAGCCAGCGCGAATTAGTTTGCCGATATAACCTTCCAACTGATGGTGTGGAAAGCCTGCCATGGGAACTGGATTTTCGCCTTTGTCGCGAGACGTAAGCGTTAGCCCCAAAACTCGCGCGACAACTCGAGCATCTTCGTGGAAGAGTTCATAGAAATCGCCCATGCGAAAGAACAGCAGGGCATCGCCGCTGGCCTGTTTCGCTTCTTCATACTGCTTCATCATTGGTGATAGATTCATGCGTTGCATGATACTAAGTCACCGCCGTTGCGTAGAGCCCGCGCGGGCAAAGGCTCGGAAAAACTATGAAAGCAGAAACGCTAAACAGCTACGTTGCAAACACTTACGACACAAACTGTTCTTCGCCGTCGCTGGCAGGTCGGGCGAGCTGGCCGCCGTCTTCCAAATTGCGGACGATGTCGACGATCTTTTGCTGCGTCTGTTCGACATCGGCAAGTTTCACACGGCCCAAGAATCCCATTTCTTCTTTGAGGATTTCGGCCGCACGCTGCGACATGTTCTTCATAATCTTGTCCTGCAATGTTTGGCTTGCACCCTTCAAAGCCATCGCCCATTGCGAAGTTTCGACGTTCTTCAGCACCATCTGAATGTCTTTGTCACTCAGTTTTTGGAGGTCTTCGAAGACGAACATCAATCGCCGAATCTCGTCAACCAATTCAGCATTCTCGTTGCCGAGTGATTCCAAAACGGCTCGTTCGGTAGCTCGGTCGGAAACGTTGAGAATCTCCGCCACTGCCGGTGCTCCACCAGCCTTCTGGAACGACTGACTCATGAACATCGCCATTCGCAGTTCGAGTGCTTTTTCAACTTCGTCGATCGCTTCTGGGCTAGTTTGCCCCATCTCCGCGATTCTTCGGATTACATCGATCTGCTTTAGAGGTGGAATCCCTTGCAAGATCGCCGCAGCCGTTTGAGGCGGTACGTGCGAGATTACCAACGCAATTGTTTGCGGGTGTTCGTCGATGATAAAGGAAAGAATGTTTTGCGGATCAGCTTTCTGCAAAAACCCAAACGGCAGACTTTCCAACGTCTGCTGGAGAACGCTTAGCATATCGCCAGCATCACGCCCGAGCGCTTTCTTGACCAGCGCTTTCGCCTTCTCAAGTCCCCCGGTACTCGTTCCCAAAGAGCTTGGCTGGCTGCTAAAGAACTCGTTGATAACGCGTTCTTGTTCACTCCCGCTGACTTCCGTAATCTGCGCAATCGCTAGCGACACCGATTCCACTTGACGCGCCGGTAGCCGCGAGAGCAACATGGCTGCTTCGTCTTCCTCCAAGCACATCAGCAGAATTGCTGCTTTTTTTACGCCGTCTAACGCCAATTTCGCATCCTACAGAAAACGAAGCTCAAGTGCTCTCATGAAAGCACGGCACGTATCTATAGGTATCGTCAACACCGAACCGAGCAGTTCAGCCAACTGTGCGGCAGATCAGGCTTCGCAACTTTGCAACATGCAAAACCGTTACAGATGTTACGAATTCCAGTCGACGCGACAGATTCCCCACTGGCCGTTGTTTTCGTCGACGCCAATTTCTAGCCAATCCAGGGTATGGCTGATTTTAGGCTTGAGCATCTGCAACGCTTCGCCAGCGATCCACTCCGCGATCTCTTCGGCGGTCGTGTTGACGACCGGCAGAATAAAACAATCTTCCTTTGGAAAGACCCAACGCTTTTCGCGGAAGGTCACGGTGACCTCGCGTGCGTCGGGTTGCACTTTGATCATCGCATGCTTGCTCGGCAACAACATATGATGATCCAGTTGCTTGACGATTTGTGCTAGAGCGTCACGGAAGGCAATAAAGTCGATCACATACCGATTCTCGTCCAACGTGCCCGCGATCTCGGCACGAACACCATAGTTGTGACCATGCAAACATTCGCAAATGTCGCCTGCGAAGGTAATAAAATGTGCTGCCGAAAAAACAAGCTGTTGCTTGAGCAGTTTAACGCGAAATTGTGCTTGAGTCATATAATTCTGGATTCTGGTAAATACACACAAAAATTGCTGCGGCGATGAGGTCAGCGGTCGTCCCCGGATTTAGCCGATTGCTGTCACTGCGGAGGTATTTGTCGAAGCTATTCCATGCCAGTTGGTATGTTGCGCTTCCATAACTTCCTGCATCACGTACCTCGCACGCTTTGACTTGAACGAACTCGGCAATTTCAAATCCGCATTTTCTCGCGATCAATGTGTCTGGATGGGCCGCGAGCCGTTCTATTTGCAAAGCAGTAATAGCATCGGACATTGCCCAATCCGATCTTAACAGCTCGGACAGCCTGGTACCAAGAGTATAGACGTCGGCAAAGTTCGTCACGTATTGTTTCGCTATGTCGTCGTACGTGGCAGCGATCTGCATCGCATCGAGCAGATCCTTTGGCGCTGCGCTATGAACGTCGTACTTATCCGAAGCGTTTAACCCGCCGGGCTTTGCAACGCGTATTGCCTCGTAAATTTGCTTCGAATCGTGTTGATCGAGGCCCGCTAGAACTTGCGCAGTGGCAAGTCCGCCATAGGGCTCCTGACTTGATGCGAGCTGAGCCGCTTTTGCCAGCGGCGCCAACAAAAGAATGATTCCGAGATTAGTATTCTTGCCAATGGCGTTGCGGACGCCGATGACCGCATCCAGCACCCAACGCCCAACATTGGCCTCCGGCTGCTGAAGCCACGCGTCGGCAACAATAGTCGACGAGTGAATAAAATCAGCGTGGTTTACGTCGCTAAAGGACGCAGACGGATGCACGTTCCCTGCCTTTACCGCATCGACTTCAAGTCGACACGCTGTTTCTACAAGTTCAAAGATGCCCGAATTCATGGCTGCATAGATGCCGATCAAGCGGGCCTGTCCAAGAGATGGAGCAATTCCTCTAGGACCTCGTCAGGCGCTTCTTCCATGACGTAATGCCCAACATCATTCAAAACCCGAGTATGATTCTCACCCAGATTTTTTTGCAAGCGAGTTAGACATTCCATGCGGAAACACCAATCCTTTTCACCCCAGACAAATGATTTGGGTTTACTCCTGAGCACCACCAGCCGCTTCTCTAGTGCTGCAAGCACTTGATAGGTCCGGTGACCGGTCGTTAGTGGAATATCTTTTACGAATCGATCGATGCCGACGCGATTGCTTGGGCTGTCATAGGGGAACAATAGACCGGCCTTGGCCTCTGGCGAAAGTCGATCGAGTCGATCGATGGCCATAAACGTTGCCGCACGCGCAAACGCGTTTCCATAAATCATCGCCATGGAACCTAACACAGGGATACGACATGCGGCGATTCGCAGCGGCACATATGGCGGTGGAAATGCCGCAGTATTCAAAATCATTAGTTTGGAAAATCGATCTGGCATCGCAACCGCAGCTCCCAGACCGATTGCCCCACCCCAATCGTGCACCACCAGCACTATCCGCTGCAAATCTAAGTCGGTGATAAACGCAATTAAATTGTCTATATGGGCCTGCAGACAGTAGTCGAACGTCTTCGGTTTGTCGCTCAAGCCACATCCCAAGTGATCGATGGCAATCGTACGGCAATGGGATTTGAGACCTGTCAACAAGCTACGATAGTAGAACGACCATGTCGGATTGCCATGGATACAAAGCACTGTTTCGTCGGCCAGATTCTGCTGCGTGGTACCGTTCTCCACATAATGCATCCGATATTTTCCAAGACTAAAATACCGCGATTCAAACGGGTATTCGGCTCGCCAATCAATCTGCCCCACCGAGGTTGTCGTTTCTACTTAAGAGAACTGCTCAAATGAAATGTCGCGTGTCAGAACCGAGAAAAGGCTTTCGTCCGTTCGTCGGCTGATAGCCCCCGTTCAAGGACTCTTCCGCCAGAGTAAGACGCCGACTTTTCTTCGTTCGATGCTAAGTTACCCGGCAGGGTATTCCTTCCGCAATGACTCCCTGGGATTTTGCGACGAGACGCAAGGCTTACTTGGGTACATTGAGGGGAGCGTTCCGGAAGGCAGAACAACAAGCTAAGACGAACTGTCTTTTAGTTCAAACGACCGATCAAGTGAACTTTCTTCACCATTGGCTAGAAAAATGCGGACTCTTGCTGCCCAGCAAATCTTGAGAATCTTTCCGCGGTAGCTGTGTGGTCCCGAAGGCAGGTCGGTCTGAAATGAAAGCTTTGCCTCCTGATTGCGATCCGGCAGTTGAGCGGCTGGAATTCGCCGGAAGAAGTGCACGTTCAAGTCTTCTGTGCCTTTACCTTCAGTGAACCAAATCACCGAGACTTCGATCGCGTTGCAGTTTTCCAGCGCAGCCGGCGTGAACATCACGTCAAACTCAAGCCGCTCACCTGGACAATACGTTGGACGTAGGCCGCAGATTCGCGTCAAGATAACGCAACTTCCTTCTCGATTTCCAGCTCCCGAGGATACACCACCACGGGGAAATTTCGGCAAAACGATGGCCATCGGCTCACGTCTCCTTCCACGACAACTTTCCAAGCAATCGCATTGTGAGGACTAACAAAGGAATGCATCGCACCCACCGGCACCTGCAAGTCACAATTCAATTGTAAGGGATCTCCATCTTCAATTCGAACACGCCCTTGATTCAACAGCGGAATTCGTTGGATTTCCTGTGCTTCAGTTCGCACGTCAGTCCCGAAATGGTACGTCGCACGCTCTTCGCAGACTAGCGCTACTTCTAATTTTTTTATCGACATTCTGCCATGCTGCACCACCTGCATGCGGACAAACTCTCCGGCGCGAAGAGGAAGCTGGGCTATTTCAACTACGGTCGAACCAATTCGCGTCGCATAGAAAAGCTCGACCATAAAACGTCGCGTGAGCTGAACAGCTACGTAGATAAATCCGATGATGATTACGATTGCAAACCATCCGGGATTGCCCAATAGAAATTTAGCAACTACCAAAGTTGCCAAAACCATGACGAAAGCATCCCAGATCATGACCAACAAGCCGGTAAAAAGGATGCGATTCGTCTGAGGATAAAGCTCAGGCAGGCGATATCGCAAATGCACCCCAGGACTGTCGGTATAGCGTGTCAGAGCAGGCAAGTACCTGAATTTTCGCTTGGCTTGGGCTGAGGTCTGCGGGCCGTTGGCGAAGTTTCCGCGGACGAGTGCAGCGCGATGTTCGTCACTGATCGCCACTGTCATCAGGTGATAAACAAACCCAAGCCCGCCTATCCCAATGAAGCTGACCGAAACCAAAATCAACAGCCAAAAACCATAGCCAATCGAAAAGACATTCGTTTCTGGTGAAACCAACTGCCAGCCGATCACCAACGTCAGCGCAGCAACTCCCAGGAGCGTCAAAGCGCCAAAATAGGCCACTTCGCTCACGCGGCCGATCAGCCACCAGCCGCTCATCCGTTCGCCGCGTTTTTTTCCCCACAGCCGCAACGGCCGCTTCATAAATCGCCCTTTTGAGTTTTACAGATCCTGAACCGGCTACATCGTAATCATCCACAGCCGTCCTGGAAGCGACCTTCCGCGACAACAAAGCCTTCTACCATGCGATTCAACGAAAAACTCCAACGCCGCAAAAAGACGCGTCAATCAGAAATCAGACCAATCCGATCGCTTTTCTAACAGCGACTTCAATTGTCCACGGGCTCGATTTAACCGCGAGCGCACTGTTCCAAGCGGCATATTGAGAATTTCCGCAATGTCCTCGTAACTCATCGCCTGCATGTCTCGCAAAACCAAGATGGCTCGATGGTCGTCGCTCAATTCAGCGATCGCTTGCTGGACGGCCGCGATTTGTTCCGTTTGAACCATCCGCGATTGTGGATTTTCCAGCGGCGAGACAGGTTCGCTACCCGACGTTTCACGAGCCAGTTCCAGCGATTGCGACGGTTTGCGTCTCCTTCGACGCGAAAGAGCATTGTTAAAGGCGATCCGATAAACCCAAGTGTAGAAGCGACTGTTCATCTGGAACGTATCGAGCTTCAAATACGCCTGGACGAAAGCCTCTTGCACAACATCTTCGGCTTCTTCAAGCGACCCAGTGACGTGAAACATGGCGTTGAAAAGTCGGTCTTGGTACAGATTCACCAAGCATTCGAATGCTTGCGTCTGGCCTTCCAGGGCGGCGTAAACCAAAACTGTCTCATCGTGGTTATCCGCTGACAAATGTAAAAACCTTACTCAAACAACTTTCGACGCCCACTTTTACGATCCGCTTCGCAAAAGTGTAGATGCTTTCTCAGCCGCTGGGTCACGGCTTCCACATGCGAAAATGACTAGCTATTTATCGTAGCGAGACTTTGCTAGCGCATCGATCCAGCATGCTACCCAATACGGTGTTCCTTCTAAATGCCGCGAGCCACCCTAAAGTACCGGGCAGAAGCAGAATTATCCCTGCTATTTCCCCAGTTTGTAAGTTCGGCTACGCTAAGCCGTACTGTGATTAGACGACTTTAGCAGTACAATCCGAGCTGATTTATCTACAAAACAAACATTCTTTCTACCCTACAAATTGGTCCCCATGAGTCAAGCAAAGTCCTACGATTCAGTAATCCAAACTGTTGGAAATACGCCTCTCATTCGCATCAACCGTCTTGTGCCGCAGGATCACGCAACCGTGCTGGCCAAATGCGAGTTCTATAACCCCCTCAGCAGTGTTAAAGATCGCATTGGTTTGGCGATGGTGGAAGACGCCGAGAAATCCGGCAAGCTCAAAAAAGATACACACATCATCGAACCGACCAGCGGCAACACAGGCATTGCATTGGCCTTTGTATGCGCCGCCAAGGGCTACAAGCTAACGCTAACAATGCCCGAGTCGATGTCAGTCGAACGCCGTGCGCTGCTTCGAGCACTGGGAGCCAACCTTGTGTTAACGCCAGCTGCCGATGGCATGAAAGGTGCCATCAACAAGGCAACCGAACTCACCAGCAATGACTCTTCAGCTTGGATGCCTCAGCAATTTGAAAACCCTGCCAATCCAGCCGTCCACGAACGGACCACAGGGCCAGAAATCTGGGAAGCGACCGGCGGCAACATCGACGCCATTGTGGCGGGTGTCGGAACCGGAGGCACAATCACGGGCGTCGCGCGTTACATCAAGGCACGCAATCCTAACTTTAAAGCGATCGCGGTAGAACCCAAGCATTCACCCGTAATCAGCGGCGGACAACCTGGAAAACATCGCATCCAAGGTATTGGTGCTGGATTTATCCCCAAGAACCTCGATACGTCGCTCGTTGATGACATTGTCCAAGTCGAAGACGAAACCGCCTTCGAATGGGGACGACGTCTAGCTCGTGAAGAAGGCATCATGGCTGGAATCTCAAGCGGTGCCAACATGTGGGCTGCGGCGCAAGTCGCCGCTCGGCCTGAATTCAAAGGTAAACGCATCGTGACCATCATGTGCTCTCTTGGAGAGCGCTACTTGTCGACGCCGCTCTTCGCCGACCTCGGCAGCTAAACAGCGGTATGCACTAAACGATAAAGCCAAACCTGTTTGCCGTTAAAGCATTGATCTTGCTTGGTCCATGACGACCAAGCAAGCGAGCTAAGTTTGCATCGACCTGTTTTCCAAGCATGTGACTGCGGTGCGAATCCTATCGTAAGAAATTTGCCCTTCGAAAAATTCGTAAACAGGCTTTAGCCTCCGCTCCACCATTAGATGCGATTGAGCCGCGATCTTTTCCAGCACCTCGTTCTCCACCCAGGGTGTTGCGTCTAACATCTTGTTCAGCCGCAGATAGTCCTGCAAGTACTGCCATACAGTAGACTCCGACCTGCCTATCTTGGAAGCGATCTCCGCGATGGGCTCACGTCTTTCAAAGTATGGAAATGCGATTATTGAAGTTGTTCTGACGGCTAGGTCTACGATTTGCGAAGAAGTTGAACCAGTTGCTTGATCGGTCGCCACTGCGTTTTCGGCACAATATTTTGTAATGCAATCTACGAATACTTCCGCGTAATCTTCTTTCTTGCGTTCTCCAACGCCTTTGATCTTTGCAAACCCGTCGATGCAACTTGGACGAATCCGGGCAAGCTCAAGTAATGTAGCATCTCCAAAGATAATGTACGCTGGCACCGCGTGCTCTTTCGCCAACTGACCACGCAATTCTCGGAGCTTTTCAAAAAGTCCGCGATCCACTCCCTCCCACGAGGTTCCCGTCCCCGTAGAGCTCCGTTTAGTTGTTTTTGTAGCTGCCGCTGTTAGGCGCGGGTTGCCATCGCGTCGCAGAAGTCGACGTCCGGTATCGGTAACGTTTAGTGTTTGATACTCTCCCGACCGGTCCAAATACCCTTGCCCAATTAATTGTTCGATCCACTGCTTGATAGAAGATTCGTCATCCTCTTTGAGCAAACCAAACGTGCTCAGACGGTCATGTCGCTGCTCAACAATACGCGGATTTGATTCTCCTCGTAAGACCTGCGCCGTGTATACGACCCCAAATCTCTCCTCCAGACGCAGCACACAAGACAGGATTTTTTGACTCAGCGTAATCGGATCTGGAACCAGTTCGAGTTCATCCAAGCAAACGTCGCACGCTCCACAATTTTCATGCGGATAAGGTTGCCCGAAATACACAACCAACGACTTATGCCGACAGACTGGATTCGCACATAGTCTGTACATTGCATCCAGCGACTGAAATGCGCCCAGGTTCACGTCGCGATCGCCGCCATCAAGGATCTTCTTCCACGTTACAACGTCAGCCGCCGAGTAAATTAACACGCATTCGGACGGGAGCCCGTCCCGGCCGGCCCGTCCGCTCTCCTGTTGATAGTGCTCAATCGACTTAGGCATTCCAGCGTGCACCACATAACGCACGTTAGGCTTATCGATCCCCATTCCAAACGCGACCGTGGCGACGATAATATCGCATCGCTCTTGAATAAACGCTTCCTGGTTAGCTTTACGCGATTGATCGTCTAACCCAGCGTGGTATGGCAGAACGGCATGCCCTAATTGTTGAAGCACACCAGCGGTTCGTTCGACCTCCTTGCGACTTATGCAATAAACTACGCCCGATTCGCCACGGTGCCGTTGCACTATCGCCTGCACTTGACGCATCCTTCCGTCTGTACGCAGCATTCTGTAGGTTAGATTGGGACGATCAAAATCCCCCACTAGTACCTGCGGGCTGGAAAGCTGTAACTGAGCGACGATATCCTGACGCACGGCCTCCGACGCAGTCGCTGTAAAGGCATGAACTGCGGCGCTGGGGAAGAGAGTCTTTAAGGCGCTCAATCCCCGATACTCGGGCCGGAAATCATGCCCCCAACTGCTTATGCAGTGCGCTTCATCGATCGCGAAAAATGACACATTGGCCTTCTGCAGAAAATCTAAAGTTCGCTGCAACAGCAATCGCTCCGGCGCAATATAGAGCAATTTAATTTTTCCCGCTGATACGCGAGCAGCAACATCTTGCTTTTCCGCATTGCTCTGCGAACTATTTACATAAGCAGCACCCACGCCGCATGCGACCAACGCATCAACTTGATCCTTCATCAGTGATATCAATGGGGAAACGACGACTGCCATCCCGTCCATGCAGAGTGCAGGAGCTTGAAAACAGATCGACTTGCCGCCCCCAGTCGGCAGAACCGTTACGCTATCGATCTGATCCAAAACACATTGAATCGATTCTTCTTGCAACGGTCTGAAGGCGTCATAGCCCCAAACACGACTCAGCACATTGTAAATCTCGGTATTTGCTAAGACCGTCATTGAAGCACTCCTAAGCTATTTCATAACTCCATATTTCTATTCCGTATTCCATTCAAAGACGCCTACTTCGCAGTCTCCATCTGAAGACTCTCAACCAGGAACGCATATGTGTCTGCGGTTTGCTCAATGAGCTTGGTGGTCGATGTACCAGCCCCGTGACCCGCCGAAGTCTCGATTCGTATGAGCACGGGAGCATCGCCTTGATGTGCTTGCTGTAGTCGTGCTGCAAATTTGAAACTGTGACCGGGTACAACACGATCATCGTGATCGGCAGTGGTCACTAGCGTCGCAGGGTAAGAGGTCCCGTCTTTCAAATTGTGGTATGGCGAGTAGGCGAACAAAGACGGAAATTGTTGCGCATCATCGCTGCTGCCGTATTCACTAGTCCATGCCCAACCAATGGTAAACTTCTGAAAACGTAGCATGTCCATGACCCCAACACCCGGCAGCGCGGCACCGAACAGTTCCGGCCGCTGTGTCATTACTGCACCTACGAGTAGCCCGCCATTGCTGCGCCCCGAGATGGCCAACTTCTGCGAGCTTGTATACTTCTCTTTGACTAAGTACTCTGCGCCTGCAATAAAGTCATCGAATACGTTTTGCTTTTTGTCAAACATGCCGGCCTCGTGCCACGCGCGGCCATACTCCCCACCACCGCGTAAATTTGCGACAGCGTAGAGCCCACCCATCTCCATCCAGACCAAATTAGCCGGAGAGTATCGCGGAGTCACCGAAATATTGAAACCGCCATACGCATAGAGGATCGTGGGAGTGTCGCCTTCCTTCTTCATCCCTTTTTTGTAGGACAGAATCATCGGAACGCGCGTCCCATCCTTGCTGGTGTAAAACACTTTTTCTGTTTGATAGTCATCTACTGAGAAACTGACTTCCGGCTGCTTCCATAGATCCACGTCATGGCTTGTGACTTTGAGATGGTAGATCGCAGGCGGAGTAATGTAATTCGTGAAGCTGAAAAACGTCTCGTCGCTCTCACGCTTGGCCGAAAAACCACTCACTGTCCCAATCCCGGGTAGCTCCATTGTGCCGAGCGATTTGCCTGTCGAGTCAAAGCGTTCGATTTGACTGGTTGCATCCACTAGGTAGTTCAAAAACAACGTCGAATTAATCAGCGACGCAGATTCGATCGTTTCGCCACGCGGGGGCACAATGCTTATCAGTTCGTCACTTTGACGCTTTTGATTTGCAACATCAACGTCGATCGCGACTACGCGCCTGGTATCAGCTTCGTTGTCCGTTAAGAAATATAGTCGTTGAACGGCATCGGCTGCATCATTTCCAAGATACAAATAAGAAGATTCGAACTCACCGATCAGCGCAAAGGGTTGTTTGGTAGTTGCATCCACCTTTCCATTCGGCAATGGCGACAGATAGACTAAGTTCCGATCCTCAGTACCTCGGGAAACACTGATGATTAGAAGCTTACCGTCGTCGCTGACGTGGCCGTCAAAGCCCCACTCTTTTTGGTCTTTGCGTTCATAGATCAACTGGTCTTTGTCTTGCGTCGTTCCAAGCTCGTGGTAGTACAGCTTCTGAAAATAGTTGATTCCACTGTACTGCTCGTCAGATTTGGGCTCATCGAAGCGGCTGTAGAAAAAACCCTTACCATCTTTTGTCCAAGAGGCACCGGAGAACTTCACCCACTCGATTGTATCAGCAGTGTCCGTAGCCGTTTCAACGTCTCGTACCTTCCACGTGTTCCAATCGCTTCCGGCATTCGCCAAACCGTAAGCAACAAACCTTCCATCGTCGCTGACCTGCCAGTTCGTCAACGCAACAGTTCCATCAGCGGAGAGTGTGTTGGGATCGAGCAGAACACGTTTGTTCGAACCGTCTAGCGATTTCGCGACGTATAGCACACTTTGATTTTGCAGGCCATCATTGTAGGTAAAGAAGTAGTTTTCTCCGTGCTTTTCAGGCAATCCATACCTTTCATAATTCCACACCTCAGTTAGCCGTTCACGAATCGAGTCTCGTTGCGGGATGCTTGCGAGATATCCAAATGTTGCCGCATTCTGAGCCTTAACCCATTCCGCAGTTTTGTCCGATTCCGTATCTTCCAGCCATCGAAACGGGTCTGCCACTTTCGTACCGTGGTAGTCGTCTAACTGCTCAACCACGTCGGTCTTCGGAATTTGAACTTTAATCGATTTCAACTTATGCTCCTGCGCGAATGCTGGCAAAACGACCGTACTTAAACCGACCAATGCGAACGTAGCAGCGTGCAAAGGTCGTGACATCTGCAGGCAAGAAAAAGAGGGCCAATGAATCGAACTTCCAAAATAGAGCCATTTGCTCATATCACCGTGCCTTATCGTTTTAGACTATCGCTTAAAATCGGTTGCTGGGTGGTCTTTCGAATTACCTACCGAGCAGCGCAACATCGTGGTAGCTCAATAGCCTAACAACTTTTGAAGCAGATGTCATTCAAAAGTGTTCCGTGCAATGCTTTAGATGGCCGACGCAGCCACGAAGCCGCAACCATGCCCCTTGGAAGTCCGCTCGAAGTCGCTACTTTGCTAACTTTTTTGCAGCGATTGCTCTTGCTCGAATCGTCGACGCACCCGCTAGGTCGTAGACATCTGCAAATCCATTTTGCATCAAGATTCTTGCCGCCACGTAGCTCCTCAACCCCGATGCACAGCTAGTAACCGTGGGACGCGAAGAATCAAGCTCCCCAATCCGCTCCCGTAGCTGATCCAACGGGATAGCGACCGCGTGTGGAGCATCAGCCAAGGCAGCCTTCGATATTTCTTCGCTAGTTCGAACATCAACGACTTGATAAGGCGATAAATCGACGTCAGGATCAAGAAATCGCACGAGCCCATCCATCTGATTGCAGGCCGCGAACGCGACCATGTGTACTGGATCCTTGGCGCTCCCAAAGGGAGGTGCATAGGCGAGATCTAATCCAGCGAGTTGTTGCACAGTCGCGCCAAATGACATTGCAGTAGCAATCACATCAAGCCGCTTATCAACCCCCTCGCCTCCAATCGCTTGAGCGCCGAGAACTTTTCCGGATTTTGGACAGTAAACCAGCTTCAGCGTCATCGGCTGTGCACCAGGATAATATCCAGCATGATTGTTGGCGATCACGATAGTACTGGCTGCTTCAATCCCCAAACGCTGCGCAAGCTTTCGCGTTAAGCCTGTCATGCCTGTTGTGAGCTCAAAGACTCGCACAATGGATGTCCCAAATACCGGTTGAAACTCGGCTGATTTGCCTGTGGCCGCATGCTCTCCTGCTAACCTCCCTGCACGATTGGCTGGACCGGCCAATGGGACGCGCATTTGCTTGCCGGTCGGACCATAAAGATACTCAGCAGCATCGCCAACCGCGTAGATGTCAGGATCGCTCGTCTGCATCACCTTGTTAACACGAATACCCCCAGAATCTCCTATCTCAAGTCCCGCCTGCTTGGCAAGTTCAACATTCGGTCGGACGCCGATCCCGAGTATAAAAAGCTGCGCTTCTATTCGTTCACCGCTCTTGAGTTCCGCTGCAATTGCTTGGTCGCCTTGCGTGACAAACCCAGTCACACTGTCCCCAACGCGCACGTCCACGCCTTTAGATCGCATCGCTTGAACAAGCGGATAAGCCATCTCCGCATCTAACAAAGGTAACGCTTGAGGCATCAACTCTACCAATGACACTTGAATGCCAAGCCCCGCGAGTTGCTCCACCATCTCTAACCCAATGTAGCCTGCCCCTACCACAACCGCCCGTTTTGGCTTGGACTTTGTAACGCGTTCTTTGATGCGATCCGTATCTTCTAAATTTCGAAGCGTAAGCACATTACCTGACTCAACGCCGGGTACAGGAGGCACAATCGGAGAGGCCCCTGGCGCAAGAATCAGCTTGTCATATGACTCGTCGCTTTCCACACCAGCATCTCGATCGATCACTCGGACAACTTTTCGTGCTCGGTCGATCGCGAGGACTTCTGTTCGAACACGTACGTCAAGTTTGAAACGACGACTTAAGAATTCAGGCGTCGCAACCAGCAGTTTGTCTCGATTCGTTATTTCGTCGCCGATGTAATAAGGCAGACCGCAGTTGGCAAAGGAAACATCGTAATCTTTCTCGAAAAGTACGATTTCCGCATGTTCATTCATCCTGCGAGCCCTGGTTGCAGCCGAGGCTCCACCGGCAACGCCACCCACAATTACGATTTTTGGATTCTTCACTTCAGAAACTCCTATAGCAAGCCCGCCTCCGACAAACGTCTCTTTCGCTCATCCTCAGAAACGGTCGAGTTGCTAATTTAGCGTTTTGGCGGGGATACAGAATGCGTGCGACGGTGCGTGCCACTCACTCCGGCGGAGGTTTTTCGCGTCCCATCGTGGTAAGTGGTGTGGGTTGTAAGGTTTTTGAAAGTTAGCGACGCGAATTTTTGTCCCGACGTGCCCAGTTTGGCTCAAGAACGCTTTGATTTTTCGATTGATTCTCAATAAAGTCGAGTTATCTCTGTCGCACCAGATGGCGTCGGGAAAAAGCAAGCTAACAAAATTTTGAAGACAGTCCGACCAATTCGGCCCGTTTTCGGTCACTGATTTAATTGTTTAAGGCTGGAATGAGCAAACACAATTCGCCTACCACGGATGAAGTCAACCAGTTGCTGCGAAACGCACGACTGCGCGACGAATTGGAACCGTTTCTCGACGAAGCGACCGATATGCTGTCGATGCAGCGAGTGCCGCTTGAAATCGAAAACGATTTTCTCGAATCGATGCTGGCTTGGGAACGTGCCCCTGCACTTCCTATCAGCCGTTGGTTTACGCCAGAATTGATTCTCCCAAATCCTGATTCGCTGTCGGTTGAGTCTCTCCACAAGTTCTTATGGGAGGCGATTCAAAAGCTTCACAGCCAACAGATCATCCTGGAGTTCACGGACCACCTAAGCGATCGCGACCTGTACTGCATGATCGCTCGCGATATTCTGCCTAGCTACGAAAAGAAGATCGAAGAAGCGCGAAACTTTTTGCATTGGCACTGCATTGACGAAAGCGAAACGGACCTTTGGCTAACGTACTACGCTACGGACGAGGAGCGCCGTGCATGGTTATTAGAAAACGAAGGAGCCCTACCCGACCGCCAACCGCTCCCTTACCCTCGAAAAATGCCAAGCCGGCCACAAGGCATCTAGTCCAACGCCTTGCCACTCCGAAATGCGTTAAGACATCGCTTGACGCCATTCTTGAACGTGCACAACTCCTAACTATTTAGCGCCGAAACGTCCATTTGGACGACGGCAAACGAATATATCGATACCTTCGCGTAGCAATTGTAATAGCTACGCGAAGGTATCGATATTAATAGACTTAAGTAGGCGGACGGACGGCTGTTGTCGATCGGCAACATGAATCTTTGTTGACTGCCGGTCACTCGTACTCCATTATAAAGCCTTCTCTCGAAAATGGATTGAAGTAACTTTGTATCTTTCAGCCTTAAACTAGGTTACCACCATGTCACCCGACCAAGGCAATCCAGAGCCCAAACCAGGATTTCTTGAGTCCCCGATGGGTGAAATGCTTCAGCAGAGCCTACCGAATTCCCCGCACGAACCAGCGGACAATCTAATTACAACCGAAAAAGATTCGCTAAGTAGTTCCGATGGAGCTAAATCCCGGCTGGTAATGGACGGCGAAACCATCGACCTTTGGAAAGCGACTGGCGAATTTGAATTAGCAAGCGACGACAAGGCGCAATTGATCGATGGTCTAACGGTTGAGTACGCCTCGGATCGACCCGCAACTTCTGAGCGATTATCCAAGCGAGCAGCAGCACCAAGCATTCCTGGGTTTCGAATTATCGAGGAATTGGGTCGCGGTGCTTTTGGAGTTGTCTACAAGGCTGTCGATGAAATGCTACAACGACAGGTCGCCATCAAGGTTCCTCTACTGCAAGATCCCAAGCTTCGAGAATCGTATATTGCAGAGGCTCGAAAAGCGGTGTCGTTGGAACACCCCAACATCGTTCCGATCTACCACGTCGGCATTACAACTGACAACCAACCGTTTGTTGTTCAAAAGCTGATCGACGGACCAAACTTGCGGAAGGTTTTAAACGAAAGTAAGGGCTTGCCCATTCTTGAAACAGTGCGATTAATTCGGGAAATTGCACTCGCGATAGATGCAGCGCATATCGCTGGCATGGTCCACCGGGATCTCAAGCCAGAGAATCTTCTAATTGATGCTCGTGGACAACCATGGGTAGCCGACTTTGGTTTGGCATTGGCAGAAGACGATCAGAACCAGCACAGAGGCGAGATTGCAGGTACTCCGAGTTATATGTCGCCAGAACAACTCATGGGTCGCGCCGATTGGCTAGATGGTCGCAGCGACATTTGGTCGATCGGCGTGATGATGTATGAAATGCTAGTGGGAAAACTTCCGTTTGATGGAAGCACATTCCACTCTTTAAAAGAACAGATTATCGAGCGTGAACCTCGCCCAATCCATCAACGTGTACCGGAAGTGCCTGCCGATCTCGATCATGTCTTTCAGAAGTGTTGCGCAAAGAAGGTCACCGATCGCTTTGCTAGTGGTCGCGATTTAGCTGCCGATCTAGATTTGTTCTTGGCTAATACTCAATTAACAGAGGATTATTCTCCGAGCAGCTTCCGGTCGTTATATACCACCCTCGATAACGCTCGACCGACTAGAAAGCTGGGGCAATCATCGGGAGGAAGATTGGCGTCGACAAAGATTCAGACCCACCGAACGATGATTCATAAGACGATTGAAATATCGTCGCGAGCTGCTTTGCCTGTCGCCCTACTTTTCTGTGGCATTTCGATTTTAGGTGCCGCATTACTTTTCTGGAAAAGCAGACCACTGGCTAATCGAACAAATGAGTCGAGCGAACTAGCATCAACCCAATCATCAAGCGTTCCCGACATAGATGACGTAGATACTGCCCCTACGCTATCAAGCATACCTGTCACGGACGCTTCAATTTCTACTGCGCAGGCAACACCAGCCGAAGCGAACGATGGCGATTTAACCAGTCTCTCGCCTCTCGTTAACGCATCACTGGAACTTCCTGAGACAAGTGATGAACCGACAGCACCAGCGACTCCGACATTGTTGCCAATCGAACGTCCTTTTCGTGTTGCTATTGATGGATCGGGTACACACACGTCGCTGCAAGAAGCGATTGATGACGCCGAGACAGATGAAATCATCTTGATCGCGGCTGGGTCACTTCGCGAATCTGTAAATGTAAATAAAAACGTTGAACTTCGTGGCGAAGCTGCAGCCACCACATCTTTGATTAGCGTTAATCGACCTTGCCTCAGCGTCGCTGCAAATGTCAAGCTTATAGTCAGTGACCTTTCACTGTTCAGCCAGGGGAACGCGACCAACACCATTGAAGTATCTGGAGGAGCGATCAAGCTTCAAAATTGTGAAGTCGTCGCAGCAACATTTGATTGTATAAAACTTTGGGAGAACTCCATTGCTTTGATCATCAATTGCGTTCTGGAAACAGAGGAGCATCCAGCGATACGCGCGGAATCAGGCTGCCAATTAGAAGCTCGTGATTCAACATTTAAATTCACCGGCAATGCTATTCGGCAAAAAGCCGGCATTCAGGCAGTCGATAGTCTGAGCCGCATTTTCAATTGCGATTTTCAAGGTCGTTGCGAAGCCGCGATTCATCTGCGTGACGCGGTAAGCAAAGAATCGCTAGTACAAGACTGTTCATTTGCGGGTGCGACGTCCGGTGTCTACCTAGACAATTGTAAGAAAGTACGGATTGCCGGAAGCTTAAACAACCCAAGCCTATTTGTTGATTGTACGAACCCAATTATTGGTAAGGCATCAAGTGGCCAAATCGAAAATGTCAAATTAACGCTACAGGGCAGCCCACGCGACATTGGTTTACAATTCATCGCAGGTTCGGATTTCAAAATCAGAGACATCTTAGTAAATGGTTATGAGATAGGGGTCGGAAGCTTGACATCGACCTTGGACATCGAAGGAGGGAAAATCGTTCGATGCAATAATGGAGTACTTTCGGATTCTTCAAATTGCACCTTTAATTACATTGACATAATGGAACTGACGGAAGTCGGTTTACTTAGCACAGGGCTTAACAACAATATTGACGCTAGTAATGTCACCGTGTCTGGTGGTGCCGTTGGGATTTGGGCGATGGCTGGACAACATCAACTCGATAGTTTCCGTTTTGAAAATCTAGACACTGCAATTGTGGTTGGCTGCACAGAGAGCATCGTCCAAGAATTCTCGGAATCGTCGATGCTGACTCCGTTTCGTATGAAGTTTCGTCCCAAAGTCGATTTCCAACAGCGACCAAAAGTAGCTTCACAGAGCTTGGCTTTTAAATCTATCGTGACTGCGGTTCGGTTTTTAGGTCCTGGTCAAACTCGTATCCAGAAGGTTGATCCGGAACCCGCAGCAGAACTCAAACTGCTGGACATTTTTGGTGGCCTTCGCGCTAGCAGCGCCGGGCTCGAGAACTTAGATGTCGACGAAATACTAAAGTAGCGCTTTCTAGACGTCAGAAAATGGTCATTCCGAAAGTGTAGTATCAGTAAAACGAATCGAGACCTATTTTTCGTATGCAGTCATAATTCTGGTTGAAATTTGCTTGACGACTGTAAAGGCTACTGTTACCGTCGATGTGCGAGCAAATGCTTTACAAATTGTCTAGTTAGAAATACGGCGCGTACTTCATATGTGAGACTTTTCATCATGTTGCGTGTATTCGGCTGCTTGAGTTTGTTTATTCTTACATGCCCTGCGATGCTGGTTGATGCAGCAGACGAGAACTTGCCTGCAGGGAAGAACGTGGCTGTACAAGGTGAATCAATCGATTTACCGCGAGATCTCACATCTCGGCTGGAAAACGGAAAGCTACGCGTTTCACTCGACACTTTGGGTGTTCCGAGTTTAGTTGACTCCGCCCGCTCAAGCTTAATAGTGCGACTAATTGGCGGAAGCGGAGGTGCTCAACAAACATCATTGAATAGCGAAGGGATTGCGGAATTCGATAATGTCACTCCTGACCAACTACATGCATTGGTGATAAACGGCGCAGGTGCTCATGCTGCTATACCGGTGATGCCGTTGAGTTTCGAATCTGCTGCCGAAAAGGAGGTTTCGTCCGATGCAATCAAGATTCCAGTCCTGCAGGCGTCATCGCAAGAGATCTTAAAAAACATTGCAAGCTACACGCAGTACGGTTCAGCTCGCACGAGCGAAGCAGGCACGCCGTTTGGACCAACACAAGTGAGCACTTCTCGCACTCCAATATATACTGTGAGGCTGACGACGAACGGCGATTTGAATGGTCGCGTGATTGTCCCCGAAACAGAAATTCCTTCCGACTTAAAATTTGCAAACATCACCCTGCTTTTGAACAGTCGTCCCATCGCTCAGACTACCTCAAATGAGATAGACGGTGCGTTTTCTCTAGCAAGTATTTCGCCCGGCATATATGGCTTAATTGCCGCCGGCCCCGCCGGGTATGCTGCTTACTCACTCGAGGTTGTCAGCTCCAATGAAGCAACTGTTTCTCTACCTAGCTCGCCCAATCGGTTGGTAGCAACTCAAGCCCCCGCCGTAGGTTCCCTTGCAATTGTGGTGCTAGTACCGCCAAGCTTGATGGACGAAGTCGCAGAAGCCATCGAAAACGACTATCTAATGCCAACGACTTTCGACAATCAACCTGCAGCTCCAGGCGCTCCAACCGCAGGTCCTCCGGGTTTGCCTGGAGGCGGCTTTCCTGGGGGCGGATTCCCTGGCGGTGGCGGTGCAGGCGGTGGAGGATTCCCTGGCGGAGGAACTGGTGGATTGCTGGGCCGGTTTGGCCCCATTGCAGCGTTGGGGGCTCTCGCTGGAGTTGCTGCCGCCATTGCTGGTGATGATGGAGATGACTTTACTAATCCACCTGTAGTGGCGAGCCCAAATCGCTTTGAGTAGCCGAAAACTGCAGGCGTTGGAAGCACTTATTACTCAGTTCAAGTGCGAGCTTCTCGCTCGCGATTATTTGAAAGTGCATGGGGTCGCCCGCACACCAAAATTTCTAACCTCTATTTTCAGTCTCGATGATGCACTAGCAGACTACGCCGGTTCAGATTCGACAGTGAAGGTCGGCGGTGCACATCACGATACTGCACGTGAGCCTTACGCTATCTAAGCGTCGCATTTCTTGTCAGTCCTGATTTTAAGGGCTTGCCCAATGCGTTCTAATGGAGTCTCCAATTGCATAGAAGCAGTGTAGCTGAAGGTTCGCTTAGCGACTGCTTTCAGCTCAGAAGAGCAGTTTAAATTAGTCACGGTGAACATTACGTGACTTGCCGTTTACTTTTACTCGTATACACAGTCGAGTTCTCAACATGTTGCCATCGCGTCAGATTCGGTTCTTGTTGATATGCATAACATGCAGTTGTGCAACCACTTTCGGCCAGTCGCCAGTTTTTGAAAAGGGTCTGCCAAAATCACTTCAGTTTGCACCACGGGATGCTTCGTTCTACTTCGCTTCGACAAACAATCGTCTGAAGTGGGATCAGTTGGTAAATAACGAAGCATTCGTCGCCTTAGCCGAGTCTGATTTCGGAGCTCGCTTGATCAGCGTCCTTCGAGATAAAGGCATCGACGAACTGAAGAAGGAACTACTGAAGCCGGAAGTAGATAATTTCAGTAGCAATGAGGAACGAAGCGAGGAAGCCGAAATCAACCGAAAGCTGGTTAAGATCATAGAATTCTTCGAAAGCAAGCAAGGACGCCCCCTCTTGGAACTTGGCATCCGAATGTTAGGAACCGAAGTCTTTGTCTTTGGAGATGGTTCTTACAGTGAATCAATGGCAAGCATGCAAGCTGAGCAACGCCGGCTGATGCCGTTAATACTCAAGAGTCCCTCCGCTGCATCCGAAAACCCAAATTTATATAAAGCGATGCAAATCCCCACAACTGTCGCCGGCGCTCGTTTGAAGGACCCAGCAGACCGAGACTTCATACAGTTGCAGCTGACTCGATGGGAACCGATTATCCGGAATGCGATCCGAGAAGCAACATTTCTCACACCCGCCGAACGAGAGTTTCTTGCTAGCCATATTCAACGCCGCAAGTTGAGCGACACCAGCAACCATCTAGTTCTGCAGTTCCCGATTGATGACTATCCGTGGGATGCAGCCATCCAGAGATTCAAAGATATGAATGCCGAATTGGGCATAGCAGATAACGAAGCACCAAGTGCGCTTGAGAGCTTGCAGGCGGCGAAAACTGCGCTTGCTGGGAAAGAGCTTGTTGTGTCCCTAGGCATAATTGGTGAATATGTGATGGCTACTTTGTCCGGCAACGATCAACATTTGCGCAATCCAATCAGTTCGGAACCACTTTACAAAAACGAATCCTTCAAGCCCGTGGTAGCAGCAAAAGACAAAGTTCTTAGCGGCATCGGCTATCAAAGTAGCAAATTAAAACAAGCATCGTCATGGGTAAACAATGTCGAGTTGCTGATCCTCGCTTTGATCAACCTAAGCGATACCGTTGCTGCCCAAAATCAGCTTGATCCTCTCGAGACTGCAGAGACAGACAGGGTAACCCAAGCGGAAATGAAGCAACTGATTGCCGACCTGCAGGAAACATACAATCCTGCAGGCGACAGTTTGGCGTTAGGTTACTTTTTCTCGAATGGCATCGCGAACGTGGAGTATTCATACCGCACGGAGCCCATCCAGATCGAAGGCCAGACATTAGAGTCGTTGAAACATGTTGGTTCTGATCCGGCACTGGTAATCGCTGGAATCAACGACTCTGCAACCAAACGGATGCTTAAGAAATGGCTCCCTCGGTTGCAGCAACTAGGCTTGCGTTATCTTGACGCAACCAAGGAGCAAATCGAGGAAAATGAAGTTCAGGCCAAGGATGATCCGTTGGAGCAGCTTCTTTCAAAAATGTATACCATTACGCTCGACGAGTTTGTTGCTTCACATGGCAAAGAGTCAGCGTTCGTGCTGGACTTCAGCCAGATTCAGTCCCAATGGCATCCAGCCTTACCTCCGTCGCAGGGGCTTCCTTTACCTGCGCCGGCATTGGTCTATGCCGTCAACGATGCTACTTTGTATCGCAATGCGTGGAAGCACTACTACGAGGCGATTAACGCAGCGACCGAAGAAAATGCCGTATCCTTTTTGCCTCCGGGTCAGCCATTGCCACCAACGATTGAGCAACCGTTTCCTGGAGGCACATATCTGCGATTACCGATGGTTGAGATGCTTGGATTGCATCGGTCTTTTCAGCCAGGGGTCGCCATGACACGCGACTGGGCCATATACAGTCTGTTCCCATCTCAGGCAGAGAACCTTGCAACCCCTCAAGCTCCGCGCATGCCGCCGCCTCTTTCCGATTTTAGTCGCCCAATGATTTCGGCAACCTATATCGATCTTTCGCAATGGATCGATGCAGTTCGAGCATGGCACCAGTTTGCAATGAGCACTGCCGGTCCTGAGTTGGGTGGAATGAAGGTTGATGGAGGGAGTGATACGTTTTGGGATAAGAACTTCGGTGACCTAACTTATTTGCAGCTTAACGAGGCTGCAATACACTTAATGGAACTTGCCCGAAGCTTACGAGCCTATAGCAGAGCTACTTATGCAGAGGGCAATGCACTTGTTACTCAAAGTGCGTATTATTTTTCAGGCTCGCCATAATCATCGCGCCGTTTTTCGGTTTAGCGATCAATGGATGACCGGAATCAAACTTCGCGTCCGCTCAAAACATGCAGATGTAACGCACGCGAATTCTGCCCTGTCCTCACCTGATTTAAATAGGCATTACCGAATCTACTTTGCGGGTTTAGCGGCGGCTTGCGATTTCAAATAGCTAAGGATATTGCGTACAGCTGACGGATCCAAAATTGAATGCAAATTATCGGGCATAAATGATACGCCAGAGTCCTTTAGGCCTTCGATATCTGCACGCGAAATAAACTCGCGTTTACCATCGCTAAACATCATGATAAGCCCGCCTGCATTCTCGCTTTGCACCACGCCACTCAACGTTCGACCGTCGGCCAGTTGTACGATATTTGCACGATACTTCGGATCAACGGCTCGGTTTGGATCAAGTATCGATTCGAGCAAACTGTCGTCTTCGTAATTCGACAAGTTGAACAGATTCGCTCCCACCATGTTGCCGTCCGCATCCGCAGAGTGACACGCTGCACAGTTCTTCTCATAGGCGACCCGTCCCAGCTGAATGTCGGACGCGATTGCTGGCGGCATCTCGGCCATGTACCGAGCAATCAACTCTTGCTTATTTGATTGTACCGTTGAGTTAAAGATGCGATCAGCTCGAGTTTGCTTTGATCGCGAACCCGAGCTCCTCAACTGAAATTGCGCCGCTGGCGGAATATCCTTACTAAATATGTCACCTCGCTCCAACGCATCAAGCAAAGTATCAGCCCACTCGCTGCGGCTTGTTAAAGCAATGACACATGCGTTACGAACTTCAGGACTTATACTTCCCAACCGCTCGAGAATAGCCTTCGAAAGGTCGCGTCCACCACATTGAGCCATCGCAGACAGCGCATCTAATTGCAGCTGTATTGAGTTTCTTACATCCAATACGCTCAACAGCGCTTGCTTCGATTCATCTGCGCGGAGATTCACCGCACGAATGATTTTAATTGCCCTCAACCGTTCCGCTTCCGAACTTTGATCATCATCTAACACTCGAGTTGCAGCAGAGGAATACGCTAGTGTAAGTTCTGCTAGAAGGTTAGCATCCGACAGCGCAAGAGGTTTGTCAGCATGCACGCTCAATAAAGAAAGTAAAAGCGAGTCGCGATCGGCGGCGTTCGTAACTCGCGTCAAGTATTCGGGTGTGAAGACCTTTTCAGATTGTTGCCAGTAACGCCACAGAATTTGGTAGATCTGCTGACGATGAGCCTGCTCGACTTCACCTTCAATCGTCGTTGCTTCTAAGTCGTTCTCGATCGACGCTTCCAGCATTGTTTCCCAATGCTTTGCGGCCGCAATTTTTATCCCTTCTAGGACCCATCGATCCGTGTTAGATTTATTCGCGCACGCCAGCAATCGCGAACCACTTTTCTTCGAGTCAGCTCCACCCAATGCAAGTACAGCTGCCAGCACGATCGAAGAATCTTCATGTTCAAGTAGTTCGATGAGCCGCGATTCAACCTGAACGTTGTTGACATGGAGTCCTGCAAGCCGCGTCGCATGGAGAATCAAACCCGAATCAGGCTGCTCCAGCGCTGCAAAAAGATCTTGAGCGTCCAATGCGTTACTAACTTGTAAAATCGATAACGCATGCACCTTCGCAATTGGATTCCCGTTTGCAAGCAGATTCTTCATATCTGCTGCCAATGATCTATCCGACCTTTGTAGGAGCTCCTGCTGCACCATATCGCGGAGAGTTCCATTTTGATGACCTAGCAATTCTACGAGACCATCATGCTCCAACTTTCGAATCGATTTCCACGTAGCTGTGGCGGTGGCTGAAGAAGTCGCGCGTTTGATGATGCGATAAATCCGTCCTCGATCGTCACCTGCCCGCACATCCAGACGCTGCTGCCAAGCCTGAGGAATCCATTCGGGATGTTCGATGACTTGCCGATACATATCGACAATCCACAAACCATCATCAGGCCCAACCAAAGCATGCACAGGACGAAACCAAGGATCAGTCGAGCGTAAAAGTTCGCTCTGTGCGAAAACATCTGGTCGAATCGCCTGAAATGACGCACCGTTTGGAATCAGCTTCGAGAGATGGACAAGATTATGGACCGGCTCACAAACGATGACCGCCCCCCGCAACTCTTCTCCGAGACCGTCGCTGCGAAGAATGATGGAACTGCAAGCAGACGTAAATCGATTTGCTGCGAATAAATCGTTGAAGCGATCATGCACCTGAGATAGCGGAAAAACAGGCGGGGCATGCGCGGGACTGAAAACTTGCTGCGGCGTTAAGTCGACCGGCAGCGTGTCCGATGCTTCGGCAAAACGTCGATCGATTACGTACTGAAAGAGAGGTAGACTATTTTCGCTTCCGAACCAGTTCCCCCAGTCGTCACGGCTGCGAATGTATTGCGAGCGCCCAGAGACTACTCGCACTTCACCAGAATCTGGCCAAAGTTGAAGGTCGCCTCCATTTGCATCTATCGATTCATTCTTGCTCGTCACCGTAACCTTTTCCAAGTTGTCACCGGCAGCACAATGCAGAGAATGATCAAGGCCGTAGGTAAAGCCGTTGATGCGATGCTGTGGATTGGAGAGTGGAATGTCATCCACCAGCGTTCGAATCTCGTCACATCTGCCATCCGAATCGCGATCGCACGCAAAGATGATTTGCGGCGCCGCCGTGATTAAGACGCCATCCCGCCAGGGATAAACTCCTGTCGGAAAAGCGATTCCTTCTAGAAATATTTCAGCTCGATCCATCACGCCATCAGCGTCGTCGTCATACAGAGCCTTAATGCAGCCGCTTCCGCGCATTGACTCTGGCAGCAAATCATTCGTAGTTCGGCTGTCATTCTCAGATCCAGAGGGATAATCCCCCATTTCAACAACCCACAGTTTTCCATCCGGTCCGAACGCTATATTGATAGGATCCCTGACCAGCGGTTCAGAAGCCACCAACCTCACCTCCCACTCCGGTGCAATACTGAAAGACTCGAGCGCATCTTTTGGCACCAATGGACCTGCTTGTGATTTTTGTTTGACGAGTGCCAAAATCTTTTCGACTAAAAGATCTTCGCTGCCCGCGGCCCACGGGCCTGGCAAGCCATAAAAAACGGCGGAGCGATCAAATTCATAGCCCCCTTCATTGCGAATCCTCTCGCTGGCGATGTACCCCAACACATCATTGGCATAAGCAGTGACCCACAAGTCTTCGTTCTTGAGCTCTTGCCGAAGCCTCAATGCATAATCGACGACCACTTCGCCACCAATGAAGATCATCTGCAATCCTCCAAGCCGCCACGATTGAATTGGCACTGGGTACGTTGCAGGTAGTCGACCTTCATCTCGATAGGTCTTGTCCAGCCTTTCGGCTAAACGACGCGTTGGCTGATCGGCAGCTTCTAAATTGTTGCGAACTTCTTCAATAGTCGGCAGTTCGAAGGCCAGCGCCGCATAGTCGAACTTGGAGTCGAGCGAGGGCGCAAGGTCGACCAGATTTCGGTCTGACGAAAGATCAGAGACAATCGTTTTCGCCAGATTTTCGCCATGCTGACGCGCTAATGCAAGATTGCCTCGTGGCTCTGGATTTTGGTCTGCTCCACAACCAATAGTGCATAAAGCAACACAACCTTCGAACGCTTTCTCAAGCTCCAACGACGCAAATCCGGCCCAATCACCACTCACCGCATAGTGATCTCCTGTGAGAGTCGTACAGTGACATGCATAATTGTAAACGACAGCCAACTTGTCGCCATTCTCTTTTTCCACGACCAAAAACGGAAGAGAATGATCCACGGGTCCATCTGCTTGTACTCCAAAGCCGGTCCAACGTGCTTCGTTTACAACACGTCGGTTCGCTGCAAACCCAACCTCGTTTTTTCCGTATCGAATTTTGGCCGTGTTAAGGTTGTCGAGAGCCATGCCTGTAGCCATTACGACTTTTTCAATTAGATTTTCACGATAACGGACACCTGCAGCAATTTCTTGATCTGACATGGGAACGGCAAAGATATTAGATAGTTCACTGACAAGATCCGGAGCCGTATGCGAATGAGTATTGCACAGGACAAACCGCTCTCGCGTAATCCCATGTTTAACACTCACAGCTTTAGCAATCGCTTCCGTTTGATCTCCTGGCAAACCGATGGTGTCAACAGAAACAATCAAGTGAACTGGGCCTAGGCTGTCTTTCAAGGCGAGACAACGCACGAAAAGCGGCGAATCAATACCTTCGCTCGAACGATTTCGGTTGCCATAGCCGGCCAACCGCACGGGCTCAACCGGCGTTATTTCTACTTTCGCAACACCAGCAGACCAAGTAGCCCCAGAATCAGCCGCGCCGCAGTTCTGGCCCGAGAAAAGCCCACAGATCCCAGCGATCAAGACGAACCCACGGAGAAAAACACCACGGCGACAAATGCAGTCTCTTTGAGACTTTACCATGTTTGCAACTCCTGCAAGAATACGCGACGTACGACATTCGAATATCGCAGTATATCACGTAGCCCGCAGGACTTCAGAAGCTACAACCGATCAACTGTCAGTTGACTTGTGAGTCGCGCTGTTCAGAATCTGCTCTTCGATCGAGCCGATTTTGTCGATTCGCCGCTTGTGCCGACCACCCTCGAATTCGGTTGCAAGCCAGATTCGCACCAAGTCGACGACTGGACGGTCGCCAATCAAATCGCCAGGCAGGCACAGTATGTTGACGTCGTTGTGGCGACGGCACATTTCCGCCATAACCTCGTCACAGCACGAGGCAGCGCGAACCCCCTGCAGCTTGTTGGCAACGATTGCCATCCCGATTCCGTTACCGCAAATCAGAATTCCTCGTTCCGCACGGCCCATGGCTACTTCTTGAGCAACCTCAAGCGCAAAATCAGGGTAGTCAACGGCCTGATCGCTTTGAGTGCCGAAGTCAATAGCCTCGTGACCGTCGCCTTGAAGCAACGTCACTAGCTTGTTCTTTACTTGATAGCCACGGTGGTCGCTACCTAACGCAACACGCATTAACTTCCTCTTAACTCTCAATCCAGCTGGGCAACGGAGAAGACATCAATCGGTCTATCCATTTATCCAGGTACACGTCCAACTTCTCTGCACAATCGCGATACAGTTGGACAGGACCTCCAAAAGGATCACTTAAATCTTCGTCACTCCCACTAATTAAGTGGGTTTTGCCGACCATTTCTGGCCAACGCGATATTATCGCCTGAAGGTGGCTTCGCGTCATCGCCAAAATTATGTCTGCTGACTCTATTTCTTTTTGCGTTACCGCACAACTTTGATGCGATGACAAATCAAGTCGTCGTTCCGACATGGCAGCGATCGCTTGGGGCGATGCTGGCCCGCCGCCAGAAGCGATTCCGGCGGACAACGCAACGATTGGGATAAAATTTCCTGTGGATTTCAGTTCTTTACTGCTGAGAACGCTCGAAAGTTCACGCATTTTTTGACCAATTTTGTACTCCAAAAGCTTCTCGGCCATCGGAGAGCGGCAAGTATTTCCAGTACAAACCAGAAGCACAACCAAACGACTGACACTCTGTAGCTCAACCATGGATGAAACTCCACTGCGGACGATTTGGCATTGGTTGTCCTGTATATTGAGGACTGTCGACTGGCCTTGATACTTCGTCGCCCCCCCGTCAATCACCATAGCCACCGCGTCCGAATCAACCATCTCCGCAGTGATTGCGAGAGATCCATCGCGAGTGAAAAGTGGCAAAGCGAGCAAGGGACCAGCAGAAAGCCGACTTATTTCATTGATTGCTGAATGAGCAGGCATACACAACGACAGCAAACCAGTTTTTGTACATACTAGCTCCCGAACCCCTTCGGAAAGCCGTACTGCCAGCGAGTCAGGGTGGTCTCCGGGCAACAACAGCTGCAGTGGACCAGGCCAAACCCGCGCCGCTAGCCGCATTGCAGTGGAACAGCATGAAGGACTGTAGTCACATATTTCGCGAGGCCCGCGCACCACTAGTGATGCTGGCGGCGTCACGGAATCCTTGAGCGTCGGCGAGGCAGCATTGCGCTTTAGCAGACTGTTCAGACGAGCGACTGCGTTTTCATCAATTGCGCTGGCAACGGCGTAATAGCAAGTGCAAGTCGGCAAGGCTATCAGATGCCCTTCAGCCAACGCTTGAACGCTTAGATGCACAAAGTCCCGCACATCCTCAGACTTTTTCCAATCAAGAACCTTCGCCATCAACCAAACTTTTGAGCGAATTGATAACTGCTAATCTGCCCCGCGGACCGCGTTTAAACCGCGTGTTGCGTAGTTTAGCGGAGCAAAACTCTGAGTATTGTAGCGGCAAAGACTCTGTAAGTTCAGGGTCTTGCTAGAGAGAAATGAGCTTATTCTCAGACGAATACGCGTCGAGACTCGCAATCTACTCGTGACGCAGTGCTTCGATGGGATTCATCTGCGCAGCTCGCTTTGCCGGATAGATCCCGAATAGGATTCCGACGACCAGCGATATATAGAACGCAACCGGAATCGATTCAGGCACGATCGTTGGTTGGACGGTACGCACAACGTCGGGCAGTGCCGCCATCGTTTGAGGTGCCCAGGTCGTAACCAGATAACGAGCAAGATTCACAGCAGGTCCACATAGCAGACCGAACAAGATGCCACACGTGCCCCCGACAACGCTCAACACGCTGGTCTCGATCAAAAACTGCCGGATAATGTCGGCACGTTTTGCTCCCAAGGCTCGCCGAATCCCAATCTCTCGCGTCCGCTCGGTCACCGTGGCAAGCATAATATTCATAATGCCAATACCGCCCACCAAAAGCGAAATGGCGGCGATCATCCCCATGAACACCATAAACATCGCTTGAGTAGTACGTGCCTGCTCCAGCAGCTCCAGCGGCACGACAACTTGAATATCTTCCATTCGGCTGTGCGAAGCGAGGGCATTCTCTACCAGCACCGCTGTCCGCTTTACATCGCTGACATCAGCGACACGTAACGTAATCTGATTTAGCTCAACAATCTCACCATCAATTGAGCCTGAGCGACGCGAGATGATCGTATCTCCAATCCGTTGCTGAAGCGTACGGATCGGAATATAAATGTCGGAGGAGTAGTCCTGCGACGACATGGAACCGCCAATTGCGGCCGATGCGCTTCGTGGTTCTAGTATGCCGACGACCAGATAGTAGTCGGTGCTCTCAGGCAGATAAATCCGCTTACCCAACGGGTCCTCGAGCGGAAATAATTTTTCGGCAACCTTGGCTGCCAGAACACACGAGGTGTCACGTCGAAAATCTTCGGCGTCTGTGATGAAATGGCCACGCGCGATTTTGAGGCGGTTAGCTTCAGCGTATTCAGGCGTGCAGCCGACCAAGCGTCCGTCTACCAAGTTGTTGGCATACTGAAACTGCCGACGCATCTCACGTATGGGAAGTGCGGATTTGATTGTCGGGATTGTGGAGACGAGCATGTCGTACTCGTCGCGTGTCAAACCGTAGGGTGTCAAACCTTCGGGCGCTAGCTTCTCGGACGGTGGCTTGACCGACCTGACCATGATCGTATCTGCCCCCAGCGCTTCAATCTGACGTTTCGCTTCGTCACCGATTCCTTTGCTAATCGCCAACAACCAAATCACGCTCGCTACGCCAATGAAGATCCCGAGTACGGTCAAAAGTGACCGCATGGGATGCAACCAAAGGCTCTTGATGCCAAGACTAAGCGTACGTAACCAAATCATAACAAACCAATTAGCTCGAAGTTTTAAAAATCATACCGACGTGGATCACCATCCAACCGACTAAATTTCGGCAGGCAGGTTTTCTACTGCGTGCTTAGCGGCCGCAATCCGAGATTCTTCAGTATTGTTGATGTCATATTGAAGCAATCCGTCTTTCAACCGAACGATGCGCTTGGCACGCTTACTTACTTCATCTTCGTGCGTGACCAAAATAATTGTGCGCCCTTCTTCGTTCAGGCGGTGGAACAACTGCAGGATCTCTTCGGTTGTTCGCGAATCCAAGTTTCCAGTCGCTTCGTCGGCAAGGATAAAGTACGGGTCGTTTACCAAGGATCGAGCAATAGCAACACGTTGCTGTTGTCCGCCACTCAACTGGGCAGGGCGATGAGAAAGCCGACCACCAAGTCCGACCATCTTTGCAAGGTCTTCGCAACGCTTCATTTCCTTCGCGCCCAATTTCCCTTGATAAAACAGCGGCACTTGAATGTTCTCAACGACAGTCAACTGTTGGATTAAGTTGTAGGACTGAAAAACAAAGCCGATCCGCTCAGAGCGGACAGTGGCAAGTTCGTCATCTGACATTGTTGCAACATCATCATCACCTAGAAACAGATTTCCTGCTGTAGGCTGGTCCAAACATCCCAAGAGATTGAGAAGCGTACTTTTGCCAGAGCCTGACGGGCCCATAATTGCCACATAGTCGCCGACATTGACATCAAAGCTTACGCCACGAAGCGCCCGAACTGTCTCGCCTTTGAGAACATAGGTTTTCTCTAAGTCACGGATGCGGCACGCATACGCAGGACCTGGCGTCGCCGGAGAGGCCTTTTCGTTGGTAGTTTTGTCACGGGCAGTGGCTGCAGCAGACATGGGATTCCTCAATTACTGTCGTTTAACGCAAACGCGGTGTACGCCTTGGAAATGAAACACTAACGTGGTGGTCCACCGCCAGCGCCAAACTGTTGCATCGCCTTTTGCATTCCGCTAGTCAGCTCAGCTCGATCAAGGAAGCCGTCGCCATTCGTGTCTTGATCGGCAAAACCCGAGCTCAATCGATCGTTCGAAGCCGCCTCTGCAACTGACACTTTGCCATCGGAATCGGTATCAGATGCTTCGAGAATTCTATTCACGATCATGGCAGGCGATGGCCGACCACCACCGGCCGCTCCGCCCGGTCCTCCAGGCCCGCCAGCAGGCTCAATCACCGTTGGCGTCGACGAAACGTTCTTTCCGATTTCCTGCAAGCGATCACGATCTGATATTTCTTCAAATTCAGGAATGACCATTAGGTTTTGATGCTGTCGCGGGTTGAGTACGACCATATCACCCAACTCCAGACCTTTGTTAATCGTCACGTGGCGATCATTGGTAGCCCCGATTTCGACTTCCTTGGTTTCATACTTGCCATCCTTTACTTGCTGAAGAACTAAGTGGTGTCCCTTAGTTTCGTATACCCCATGCACCGGAATTTGTAAGGCATCTGAGATCTGCTCAACAAATATTTGCACCTCAGCCGTCATGCCCGTCCTGATTGTAGGTGGCGGATCGAAAATCTCGATGAGCGTCGCATACTCTTTGACGGAGGTCGACATCCACCCTCCAGCTTCAGCATACTTGTTGACCTTGCTGACCTTACCTAGCAATTCGCTGGGGCCAACTTTGACTTTGACAGCCATGCCTTCGCGAATCAAGGTAATGCGTGATTCGTTGATCTTCGCACGGACTTGCATCTTGGTCGGATCAGGCAACAGAAACAAAGTTTGCTGCTCACGTACCATGGCACCTGCCTCGACAACAAACTCCGAACCGCCTCGTCGATCTTTTTGGTTCGCGTGCACAACTTGACCTTCCGCAGGAGCAATCATGGTGCAATTCGTTATTTGAAGTTGAAGCTCTTCCAGTTTTTGCTTTTCTTCAAGCAAAACGCTGCGGTCCGACTCCAGTTGAGCTCTTGCTGTTTCAATCGTGCTGTCTAGCTGAACAAGCATTTTCTCCTTCGTCAGGTCGTCCAGGACCTTCAGGCGTTTCTGGGCCGAATCCAAAACGTTCTTTGAGTTCTGTACCGAAAACTGCTCAGCTTGAATCTGAAGCGGACGCAAACTTCCTTTTGCAGCAAGACGTTCTGCACTCGCCAAAGACAACTCAGCTTTGCGCTTTTCCTGCTCGGCAATTGCGATTTCGCTAAGAATCAGTTGACGATCGGTTTGATAGGTACCTTCAAGGTATTCCTGGCGTGAGATCGCGGCCTGTCGTACGGCAGCGTCACTGCTGATCACTTTTGCTTCAGCTGCACTAAGTATGATTCGCTGTGCTTTTAGTTCATTTTCAAGTGCACTGGCATCTAGCTCACACAGCTTGTCACCCTTCTTGACGTACGCCCCTTCATCAATAACCCAGAGAATTGGCGTTCCAGTGCTGCCTCGAGCCTCTACTGCGCACTTAACCTCGTTGTTACTGCTGCTTTCAACCTCGCCCTGCTCCAGGACAATATGGTCAAACGGTCCCTGTGACACCGCTTGCACGATGGGCTTGTCTTCGTTGGATGAATACCCTGCCGTTTGACGCCAGTAAATCCAGCCTCCAATTGCAAAAGCTGAAACAACGACCATTAGCATTACAACAAGCAAGGTCCCACCCGACCGAGCACGCTGAAAGTGACGCAACATTAATAAAGACTCCAAAACGTGACTTGGATTAAAATTGTTAAGGCAGGAAAAAGCTTCAGTTTGCAAGGCAGCCTTCGCGACCGAGCATGACACGCTCCCTTGAGGCAAAGGTCTGCATGCCGAACGTCGATGATAATCCGAACTCAGTAACGTTCAAAAAAGCTCTTAAGACCAAGTTCGCGTGTGCCAGAGAAAGCGTTTAAAACGCAGCAATATTCTCAATCAATCTGCAAACTCGGGCTTGGCAGGTGTTCACCAAAGTATAGCTACCTGTCGACCCAATGCCACTTCCAGGCTGCTGTTCGGCATAAAATGCAACAAATAGCTAAGCTTTGGCTTAGAAACCCGCTGTACTGTTCAAAGTTTCGACGGAGTTCGATTGTGCTGTACAATCGTCGCCCCCAACCAAAGCCAAATTAACCTTCACAGCCCACGAAAAGAGCGCCAAGCCCGCGATTGCGGTCGCTCGACCTAATCGCGACGGCTGTACTGCGAGTAACGAATTACGTAGTAGAGTAATGTCACAATTGCTTGCAACGTCGCGGCTACGTAGGTCATCGCGGCTGCCGTAAGCACCTTGCTCACGACCGGCAGATCAGGCCCACCGACGATTCCTAACTGGACCAGTTCAGTTTTAGCTCGAGAGCTAGCATTAAATTCGACCGGGAGATTGATGAGCTGAAAGGCGACGGTAGTGCCGAAAAGCACAATTCCAGCCAACATAGCGTACTGACCGCCAGGAACTTGGCTAATTAGCATCACCATTCCAACCATCAAGACCATCGTGCCAATGTTGCCGCCAAAACCAGCAATCGGCACGGCCATATTGCGAATTACCAACGGCGCATAATTCTTGGCATCTTGCAACGCATGACCAACTTCGTGAGCCGCAATCCCAACGGCAGCCATCGAATTCGTGCCGTACACCTGCGGGCTCAACCGAACCGTCTTGCTGCGCGGATCATAGTGATCGGACAAATGGCCGTTCACGGCTTCGATGCGGACGTCATGCATATTATGAGCGTCCAAGATCCGACGCGCAGCCTGGGCACCGGTAAATCTGGCGCCAACGCGCGAGGCTGATTCAAAACTCGATTTGACCATCCACTGAGCCGCAAAAGCGAGCAGCAGTACCGGGGCCACCATGATCAAATACAGTGGATCAAAAAATCCCATGAATCGATTACCTCGAGTTATGAAAACAAAAAAACACAGTTCACAAAATCAAACTCAACTGTGCACTAAACCAACTTGCCGCATCGCGAATCGCGAGTATTCTCGCTTACGGCAAGATACTTCGATGCTGTGCACCGCGATAGAAGCAATCGGCGTCGAAAGCAATCCTCGTACCGTACAAAATGACAGGCGTACCTGCTCTTTTGTCCGGCCGTCCTAGGTTGCCTTGACGCGGAATCTCAAAGAATACGTTGCTCAACTAACTTCGGTTGGAACAACTTTGCGGCATCACACGCGATAGCCACAATTCCCGAGAACGAAGCTTGTAAGTCGACTTAGTTTACTTATGGTGATGACCTGAACCATTCTTTTTGCTTCCAGGAATCGAAACTGATGACAACGCATGTCGCCACCTCTGCCAGATTTTTAATGGCGATCACGTGCCTATCGCTTATCAGCCCGGGCTGCGCACCTTCTGATCCCAGTTCGCAAGCAGACACGACCGCTGCAGTATCGAATTTGACGACAACGACCAACAGAGCCAGTCAAAAGCTGACCGACATCGACCCGAACGAACTGCAGTCGCTAGTCGCCCAGACGCTTCAATACAATCTCGACGCTCGATTGCTTTCTGCTGAACGGAACGCTGCATGGCAGGTTTTCCATGGCCTATTGCCTTACGGGCGCGACTTACCGCTGCAGGTTGGCGATCGCAAATTATCTGCGCTTGACTACTTGCTTGCTGGCGGGGAACTTGCCGGTTGGGAGCTTTTCCCAGGCACCTCTCTATCCGACAGCCGAACCGGAGTTCGGTCACGAGTCGAAGCAAACGGATATATCAGCCAAGGGCACGTGGATCAATGGCTCGCCATCCTCGCTCAACTGGATGTTCCGCTAACTCAGAAAGTCGTAGTAGCCGGAGAAGATCACACGCTTGCGGATTGGATAGACCAATCCCAATTCGACACCCCCAACAATCCACTGGACGAATTCTCTTGGACATTGATTGCCACGCTGCATTATCGACCCGAGATGCAAAAGTGGAATGCAGCCGATGGCGTGGTGGTTGAACTTGCAGACATAATTCAATATGAAGCAGATCAAGATATTACCTCGAGCGCATGTGGTGGCACACATCGCTTGATGAGCCTTGCAAAAGCGGTCGAATATGGCCAAAAAAATTCGTTGGACAGCGAACCGGCTTACTCTGCGGCCAACAACACACTTCAAAAACATTTGCAGTTAATCAAAGCTTACCAAAATGGCGATGGTAGTTTTTCCTCAAACTATTTTGATCGTCCAGGCACTTCCGCAGACTTATCAATCATGATCTCTGCCACGGGTCATCAGCTCGAATTGGCCGCCTACGCGCTGCCAGCCGATGAACTTCGATCGCCTTGGATGCAGCGGGCAGCCTATCGCTTATGCAAGCTGCTTGAGGCGACTCAGGATCAACCACTTGAATGTGGCGGCCTATACCACGGACTAAACGGCTTACGTATCTACCACGACCGCGCATTCGGAAAGTGGGAACCGACCAAAACGACAGCCGAGTGATAGTGATACTGCCCGGTGAGAATGACTGCCCAGTGTTAAAGAGCAGCGGTAAAGAATTGGGTACTAACGCAAATCCACTTGGGAAATCGTATCGAGCACGCAGCCGGAGTACTAAACTCCTGGCTTGGATGCTTTTCTTAAATGTTCCGCAATTTCGAAGGCAATCTCCAAGGCTTGCTCGTAGTTCAGACGTGGATCGACTTGAGTCTGATAGGCAACTCCGAGATCGTGTTCCGTCAATCCGCCAGAACCACCGGTGCATTCAGTCACATTCTCGCCCGTGAGCTCGAGGTGAGCACCGCCCATGTGCGATTTGCAATTAGCATGGACTTCGAACGCGAGCCGCAGCTCTTCGCAGATATCTTCAAATCGGCGAGTCTTCCGGCCATGTGCTGTCGAAACAGTATTGCCATGCATGGGGTCGCATACCCATAGCACTTTCAGGCCTTCCCGATTCACCGCATCGATCAGGGCTGGCAAAGCAGAGGCAATTTTCCCAGCGCCCATGCGATGAATCAACGTTATCCGGCCCGCCGTATTGTCGGGATTAAGGACACCAATTAAATCCAAGAGTTGCTCCGGAGATACCGATGGGCCAATCTTGATCCCCAAGGGATTCCGAATACCCCGTGCGTACTCAACGTGCGCACCATCGATTGCCCGAGTGCGCTCGCCGATCCAAGGCAGATGGGTTGAGAGGTTATAGTATCCTGTACCTCGAACACTACTTCGTGTTAAGGCCGATTCGTAAGCTAAGTGAAGCGCTTCGTGCGAGACAAAGAAGTCGACTCTCGAGAATTCCTTGGGGTTTGCCCCAGCGATATTCTCCATGAAATGCAAGGAGCTTCCGATCGATTCGACAAGTTCGTTGTAGCGTTTGGCGACATCGGCCGTTGCCTTGGTCACAAAGGCCAGATTCCAATTCTCGGGGTGATGCAGATCTGCAAACCCGCCTTCGCTCAACCCTCGTATAAAATTCATCGTTAGTGCGGAGCGTTCATAGCCGCGCAGCAGCCTCATCGGATCGGCGCGTCGATTTAGCGGCGAGAATACGTGTTCATTTACAATATCGCCACGATAAGTTGGCAAAGTCACGCCTTCGCGTTCTTCGATGTCACTGGAGCGCGGTTTGGCATATTGGCCTGCCATACGTCCGACGCGGATGATCCGCTTCCGTCCACCAAAAACGATGGCGAGTGACATTTGCAAAAGGACCTTCAACTTGCTCGCAATCGGCTCCGCTTGACAATCCTCAAAGGTCTCAGCGCAGTCTCCACCTTGCAGCAGCCAAGCCTCTCCACGTTGAGCACACTCAAGTTCTTTGTGCAGATGATCCACTTCCCAACTGGTGACCAACGGGGGAAGACGCTGGAGTTGCGTCAAAACTTGCATCAATTGCGCAGTGTCGTCGTAGGTTGGCTGCTGCACAATTGCTTTGTTCTGCCAACTGGTAGGTGTCCAAGTGGATAGCATTCGAGGGAGCTAGTCGCTTATTTCAGGTCAAAATGTGACGGCAGCCGATTTGCAGTCGCCGTAATAAGGGTTATTTAGCCAACAAATGCGTCGACTAATTCTCAAATCAGATAAAACAGGGCAAAATTTAGCAATTGAGTTTGTCGCGTTGTCCGATCAGCGGTTTATGATAGATAGATTCTTTCATTTCTGCTAACGGTTTAGCACTGAAACCGACAAGGGATCGTTCTTTCTGTCGGTTTTATGAACGTTCCTCCCGCATGTCCCGCCAACGCAACTTTATGCTTTCAAATAGTTTTGACAAAGAGCACGCGAGCACGAAAAACGTTCGCAGACTTGGGTTCGGAGGCAAATGGCGCGCATTTCTTGGCCTTTTTTTACTGGGTAATTGCGGCTCCTTCGTATCCCAGGCAATCGCCGAAGAATGGTCTCAGTTTCGCGGTCCGAACCGAAACGGCCGAAGTGCACAGACAGGCATTTTAGAAAACATCGCTGCTCGCGCCCCCGAACTTTTTTGGATGGAAACCGGCGTCGGTCGCGGATATTCCAGTGTTGCCGTTTCCGACGGGAGAATTTTCACCTCCGGTAACGATTCCAACGGGCAATTCGTTTCGGCAATTAAAACGTCCGACGGCAAGCTCGTATGGCGACAAGCGATTACGGAATCGATCCCCGAACATGATTACGAGGGAGCTCGGTCAACACCCACGATTGCTGGTAACCTGCTTTTCACCGTCGGCTCTAACGGAAGCATCCACTGCCTTCGAACTAGTGATGGTCAGCCTGTCTGGAATCGTTCTTTCACCGACTGGAAGGGCCGAATGATGACGGGCTGGGGCAATTCCGAGTCCCCCTTGGTTGATGGTGACTTAGTACTCTGCACTCCCGGCTCTGACTCACATGTTATGGTTGCCTTGAATAAGGTCAGCGGCGAAGAAGTATGGTCTTGCGACCTGAAAAAATCTGGGTTGAACGTGATTGAAGCTAGCCAAAACCTACGCGAAGGCGCCGGCTACTCCTCGATCATGATTAGTGAAGGAGGCGGAGTCCGACAATACATAACGCTCACCGGTCGCGGCGTGATCGGCGTTCGGGCTGCCGATGGTAAACTTCTATGGCACTACACGAAAGTGGCTAACACAGTTGCGAACATTCCGACTGTCATTGTCGAAGGCGACTTCGTGTTTAGCTCGACGGGATACGACACAGGCGCGGCGCTCTTGCGGCTGAGCGGTCAAGCGGACTCAAATGTCAGCGTGAACGAAGAGTACTTCCTTGATAGCAAGGTGTTCCAGAATAAACATGGTGGCATGGTGTACGTCGATGGCTATATCTATTGCGGACACGGTAACGGAAGCGGATTGCCAATCTGCATAGAAATGCAATCGGGCAAAGTCGCGTGGGGACCAGTTCGCGGCGCGGGTCGCGGCGAAGCCGCTGTCGCTTACGCCGATGGTATGATCATATTCCGTTTTGAAGATGGCACTATTTCGTTTGTCCGAGCAACGCCCGACAAGTACGAAGAGATACGATCATTCATGCCAATCTATCAAGAAGGCGAATCGTGGGCATATCCAGCGATCGCTGACGGTTATCTTTACCTGCGAGAGCAGGATCATGTCATGAGCTACAAGCTGGACTAGCCGTTACTTGTTATCTTCATACAGGACAACGATCAAAACGTCCGAAGCACTGAACGACCCGAGATGATTGCCACCTGTCTGAGCGGCAATGTTGCCTGTTAATGAAATAAGCTTGGCGTTCTGTTCCTGAATCCACGTGTTAATTTCATCTTCTAAGGCATGTAATTCACTCTCGATGCTCTTGAAAATTTTGACTTTTTGCATGATGGCTCACTTGATTGATAACGCTGCCGACAGCAGTCCAAAGAAAGCAACTCCGCGATGCTAACCAATGACTCGAGATCCTATTCTAGCGACTGGATTCAACTTAACCCACTAGACAATTGCGTTGTTGCCATCAAGAAGATCTCGGAAGGTGCTTGGATAAAAGTCGGGCACCAGGAAATCGAGATTACCGAAACGATCCCTCCAGGCCACAAAGTTGCCTTATGCTCCATCAGCGAATCTCAGTCCGTCGTCAAATATGGTTGGCCGATCGGAATTGCGACAGAAACAATCCGTCCAGGAGCATGGATTCATTCCCACAATCTGAAAAATGACCATCGCGTCGACTTCGTCAATTGGATAGCAACGGATCAACACCAACCACTGAACGTAGAACAAGTCCAGACTTTTAACGGCTACAATCGGCCTAACGGAAAAATAGGTACCAGAAATTACATAGCCGTAGTGTCAACTGTTAACTGCTCGGCGTCGGTCGCTCGTTGGTCTGCGAATCGATTCACTGCGGAACGTCTAGCAAAGTTTCCGAACATTGACGGCATAATCGCAATTCGCCACGAATCCGGTTGCGGTATGGCGTACGAAGGTTCCAAGCACAAGATGCTGGAAAGGGTCTTGTCTGGTATTGCCACCCACGCAAACGTCGGTGCAGCGATTTTTGTTGGCTTGGGATGTGAGCAAGCAACTGTCTCGCATCTGCTCGCAAACCCAAGACTCATCCAGATCGAAAATCCGAACCGATACTCTCAGCCGAAAAATCACGATAGCAAAGAACTGTTTCAGACGATCAACATCCAGCAAGCCGGGGGTTCCCGTCAAGCGATCGAGGCAATTGAGCAAGCTATCATAAAGTTGCTCCCTCAAGCCAACTCAATTGTTCGAGAACCAGCCCCCCTATCGGAATTATGTGTTGGACTGAAATGCGGTGGATCTGACGGATATTCGGGAATAACGGCAAACCCTGCACTTGGATTCGCTTCTGATTTAATAGTTGCCGCTGGCGGCAGTACTCTTCTCGGAGAAACAACCGAGGTGTACGGCGCCGAACATTTACTCATGCGCCGCGCGCGAAGCCCACAGATTGCTCAACTGCTGCAGGAGCGTCTTGAGTGGTGGAAGTGGTACACAGGCTTGTTTGGTGAGGAAATCGACCACAATCCTTCAACAGGCAATAAAACAGGAGGTCTAACGACAATTGCAGAAAAATCATTGGGAGCAGTGTCGAAGTCAGGTAACTCTGTTTTGGAAGACGTAATTGAATATGCGATGCCAGCCACAGCCAAAGGTCTGACCATGATGGACTCACCCGGTTTTGATCCCGCATGCGTCACAGGCATGATGGCCTCCGGCGCAAACGCGATTGTTTTCACCACCGGTAGGGGGAGTTGCTTCGGAAGCAAGCCAGTTCCGACGATAAAAGTCTCAACCAACAGCTTGTTATATAGGAGCATGCCGGAGGATATGGATTTCGATTCCGGCCGAATCTTAGAAGGCCAAACGATCGAAGAAAACGGCCGAGAATTATTGCGAACAATTATAGAGGTTGCTTCGGGCCAGAAGACAAAAAGTGAGCTTCAAGGCTACGGCGACGACGAGTTTATCCCATGGACCGTCGGGGCGGTTCTATAGAGAGTAGTGTTTACGTCGTCGCGCGGCGCCAAATAGAAAGTTTGCATTTGCAAAATTCCAAAATAGCTTTTTGATTTAACTCAAACTTGTTCCTGGCCATAAATATCGACTAACTGTCGATACATATAATTCTAGCTGCCCCTTTGCGAGAAGCCACAGCATAAAGAATCCGCCGCCCTCTAGAATCGCCTCCAAATCGCCCTTATTCGCCATCTAAGGAGCTCGAACCGCCTTAGAACAAGCCCGTTGCTTGTAATGAAGTCAAAGGGTTCTTTCTGAAGGCGTCAACCAGATAGGATTTCTGAGCTTGAAGCTAACATTTTGGACGCTTCGTAATTAAGATTGAGCTCATTAAGAGGTTTGTTAAACACTTCAACAAGGCGAAGGCGACTTTGTCGGCGTGTGCGAACCACCACCGCGATTTACACCAATGAGTACTTCTAATTTAAAGCTATCCGACAGCGGTCTTGCTGTTGCAGAGCGTGAAATTCAACCTTCACGCTCTTTCGATTTTGAAGAGAACCGAACCTCCAGCAAGGGCTGTTACCGAACGCCCTTACAAGAGCGTGCGGCCATCGTTCTATGCGTGGATGTAATATCCTGTACCGTGGCGGCTGGCATCGCATTCGTCGCATGGGCCTATCTCACCGATCGCAATATTGATGAAGTACCAGCGCTTTTCAATTCAAAATGGCATTGGGCTCCGCTCGCATTTGCTGTTTGGTACATGACCGCGTGGATGGTTGATCTTTACGATGTAACAATTAGTAGCATCAAAAGAATTGTCGCGCAACGTGTTTCAATTGCGATGCTTCTCTCGAGCATTGGCTACATGGGGGCTTACTTTTTATTCCCTGAGTACGTGCCTCGCACATTCTTGCTATTATTTGTAGTTGCAGCTGGCCCAGCGGTCTTCTTCGCAAGAGCACTTGTGTTGAGTCATCACGATCGCTTTCCATCAACCCATCGACTTCTTTTGGTCGGAGAGTCTGAAACGGAGCGGGAGCTTAACCAAGTGCTTCAGCGACTGGTTCGTTTCAATTTCAAGATTGTAGAACGCATCGATGAACCGGGGCTAGCTCAGTTGCACTTCATCAACGATGGCGACGGATTACTTTCGCACGCTAGAAAGCATAACATCCACGAGATCGTTGTAAGTCGCGAAGCGAACAGCGACGAAGTTCTGCGTGAACTGGTACATTGTCAAAGCAACGGTATCAGAATTTCGTCGATGCCTGAACTGTATCGCAAGTTGTCGCGAAAGATCCCGGTCGAACACGTAGACTCGGCATGGGTCATGCGTTTACTTCAAGACCGCCTGCTTTTCACGCGATTGCAACTGACGATCAAGCGGGCTTTTGACCTGTGTGGAGCCCTGATTGGACTTCCGATCTTCTTCATCTCTTATCCGCTGATCGCTATCGCTATAAAGCTCGACACTAAAGGTCCTGTCTTTTATAAACAGCTGCGATCCGGCCAGGCGGGAAAGCCTTTTTATATCGTCAAGTTTCGCACGATGCGCACCGATGCCGAAAAGAACGGACCGCAGTGGAGCAAGGACAATGACAATCGCATCACGCGAGTTGGTAAGATATTGCGGAAGACGCGGTTGGACGAAGTGCCTCAAGTCTTAAACGTCTTACGAGGCGATATGAGCTTGGTTGGGCCTCGTCCCGAACGGCCCGAAATTGAAGTCGATCTAGATCACCAGATCCCGCACTACTTCATCCGTCGGCTGGTCAAACCCGGCATTACTGGTTGGGCGCAGGTACACTACAAGTACGGCAACTCGGTCCGCGACAGCTTGGTGAAACTAGAGTACGACGCATATTACGTTCGTTACTGGTCCTTATTAATGGACCTTTACACTTTGTTTCGCACTGTTGGAGTTGTGTTGGGAAGTAAAGGACATTAAGCGGCAAGAGCTTCGCTCAGTTCCTTGACGTCCGGGCGGTGCCCGTATAATCGGATCTTTATTACTAACGCCGCATTCGCGGGACTACCCAAAAGACTTGACTTGCGTTCCCACCCAGTCAATATGACTGTGAGCTTGGAAGCCGCACCGGCGCCGGCATCAATCAGATTATAGACTGATGTGTAGTCGTCACTAATTCACCTCTTTCAATTTGATTGTATGAGTTCATACGATCGGAAAACGCGATGATCAAAAACGCACTAACAGTCAACGAAGACCAGACTACTCTCGATTATTTCGATAACTTTACGCCTCATTACAATCCTGAGCGCTTTCAATTCGCGATCGACTATTTAAATGAGAATTTTCGAGAGGGACAAAATCTTCTCGATATCGGTTGTGGAGATGGTGCCACGCTCTACCTGCTCAAACAAAAGACACCGATAACTTCGCTGTGCGGAATCGATATCAGTGCGAACTATCTTCGTAAAGCAGAAGAAAAAATTGCCTGTACAACGATTGAAGGCTCGATACTCGACGACGAGTTAGTGGCCAAGTACGCAGGGCAATTCGACTATTGCACACTTGGCGCTGTCATCCACCACTTGATTGGCAACAGCCGCAAGGAGTCGATCGCGTTTGCGAAGCAATGCCTGCGAAATTCAATTCAGCTACTCAAGCCGGGTGGTGCGCTGTTGATATTCGAACCAACTTACGGACCTTCATCGCTGATGACTGGCGCTTTTTGGATTAAGAAGTTGTTTAGCCGTTTGTCGAATCGCCGCGTCGAATTACTTCGCTCTTGGGCAAACCTTGGCCAACCAATCGTCTCGTACTATACGTCAGCTCAACTGACGCAGATGGCAAAAGAAACTGCTAACACGTCTATTATTAAAGACGATGTCTTGGACAACTACCAGTTCTTGGGAGTCATCGAACGAAAAGGTATTGGGATGATCATCAAACGGCACGCACAGTAGTCAGGATCACACGAGAAAGGGGCTTGGCAGACGATAAATCGCCTACCAAGCCCCTTTTGGATGAACCTTGAAATACTCGACCGAAGAAGCTTTCTTGGTGCCTAAATAGCTTCCGTCGTTTTCTCTTGTGCGCCATCTGTAGGCGATGCCGGTTCCTTTGCAGGCGGATTGTCTTTCAAAGACAGTACGTAATTCACAAGGTCCCAGACGTTATCATGTGTAAGGCCTAATTCTTCTTCGCTAGCGGCGATCGAAGCAGCTGGCATTGGTGAACCGGCGATTCCGTAAACGATACGGTGATACACAGCTTCGGGTGATCTACCGCCACGGAATTTACCCTCTACCAAATTGCGTGGAGCAAGGGGCTGTGGTGGAAGTGCGCCATCGACCAGGAACGGAAGGATTTCATCTCGGTCCGTAGGCGTTACATTAATGGCCGTAGTCCACTCCTTAGTCCAATCATCATAGTCCGGCAGTTGGATTCCATCGCCTCGTCCTGTTGCACCGTGACATTTCGAGCACGCGGCTGTCTGCGTAGCAAACAACTCCTTGCCCCGTGCAATCGACGCAGCCAGGTCTTCCGCACTTACAGAATCATCTTTGCCCGCAATCACGGTGTTGGTCGGCTCTTCTGGTTCTTCGACATCATCTTCAGCTTCAGTCCAGCTGTCGGCAATGATTTCCAGTTCCGACTGAGCATCGTCAATTTGCTCTTGGTAAGAGTCTTTTGTGTACTCTTCGGCGTCATCTCCTTCGCCAAAAATCTTACCAATCTGATCGCGGTCATAGAGCGGGTGCCCCTCTTCAACGTCAAATGTTGCGAGCGTAACCAACTGCCGTTCAAGTTCACCGCGGATCGAAAGATAGATCACGTAATCGACAAGGGCATTCAGCTGCGCGTCGGATAGCAGTGCAAACTTGGGCATCTGGGTTCCATCCAAACCCTCCTTTAGAGTTCGATGCAGATCCGCCTTCGTTGGCTTCGAATTGCGAAGGCTAGTTTTGTATTTGTAGAGACCTTTGCGAAAATCGCGAGGATACGGATTTTGCGAGGCAGCGACGACACCGCGTCCTTGTCCCGTTTCGCCGTGGCAAGAGGCGCACTGCTGTCGATAAAGCCCCGTACTTCCGGGTTCCGCCGTATTGGGCGCAGGTCCCGCCGCCATCTTTAAATTGTCAAGCGAAATCAGGCCTTGGTATGCTTCGTCCTCTTGAAACAACGGTGGCAGCTTGGGTTCATCCGGCGTCCCAAACCACTCGGTCATCAACCGGTCGGTAGATTTCAGGAACGGATCAGCCTCTACTTCTTCGCGGACTTCCATAACACGCGTGTAGACATAATTAGGCTCGAAAGTCAAAGGTTGGTCCGCGGGTGGTTCGCAGCCGCTGAATGTTACTGCCCCAAGGCCGACTACCAAAGGTATAACTCGAGACATTTTACGAGTGCCGCAGCCGGACTCTGCTGGAACGTCAAAGATCTTCATGGTCGATTTAAATAGATGTTAATTAATCAAGAAGCGAGCGTGCCGAATTTGCGCACGCAAGCAATTTATCTCAGGGAAAGCAACTCATACGCCAATAACCGCAATCGCATGGACTCCTTCACTTTTCATCGAATCCCTTCGTCGATCCAAAGTCAAGATCCGGCACGCCCCGCAACTCGCGCATGAGAAACTTCAATTCTAACCTTTACCCGTGCGGTTACCAGAATAGCTTGGCCTGCTGTGACAATTGTTCCGCTGCCACATGTAGGTTACCGACGCGCAGGCGAGCGGGGCTCTTCAGCCAGCCGACTAAATTGTTTCTCGGCAACGGCTTTCACAACTACCAGCGCATCCTGCTTCAAGAATCTTTTCATCCGCAATATGGGCACAACACTGAGACGTTCAGACGGGCCATTCCGCACACCAGCACTATCTTCAGTCCGATACTGATCCAGACTTTGCAATGTCTCAACGTCGTTCTCATTCATGATGAGTCGCGCGTTCGGCTGCCGAAGATGTGCTGCCGCTGCCACGCGCCAGTCCAGCGAACTTCCATCGACGGCAGTGCCAACGTTCGGCACTTCCTTAATCGGCTGTTGTAGATAAAAAACCCAGCTTGGTTCGATTGTCCCGATAGACATCCACTTCAACTGGGTGTCTTCGATCGCAATGCGGTCTGCTTGAGCTGCTGCTACCAACACATCCACATCATTCCGATAGTCGCTCAGCACACGGGCCCCCTGCCCTACCGTTCCACCGATCACGATCACAGCTGCTATGGCGAACGCGATCGACGCTCGTGCCCCGATAGGAGAGCTCTGAGCGTTCAAGGTCGAAATCCTCTGAAGAAAAATTCGAATCAGTTCTGACCGCTTGATCGAATCGCGATTCTGTAAGAATCCTACCGCGCCTTGGATGACGCTGTACTTTAGGAGTAACATTGCAGCAGGCAGTAGTAGGGCAAGCGCCCACATGGCGTGAGTTGCCAAGGACGGAAATGACAAAATACGACTGCTGACGACTACGGCAATCAAAACTGCAATGCCTGCCACGCCGGTAACGTAACCAGCCAGTCTGCGAAGCCATAGCGACAGCTCAAACTGGTTCTGCTGCCAGGCGAAGAAGAAGCCTCCAACGAGGAGAGATACCCCTGGATAACATGTCGTGATGTAGCTGGGAAGTTTAGTGCTTGCACAAGAGAAGGCTGCGATCGTCACGAAGCACCACACAACACCAAGCTGAACAAGGGGCGAAGTCTGATGATGACGAACACACTTCCAATTCCACCATACAATTGGTATCAGCATCAAAGACCATGGGAAAATTCCGCCCAAAAGCGCTAGCGGGTAGTACCAAATTCCACCCGAGTGACCTTCCATTGCCGATACAGCACGATTGAGATTATGTTCAACGAAGAATCCATATAGCCACTGCCCGTCTGTTCTTATCCCCACCCAGACATACCAAGGCAAACTCACGGCGAGGACGATCGCAAGCCCTTGCAACAATCGCACATGCTTTATCGTCATAAAGATAATCTTAAGCAAAATGTGGACTTGGCCCTTTAGCCATTGCCAGACTGCCCCAGGATTGGCACTCCAACGGTACAGGGTGGCAAACAAGCCCGACTTTTCTACACGAAAATGCAGCGGAGCGGTGATAGCACTGTTTTGGGCGAGTTGAAGAAAGCCCCAGGTCATGACGACGGTTAAAGGAATGACTAGCCCCACAGGCCCTTTCGCTAAGACGGCGGCGCCAAGAAAAAAGTAGCCAGCATACCCCAAAGCGAAACGGCGTGACGCTGCGGTCTCGGCTAAACTTTCAAGCAACTGTGAGGCGAGCAAGACAACGCCAAGCGTGCTGCAGGCAATCAGAACCGCGTCGGGTGTTGCAGCGCGACCAGCCACAACAAACATAGCGCTGCTTCCTAGCGACACCGCCGACCATACGCCAAAGCTTCGACTTACATATGTTTTTCCTAACCAATAAATGGCAAGGACTGCGATCGATGCGCATAAGGCCGACCCGAATCTGGCTGCAAACTCATTTTGTCCAAATAAAGTATAGCTCGCAATCTGGAACCAATAGAGCAAGATTGGCTTATGAGTCCGAAGCTCGTCGTTGAACATGGGCACAATCCAGTCGTTGCGCTGCATCATTTCGACGGCACAGCGAGCGTTGCGTGGTTCATCACGATCCCACAATCTGGCAGACCCAAGTGACATCCAAAGGGTCCAACCCAGCGTCAAAGCCAAGATACAATAGTCAGTGCGAACGCATGACCATTTGGTGATTGGCTTTTGCGCGTCGTCCAAAGGTATCGAAGCTTGAGGCTTGTCAGCCGATACGGGTTTAGATTTTTCCGATGAAGTAGGAAACGACATCCGTGCAGTTCCTGCGGTTCCATGTAGTTAAGGGCTTGTCCTGAAATAACTTCCGCAAATCAATTGTAGCGGTAGGGCGCAAGCCCTCCGGTTTTGTGACACCGGACGGCTTGCGCCGTTCCGCTAAAATCGGAAACTGTCTCGGGACAATTCCTAAGGTGCCAGCGAAGCCAAGTTGGCAGATCCTAGCGAAAAACGCGACTACTCCATAGAGCGTTTAGCGAAGTCTGCCTTTACGAACAAACCGTTTTTATCGTAAAGTGAACGTTGAAATCTAAGTCAGTTATCAAAGCTTGTATTCCACACCTCCGATCACATCAAATGCCGATTTACGAGTACTATTGCAAACCTTGCCACACGATCTACAGCTTCTTTGCTCGTTCCACCAGCAACACCAACATTCCCAAATGTCCGAAATGCGGGCATAAGAAGTTAGATAAGCAGGTTTCAAGATTTGCGATTTCGAAAGGATTGACGGAATCTGACCAGAGCGGCGCAGATGACCCCTTTGCCAACATGGACGAATCGAAAATGGAATCGATCATGGCGGAAATGGCTGCGACCATGGGCGACGACGAAGGCAACGACGGCGAGGAAGATCCTCGAAAAATGGCGAACGTAATGAAGAAATTCTTCGACGCCACCGGTATGAAACCCAATGACACCATGATGGAAGCCATTCGGCGAATGGAATCGGGCGAAGATCCAGACAAGATCGATGAGGAATTGGGGGATGCGATGGATGCAGACGATCCGTTTGCCCAGGAATCCGGCTCAATATCCCAGCGAATTCGACGATTCCTGGATCGCCCCAACGTTGATCCCGAACTTTACGATCTCTAATCTGCTGGGCGACTTGCGTCCGACTCCCGCTCTGCAACAGGCATTCTAAACGACAAATACCCGGCGATTCCTCTTGAACGCTAGTGCGGGAATCTGCTAATCAACAGCAGCAGGCGCCATCCGTGCAACTGCCAAGTTTCTCATGCACATTTGATTATTGTCGTTTTCGTTGAGCGGGCCTTGCGCCAGACAAGCATGTTGTCATGAAGTAGCAGAGGCGAACTAACCATGCGATCCTTAAATATCGAGTTCACTAGCAGCAGTGACTGCGACAGGCTGCGACATCTCCTGCGTACCGTTTCGCTATGCTTTCTCGTCACTTTTGTTGCTTCGAGTGCACCAGTCAAAGCACAAGATGGTGAGCTCGATTCGGCGATCGTCAATGAAGCCGAAAGGATGCTGGATTTCAATACCGTTGAGCTTGGTGTGCAGCTCAAACTTGGCCTGCGCGTATTTCTGCCAGCCCAAGAGCAGTTCGTTGATCGAGTCATTGTGGAAGTGAAAACTGGTCGACTATCGCGATCAATGGTTAACATTGTTTACCTGTGGGCGCAGCGACGGAATCCGAAAGTGCCCTTTCCGTATTTCGAGATAGTATTGCGAGAGCTGGCCAGTCGGCGTGGTGTCACGCTTTAGTGGAACAAGGTTTACGCGACGGTATTTCCACGGCATACTGTTGGCATGTCAACGCGTACCTCAGATCAAACTTCCGAACTTCTCACGGCCAGCCGCAAAATCGTCCAGGATCGGACATCGATTCGTCCCGAGGCGGCAATCATCCTTGGCAGCGGTCTTGGTGGCTTGGCAGCCCAGGTGCAGCATCCGACAGCGATATCTTTCACAGACCTGCCGGTTCTCCCTGCTCCGTCGGCTAGCGGGCACGCAGGAAAGTTGATTTTAGGTTATTTAGGTGGGCTCCCGGTTGCAGTCTTTCAGGGCCGCTCGCACCTTTATGAAGGCCATTCTGCCGCAACTGCGACCGCTGCAGTGCGACTCTCGGCAGCGCTGGGTGCCAACCTTTGTATCGCGTCCAATGCAGCTGGTGGGCTTAATCCACGCTTCCGCACGGGGGATTTAGTAGCGATTGATTCGCATATCAATTTCTTTTTTAGCCAACATAATCATCCCAAGAGTGACAGAACTTTCGTCAGTGAAGCGGGCAACATCGATCGTTCAAGCCTACCTTTGTATGACCGAGCGTTGGTTGGCGATTGCGAAAAGATCGCGTTGCGTCTGGGATTTCCTCTGCAACGCGGAACTTATTTGGGCACATTGGGACCCACTTACGAGACTCGGGCCGAATACCGGGCGTTTCGCACGATGGGCGCTGACATGGTCGGAATGAGCACAATTTTAGAGATGCTCACTGCGGCACAACTGGGCATGCGGACGCTTGCATTTTCGGTCATTACGAATGTAGCGAACCCCGACGTGCCGACGAAAACAACACATGATGAAGTGCTAGACGTTGCGAATGTGGCCCAGCAGCGTTTGTTGCCACTGGTCACCAATCTTCTGAACAACCTGTCAGGCCCGCCGGACTGAGGCGTTTTTGGCGGCTAAACTTGGAGATTCGGGGATCGCGCGCAGGAACGACAAGTTGCCGAAAGCTTGGTATTACAAGGAAATTGGACTTTCCGCTTTAGGCGAAATCTGTAAACTTTGCGGTCCTTGCTTGGTTGCCGCTTACGTTGTCTAGCTGCTGTTTTGGTGATCGAGCTGAACCATGTTGACCTTTATGGCAACATTACTTTAGACACAGTTTGATTGCTTCTTTCTCTTTTGATTGGATTCCGGCCCAAAAACAGCCGGTTAGAAAGCGTATGGAACTCGAAAAACTCCGCAACATCGGAATCAGCGCCCACATTGACTCTGGAAAAACGACGCTCACCGAACGCGTTTTGTTCTACGCTGGCCGAATCCACAAGATCGAAGAGGTCAAAGGCGGCGGTGACGGCGCGACCATGGACTATATGGAGCTTGAGCAAGAGCGTGGCATCACGATCACGAGTGCTTGCACCCAAGTCCATTGGAACGACACGACGATCAATTTGATCGACACCCCAGGCCACGTGGACTTTACCATCGAAGTCGAACGCTCCTTGCGCGTTTTGGACGGTGCTGTTCTCGTACTGTGCTCGGTTGGTGGCGTGCAAAGCCAGTCGCTGACTGTCGATCGCCAGATGCGTCGCTACGGTGTACCGCGACTCGGCTTCGTCAATAAGATGGACCGCACGGGCGCAGATGCTTATCGCGTAACCAAGCAAGTTCGCGACAAGCTGAATGCCGATGCTGTCATGATGCAGATTCCAATCGGCGCTGGCGAAACCTACGAAGGATCTGTCGACCTGATTACGATGAAAGCAGCCTTCTTTGATGGCGTGCAAGGCGAAATAGTTCGTTGGGAAGAGATTCCAGCAAACTTGGCAGATAAGGCCAAAGAGTATCGCCAAATGATGCTCGAAAGCTTGAGCATGTACAGCGACGAGATGATGGAACTGCTCCTGAACGAACAAGATGTCCCTGAAGACCTTATTCACAAAACGGTCAAAGAGGCGGTTCAATCGCTTCGTATCACACCTATCTTCTGCGGCTCAGCTTACAAGAATAAAGGTGTGCAGTTGTTGCTGGACGCAGTGACGCGATATCTTCCTAGCCCGCTAGAGCGCGATATCAAGGCTCGCAAGTTCACCAACCAGGACGAAAAGTTTGAACTGAAACCAGATCCGAGCCTTCCGTTTGTCGGTATGGCGTTCAAAATCGTGGATGACCCATACGGTCAGCTAACCTTTACACGAATCTACCAAGGTTCGGTGAGGAAGGGTGAGATTTACATCAATCAGCGTACCGGCAAGAAAGAACGATTTAGCCGTATTGTCCGCATGCACGCGGATGAGCGATCTGAATTGGACGAAGCATCTGCTGGTGACATCGTCGCGATTATGGGACTTGACTGCGCTACGGGGGATACTTTCTCCAACGAGAAAGAGTACTGCACGCTGGAAAGCATGTTCGTACCCGAGCCCGTCATCAAAGTCGCTGTCACGCCGGCCAGCCGTGCAGACCAAGACAAGATGAGTAAGGCATTGAACCGTTTCCGCAAAGAAGATCCGACCTTCCAAGTCTATAGCGACGAGGAAACGAGCGAGACGATTCTATGCGGAATGGGTGAGTTGCACTTGGACATTTACGTCGAACGCATGCGTCGCGAATATAAAGTCGAAGTACAAGTAGGTGCGCCAAAAGTCAGTTATCGCGAAGCTCCTGGTGGTAAAGTTGATTTCAACTACAAACACAAGAAGCAGACTGGTGGTTCGGGTCAGTTCGCACACATCGTTGGTACGCTTACGCCGTTGACCGGTGAAGGTGCTGCTAACTTTGAGTTCGAAGAACATATCGTCGGCGGTCGTATTCCTAAGCAATTTATTGCACCTGTGGAAAAAGGCTTCCGCGATTCCATGGTCAAAGGCCCAATTGCCGAATACCCAGTTGTGGGCGTTCGTATGGATCTGAATGACGGTTCGTACCACGATGTGGATTCGAGCGAACGCGCGTTCTACATTGCGGCTTGCGATTGCTTCCGTCAGACAATGCGGGAATCAAACCCAACATTGCTGGAGCCGATCATGAAGCTGGAAGTAGAATGCCCAGAAAACGACCAGGGTACTGTTGTAGGTAACTTGATCAGCCGACGCGGTTTGATTACTCAAACGGACGTTCAAGATCGCATTAGCTACATCAACGCAGAAGTTCCACTTTCCGAAGTCTTCGGCTACGCAACCGACTTGCGCAGTATGACTAAGGGGCAAGGAACGTTTACGATGGAACTAGCTTGCTATCGCGAAGTACCTCGAAATCTTCAAGATGGAATTATCGCTGAACGCAAGAAGAACCTTGCCGAAGCATCCGCCTAATTAAGCGGCATTCCAAAATCGAAATCTGAAAAACCGACGGGCTAGTAACCTGTCGGTTTTTGCATTGACAGGGCCACTTTCAAACAATTGCGTCGAAATATCTACAAAATAGATAGTAGACCATAGCGCGTTGGATTGCGACCATCGGCGTCCTGTTTGTCCGACCATGACAACATCTGGCACAATCGACACAACCGCTACATAGCGCCGCGAAAAAGCCTAATCGCTCTTGCTGATGCTTTGTGTTTCGTCGCGCTCCAATTACATTACGACCATGGAAATCCGTTTGTGGCACGGGTACGACCATGGCTCAACTTTGCCCTTACCGGCCACGTCTCTAACCGTTGAATAAGATTAATGCTTAAGAGTCTTCGGCGATCGATGTATGGTCTGCTTGGACGCGGCTTACATGCTGTGTACGGCGAGAATATCCCGTACATCGGTTCTCGCTTGCAGGTCCCATCGCAATGGATTGCTCCCCATACGCGTGCCAGAATCTACTTACGCAAATATGAGCAAGCTGAAACTGCTCTGGTGCGCAAATATTTAATCCCTGACGTTCCAGTCATCGAATTAGGATGTGGGATAGGTGTTGTTGCGCGCGAGATTATGGCTAGATTGCAATCAGGAATGCCTTACATCGGTATTGAAGCCAATCCAGATTTGGTGGCAATTGCTCGCACCAATCTCGAACGAATCAATCGCATCAATTGGCAGGTCCAACATGGTGCGATTGCCGGCACATGCGAACCGGGTCAAACAATTCGATTTGCAATAACAGATGGCAATTTCCGTTTCTCATCCACCGATCTTGTAGACCAACCAGGGGCAAAAGTCATTGACGTGCCTGTTACGACTTTGTCGAAGATCGTCGAACAAAATTCTTGGGAAAACTTTCAAATTGTCTCTGATATCGAGGGTGCCGAGCGTCAGTTTATCAAGCACGACACGGCAGCAATGGAACGCTGCGTTCAACTTGTAATTGAACTTCACGACGGCGATAACTTTAAAGTCATAGATCTGAAAAGGGGGATTGAGGACAGGGGGTTCGATTGCATTGCTCATCAATTTCAGACGTATGTCTTTCGTCGGACGAACATTAAGCGCTAATCCAATGCAAATCTGCCAAAGTGTTTTTCTGTGGCATCGACGAAGCTATTTGCAAAGCTGGTCGCTCGCCAAATTTATCGTTTGGGCCTCTTTAGTTTTGGGCATCAGTACTGACTCTGCGAGAGCAATCTGCAGTATTAGTGGGCAAGTATTTGGTCAATTCCGACAAACTACAATTTTAGTCTTTCAAACGGTTACACCTGACAGTTTTGTTCATTTGAGAGAGTCGGCCCAATGACTCCCATCAATCAGAAGCGCGAAGTCTCTTTCGAAGCTATTGAGCCATTCCCTCGCGGTGCAATGGTCCACTTCACTCATAAGCTCTGCAATGGGCTTGCGCTATATTTGAAGAATGTGCGCGTGGTTGGAAGCAACGAATTTGAATTGAAATCGCTCGATCGCTCTTACCAACTGATCGAAGATTTTCGAATCCCACGAGATGACATGGCGACAAATCTTGCTCTCAGTATTAAGGGCAAAGCAAAATTGATGTTCGCAAGATTCATCATATTCTTCCGCTTCTGCTGGCAATATCAAAGAGCCACTACCAGGATCATCAAACGAAAACCCCAGTACGCATTAGTTGCCACAGTATTCCGTTATCCATTTATGGGGTATTTCCTGGGTCGAATGCAACGAAATGGAATTCACTGTCTCCAGATTTGCCACGAATTTGAAATGCGCGAGCTGAAGAAGAAACTCTCGTCGCGTCTGCTCTATATTTCTAACCGAAACGTCTATTCGAAATTTCATGCAATATTCTTTTTGTCTGAGTCTCAGCGAAAGGCTTTTCGAGCGACTCATCCTTCAATTAATGAAAACAGACTCTTTGTAATCCGTCACGGAAATAGTGAGATATTTACGGAGCTTTGCTCGTCCGAATCGACAGAGAAGGTGGCAACTCGTTTTGGGATCGATATCAGTCGACCAACAATTTTGTTTTTTGGTAGAGTTCGTCGTGACAAAGGTGTCGAAGACTCCATTGAAGCGTTGCGACTGATTAATGAGAGCCTGAGTGCCGGAAGTAAACGTGTTCAGTTGCTCTTAGCCGGAAACACGCCTAGGTCTTTAGAATTGGATTTGAGAAAACAAATCCGATCCGCAAATCTGGAAGACGACGTGGTGCTATTCACTGACTACGTTGATGGTGGAGATGTAGGCCATTTAATGCGAATGTCTTTTGCTGCAGTCTTCCCATATCGAAGCAGCAGTCAAAGCGGTGCGCTGCAAACAGCTATGGCATTTGGAAAACCAGTCGTAGTAAGTAACGTGGGAGGAATACCTGAAGTAATTGAACATCAGGTTTCAGGTTTGATAGTTGAGCCGAATTCACCTGAGCAACTTTCGCAGGCGTTACTACAAATCCTCAATTCCCCATCACTTGCTAAACAATTGGGACAAAGTGCTTTGCATGAGGCGCAGACGACCTACAGTTGGCAAACCGTTGCGAAGCAGATGCTCGACGCTCTGGATACATTGAATCAAAATTCTAACAGTATTAAATGATTGAAAACAAAGGAACTTCCACGGTGAGCTTAAGACGTCTCTTACGATCAATTACACCTAAAGCTTTACGTTACCCGTTGAGTCTTAATCGGCTGAACAAACGACACGAAACGAAGTGGTCAGATCCAGCGTCTCAAATTCTATTGATGATGAAGTATCGCGACCTTGCCCAGCGACGTGCCCCCCTCGCATGTATCAATGATGCGGGATTTCAAGTCTTTTCCGCAGCAGACGAAGACGGAATTTTGCTTTACTTGTTCGGAATGCTAGGTACAACAAACCGAACTTTTATCGATATCGGATCAGCGGGAATCGAAGGTAGCAACACCGCGAACCTTATTATCAACCATGGTTGGTATGGATTGCACATGGAAGCATCGCAAAGATCGCTTGAGTTTTCTCAAGCCTTTTATCGATCGCGAACACGTAGTCGCCCAATGCCACCAAAACCAGTATGCGGTTTTATTAACGCTGAAAATATTAATTCTCAGATTGAAAACAATGGTATCAGAGGCGAAATCGATTTTCTCTCGATCGATATTGACAGCAATGACTACTGGGTTTGGAAATCGCTTGATGTGATCCAACCAAGGGTCGTTGAAATGGAATTCCAGCCAGCACTTGGCATATTGTCCAAGACAATTCCGTATGACCCTAATTTCGACCGAACCAAGTATCCGATCAATCAGCCTCCGTACGATGTTGTCTACTGCGGTGCATCCTTGGCTGCGCTAGTTCATCTGGCGAATCAAAAAGGGTATAGGTTTGTCGGCTGTGATTCACTGCGCGTTAACGCTTTCTTTGTCCGTAACGACGTTAACAACGACCTTATTCCTGAGGCCAACATCGCACAGGTGCTTGACCACCCTCGAGTTAAAGCGTTGGTTCAAAAACATCAAAAGGGACTTGGACAGTTGCCTTGGGTTACCATTGAATAAGATTCTGTCGAGAGTGTTAAAGTAGAACAAATGAGTATCACAGCAAAGTTTTTACGCTGGGCAAATGAATTGCGACAAGTATCCATGCTTGCAGCGTCGCGCAATCGTAGATTCCTGCGGATTCCTGCAGGCCACTTCTATTCGCCATTGCCCGATTTTGCGCATGTCAGCGCACGTAGTGGGCAACTGTTCGAAACATCGGCAACGTCAATTCCTGGTATTGATGTTGCTACTGAAGAACAAGAACAGCATCTGATCGATGTCATGCATGCAGCAGCCGGCATGAACTTTCCAGTGCGGAAGAGCGATGCGAAGCGGTACTTTTATGAGAACACCTTCTTTCGCTATCTTGATGCTGCTGCCCTCTATGGCATGCTCAATTTACACCGCCCCAATCGCGTCGTAGAAGTCGGTTCGGGCTTTTCTTCATCGGTAATGCTTGATGCTATCGATGAGCTTTCAGGTTACGAGCCGCATCTTACATTTATTGAGCCTTATCCAGATCGCTTAATGAAGTTACTTAGAAGACAAGATGACAAAGCGTGCATCGTACAAAAATTTGTCCAGGATGCCGATCCGGCCATTTTTCAATCACTAAAGTCGGGCGACTTTTTGTTTATTGATTCATCACATGTAAGCAAAATCGGCTCAGATGTAAACTATTTGTTTTTTGAAGTCATTCCTAGATTGGCACCTGGTGTATTCGTACATGTTCACGACGTATTGTGGCCATTTGAATACCCCAAGTCATGGGTGATGGACGGGCGCGCTTGGAATGAGGCGTACCTACTACGTGCACTGCTGACAGGGAACAGTCACCTGCAGATTTATCTCCACCTGTCGTTTGCTGAAATCCATCTGAAAAAGCAGCTTAACGAATGCCTGCCTGTCAATACGCCACGTGAAAACTTCACTCCCATGACTCCGAACGGAACTGGAATCTGGATGATAACAAAATAGTTCATAATTGAGTCGAACAGAAACATCTGTTCTTTGAATTCATGTGCATTATGTTCGTTGAACCGACGGCGAACATTTACTATCTATATTTGCTCCGCCAGTGACGCTGATGTTTTGTCTTGGGAGTTGTCTAAGCTGACAGCTTGGAGTCGCTGCTTTTCGAAGCTCTTCGGTTTCCTTCTCAGAAAATAGCTTTCGAAAAAGTGGTACGAAATCGCAGCCAACGCCACGGTCGATCCGAATGTTAAACCGAGAAATTGTAGTGCAACACCGCTACCCTTGGAGCCGTTATTAGTAACTAAGATATTTGCAAAGAAAAGTACGGGCCAGTGAATGACGTACAAACCATAGCTTATACGTCCTAGATAAACGAGGGTTGGTCTTGCAAGCGTCGATCGATCACCAAAATTTTCACTAAACAATGAGACAACTCCGGCAGCGCCAAGAGCAATTAGCGTATAGCCAATCATTTGCGTCGGCCAATGACCTACTGGCTCTGAAGGCCAAAATGCGATGATGTAAATTATTGAGAGCGGGATGCTCCAAAAGGGAAACTGAACAACTTGTCGCTGAGAAATATTGAAGATCGACGAATTCTTTGCAATCGCCAACATACTGCCTATGAGGAGTGCATCAAAACGTGCAGTCGTCGAGAGATGCAAGTAGCCTGAGGCACTCGATTGCAGAACGGCAAAGGCAGCAAAACGGCCTAGGATTGAAAGCATGAGAAGTGCAATACACACTGCCCAGACACGTTGCCCACGCCGCAACAGCAACAATAAAATGGGCCAACAAAGGTAGAATTGCTCTTCGACAGCGAGACTCCAAAAGTGTCCCATATAGAGTCCGCGACCTCCAATCGATATCCACCAATTTTGCAGATTCGCAAAGTAGAGCGGCCATGAATTGTAGAATGCGCGATTTGTTTCTACAAAACCCGCAGACAAAAACAACGGTAGAATAAAGAACGCAAAGATGCACGAAGCATAGTACAGTGGAAAAATCCGCAGAACTCGTTTTAAGTAAAAGTGCTGCAAAATTTTCGGGTTCGCGTGATCTTTTAAAAGTCCTGAAGTAATCAGAAACCCAGATAGAACGAAGAACACGTCAACACCCATCCAACCAATTCCAAACACGCTGCCAATGCTAAGTAAAATTGGAGACGGCGAGAGATCCTTTATGAATGGAAGTGCGTGAAAGCCGAAGACGGCTAGAAATGCTGCAAATCGCAAGCCATCTAGACCAGGCATATAACGCAACTTTGGCATGGGGAGATCCAGGCTTAAAGGTAATTTGGCTGCATAAAAGTTTGCCGGCTCAAACTGGAGCGCTGAACTGAGACGGTTCAAGAGTTACGCCGGTTCAATACTCCTTCTACTCCCACTTGATGAAAGCGTTTCAGCTACCGTCAACTCTGGGGTCTATATTTTAGACGGACTTATGATACATGCCAGCTAAAAGCTCAATTAGAGTGCGGAAGTTGATGGCCAAGCTTGTCTCGTTTGGTGGCCAAGTAGGTTTCGTTGTGAATGTTGGTCGGTACAACGATAGGCACCTGGTCAACCACTTCTAATCCAAATCCACGCAAGTTGAACGCTTCACGCTTCTTTGGATTGTTCGTCAACAACCGAATCTTGTTCAACCCTAGATCTTTCAGGATCTGAATCCCGATACCGTAGTCACGCATATCAGCCTTAAAGCCTAGTGCATGGTTAGCTTCCACGGTATCCATGCCACTCTCTTGCAACGCGTAAGCTCTAATTTTTTGAGCCAGTCCAATCCCCCGCCCTTCTTGCGGCAGATAAACCAAAACACCGCGCCCCTCCTGTGCAATGGCTCGCAAAGCCAATTCCAGCTGGTCACCGCAGTCGCATCGCAGGGATTGAATCAAGTCGCCAGTAAAACAGCTACTGTGCATGCGCACAAGCGGCTGCACCTCTTGATCGTTGGCGACATCTCCCATCACAATAGCAACAGGCTCTTGCGTTTCGTATTGCACGCCATAAACATGGATCGTGAACTGACCGAATTTGGTGGGCAAGGAAGCGGTCGCCATACGCGAAACCAATTTCTCGTTGACGCGACGGTGCGCAATCAACTGCTCGACTGTGATAATTTCAAGCTCATGCTCACGAGCTAGTTTCCATAGGTGATCTCGATTCGCGCGATCCCCTGTCTCATCTAGGATTTCACACAACACACCGGCTGGCGCAAGGCCAGCCATTCTCGCTAAATCGACCGCGGCTTCGGTATGGCCAGCCCGACGAAGAACCCCTCCCTCCATCGCTACTAGCGGATATACGTGCCCCGGTTGAACAAAGTCAGTCTTCTGACTCGTCGAGCTCGCGAGACGTCGAATCGTCTCGGCGCGCTCACCGGCCGTGATCCCCGTCTTACACCCGGCGTGGTCAACAGGCGTTACGAACGCTGTTTGTAACGGTGCAGTATTCATCTGCACCAGCGGTTTGAGATCAAGCCTTTCACATACACTTGGCAATACGGGACAGCACAACTGCCCATGCCCCTTCAGCATGAAATTGATCGTTGCTGTCGTTGCCAGTTCCGCCGCACAAATGAAGTCTCCCTCGTTCTCGCGGTCTTCGGAATCAACGACGATGACCACTTTGCCATCACGGATTGCATCAACTGCCGACTGAACGGAACTGTAATTTCGTTCTTCTTCCATCTGTGTCCAAGTTTCCTGTTCAAAACATTGCTTCTACGCGGTTAGACTAGTCTGCAAAGAGATTGCGTAGCTCGAAATACCTAACCCCCGCAACCAGCCTTACCTACAATGATAGCTGATTGGCAAAAGTTGAAATCCCTTACCTTGAGAGTTCGGCATATTAAGATGTTCCCCCGCAGGTTTTTCACCAGTCCGCAAGCGATCACTATTGCACTCGGCGCATTCATCGTTAGCTTCGGGCTATGCTCCCGTGCGATTTCCCAAGATGTCGGCCCAACATCCGATCCGACGGAAATTTCCGCAAACATTTTGCATGATTCGAATGACGCGGCGATCGAAACTAAGTACGACATTTGCTTCAGCGATAAAAGCGGTACGAAGCTATTCGCGGATTTTTATCACCCGCAGAGCGACTCACCCCAACCTGTTATCTTGCTCATTCACGGTGGTGGATGGGTGGCCGGCGACAAATGGCAGATCGCCGGTCATGCCGGCAGGATTGCAAAAGCGGGTATCGCCGTCTTCTCGATCAACTATCGCTTGGCTCCAAAATTCAAGTATCCCTCGCAGATTGAAGATGTTCGCGAGGCACTCGCCTTTTTGTCCACGAACAGCGACGAACTCAATATTGATCCGCAGCGGATTGGAATTTGGGGCTATTCCGCTGGAGGCCATCTAGCAGCTTTAGCAGCAGTTGCACCCGAAGCGAACATCCCGCGTCCGCTCGTCTGCGTTGCGGGAGGAGCACCATGCGATTTTACTGTGTTCCCTGAGGATAACAAAACGTTGGCCCTGTTTTTGGGTGGATCAAAAGCTGAAAAAATGGCTACTTACGAACAAGCTTCTCCGGTTTCTTACGCTAGCGAGGATGACCCGCCGTTTTTCTTTTTCAATGGCGATAGCGATTTGCTCGTTCCCGCAGATAATTCGCGCCGCCTTTATCAAAGCCTCAAAGAAAAAGGCGTCCACACTGAATTCTTTCTCGCGACAAATCAAGGACATTTAGCCACGTTCATCAACTTTAAAGCGGTGGATGCTGGAATCGCATTTGCGAAAAAATATCTGTTTAGCGACGACAAACAATCTGCTAACGTGGGCGCTCCGTCAGAGTAACTTCGTAGCCGCCGTCGTTTCCTGAAACGTGGGCCAGCTCTCCGTTTACCCGCAACAGAAGATACGACTCAACTTCGACTTCTAGTTCCGCAGCAGTTCCTACCGAGATTGCTTCCCAAGGAATCGTATTTTCGGTCGAACTCTTCTTAGGCACGACAGCGGCCAGCAACCTGCCAAGCGGTTGACCTTGCACATATTGCAGTGTTATACCTTGCGGATGTGCTGCCAGAAGAGATAGCGCTGATTGCATACTCACGACACCGTGTGCGTTGATCGAATAGTTCGAATTCGCTTTCAGCTCGTTTGTTAATAGTTGCCAACCCTTGTCCGCGGCGATCTCTCCAGAGTCATCTCCTTGTAGTTGCTGCTTGAGGTCCACAATGCAGTCTTGCGGTGCGATGCCGTAATCAAGGCATGTTGCAAAGCCGTTGAATTCTGCTTGAACAACGTCCATATCGCCCCCAATCCACAGACGCACGTCTTTGTTAAGCTGATCACTGAAGTCTGTAGGCTCTGTAAGCCGCTGATGAAATGCTGACTTGTATCGGGGGTGATTTGCGAAAAAAGTTGTCAACATCCAGCTCCAAGCATAGGTACTGTCGATTCGATGGAGATTTTTTGCTTGATGAATTATCTTGCCAACCGATGGCGCTTCGTTTGACTCAAAGTCTTGCTGAACCCATTTCAATCGTCCCCAATATGGCAATTCTTCGCGCGAAGCCGGCAATACGCCACACATTAGAATCGATCCGTCCCAGCGATGCGTAGCTTGCCATTCCGCAACGCCTTCCATCCACCAACCTGGTCCAGTACCGCCCAGTGCTTTCCACATGAACCAATGCACCCCTTCGTGCAAGAGCAAGTGACGCCGATAGTATGACGAAGGTTGCTCCTTACAATATATTTTGTCAAACTCTTGATGACCTTCGCGAAACTCTCGTGTTGAAGCAGGCATCAGCCCTGCATTTTCGAACCGAGTTCTGTCCGTCATAATGAAGGCTTCCACACGCCAGCTATCAACTTGTGCGCGATCTGCGTTGAACAAGTCCGTCCATTGCTGTACTGCGGCGTCAAAGGCTTTCGGCAAATCCGAAATATGCTCGCTTGGAGGCAAATCGGTAACCAGTACAATGTGCTTCCCTTCTAATCGAAGAAACTCCCTGGGACCGTCTTGAGCTCTTGTTGGCTTGTATCCAAAAATGCATATGAATACGAGCGAACACAGAATCCACCACAGTTGTCTTTTCGAAGCCCGATTCTGAAACATTCTTCTGGAACCCAATCAATAACAGGGTTGGTACCTGCATTAGTCGACGCCGCATGAACCCCATGTGTTTACCACACTTCATCGCCTGAGCGGCTGAAACTACTCATGAACAACCTTATCACAAATATGCGGGAAGTGCTAAAGATAGCACTTCCGCTTTTGATCAGTACAGGGATGTTTTCCATTGTACTGTTTTCGGATCGAACGTTCTTGCTCTGGTATGACGGCGTAGCGATGAGCGCCTCTATGGCGGCCGGCAATTTGTTCTGGGTGATTGTATGCCTGCCGATTGGCATTGCGACGATGACCGGTGCAATCATCGCCCAATATGTGGGAGCAGACCAATCGCATAACGTTGGCAAATTGCTATGGCAGTCCGTATGGCTTCCAGTCATTTTCCTGCCATGGCTTGCGCTAGCAGGAATTTTTGCTCCGACAATCTTTAGCCTGACTCATCAGCCAGTAGAAATGATTGCACAGGAGTCGATATACCTTCGCCTACTCATGATTGGAGGTGTGGGTATCATTCTGGAGTCTGGCCTCGCGGGCTTCTTTAGTGGGACTGAACGGACTTCGGTAATTATGTGGGCCAGCCTCGGATCAGCAGTCTTGAATATTGGGTTAGACTATTGGTTCATCTTTGGAGGCTTAGGGATCCCAGCCATGGGTATTACAGGAGCAGCTATCGCGAGCAATGTTTCCTTTTGGTTTAAAGCATTCGTTTACATTGCGGTTTTGATGAACCCAAAATGGGAAAGCGTGTATCAGATCCGGAGGGGCTTTTCGATCGATCGACACTTGCTAGGAAAACTGTTCTATTTTGGTTTTCCAGCTGGCCTGCATGCTGTGGCGGAATCAGGCAGTTTCTCTTGGATTGTGCTCAACATTGGACGCCTGGGAGATCTCCCGCTGCGGGCAACGACGATGGCGATCAATTTCAATATGATTGCGTTTATACCATTGGTTGGCTTGCAAGTGTCAACCAGTGTTTTGGTCGGCAAGCGCCTGATGGAGAGTGGTGCCGCACGCGCCTCGGAGGCCGTGCGAGCGTCAATGGTGATCGCGTTTTTATACTGCCTCGGCTGGGCAATCATTTACATCCTGTTCCCAGATCAACTTATGTCAATCTATCAAGTCAAAGGGAATGCGGACGAACACGCGTTTACCATCTCACAAGCCAAGACCTTGTTGATAATCGTGACGGCATATTTGTTTCTAGATGCGATCCAGATCATTCTCTCCGGCGCTTTACGTGGTGCTGGAGATACTTGGTTTGTGCTTTTAGCCGTGGTAACTACCAGCATTACGGTTGTAGGATTGGGTTCATTCCTTGAACAATACCTCACTGAGCGACTGAAGATATTGCCGATCTATTATTGGTGGGGCGTATTGTGTGGCTGGATCTGGTGTCTTAGTGCGGCTCTTACGATTCGCTATCTTGGCGGTCGCTGGAAGCAAATGCAAATGATCGACTCACATAAAGCGGAAGTTTAGAAATATGAATCCTTTTAAAGCGGAATCAATGATTTTAGTCGCTTCTTCTGGATCGTTAATTTGCAGTTCGTTGGGCGGGACGACGAACAGTAAGAAAGAATGTCTATAGCGAAACGGCGAGAGTCAACTAGACTAGTTGTTTGCATTTCCAATCCGGCGACCGCTCGGTCTTAGCACTGAAGCTAGATTTTGATACGACACGCACTGATGCGCAATATCCCTTGCCCTCAATTGACGCTTCTACGTTTCAGCAGTCCAAGCGGCACCTTTTATAGTGACGTTAACTTCGGGATTTGTGAGAAGTCCCATGAGTGCTAGTAATACGATATCTACAAGAGAGGTAGACGCCAGCGAAGAAGTGCGTGAGGAGCGAAAACAACGCAACCTTGTTCTTTCTGGTATAGGGATGCTTTTTGCGCGAGGCATTGCGGCTGGTGGAAGCCTCTTGCTATCTGTAGTCGCATCAAAGACTTTTTCAGTGGCCGGTTTTGCTGAATTCTCATTGTGCTTCGTTCTCTTGATGATGATGTCGATGCTGTCACGCTTCGGAGTTGACGCTTCTTTGCTAAGGTTTGGCGGTGCGGCATGGCACGAACAAGATTTAAGGCTATTCTCAGCCTACAACAAATTGACATTTCAGGTGGTTACGCTCGTTGCAGTGTTGCTGATCATATTGGCAGCGTTCGGCCTTTTGATATTCGGCAACCGCTGGGAGGCTGCACCGACATTCGCTTGGACTCTAGCTGCAGTTCTACCTTGGTCCTACAGTATGTCGATTTCGTATATCTTCAAAGCCGCGCGTCACCCTGAGGTCAGTACGATATTTGAACCTGGTGCGGCGTGCTTGATGTCTGCGCTCATCGTCTTAGTCGCTTCCCGGTATGGCGTTGTCTGGACACCCGCGTCGCTAACGATGCTCCTTACTTTCGTAGCCGGAGCCTTGTGTGTCGCTGGTTGGTTCTGGCTGAAAAAATTGGAGCTTTTTAAATCCGAAAGCACTGAAATTCCCCATCCGAAAGCATTCGTTTCTGCGTCGGCGAATTTTATGGTGACGCAGTTGCTTCAAGTCATTGCGTTTTGGGGCGGAAGTTTTTTACTAGAATTACGTGGCGATAAAACGGAGCTAGCCTGGTATTTAGCAGCATTGAGAATCGCAACACTTACAAGCTTCATCGCGAATATTGTCGTTCTTGTCGCGAGTCCTCGTCTGGCTGGCCTGTTCTTTTCTGCCGACTCGAAGGGAGAGTTCCGCCAACTCTCCCGGAATTCAAGCTGGGTCGTATTCATTGCGATGTTGATTCCGTTGTTGATTTTGATTTTCGGTGCCGAATGGGTCATGGGTGTTTTTGGACCTATGTATAAAGACGCAGGATATCTACTGCGCACCATTGCTTTTGGCCAGTTCATCGGCTCGATCAGCGCTATGGCCCCTACCCTATTGGCAATGACTGGGCATGATCGGTCGCTCCGCACTTCAACGATCACATCGTCGTTTCTTACTTTCGGATTCTTGCTCGTCCTAACCTTCTGGCTAGGGGCGTTCGGTGCAGCTCTTGCGACTGGTCTTTACGCAGCGATTCAAAACAATCTTGCGGCAAGAAACGTTCATCGTGAACTCGGATTCTGGCCAATTCCTACCCCAGCGGGGCTTCGCACAAGCAGGAGACTCAAACGCCCTGCAACTGAACTTTAAAGTTAGAGCGAACTCAGGGATGAGTTGGATAGATGTTTAAGAACACCATTCAGCAAGATCACGATTTAACATCTTCTTCAATTGATCGAGGTCCATGTCGAGCTGGTGCCTTAACCAATCACGATCGGTGTCAGAGAGTTTTGGCAGCTTTGACTTTCCAGGACGTCCAAAAACTAGAGCTTTCAAACCGAACTTTTTCGCTGTTTCGATTGGCCAGTAAAGCCGATAGTCTCGAAGAAAATCCCCGCTCCGTCGCGCCAAACTCGCGACGACTGAAGACGCCGGAACCGCCGCCTCATTGACACGTTTATCGAAGTCAAAATTGATGCTTCGATTTGGTAAGCTAATGAATTCATTGACCCGTTCGATATAGCCACGGGAATCCTCCACCATATCCTCTTGCAACAAAACAAGTACGTTTTCCTCTCCGAATACTCTCACCCATCTCTTAAGATGTTCAACGTAATTACTACTGGAGATGATTTCTGGGTGGTCTACACACGCTTCTCTGAGCGACTTATTGGTTATGCCATACCGTCGAAGATGGGTGTAGAGCGAGTAAGACCTTGCGACAGGCTCTCTCAACGTAACAACAATCGGTATTCTTCCAACTGTGTCGACGATTCGATCGGCAGCTAACGGGTGTTGAAAATAAGAGGGAGCAACTTCCGTCACGCGAAGATGGCTCGCGCCGAAATGAGAAAAATGATCGCTATACCATTTCAGCTCTTTGCGATCAAATCGATCGTCGAAGTAAAATGTCTCCTTCACACCATGCGGTAAACACACGTCGTTCCTAGCAAGCAAATATTCGTAGATCCAGGAAGTTCCCGCTTTCTGAGGCCCCACGAACAAACAATCTGGAAGTACTCGGTTCATCGCATTTAACATCTGGTAAACGACATCAGCCTTGAGCAAACGCGTTGGCATCAGCCTACGTCTCGTCTTCACTACGAAGCCCAAACGTCGGGATCGAGCGACTGAATGCTCCTCCGATCAGAACTAATGGCACCAGTGCGAATCTCATCCGGAAACCGTTGCCAGCATTGCTTACGATCAAACCCATGCCCAAAACTCCTATGCAAAATGTGCACAAGAGCACTGCCACGTAGAATTTAGAGCGGCGTTTACGAAAAATTACCAAACCAGAAAATAGCATTACCGCAATTAGGAAAAGACTGTCAAAGAATGCAAGTATCTGTGAAAGCCCCTGAATCAACCAGGGAAACGGCAAAACCACTATCCCAACCGTTTGTACTGGAATGCGATAATAGATAGGCAAGTTTGCATACGTCTCCTGATCGACAAAGTGGGTGCCACCTCCAGTTCCAAACTTTTCCGCGCGGTTGTAACGTTCTTCGGCTCGCTCACCAGCGATCACAAGAGGATTGATTGTGTTTGCGCTAATTTGCATCGACGCAATCTTCAGAGAAACAAGCCCAAGAGATGTCGCGAAAATCCCGACGCCCACCGCAATCAATAGTACGACACCAAACTTCTCGGCCGGACTTTGCTCGCCGGAGATAATGTTAACGAAACGTGGCAGTAGCAGACCAATGATGACAGCAAAAATGACATACGACAATTCGGGACGCAGCAGCAGAATAGCTGTACAACTTACAGTGGCAAACAATAAACTCAAGTTTGGCTTAACACGCCGATGAACACATAACGTGGCCCCGATGAACACGGTCATCGAAAAGTAAAGGATCGGGTCTCGTAAACCGAAAAGTGACCAATTGATTGCAGCTGGATAAAAGAAAAACAATAGTTCAGCACGTCGAGCGATGCGTTCCGAGAAGCCTTTGCAAAGAAGTATTGCGACTATTGGAGCGCTCAACGATGCATATAAACAATTCAGAACTTGTAGGGTAAATAAGTTTGCGCCGAAAAACGCGAAGTACGGAAGGCTTAAAAAAATCTGAAGTGCGAACTGATCTCGCGCTACTTCCCAGAAAGTCATTCGACCAGATATATAGTCTAAATAGAACTCAACACTTCGCTCTCCCGCCAGTTTTTGATCAAAGAAACCGTATTGCTCATTTAACAACACTAAGCCAACGCGAAGTGCAAATGCAAGTAGAAAGATTTCGATCCCATACAGACGACTCAAACGCACTCCATAGAGTTGCGCCGTCACGGCAAGAAACAGAACTCCTACCAAAACGCATGTCAAAAGGAAAGCGATTGTGGTTAAGTCAAAGTTCACGTCTTGCCGAATACACTTGAGATATCAAAAATAGAGAGCAGCCAGACAAAATTGCGATTTACTGCATTCATTTAATCTGGCGTAATAAGCCTAGTCGTACAGTACGTCGAATCAACCGCGACCGCAATCAACTTGGAGTTTTCACTGTGTCTTCTGACTTCGAACGGTAGTATTCTCGAGCAGCTTGACTCGATTCGTACCCATAGGCTGTATACGAATAGTGCCCAATACTGCTCTCAGAACGATTGACAACAATTCCGAGTGTCTTGACGCCTACCCCGGATAAAATCTCTACGATCCGCTTGGATTGCGGCCGAGTGTTCTTGTCTACGCGAACGGCAACAATAATGCCATCGGTTTTCGCAGCGATAATGGATGGGTCGCTGACAGGCAACAGTGGTGGGCAATCGAAAATCACAATCTCGAAACGATCTCGAAGTGCTTGAACTAGCCGATCAAAATTTGGACCATCCAGAAGTTCGGCCGGATTATTTGGAATCTCACCGGAGTGCATAATCGAAAGATTATTGATGCCGGATGGCACGATGGCTTCGTTAAGGTCCACTTGATCATTCAAGACTTCAGATAGACCGAACTCATTAACTAATCCGAACACGCTCTTGACTTGCGGCCTTCTCATATCGCCATCGATCAAGATGACCTGCCGCCCAGTCTGAGCGATCGAAGTAGCAAGGTTCGAAGCGATTGTAGACTTGCCTTCACCTGGTTTCGCACTTGTCACAGCAAAGAGTTTTGCATCACGATTGGAAGCAAACATAACTTGCGTTCGCAAGGAGCGGAATGCTTCGGCAATGCGAGATTGAGGTGCCAGTTGTGTCACAAGCGACGGGTTTAAAATCGATCCAGCAATGGTTGCTTCTTGTATCTTTTCCTTGACTTCGCTTTCCTCGAAAAGCTCCGGCAGGTGGCTCAAGATCTTGGCATTAAAGATCTCTTCAAGGTCTTGCGGTTTATGCACGCCTCGATCGGAAAGCTCGGCCACGAACACAAATCCAACCCCAAACAGCAACGCCGTGAAAATTGCTATCGCAACGCCACCGAGCGTTTTCGATACAGGTTTCCCAAGTTCCGGGTGCTCGATCACTTCATGAATAAAACCACTACCAGCTGTACTCGAGAGATTTAGTGTTCGCAATGTATCGACTGTGCTATCATATAACGTTTGCTTGCGCTCGCGCTCGCGTAGTAGATCTCCAGCTTTTGTTTCAAATTCGGCGAGACTGCGAACCATCGTTTCTGCTTCGGTTGATAGACGTTGAAGCGCAATCTTTCGATCACGCAACGCATGTAGATCGTTTTCGATCAACGCAACATACGCCGTCATTACATCGTTTGGCGTAAGTGACGGTCTCGACTCGATGTCTTGACGAGTATCCGCACGTGCAGCAATGAACTTTTCTGTCATCGCGATCTCACTACGCAACGCGTCAACTTCAGGATGACTTTGACCTAAGAACTTTTCCAAGTTACCGAGCTTGGCTCTTTTTTCATTGAGTGCTGAATACTCTAATGACGCAGCTGCCGCTCGTTCTGGCTGGTCGGCAAGGAAGCTTTCCGTTGGTCCTGCACCGCGATCAACGGACACCAAGACAGACATGCGACTCGCGTTTTCCGAATCGATCAACGTTAGTTTCTGTAAGTCATCCTTCCCAGTCTCCTCCATTCGCTTTAGTCCATCCTGAACCAGCTTTAAGCGAGTTTCAATTTCGGCAATCTTATAATCAACGCCTGAGATCTCGGCCTGCAGTTCAACGTACCTCGATTCGTACACGTTCGAAGATGTTTCGCTCGAGCTGAGGATTGGCGAATTTGCATAGAACTCTCGATAAGAATCCTCAAGCTCTTTCAGTTCGTCTTCCAATTCTTTGCGGGCCGTGTCAATCAACTCCTCAGCGCCTTTGCTGTCACGATTATACTTTTCCCTCAGAAACGTCTCGTAACTGTGTACAATTCGGCTCAGTACCTGCTGGCTTTCCACGGGAGAGTTGTGAACAAATCGCAAGACAATACTATTGGCATCCTTGTCACCTGTCGTAACATATAGGTTCTCGGTGACATAGTCCGCGGGACTGATTCCCTGAACGGTTAAGTTGTCGAAAAAACCCAGCGATGCAAGTTCGGGATCTTTTAATGCAGCGTCGATAATTACCTTGCTCTGCACCAACCGCATATGAGTCGCCATTAAATTTCGTGTCATATCCGTACCTGAAGCGGATGCGGCACCTTCAAGTGCGATCGATGGATCACGGCGTTCCACAAGTATTTCCGATTTGGATTCGAACTTGTTAGGAGCCAACTGAAAATATGCGAAACCTGCAAGCAAACCTAGAATTCCTGCAAGCGCGACTAGCCACGCACGGCGTCGCACAAGAGCAAGAACGTCCGCAAACGATATCTGGAAGTCGTTGCTGGGCTTTTTTGCCGCGGAGGCTGTACGGAGGGGTCGCTTTGAACTTGATTTCTTTTTCACGAAATTCAAACTTTAAATTGGAACGGACGGCGTCGGCCGAGACTACAAGCGCGATCAGGATTAAATTTGATTCGGTACCCGTCAAATGTCAATTACTTAAACCGCTGCCATGCGATCGCAGCAAGTAAAATGCCTATCGATCCAGCCTATTCGGAATAATCGCGCGCCCAATGCGATTCAAAGTAGAATTGTGCGGACCTCCAGACAATCAACTTAATCGCAACTATGGCGTTAGCGCTCAGCCTGCGTTGCGGCAGCACCTTTTCGGCGCGTTCGCTTTCATAATTCCACGATGGATCAGCTTGAATCAAACGGTTTTTACATTGCCATCTCCGCAATTTTGTTCGTCGCCTTCGCCGTAGCTGGATACCGAAACGGCCCAGCTTTTGGTATCGCAGTCACTATTCCTTTAGCGATTGGACTACCAGCTTGGCTAATGCTGCCCATCTTCAGCGGCGTAAACGGCACCATTGTCGGCGCAGGTTTAGACGCGAAAGTCACGTTAGGCATCCTGGCACTTTCCTTCTATAGCTTCATGCCTGGCGCTACGTTTCCCGTCCGCGTCACTCTGTGTGATTATGCAATGATTTGTTTGGTAGTCGTCAATTTTGTTAGCGATACGCTGCACGAAGGGTTCAAACTTCGCTTCCTCGCTGAAATCTTCTGCGAGTGGTACGTTCCGTACATGACAGGTCGATTGGCTGTTCAGAACTGGCACTTGCTTGAAGTTACTTGCAAAACGGTCACGGCGGTTGCGGTCATCCTGGGCGTGACTGCGATGATTGAGGCATTTTTTCGAACAAACCTTTTTGAGACTATCTTCGGGTTAAGGCCGCTCGAGATGACCCCACGTGATGCCGAGCGCTGGGGGCTCAAACGCGCTTTCGGACCGTGCCTCAATCCAATTTACTTCGGAATGCTCCAACTTTGCTTGCTGGGTTGGAGTTTGCTCGCGGCTAAGAATGCGCTCACGGGCAACTTTTCCCGTATCTGGCTCTGTGCTCCGTTTTTCGCGGTGCTAGGGATTTTCGCCACGGGTTCTCGCGGACCTGTAATTGGATTGGCTGGTGCAGTCATAGCCTATTTATTCTTCTCCTACAAGCAGTTTCGTATTCCTTGCCTAGCCAGCCTCGTACTTGCGGCCGCGATGACCCCAGTGCTAATTGAACCGGCCATTACTACGCTTGAAAAGTGGTCGGGAGAATCGGAACGCATCGAACAACGCCAGCTAAAACACCCAGATGCGCCTGTGTTCTCAGGAACGCGCAGCCGCTTGTTAATCCTCGATCTCTATGAACTCTCGTTCAAGCGCTCTGGCTTACTCGGTTTCGGCAGTAAAGCGGTCTCAGGCTTCCCAATTCAAATACCACTGGACGAAAAGGGATTGGCGATGCTCGAACAAGTCAAGTATGTAGACAACACTTACGTGCTTCTTCTCCTGCGTTTCGGATATTTGGGACTGGGGGCATTTTTGGCCGCCATCGCATTTGCCATTTGGCAGTTCGCCAGGATCCACGACCTTTATCCTGCGGAACTAGCAGGAAATGCAGCCGCATTGCTGGGAGCCACTTTTGCAGGAGTCCTCCCAGGCATGCTGACGGTTTGGATGCCGCACGATTATGGGTTCGCATTAATCTGGACGCTTGGTGTTTCAAGCGGACTTGTGGCTGCTCACCGTTTGGATCTACTTGAGGTCGAATACGATGATGACGAAGAGTAGCAGTCGCTTTTCTGCCAATTCGGGAGCTCTCCATTTGGCCATCACTGAGCGTACTTAATCCTGAAACAGGCGAACATCAACGCAGTCCATGCCCGCGGCGAATGCTGCCTGCACCCCTAAATCAGCATCTTCATACACAAGACATCGTTCTGGAGGAACGTTTAATCTTTTTGCAGCAGCTAGAAAGACATCCGGTTCAGGCTTGTGTCGCTGTGTATCTTCTGCCGTGACGATTGCCGTAAACCAATCTGCACAGCCGATGTGGTTTAGCTGCGCCATAATGGATTCTCGAAACCCGCCGCTTGCAACGGCCATTGGAATTTGCCCTCGGAACTTTCGGGCGATTTCATAAACAGGCCCAAATGGCTTGACCGCTTCCAAATTCGTTAGAAACGCCTCCTCTTTTTTCCGAACGACGTTGCTAACATCCAATTTCGCGTTGTTTTCAGCCGCCAACAAACGAACAATCTTATCCGTGGGCATTCCCGCTAGGGAATAAAAGCGATCGCGGGTAAAATCAATGCTGTAAAATAGCATGGTCTTGGACCAAGCCAAAAAGTGAGCCTCCATCGAATCAGTTAGCGTACCATCGCAGTCGAAAATCAAACCGCCATACTCGTGTGGAAGCTTCGCCATAAAGAAATACGCAATCTGATAAATGGAATGGACTAAATTCGTGGTCTACAGCCGCATTTCAGTTTGTCCTGCTCTGCCATTTTCGCAACCTCAATTTTTTAGAGCCAGTACCGGCGTGTATAGCTAACGCTTCACTTTCACTTCAGCTGTTCAAGTACCGGCTATTACGCCCTTCAGCATTGATTCAAGTCAACTTTAATGACTCATAACAAACTAAGTGTTGCTGAAGTTTTGGGACCCAATGGCAGTATCTCACGCCGGGTACCCAATTATGAGTCGCGGTCTGGCCAGATGGAAATGGCAAATGCCGTCCAAGCTGCTTTGGACAACAAGCAACATTTGGTAGTGGAAGCGGGGACCGGTACAGGTAAGAGCTTCGCTTATCTCGTCCCCGCGATTCTCTTCGCCACTGCCAAAGAAGAGGCGATGGAGGAAACCTCTCGAGAAAATGGGACCCAAGGCGATAAAGACAGCCCTGACGATGAAGGTGAAATGCGTCGAATCATCATCAGCACACATACTATCAACCTTCAAGAGCAGCTCATCGCAAAAGATATCCCACTGCTGAACGCTGTTATACCACGCGAGTTTTCCGCTGTTCTAGCCAAAGGCCGCTCCAATTACATCTCACTTCGTCGCTTAGGCCTCGCCAACACCCGCGCAGTTAGCCTCTTTAGTGGTGAGACGGAACACGAACAGTTACAGCAAATTGTGAAGTGGTCTCGGAGCACGGGGGATGGTTCCCGTAGCGATCTGCCCTTCAAACCATCCGCAACAATATGGGATGAAGCTCACAGCGATTCTAGCAACTGCATGGGACGACTCTGTGCTCAATATAATAAATGCTTCTACTTCAAAGCTCGACGGCGGATCCAGAACGCGCAGTTAATTGTCGTCAACCACGCACTATTCTTTAGTGACCTCGCTCTTCGTCAACTCGGTGCAAGTATTCTCCCCAACTACGATGCCGTCATCTTTGATGAATGCCATACCCTCGAAGCAGTCGCCAGCGAGCACATGGGCCTTCAAGTTTCAAGCGGACAGATCGAATATACGCTGCGAAAGCTCTACAACCCCATCCATAATAAGGGACTATTGGTTTCTCTGGGCCTCACCAGCTTGAGTAAAAAGGTGTATGCGTGCATGGAACTTGCCGATGATCTAGTGGCTGATCTTGTTGGATACCTCGCATCCAAACCGAATAGTAACGGACGCATCCATCAACCAAATGTCGTTGTCAATCGGCTCAGCGAACCTTTGGCCGAACTCGCTAAACAACTCGAGCGATTCTCGGTTGATAATGAACAACCCAATGCTCGACAAGATTTGGCATCGGCTAGCGCAAGGCTCTTCGTCTTGGCCGACTCGCTCGCCACATGGATCTCGCAAAAACGTGAAGACGACGTCTATTGGCTGGAAGTACTACAAAACCGCGCTGGCAAACGAGTGTCAATGCGTTCGGCTCCCATCGACATTAGCTCCTCGCTTAGAAAAGCTCTCTTTCAAAGTGGCCCGACAGCAATCTTAACCTCTGCGACCATTGCGACGGCAGAATCGACACAGACTACCACGAAGAATCAAAAGTCTCCTTTTTCATTCTTCCAGTCGCGAATCGGTTTGAACAAAGGTCGCACACTGCAGGTATCCAGTCCGTTTCGCTATGACCAGCAAGTCGAACTCGTCCTGCTGCAAGATGTACCGGACCCGAGTTCAAACCGCGAAGAATTTGAAGCTCAACTCCCACAGCTTGTTAGTTATTTTGCCGGCTTGCACGACGGACATACCTTTGCACTCTTCACTGCGTACCAACAGTTGCGCCGCACAGCTGAAGCACTTCGACCGTGGGCCGCTACCATGGGACTTGAAATCTATAGTCAAGCGGATGGTACGCCGCGCGGACAGCTTCTTGATTCGTTCAAAGCCAATCCTCGTGGAATTTTGTTCGGCGCTGATAGCTTTTGGCAAGGTGTCGATGTACCGGGAGATGCACTTCGAAACGTAATTATCACCAAGCTGCCATTCGCGGTTCCAGACCACCCGCTGCTCGAAGCCCGGCTGGAACGAATTCGTACCAACGGTGGTAATCCCTTTAACGACTATCAATTGCCTGAGGCAATGATTCGTCTTCGTCAAGGATTCGGAAGATTAATCCGCACCGCCACAGACTCGGGAATGATTGTCATCCTCGATCCACGCATTCATACGAAAGCATATGGAAAACTGTTCCTGCAATCTCTGCCCAAGTGCCGCATTACCTACAAAAGCGGAACTCGAATCCTTGCTCATCGGCCGAAGTGATTCCGCATCGATATTAAGTGCAACTTGGAATTCAGTGTCGTCTACAGCTCTGAAGAGCAACACGTTTTAATACACAGGTGACGCCCCGTCACAGAAAAAAGGGAAACCAGCATCCATGCTGTGAGACACTGTAATTTGAACAACCTCGCGCGAGCAAGGTGGTTCAAAGCAACATTCTGTCCCCACAATCCCTTGTGATCCCTTGTGTTTAGGAAACCATCATTGCTAGAGATTTCCGAAGGCTTGGCTGAATCTCGTTCGTCCCGACTAAGCGACTAAACGGAGCTGACCTTGATGCTGCTTCACACCTTCGATGAACTCTTCAAAGATTCGAATGTCGAGAGCACTTGCTGCGCGTGATTCTGGATGGAACTGAGTGCCGATAGCGTACCAATCCATCATCTCACTCTCGAAGGCCTCGATAATCCCGTCTTGGCAACGAGCCGTAACGCGGAAACCATCTGCGAGTCGTGCGATAGCCATATGATGCTGGGACGTTACACGGATTTCTCCTTCGCCGTAGACACGTCCTACAATCGAATCGCTTTCAATGTTCAAAGAATGACGATGGAAAGGGTCTTGAACATCGAAGTGAGGCAATGCGTTGGGAACATCGACAGGAATGTGGTAGTAAAGATCTCCACCATGGACCAGGTTCAGCAGTTGGTGTCCCACACCGATTCCGAACACGCTAAGACGGCGTTCGCGAATTTCCATGGCTAACATACGATCGAATCGCTCACGACGACTGGACATTGGTTTCACCGAAGAATGAAGGTGAAAGCCGTCGTTGCGTGGATCCAAGTCTCCCCCACCGGCGAGAACAAAACCATCAAGCTGCTCAAGTACAACGCCGAGGCTTTCTTCATCACTCATCGGCGGCACGATAATTGGAATTCCGCCCGCGGCTAAAATCGCATCGTAGTATCCGGCACTTAAAAAACTAAAGGCTGGCTTTGCACCTGCAGCATCTCGAAAATCTGCATTCAGGCCAATCATTGGTTTACGATTCATGTGAAGACGATCCCTCGAAAAACGTATGAAATAAAACGGTTTGTATCCCTACACGCGCAACCATCTCTTCACAAAATTTAGAAAAGAAGGCGTAGAACTCTCCCATGAAGATGGGATACCGAAATCGACTCTGAATTCGGTAAGAAACGATGAAGCATCAGAAAGATGAGAGCGGTAGAAGAGTTGCAAATAAACTTGCGGTGAGTCGCACAACCAGAGAGGTGTCGAAAAAACTCAGCCATCGATTTACATTCCTCGTCGAACCGATAAATGCTACAATCACAAATCGTTTGCGAAAGTAGTGTGAGCTTCATTGCTCTTTTGCACGCGTTTGAACAAGCACAGCTTGTTACCATTCCACATCGATCATGCGATGCTTTTCGGACTGGCGAAACCACGATCGCAGATAGACTAGCGAGCAGTTCTTCAATGTCTACAAACTTTCAATATTTCGCCTAACTTTGAAATGCAGCTACAACATCTTGTGCCAGCATTACACTAACTGCTCGTTCCAAACTGCCGTTTTAGGACCTAAATGAAATTTCAGTTCGCCTCCTTGGCCGCCGTCGGATCTATTCTTCCTCCACGCATCGTAACTTCCGACCAAATCGAGGAGCGATTAGCACCGACCTATCAAAGATTATCGCTGCCAGAAGGCCGTTTGGAGTTCGCTAGCGGCATCCGCGAACGCCGCGTCTGGCATCCCAACACACGCCTGAGCGACTGCAGCATCTTGGCATGCCAAGCGGCGATGGAGACAACTGGCATCGCCCCGTCAAGCGTTCAAGCGTTGATCCATGCAAGCGTCTGTCGGGAATTCCTCGAGCCTGCTACGGCTTGCCGTGTCCATGCACAACTGGGGCTGTCTCGTGACGCTTGGGTTTATGACCTATCAAACGCTTGTCTGGGAGTCCTAAACGGCGCAGTTCAGATTGCTACGTTGATTGAGCAAGGTGTAATCAAAGCTGGATTGGTCGTCGGAACAGAAAACTCACTCGGGCTTATGGAATCCACCATCGCCAGCCTCAATGCAGATACATCGCTAACTCGAAAGTCAATCAAATCGGCTTTTGCCTCGCTGACCATTGGATCAGGCGCTTGTGCCTGGTTAATCGTGGATCGCCGTGAATTTCCCGGCGGTGCCATCGATTGCGCTGTGGCGCGAGCGCACACCGAACATTGCGATTTGTGCGTTTCGAACACCGATCAAGCCGGTGCGGCCATGCAGCCTTTGATGGACACAGACTCCGAAAAACTGCTAGAAATGGGCGTTGAAACCGGCGCCGCGTGTTTCTCAAGCTTGCTCAAGGAATCTGGCCTAACCAACGCCGACTTAAGCGGGTCGGTAAGTCATCAGGTCGGTATTGCGCATCGACGCCAAATTTTAGATAGACTAGGCCTACCACTAGAGAAAGACTTCGCAACCTTTTCGTGGTTAGGCAACACGGGCTCCGTGGCACTGCCAACCGCGCTCGGTGTTGGGTTGGACAGCAAATCGATAGACACCTCAGGCACAACCGCTTGCTTGGGAATTGGCTCGGGAATCAACTCCATCATGCTCGCAACGCGGCTGGACGGCGTAAAATCAAAGGTAGTGGATCTGTCCGAAGGCGAGTAGTTTGCATCGGTCAAGGACAACTTCAATTGCCTAAATGCAACAGGCCTCATCCAAAAGGACGAGGCCTGTCGTTTTAGTCTATCAATCGCGTCTATCAGTTGCGGTTTGCGACTCGGGCTTATTCTGGTCGCTCGCCGCGTTGACGACGTCCGCCAGGACCACCTTGGCCGCCGCCAAAACCACCTTGACCGCCACCGAATCCGCCTGGGCCACGTCCGCCGCCCAGTCCTCTTTCAGGGAAGGTGAACTTTTCACCCTTGAGCGCCTCAAACTTGGCCTTTTCTTCATCACTCAGCATGGCAAGAACTTTCTCGTCACGTTCTTTACGAGCCGTTTCCATACGTTCGCGGAAATCACCGCCGTTTGCTTGAGGACCACCGTTCTGGAATTGCTCACGCATCTGAGCCATCGATTCTTCGTTCAGTTCAGTTTGCTTGGTCTTGATCTCTTCAACCTTTTCGTCCGACAGTCCAACGCGGCTTGCAACGAACTTGTTTGTCAACGAATCTGCGTTTGCTTGCTGAGCAAACAGGCCGACCAGGCGGTCGAACTGATCTGGGTCGAGAACTGTTTCGAGCTTTTCGTCAGCTTCGGCAGCAGCTTTTTGTCGTTCTTCACGCATCTTGGTGCGTTCATCATCGGTCATATCTTGAAAATTTCCGAATCCGCCGCCGCCGCCACCGCCACGTAGGCTTTCAGCAATCTTCGTGTATTCTTCAACTTGAGCTTCGGTCATCTTCAGCTCTTTTTGGACTTCTTCCATACGCACGAGTGCATTTAGCGAACCGCCGCCCATGCCCATTCCCATGCCGAATCCGCCACGTCCGCCGCCACCAGGTCCGCGACCGCCACCACCGGGGCCCTGCGCATAAACACCTGCAACCATGGAAACAGTAAGAACTGTTCCCACTGCAAACCTCAAAAATTTGGAAGTGATATTCATTTAATGCTCTCCCGCGATAAGCGATTGACTGAAAAGCTACCCTATCAAAACACGGCTCGGGTAGGCAACCCAGTGCGAAAGCTCCGGAATCGCCCGTCGACTGCAATGGGTTACATTGTTGCTACAACATGGCCGTAGGGCTATCAAACCTTACCTACACCCATTAGTTTCGTCGATTGTAACTTTTTCGTCTGGAAATTTGTTATTTATAGCGCCACTTTTTCTGGAGCTCCCCAGATCAACCAAGCTGGGGCATTTTCCGCATTGGTGGACGAGTGGGCATAGTTACGTTAATCTGCCTATCGACACGACCAATAATCAATAATATTGATACCTGCGCGGCACTCCACTCGCTTGAGCCAGGGGAGACTCGAATCAACTGCGTATCAATGTGAAGCTATTTTCCAACGTCCCGACGAATTTTCTTCATGAACGCGCCCATTCCTCAGCAAGTTGACCTGAACTTCGACTCCTTAGCGACTTCGGTCATCGGAGGACTCAAAATTGACAAGTCGGATGCACTTGCTATTTTGAAAAGCTCCGACGAACAGCTCCCCGGGCTTCTAGCAGCCACGTACCGTATCCGGCACAAGTTCTTCGGCACATCCGTTCAGCTCTACTTTCTCATGAACGCCAAAAGTGGCCTCTGTCCTGAAGACTGCCACTACTGCTCTCAATCCAAGAATTCGGACGCTCCCGTTCCGAAATACACCATCCTCGATCGAAACCGACTTTTGGAAGGTGCTCGATTGGCCGCCGAACGCCAGTCGAAAACATATTGCATCGTCATCAGCGGTCGTGCTCCCAACGAACGCGAGATGAAAGCCGTCGAGTCGATTGTGCCTGAAATCAAGCAAACGTACGGCCTGAATGTCTGCGCCTGTTTAGGCTTGTTGAATAAAGAGCAAGCGGCTCGGCTAAAGGCCGCTGGGGTCGACAAGGTGAACCATAACTTGAACACCAGCGAGCAACATTACGAAAAGATTTGCACGACGCACACTTACGCCGATCGCAAGGAAACGCTCAAAAACGTCCGAGAAGCAGGGCTGCAGCTGTGTAGCGGAGGAATCATCGGGATGGGGGAAAGTCATTCGGATATCGTCGAAATGGCCTTTGAACTGAGAGACCTGCAAACAGAAAGCATCCCCCTCAACTTCCTCCATGCGATCGATGGCACGCTGCTGGAGAAGAAAGAATATCTGACTCCACGCGACTGCTTGAGGGCTTTGTGCATGTTCCGTTTTGTGAACCCGACCAGCGAACTTCGCATCGCCGGTGGTCGAGAACGGCACCTTCGAAGCCTCCAGCCGCTTGGACTGTATGCTGCCAACAGCATTTTTGTTGGCGACTATCTGACTACGTCTGGTCAAGCTGCGGATGCTGACTACCAGATGATTCAGGACCTAGGATTCGAGATCACAGGACAAACCGAATTGGGCCTGGAAATGCTGCAAAAGGACTCGCATTTGGAAAATTGCGGTTCCGGAAATCAAGCGTGCGGAAGCGGTTGTGGGACTTCGGCTAATGCATGCTCTGCAAATACATAGTTTGGACGTAGCTAAATTGTTTTGTCTGAACCTTTAGTTCTGGAAACGGTCCTTGAGCTGTGTTCGCGAAAACTTCCTTTGGGAAATGCCGACGGCTGGCGTTGGAATTGCAAAATTACGCGTTGCGACAGTCACGAGGATTCGTTAAAACAATCCGCCTGTCACGCGACGGTTGGTATTTTTAAGAATCCCGGCTCGGCGACGTTTGCAATCGCATGCGTCTAACTAAAATCGCAGAAACAGTAATCGGGGTGTAGCGCAGTCTGGCTAGCGCATCTGGTTTGGGACCAGAGGGTCGTAGGTTCGAATCCTATCACCCCGACTTTCTTTTAAAACAAGCCCTTTGGCGATTTCGTCGAAGGGCTTTTTTTATTGGGGCGCAGAGACTTTCGTCAATGAGCAAACCTTTCTAAAACGCGATCCTTGAATCGGTCGACTTGCTACTAATCCAAAACGACAAGAACATTCGACCACAAGAATATGACAGAGTCAGCGGGAGCTCAATTTTTCTGTCGCAAAATCTTCCTGTCGTTCCCCCGATGCCCATCCACTGCCCGTTCACTTTTTCGCGTCTTTCGGAAGACGACATGCGAGAGATCGACGATGCCGTGATGTGATACACTTTTGCAACTCATTGCAAACTCGGCCGGTTGCGTGACGAATCCGTTTACCGACGAGAGTTACTCGTTCGCCTGTAGAACGCTGGCACAGAAGCGTCCATCGAGACCCCAATCACGCTTTCGCATCGTGAGTTCTCGATCAGTCTCAAGCTGGATTTGGTAGTCCACCAGCAGGTGATTTACGAACTGAAAAACGCCACGGCACTCGATCTTATAACAAATCGATGACCTCGGAGGCAAAGAAGTCCGTGATGGCGTCATCGACGGCTCGGAAATACCAGTCCAAGCTAGCCCCGCCTGTCAGAACATCATCTTCTCCCGAATCGTTCAGCACATTTACTTTTGCTTTCAGCGATACGACCGGTACGCCTACTCCAGCTCGCAAGTTTGTGATGCGTGTGGCGTAAGGAGTCGCAGCGGTCCAGGCTGTGCGCATGGCTAAGAGATTTGTCGCGATAGCGTCGCTCGTTGTGCGACCTGCAATCAAGATATCCTCACCGGAACCGCTACTTAAGTTATCCAAGCCACGGCCGCCAATAAGTATGTCGCGTCCGCTGCCCGATATTAAAGTGTCGTCACCATTATTGCCAACCAATACGTTGTTTCCGTTGCCGCCATCGAGCAGGTTATTCAGTCCGTTACCAAGTATAAGGTCATTGCCTGACCCGCCCAGGAAATTCTCGATTGAGCCACCTGAATTCAACCGTAGCATGCGATTTGTGTGGATTGGCTGAGCGGCACTGGATGCTAAATTGATGGTCAAGTCAGAAGTTAGTGACGCGAATGAAAGCGTATCTGTTCCTTGGTTTAAGACTTCGATAATGAAGTCCGATTCAGCACTCAACGCTGCACCAAAAATATATGTATCGTTGTTCAACCCACCAAAGAGAGTATCGTCTCCTGCACCACCCGTTAGCGTGTCATCGCCCGCATTACCGGTCAACGAGTTGTTTAAATTGTTGCCTGTAAGAATATCTGCACCTGAGCCACCGATCACGTTTTCAAACGTGACTTGCGAGTTAAGCTTCAGCGTTCGATTGATATGAATTGGCTGCACTGCTAACGAACCGAGATGCAATTTGACACTTGTCGCTAAGGCAGCAAAGGACAAGGTGTCGATTCCTTGATTCGCAGCTTCCATCACCACATCAGCTTCTGCAGCGGTCGCCGTACCAAAAATGTAGGTGTCGTTTTGCAGACCACCAATGAGCGTATCGCTACCAGCACCTCCGATAAGCGTGTCATTTCCGGCACCACCAGTCAGCACATTGTCTAAAGAGTTCCCCGTGAGCGTGTCGGCTCCTAAACCGCCGATGGCGTTTTCGAAATTAGATTGAGAGTTGAGGGTCAACGTTCGATTCGTGTGAACGCCTTGAGCTGCGATGGAATTTAAACTCAGGTTCACAGGAGTTTTTAGCGTTGCAAAGGACAACGTGTCTGTTCCCTGATTCGCAAGCTCGGTCACTACGTCTACTTCTGCTGTAGTCGCCGTACCAAAGATGTACGTATCGTCATTCGCGCCACCGACGAGCGTGTCGTTGCCAGCCCCGCCGATGAGCGTGTCATTGCCTGCGTTACCAGTCAGCGAGTTGTTTAAAAGATTACCGGTAAGAGCATCTGCACCGGAGCCACCGATTACGTTCTCGAAGGTTGATTGCGAATTGAGCTTCAACGTTCTATTGGTATGAACCGGCTGAACAGCTAACGAACCGAGATGCAATTTGACACTAGTCGCTAAGGCAGCAAAGGACAAAGTGTCGGTACCTTGATTGGCCGCCTCGATCACCAGATCTGCTTCCGCGGCCGTTGCTGAACTGAATATGTAAGTGTCATTATTCAGTCCGCCGCTAAGCGTGTCGCTGCCGCCCAGGCCATTGAGCGTGTCGTTGCCTGGACCGCCTGTCAGCGTATTTGCCAACGTGTTCCCCGTCAGCGTGTCACCCTGAGAGCCGCCGATGGCGTTTTCAAAGTGCGTGGCTGAGCCCAGGATCAAACTTAGATTGGCGTTCACAACTTGAGTTGTGGCAAGGCCCAAATTGAGCGCCACAGCCTGAGTAGTCGTTAGAGCCAGATCGATCGTGTCCGTGCCGCCGCCGGATTCATCCAGCGTCCATGTTCCAAGGGCCGCATCGGTGTCGAACCGGTAAGTGTCGCTGCCGGCTGCACCGGCCAGGGTGCGAGTTTCGATGCTGGTGAGAGTCAGAGCCGCTCCGTTGACGGTCAAAGCGGTGCTGCTGTTCACGGTGAACGTGTCGGCTCCAATGGTGCCGACAATGCGAACGGAATCTGTGCCGCCGAGGCCGTTGATGGTCAGCGGCGAGTTCATCGGGAATGTGCCGAGATTGAAGACCGGGCCAGCACCTGTCGAGACCGTGACGGTGACTGTTCCGGCGGTTGTTGTGGCGGAATAGGTCAGCACGAAGGCATCCGCTCCGGTCGTGCCTTCCGGGGAATCGAGCACGGTGGATTCAAGTGCTCCCATATCGACAATGCCAAATCGTGTGCGAGAGAAACCGGCTCCGCGTTGATCGGTCGTCAGTCCCGCGGCCAAAGCATTGTTCCCTCGATTGAACGCCGGGCTGTTGATTTGCAGAGTGTGAGTTTGCGTCGGGCCGCCGTTGTTGGCGAGCGGGCCGAGCTGTGGATTGATCTTCAGTGGATCGGTGGCCCCGCCGATGAGGTTGCCGTTGGCGTCGGGTGTCGCTGAAGCCGTCAGCCCGGTGCCGTTGTTGCGGCCGATCAGGCTGTGGGTGACGCTGAAGGTGCCTTCGGGGGTTGAATTGATGTCGGGAGTTGTGCCGTTATCAAGATTTCCTGCCACGATGCTGTTGCTGATCGAGATGTTCACACTGATCGTGGCAATGCCCCCGCGAAATGCTGCCGAGTTTCCGAAGACCGTGCTCTGATGAAGATTCAATGAACCACCATACATGGCGATTGCACCGCCCTCGAGAGTCGCGGAATTTCCAGAGAGAGTGCTTTGGCTGATCGCGAGGTCGCCAAATCTTGAGTAGATCGCGCCGCCACTAGAGTTGGTAGATGCCGTGAAGTTTCCGGAGAGCGTGCTCTGGCTGATCGTCACCGCGCCGGAGTTAGTGCGAATGGCTCCGCCCTTGGTAAAGGTTGCTTTCGTGGAGTTTCCCGAGAACGTGCTCTGGTTGACCGTCACTGCACCAGAACCTGCGAATATGGCGCCGCCGTCTGCGTCAGAATCTTCGGTAAAGTTTCCCGAGAGCGTGCTCTGATTGACCGTCACTGCACCAGAACCTGCGAATATGGCTCCGCCGTCTGCGTTAGGATCTTCGGTAAAGTTTCCCGAGAGCGTGCTCTGATTGATCGTCACAGCACCAGATCCTGCGAATATGGCTCCGCCCCTGGTACCGGTTCCATTCGTGGAGTTTATCGAGAGTGTGCTGCGGGTAATCGTGACCGCCCCAGTGTCCGCGTAAATCGCGCCACCACCTGAACTTCCTTGAGAGCGATGACCGATCAAAACGCTGTCCTGGATGGAAAGCAAACCAGAGGACGTAGATTTGATCGCACCACCCTCGGGATTTGCATTCGGTCTGCCATTCTTCAGTGTCACGCCGTTCAGCGTGAAGTCACCACTCGAAAAATTGAAGATGCGGGAAGCCTGCTGAGCGTCGATGACCGTATTGGCGGCTCCGTTGCCAGTGATCGTGAGAGTATCCGTGACGAACATCTCAAAAAGCGACAGGTCGAACTCGGTGCCGTTGGTCGAGGTGGCGAAGGTGATCGTGTTTGTGCCAATGCTGCCGTTGGCCAGACCGATCGCTTCACGAAGACTCAAATCCCCGGCACTATAGTTTCCATCGTTCTCGTCCTGATTTGTATCCACGATCAAACTCAGACCAGCCACCGTCTGCCGCTCGTACGCTCCCATGTCCACAGTCGAATCGAAAATGCGAGCGAACGGATTGCCTCGCTGATCGGTGGTCAAGCCTGTTGCCAGAGCAGTGCTGCCCTTGTTGATGGCCGGACTGGTGGCCAGCAGAGCGTGAGTTTGCGTCGGGCCGCCGTTGTTGGCGAGCGGGCCGAGCTGCGGATTGATCGCCGCTCCGTCGTTATCTCCGCCGATCAGGTTGCCGGTGATTGGATCTGGAGTATTGCCGGTTGCCGTCAGCCCCGTGCCGTTGTTGCGGCCGATCAGGCTATTGGTGACGGTGAAGGCGTCACCTTGTTGGGACTTGCTAACGTCAGGTGCTGTGCCATTGATGTTGGTATTCCCGGCGACAATGCTGTTAGTGATGGTCACGGGCGAGGAAGAGCTGTAGATCGCTCCACCCGCACTCTGAGCGGCATTCAACGTCAGTGTGCTCTGGCTGATCGTCAAAGCAGCGAAACCTGCGAAAATGGCCCCGCCCCTGGAACCGCCTCCCTGCGTGGAGTTTCCGGAGAGCGTGCTCTGGCTGATCGTCATCGCACCGGAATATGCGTAAATGGCCCCGCCATCGGCGGTCTGTCCCTGCGTGGAGTTTCCGGAGAGCGTGCTCTGGCTGATCATCACCGCACCTTGAGATGCGAAAATGGCCCCGCCCCTGGAACCGCCTCCCTGCGTGGAGTTTCCGGAGAGCGTGCTGTTCTGGATGGTGAGCAGGCCTGAAGACGACGAAGCGATGGCACCGCCGGGGGTGAACATAGCAGTCGTTTTGCCGTTTTGCAGCGTCACTCCGCTGAGTGTGAAGTCACCGGCCGTGAAATTGAAGATGCGAGACAACTGCTGAGCGTCGATGACTGTATTGGTGGCTCCGTTGCCGGTGATCGTGAGCGTGTCGGTGACGAACATCTCATTCAGGGACAGGTCGAACTCGGTGCCGTTGGTCGTTGGGGCGAAGGTGATGGAATTTGTCTCGGGACTGAGGTTGGCGAGCTCGGTGGCTTCCCGCAGCGACAGATCGCCGCTGCCGAAGTCGCCGTCCGATTCATCAACGTTCGTGCTGACGACCAACGGGCCGGTGAAAAACTCGTACGCTCCCATGTCCACGGTCGTATCGAAAATGCGAGCGAACGGATTGCCTCGCTGATCGGTGGTCAGCGGAGAGTTCCCGTTCGCGGCATCGACCGCCAGAGTATCGCTGCCTCGATTGATGGCCGGGCTGTTGATCAGCAACGCGTGCGTCTGCGTCGGTCCGCCGTTGTTGGCAAGCGGGCCAAGCTGCGGGTTGATCGCTGCACCGGTGTTGTCCCCGCCGATGAGGTTTCCGTTCTCGCCGGGAGTTGTACCAACGGTTGCCAGCAGCCCCGTGCCATTGTTTCGGCCGATCAGGCTGTTAGTAACGATGAAGGTGTCGCCAACATCGGGCGACTTGTGAACATCCGGAGCCGTGCCAGCGACAGCGGTATTCCCGGCGACGATGCTGTTGGTGATGGTCACAGGCGATGAGACGCTGTAGATCGCTCCGGCACTCTGAGCCGCGTTGTTCAGTGTCAGCGTGCTCTGGCTGATCGTCACCGCTCCGGTATCTGCGAAAATGGCCCCGCCATCGGTAAAGTCTCCCGCCGTGGAGTTTCCTGAGAGCGTGCTTTGGCTGATCGACACCGCGCCGGTGTTTACGAAAATGGCCCCGCCATCGGCACTATTTCCCGCTGTTGAGTTTCCAGAGAGCGTGCTTTGGCTGATCGTCACCGCACCGGTAATTGCGAAAATGGCCCCGCCATCGGCAAAGTATCCCGCCGTGGAGTTTCCGAAGAGCGTGCTTTGGCTGATCGTCACCGCACCGGTATTTGCGTAAATGGCCCCGCCATCGGCACTACTTCCCGCTGTTGAGTTTCCAGAGAGCGTGCTTTGGCTGATCGTCACGGCTCCAGAGGTGGAGTGAATCGCACCGCCTCGGTGGTCATCTCCAGTCGTGGAGTTGTTTGCGAGCGTGCTGTTGGTCACCTCCGTCGAGCCGATGGAAAAGATCGCTCCACCATTGCCGTTGGCTGTGTTGCTGCTCATCGTGCTGCTGCCGGTCACCGTCACGTTTCCGCCCGCGTGGATCGCTCCGCCCTCGGTTGTCGCCGTGTTTTCGCTGATCGTGCTGTTCGTCACCGACACGTTGCCATCGGCATGGATCGCCCCGCCCTCGGTTGTCGCCGTGTTTTGGTTCAGGGCGCTGCCGGTGATCGTCACGTTGTCGGCTCGGATCGCCCCGCCACGGACCTGCGAGCTATTGTTTTCGAGCGTGCTGCCGGTGATCGTGACATCGCCCTGTCCATTGAACCCGGCGTAGATGGCTCCGCCGTCATTGCTCGCGAAATTGCCATCCACGTTGCTCGACGTGATCGAAACGTCGCTGTCACCGTTGGCGTAGATGGCTCCGCCCCAGTCGGCCGTGTTGCCGCTGATCGTGCTGCCAAAGACCGACAAACTCCCGCCCTGCACGAACACCGCCCCGCCGTAGGCACGGGTCCCGGACGTGTCATCGGACGTGTTCCCGCTGAGCACACTGCTGGAGATCGACAGGGTCCCGGTTGCCAGACTCTGAATCGCCCCACCCACCTGCAGACCGGCCCCCGCAACGCGACCGTTTTTCAGCGTCACCCCGGAAATCGAGACGTTCACGGCATCACTGGTGATGTCAAAGATCCGCGACATCGATTGTGCGTCAATAATCGTGTCGTTGGCTCCGTTGCCGGTGATCGTGAGGGATTCTGTGATTTGGAACTGGGTGCCTGCCAGAAGAAAGTCTGTCCCGTTCGTTGCGGCGTCAAAGACGATTTCGTCTGGCCCCGGCTGGGAATTGGCCAACTCGATGGCGTTCCGCAGGCTGCCTGGGCCGCTATCGGTGACTTGGCTGACAAGAAAGGTGGCAAGCAAGCGGCGAGATTCTAACTGCTCCATTCTCAGTTTAGAGCGACATTGTCGATACCTGCGGCGACGCGCCCTGGTCGCGAACGCATGTTGCAGCAGGGATCGGATTCTCTTTTTTAATGTCATGGCTGCGTACAGGTTCAAAGTCGGCGTTCGTTTTGCTAGACAACTATAGGAATACATGAATGAGTACGCAGGCAGAAACGGATTCTTCCTTAAAATTGGAAGAATCTTCAAAGTAGGCCAGTACCGAGTACCAAAAGGCTACTTCGATTGCATTGCTGTAACGTCTGCCAGCCATTGATGAAACGTACTCCCTTCATGCGGGGTCGTGCGGTCGGGTTTACTCAGAAGTGCCTGTAAGATTTGCTGCGGCTGCGCTTGTCGCTTCTGGTTTCACGATTATGCTGCTCTGCGAAGCAACTAAAACCAATCCCGTCCCGAACAAGAGGTTTCCTCGATGTCAGACTCAGCGACAGCCACTGTCGGCGAGGAACCTCTTCGCAGCGTTCACACGAACACGTTTCCTGCCCTGCTTGCAGAACTGAATATTTCCCTGATGGTTACGACGTACCAAGCAGGCAAATTGGTGATGTTGCGAGCTGACGATGGAATTCTGAATACTCATTTCCGCAACTTTGCAAAACCGATGGGGCTGGCATTGCGTGGCCCTCAGCTAGCCATCGGAACTCAGCACGAGGTTTGGGAGTATCACGCGAATGATGCCGTTGCTCCCAAGATGGAACCGCTGGGTAAGTGTGACCGCTGCTTCATGCCAAGAGTTGGCCATGTCACAGGCGACATGCAGATCCACGAAATGGAATGGGTCGACGATGAGCTTTGGTTCGTCAACACGCTGTTCTCATGCCTTGCCGTGCGCAGTATCCAATTCAGCTTCCTTCCGAAATGGCAGCCGCCATTTATCACATCGCTTGCACCCGAGGATCGCTGTCACTTGAATGGACTTGGCCTGCGCGACGGCAAGATTCGTTACGTTACCGCCCTGGGCCAGAGTGACGAAGCGGCCGGCTGGCGAACACGCAAGAAGGATGGCGGTATCGTAATCGATACGACGACCAACGAAGTTTTGCTCAATGGACTGGCGATGCCTCATTCGCCGCGGTGGTACAACGATCGTCTATGGGTGCTCGAATCAGGCGGCGGAACAATTGGCTGTGTTGACGAAGCCGCGCATGCTTACAATCCGATCGCGGAAGTCCCAGGGTTTACTCGAGGTTTAGATTTCTATGGCCCAGTTGCCTTCGTCGGGCTGTCTCAGGTCCGCGAATCTGCTGTCTTCAGCGGCATTCCGATCACTGAACGAAAACAAGAACGTACGTGTGGCGTCTGGGCAATTCACATCCACACCGGCAAGATTCTTGGTTGGGTAAAATTTGAAGACGCCGTTCAAGAGATTTTCGCCGTCAGAGTCGTACCTGGGATTCGCTATCCAGACCTAGTCAATCATGACCTAAAATTGCTCGACGGTTCCTTTATCCTCCCAGACTCCGATCTCCAACGTGTACCCAATCAATATCGCACGTGAGGTCGCGGATTCTTTTGAATTTGGGAAAGCTTTGCGTCAGACGCTCACGAGCAAAGCTTGACGACATAGCTGATCTAAGCTCGGTCGGATCGATTGGAGCAACGTTTCTTTCACCTCGGATTCTGCCGTGATAACGTGACCATCCTTCTGGAGCTTGATCCCTTTTTCTTCTACAAATCGAGTTAGCCCGACGAGCAAGTCATCACAATTTGCCGTTCCATCTAACCGACTCAGCAGATAACACGAAATTGGATCTAAAGTGATGGGACGATGTTGTCGTGAGGTCACACAGTTGCTGCTGGTCGCTTGATGTCTTGCCAATGGACATGCCGTCGGTCGCTCGGAAATCGTTGCCGCAAAACTGGAGGCCGCTGTATGCAGTTGCATTACGCCCATGACGAAGCAATGCGCCAGTGAGTGAGCCATCGAAAGCGCATCATGTTCGAATTGCTGCTGACTTTGCACAACGACCTTTCCTGCTGACAACTCGCGGCGCACCGCTGCCAACAAATCGTTGAAGGGTATCGAATCTGGCCACGCTTTTGCGAGCAAGAGAAACGCCATTTGGATCATCGGGTCGGCAATGGTTATTTTAACTCCGCCGATACCGTCGAGGACCATCGGTTTACCAAGGGCAGATGCGTCCAGTGTCCGGCCGACCATAACCGACGAGGATACACGTGTTCGATCAACACGGTTTGCCATATCGTTGCGATTCACGTTTACTTCAGCGTGACAAAGCAACGTTTGGCGAAACGTTCGACGCGTTAAGAAATCAAGATACTGTTCTCGTTCGATAACCTCTAAACCTGCCAGCACCTGCGCGACCTGCTGCGGATAACGATCCAATTGCAAGTTCGAAAGTTCGACTTCGTTTACATACTGCAGGCCGTGCGCTTTGGCTAACGCAGCGAACTCATGAAAGTAAATCGGTTCGTTGACTTCCTCTAGTTGTTCATGAAAGATGTAGGATTCATCGACATTCGAAAGCGATCGAAATTCCTCATGAAGCGACCGGCCGTAGGCACTATCTTCGGGAACGGCTTTGGTCATGAACGTCAAGAACGCTTTGGCTTGCTCGATGCGTTTCTTCGGTTCCTCGAACGAACGCGAGTGATAACGCATCATATCCCGAATCATGCGGCGTTGATGCCAACCAGGATAGGTGTTGTAACTGATGATCGCGATGCCTTGCGGCGACAGATGATCGCGAGCAATCTGGAGAAGTTTATTTCGTACAATTTCCGGTACCCACGAAAACACGCCGTGAGAGATCACGTAATCGAATTTGCCTTCATCAATGGAGAAGTCGAGCACACTTTGGGCTCGCAGTTCAATGTTCGTGAGCCCCAACGTTTCGATCAGGTCTTTCCCTTCAGCAATCTGACGCTCGGACAAATCAACGCCGAGAAAGTGGCTGTTAGGATAGCTGACGGCCAGCGGAATAAGATTCCCGCCGCGTCCACAACCTAGTTCCAGCACTCGCGAATCGGCGACGGGAGTTGGCTCCATCCCAAATAACGTCGCGATGGTAGCGAGTCGATCAGGATGCGTTTGAGCATGCACGTAGTTAGGATAGAGAACTTCGTCGTAGCTGGTAGTGTCTGACATTGGCAGTTGTTATGCCTCTTTGGGACTATTTCATGCCGATGTTCAGGGTTCAATCTTTATTTTGAACATTTGATTTCGGATGGCCTTTCGTCGACGGCACCATCCAAAACCTGCTCCGGTCATAGCAAGGAGTGCAATCGTATTCGGCTCAGGAACAGCAGCGATACGCAAAGTGCCATTGGGAATTGTTGCAGGGAGTTGAGTCGCGCCACTGAAGAATGTTGTATTGAAAGAACCTGCAACGCCAGTGAGTAACAGATCAAATTCACCCGCTGCGATCCCAGTAGTATCGAACGTAACTCGCCCAATAACACCGTCGGCTGTCACTAACGACGCTGTATCCACTGAGCTCTGTCGCGCCAACGAAAAGGTAACAACGTCGGCTTGGTTAGGTCCACTCGCCGAGAAAATAGTGAGAGTTGTAAGATCGATACCCGTGATAGTGGGGCCCGTCAGAACACCGCCCAGGTCTACTCCTCCATCGCCAACCTGTAGGTCCAACTCTAGGCCATCGAATTGATCACCACCGGAAACGTTGAATTCTACCACTTGCCCCGCAGTATCAGGCAGCAGGTCAATAACACCGTTGTTTCCAAAGCTCACGATGATCGCTGCACTGCCGTGACTGCAAAGCAATCCGAGTGTGACCAAGAAACCTAACACAATTTTCGCGTTTAACATTTTAACAGCTCTCCAGGCCTTTTAGAATCTTGTTATGTATCTCAGGGGAATGACTATGCAGGGACGGTTATGAGTCTTAAAGGAGTAAAACCTGATTGATTGGATCGAGCTAGAGCCACATCCTCTAGTGTGATGCGGCGATCTTTGTTCAGGTCGCGAACATCTGTCAAAGCGGCGAACCCAAAGCCAGTTTGCGATGCCCTAATAATCGCAACATCAGCGAGCGTCACTTGCGCATTTGCACTTGAGTCGCCAGTCTCTCCCACGGCGTTGCCCCAGTAGTGAACGTCGTCTGCTAGCAAGCCAGTGTTGAAGGTCTTCTTAACAGTGATTTGTAGCCATGTTTTTTGGACTGCGTTATCTGCCCAAGTGATTCGGATGCGATCGGAACCATTCAGACCAGAACCAGGTAACACAACGATGGATGCCGGAGCAGGTGCAGTAGTCCAACTATTGGGCGTATTGGAATTGCCAACACGGAAGGTAAAGTCTGAGGCAGTAATGGGGCCAGGCAAGTTTTGGACATCTATGAATATTCCATTGATGCCGCGCGAGTAACTCGTATAGTTCGCTTGCGTTGCTGTCCCGTTGGGCAGCAGCGGTGTCTTGGAGCTATCGATTGCGGCACTGTCGTTGGCACCATCGAGCGTCAACACTCCGCCGGCAAAAGTACTACCGTCAAAGAAGGAACGGTTGTAGAAAATTTGACGGTTCACCACCGTTGCTGGGCCAAGAACATCAATTTGATAATCTTCGACTTCGCCATCATCGGCAATTCCGGTTGGGCTTAAACCACCGCTGGAGCTCACTCGCACTCGAGCGTTAACAATGCCAGTTGTCAAACCGGATGGCACGCTGTAATTCAGAGTTTGTAAGCCAGCGACGAGAGCGATGCTGTCTAGAATCTTTTCACCTGGATCGTCCCAATCGCCGTCCCGATTAAAGTCGATCCACGCATCGACAAAGGCGGACGATGCATTTTCGAGCGTTACGTTGACCCCTGCCATGTCGACGGAAGTCAACAAGCGCCCGAACATCACGCCATCTTCGTCGTTGCCATCGCCAGTCGCGTTCGCATTGGGTTGACCATCTGTTTCGGCATCTCGAAGCGCACCAAGCCGCGGGCCTGTGGCTACGTGGGCCGCTCCGTTGTCGGCCAGCAAAGTTGGGTAAGGAGCCGGAGCGTCACCTAAATCGACTTCGACATCCACGCCGATATCGAAAGTATCGCTGCCAATCAATCCGAAAGCATCCATGGCATCGACACGGATGGTTGCGACTCCAGATTGTCCGTTGGCAAAATCTAAGATCAACTCTTTGTGGGTGTTGATGTCGACCGAGTCGAAAAGTCCTTCGTTATCGAGAATGGTGTAGGTGTAGATTAGCTTGGAAGCAGCCTCTTGTTCGTCCGAGAAAAAGTTCAATAGCGGTATAACGCGAGTGTTGGAGCTAGACGCTAGTTGGTTTCCTATCCCCTGAGAAACGGGCGGTGTTATGTAGTCGACAGAATTCGTAATCGTTGAAACGGGTTCCGTATTTAGCAAAGCAAAGCTGCCACTGGTGCTTTTCAGTGTTTGTGAAGCAAAGTTCCGTGCTGAAAAGCTTGAAGCAGCTTTGGTAGTGTCGTCGTAATCGAAGAATTTTGATACCACTTTGCCGACACTCAGGCTCAGATTCAAATCCGAGCCCGCCACGCTCATGGCTTTATCGTTGGTAAACTGAGTCAGATCCGTCAAATAGACATTTTGAAGCGTCCATTCTCTGTATGGCAGATACTCGACGTCCCCATTGGGCAACTCGATGTTTCTGCGTTGCGTGATCTTCAGTTCTGGGAACTGGTGACCTGAAGCCAGCGAGTGCAAAAGTCCCGGATATGCATTCGTTAAATCTGCCGCCAAATCGAATGTAACTCGCTGTGCGATATCCCGAGTGGCTAACGGGACCGGCGCACTTTTGGTACCGACGGACTGGAAAACGAAGTTGCTGGTCAACCAGTTGTAACTATCGATCTTCAGTTCTGTTTTCTCTGTCGCGCCTGGAATCGTCGCTTGAGCGGGAATTTCCAATATGGTTGTCGGCTCTTTTCCAACAGCGAATTGAAATCCACCAAATCCACCGGCGTGTGTCGTCGTATTTTTCGACAAGTCCCACGTTATTTCTGGTGAAGCCGTGGTTGTAGCGTGTTTCGACTTCACCTGGCCTGGCGCATCCACGACTGTGATATTTATTTCTAGTTGTGACGAATCGATTGAATCACCATAGCTATACGTCGTTAGCGCGATGTCATTAGTGATTTTCGTGGTTTGCCGTTCCGCGTCTGTCCGGCCAATCAAGGACTCGACGCTTATTCTTTCGCCGTCAAGAATGAATGCGTTGAACAAAGCGGGAAGCGGGCCTTCATTGATCGTGTAGTTACTGCCTAGCGAAGTTGCCTTACCAACGGTCCGTTTTCCGTCGCTTTGTGGATTCGATACCGGCAGCGAAGCACCAAAACGATAACCATCGAGTTTAGGCGTCGCGCCATTATCGTTAATATTGACATGCGAGACCTCGCTATTCGACAACGGCAGCCCCAGTGGGCCTAGCGTAAAGCCATTTGGAATATCTAGATTCTTTTTCTCCTGAAAATCCCAACCTGCAAAGTAGTTTTTCGTTGAGGATTTATCGACGTCGCGATAAATCACGGAGACTTTGGATTGCTCCAGCGCCAGCGAGAAAAACTCGCGGTCATTTGCAGGCTCATCCGTCAAGCTGGTCGAATAATCGGCAAGGAAGGTGTCGGTGATTTCCCAGCGGTACTGCTCGGTGCGTTGACCATTGATCGTCTGATAACGCACTAGATTTGCAGAAGGGAGCGGAGCGGCTGTTGCGGTTGCTTGAAACAGTCCCGGTGAATGAATCCCGCGAGGCGAAGCGAACTCGAACCAGCCTGGTAATCCCTGCCCCTGCGAGGCTTCGAAGTTCGCACCAGCGTTCAAGATCGGAATTTCGCTTTTTGTACCCTTGCTATCGGTAATTTCCAGCTCGAATGGAGTTTCGATGACGGCTTTGCCCAGATTCAATGGCGTCGATGTCTTCTGGGTGGTTTGATCAAAGTTGCCAGTTGAAAGAGTGACTTGTTTGCCTTTCGAGTCCAGATCTGATTTCCAATTCTGGGTAGCGTTACTGAATTGGACTTCGAATTGCATCGTTGGCTCGGCAGTCCTTCCGGTCCCCTTCACCCGATAGCCCGTAATAAAACCTGAATTTAGCTCCCATTGGTCTTGTCGCTGGTTCGTATCGACACCGAGTTTTGCTGTAATTCCGGAGCCACTCAATAAGGTTAGAATGGCGGGAGTGGACGCTTCTAGGTCGGCTTCAACAGAGAATGCGCCAAATGGCCCTTTTGAGTCAACCGGGTCTCTGGAAAGCTGCCAGTCGAGCGTATGGTACGCCAGGGCACCCTTTCCATTGATTCGATCACCGTCGAAGTCGAAAACGTGTTCGGCACTAACGCTAAGACCAATTTTTTCAAGCCCAAAATTACCTGTTCCTTCCAATTTTCTCGTAACTAAGTCATACCCCCAGGTTAAAGATTTATCTAAATCGATACCATTTGTATCGAATTGGTTGTATCGAACTGTGACTTTCGAATATCCGAACGACAGCTTGTTCTCTGGCGCCGAGCCGTCTCCCAATTCGTCTTGGAGCGCGAATCCAGAGATAAAGGCATTGGAGTATTTCCATTCTGAGGTCGTTCGAAAAACTGTTTTGCCGTTCTCATCTGTGAAGGCTTTTCGATCCTGGATCGTGATCTCAGGAAACGTCTGCCCGTTGACGCCAGCAAAAAGCAATCCTGCGGTGGCTTGATCGAGGACTCGAGTAATGTCCAAGTTGCTAAATTCAGGTGGATCAACAGTTATAGTTCCTATGTCGATGAAAGTGCTCGCACCCCATTCGAACGAGTCAATATCGAGAGTCGCGCCACCGATTTGAAGCGTGGTGTGATCGGTTATAGTCGCAGCGGGATTTGGGTGAGGATTGACGATGCTCGCGCCGGTCGCCGTCCCGTTCAACAGATTAAAAGACGCTGTTCGCTTGCCAGGCAGCAAAGCTCCGGTCGCAGGATCTTTGGCGATCGACTCCGTCATGGCCAGATTGCCGAACGAGAGGGTGGCTGCTTCGTCGATGTCGTTGTTTGCCTGGAAGGAAGTCAATTGAGCGTTACCGAACTCAAGCTTCAGGATTTCCGTACCAGGTGTAATAACGTCGCTGCCCTCTAGGTATCGCAAGACCACCGGTTTGGCGTAAACCGGGCCTAACAGCGATTGGGTAATCATATCGGGACTGGCAGTGTCGATCCGCTTCTGGATTTCCAAATTGGAAAACACTGGAAGCTCGGATACTGATTCGCGATTAAAGCCCCAGTGGAAAGCATCAATGTTACTATCGGTGCTGGTAGCACCTTCAACCACCGAACCGCCATTGATCCCAGGGATATCGATCACCGCAGTGACCGCCAGCAACTGCCGAGATTCGAGGGCTTCTACCAGCAAACGTCGATTTCTCGAATGTTTTGCCGAACTCAACAACGCGTTTCGAGCCGGTTTTCTATTAGATCGAGTTTTGGAAAGCCGCATTACGGATGTACTCACAGGTTTTCAGGGCGAAATTCCAGGCCAGGACCTTCGCAGACAATGAGAGTACTCGCGAGTTTGAGTAATCTTCCGCGATTTTTGGATTTTTCGAAAAGATTCGTCAAGTCGCCTACAAGTTAAGATTCCCCGCGAACAAGTTTTTGTTTCCGTTTGCGGAAGAATCTCGCGTTTCCTGCGTACTTCATTTAGAACAAGGGCAACTTCGTAGCGTCACGGCGCAAGCCGTACGGTGAAGGATTTGCTTCGTAGCGTTACGGCGCAAGCCGTACGGTGTATTTTGGGCTCAAACTTTGAAGAACCGGGCGGCTTGTGCCACACCGCTAACATTAGGCTGAATGTCAATCTGTCCATGAACAATAAGCAACCATGCCCCAAGGACAGTGAACTGGCAGATCTGCTCGAGGGCAATTTGCTCGATCCGGAACTTTCGGACTTGGCCGATCATTTAGAGTTTTGTGCGGAATGTCAGAAAAGGGTCGGCCCACTTTTCTCGCAAAGTACCTTGGCCACGGCGCTGCGGAGCGAGTCGAATGCTCTCGACACAATTGCGAGTCAGACGCCTCAGCCACTTGTCGAGCGGCTTAAACTGATTCCAATGATTGCGCCTGATCGATCCGAAGCAGGAATTTCAGCGACTAACTATTCAGCAGATCAAGCTTCAAATCCGAACTCAGAATCAATTGCTTTCTCGGCCGATCCTACGCCGGGTGCGCTCGGTCGTTTGGGGCCCTACCGGATCCTAAAGCTGTTGGGCGCCGGTGGAATGGGATCGGTATTTCTGGCGGAAGACACCAAGCTTCATCGCCGCGTCGCTTTAAAGGTGATGTTGCCAAAAATCGCAGCCGACCCAGTCGCACGACAACGATTCCTTCGCGAAGCTCGCGCGGCAGCAAGTTTAAGGAGTGATCATATTGTTACCGTCTATCAAGTCGACGAAGAGAACGATGTCCCTTTCTTAGCAATGGAGTTGCTCGAAGGCCAATCGCTCGATGATGCGATTCGATCGAGTGAAGAAATTAGTCTGGACATGATTGTCCACGTCGCGATCGGCGTCGCTAAAGGACTTGCCGACGCGCATGAGAAAGGACTTATTCATCGCGACATCAAACCGGGCAACATATGGCTTGAACAAAGCGAAGAAGGCACGCCACGCGTTAAGATCCTTGATTTTGGTTTGGCGCGAACAGAAGTTGATGACACTCACTTAACACAAACCTGCGCCATTGTTGGAACTCCAGCCTTTATGGCTCCCGAACAAGCGCGCGGCGAAAAATCAACCGACGCAAGATCGGATCTATTTTCGCTTGGTTGCGTGATCTATTACCTGTGCACCGGAGAGGTGCCGTTCAAATCGGATTCCACGTTAGGAACATTGATGGCACTGGCGACGAATACGCCAGACTCTCCCTCCGATTGCAATTCAGCAATTCCACTGCGTTTGTCACGGATAACAATGCAGTTGTTGGAAAAGGAGCCCAGCAAGCGACTGCAGACGGCGCGCGAATTGTTGACAGAACTGAAGGAAGTACGGCGCGAGCAAGAGCTGGGAATCGCCGAGTTCGCAACAAGTCGTTCCGCACCAATACTTGCCGTTGCGAATACAAGGCAAGTCTCCTATCGTCGACGAATGATCGTTGGCGTTTCGGGAATTGCATTGATCTGTTCGTTCGGCTATTTCTACTTGCAACCAAATTCTAAGGCTGAAATTGCCAATGCAACGGCGCTCGCTTCGCTGGACGTGGATGAGCTTGTTCATAGCAATCCTCTGAATCAAACAATAAACGAACGTTTGAAGAAAGCGTTCGAAAAGTTTAAGCTCGACAATCCGTCCTTCGAAGGTGCGTTTCGCCCAACCGTGGAAGAAGGGGTACTAATAGGACTAACCATCAAGGGTAAAGGTATTTCAAACATCGAGGCGATTCGAGATTTCAACTCGCTTAAGACACTCACCATCGAAGGGGATGGGACTTTCGAATTTGCAACGCTTGATTTGAGTCCCATTCAGGATTTTGCATTGACGCAACTGCGGCTTCGCGATGGTTATGCAATATCCAATGTGAACGCGCTGCAAGGCATGCCGCTGCAAGAACTCGGGCTTGACTACTCTCCGATCTCAGATCTCAAGCCACTAGAGGGAATGCCACTACGCCTTATAAATTTGTGGAGCTGGAGCGGAAATGACCTAAGGCCTCTTCGCGGTATGCCACTGGAAGAATTGAATGTTGGCGGGAATGGAAAACCGATGGATTTAACGCCACTGGCCGGTGCTCCACTACAATTTTTGTGCGTAAACTTATCGCAGGTCTCCGACCTCACGCCACTGCACGGCGCGCCACTTCGAAGATTGTATTTCAACGACACAGATGTTTCGGACCTCTCACCCGTTCAGGATGCGGCTATCGAGGAGATCCTAATGGAACATACTCCCGTGAAAGACATCTCCTATGCTAAAAACTGGCCTTTGAAGTGGATCGAATTTGACTACGAAATAGATGGTTGGTACGACGTACTCAAGGGCATCTCAAGCCTTGAACTAATCAAGGGGCAGCCCGCAGCGAAAATACTTGCAGAACATTCGCCACAGCAATGGCTGGTTAGAGAACCCGCTTTCATCAATGGCATCGGTATGGAGTTTGCGCTGATACCCAAGGGAAAAACACTTCGCGGAGAAGGCAACCTTGAAGAGTACCGAAGTGCCAAGGATATAGAAATTGACAACGATTTTTATCTTGGTCGTTTTGAGGTAACTCAGGGGCAATGGAGTCAGATCATGGGTACTAGTCCAAGCTACTTCAGCAGCAATGGCGCAGGCGCCGACAAAGTTAACCGTTTGTCCGAGGTTGAACAAGCTAGGCTGCCCGTCGAAACGGTATCGTGGACCGATTGCCAAATCTTCTTGACTAAACTCAATGAGCTTGAAGCAGATGCAGAATGGAAGTACCGACTTCCAACCGAGGCCGAGTGGATTTACGCTTGCCAAGGCGGCCCCATGTCGGACGACTTCGACGCGGAAGACATGTACTACTTTGCTCGACCGTCGAAAACACTTTCGTCCTACCAGGCAAATTATAAAGAGAGTGGTGTAAATCGGCCTTGCAAAGTAGGCGTCTATCCTCCCAACCGTCTAGGACTATTCGACATGCATGGCAACGTATGGGAGTGGTGCGATGACCTAGCAAACCTTCCCGACAAGCGTGCTAGATGGATTCACGGCGGGGCGTGGCAAGATGATGCCGAACGTTGTAAAGCTACTTTTGTTCTTGAGCCCACCGAGCCATGGACGTACTACGATTTAGGACTTCGCGTTGCCAGAGTGAGAATCGAATAACAGAGCAGAGCACGTAACAGGTTGGCTGCTGCTCAATCAAAGATTCGCTCAAGTTTTTGTCGCAGATGGCTTAAGATCTTTGATTTGATTCCGTAGATCGTACCTACTTGAATTCCGAACTCCGCCGCGACTTCCTCAGGTGGCCGATCTTCCATGACATAAGCCCGAAACACACGCTGGTGCAGTTCTGAATAATCTTGCTCAATCAATCGAAACGCCTGGCGGATGAGATAATTCTTTTCTTCGTCATCCGCAATCTTTTCCAAATCACTTGTTTGGTCGCTGGTCGAAATGTCCCTTGGTGGCAGTGTGTGCTTGCGGAACTCTGAACGATATCGATTAAGAAAAATTGTCTTAAGCCATGCATGAAAACTGCGGTTCGCATCGTATTCGAATTCGGGAAGTTTGCGCCAGAGAATTACAAACACGTCTTGAACGATATCTGCACAGTCCGATTCCTGGTGCCCCAACTGCTTTGACCAAGCGAATAGCAAAGGTGTATAGAGCTCAACGAAGCTTTCCCAAGCAGAAACGTGTTTAGGATCACGCAAACGATACAGCAAGCTGACGGGAGTTAGATGATTTCTAGTAGCAACGTTGGCTGAACTGGTGCTGTCTGACTTCGTCAAAGTATTCCTCCAGTCCTACCAACCAGCACTAATCACCAGAACCTTGAAATGAACACGAAACGAGCTAACTAATTCGACGGCAATGATTGAAATGGGGCAAGAGACAAGGTGCATTGTATTTGAAGAATGTCAACTGCCAGCAATACAAATTAACACTTAAACCATCAGACTCAACGAATTGCGCCGAAAAATCGCGCTGCAGTCGCTTTTTGTGCTTAGGAACTGTCAAAAACGCCATCTGTGAACCAATTTACTTCCATACGCGAAATACGATCGTCAAGGGTTTCTTGGCCCATAGCGTTACCATTCAGAACCAACGTCCCACGCGACAACTTCTCAGATCTGGCATGAAGTACTGGGGCACACAGATCACGCAGCAAATATGAGTGAGACTGTCCATCGCGGGCGGTTTCTGCGGGCGATCTCCTCCCAGCCCATGACGATCAGCCACTTGGCACAATAACTTCAGAGGTTCAGGATTGCAGGCAAGAGCAATCCTGCGGCCACTTGCACGGTCGAGTTAATGCAGGTTCAGCCAAGTTTGATTAGGCACACCGAATCAAACCCAAATTTGAGCAATCAACGCTCGCTAAAACACCTTTCCTATTTTTCCTTGCTCTCGATTTTGTAACACTCTTTAAGTGTTCTCGCTTGGTAATGCAGACTGTTGTCAATTTAGGCATCCGGTCAGGCGAAGAGACGGCCTTTTTATGTCTCTATCTCCAAATTCGGTTGGCTACCAATAGCCCCACGAGGACAAGATGAAAACGATAAATATCATGAAGACTGTGTCATTCGCGCAAGTAGCACTGATTGCATTGATCGCTCTAGGCCCAGATACCGCGAATGCCCAAGATTACAGGTCGTACTTCAACCGAGCATTGCCTCCAAGTACATACGGCATCATGTCGATTCCAGACAATAGGATAGGTTTGCAATATGCTTTATCCATGATTGGAAAGAAGGTTGGTAGCGGTCAATGTACAGATATAGTAAATATGCATCTGGCATACTCAGGAGCCCGACCTGCAGACTTTCGAGTGGAAAGCCGTTACGTCTGGGGCGCTCAAGTAATAAACACCATGCCGCAACCAGGTGATGTGATCCAATTCGAGGGTTGCTTATTCGAGTGGAGTTCCGGCGGCTACAATGGAAAATCTGAAATGTTCCATCACACCGCAATTCTTCTAAGTTTCAATGGTTCTAAACTAACCGTGTTACACCAGAATGCGCCGATTGGAGGGGCTGTGTCGCAGCAAGTAATAGATGTTAAATTTCTCACCAGTGGAACCATGACCTACTGGCGCCCAGTTCGATGGTAATTTCGAACACGCTACAAATTGGTCAGCGAACTCGATGCAATAACCAAATCTAAAGGCGTGTCCCGAAATCGGTATGTGCATAAAACAATCGCTATGACACCGTTGCTTAAAAAATCCCAAACGGTATACGGGGTCATAGCGATGAAGCGCCAATATTCTAGCAACCTTACCGAAAATCAATGGCGGTTGCTTTCTCGTCTTCTGCTTTCATTCGCTGAAATGCGAAAGTAAGAATTTTTCTCAAAACTCAGAACTCGGCGTCGCTCATTCCGAAAACAATCGGCTGGTCTTGTTTGAGCAAGTGAATATCGGTTTCAAATCCCCGCGTTTTAATAATCTGAGTAAGCTCTTGAAGTCTGGGTGTATACCCATCTCGAGTCACGAGCACTATTCGTTGCCGTTGTACGTCCAACGAGTTCAGCGTCATCGCTAGCCAGTTTGCTGCAGTGACATTCTCACTCGAAGCACGTGATTCAATAGGCTGATCCGAGAGCCTCATACTTAGATTCTTCTGTAGCGAGGCTTTTAGATTCACCGAATAATTGTCGACTACCAAGTTCGTTTGCTCCAGCATTCGAATATGCTCTACGTTTACTCCGTTGGTCTTACTCAATAGTTCTTTCACCGATTCCTTCAGCTTCGACTTGGCTTCATCAACTGGAATCGGGAACAGCGATTCACCGGAGAGCTCGATAAAATAGGACCGCTTCAAAACCGGGCGATTCAAGTGGTCTCCTGTAAACGCATTCCATGCTGTCTTACTATTCCCGCTAGGATCGAATAACGCAAAACCCTTCCACATTCCTTCTCCGAACCATTCCGGACTCCAGTAATAAACAGCTTCGATATCAGGGTGTGTGTTACAGAATATAATCAAATCTTCAATCCAACGTTGTTGCCCTGACTCGGTCATGGGATAACCCATCACTTCGTACTTCCATCGCGAAAACTGACCTCGAAAATCACGAGTACTTGGATATGCTGTTTCAGCAATTACTATTTTTCGGTCAATGGCTTTGGCTAAACTGCTAACGCACTGGCCAAGTTCATGCACATCTCTAGAGCCACCGATATTCGAAGACGGAAAATACGAGAGGCCAGCGACGTCGAGTTGGACGCCTTGATCCTTCATGAATTGAAAAAATGCAATACAAAAATCTGTATCCCACCAATGGGAAATATGCAACATGAACTTTGCATCAGGATCTGCCTTGAGAACACCGGCTTGACATGCTTTGATTAATTCAGCAGACCTCGGCCAAATTCTTCTTTGCAATGCGAGTGGAGTCTTCTTGGAGCTCTTACCCGGATACTCGCCGCAGATTCCATAATCAATTTCATTTCCGATTTCATACAAATGGTTGCTCAAGCCTTCGCTACGAAAATGGGTCACGATGTCAAAAGCGTATTCCTCGATCGCCGCTTTTCGCTCTTCAAACGAAAGCGATTTCCATACTTCTGGTATTGGCTGTTTCATCAAGTCCGCCCAGTCTTCACTCAAAAAAACTACCAAGTACGGATTCAATCCAGCTGCGAGCGAACGTTTCATTACTTTGGTCGCGTAATCTCTGCCGTTCGTCCCTTCGTCTTTGGTCCACAGTCGTATCCGGAAATCAGTAACGCCGCGTGCCGCCATCATTCTAAATAAATCAACGGGTTCGCTATTGTCTCGCCATTCTGATGCACTGGATTCCATGTCGAGGGAGTAATTGGCGTCGACCCCAAGACGCAGTTTAGGTTTGTGGAACGACGAGCCTGAACTCGACTGAGCCAGAACCTTTTCAATCGAAGCAATTGAAGTCACTGTCAGCATGAATATGCATACTCGATGTAGAAATAGTGTTTTACTTGCCATGGTATAAACTCAACTTCGTGATTACTCGCGATCCCGCAGTTAATAGTAGTTCAACACTGAAAACAATTAATCAACTTTGCCCTACTTTGGATTGGCTCACCAGTGGTCCATCCGGAATTTCGTGGGTAGAGATCTAATCCGCCGCAATGGAAGTAAACTGCAGTCTTGAGATTCTCTACGTTGCGATAGCCGCCTACTCGCCTTTTGATCGACAGGATCTTACTGTTCATCCCTTCGGCCACAGCGTTCGTGATCCGATGCGTACAGTAACTAACTACGTTGCCCAGTCGCTCTTTGATCGTCCGGGCTACGGACTTCATCGGCTCAAGTTTCGTATGGATCACACTGCGATACCACTTGTTAAAATACTGCGTCGCTGTGCTCGCATCGCACTGGTCCCAAAGTCCTCGAAGAATTTCTTTGGAGCACCAAGCTTTCGCTGTTTGCATCGTGCCATGATAAATCGACGCGAACGTTTCGCTTTGTGATTCGCTCAAACTCTCTTCGCCTTTGCGAAAAGCTTTTTCATCGATACCAAGGTGCGGGATTGGTTTGGCTTGCTTGCGAGCTTGGCCACGCTCGACAGCACGCTGCAGGATGTTCCAGGCTTGGTCCCATTTAATGTCTAAGATGTTCATGGCTCCTTTGACCGTTTGCGTTGCTCGCAGCACGTCGATCGTCAAACGTTCGAAGAGCAAGGTGAACCGGCTATGCTTTTCTGCCCAAGGCACTGCGACATACTTGATACCATGCGTAGGACATTGGGCACGCGGGACGCTCGCAACGAGGATTGTTTTAAATTGACTCGAATCTAAATGCCGCCAGCGTCGCTCTTCGGCATGATTATAGCATGCGCCAGTGTGATCACACTGCGAGCACGAGAATGTTGCTTGATCTGGGTGGTTGACTCGAACGACAATCTCTTTGGCTACTTGATCCAGAACGACTTCTTGAACAAACCACGGATTGTTGAGTCCAAGGATGTGTTGATATAATTCTTTGTCTTGCATGGCTGATTTCCTCCAGCCCTGATTCTACCAACTTCACGAAATTACCGGATGGACCTTATTTCTATACAAGTTCTTAAGTCGCTAAGGCCCTGGCCAATCTCGTTTGCGACTAAAATACATCGACAAAAAACTACTAACTTGGAAATTTGATGTAAGATGGCGGGCGTAAAAGTCAGAAAATAGCCCTGAATTACCGAGGATTTGCTTTCTGCTTCTGTTCGTCAACTAGGCCTGGCTCTGTGCAGTCGTGCCACACTTAATAGTGCCAGATCGGGGCAGCGCCAGGCCTTCCAAGACGCAAATTCTCTTTTCTTTGCAGTTTTGCTGCCGAGTTGCTAGGATGATCTTGCCTTTAATCCTACTGCCGATGATTTGTTGTCTTCGCGGTGGGCAGCTTGCCACGTTCGGAGCGGTCAGAGAAGTCTAACGCGGAATCTGTTGATTATTGCGCTGTCGATTGTGAATCTACAATCTTTCACGCGGCATTCTCAGTTGTTAATTCGTGTCTACATGCGCTTCGCTTGTTTCACCAAAATCGGTTCGGGGAAGAAATATGAGAACGGTAATCGGCTTCGTGAATAAGTGCTCTCGATCTAAGTCTGACCGTCTTAAACGAAAGAGTCGGTTGCGGAATCGAAAGCGGCTACTTCAGCACGAACAGCTCGAGACACGAATCGTTTTAACACTTCCCACTACGCAGGCGTTTGCAGAAGGGGACATGATTTCGTACAACGGTTCGACCGTAGATACTGTTAATGACACGCTTAACTTTGATGCATTTATCGACTTTGCTGGCGATATAGATTCCTATTTTTTTGCACCGCAGTTTACCGGCACTTATACCATTGACGTTGGCGATTTCGGCAATACTGTCGATCCCGAAGTGGCTGTATATCTTGCTAGTACAGGGCAACAAATCGGCTACAACGATGATCTATCCGCAACAAACGATGATGCACGTTTGATAATTAACTTGACTGCTGATGTGCGGTACATCATTGCGGTGGGGGACACGCCTGCTACGACGGCTGGAAATTTATCGATTATTGTCACAGCCCCCTTCAGAACCGGCTCGTTTCTTATCGCGCCGGACTCTTTTGGTGATGCTTCTGCCGGGGTAATTTTAGATGTTAATACAGACATTGATTACTATTCAATCACAGCGCCTGCCGATGCAACGGGAGGTTTAACGGTATTTGCAACTGAGTCGACCTTTAACCATCGAATTGCATTATTCAATGCAGCCGGTACGTTAGTGCAAGGGCCATTTACGTCCCTCGGAATCTCCAATGTGGTCCCAAATCAAGAGTATCGTATCGCAGTGTATTCTGCTGACTACGCCGCCTCAGGCTCACTAACGTTGGGTGTTAACTTTGCTCAATCGGGCGCAGTCGTCACGAACACGTTAGATGCTGGACCGGGATCACTTCGGCAAGCGATTCTCGATGCTAATACGCATCTCAATGACGTCGGCCTTCCTGACAAGATTCGATTTGCCATACCCGGTGCAGGTCCTCACAACATAGTGCTCGCTTCGGCGTTGCCTTTTATCACGGAAGCGGTTGATATCGATGGCGGCACGCAACCCGGTGCCGGCACGACGCCAATTGTTGCTATTGATGGATCAGCACTGGTTGGCGCCATCGATGGTTTGCGAATTAGCGCCGATACCACGTCCATTCGCAAGTTGAACATTCGCAATTTCCCCGGTGACGGAATTGAAGTCCTAGCCAGCCTAGTTCTTCTGGAAAGCAACACGATCGGAACTGACTGGGGCGGGATCTTGGCGAGGAGCAACCAGGGCTACGGAGTTCGCATTCAGGGAGGAGCTCGCAATCGAATTGACACGAATGTGATCTCTGCGAATATCGATGGCGGTATCGCTATACTAGGTGAGCTGGCTGACAATAACGTGGTCACAGGCAATACAATTGGCGCTCGATTGGGTGGGAGTACAGCGTTGCCAAATGCCGGCAATGGAATTGTCATTATCAATGGAGACACTAATGAGGTTAGTAATAATATTATCTCTGGCAATACGCTCGCCGGCGTAGTCCTAACCGGAAGCGCAACATTTAATACACTTACCGGTAACAGAATAGGAACAAAGGTTGCGGGAAATATAGCGCTGCCCAATGGTGGCGATGGAATCGTCATTGAGTCATCAAGAAATCAAATCGGAGGAAATCAAGTCGCACTGCGAAACATCATCTCTGGCAATGCAAAAACAGGTATTACGATTAGTGGTCCTGCTGCTTCGAATAATGTGGTCGAAGGAAATATGATAGGAACAAATTTGAATGGAAGAGCAGCTGTCCCCAATGCGGGCGACGGCATTCGGATTGTCAATGCTTCTAACAATCGAATCGGTTCCGCAACTGACTCCGGTGCACGCAATGTAATCTCAAGCAACGGAGGCTCTGGAGTGACTTTTCTGCAGGCAGGTTCCACAGGTGGAGTTGTGGTCGGCAATTTTATCGGAGTCGCGTCTAATGGAACGGGGCCGCTGGGTAACGCCGGTAGCGGAGTTCTACTGATGTCAGGTGCAACCAATGTGCAGATTGGTGGTTCGACCGGTCGCTCCCAAAACGTCATATCTGCCAACAAGTCAAACGGTGTCTCAGTCTTGGCAAATGCCAATAATAACCGAATTTCGCGGAATCGAATTGGTACGACGGCTTTCGGTGAACCACTCGGGAATGTCGGATCGGGAATCGGGATTCAAAGTTCCGGCAATATCGTGGGCGGCAGCAACGCGAATTTTGCGAACATCATTGCCGGAAACGCTAATGGAATCACCTTCTCAGGCGCAACCGCTATCAACAACACCATTGCGTTCAATTCGGTTGGCACAGACGCAGCTTCCAATGTCGGTTTTGGAATTCAGTTTGTGAACGGAGCATCCAATAATACCGTTGGGCCAAGCAATACGATCCGACGTAATAAAACCGGCATTCGAGTCAATGACGGCAGCATCAGAAATAAGATCACTCGCAATTCGATCAGTGAAAACATCAATCTAGGTATTGATTTATATCCCGCTGCAGGGGCAACACCGAATGATGCGACTGACGCTGATTCCGGCGGCAATTTGCTGCAGAATTCGCCCTTGATTGCAGATTCTCCGGTTCTAATTGGAGCAGACTTGGAAATCGCGTTTTCGGTTTCCAGTTCTCCGACCAATTCGGCCTATCCGCTAACGATCGATTTCTACGTCAGCGATGGCGGAGGTGAAGGTGCAAAATTCATCGTCAGCACCCTTTATACGGCGGCAAACTTTGCGGCCGGTTTAAAGACAATCAGCTTTATCGGAGCTGGCATGAATCTCACAGCCGGAGTGAGCAAGATCGTTGGACTGGCAACTGACCTAAATGGCAACACTTCAGAATTCTCTGTTCAGCGCAACGTCGTGTCAGGGGGCGCGGCGTTACGGTCAGCGGCCCCGCAATCTACGAATGCCGTCAATACTAACACCAACAATGCGGTTGATCTTGGTTACGTGATTTCGATCATTGGGATTATGGATGGCCGAATCGCGGAAGGAAAAGGAAGTATCGTCGGCAATGACCCAATTGCCGTACGATATGACCTCAACCGCGACGGGGAATTGAATCCCTTGGATGTGTATTTGGCAGTACTGGAACTCAAGAAAGCAGACCTAGCTAATCAAACTTCTGCCACGGATTTGCAATTGGCGGATAAAGATTTCTGGGACTCTGTTTTGCAAGATCTAAACGCGGACGAGTTGAGCCAACCCAAAATCCTAAGCTCTCACGGGTAGAGTATGCGCTTATGAAGACTAAGATCGGCAACCAATTGCTTGAGCTTGCGATTCTCTTCTTCAAGCTGCCTACGCCTTCTTAGCTATGCAACGCCCATCCCAGCAAACTCCTTCTTCCAGAGATAGAATGTTGGTCGGACACTCCCAACTTCCGAGTAATTTTTGCTATCGCTGTACCTGCTTTTGCTTGCCGAAGGGCAAACGCAATCTGATCTTCGGTGTACTTTTTTCGCTTGATAAGCCAATCCTCCAAATAAGGTAAATTAACAAAAAGCTGACATCTTTTCTGGTGCAAGAAACGTGGTGAAGGTCAAACCTCACGCCAGTCGCCGGCAGAGCTCACGTCTCTAGGCAAATATCGTGCTTGTGCAGCGACGACGTTCGTGTCTTGCTCTGGGGTAGGACTAACTGGCGGCGAAACTAGTCCAAGGAGCAGCTGAACAACACATGCTAGTTGTGGATAGAGCCCATCGAGCGAAAAATTCAGGGGATTGCATTGCACATGTTGGCCCTCCAAGTGTGCGCCGTTCGCATCATCAACGAGCTTTTCGGCTTCGTCTCGACTCACACCTCTCGTTATGAAACTTTGAATCATTCTTTGACTCTAGCAGCGGAGTCATCGTGACATCGTGATAGAATTTCATCGCTACGACCTTCTGGCCGCTTCGAAGATGTTGAAAAAGCGTTTCACGGATCTTTTCTTCGAGACTGATATAGAAGCGGACCATGTTCTGAAGTCTTCCTTGAAATCAAAAAAAGTTTTTCCGTATGGACTCCAGTAAGCATTCAATTCACGATCGAAAGTTGAGTAGATCACCCCACACACAGGAGCACCTTATTTGTTATTGCAAAATAGCTGAATATCTGAGAGGCGGCTGCACATTCTAAGATGTGCTTTGAGTCATTTCAAACACCGATGCGACAAAGTAACAATACACGACGCTCTTGCTTGCCAGGAAAGCGTCGTGCAAGTTGCAGTGAGTATTCGAATGGTTCACAGGTATTTGTAGTGCTACACCTACCGTAGGTGAATTGATTAAGCGATAGTTATAAAGACTTTTGGCGCTGAAAGTGTAACCGCCGAATAAATTTTCGATTGACGATAAGCTCAGGTCCGAGAGATGACTTTTACCGATGCGTGCTAGTCGACGGAAATCGTCACGTCGTAACAGCTGTGCTCGACAAGCTTCTCTCTGCTGCGCACGATTGCCTTGACTGGAAGCAAATATGAGTTCGATTTAGTGTCACGAAACAGTGATGTAAGCCAACTGGTTTCACCAATGCACGCAGTCACACGGATTGAACCGAAGTTCCGTTTGCGGTGAGGGCAGAGCCGCTCTAGATTATTGGCTTCCTCGGTGGGCATGCTGATAAACCACCACGAGGACTCGCCGCCGTACTTCCATAGTTCACCGGTAAAACTACAACGAAACACCATACTGCAATTCCAAGGACAAAGTCGAACAAGAAGAGTTTATGGCAAGATCCATCAACCTCGCCGCTTTCTTGCCTTTGATTTCTCTAGTGGTTGCTCAACATCATCGCGAACGCGAAGCAAGGTATTTGACCAATATGCTTCATATTTGTTGATCCACCTTTCGAGTATATCGCGAATAGGTGCTGCGTTGAGCGAGTTGACGCGAACTCTCCCTTCGCTTCGAGTATTCACAAGTTTAACTGCACGGAGGACGTCCAAATGCTTCATCACAGCAAAACGCGAAAGCTCGGGAAACTGCTCAACGATCTTTGTCGTTTGCTTTGGTCCATCGCGCAGCAGATCAAGGATTGCCCGACGCGTCGGATCTGACAGTGCCTTCCATGTTTCGTCGGAATCATGCTTGCTCATTTTGGCTGCTCAGCCAAAAGCTTTGTCTGTTGCAAGAGATACTGCCACCCCGGTTTAACACGTGCCTGATGCTCTTTTTCCATCGGCCCGACTACTCGATGTCGCAAGTACAATTCCACTCCGTCGGCGATTTGCGTCAAGCGAAATTGCATGTGGCTGGCGACTGGATAAGACATAAACATCGGCCCCTGCAATTCAAGCAAATTTGGCGGCTTAATCACCTGCACAAATGCCCAAAAATGTCCCTGACCGGCACCTAGGTCTCGGAACCACCGACCGCCCGGCCATTGCTCAAGGACCATTGGCATCGGCTTGTTATCCGGCGTCGAATTGTTCTCTGTTAAGCGACTGATTAAAGCGCCGTAGGCATCCTTAAGGGCAGACCTAATTTCTATGGATTGCTCCAAATCCAGTGAAAGCTCTATCGTCTGACTCATATCGTTCGTTTCGTCAGGGAAAAGATCTGAAGGGATTGACATGTTTGTTCAATCTAAATACGTTACCGAAAAGTCACTTAATGTCAAATGAGTCACCAAGAAATGGGGATGAGAAGATGACTGTCCGCACAAAATTAGTCGAGGGTCGAAGATCGGTTCGGTATCAATCCTACGATGAGTTGCTGGAGGACGCTGAGCGAATCGCGTTGACAGGCTCAGTGCAGACTTTGGGAAACTGGTCGCCAGGCCAAATCCTCAAACATCTGGCCGACGCAATTGAAAGCTCCATTGATGGAAGTGGTTTTGCGTTACCTTGGCCGATCCGAATTGTCTTTACGAAGCTGATGAAACGCAAATTTTTACACGATTCAATACCGGCTGGATTCAAAACGCCTACAAGGTTTCAACCTGGGCCAATGGACACGCATGTAGCTTTGGAAGCCTTGCGTCAGGCCGTCGGCCGAATGAATTCGGAGACGGATCGGGCGATGCACCCTGCGTTCGGTCATATCACGCGTGAGGAATGGGACCAATTTAATTTGCGCCACTGTGAAATGCACATGAGCTTTATCAAAGGATAGTCACAAATGAATCCATCTCTTTCATTCACGAAAATTCTTCTCGGAACGGTCGGTTATCTGTTAGTCACTTTTCCATTAGCTTTTGTTTGGCATTTGGTGCTTTTCAAGGACACATACGAACGTCTCGGTAGCTACACGCGAAAAGAACCTATCATTGCCTTTGGATTTGGCGCCATACTGCTCCAGGGCATACTTCTTTCGATGATTTACCCACGGCTTTGCAATTGCAAGTCGATTATCTCAGGTGCACTAAAGTTTGCGATCCTGGTTGGTGGCTATCATTGGACAGTCCACGTTTTGGCTGAAGCTGCCAAGCAATCAATCGACCCGATTTCAGTTTGGTTTTCCTTGGAGACTACTTATCTCGCGATTCAATTTGTGCTCGGGGGCTTCCTATTCGCTTGGATTTTTAGCAAGCAGGAGAAACTGCAATGACTGAAGAAGACGAAGCTCTCGTAGACCGCATTCGTCCCTTTATGAAGCGTCGCAAAGGCTACTCAGAGCAAAAGATGTTTGGCGGCGTGTGTTTCATGATCAACGGCAACATGTGTGTAGGTCCATGGAAGGGCTCACTTATTGTAAGGCTTGCCAAGGAGGACCATGACGTCACTCAATCGATGCCTCATGTCAAGCCGATGGACATTACTGGAAAAGTCATGAAAGGCTGGGCAAGAGTCGAGTCCGCAGGAATCCGATCGGATGCAGAGTTGAAAGCCTGGATTGAATCATCGGTGAAGTTCGTTCAAACGCTCCCGAGTCGCGATAAAAAGAGCGGCGAGGACAAACGGCATTGATGGTGCTGACATAGCGTTTTACAAGGCGAATACGACCGATAGACCAAGTATCGCAAACGAGCACACGAAGATTCAACCTTGCCCGAACTGCCGTCTGGTCGTGATGCCATCAATGACCTATTGGTTCGATTGCGATTTGGCTAGTGATTATTTGCCAACTCATTCATTTCAACTCTATATTCTTCGATGCGATCCAATGTCGCGTAAGATTGCTTTTGCATCAGCCAATTGACGTAGCTGATTCTTGAATCTGAGATAGGTATTGGCTTGGTCCAGAGAAAATTCTGGCTGTTCACATTGGCGATGATTTGCTTCGCTGGACTACGTGCGACGCGGAAGTAGATTACCTCCGAATCGCGTTTGACAATCAAGTTAAAACTGTCTGCCGTGGAGGCTGCCATTGGCTCAGGTGACCATCCCAATTCTTTGAACTTGGCAATGTAACTTTCATTAACAGCCAATAGATCGACTTCTGGATCGAGTTCGAATCTGATATTGTTTCTCGACTTTTCGTAGGTCACTGGCGATGAGGCTGACAGAATTGGGAAATCGGCAACCTGCATCCCTTTTTCTTCTGCTACATTTTCTTCATCGCTTTCGGTGTCCTTTATCGGAAGAACCTGCCAGGACGAATTGCTGTATTTGCCAGCGACGACATGAGTGCGTTCATCTGCCAATTTCACCAATTCAATCGTGATGTCGCGTTGACCTTGATAGAACTGTAACCAGCACAATTCGTCTGTTACTTTTCGACCAACCGGTGCCGCCGTCCATCCATGTCGCTTCATCTCCATATCAAAGTAAGCTGTTGCTTGAGGCAGGCTCATTTTTGTAGAGCTATTCAACTGTAGGTCGCGGAAGTCATTGAATTCAACCAAGCCACTATCGGTTGCAAAGGGCAACGTATTCAAATTGGGCCTGAGCATAAACAGGACCTGATTTTGTCCTTCGCGTTCGACATCCGGGGAAATCATGACTCGCAAGTGACAGCCGTTCCACTGAAAATTAAGGTCGCGTTCATCACCTGATTCTTTGGCTCGCTGCAACAAATGATCGATTGCCGTCCAACCCGCCGCGTGAAGTTTCTTAAGGAGTTCGCATTCAATCTCCAAAAGTGGAGAATTAACAGAACAGGTCATTGACGAAAATGAACGATTCTTGATCTCAACGTTACCCGACTCTATTTTCGGAATCCAATCGGTACTGATGTTGCCCAAATACGATAGCCCAACGTTGGTTTCTTGTGGCGTGGCCGAATAGACCGATACTTCTACACGAAGACCATTTTTTTCAAAAAACAGTTGCGCCTCGTTGGCTCCTTCTTGGACCTCACTCCAACCCAATTGCTCAAAAAGGTATCGATAATAGAGCCGCGACTCGTCCGCCGAAGTTGGCAAGGTACCGTAGGTTTGAAACGCATTGTCCGCTGGCATCTTCGAACCAGGAAATCTCGCCAGACTTCGAAGATCAAGCGCAGCCAGGAGTTCTACTGTAGTCGCAGGAACTCCTGGCTGTTCACTTTTAGCAACTGGTATAGTCGCAGCAACAGTCATTCCAGATTTCGCAGCTGCCGCAGCATCGCCCCAAAATCGCAGATTGCCGTCGAACGTCGCGACAACCAATAGATTTGTATTCGGAAGCCAAGACATCGAAACTGGTGTATTGCCAGTGCAGTCGATCGTTTGCAGCACTTGATTGCGAGCGATATCCCACAATTGAATCTTCTCACCGTCCAAGGCCGCGAGTCGTTTTGCATCGGGAGAGAATTGCACAATGGCACTTGTTGCATAACCAGCGTTGACAGTGCCCAGCTTTTCGTCATCTGCGCATCGCCATTGGATGAACGCGTCATCGCCAAGCGAGATCCACGAAGATGCGTCCTGTGCCTTCACGGCGCATTTGTGATAACTTATATCGGTGAACGTCTTTAGCAATTTGCCTGTGGTTGTATCCCAGGCCGAAGTTGTGTTGCCAGCGACAACCAAGACGTTATCTCGAATATACTCGAACTGCGAAACCTCTCCAGAATCGATTTCCCATCGAGCTTTCTCCGTGAGGTCAGTCGCATTCCATAAGGACAGCTTGCCATTGCGGCAAAGAATCGCAATTTCAGTGGCATCGATCGAAACAGTGAGCCGTTCAGGGTACTTAAGTTCAAGCTGTTTAGCGATTGTCTCTTTGCCTGTAGATAAATTGAAAACGCGGCACCAATTATTCTCTTGCAGGACAAAACAAGACTCGCCATCCGCTGACACTTTGCAAGCGATAATGAGTGATCCTTTGGGCGGCGTTTCCATCAGGACAACAGGTGGTTGGCTACGATCAACGGACCACAACATTAGTTTAGCCCCTGAGGTGACGAATTTACCTGCATCGCCTACGGACTGGACGCTGGCGATAAATCCCGCTTTTTCGTCTTCGCGAATATCGAGCAATTGAAGTGGTTCGAATACGACCGGCTTCCAGCGAGCGATTTGCTCCGGCGTTGGCTTTGGGTGAATCTTTTTAGTACGCTCAAGCTGCGTTGCGCCGCCTGTCGTCGGCTGCGATTTCACGACGTCCTTGGCAGATTGTGAAGCTGATCCGGTTGAAGACGAACTGTTAAGTACTACAGCATTGGACCCGTTGCTTGTAGCACTTTCCGCATTCTCATTTTCAGTTACCTGTGCTGCAGTTGATTGCGAAGGAGCCGGTAGTTGAGATGCTGCTGTTTGCGCAGGTTTTGATTCACAACCGCAACACGCGAGCAGAGAACCAACTGTTAAACAATAGAGCCAATGCGACTTTTGAATTGATGCCGAGCACATAATTTGGTTCTGCAAGGATAGAGCTAATGAGAAGCAATTCCACTGAAGCTTGCTACTTTACAGTTAGTGTAACTTTGTTTCTGTAAATTCAAGTTATCAGCTATGGCTCGTTTGAGTTCGTGATCGCAGCGAACGAATGAAAACGAGCCATAGCTGGGTGGCCCTCTTGTAAGAGTGGGCCAGGATTGGTTTCTTTTTAGTTACCAGACTGAAAGGATCCCAACACCATGACCCACGCGTTCCAATCTAACAATACTCACGAAGCTGTCCAGTTGCTCGCCGAGCACGGCTTCGATTCCATGGCACAAGCGATCCAAATCCTCATGAATGAAGCGATGAAGATCGAAAGGACCGAATACCTCAACGCGGCCCCCTACGAGCGTACCGACCAGCGTAGAACCTACGCGAACGGGTTTAAGCCAAAGACCGTCGATAGCCGACTCGGGAAGCTCCAGCTCCAAGTCCCCCAATCCCGCGACTCCCAGTTCTACCCGTCGGCTCTCGAACGTGGTGAACGAAGCGAAAGGGCTCTCAAACTGGCAATCGCTGAAATGTACGTCCAAGGTGTCTCCACTCGCAAAGTCGCTGCTATCACGGAACAACTTTGTGGACTTGAGGTGACTAGCACTCAAGTCAGCCGCGCTGCTGCCTTGCTCGACGAAGAGCTCGAGGCCTGGCGGAACAGGCCCATCGGGCAAGTCGAATACTTGATCGTCGATGCTAGATATGAAAAGGTACGCGTTGATGGAACTGTCAGAGACTGCGCTATTCTGGTCGCTATCGCCATCTTGCCTGATGGTCATCGAAGCGTCGTCGGAGTTAGTTGTTCGCTCAGCGAAGCCGAAGTGCACTGGAGAGAGTTCTTCGAGAACCTCTTGGCTCGCGGAATGACCGGAGTAAAACTCATTGTTAGCGATGATCATTCCGGATTGAAAGCGGCGCGCAAAGCGGTCATGCCCTCGGTGCCGTGGCAGCGATGTCAGTTCCATCTCATGCAAAACGCTATGCATCATGTCCCCAAAGTCTCGATGCGCAAAGAAGTTGCTGATGACCTGCGGGCCGTGTTCGGTGCCAAAGATGCTGTTGCCGCTAGCCAAGAACTAAAGCGAATGGTCACAAAATATCAAACCGATGCGCCCAAGCTGGCTACATGGGCCGATAACAATGTCCCCGAAGCGTTCGCCATCTTTCAACTGCCAAATGAACATCAAAAGCGAATGAGAACCACCAACATGCTTGAACGTCAGAACAAAGAACTCAAGCGTCGAACTCGCGTTGCTACGCTCTTTCCCAATGAAGCCTCCGTCCTCCGACTCGTTACTGCCGTCCTCGTCGAACTATCCGACGAGTGGGAAACCGGAATGAAATACCTTACCTTTAACCCCTGAAATCAATCCGACTTTTACAGAAAACATGTTGCTTTATCACTTTACATATCGAGAATTATGCCAGAGCCCGGCCTAAAAAAATACGTAGGCTAGCTAGAATCGATATTATTCCGCGAACTCTATTCTCTGAGACGTTAGCTTTGATAAGGAAAAGCCGATGACTTCGTCAATGCTAGGGCGATTTTCTGCAGCACGGCTAACTAGTCGCTAGAAGGAATTTGTTCAGAATGGCCGCTAAGATGATCGAGTCTCGATTTGTACACTGACTGGATAGACTCAGCGTGCTCTCATTACTTCATCAACAAAACCTAGCTCCGAGCCCCTCCTGCAATGGCGAAAAAAAGAAAAGTTATATTGAAAAGGAACTCTGCTCAGTTGAACCAAATACATGGTCATCAGAACAGCACCACGCTTGCGGACACGACTGCGGCCCTACTTTTAGCAATCATGATGATACCGCTGCCTGTGGGTGGGGTTGTATCATTGTATCAAGCCTTGGCAATGCTCGATGCGAATCCCGACCTTTGGATCGTACCTTCGATGTATCTCGCATTTGGGGTATTTCTTGTTGGACTGTATTTCTGTGTCCTCTGGTGGGTAGGAGTATGGGTGCCAAGTGTCACATTTTGCAGTTTTGTGCTCATTGGGGATCAACTAAAAATTAGAACGCGCAAACATGGTGCAACCGCGATTCGAGTCGGCGATATCATACGCTGCAAAAAGCGAAGGAGTCGATCCTTCCATGGCACAGAAGTGGTCTACGGCTGGTGGTTGCGTTCTCGGACGATTGGCTGGGTATATCTAGACGAAAGGACATCAAACTCGCGCGACTTAATCAGTCGTATACCTGCCGCTAATTCGGCTTAAGTTTCTCGAAAAGATCGTTTAGTTGCGAGCGAAAAGATGTTTGGCTATCGATATTCAGTAAAGTTGAATCTTCGATTTCCGTCAGTGCTTGCTGGGCAGTCTCTAGCGCACTGATTGTTTCCCCATTAACAGACTGAATATTGGCCATTGCAAGGAGTGCCTTAATGAGTTCCTTGCACTGTTCCTCAGATTCGGGGCTGTCCTCGACGCAGACTCTCCTCAGCTCAACAGCTAACTCACAATCTCGCTGGTTTTGTGTTGTATCTTCATCGCCAATCAAAGCGGCGCGTCGTGAATGCAATTCCGCCAGCCACTCGGTCGCCACCGGGTGATCAGGAAAAACGATGCGGTATTCTGTCAATAAGTCGATGAACGCGGTTAAGGCATCCACCGTTAGTCTTAGATCCCTCCCTTCCTTGATTTCGTCGACAACCCCGGGCCAGTCGTCGGCTGCACGCTTTTGTCGGGCAGCGAGCGTGCGATACTCAACTACATTTTTGTTCCATGCGTCAATCAAAGGGTATCGAATCCGCAAGCGATCAACATATGTTATAGCAACTTGGACGTCGGCGAGTGCAGCGGCGGTTAGACCATCACTTGCATAACATAGGGCTCGGGCATAGTGCGCTCGAGCCCAATTGGCTTGACTCATGCTAATATCTGGTTCTGCCTCTAATAGCCTCCGGCGTAATTCGATTGATCGGTGCGCAACTGCCATCCGCGATTCTGCATCTATCTCAAGTTCAGGATGAACAGACAATTCCGCCGCGCGTCCCAGTTCGCTAGCCAAGTTATTCATGGCTCTCAATTCATTGGGTTGGAGTTCGAAACATTTCTCTGCGTCAGCAATTGCCAACTGGCACGAGGCGTATGCGTTAGGCCAATCGCGTTTCTGAACGAAACCAGTTGCGACGTTAGAATAGAATGAGAAACGCTGGTCGTAGAAAAAGATATTGTCAATCTTTGCAGGTTCTTGAAAAAGATGATCGACTTCGGCAATCCCTTCGCGGGCAACGCGAATTCCCTCGTCACTATTGTCAAACCTGGCTTGCATTTCACTTAGCAAACGGATTGATTCGAGGTATTCGGGTATGTACTCGCTCTGTCCACTTTCACGAAACAGATCCCTGTACAACTGCATCGCCACTTTTGCCTTAGGTATAGCATCCGAAGTTTGCGACAACCAATGTAGCATGTGAGCGACGTTATAGTTGGCTTCGGCTTTGACGGCCCGTGAACGTCGGTCATCACGACTCATATTCGCGAATGCATAATATTGTTCAAGTGATTTCTCCAAGTACTCACGATCTTCTCGATTCAATTCTTTCTTCTCTGAAAAGTGCGACAACACGATACCATCGAACATGGTCCGCATAGCAGTCATCGCCTGATCATTCGCTAGTTGCGTTTCCGTTAACGACGTGCGCAACGACTGTTCGCTCTTTGTTAGAAGCGAGTTCTTCGAACTAATGATGATCGATGAAACCATCGCGGCAACAAACAAAGCTACTGCGGTGGCAAGTAATCCTCCTGTCCATGCTGGATGTTTCCTCGCAACTCTCGCCATTCGCTCACGCCATGTTTCAGAGATCACACTGATCGGCTCACGAGCTAGGTAACAATCGAGATCGCTTGCAAGCTCCATTGCGGTTTGATATCGTCTTTCCACCCGCGTCTGCATTGCCTTTCGGCAGATGGCCTGCAATTTCTTAGGGATCGACTTAGGCAAATGTCCTGCCAGGTCGGTGTACGGCAACTTGCATTGATTTAAGTAAGTGCTCCAGCCAACCATTTCGACTGGTGACTTTCCAGCCAGCAGATAGAAGAGTGTTGTACCAAGCGAAAACACATCGCTCGCAGGGTTTGTCGCGGAATCTTTGCCAAGCAATTGCTCGGGACTAGCGTAGGCGGGAGTCCCAATCGCTTGCCCCGTCGATGTGAAAGCAGGGCTATCGAGGGAGTTGAGGTGGCGTAGCTCTTGATCAGGTGTTTCCGATAACCTTAATGCTGCCGGTGCTGACTTTGCAAGAGTCCCTCCGTCAATTGGTTTGGCGATCCCCCAGTCCAAGAGCAGAACCTCGCCGAACGGCCCCAGCATAATATTACTCGGCTTAATATCGCGATGGATGATACCGCGCGAATGCGCAAACGAAACGATATTGCAAACAGACGCAACAGTTTGCAGTAAACGTCGCAATTCATTGTGAGTTGCGAATCCTTGCTGAGAATCGTTTGCCGTTGCTGCGTGGAATTCCTCGACGGTTTGTTGGAAGGTCTTTCCATTGATAAACCGCATGACGTAACAAGGAGTTGAGCCTTCGGATTTCTGCATCGAGTGAATTGGAATAATGCCCGGGTGTTCCAGTCGACCCGTGATCCGGGCTTCCCATTCGAATCTCTCAAGCTGCTCTTTAGAAAGTTCTGCTCGCTTCAGAAATTTGATAGCGACGGGCCGATCCAACACTTTATCGTGTGCCAAGTAGACATGGCCCAACCCGCCACTAGCATGCAGATTCAGGATTTCAAACCGGTTCAACATCTCGAAGTGGCTCGCTGGCGACCAAGCGGACTCTTCGTCTCCATTGTCACCGTTAATTCCCGCACTACCAAAATGTGCACTGACAGCTTCCAGCGCTTTGATCTGTCGCCGCAATTCAGGAAGCAACTCAAGCTGGTCACGGCACAATTCTTCCGCAGAGATATACTCGCCGCGTTCTCGCAGTTCCTCCCACTGATCTAATAAGTCGTCGATATTCGACATATAAGTCAACTCTGATAAGCAAGGCGAGATTAGTGCTCGTCAAGTTCTGCGGAATCAAGCTCTTCAGAACCCGGTTTAATGACCGTTTCATAAAGCGAAAATCTAGCGAGCTTCCAGCGTCGTCGCACCGTTCGCTCGGAAGATCCCAACAACTCCGCAGCCTGTGTAAGTGTTAGACCTTGATACCATAGTAAGTCAAACAATGAACGCTGTTCCTCATCCAACGAATCAATGTAATTGTGAAACTCAGTCCAACTTGCCAGATTACTCGGTTCGTTAGTTTGGTCGGACTTCAAATCGACCGGCGAAGCATATTGAGAATCTACAACTTTGGATGTGCGAGCCAAGTTGGCTCCCATTCCTTGAACTCCGTAATAGTGTCGCGACAGATCAATAAGCTCGCGACGAATGATTGTCGAAGCCAGTCGATAATAATCCAGGGGCGTCGCTGGACGATGTTTTTCCAGCGCTTTCCACAGTCGTATCATCGAATTTTGCACTAGATCATCTGTTTGCTCCCAGCGTTTCACCCCCGGCAAATTTTGGCTGATTCGTTTGGCTAGAATCTGCAGACGCCGCATCGATACTTCAATCAACGTTTGCACCGATTCAGGTTCACCATTTCGCAGCTTCGTAAGCAGATCAGCTACATGAGCCGTAGTGTTAAGATCAAGATTCTCGCTCATCATTCACCTCACCACCTTCTGCATTCGAATTCACTAGTTACCTGAGAGCTAATATACCCGTTGAGTTTGTCGTTACTGCGTAGCCCAGACAAGAATTTCTACACCGGTCGTGCTCTTATTTTCAAGGTAGAGCTCTTCGAGCGAGTCGTAGTCTTCGTAATAATTGTAGAACCCTTCTTTAAAGGTCGTTAAATCATTCTTGTCGGCGACTCCCTTAAGAACAACCGAATAGCCGCCGTCCTTGCCCCATTTTTGCCAAAGTGCCTTGGGAACAACGATTTCCTTCTTCCAGAAATACCATTTCGAACCGAAGTGCTCGTACGCGTCGGACGTGGAAGTCGTTTGACCGATCTTGACCCAAGACTGAGTCGCGTTGTCTCTCGCAAGAATTTCGACATGTTGCGCTGGGTGGATCGTAAAACCTGAAAACTGGATTGGAGTCGTTCGGCTGGTGAACACCTCTTGGTCGCCGGGGCTGACCATACAGCCCACGGAACTCAAGAGCAATAGTCCAATCGTAAGTAATCCCAAGCCAGAGTTTTGTGTAGTCTTCATTTGAGTTTCCCCATTTCCCTTAAATTGTTCGGATTGATTGGCAAGCACCGTTGGCTGCCTCATACATCTAATCGCGAACAAGGGGATTCTGCGGCCAAACATTTCAAAATTTTGGTTGACTAAGGATTGCCTTTGAAAGGTCGCTTACTCTGGATGCTCTTCGAAAGGAGAGAATCTGAAGGCTGTTTCGGAGGACACCATCTCCAAATGGCTACACTTGCGAAGTATTTCACAATGTTTCACAAACTCGGTCATGCGAAAATCGCTAAGAACCATCATTATTGACGGAGTTGTATGCAGTGCGTGGAGCTTATTCCAAGAGGTCTATGCCAGATGAATTTCGCCGCGCCTGCTGGATACTCGATCCGACGATTTTTTGAGTGTACACGCATCGCGCGAATTGTCCTGATTCAACGACAACGACCTGTCCTCAAAAGGCAGGTCGCTGGAAAAACTTTTTACGTCAATCCTCAATTGTTTACTTGCGCACATTCTTCACACTGGATGGTCGGATCAACCCGGCATACTGCATAGCGACCCGAGTTTCATCTTCTGTCAGTAGTTCAATTTCTTGACCATCTAAGACCCTCCAGTCGCGAATATAGCTGGCAGTGAATTTGGATTCAGCAACTGCTGCAGATTTAGCACCATAGGTCGTAGCAAGGTACTCAAAGTAGAGCAACATGGCATCCGAAGGCATGTAACCAGTGCCAGTGACCGAGTTGGTCAACTGCTTTTTCATGTGGCTGGATATCACCATGGCATTGCTGTAAACACTGCGACCGGCTGCATTCCCCTCAGGAGCAATTGCTGGAATAATGTGGCCTACTACTGCAGTATGATTGTATCCCGTAGCTGAAGTCAAAGTATCACCGAGATAGTCGACGGGAATGTCGTCCGGGTCAATTTCTGGATAAAGTTCCAGAAATTCATCGACTAACTCTGGTCGGAGATCTGAGCGTAACACTTCATCATTCCGCTCTGAATTTCGATCGAGAATCTTTTCAATTTTTGTTGCTGAAAATGCACCACCCATTTTTCCGAACAGGCCGCCAAATGCAACCCATGGAAAACCATTTACTTGGCCGACGTAGGTTACTCCGTTAGGTATATCGCAGTAGGGGCCGCTGAGATGGGTAAAACATTTAGGATCGAGTTGATCAAATGGTATCGCATCGAACTCGCAATCATACTCGCCGTTGCTTGGGAAAAAGTAGCCTTGCCACTCCAGCCACACACGGCACGAATCGTTGTCGATCATCAATTTGTGCGTTACTCCACTTTGCTTGCTATCGTCTTGAAACCAAAAGTAGTCTTTCTGCTTCTGAGCTAAGAGTGTCGTATTGGCGACGTAAACGGTTTGGCCATTAAGGACCGTGGCTGGAACATCAGGATCTAGCCAATTTGACTGAACCGTGATTGCTGGATTTGGCCAAGCTGGCGGAAACAAATGGTCCTCTAAATAAGGGCCGCCCTGAGCAAAGCTCAAGCGGGTGAAAAGTAGTGATAGAAAGATCGTCTTGATGGTGATTTTCGCGTTCATGTTTTCCTCAAAAGTGGAGATTAAATTGTTCGTTCGCTGCTGACCTGCACAGTACTGGAGCGGCGTTACAAGACCAATCGAGGTCCACATCACGACCCGGCCAAAATCGAACTATGTTTTTCTGCCATATCCAAAATGGCATGGAGAAATAAACCCAACGACGATTTTGTCTGCTAATTGGCCGCCCAATCGCGTCACTTCCGATTGGAAGAGCATGCGAGCCTCACTGCAGGCTAATTTATTTCAAATGTCACTTCAGAAAGATGAAAAGATGAACACGAAAACACGGCTACTAAGCGCGATGCTCTGGTTTGGATCTGCCTCCTATTGCTTGGCTGCTCCTCCAGCGAATCAATATGGTCATTCAACCATTGGTAATACAGTTCTACAGTCACTGCCGCTGGCAAAAGGCGAAGATACAAGAAAACGCAAAGTCGGCGAAGAGCCGCTCTTTATCGAGCGATCAACAAGCATTGAGGGCGGAACCTTTGTCAAAGTCAGCTGGACTCCGTCCGCTGCCGTCGGAGCTTTTGTTGTCCTGAGTGAGGAAGAGGTCGAGGTTGGTTACGACGAAGAGGGATTTCTGTCGACTTCCGTACCTTGCATTCACAAGACTTTCCGCCAAGCCGACGAAACGCCGGAAGTTGTCCTTCCAAATCTGGATCCAGACAAAAAGTATTTTTATGCCATACTACCAATGGATGACCCCGATTTAGGAAATGGGCAAATAATACCTCACTATCGCACTACAAAAACCATTCAAAGATTCGTCCATATCAAGGTGACGAAAATGGAGGTAATCGACGATTCTGATGACCTAAGCGACGGTGAGATGGCGTTCACGTTTCAGCTCTTACCTTCTCAAATACATCCCAAAGAAGCTGAAATCACCGACCTATTCGACGCAATTCGATGGCCGGAACTGAGTGGTAACGAAAGTGCGGGAGAAGGTTATTTGAACGTTTGCAGCGGTGCCAGTCTGAGCCCAAGTGTTGATTTGTTCGGATCAAACGTTGGCGACAAAATTAGATTGGCGGTGTCTGCCTACGACGACGACGTTTCCGGCGTTTACGATGTTGCACCTATGCCGCTCGCGTTTCAATACACGGGCGCATTTAATGAACATCACGGTGAAGCGAACGCCAACTTCTGGACGCTCGACATCGACGGTGGCACCTACGAAACAGATACGGATGATCCTGAAGACTACCGGCACATGGAAGAGTTTGAATACAAACTCGCGGCGAATATTCCAGAGAACGACATCACTTGCTTAGAGTTCAAAATCCACTTCACCGTAAGTGTTTTCTACAGTGCGCACTAGTTGGAATTGTGATTCTGATAAATTTGGGAGTTGTGGAATGTGCAGATGCATTCCACAATTTCCCAAGCCAAGTCACAGGTCTGTTGTACGATACGCTGCAAATTCGGAAACAATAATGGCTTCACGAGACCCGCCGGATCACATCCTCTACATTCGTTTTTTTGCAGCCCTTGCTATCGTTTTCGGCGGCATGAGCTCTGCATGGACTGTTTACATATCAATACGCTACCCGGTGGATTTTAATGCAGTCATGTCGCGACTTGGATTCACCATTCCGCTGTTCATTGGCGGACTAGTTACGCGTTTGGCATTACCAATAAAACGCAAAGGATCACGAACTGGCTGGAGAGACCTGTTTCGGTCAGAGAACTTTAATGCAGTAATGCAATGCGTGTCATTGCTCGCGATTTTCTTCAATATCGTCATGCTGCCCACTGCCATAAGTTCGTATATCAACAGTGCCTCAGCGAATATTTCGTACATGCCAGTTCAAGTGCGCGTCGAATCAATCGAACTGAGACACATTCCTGAAGATGCGGTTTCAAAAGAAACTTTGCTGAAAGAAGTTTTCTATGTGCCAGACTTGTATATTGACCTTTGGGTTGCCTGCGGAGACGTTTCCATTTTAGAGGAGGATGGAAAGTCGATCGATCCTGTTCGCAGTCGAGCGTTGTTCACAGTACCCAAGCTTCATAGAGCATCAAGAACAAAACATTATATTCAGCATTACAAGATGGATGCGACGATGGATAGTGAGCGATTTGAAGTTGGCAAACTGTATCCAGGTTGGGTTTTGCGAAATGACGCGGGTGAAGTGTTCTTCAGCCGCGCTTCAGATCGGATGCTTCGAGGCATTTGGATATGCATTGCGATCCTGTTGATTCCTGCTTTATATCTGCCACCGCGATTTATCTCAGCACGTCACACTAAAAGCAGACAACTTGTCAACATGAATTCAAAAAGGTAACTCAACGAACGCTACGCACCCTACTTCATAAAGCAATTTAGTCTGAGGACAGAAGTCAAATGTACGCAAGCGATATCCCGATCAACACCGGTTCTGGCTGGGCCAATATACAGCTCGGAAACACAATTGCCGAAGTACGCGCGGCACTGGCAACGAATGGTCATGCGTACGACCTGTCCGACGACGAACTTGTTATAGACATCCACTCGCCAGAAACCACCTTCTATTTTGATGATTCGAATCCAAAGAGCCTGGTGCAGATCGTCTTTTACGACAAAGACCATCGCGTCAATGAACAACAAGTGATTGGTCTGACATTGGCAGAAGCCTTACTTGCATTCGATGTTCAATCCTTCGACGACACATTATGGTCGATGGTAAGTATCGAAGAAGAGTTTCCAAACGGCAAACATTTGCCAGATGCTCAACGGATTCGTCGAGCGTCCTCTGAAACAAAATTAGAAAGCGGAACACTCTGGATCAAAAGCCAAGGCGTCGGATTGGTCATGTTGTTTGGATTTGTTCACGCAATCGCAATGCGTAAGCTTGGTAGCGAGCCTACCGTTGGCTGCGGGCGTCTTGATCCTCAGCTTATGGAAATGACACTAGCCCAAGAGCCGACAAGAAAAACGGAGAAAGCTCACAAGATAAATCCCGCTGACTGGCCAAGCATACCGTCTCAATACTTTACGCAGTCTACTACGCCTCGAGCGCAGCCTATATCCAAAAGCTCCTGGTCAAGTAAAAAAACCAAGTTTATCCGTAGCGTTGTTTTCTCAATTCTAGCAGTGATCTTTCTGGCCTTGCCGGTGAGTATCGTATATCGTGATTTGACAGCTTGGAAGAATTCGAAGGATGTTGTTGGCAGAGTCGTAAGTACAAAGCCGGAGGGACCGTTTCCCGAAGAGATTGTGATCGAATACTCTACCGATGAGGCTAGTAGTCACCAGGTTACGATTCCTTCCACTTACACAACAGCGCGAGAGATTGAACAGGAGGTTGAATTGCTTTACTTGGCCGATCAACCTGAGCGCGCTATGACGCGGATACAGATTCGTGATGAAGGTTGGTCGATTTCGCCCTATCTACTTTTCGGTAGCATTGGAATTGCAACACTGTGTCTTCACTGGGCATTTCCAAATCACATTCGATTGAACGGTCGTCGATCCAGAGGCTCAAGATGAACTTTGTCGATAGAAGTTTGATGCAAAACAAGGACTCTTCTACCTTCGAGGATTTGTGAATGACTGGCCAAAATCCGAAACCGCCGACAGAAGTGGATAAATTCACGTGGGGCATAGCAGCGCTGCTACTTTTCGTTGCAGCAGCCTTCGTGTTCGCCGGTTGGTTCTTCGTGGACATGGTCATCTTGGAGCCTCGCAGACTCGCAAAGAAGGCCGAGTCTTGGACCGAAGTGCCGTGCACCATTCGAGTAATCGAAGTGGAAGTCGTAACAATAAGTGCTAACGGCCAGAAAACCACTGGATCTCGTGAGTCAAGCACTGCGTATGCACCTCGTGCTGAGTATGACTATGTTTGGAACGGAAGGAAATACAGTTCTGATCGGTTTTGGTTCGGTCACAGTTATTGGAATTCGAAGGCAGGTGCAAGTGCGGCAATAGCTCCGTACCAAAGCGCGAAACGTACGTTTTGCTACGTGAATCCAAACGATCCAAGTCAAGCTGTGCTGACTCGAGACATATTCCAAAGAACTGCCATTGATTCGAATTGGTTGTTCGCTTTGATTGCCTCCGGAATAACTCTGGTGCTTGCGATGGTTGCTTGCCGAAGATTTATGAACCGCCGAACAACTGACACAGCCGTCGTAAAAGTCGCGGATCAAATAGAGGATTCCCATTCTAAGCAACCCGGTCACCCAAATGCGCTACGTGCTTGGCTAGTTGCAATTGTCTGGAATGGAACTGTAGGCTTGCTTACCTATTTCACTTGGGTTGGCGGAGCACCAATGTCCTTCCTAGTTTTCTTCATGGGGCTGTTCTGGTTGGTAGGTTTGGTCATGCTGGCTGTCGCAATAAGTTCAACGTTTGAGGCAATGCGTCGCGTACAAGCACGTCCATAGGGTGTAAAATTACCCAGATCCTGGAAACAAGTAATGAGTTCCGCTTCATTCTACAGCTGTACCGAACTTTTTGTACGCGGGCCAAATCCAGCAATGAAGTTTGTTAGCCGCAATATCGTGGCTTGGCTGCTGCATGGTTTGCTAAAGCAGGAGCACAAGACGACTGAGATCGCTTCAATGATTGTCTGATCAGTGTTGGGATAATTGCTACAAGTTGGCATTGCCACTAGCGGTTCACCTTCAATGCAATGCATGCGAATGGAATGTACATCTTAGGCTGATGTCTCAAATTTGGCTGCGGCGCAACAACTGTGTAAATCGCTCGCAAATTTGGCCGCAAGATCCTGAGGCGTACGATTTGTAATCTGTCCAGCGAACACTTAATTGTTCTTGGCTCTACCATCGAATTTCGTTCGAAGAAACCCCGTCCACATGATGGAGTTAAATCGGTCGAGGTATAATGCCTAGATGTTCGGACACTTGAAACAGGAACACCAAAATCGACATTAAGCCATCCGTTCCTATCTACTATGGAATCTATATACTCAGTCGCTTCGGGCAAGCGATTGGGTTTGGGCTGATAGTCTACGGAAGCTTCCAATCACCACATCTCTACGCAACGCTCGAGGCTTGGAATAGCAACGCAATTGACTTGAGACATGTAGCGTTACCCTGGGTCAATGCAATCTTGCCCATTGGTCTGGGCTTGCTGATTTGTGCATATTTCCACAAGAATTTATCGTTTTATTGCGCTTATTGGCAGCAATGGCCTGCACATCTACATGAACCATGGAAAGCCGTACCAAATTGGGAATCCGGTCGTCTTCGATCGCGATCTGCCGGAGCAACTGGGATTGTCATCGCCGCGGTTGTGCTCCCGACAATTGCTGTTCCGATCACTATTCATTTTGATGGGCTCGCTCCTGCTTGGCTTCTCGTCATTACCGTTATTTTAATCTTTCTACTCGTAAATCGTTATGTGAAGCTCAAGCCGTTCTGGAAATCAGAATTGGAACTCATCACTTTGCCAGGAAGAGTTGGAGGAAAACTCAAGGGCGAATACCGTATTGGGAAAATATTTGAAGAAAACACGTTCGAAGCAGTCTTGGAATGCAACCAGACTGAATCGGATAAAGACGACTCCGATTCCAGGCCTGAGACCAAATGCCTTTGGTTTCAAACCATTGAAGTGCTCGGACATTACCACGACTCAACTTTGCATACTATAGTTCCAGTTGAATTCACTATTCCGCTAGGATTGCCAAGTTCGCTTCTGCCGCTGCAACGCCAGGAATCTCGTGGAGTAGTTACTTGGCTTTTTAAGATCAAGGCCAAATCCAAGCCAGATTGTGTTGCTGTCTTTGACGTACCTGTTTTCAGTAAAGTGACAGGCACTGGGAAACAGCGACTTTCAACATCAGCAAGCTCGTTCGAAAAATCAGACAAAGTACCGAGTAAAGTCGAAGCAGCCGCAAAGGAAGACGTATTGACCCTACTTGAAAACGATGGCTTTCAAGTAACACAAGATTTGAATGGAGAAGTAGTCTTTACGGTTCGACGTCAAGGGAAACACCTGCGTTCCGCAGCCCAAACACTAGCCATGATAATGTTATGTTTGATCGCTATGTTTTTCACTTTCATTCCCTATCTTTGGGCAGCAATTTTGGCCAGCTTAATTCCTGCTGCAATTCTAGCGGTTGCCGTTCAAAGTCTGGTTGAATCGTACTTTTGGCGAGCCAAAATCCGGAAAACGATCAGTCATATTGAAGTCGATTCTGGTTTCGGAATCAGAAAAAATGTCCGTTGCTATCCGATAAGCGATAAAACGATCATCGCATGCCATTTGATAAGTAGAACAGAAACTAGTAGCTATTGGAATTTGCAGATTACAGGCGAATCGATCAAAAGCATCGTATTGTGGCGTAGCCTATCTGCTATCGATGCAGAAACAATTGGAAGTTGGTTTGCCAATGAAATGGGAGTGAAATTCAAAAAACCAAACCCATTACAGATGCATAAAAACTGAAATCAACCGCTGCGCTGTATAATCACCGTGCGTTTCCTCAAAACGCCGAACTCGGTGTAGTCGCTAATTTTTCCGTTGGTGACACGACATATGAGTATCGCTGACAAGCAGTTTTCCTAGATGAGCATGTGTTGCTCTGTCACGGTGTCGGTGTCGCATTCTCGTATTTAAAACGGTACATGACCGCATCAGAATCACTTGGCAAATCCCTGCTTTTATTGGTGCGAGCCCAGGCGCTCCACTCATAAAAGATAGCGTTGGGCGTTGGCCGCATCGCGGGCCAAAAACCGTCATCACGACCACCTAGCGTCAGGTTGACGCAGAGCTCACCTTTACTTGTGAATAGCGGGACACGCGCAGGAAGTATCCACTGCCCATCTTCTTGGCGGAAAGCTTCGACATCGAAATCTGCATCGCTAGCTCCAAGCGGCTTGTGATTCGAGACGCTTACAAGCTGTAGTCGAAGCTCTTCTTTCTTCCATTGATGCGGGTCTACATTCAACGCCGAGTCGCTATTAGTTTCCGCTGGCAGTCGAATCTCCCGAACAATAACAATGCCCTGCCCTCCAAGTTCTGGCTCACGATCAACGCCAGCAAAGGCAACAGCAAGCACCAGGGCGAGACCAGTTGCGACAACTGCTAAAGCTGCGCCAAATTGGTTGTACCATCCAGAACCGAGGTACGAGTAAGCCAACCTGGCCGCCGGGACCGATAGAATTAGCCCAACGACTGCTCCAAGGAGTGTCAGCCCAACAATAAAATACCCAGAGCCGCCCTCGAAGCTCGAGATTCGGTACCAACGAACGCATGAATTGGCGATTGCGAACATCCCTACGCCGGCAACGAGTGCCCCTGAAATACCTGCTGCGATTGTCACTAGCCAGCTCATCGAAAGTGGTCCTCAATATTGCGCCGCGGCTCAACAAGCGTAAACGGATGACATGGTGCAAGGCGGCTCAACACTTGCTTGCTCATCTTTTCGCACATTCCAATTCCTGCCTCTACACAAGCAAACTTGATTTGATCAACATCGCTTCGAAGTAGGACTATCACTTGCACAGCAGAAAGGCGTGGATCTTGGCACAACGACTCAACACAACGCTGCGTGATAGAAGCGACATTCACGTTTTGATGGAGCTCAGCCGCTTTTTGGGCAGCTATGATCGCTTCATCTGCACATCCAACGGCAACTAATGCGGCTTGATTTTCATGTGTGAGACTTACTCTACCTATCAACTGTGCCAGAGAAAATTTGTCACAAGATTTACAGCCATCGAATCCGATGGACTCCATCGAATCGCATGCATCCAACATCTGCTTTTGCTCTTCACCAGAGAGCATTGCCAGCACTGCTCGCCGTGCGAGCCTGCATGCGACTAGCGATTGGGCAAACAACGGAAGTGTAGCGAGATCAACCAGCCATACTTTTTCCTCTGCTCTAATCATTTGGCAGACCTGATTTCTTTCGCGCTTTTGCGAGCCCTTTCTTTACAGAGCTTTGCTTGGCCATACTTGGAGAAAGTCCGATGATCCGCTGATAGACATCCACAGCCTCAGCGAATTTACTCTGCGCATTTAGGTCGTCAACAAGCAAAAGTGAATAATGAAGTTCAAGATCTGGCGATAACCGTAATATCTCTCTGGTGTGATGCTCGGCTCCTGCGAAATCTTTTTGCAATCGGCAGAGACCTGCTGCTTCAGCATGTGGCATCAATTGGTTAGGCTTCGCCACGGCTGCGTTTTTGTAATGCGATATGGCCCCAGGCACGTCCCCGCCAAGCAAAGCTAGTTTTCCGGAAAGCATCTGGTATTCAAAATTACAATTTGCCGTCCGCAGCTTTTGCAACACGTCTTCCAGAAAATGTTGGTTACCCATGCAATAAAGCCATTCAAAGGCGACCATCAGATAGTCTAGGCAAGAAACCGAACTATCCTCGTCCAAGTCGGATTCGATAGAAAAGGTCTGCTCCCCCTCCAACAACGCCTGGATGGCGTCTGCCGATTGCTCCATGTGGGTTTCTCCCACAGCTTCAGCTTCCGACTGCGAAAGCTGTTTCTCTGCGTGGCATTTGCTGCAGGCCTGCGATACGCGCAACTTGCCACTGGTGGGAATCAGAGGGATGTAATAAGCATGAAAAAAATTCCTCCCGTCATAACTCGACATTTTTGCAAATCTTCCACAGCTTTCGCACACGCCGAAGCTTCGCACCTTATTGCGGCGAAAATAGACCCTCTGACCGAGAATGATGTACATGAATTACTCACTGAAAAAGACAGATCAACTTAGCGACGCCGATAACCATCGAGAATCACGACCGCCTTCATAACGCTCACGATGGCAGACTCTGGCCGAATGAGTACGATGTCAAATATCCTCTTTCCGTTTCAATGAACATATTCAAGCTTATCGAAAATGTCATCGCTCAAGATCTCCGCTGCAGGCCAAATCGAATTGATGCAATCCATCGACGACGCATGTAGCCAAATGGAACAGATCTACGCTCAAGGTCGCTATTCGAAAATCACAGTTCATAGGCAATGGTCCAAACACAATCCTATTATATCAGGAAAGATTGCACGTCCCAAAGCCTATCGCTGGTACCTCAAACGCGAACTGTACAAGTTGGCTGTCAAAGGCGCCGAGATTGAGATTACTCCGTCGAAACCCCGTGTCGATCTTAATTCTCCGCAACTTCTCACGCTGATTGACGAAACTGATTTTGATCATACTCGCAAGAAAGTATTTCTCTTTGGGCCTGAACGGGTCGAACTTTCACTCGAGCGACTTGAACACTACACCGGTACTAGCGCCGAAGACTTCCAACGGTTTGTTATCCTTACAAACTATCATATGCACATGGAAGTCTTCCGTCAGTTGCATCCTGATTGTGTATTTCCGGTCCGTGCGGATGTGCAGATGCCTGCCTTTCACCACAAGGCGGCCGACAATAGCGGTGTAAGCATCGTGAACATTGGAGTAGGCCCTTCCAATGCAAAAAACTTTACCGACCACCTCGCAGTCCTCCGTCCCGATTCGATGATCATGATTGGTCATTGCGCAGGAGTTCGAAATCATCAAGAGATAGGCGATTTTGTTCTGGCCTCCGGCTATATGCGAGACGATCATGTGCTGGATGAAGCGTTGCCGCGATCGGTACCAATCACGCCCAGCTTTCTGCTAAATCGCTACCTGGCTAAAGTTTTAGAAGAACGAAACTTGCCCTACCGAGTTGGCGCGGTTTACACCACCGCTGACCGCAACTGGGAACTGGTCATCAATCGGAAACTGAAAGATTTAAAGGCCAGTCGGAGCATTGGAGTGGATATGGAATCTGCAACTGTCGCTGCCAACGGTTTTCGTTACAGAATACCTTCAGCGACGCTCCTATGTATTTCTGACAAGCCGCTGCATGGAAGCCCGAAGCTTCCCAATTCTGCAAATTCGTTTTATCAAGCGACTAAGTTACTTCATCTAGAAATTGCTGAGGCCGCCATCAGCGTTGCGCGTTCAGAACACCCAGATGGTCTTCCCAATAGTGAACTACGATCGATGGATGAACCCTTGCTGGGGGGCCCGGAATCTTAGGGGCCCTAGTCAATCGCCGGTTGGCTTTCAATTTTGCTTGCCAGCACAAATGAAGGCTGAACGAGTGTATGATCGCAACATTCACACTCAGACCAATCGGAAGAGAAAAAGATGGAGATTGATCAACTCGTTCATTTCGTACGCGTCTCTGAAACGCTGAACATTACAAAGGCTGCACAAGAGCTTGGATTGTCTCAGCCTGCCGTCAGTCGATCATTGCAGCGGCTCGAAGAGGAACTAGGACAACCGCTTTTTGAACGGCAATCGCGAAGTGTCTCACTGACGGAAGCTGGTGAAAAACTATTGGGGCGAGCAAGGCAGGTCCTGTCAATCATCGACGATACCAAGAATGAAATTTGCGACGATGGTCAGTCGGGAACGCTCCGCGTCGGATCGATCCCTACGATTACGCCATACTTTCTGCCTGGACTACTGCGGGAGTTTTCGGAGCATTTTCCGCGGGCCAGGATGATAGTCAACGAAGGCACGACGGCGGTGCTGCTTAACAAATTGACTCAAGGGGAGCTCGACGTGGCAATTCTTGCGTTGCCAATCACGGCCAAATACATCGAAACGTTGAAATTGTTCGATGAAGAATTGTTGCTAGTGATGCCAACCAATCATAACCTATGCAAGAAGTCGAGCATCAGTATATCCGACATGCAATCTTTGCCGTTTGTACTGTTGGACGAGGCTCATTGCCTATCGGAGCAAATTGTTTCCTTCTGCAGAAGAAAATCATTCCACCCCGTATCAACTGAAAACACCAGTCAATTGGCGACGGTTCAAGAGCTGGTTGCGCTAAACCATGGCATCTCACTTATTCCAGCGATGGCCGCTGTGCATGATCAAGCAACGAATCGGATTTACCGATCGTTTGCGTCCCCCAAGCCAAAGCGCACCATCGCAGTAGCTTGGAATGCATATCGCTTCCAGAGTCGTTTGTTGCAAGCGTTTCACTCGACATTGCAACAATACTCAAAGACATTCTCGTTCGATATTCAGAAAGCTATTGAAGCAAAGCTCAACTGCTAATTGGCAGCTTTCGATCGCTTGCTGAATTTCTTCCCAGCTGGTCTTGAGCCTTGAGACGACGATCTTGCAGGACCTCGATCCGATTGATAATCATCTCGAGGCCGACGATCTTCTTCGTCGTAAGGCCGCATATTTAGTTGACGACCGGCGACCCAAGTGCGGCGGAGCGTCTGGCAAATGTCGCGAGGAAGATCTGAAGGCAAATCTATCGTCGTATAGGTATCGTAGATTTTGATCGGTCCGATGTATCGGCTGTTGATATTGCCTTCGTTCGCAACGGCTCCAACAATATTGCGCGGTTGAACGCCGTCACGGCGACCTACATCCAATCTGAAACGCAGCATTCCCTCGGGTGCAGGCCCGCTTCGCCGACGGTCGTAACCGGAATTGTCTTGTTCAAAGTCGTTGCGATCGCGACTATTTCGACGCTCGCGTCCTTGATTGGAGCTAGCAGGAATATCTTTGACGAAGAACGGACGTCCGTTCTGAGCAATTTGTGCCAAAGCAGCGGCAACTAAGGTCGGTGATTTCCCGGATTCGTTGCAATACTCCTCCAACATGCCTTCGAACAAAGAGAGATCATCGGACGCGATTACATCGGTAATGCGTTGCTTGAAGCGTTCCATCCGGAACGCATTGATTGCATCCGCGGTCGGTGGCTGCTCAATTTCAATCGTTTGTTTAGTAGCACGTTCGATCAAGCGAAGCTTACCGCGTTGAGCGTTAGTCAAGAAGATAATCGCTTCGCCGCTACGTCCCGCTCGGCCAGTACGCCCAATACGGTGAATGTAACCTTCGCTATCATGCGGCAGGTCATAATTGAAGACGTGGCTGATACGAGGCACATCAAGCCCACGAGCAGCAACGTCGGTTGCGACCAGAATGTCAAGTGCACCAGACTTCAGCTGCTCTATCGTTCGCTCGCGAACCTTCTGAGCCATGTCGCCGTTGAGGGCAACAGCAGCGAATCCTTCACGGCTGAGCTGTTCTGCGATCGTGATCGTCGAATCTTTTGTTTTAGCAAAGACGATTACGCCGTCGGTCGTTTCGGCTTCCAAGATTCGCTTGAGCACGTCAATCTTATTGTGTTGCTGTACAAACAACGCTCGTTGCCGAATCGACTCAGCTGTCAGCGTACGACTCTTGATTGCCACCTTTACATGGTCCGTCAAATACTCATGAGCAATCTCGCGGATAGCTTCCGGTAATGTAGCGGAAAACAGTGCGATTTGCCGATCGGCTGGCGTCTTTTGAAGTACGAACTGGACGTCTTCCAAGAAACCCATATTTAGCATTTCATCGGCTTCGTCCAACACCAAGCATTTAATGCTGCTGAGATTCAGCGTCCCGCGGTTCACGTGGTCGATAACTCGTCCCGGCGTTCCAACAACAACTTGCACCCCTTGCCGCAGTTGTCGAAACTGCACTTCGTAGTCTTGGCCGCCGTAGATTGCAGCGACGCGAACTCCTGACATTTCTGCAGAGTACGTCGAGAATGAATTGGCGACTTGAATAGCCAACTCACGAGTGGGTGCTAGGACGAGCACCTGCACTTCTCTTTGTTCTGGATCCAATCGCGAAAGGATTGGAAGCGCAAAAGCAGCGGTCTTTCCGCTACCCGTCTGCGACTGGGCAAGCACATCTCGTCCAGCAAGGACGTGCGGAATTATCTGAGCTTGAATTGGCGTTGGAGCCTCATAGCCAGATCCTTGTACCGCTCGTAGCACATCAGGATGCAATCCAAGATCGCTGAAGAGGATGGTATCTTTGGTAGCGGCTTTCTTGGCGACTACAGCAGGTTGAACTGCAGGGATGCTTGCTTCTTCAACATCCACATCGTCATCAAGGAAGTCCGTATCGAGCTCAACTTCTTGTGTAACTTCAGAATCGTTATCCTCGATCGATTCGAGGAGCGCCGCAGCGGTTTCTTCAACAGACAATTCTGGCGCAATAGACTTCGACATTTAGCTTCTTTCGATAATTGGTAACCATCGCATGCGGACAAACTATTGATTTTGTGTGCAATCAAACTTGTCTACAGACCACGGCATCATATGTTGCGTTTAACGCGACGCCGCTTCGTTACCCCTGATCGCTGATGCTTTCCGGACGATTGCCGGAAGCCAATCGATTGAAGACCTGTCGCTTTTCGAGCCCAATAATTCGACGTGGAGAAAGCTCCACCGACGTTTGCACAATATTAAGTTGGCTCAACAGGTGGGGTAGGCTAATCGAAAACTGCTTTCTCGAATAGGAGAAAAACCCCAGATTCCCTCGAATTTTGATATTCCGCAGAGGCTGCGCACCCCAAACCTGATCGCGTTGGTTGGGATTAAAATCGTTCAGCGACCTAAGTCAGCCCCCTTCGACACGCCCTTAAGGAGGTTCGTTTCACGTTATCGCTTCAAACCGAACAGGTGACGTGACTTCAGAGCCTAAACTACAACAGCCCCTTAGACTTGCTCCGAAGCTTTGCTGGCGCTTTACGATCGATTTCGCCTAGAGCTAAAGTGTATATCCCCAGCGTTTGGCAACGTCGCGACCAATCATGCCTTCAAGTTGGCTGAGGTCATCCAGAAAGTGCCCTTGAAGTCGCTGTCTAGTTTCGCGTGACAGCACCGGAGCCTCACCAGGGGCAAAGGGGCGAAATAGAAATTTGTTGATGCGCGTACCTTTCACTTTGCTGACGATGTCTGCATAGCCAAGCTTTCTTGTTACCGCTGCAGCAGCGACGACGATCTTCGAGAGAAGAACACTGCGTGGAGCGGAAGAACCGAGCACTCGTTCTGATGCCACTCCTTGATACAACTTGGGGTCGACTTGCAAGAAAGTAAAGACTGTGTTTGCATAGGCTTCAGGGTCCGACTTAAGATCATCATAGATCAAACATAGAAGTTGGTCGGCGGGAAAAAGTTCAAAGTAAGGCGTCAAGTGTCGCGCGTACAAGCCTCGTGAAAGCAAATCGGGGCGAGCTTGGACAGCCTCTTCGAAAGAGCAAGTCAACGAACCATTTCTTCGCAGGAAAAGATAGTGTGAAAAGGCCCTGTCGATCGGATCGCGAAGGTTGTAGATCAACTTTACATTCGGTAAATGTTGAGCGATTCGCTTGGCCGCTTCTGGAGAAAAAATATACGTATTGGAAACTTCACCGATCGCTCGAACACCGTCCGTATTCTTGCAATGCTTGAAAAATCGCGAGTACCAATCAGTCCCTTTGTGATAGTAGTCTTCAAAGAAGAGAGTCTCTTTTGCACTAGAGACACACACTTGCGGATGCTGCGAACAAGCTTTGTACAGCCAGCTCGTGCCGCACTTGCCTGGCCCAATGCCAATGAAGTTTGGAAGATAAGTGGAATCGTCGTTCATCGAAGGCACGGTAGCAGCACGTATACGAAAAAACTGGAGGAGCTTGCAAGATTCGCGTTAGCTCCACTAATGTAGTTGCACCGATTGTTTGGACAAATCAAATCGTACTCAACGTTGCGTTTCCGCAGTGCAAATGTACCGATTATGCCGACTGCAACACGCTAGTCCGCTAACGACGCCACCAAGCGTCGATAATGAAGGCGACAATAATCCCGAAAACAACAGGCGGACTTAGGGCTCCTTCCCGCCATAAAATTTGGTGATGTCGATGCCGCTACGGTTTTCCTCTTCCAGCAACTTGATTCGATGCTCCAATCGTTCAATTCTGCGGCTCATCTGCGGTATTTCTTCCATGCTGTCAACTCCGCGAGTTGGACGCGGGACTTCAGGATAATTCAAATGTCGCTGCATGGCCGCAAACAAGTAGAGCGGATCCTTGCGTCGATTTGCAAACGCGATCTTGCCTTCCTTCTCGCCAAACAGAATCGGCAATTCAGTTTCAACGTCGGCGCCAAGGCGACGTTGCCGGTACGCCACAAAATCATCGCTTCGTCCGTAAATCAAGTCTGCTAAATCAACTAGCCCGAGTTGCCTTCGAACAACGAGTATCCATTCGGTCCAATTCGCATTGTAAATTGGATCTTGGGACATCGCCTTTAGCCCGGCGTCGTACGGCAATCGATTTCGGCAGAGCGATTCGAACTGATAGAAGAATGCACCTTGAGGGTCCTGGTTTTCTGCACGATACTCCGCTTCTTTCTGAAGTACCTGCAACGCCATGCGAAAATCAAATCGACCTTGATCGCGTTCCGATTCTTGAACAAGGAATGTCTGGAAGCTAGTAAAGTAATGTTGCAAGCGCTGCATGCCGACGGCCATCACACCGCTGTGCTTAAGTTCAGCCAGCAAGAAATCGACGGCCATCGGAAGTTTGGTCGTAGCCAACAGTTCGTGCTTCGCTTGCAACAGCAGATCTTGCAAGGAAATATCTTTGCCTAAACGCTCATGAAGAGTCCGATAGAGATACGCTTGCTCAACTAATTCCTCACGTTCCAGCAGCATTACGACATGCTTTCTCTATTGCAGATGTGATTGCCACTAAACGCTAAAACACTTCGTTGTCGAGTGCCGCCAACGGCGAGCGATCAGCGCGTGGCTGAGGTATAACTGGTGTTATGCTGACTTTGGTGCGTTTGAGTTCTTCGATTTGGTTTGCCATCCGCACGAGCAAATCAGCGATCTCGCTTCCGGCCGCTTCGCCAATATGCACCGACAGCGCTTTGCGGGCACTGTAGGAAAGCTCGAGTTTTGCTAGACCTTGTTCGTTATTCATCAACACACCCAACCACATGTTTAGGGAAACTAACCGACTGCGTTATTCTACGGTGACGCTTTTTGCCAAATTTCGAGGCTTGTCAACATCGCAGCCGCGGAGCACAGCGATATGATATGCTAGAAGCTGCAGTGGTATCGAACAAACGATTGGCTGCAAGAAATCTTCACAGCTCGGCACCTCGATGATATCGTCGGCAAGGCCAGCGAGTTGGTCGTCGACCTTGTCAACAATCGCAATAATAGGACCACCGCGAGCTTTTACTTCCTGCAGGTTGCTCATTACTTTGTCATAGACCATGCTTTGTGAAACAATGAACACGCAGGGCGTATGTTCGTCGACGAGCGCAATCGGCCCGTGCTTCATCTCCGCCGATGGATACCCTTCGGCATGGATATAGCTGATTTCTTTAAGTTTTAAAGCACCTTCCAGAGCCGTCGGAAAATTGTAGTTTCGCCCGAGATACAGAAAGGTCGTCGCATCCTTATACTTTTCAGCAACTTTTCTAACCTGCTGATCGCACGTCAAAGCCGCTTCGACAAGATTGGGAAGGTTTTCCAAAGAATCGATGATTCGCAAGCCGGCTTCATAGCTCAGATGTCGCAAACGCCCAAAGTATAACGCAAGCATCGACAGGACCGTCAGCTGGCTGCTGTAAGCTTTGGTTGAAGCGACACCGATTTCGGGCCCAGCGTGCAAGTAGATGCCGCCGTCGGCCTCCTGCGCAATACTGCTTCCAATCACGTTGCAAATGGCAAGTGTATGATGCCCCTTTCGCTTCATCTCGCGAAGTGCCGCAAGTGTATCTGCTGTTTCCCCGCTTTGTGTGATCCCAAAAATGAGTGTGTCGCGATCAATCGGCGGATTCCTATAACGCAATTCGCTCGCGTATTCGACCTCAACCGGCAACCTAGCAAGAGTTTCAATCAGGTATTCACCCACCAGTGCCGCATGCCAACTGGTACCACATGCAGTAAGAATAATCCTATCGACAGTGCGTAGTTGGATCGGAGTTAGATTCAAGCCACCAAACTTGGCGGTTGCATTATCTCGATCAAGCCGACCTCGCATCGCATTGCGAATCGATGTCGGTTGTTCGTAGATTTCCTTCAACATGTAGTGCTGAAAGCCATCGGTACTCACATTCATGTCTTGACTATCAAGGATGCGAACTTCGGGTCGAATCCGTCCCTGGTCGCGATGCAGGACCTGTATGGAGTCTGCGGTGATAACAGCGATTTGATGGTCTGCAAGATAGATAATCCGATCTGTGTGACCAACCAAAGGAGAGGTATCGCTAGCAACAAATTGTTCCCCGCGTCCAACCCCAAGCACCAAAGGGGAACCGCAACGGGCGGCGACTAAAAGGTCTGGCTTGTCTCGAAACATCACCACTAAGCCGTAAGTACCACGGAGCAACGGAAGGATGCCGCGAACCGCTTCCACGTACTTGGCATTGGGACCTTCACTAGATCGCGAGGAGCCATCCTCTGAAGCTGCGTCAAGACCATCGTCAGCGCTGTTGCCACTGCTGCGAAGCGCATCCGCAATTAAGTGTGCGATCACTTCGCTGTCGGTCGCCGATTGGAAGACATAGCCTTTGGCGACCAGCATCTGCCGCAGAGTTTCATAATTTTCAATTACACCGTTGTGCACGATTGCCACAGCACCACGGCCACCCATATGAGGATGCGCGTTTTCGGTAGTAGCAGGTCCATGCGTTGCCCACCTAGTATGGCCGATGCCGATCGAACCGGTCTGTTTAGCGGCCAACACTAAGTCGGCAAGCTTGTCGATCCGTCCAACCGAACGGTTGATCTGCAGACCCGAGCCCTGTTTCATTGTTACGACACCAGCGGAGTCATAACCTCGATATTCTAGACGACGAAGGCCGTCGATCAGAAACGGCACGGAATCTTTTGGACCTACGTAACCTACAATTCCACACATCAATGATTCCTCTGGAAAACACCTGCTCGGTAAACGCTGCAGATTGATTCTATGCTCGATTTTTTTTCCCCGAACGCACAACCGCTGACAATCTGTCCAGCGTCCGAAGTCGCTCAAGAATATCATCCCATCCGTGCAGTTCGACGAATTTTGCCTCAAAAGTCTTCTAGTTTCTTGAGCAGACATGTTATCCGCCCTGCATGCAACAACTACGATCGAGTTCAATCGTTATAATCTTTGCAGTCGACCTCTTTGCGGTCAAAGGCAAAGTCGCAAGAACTCAGTTCTGTTCGACTATTACTAGCATTCGAGACTAATTCAAAATTAACAGGTAATGTACCATGGACCGTCGAAGTTTTATTCGCAATTCTGTCGCCACGACTGGAGCGGCAGCACTGATCGCTTCTCAGTACAAAGAAACGATTGCAGCTTTGGCCGATCAACCTGCAAAACGTGTCGCGCTGATAGGAACGGGCTGGTACGGCAAGGCTGACTTGTTGCGTCTCATTCAAGTCGCCCCGGTGGAAGTCGTTTCCTTGTGCGACGTCGATTCGCAAATGCTCGAAGGCGCGGCTCAGATCGTTTCGGAGCGGCAAGCGTCCAAGAAGAAGCCTCGCCTTTATTCGGACTATAAGAAACTTCTTGCCGAGAAAGATCTCGACATTGTCTTGATCGGAACTCCCGACCATTGGCACGCTTTACCGATGATTGAAGCGGTAAAGAGCGGCGTCGACGTGTACGTCCAAAAGCCTATTTCGGTTGACATCGTTGAAGGCCAAGCGATGCTGGCTGCGGCTCGGAAGTACGACCGCGTTGTACAAGTTGGGACTCAGCGTCGCAGCACGCCGCACTTGATCGAAGCCAAAGAGCAAATCGTCGACCAAGGGAAACTGGGCAAAGTCGCTATGGCAGAAGTCTACTGCTACTATCATATGCGCGCCAAAGGTAACCCACCGAACACGCCTGCTCCCGACTACCTAGACTTTGACGCCTGGACAGGCCCAGCACCGATGCGTCCTTTCAACAAAACGATACACCCAAGGTCTTGGCGAGCCTTCATGGAATATGGAAACGGCATTGTCGGGGACATGTGCATTCATATGCTAGATTCGGTTCGCTGGATGCTAAACCTAGGATGGCCCACTTCGGTCAACAGCGCGGGAGGAATATTCGTTGACAAAGATTCCATCGCCAACATCTCAGACACTCAGTCTGCAACGTTCGCTTTCCCAGAGCTTGATGTGATCTGGCAACATCGCAGCTGGGGCGAAGCTCCGGATCCAAAATACCCTTGGGGCGCAACGCTCTACGGCGACAAAGGCACGTTGAAATTCAGTGTGAATAGCTATGACTTCACTCCGATCGGCGGCGGTTCGCCGGTTCACAAAGACGTGACGTACGAACTCGAACAATATCCCGAGGATAAAACCGAAAAGGATTTAGAGCGACACGTTGCGCCAGCGATTCGAGGGCACATGCTCGATTTCTTAAAGGCGATCAACGATCGCTCCAAACCGGTCGCGGATATCGAGCAAGGGCATATTTCGACAGCTTCTTGCATCCTGGCTAATATGTCGATGGCGTTGGGACGCTCGCTAACCTGGGACCAAGAGGCCGGCAAAATTAAAGACGACGAAGAAGCGAACAAACTATTGCGTCGGACATACCGAGAGCCTTATGTGCATCCTGAGGTGGATGCCGTCTAATAGCTTCTAGAAGTCAAACACGAATCACGACCTCTGATTTGTTCGCAGAGGTCGTGCGCACCTATTCGATCCGCCTCTCCTGCACAAGAACTTGTAATGCCACAGCACTACCCCAAGATTGCTCAGCTTAAGACCGTGGACAGGTTCCGGGAGCGTTGCCTGGAACTGGGAATTCAAATCCCGGTTAGTTCTGCGGAGCAGTTAGCTGCGTCCCCCAACCCCATGGCTCAAGAGTGGCAGATGGGGACTTTCAAAGTTGGCAATCGTTGGTGCATCCATCCCATGGAAGGCTGGGACGCCAACCCCGACGGCACTGCTTCGCGCTTGACTTTGCGGCGTTGGAAAAGGTTTGGCGAGAGTGGTGCGAAATTAATTTGGGGCGGTGAAGCGGCGGCAGTCCGAGCGGACGGTCGCGCTAATCCACGACAAACAATGGCGACTGCGAGCCACGCTGCTTCACTCTCGCAATTGCGGTACGAACTAGTTTCAGCCCACGAAGCGAGCATGGGTTCCACTGATGGCTTGGTCGTAGGTCTACAACTTACACATAGCGGTCGCTTTTCGCGCCCTAATAGCAAGCACCTTGAGCCTAGAATCGCTTACCATCATCCGTTACTAGACAGAAAATTCGGCATCGAACCGGACGACGAATCTATTGTCTGGACCGACGACCAACTGGATGATTTGATTAAAGACTATGTAGTTGCAGCTAAGACTGCGGCGGAAGCTGGCTATCAGTTTGTCGACGTCAAGGCATGCCACGGTTATCTGCTCCATGAGTTTTTATCTGCTCGCAGCCGCCCAGGACGTTATGGAGGTGATTTAGCTAGTAGATCACACCTACTGTGCAGTATCATTCAAGCAATTAAGCAAGAGGTTCCGGCAATCCAAATAGGTGTTAGGTTGAGCGTTTTTGATCGCCCGCCGTATGAGGCAAGCGACGAAGTTGGTCAACCGATGGCGCATGAGCTGCCATATCTGTACGGCTTTGGAGTCGATGAAAAGCAACCGCTGGAGGTTGACCTGACGGAACCGCTTTGGCTTTTGCAACGCCTTCATGACCTTGGCGTTGTGGCGATAAACCTGACTTGCGGCTCGCCTTACTATAATCCTCATATCCAACGCCCGGCAATTTTTCCTCCGAGCGATGGCTATTCGCCCCCTGAAGATCCGCTTGTCGGCGTTGCGCGACAAATTCAAATCGCTGCCGAGTGCAAAAAAGCCCTACCTGAACTTCCAATGATCGGTACCGGCTATACTTATTTGCAAGATTTCCTGCCCAATGTAGCGCACGCGGTTGTTAAGGAAGGGATGATTGATGCCGTCGGCCTCGGTCGCATGGTGTTGTCCTACCCAAGCCTGCCGAAAGACTCACTTGCGGGAAATACGTTGGCTCGAAAATCGATCTGTCGAACATTCAGCGATTGCACCACAGCCCCACGCAATGGTCTCGTCAGCGGTTGCTACCCGCTCGACGAATTCTACAAGTCGATGCCCGAAGCTGAGTTTATTGGGAAGTTAAGGAAATAAGCAGTTCATCTGATCGAACGTGTTGAATAGTAAGTTCGGAAAAGTGGCACGGAATCTGCAAATAGCTGTATTGCATCAAGCTAACCAAGCGTTTTTAGACCAGCTTGAGCTCGTCTCTTTCGGAGGCGGTCCGATTTAGAGCAACTTTTCAAGGATTCTATGATGAATAAACAAACAGCTGGCGAGAATGAGCTAGATAACTGGTCATCACTCCGCCGTAAGATCCACAGCCATTGGCCCGAGATCGGTGACAGCGAATTGCGAGACGTACAAGGTGATTCTCGCAGACTCGTCGCGATCATCCACCAACGTACCGGTGGGACGCTGAGTGAAATTGAAGAAAAGATCGACAAGATCGCGCAGGAGAGCGAAGGTTTACTGTCTCGAATATCTGGTACTGCTGGGGACTATGCGCATTCCGCTAAAGAAGGAATTGTTGGCGGATCGAAGTATGTATCCGATAAAGTCGGCGACTGCATGGATTCAACGGGCCAATTGGTGCGCGACGGATACCAGGGAGCAGTAGATTACAGTTCGCAAGGCTACCAGGGCACGCGGTCGGCAATCCAATCTAATCCGCTTCAAGCAGCAGCAATTGCTTTTGGTGCTGGAGCGGTCGTTGGTTATGCTTTACTCAGCTCAATGCTCATTCCACCACCCAAGCCAACATACCGAGCGAAGCTTGAAGACTGGTGGAATCGTTAGCCCTTGCTAACAATCAGACGCGAACCTGAGTTAAGGGCGGATCGCTGGGACGGGTTGCCCCATGACAGGCTGAACGTTTGACTCGTAGGGTTCTAGCTGGTAGTGCTTCGGAATTTCGGTGGAAATCGCGGGTGCACTGCTAGACTCATTCGATAGTGGTGCGGGCAAAACGGTCGTTTCTTCGAACGAAGGAGGCGCAGCCTCAGTGTATGCGTCTGCAAAACTGAACGGCCGGACGAGCCCCTCATCTGGCATCCCCTGATTCACCCGGGGACGCGGATGATGGTATGGACAATGTGGATCTTTACAGTCTGGAACATGCGCCCCTGCGCACGCAAGTGCAATCCGACTGAGTTGTCGTCGGCCTTCGGACACGGCGATTTCTTCTCGAGGTAATCCAGTTGCACAAAAATCGATAATCTCGGGTTGAATGAAAACTATCAGCTCCGATTCACGAATCTCTGTGTTATGAGTGCGGAATAACCGGCCCACGAATTTCCAGTTCATCAAGCCCGGTATACCGTTGACGGTTTCGACCGCTGTTTTTTGCCGAAGCCCACCTAACACCAAGGTGTGCTGATTTGCAACTCGCACGGTCGTGCGTGCTCGACGCGCATCGATCACTGGATTGCCGTTATTAAAACCCGTTAAGGTACTAAACTCTGGCTCAACGACCATCTCAACAGTCCCGTCGTTCGAAATACGCGGCGTCACGTTTAGCTTAATACCAGCTTCTTCGAATGCAGTTGTACCGATTGCCCCGCCTTGCTGAGTTTGCGTCAGCTGTTGTATCGGTATTTTCGTGACAATATCAATGGTAGCTGTTTCGCGATCGATAACCGTAACGTGGGGATCAGCGAGAAGCTTTGCGCCTTTCGTTTCGTCAAGTGCTTGAAGCACCGTACTTAGCTCCCAGTTTGACGAGAGCGTTCTAAAAAACCACTGTCCGCCGGTCGGCCCTGCCGCTGTGGCACCTGCAGCACCTGCACCTGCGGCAGCTCCTGCTGCTGCGCCTGCTGCTGAAGTGGCTGCTGCGACCGGTTGCACGGGAATGGCCGGTGGATTGCGTGTCAACAATCCCCCGTCCATGCGAATGTTGTTTCTTGGTATCCCATTACTGTCGACTGCCTGGCTCATGGACTGACTAGACCAATCGAAACCAAGCCGTTCAAGTTCGCCCAATGAAACATCGTAGATAAAAGAAGTTATACGAACCTGTGTTCGAGCAACATCCACTTGCTGGGCCGCAAAGCTTGCTCGTGCGACCACTTCTGGGCTGCCAGACACGAGTATGAGCTGCTCATTCTCAATAGTTGTAAATGTACCCGTGCTGCCGATTGCAAGCTCGACTGCTTTTGCTACATCGTTGACCGATACAAACTGAGGGCGAATTTTGATGATCTCACTGGAAGCTGGCATAACTTGACTGAAGCCAGGCGCCCCTTGAATCGGTAGAGGGATACCAACGCTGTTGGCTTGCGCAGGATTCGAATTGCTTCCTAGCAATGTTGCCAGCATCTTTTGCATCGCAGCGATTTGATCTGGGCTATCGTATACAACAATTCTGTTGCTCGAAGGAATCGGCTGGATCTTCCCGCCCATTGGACTGGAAAAAACACCCAACGCGTCGACGATTTCTCCCATGGATTCGACAGGAATTTCTTCGGGGAGCAGGAGGGTTTCGGCTCGAAAATTAGGGTTATTCGGACCAATGGCGGCTTGAGGCAGAACCACCAGCGAACCGCCATTTTGACGATACCCATAGCCGTTGACCGTCAAGATAGCGTTGAGAATTTCCTGCAGAGTTGCATCTCGGAACACACCACTTGCTAGGCCCGTTACGTCGGCTCCTGCTACGATGTTGATTTTCCACTGCTCGCCAAGTGAATAAAGCACTTCATGAAGCGGCGTATCGCGAAACACTACGCTTCCACGTTGCTGGAGAACAGTATTGATGTTGCGTAAGTCATCAGCACTTTTTAGCTCAACGTTGGCAGCCTTCGGAAGTGGCTGACCAAAAGAGCAACTGGTGCTGGCGACAATCAGGCATATAGCCACCGCAAAAATCAAAAGAGTTTTGCAGATGGCGATCTTGCTGTTTGTAGAACGGTACTCTTGCTTTTCATCCATGAAAAGTAAGCCAACTTCCTCAAAGTGAGTTTGTTATGGGGACACGGGAACGAACATCTACGTTAGTTCAGCTGTATCGCTTATATTTCAATTTGCTCTTCCGGTTTACCAGTAACAACTTCGTGAAACTGAACTTCAAACTCCATAGTCAATCGGTTGGCTTCGCCAGCACGACGGAACAACGACCCCTCATTGATGGAACACAACCAATTTTCACCATCAACCTTCTCCATAAAGCCTAGAAGATTTTCCAAACTTCCCTCGATACTCACCAACAGCGATTCCTGATGCAGCACGAAGGGTGCTTCCTCGATACTGGTTGTAGTTCTAACCGAAGTGTCTTCATTCAAGCCATCTTCACCAAGGGGTCGTGCATAGTGCCCCTTCGGCGCCGACTTTTTCAAGTTGCAATTGCATTGCTTCGCTAGCAAAACAAGTCGATCTTGAACTTGTGACAACTTATCCTTGGTGATCGTCCTCTTCTGGAAATCTTCGATAGGTTTGGAAATCTCGTTGGCAACTCGCTGATAATCGTCGAGCAAATCTTGCTGTACCGCGCTTTCTGCTAGCAAACTCTGATAGCGATTGCTTTCGGCATAAGCTTCGTAAACATCATCGGCCACCCACATAGAAAATATTACCAATAATCCGAATGCGGAGAAATTAACGATTTTTCCAATCAGCCGGACAGGATCATAGTATTGATGACGGCTTAACTTACTCATTCTGCCACTCCATTCCAGTTCGTGCTAAGAGAGCCAAGATTATTTTGCATTCTCTCCCCCATCTACTTTTCCGAGCTTGCGAACGAGATGAGTCTTGCGACTCGAGTTGTTTTTGATTTCGCACCGCACGTCAAACTGCATTTGGTCAACGCCGCGACTGTCCATCGAGCTGATCGACTCAACAGAAACGTTTGAAATCAGAGGCAAGGTTTTTAGCGATGATATCATTTCGTAGGATCGATCTTCGTCAGCCATGGTACCCTTGAGGCTAAGCTTGGTAGCACTACTAATCGTGATATTTTCCAGTTTCGCGTTCTCTGGCAGGCATCTCGCGGTTGAGGAAACAAGCGCACGCCAATCGTTGCGTTGTATAGTACGGTCGACAGCCTGCATCCGACGAAGCCATTCTTGCTTTTGCTCTTCTCCAGCTAGTTGTGTTTCGGCTTCCCTTACTTGTTCGGTCAAGTCCTGAAGGAAGATTCGCATCTCGCTGAGACGTCGTTCTTGTACCCAACTGAACGACCACAGCGCGACTATTGTCACGAGAGCAGCCGCAGCGGGCCAGAACGCGCTGACATATCGATGGAACGGCGAACGCGGCTGCAATGCTTCCAGCCGTTGCAGTAGGTCGGGAACGGGGATAACATCTGGATCATGCTCTTGTTGGGCAAATGCGCCCATCATTGCAAGCTGGACTATGGCGGACACATCTCCATCACACGGCGTTGTTTGCGATTGACGAATTACGTCCTTGGCATTGGCGACGGTCTTGAAGTCTGGATCGTGCACGATGAGCTTGTCGTGAAAAACCTGAACGCTTTCGTCCGATCCAAACAGCAGAACATTTTCCAGCTTGGCATTGTCGACGACTCGATACCGTTCGCAGAAACGCTTGAGCCTCGCCATATGCGAGGCAACGAGGCCTGCTGCGTCTTCTATATTCTTCCAACCACCGACTCGGTAGCTTAACATCAAGCGACCTTGGCACGAAATCGCAAGGTCGCAACGATTGTCATCGGTGAAAATTTGTAGAACAGGTTGCTTGGCATCAAGCCCCAGCTTGCCAATCGCGCGCGTGACCGAAAGCGTGACTGGCTCTACCGATGCTAGGCGAATAGAAGCTGCGCGGCACGCACTGTAGATCTGCTGAATCACGCGTTGGCTGACAATTGACGTCAATGCGTATTCGCTTCCGCTAGGATCCGACAATCGCACTTGTCCCGTAAGCTTGTCACCTAAGCCTAACGAAAGATAGAGCTGGCTTCGGTTTTGGATATCATCGACTTCGCGCTGTACACGGTGCGAATCGCCAGTGCTGACACGTGTCACGCACATGCTATCGCCCAGACACAAACGCACTGGAGTTCGGTGCTGACCGCTATGTCGCATGACTTCGGTTAGCGCGTCGACTAGTTTCTTCTGCGCGTCCGCTGAAGTCATTGGAAGCCGTTCAGCGTTCCACACAACGCTCTTCAATCGACTTCCTTGGTCGAATTCATCTTCCTTACCCACGAACAAATGGAGCTCGTATTCGTCTAACCACAGCGCGACGGTTTTTTGGTTTTTCTTAGTAATCATATCCGTTAAACTACTTTCGAACTCAACGCACGATCTCACTCAGAGCCGAATTGACCAGAAGTGTTTTCGGCGCGGTAGGTCAGCTAACCTTTTGGAGGTGACCTAGGGCGACATCGCCGATCGTCGCTGGTTCAATTCAGAAATCTGAAAAGAGTATTGATGCGTCCTTGTGAGTTGCTTTACGTTGGCGGAGCTGGAAATCGTGATAAGTCCGCCATTCTCATTTATATTTGCAATTGCTGAATTACCACTACCGATTGGCAACTCGATTGGCGGTAAGGCTCCTCGTAGGCTTGGGTCCTGAAGCAGTAATGCTACCGCTCGTTCGTTGCAAGCCCGGGCCAATCGATCGGCCGCAGCTTCATTGTCCACTGCTGCAGACTCTATGTTCTCTGTTTGAAGCGTCTGAAAGATTCCGATCACTAGAACGCTGCAAACTGCAGCGACTACGAGGCATATCAGAAGTGCAAATCCAGACGGTTTTTTCTTACGCATAAAACGACCTATAGTTCGACCTAACGCATCTCTAGTTACCCAGAAAGGCCGGCGAGCAACTCTAACTCACGCTCAGCACCCTACAGATCTTCAATTGCCCGAAAGACTGGCTGAATGTTCACGCTGGTCGGCACAATCGCTATAGAGCCAACAGCCGCAACTCAATAAGAATTGCTAATGGTTTCTCCGTCCTAAATCGGCTTGCGTATCCACACTTCACCCGATCGACTCGCGTTGGAGGCGTCTGTCCCGCTTATAACTTGAACGCGCAACAATGTACCTTCGAACGGCTGCGAAAAACTTTGAAGGCGGTCAAAACGAATTGCGCCAATGTTTTCAGCTATCACATCAGATCGGCCAAAGCGTTCGTGGATGATTTGAGAACCAGACTGACGAATCGTCTCGACTACTCCCGACGTATTTCGAAAACGGACTGTCGTCGCCGACTGGTTGAGTATCTCTGTTGCGTTTCCGAGCGTACGTGTCATGTAGCGAACTACGCTTGCACGATCACTTCCAGAGCGGTGTTGGGTATTAAAGTGCGACCAAACCGAGTGACTGGCCTTCATCATTGACACCATGGGGACGAGCAACATCGTCATCAGCCCCACGCTCACAATAACTTCGACCAACGACATTCCTCGCCGCTTCAAATAGCGTCGGCTTCTATGCAACCTAGCAAGACTTTCTGTGGTCATGATAATGCACCTCTATTTTCGACGAGCGATTTGAGAAAACGATTGGTACATAGGTTCCCCAGCATCGCGTACTGAATTCCCATTAACATCATGATAGGCATCGATATAGCTTGTCATCAGTCGATTGGGAATTCCACTAGCATCGCGATCGGTAGCATGCAAGGTATATTTAAGTTCGGGGTATCCCCTTGTTCCAAAATTGCCTGAGAAGGTATTGGAACGAAAATTCTGCAACAGGTCCTGATCATTTGCTTCGAGTAGACTTTCACAGCACAGCCGCAATTGATGCTTTGCTTCGATCCGTCCAGTCCACTGATTTGCATCCGAAAGTGCGACCGCAGTCGGAACTAGGACAATGGTCGAACAAACCAGCGCACCAATAACTTCTAGCAACGATGTACCATAGCGAGAGCGACGTTTTCGCATCTTAGAGTTTGACATCACGAATGATACCTCCAGCCATAGTAACGGAAATTTTTCGAAGTGGCTTATCCCGAACAACGTTTAGCTCGAAACTAGAAAGCGCATCGCCCGTGGCACTGAAAACCACATCTGCCCGCGTGGCGTCGTGAATCAACTGAGCATCGAGCGTGTGGGTCGCTAAAGTTTCATACGCAACGCCGTTCCACCTTTCGATTGCATACCCGCTAAAGTCATGGTTAGGTCCGAGAAAGCGAACTCTTGCATTTGTGCTAGATGACATGGCGAGCGTCCTTGCCGTCCGCAATGCAACACAGAGGTTGTTTCCCTCAGTGGAGGCTTTGACTGAAGCAAGGGCCCTAGAATTGCCGAAACCGCCCGTCGCCGCTAGTGCTACTATTCCAAGGACGACAACAACGGCCAGTAGTTCGACTAAAGTCACACCATTCCTATTGTTATGCATCTTTGACCTGTAACTCACTAGTTCTGCCTTTAAACGAACAAAAGGCGGATTCACTACAAATCACGCCCTCCATTCTTTAGTTTTAAATAGCGCGTAAGCGTTATCTAGGTGCTACTGGGTTGATCACCGTCAAATTGGTGTTATCCCATTGGTAGTAGCTTCCGTACGGTGTCGGAGTGGTGCGGGCTGAAGTCAGTCCGGCAGTGAACAAACGAGTCATGGCTCGGTCAGGATAAGCTCCTGTTTCCATGTAATACGCTTGCACAATACCGTTCAATCGTGCGATGTTTTGCTGATCAATCTTCGTCTGCGATTTTGCACGCATCGGAACAATGGTCGCAACAGTTGCAGTCGCAACGACGGCGAGGATGACGACCGCTGCGATAACTTCAATTAGGGAAAATCCACGGCGGATACGTCGTGACTTCATGGCTGCTCCTTTAATGAACAAATTTAAATATGTCGGTGAAAGCGTTGTGCTCTCGCTGAGATAATTAAACTTAGGTTGCAATTATTGTGGATGTCCCTTTTTTTAATAAATATTTTTGACATCTCGCCTTATCCATATTTAATACAGAATGGATCCGGAGCACTTCCCTCAGTTTTTGGAGCCGGAGAGTGATCGTCACACAAGATTATTGCTGCTCGCAACTTTACCGCTCTAGGCTGGCAATGCTCCTGTTGCGATCGATTCTTCTTTAGAGGCTAACAAAAAACTGGAGTTTGAAAAAAGGATTTATAGATTATCAAAGATGCGAAAAGTAATGACGGCAGCGGCGAGTTTTGCCCAAGCATCAATCATGGTAGCATCTCGATCATAGCGAAAGCGAAGTCGTCTTATTCCTTTAAACCACGAAATGGTTCTTTCCACGACCCATCGTAATTTGCCTAGATGGCTGCCATGTTGCTCTCGACGCCGTCGAATCTTGGGTTCAATACCGATCCATTCAAGAAGCTTCCGTCCCGAGTTGTCGTCGTATCCTGCATCGGCGATGACTTGCTTGGGATGCGTTAGTGGGCGTCCCCTTCGACCACCAATCTGCGGAAATTCGACGACAGTTTTGACGAGTTCTTTCACGTCAGGCACATTAGCACCGACCACTCGAACTGCGAGAGGAACTCCGTTAGCGTCCACCATCAAAGTGTGCTTAGTCCCCGGTTTTGCACGGTCGGTCGGATTGGGACCACTCTTGGCCCCGCCTCCAAAAGCTCGCGTCAGAGTCGAATCGATAATCGCTACTTCATGGTGCAACCGCTTCGCTGCATTGAGCTTATTGAGAATCTTCTTATGGATACGCTCCCAAATTCCCGTGGACTGCCAAAGGCGCAAACGCGATCGAGCGGTCTCACCGCAACATCCCATCTCCAACGGGACATCTGCCCAGCGGCAGCCGGTCGTCAGCACATGCCAAATTACCCGCACTACCACCTCATGCTCGATCGGTCGTCGACCACCATCACTGGTAGATTCTGGCAACGGCGGCAGTTCAGCTAAAATGAATCTCAGTAAATCGTCCGGTATAATATTCTTAGCCATGATATTCTCCTTGAATTCATGGCTGGCGCAAACCCTGTGCCAAACGAACGTTAGGCAAGTTTTTTGTTAGCCTCTTATTCAATTCGGACGTAGCGTAGCTCGCCATGCAGTGTGAGCCGATGGATTTGCGACCCAGCCTTCGCTATAACGCGGAAGTTCCTCAGTGCGAGTGAGGAATAACTTTGCCAGTCGTGGCATTGAACTGGTAGGAACGCCCATCGACAGGACAGGATGGAATTGATCTGCCCGAGGTGCTCAATTCTGTCATCAGGCCTGAAACGGGCCTGCCATGCGTGCGTCGGTATAGTTCTGCCTGTAGCTGCAGTTCGACACGTTGCAATTCACAGGCGTTAGCTCCGACTTTCTGGCGCGGCTGAACTGCGTATTTGGCTGCGATCCCCCCTATGATCGCCAGGACGATCGTAGCGAGAACTACTTCGATTAAACTAAACGCTTTTCTTCCACACAATGGACGCATGTTACTGAATATCCAATACGTCAAACATATGAAACATAGGCATATATATTGCCAGAACGATCCAGCCGACGCACATGGCGAGGCCTACTGTTAAAATTGGCTCTAACATTCCAAGAGCGGCGTTAAGGCGATTTTCTAATTGCTTTTTTACAATCTCACAGGAACCGTGACACGCTTGAGTTACTCCCCCGCTCTGTTCTCCCACGGTTATTAACTGCATAACCGCGTTCGGGAAAAGATGCTCAGCCTTTTGTAAGGCTACGCTAATTTTCTTACCTTGGCCAACTTCCATCGCCACTTGAGTGAGAATTTTCCGAGCTTGGCGATTGGGCACGCTTTTGGCTGCTTGGGTAATTGCATCGAGCGGCACGAAACCCGCCTCACTCAAGACGAGGGCAGATCTCAAATACTCAATCGCTGACAAATCTGTAAGAAACTTTCCGACGAAAGGCAGTTTTAACAGCCAGCCATCAAATTGAACCGATAGATTTTCATTAGCACGAATGATTCGATAAATTGAGAAAAGCGCCACTGCTATTACTGGTGCAAGCCAAAGATAACTGGTCGCAAACCGACTAAAGGCAGTTACAAAGGAAGTTACCCAAGGCAACGAAACCTGCGACTCACTATATATCTTCTCGAACTGCGGAACGACCGTCGTTAACATGAAGGTGACCAGTCCTGAGCCGGCTAGTACAACTAATAGCGGGTAGCTAAGCTTTTGAAATAGCTTGCGTCGTAGTTCGATTGACTCTTCGATGTGCGCGACAATTCGCTGCAGGCTTTCGATCAGCGTTCCAGACGCTTCAGCAAGTGCAATATGTTGAATCAGCGATGCATTGAAGACTTTAGGAAAAGTCGCCAGAGATTTTGATAACGATTCTCCACTTGCGACGCGACCTCGAATGTACATCAACATTGGACGGTGTTTTCGACAACCTCGGTCAGCTGCAAGTCCGTCCAAAGCGCGTTGAAGCGAAAGTCCATTTTCCAGCAACATGCGCAGCATGCTTAACAGGCCTGCGAGGTCGCGTTTGCGCATCTTGACCTTGGCAGGAGTCCAAGCAGAACTGGAAATCTTGCTGGCCTTCGCCGTCGCTCTTGCTCGAGTCCCCGTATGTGTAGTCGAAACTGCATTCGCAGTCTGAAACATTTTTGCGAATAAGTTTCGATTGACTGTCTTAGTTGATGCGCTGCTCATCGATTATCCGACTGTCTTATAGTAAACTTCTTCAACGGTGGTGATACCGCGAAGTGCGAGATCTAAACCAGCTTGCTTGAGTTCTCGTAAACCGTTTTGCTTTGCAAGTTCACGCAGTTCCGATATAGGAGCATGCGCTTCAATCGCCGACATCAACGTTTGGTTGATCATCATGATTTCAAAGATTGGAGTTCGGCCGGAGTATCCACTGTTAAGGCAACGCCGGCATCCTCGTCCATGGTAAAACGTTTTGCCTAGGCAAGCTTCTCCGCTTGGCCCCAGCCTTCTCAGTATCTCTTCGTTAGGCACAATTTCTTCGCGGCAATCTTCACATACTTTCCGCACAAGACGCTGTGCTATACTGCCAATAAGAGCTCCGGCGATCTTAAAATTGTCTATGCCCAAGTCCCCTAAACGAACAACTGCACTCGTTGCGTCATTGGTATGCAACGAACTAATCATCAAGTGCCCAGTCAACGCGGCTTGCGTTGCCAAATGAGCCGTTTCTTGATCTCGAATTTCACCGATCATGATCACGTCGGGGTCTTGACGCATGATGTATTTCAGCGCGTTAGCGAAACCCATACCGTGCTCATTGTTGCTTTGAACTTGGTTGATGCCAGTGAGTCGATACTCGACCGGATCTTCGACTGTCACGATATTTCGTTCAACCTTATTTAGTTCGGATAGCAAGGCGTAGAGTGTCGTACTTTTTCCCGATCCCGTCGGTCCTGTGACAATAAACATGCCGTGCGGTTTTTCGGCGATTTGTCGCAGAAGAGCCAAGTCATGTGCTTCGATGCCAAGTTTTTCCAAGCTGAACGTTTTGCTACCTTCATCCAATAGTCGCAGCACAAGCTTCTCACCGCTCACTGTTGGAATGCTGCTGACCCGGTAGTTGACCTTCTTTTCGTGCTCGACAACCGTGAGATGCCCGTCCTGAGCTTTCCGCGTTTCGGTTGTATTCATATCCGCCATTACTTTGATGCGAGAAACGACCGCTTGCTCGATGTGCATGGGAATCGTCATAACCTTCTGCAATTCACCGTCTACACGATAGCGAACACGCATCTCAGGCTGGTGAGGCTCCAGATGGATATCGCTAGCCGCGGCATCGACGGCACCGTTGAGTATCGCTTGGACAAGCCTTACTACAGGCGTATCCATTTGTTCTTCGACTACTTCAACTTCTTGTTCGATCTCTTCAATTCCTAGTCGCTCTAGTTCGTCCAGTTTCATATCGACGATTGTCTGCCGAGCAACACCGCGATCGTCATAACCGCGTTCCAACGCGGTTACAATATTTTTTTCATGTGCGATAAAAGGGCGGACGTGGTAGCCCGTCATCAGTTCAACTTCCGCGATTGTTTCAATGTCGTCAGGGGCGAGCATTGCCAGATGTAGCTCTCGCTTTTGCACGGCAAATGCGACGACTTTTCGGTTTCGCGCGAATACTTCAGGAATCAAACGTAAGACTTGAGAATTGATGTTTGAAGCATCAACGTCCGCAAAACCGACATCAAACTGCAGCTCAAGTGCTCGGTTGAGTTGTGCAAGGGTAATAAACCCCTCGTTAACCAAGTGATCTCCGAGAATGACATTTCTATCGCGAGTGCGAACCGCCAAGTCCATTTGGCTGTCGGTCAACATGCCTTCAGCAACGAGAATATCACCTAGTCGTAGCGCCATAATATTGCGGTTTAGCTATGAAATTTCAGTTGAATTGGAAGCACCGTGGGTCATACCGTGACAGCAACGTCTTCGGTACTACAGAGTCGATCGACTTTTGTTTGCAACGTATTCAGGTCAAAGGGAGCCAAAATGTAATCGTTTGCACCCAAGCGGTAGGCTTGTTCGACCATTTCAAGCGATGGATCGAGCGAGACGCAAAGGATGCTCAGCACATCTCTTGGGTACTTTTGCCGAACTGCAACGATGCTGTCGCGGATGTTCGCATCAGGTAGCGACGTATCTAGCAAAAGCGTCGAAAATCCGCCTGTTTCCAAAAAGCTCATCATCTTGGCCTTCGAACCACAGGTCTCAACGGTGTAACTCAATAGCTCTAGGCGGAAGGCAATTAGCTCTGCGAGCACTTCTTCTGCGATTGCTAGTAGGACCTTCATCGTTCGACCTTTCTCAGGACAATTCGGCACAATACAAATGACCGAGAAGTCTATGACAAGGAATCGATGCGTGCTGTAAAGTTCGCCTAGAGAAAGGCGCCTATTTCCGCAAACAGTGCAGGATACAACGATTGTGCCGAGCGAATATCCACATTCGACGTACTGGAATTTGACAAGTCGCCAATTGCGATCTATTTAAGACCAGGGCTTAACGCGCGGTCGCTCGGAAAGTTACTCGTGCACGTTCTCCATCGACACGCTTCCAATGATGAAAATTGCTAAAACAAGACGGCTCAGCACAGTATCGCTCGCCGGCATCATATGCATGTTGACTGGGTGCGGGAGTTCGGGAGATTTGCAGGAGGCAATGGCGAGCATTCGCTCGACTCAGATGTCGACACAGGGCTTGATGGTTAACAAGAAGTTGCCCTTTGATGAAATCGAATTGGCAGACGATACAAAGCCAGAAATGCTGCTTCCTAGCCCCAACCGGACCGACCCCTTTGAATGGGACGAACGCTTCAATAAAGAAGCCGGATCGGAAGAGCGCACCGGCGCACACGCAGTAAAAATACTGGGGTTCATCGAAACAGACAAACCGCGTGTAATGCTCTCAGTTGACGGGCAAGTCGAAACCCTTGCCGAAGGTGAGTCACTAAAGAAAGTGGAAGTCGTCGAAATTAAAGTGCCTCGTGTTCGCCTTTCGATCGACGAGCTCACATGGACTGCGTCGATTTTTGATGAACGGCATGGCGGTTCGCTGCCATCGCAATAAGCCTTTGCACAGCGGTTGCTAACCGATATGGATAAAGGCATGGACGTGGGGGGCGCCGCGGAAGTGAATCACGGTTCGTGGGCCCTCAATCCGCCACATGTCCCATACTTGGTCACCTTCTAAATCTTCGTCGCGATAGAACGCGAATCGAAGTTGGTCTACACCACCTACTTCATTGATAATTGCAAGCGCCTCCTCTCCATCTTCTTGCCTGTATGGGGAGAGGATCGTTTTAAGAACGTCCTGCACCAACGTTTTCTGGTCGCTGCTCATGGCGCTTACCAGTAGGCCTTGAGCATCTTTCGCATCAGTTGTTGGCGTCACCTCTGATTCAGCAGGAATGCTCTCGAGTAGTGCAATTTTACGCTGGTCGCTGTCCAACGCAGCAAAAACTTCGTTGACCTTCTTGGTCTGGAAATAGAACAAGTTGTCCGATGCGGAGGACTCTTCACCATGTCCGTACACCATTGGCCCGCCAAAAGCACTGCCCTTAGTCGTGTTTCCATCGGCACGCAAAGTGAGGTGTCTTCCAGTCAGAACCCATTGGAACTGCTCGCTCCCAGGAGTCCCAAAAATCCCTACGCTGTAAGCGTTAAGACCACCGTCGTCATACTCCATCTGTTTGGTGATCCGATCAAACCCCTCTTCGCTGGTTACACTGCGAACAATCTTTTCGATTGCGGCCTGTTGCGACTTGTTATAAAAGTCACTACCTATCAACGGATCGGATATGTGCCAGTTAGCGTGTGCTTTCTTCACCGCCGGATTTGCAATGTCAAAGCAGATGGCACTTTTTTGTTGTTCGGAAAGTCCTTGGTAAAACTCGCTGATAATTGTTTCTGCAGTACTTGATATGGAAGAGGCAGCATGACCAAAGCGTGCTGCGGTAGTTGCGAATGCCAGCGAGGCTGCAGAGGTTACAAGAAATTGTCGCCGAGACGCGGAAAGTCGTACATCGCTCATAATAAGCCTCGTAGGGTTGTAAGAACTCGTGACATTAGCCACGAGTAAAGGCAGGAGTTTCACAGTGTCGGCCTGCGTGAATCGCAAAACCGACCCAGAAGTGATTGTCCATTATAAGCTATTTTGGCTGACGCGGCGCTGCGAGCATGTCGGCGAACTTTAAAATCGTCTTCCCCTAATCGACGGGGAAACCGCGTTTTCGCAACAGTGCCGATGTGTCTACGTCGCGCCCACGGAAGCGTCTATAACCTTCTGCAGGATCGATCGTATCTCCGACGCTCATCACGTGATCGTGTAACTTTTTCGCTGTTTCGGAGTCATAGAAACTGCCGGCCTGCTCAAATGCTTCCGCTGCATCTGCGGTAAGCGCATCGGACCAAAGATAGCTATAGTAACCCGCTGAATAGCTATCGCTCGAAAAGATATGTGAGAAATGAGGGGTGCGATGTCGCATAACAATTTGATCAGGCATGCCCAGTTCTTTGAGCGTCTCGCCTTCGAATTTATCAGGGTCGATATCGACGTCCCCCGCCAAGTGCAATTTCATATCGATCAAAGCGCTTGCCAAATACTCAACGGTTGAGAACCCTTGATTGAAGGTCTCTGCTTTCAAGATTTTGTCAAACAATTGCTGCGGCAGTGGCGCGCCCGTTTCAAAATGAACTGCAAACTGATTCAGCACTTCGGGTGTTGTCAGCCAATGCTCATTTAGCTGAGAAGGGAATTCAACGTAATCTCTTGCGACGCTTGTACCAGCCTGTGATGGATATTTGACTTTGGAGTTCAATCCATGCAACGCGTGGCCGAACTCATGAAACAGCGTTGTTGCATCGTCCCAAGAAATCAAGACGGGCTGGCCCTTTTCGCCGGGCACGAAATTCGAATTGTTAGATACAATTGGTAACACCGGTGTATTGATGTTCTCTTGACTGCGATAGGCGTTCATCCATGCGCCCGAGCGTTTTCCGACTCGCGCATAGGGATCTAAATACCACAGTCCAACCGTCCCGCCGTCGCGCCCTTTGACTTCCCACACTCGCACATCAGGATGAAACACAGGCACATTTTTGATTTCTTCGAATTGAAAGCCGTAGAGTTCGCCGGCCGCCCACATCATTGCTTCGCGAAGCTTTTCTAATTGCATGTACGGCTTGACTTCGTTGAAATCCAAATCGTATTTGGCCTTACGGACTTTCTCGGCATAGTAGCGATAGTCCCAAGGTTCAATCGTGATGCCAGCGTTCTCGGCATCAGCGATCTTTTGCATGTCAGCTACCTCTTGCTCAACTCGTGCAACGGCCTTTGGCCAGACGGACATCAGTAGCGCTAAGGCCGCCTCGGGCTCCTTGGCCATTTGCGGCTCAAGGCGCCAATGCGCGTGCGTCTCGTAGCCAAGCAGCTTTGCTCGTTGTGCTCGCAGCTTCAGTATTTCCGAGATGATTTTATTGTTATCGTGAGCGTCACCGTTGTCTCCACGACTATAGTAAGTGCGCCAGACTTTCTCCCGCAAGTCTCTGTTCTTTGCGTATGTTAGGAAGGGATCCATTGAAGAACGGGTATTTGTAATTGCCCATTGATCATTCTTTCCTCGCTCGCGAGCTGCTGCAGCCATTGCAGCACGAACGTCCTCTGGCAAGCCTTCCAGATCAGATGACTTTTCAACCCAGGTGACATACTTCTCTTCGTCTGCAAGTACGTTCTGGCTAAACTCCGTAAACAAGGTCGCAAGTCGTTGATTGATAGCGGACAATTTTGCCTTATCGTCGGCACTTAGCCTTGCGCCATTTCGAACGAAACGCTTGTAGTAGTCGGTGACCAAACGTTTTTCAGCCTCTCCCAGTGATTGAAGCTGTTCACCTTCGTAGATAGCCGCAATTCGCGCAAACAGTTTCTCGTTCTGATTGATACTATCTTCATAGGCCGCTAATTTCGGCGAGATATCACGTTCGATATCGGGAATCTCTCCGACGTTGAGGTTCGATGAATGGACATCAAAGAGAGTCATTAAACGTGATAACGGACGTGCAACCTTTTCAAGCGCCACGACTGTGTTCTCGAACGTTGGCTCTGAATCGGAGTCCGCTATCGTGTCGACTTCGGCTGTTGCCATGCCGATCGCTGCCTCGAAATCTCGTCGAAAATCTGAGATTGTCACTGCGTCCCATGGCGGCACTCCGCCAAAGCTTCCCTCCCACTCCGTCAGCATGGCAGACTTTGACAAAGGAACGGCATCAATGGTGTTGGATTCTTGCGACATACTTATGGAAACTGGAAGGAAATTGATAGCGATGAAGAGCAAGCTGGCGGCCTGTCGTGAACATAGCGGCACAAATCTGCGTCGTCCAAACAGAAATGTTGTACGGGGGGTATAGGACATTGAAAATCTTCCTTGGAGAACGAGAAAGCAAATTTTAGGGTGTTCCAACCTGTTTCAAGCGTGGCAGCAGATAGCACCACGAACCGTGGCTGTGTGGATTCTACGAAAGATACCGCAAATCCTCAGCCTCGAAGCTTTCAGATTTTATTCGAATCTTGCCGGGCAAGGGGCAAGTTTCCAAAAGTTGGAAAAATTTCTTGGCGATTCAAGGCAAATCTCGATTATCGATGCTATGGTTTAGTTGCGAAGTTTGTTAACCATGCTAACTTTTGCAAAGCCCTGCCCACCTGCATTGAGCACTGGCGAACGCTGTAAGCCCCCCTTCCCTATCGCCCTAAAGTGACAACTACAAAATTGCGTACATCCGACCCAAACGAGTTGACCGACCGACAGAAACGCGTTTATGAAGTCATTCGTGACAAAATCGTGACGCGTGGATATGGTCCGACGGTGCGAGAAATCGGTGAGATCCTGAGTATCTCTTCTCCGAACGGCGTGATGTGCCACCTTCGAGCACTCGAACGAAAAGGGAAGATAAATCGGCTGGCCAACAAGTCCAGAGCGATTGAGCTGACTGAAGGTATTACTCGTCCAGGCCAAACAACGTCACTGCCCATGTGCGGTACGATATCCGCGGGTGCGTGCACTCTATCGTTTGAGCAAAAAGACGAAATTGATATTTCAGACATGTTCGTCCGAGACGACCGATTTGCGCTGCAAGTCAATGGCGACTCGATGATCGATGCCCACATTGCTGACGGCGACTACGTCATAGTACAGCGGCAGTCGTACGCTTACCCAGGGCAGATTGTTATTGCGAGAACCGACGACGACGAAACAACGCTCAAATATTGGTTTCCGGAAAACGGTCGCATTCGGCTGCAGCCCGCCAATAATCGCTTGGCACCAATTTACGTTACCTCGGCAGCGATTTGTGGAATTGTTATTGGTATCGTGCGTCGGTTTCGGTAGCTACTAGTCACGCCGGTCCACCTATTTCCGCGTGACGCGTTCTCCTTGCTCACCAATTTCGGCGATTTGCCGGGTCAAGGCCCCTGGCACTCAGGTCTTGGTAATGGGGTCTTGGCGATCTATCGCAAAGCTGCGATTCTTTATATCTGCGATACCGACGGTATTGCAGTGCGACCTGGCATCTTGCTTGCAGATCTATAAAGCAGTTAGTTCGCACGTTCACTTTGATCAGCCACCAAAATATCAGGCTGGCACTACCTCGGGAGATTAAAAACATGGCGTTTACACTACCAGAACTGCCTTACGCAAAAGAAGCATTGCAACCGCACATTGACGCTAAAACCATGGAAATACATCATGGAAAACACCATCAAGCGTACGTTACCAAGCTGAATGAGGCGGTAGCCGGCACGCCGATGGAATCAATGTCCATCGAGGAAGTCATGGCAAAACTGGACTCTGCTCCGCAAGACAAACTGGCTGCAATTCGCAATAACGGAGGCGGCCACGCCAACCATTCGCTGTTTTGGACAGTAATGGGTCCTAGCGCTGGAGGCACACCGAGCGGCGAATTGGCGGCGGCGATTGACAAAGCATTTGGAAGCTTTGATGCATTCAAGGAAAAGTTTGCCAATGCTGCTGCGACGCGTTTTGGGTCTGGTTGGGCGTGGCTTTACGTCAAAGATGGCGGTTTAGCGGTTGGCTCGACAGCGAATCAGGACTCGCCGTTGATGGGAGAAAAGATCGCAGGTATCTCCGGAACACCGATTCTGGGCCTAGACGTGTGGGAACACGCATATTACCTAAACTATCAAAACCGACGCCCTGATTACATCGCCGCATTCTGGAACGTAGTCAACTGGGACGCTGTTTCCAAGCGATTTGCATCTGCCAAGTAGTGGCTTTGGATTGCGACGGAAAATGATCTTCGACTGATCTTGTCGAATACCATTCTTTGGGAGAAGTTGCGAGCCAGCTTCCAACTCTCCCGTCGAGCCCTCATCAATAGGGCTAGCTATTCAGCACCTAAGTGCTTTCTTCAACAGGCTAGCAAGTTCCGCTAAAGATGTGAGCCAAACCCGAGCGTCTTTACAACCCGAACTAGGCAAGGCTTCGAAAATGTTGTAAACCACAGAACGCACTGATGTGACCATTTATTTGCTTTCAGGGGGACGGAATCCGTGCTCTATCTGTTGATACTTCGGAACTTTAAATTTCGCACTCCCCGACTCTGGTGCAGGCCTCTTCAGAAGTTTGATAACGCTCGCACCGTATCAGACGCCCCCCGCTCCGTCTCAACTGACTTGCGGCCATCAGCACGACTCTTTCGAGTAGAGTTCAGCCTACCCATCATCTGCTGGATGCTCACAATGGCCAATGCATCCAATTGTTTGGCGAACGCCGAAGCACCGGTTAGAGCGTCCGAGATGCGAGTGGTTGCCGATTTAGTCTGCACGGTCGCTGCCGATGATTCGCTTGCCCATGACGCTTTCTCGATGACGACGGACAGCGAAGGTCGCCCGGTCGTTTCCGGTCCCGGATATATTCGAACGCTGATTGATAAAGAAGGCGACGGTCGCTATGACAGCGCAGTCACTTGGGTATCGGTTCAACAAGGCGCACAGGGGATGTGGCGGGAAGGCAACATTCTATACTATGTAACCGACGGCGCACTCTGGCGCTCGATCGACAGTAATAATGATTTACGCGGCGATGGCAGGCCGGAATCAGTGCTAAAGTTGCCCACTGGTGGCGAACACGATGCTCACGCTATCCGTCGCGGTCCAGATGGTTACTGGTATTTGACAACTGGCAACTTCTCCAACGCTCAAGTACAACCGCTGCTAAATGACGCCGCATCGCCCGTCTTGGAACCCAAGGCCGGTATGATCTTGCGGATCAGCCCCGATTTTAAAACTCGCTCGGTCTGGGCTCATGGTCTGCGAAACACTTACGATTTCGACTTTTTACCTAACGGCGAATTGGTCACGTATGATAGTGACGAAGAGCGAGAATCGTCCTTGCCAGCGTATAAACCCACTCGAGTTCTGGTTATGAGTCCTGGCAGCGATGCTGGCTGGGTCTCGCCCGCATGGACCGACGACGATGTCCGACTCACGATGCCGCTTAATCTTGCAAGCCTTGGCCGAGGTTCTCCGACCGGTGTTTGCGTGTACCAGCATGATGCACTGGGCGATCGGTTTCGCAATGCCGTTATTGCGCTTGACTGGACATTCGGCCGCGTCATCGCCATATTCCCTGAAACGACAGCATCACCTGCAGATGCTTCCAAACGTACAGTTCGCACGAATGGACAATGCAAGTGGGAAGTGATCCTGGAGCCGAGCGGGACGGCAGGTTTTGCTCCGACGGATGTTTGTGTTACGAAAGAAGGCGATCTCTTGGTCGTTACAGGTGGACGAGGAACGAACGGAACGATCTACCGACTTTCTAAGCGTTCGAGTCTTGATACAGCAACATCGACGATACGGAATTCTGACGAACATTTGATCACCCAAGCTGTGTCGACCAACACTGGAGATTCAAATCGACAAACAGCCGTCGCCGATGAACAAAACTCTGACAATCGGCTCGTCACCATCGCTTCCAGCATTCAGTTTACTTCTACGTCGGACGCAGCATCGTCCGAATCGATATCGACTGAAACGGCAAACAAGCTGCGTACCGTTTTGACTCAGCCATGCCCCTGGGAAGCATGGTCGCTCGCACAGTGGCTACCCAACATCGATGCAGAAACGACCCCCTCTTTGATGGATGTATTATCTGGTGAGCTTGAAATTACGGGGATTCCACCGGAGTCGCCGATTGCTTCAAGTGACTTGCGAATGCGTGCCGCGCAACTTTTGGTATACACTCGGACGATAGTTCCTGCGGCCAAACTGATACCGGCTAGCCAAGACGAAAACGATACCACCCGAGCGGCTGCATGGTACGCCCTCGGGCGGGGACAAATCGATGGAACGCAACAAGAAATCGAAGCGATCTATCAAGCTTCAATAGGCCAATCGGCTGCTAAACTCACCGCTGTTTCCTCCAACTGGGCGACTGCGTTAGGATGTTATGCGCAGCGTGCTCGCTGGGAGGCGCTCGGCTTGCGCCAGTGGATTTGTACGCCCACTCAGGAAATTGTCGAGCTTGATGTCCAAGCGGAACGCTCCTTGAAACAGCTTGAAGTCTGGGCCTATGCTCGCCAAACTAACGCGTCATCCAAAAATCCCCCCGAATTCTCACGTGATCTTGCGCGGGCAATCTATGAGAAAAGCCAGAGCGACTATCGGCAAGGCTTGAAGATCGATGCTGAAGCTTTTGACCGCTTGGCTCAGTCAATTCGCAGCGGAAAACACAAATCCGATCCTGTCGAAATTCTAGCGGCCCTGTGCTTTGCCCAGACCAGCCTCTCCGACTCGAGGCAGTCGATTCCTTCTGATCGAAATCCTGAGAACGCCTCGATTCTAGATGGATATATGAGCCAGCGATTTAAGTTGATTGATCCAGCTCTGCGTGCCGGTTGGAGCGCGTATTGTCTGAATGCTGCGGAGTTTTCACGTCAAAGTGGTTGGCCGACAATCGAAGCAGAAGCCATACGGACTGTCGCGTCGTTTCATCCGGACGCATCGAATATTCTCGATCGCTTGTTGGCGCAGATCGATCTTGAAACTCATCCTACTGCTGATGTTAATGTTTTGTGCGTGATTGCTGCTTGTGGTTTCAAGCCAACTCCAAATCAGAGCCTGAAGATCGCTCAAGCGTATGCAGGCGTTCATGAAAAGATTGCTGCTCGTGACTTACCGACCGATACACGCTGGTCAACTCGCCAACAACAACTGCTTGAAGCGCTCTCGGGTTCTGATTCGCGTTTTGTGCCAAGCCTAATTTCAAATCTCGGCACCACGGCATCCGTTTCACTTGACTGGGTAAGCTGGCTTCCGTTGGCCCAACAACGTGAGGCGGCCACCGCTGTCACCAAACAAATGCTCGCCTCCGAGCCCCAGCAGTGGACCACTAGCCAAGTCAAGATTGCGGGCCGATTTTCAATCGCACCTGAGCTTGCAAATCAAATGCGAATGATCGCGATGAACGTAATTGACAGTCCCGTGCAAGACAAAACGGATCAAACGACCTCTCGCCAGCGATTTGATTCCGACACCGCGATCGTGCTTGAAATTCTGGCAAAAACTCCAACAACCGCCGACTACAACGTCCTTCTAAACGCAACAGCCAGCTCGGAAAGATTGCTTCGGCAATTCGGTTGGTCAGGCCTTCGAAAACTACCGATCGGAAATGCTGAATCTGAATTCAACGTAATTGCATTGCTCGCCGCCGCCAACCATAGCTCTCCGATCGAAGGCGTGGACCTTAATCAGTTAGCCGGACGATTGCGGAACGTTGCCACTCAACTCAAAATCAGCAACGTCCCCAGCGCTCGCGATCCGTGGACCACATGGGCCGCTTTCTTCAACAACAGTCTGAAAGGCGAAGCAGTTCTCGCACAATGGGAAGAACTCAATAGACCACCCGCCGCCTGGATTGATTTAGTCAAAGCCTCTCAATCGCGCAGTGGCGATTCTAATCGTGGCGCAGCGCTCTTCCAGCGAGGCCAGTGCGTGCAGTGCCACAATAGCGCCCAGGCGGTTGGCCCGAGTCTTACAGGGTCGACGCGACGATTCTCTTATGAAGATTTGTTTCGTGCAATCTATGAACCGGACCGCGATATTTCAGACCGATTCCGTGCAACTAAAGTCTTGACCACCAACGGAGATGTATTCGTTGGAATGATTGAAGAGGAGTCAGAGGAACTTCTCAAGCTTAAGCTTGCCGATGGAACGACGCGAGAAATTAAGGCAGTAGATATCGATGAGAAAGCCGAATCGGAAACGTCGCTGATGCCAGCCAACCTGCTACAAGGTTGGACCAGTGATCAGTTGTCAGACCTGTATGCTCATCTCAAAGAGCTAAAATAGCCAGCCAATTACTCGACTGCGGTGGCCTTCATTTTGTAGATCGCAAAGTGCTTGCCGTCGGGATAAACGTAGGTCTGAGTATCAAGATTGAACTTGCCGGTCACCGTGACCACCCGCACGGAGAAATCGGTTGTTTTACCTTCGTCCATTTCGACAATCACACAATCGTAGATGGCCGCACCTGGTCCGAAACAGCATTCTTGATTGTCCCGTACCAGCACGAACTGCTTGATTCCCTTTTGTTGAAAAACTGAAGTAGGTAGGATATAGCCGCGCAACTTGATGTTCTTCTTATCAAGCTCCTTGATATCCGGCGTTAGCATTTCCTCTTCGAATTTCCCATCCTTCTCGATGTCGAATGCCAAGTCGTCAAAAGTGATGTCACTTTTGCTGCGAACCTTCTTGTCGACAACCGCAGAAGCGTCGCTCGTTTTCTTAACGGGCTTTTCCGCTGCAGCTTTCTCACTAGATGGACTGCTCGAGCTCGACGAATTTTCAGCTATGGCAAATCGCTCTGCTGCGACGGCCCCGGACAGTGCAAGGCTTAAGGTTAGTAACCGCATTTTCTTTGAGAAACGCATCTTGATCTCTTTCGGATAAGTGCCGGTATGAACAGTGTTGGCAGTTCGACTACTAACGAACAAAGCGCATACCAAAACTATCCTAGCAGCGCAAGACTACCGAAGCGAGGTTTCTTTTTCCCGCAACAGGCTCGCTGAGCCTGATAGCATTTCCTTTTTCGCGGGAATAGCTGCCTGAGATATGCTTGGCTGATCAGAACCGCTGGCAGGAATCGTCAGTTTCGCCGGCTGTGTTTTACCGTCGTTAGTCTGGAGATTGCTCCCTTCTTTTGCCGCCTGCTGCAATGCATCAACAACCATGCCCTTTAGCAAAACGTCTTTAAGCACAATCGGGGCGGAATTAAGCCCTGCAGGATAGATTGCTAACACTGGTATCGAATTGCTGTTCAGTTGCTGAAGTTTTCGGGCAATCATCTCGTTGCGATCCGACCAATCTGCGATCATTGGCACGACATTGTACGTTTTAATCGCGTCAGCAACTTCTTGAGTTTCAATGGCTTGAATCAAGTTCACCTGGCATGTGGTACACCACGAAGCTGTAAAATCGATCATGACCGGTTGGCCACTGGCGACGATTTGTTTTAGCTCGGTTTCGTTGTAGGGCTTCCAGTCAATCAGATGCTCTCGGGGCCCCAGGTAGGTAAACGAAAACCAGCCAGCAAGGACAGAGACAGCGATAGCCGCCCCCCAAGCTTTCACCTTGGAATCTATTTCCGCATACATTGGCACTTTACCAATTAGCCAACAACCAAACCCAACAAAGACTAAGAGCGACAGCACCGCAATGCGGTAATCTGCTTCGACGGTGGTCATAAACCAGACGACTGAAAGTAACAAAGGGAAGGCCAAGACTTGCTTCAAAGTCTCCATCCACGCTCCTGGCTTGGGTAGGAACCGCAAGGTCTGTGGATACGCAGCAATCGCCAGATACGGCGACGCCATCCCGAGCCCAACACCCAAATACATCAGCAAAATAACCCAGGGCGGTTGTGTAAGTGACAGTGCAAAAACAGCCCCCAGAAATGGACCGCTGCATGGCGTGGCAACAATGGTCGTGATCACGCCCTTTGAAAATGCTCCCAACGCACCTTCCTTTTGCGAAAGGTCTACCGACTGGCCACTGGTCGCGAATCCAGGAATAGGAATTTCCCAAACGCCAAGGAAGCTGAGTGCCATCGCGAACAGCAAGACAATGATGCCGACCCGTAATCCGAAGACTTGGAACTGTTGCCCCCAACCAAGCGTTACACCATAAATCGTCTGCAGAAAGATGGTCGCGATTGCGAGAAGCATGAAGACAGCGATTAAGCCCGCTGAGTACCAGAGGTTTAAAGCCGAACTTCGCCGCATGTTGCCACCAGACTCACCGACGAAGCTCATGACTTTCAACCCGATGACCGGCAAAACGCAGGGCATGAAGTTTAAGATCAGCCCTCCCAACACCGCTAACGCAAAATAGCTGATTAATGGGATGAACGCCATTGTCTGGTAAGTTCTAGCCGGTACGCCGGTATCCCATGCACCGGATTGATGGGCCTGTTTGGCAACGTCATAGCTTACCGAAGTCAAGGCCAGGGGTTGCGGTTTGGCATCACCGCTAGCCCCTGCACCAACGTTCAATTCTCCCGTGAATCGCAAGGCAAGCGGTTGGTCGCAACTGTCTTCAGTACAAGCCTGATAACCGACCACGCCGGAGACTGGATACACGCCCTCGGGTTTGTCCGGATTGACTGTTAGAGGGATTGTCCACGTGACGGGGCCTATATGGTAAGTCGTCGAAAGTGAACCTTGAATAAGCTCTACCGTTACAGGCTGTGACGACGCCGTGGGTTGTTCAACCGACAGCGTACCCTTTTGAGTCAGCGCGACGAGTGTTCGTTGTTCGACTTCCGGATCATCTACCTGGACGGGATACAAGTGGTATCCTTCATCAGGTGTTCCGGTTATCTGGATTTCCGCAACCTCACCGGGTGCAACCACTGATTTATTCAATTGGACAGTCCAAGTGACGTGTCCCAATGGGTCGCGATAGGGTGCTCCCGATGGCTTTTCGACTGCATAGAAGCCGGTGAATTTGGCTTCGGCTTTCTCGCCGATTATTGGTATACACGCATTGCGACAGACTTGGCCATCGATCTTTAGCTGTATGGTCTGCTCTCCGTCTGTCACTTGTTGACTGAAAGTGATGGGGGCCGACCAGGTAACTTCGTTATAGAATTTCTCGACCCGGATCCCTTCGAACCCTTCCAGATCAAATGCTAATTTTGGATCGCGATCTGGAGTGAACGGACCTGTAATTGCGACGCCTGGTGTCTCGCTGGATATAAAAGTTGGCGTGGGACCTGATTTTGGTTGTGTCGTCGAAGAGATGTAATAGCCATCTTCCAGGACCGCTTTGACATGCAAGCGACCGCGCTGTCCAGCCTGCTCAACTTCGTAAGTCGCTTCGAACCGATAGGGGCTCGACAAGCTACTGGGCGAACCCAGACGAGGAAGAGCCGAGAAGCCTCCGCCCGAAGTACCACCAAGTTCCCCACCCAGCGACTTGCTGGGCTTCTGAGCGTAAAGAGAAGTCGCGGTCAGGCTACTGACGACCAGAATCGTTGCCGTCAGCCATAAAAAACGTCGTTGAATCATAGTTTATTCGTTTGCTATGTGAGCGAAGACCCGGCTAGCTCCACTGCTGGCCAGCCTCTGCATGCCAATCACCACTATGGCATCGAAACCCGTTGAACTTCTTGAAAATGGGTACGAGCGTTGATTTTGATTGCGCAGCCTACCATTAGCATCATTTCTGCAATCCCCCATTTTCAATCTTGAGATTGGAAACCATGCTAAACGCATTCGGACTTTTTGTCCTGTGCGATCCATCACCAATTGGCCGTAATCTCATTTTAGAGCTGCACAGCCGTACCGTTAATAGAAGCGACAATTTTAATGCAAGTCGTCGAAGGTAGCATCTACGATTTCCCCATCTACTACGACTTAGTCTTCGGATCGGATTGGTCCAGCGAATACCATTTTTTGAATGCTGCTATAGAAAAGCATGTGGATTGGGGCAAAAAGATGCCCGACCGCGCAAAAATACGACTTTTGGAGCCCGCTTGTGGCACGGGCCGCCTGCTTTTTCGTATGGCTAAATCTGGCTGCCATGCCGCTGGTCTGGACCTCAACGAAAAAGCTATCAAATATTGCAATAGCCGACTAAAGAAAAATAAACTGCCAGAAACTGGTTGGGTCGCCGATATGTGCGATTTTTCTGTCGACAACCCCTACGACGCCGCATTCAACACAATTAACTCTTTTCGCCATCTAAGCAGTGAGAAGGCCGCGATCGCACATTTTGAGAGCCTCGCAAACGCAGTCCGCCCCGGAGGCATCTACGCGCTAGGCCTCCACTTGACTCCTAACAAAGGTGAGCAAACCGAAGAAGAAAGTTGGTCAGCGCGGCGCGGACACTTGATGGTCAACACACAGATGTGGCCGCGCGACAAGGATCGCAAGAAACGCGTCGAACGTTACAATATGCGATTCGATATTTTTCAACCAAGTGGCCAGACCCGCATTGAAGATTGCTTGGTGTTGCGATCGTACACGGCCAAACAATTCCAGACGTTGATCAGCGCCTGCCCGTCTTGGCGAATAGAAGATACATACGATTTCCGGTACAGCATCCAAGACCCAATTGAAATCGACGACTGGACCGAGGATATCGTTTATATCCTCAAACGAATCTAAATTTATGCAATCCTTCTAGTAATGAACACCGACTGCCACTTAACCTGAAACTGTCACTTGCGGGGCCTGGTGGGTGGCCGACTAAAGCCGGCACAAAACTGCCGCCGAGTTAGCCGAAAATTTATTCAACGAACACCGATTAGTTACTGTAAAGGTTTGCGAACGACTTACCATGAGCGAAGATCGAGAACTTACAAAGGATCAGATTCTAGCCAGTCGCGATTCGGCGATTGAACAGATCAAGTTTGCACGAGAGTATTTGCTTGGGCTCTTGGAAAACGTTCCAGCGAGCGAGTGGTTCACGATTCCTGATGGTTGCGTATCCAACATCGCATGGCAAGTTGGACATCTGACTGTCGCGCAATATGGTTTGTTGCTTTTTCGACAGCGAGGTCGAGCAGAAAACGATACTCTTCTGATGCCGAGCCCCTTCCGCAAAAAGTTTGCGAAAGGAACTGACCCGGCGTCTATCGTGTCAACTACGATCTCCCAAGCCGAATTGCTTGCGGCAGCCAAGGCGATCTACGATGAATCCTTAACTGTTGTCGGTCAACTAGACGCCGCAACTCTTTGGGAACCTATTGATATGCCGTATGCTGGTTATGCGCGAAAACTGGGTGCGATCTTGTTCTGCCCGCTTCACGAAATGCTTCATGCTGGTCAAATCGGGACACTGCGACGTGCTTTGGGCCTGACGCCAGTACGGTGATACTTTCAAGAGCTTGGGTTCAACTGCGATGCATGAAATGTCACATGACGATATTGAACTTGCCAAGCGAAACATCTGCGAGATCGGCGCGCGACTTTATCAACGTGGATTCGTTGCTGGAAATGATGGCAACATAAGCTTACGCATTGGAGAAAACGCTGTCCTTTGTACGCCGACGATGCAATCTAAAGGGAGTCTCAACGCAGACGACATCGTAACCATCGATATGCAAGGAGAACGGATTTCTGGTACGAAGCGACGCAGCAGCGAAGCGTTGCTGCATCTGTCGATCTACCTAGGCCGGCCTGATATTCGCGCTGTCGTCCACTGCCACCCGCCTCATGCAACGGCCTTTGCCTTTACGCACACGGAATTACCACGAGGCATTTCGCCGGAAGTTGAAATGTTTCTGGGAGATGTGAGAATCACACCGTATGAAACCCCGGGAACTAGCGCATTCGCTACTTCGGTGCAACCCTATCTTCGACTAGCAAACGCCCTCATTTTAGCCAACCACGGAACCGTTAGTTATGCGGCCCAACTGGAGCATGCGTTTTGGTGGACCGAAGTGTTGGACGCCTACTGCAGGACGATCTTGTTGGCTCAGGGGCTTGGACCGCTGCAACCAATTGCCAACCATAAACTACAGGAACTCTATGTCGCACGCGAAGCCTGGGGGTTCGTGAAGGGACCACCAAGCGGAGACTAAACGTCGCTTTGAAGTTGTTGAACCCACTCACTCGGGCGTCGCAAGTATACATTCGACCACTACCCTGCTCCTTTTGGATTGCGGGACGCCGCGGTTACAAGAGTCTTGATCGACGGCAGTATGCACATGTTTAGTGCGAGGCGAAAAAAAACTGGTACGGCGGTGTTTCGTTCGTGTGTTCAGCTATAGAACTTCGCCCCGAACTAGATTCTATTGTGTCGCAATGAAGACCCGACGGAGGTGTTCTTCCATACGATAAGGATTCTTCCTGAACCGTTGTCCGTCTTTCGAGGATCCTTCTCCTTTGTACTCCTGCCTAACCCTATGCTAAAAAATCGACGTCTTGGACAGAGTGATCTTTACGTCAGCTCTATAGCTCTTGGTTTGTGGCCGATCGCCGGTATGACATCTTTGGGTGTTTCGGATAGTTCGAGTATCGCGACCATTCTCGCAGCGCTCGAAAGCGGTATCAACCATATCGACACAGCCTACAGTTACGGAATTGATGGCCGCAGCGACAGAATACTTCGCACCGCCCTCAACGGAGATTACTCTCGAGTTGTATTAGCGTCGAAAGTAGGAATGTATTATCTTCCTGATGGGACGCGACAACAGGATTCTCGTCCTGAAACGCTCACAAAGCACTGCGAAGAGATTTTGCAGCGGCTGGGTTGTCAGCAACTCGACTTGCTGTACCTGCACTGTGTGGATGGCACGACGCCTATTGAGGACAGCGCGGCGGCTTTAGCAGAGTTAGTCCGAGCGGGTAAAGTTCGGTACGTTGGTGTTTCCAATGTAGGCCCCGCAGACGTGGAGCGTTTTTCCAGTGTGATCCAGCCTTGTGCAGTCCAGTTACCGCTGAACATGTTACAGCAAGACACCTATCAAAGTTTTGTCCCGTACTTGGAAAAGCATGAGGTATCGTACGTCGCTTACTGGGCATTAATGAAGGGACTGCTAGCAGGCAAGATGCGCCGCAGCCATCGTTTTAATCCGGGCGACCGCCGGCTTACCTACGAAATCTACACAGGTGCTGCTTGGGAGAATGCCCAAGACTTGCTTGACAAACTACGACAGATTGCAAGCGAGAGTGGTTGGCAAGTTTCGCAGCTGGTGCTGGCCTGGACCGCTTCGCAGCCTTTTGTCGGCAGTGTACTTTGTGGCGCAAAAACAGCGGAACAAATCCGCGAGACAGCCGCCACAATTTCATCGCCGCCGACGCCTGAAGTTCTTGCGAGAGTTGAAGCCGCTCTTGCAGATCACACCAAGGCAAGTAAAACAGAGCCTTCGTCTGCAAGCGAGTAAGTGCTAGCGGGCACCGCTCTCAAAAAGCCCTCCAGCCATACACCATGACTTTTGCCGATTTGCTGCCCATCGCCTCACGGGTTCTCGGCGTTTTCTTGGTTATGTTTTCCGGTGCATTGGCAGTCTGGTTTGGCTGGTTGGACCGGCATGTCGACAAGTCGCTGGCGGCGCTGATTGCGAACGTTTTCTTCCCCGCATATTTCATGACGAAGATTGTCAGCGGTCCGCCTCTCGGATCGGTCAATGAGATTTGGTACCCTCCCTTTATTGGATTTGTAACGACCTGCACCGGCTTCTGTATTGCCTGGGCGGTTATCCGTACCATTGGGCCTTTCTTTGGCATTACTAGCCCAATTGTGCAGCGTACGTTTGCCTTAACAACAGGCATTGCGAACTACGGCTACATTCCATTGCCACTTTCTGAACAATTTTTTCCCGCTGCTTTTAACCCAACATTGGTTCATAACATAGGTGTCGACATTGCCCTCTGGAGTGTCGGTTTACTCGTGATCAGTGGAGAGTTCGGGCGCGGCCTAAAACGACTGGCAACGTCGCTACCTCTCTGGACGATGGCGATCGGACTTTTCCTGCAGCAGATGCAGTGGGGCGGCATTATTCCAAAACCGATCATGCAAGCCGCGGAACTGCTGGGCGTGTGTGCGATTCCGGCAGGACTGCTTTTGGGAGGGGCTATTATCGCCGAGCATCTTCCGACCGTCCAATGGCGACAGAAGGTGTCTATTTTGGGGCTGGCGACAATAGTCCGCATCGGGATTCTGCCAGTTCTATTCTTGGGGATGGCGCGATATTTGCCAATGACTCCTGCGTTAGACCAAGTGCTACTGTTGCAGGCAGCGATGCCGGTTGCAACTTTCCCGATTGTCATGACGCGACTTTACGGTGGTGACATCGACACATCCTTACGAATCGTACTAGGGACGTCCCTTATCGGACTGATTACGATTCCATTATGGATTACAATCGGTCGGATATTCCTGCAGATCGCTTAGATGACTCGTGAGCAGTAGCGTGGTTACCAATGGTTTGGTAGTTGGATCAGCGTAACTTTCCAAAATTCGATGAACAAACACGACTGGCTACGACGCGCGGGAATTATTGACTTGCCGAAAGGCGAAGCAATCTTGCATGGTCTAGCGGAGCTACCGTTTCCCGTTGGCTTTTTGGACAGTCTATGTGCAGCCCTGCCGGAACAGTTGCGATTGCTGAGCGATTCGTTGGGTTCGCTGAGCAGTTTATGTGACTTTCTGGCACAGCAATCACTCGACTCCGACCGAGTCTCATCGCTTGTAGAAAAGCGAGATGCTCTTCCCAGGTTGCTTCGCGCCTTGGATCTCGGGTCCGAGCCTCGTCAGTGGTTGATCACTGGGTCAGCAGTACTGGACTTTGAGGCCGCAGAATGTTCGGACGAAGACAAGTTCCAGGCTTTAAAGTGCTCTGTGGCATCGATCATCAATTCTGATCAGGGACGAAGTCAGCAACAGCGAGCCCTGCAACGAGTCCTACGCAGCCGTATCATCGATATCGCGATCGATCATTTCTGGCAGAACGTTCCAATTGAAGAGACGCTGCTTCGAATCTCGAACGCCGCTGAAGCTACCTTGCGGCCGCTCTTCCAGGCGTGTTTTGATCAGTTGGTTCGAAAGTTTGGTCAACCTTGTCGTGAGAACGATCTTCCCGCGTCAATCAGCCTTTTGGCGCTGGCGGAGCTTGGCGGCCAAGAGTTGTGTTTTGAGACTCCACTATCGTTGATGGTGGTTGCTAACTGTGATGGAAAAACAAACGCGTCGCGGTCGATCAGTAATCGGCAGTTCTTTGAAAGGTTTGCGCACGAGTTTGTCGATTCGTTAAACGGTGGAACGGCTGACAAGCCATTGTTCGTGGTTAAATGGATCGATGATTCGTCGGTTCAAGGAAACTTTGTCGTTCGCGATACCTTGAGCACGATTCGCAGCTACGAATCAACTGGACGCACGTGGCAGCGACAAGCTTTCATTCGGGCTCGACCTATCGCTGGAGATATGCTGGCCGGTCAGGCTTTTATACAAGCGCTGCAGTCATGGATTTATCGTCGCTACATTGTCGACGCAGACATCGCTGGGACGGCGATCTTAAAACGCAAAGTATTGCGACAGTTGCTTGGGAAAGATTTACTGCGGTGGGATCCTTCCGATCCTGAACAGGGAGTACAGTTGATCACGCGGACTGTGCAAATTCTGCAACTGACACATGGCTTTCAAGACGAAGCGCTTAGGACCCGCAATACGTTCGAAGCAATCACTCGCTTGGAAAGCGCGGCTTTGTTGAGCGAGTTTCACGCGGCAGCACTCTACGACAATCTACAGAAGCTTTCATCTCAGATGCTCGCCAGCCGGCTTGACCTGCGGCCAAGTAAAGAAGGACGATACCATCACCGCCGACAACAATCGGCTGCGTCGTTCGATATGGTAAAAAGTCACGCGTTTGACATTCTGCGAGCCAAAGACAAAGAGAATGACTATTGGCCAACCGAAGAATCGGACCTTGTGCTGGACCCCTCGCCACCACGTGCGTGGGTTGCCCACGTGTTGCGAAAGTACAAGCTGAGCGATCCACAGACTGCTTATGATCTGCTGAACGACATGAGCCAGGAAGAGGTGTCGATACTTTCTACCCGACGTTGCCGTCATCAGCTAGCAGCCATAGCGCCCTCGCTCCTCGAGGCAGTCGCGAAAACTCCAGCACCGATGACCACCTTACATAACCTCAATCGAATCACGCAATCAATTGGGGGCAAGCGTGTGCTATGGCAGTTGTTCGCCGAAAATCAAGCGACGATGAATGCCGTAGTAAAGCTGTGTGCTGCAAGTCCATACTTAACAAGCCAACTGACCCAGACGCCGGGGATGCTGGATGAGTTGATCGATTCGTTGCTGCTTGGACGACTACCTGCTCCGAAAGAGCTTCATGAAACTTATGCGAAATGGCATTTTGGAGAAGACAGCGACACCGCGATTGGCGAATTTAAGCGTTCGTTTCAATTGCGTATTGGTATCCGCGATCTTCTTAATAAATCTGACGTATGCGAAACGCAGCAAGCGCTCAGTGAAATTGCCGATACCATCGTGCAACAGACGATGCGCGATGCTTTTTCACCGCCGGTAATCGGGCAACGGGAAAAACCTCCTGCGCCAAAAGACCGATTCGCCTTATTTGCAATCGATCGTTATGGAGACCAACAACTTGGTTATCGCGATACTTTGACTATGTTATTGGTATACGAGAACACGACTCCCGTAAACTTTCATGAAAGCAGCCAGTTGCCGCAGCATCTGTTCGACCGACTCGGACAAACCTTATTGCAAAATATTCAGCGGCAATCAGCCGGCGAGAGACTGTACGACGCTTATTTGCGGTGGGGGCCAATGCAAGGCAAGTCTCATCTAGCCATCAACTTCGATGACCTTATCCAGGTCTTGAACAACGGCACTGCGTCCATTCAGGATAAGACCCAATTGGCATCGCTACGCGTGCTTGCCGGAGATGTTAAGTTTGGGAAGCACGTCGGCAAATGCGTAGCAAGCATTCTCAAGAAACAAGAATGGCAGGCGTATTCTCAAATGGTTTCAGCTCTGCTGACTCGCGTGGAGGAAGAAGATCGGCATACATTGGGCCACCTTCGAGATTTAGCTTTCGCAGTTTCGCACCTACTCGATTTTGATCCCGGCGGAAAAGCTGCTGAAGATACGCTTCGATCGCTGAAATCTGGTGGAGAGCTACATCGTGCCGACTTGGCATTACGTCGCTTGGACATGGCCTTCCAGTTATCGCGCAAGTCTAGTGATTCTGATTTACCACGCGACGATGAGGGACGCCGCCGACTGAACTATCTTCTCGGCCTTACGTGCTGGGATGACACGAACGAACGCTTGCGCTCGACCATTCACACCTACCGCCAGCACTGGGAAGTGATTGTGAATCGAAATTCATCAGCCATGATTGAAAGCTAAGCGGTTCGGTTCTTACCAGTTACTCAAATCTTCGCGTTGCCCCAGAACGCTTCTGGTCTGCAGCGTAAGCCTCGCGCTCGAAAGGGTTGCAGAGATATGCGTCTTTTCGCATGAGGAAAAGTGCGACGGATGCGATCACGTAGGCGGGAATGAAGAAGATTCCCCATCGTTCGTATTGTTTAACGTGGACCATCTCATGCGCATAGGTGCGTAAGGCTTCGTTGCGATCTTTTGCCAGCACGACATGCCCGAAAGTCATCGCTGCAGCTCCGCCGTGGATGGGAGCAAGCGACAGCAGCCGCTTGATCGGTCCATCATAACAAATCAGAATTGGTCCCAACCGTTCGAACCGCGCCCCCCAGAAACTGGCTATCCAGCCAAGCGAGAGTGCGAACAGCGTCCAAGGTGAAGCCCAGACGTAAGCAAAGAATCGAACGAGCTTTTTCAGGCGTGACGGTTGCCCCATGAGTCGCATCTTCTGTCCGAAACAGTCCTCGCAATTGTGTCGTTACCGCTACTGCGGCTTGATAATCCGAATCGATATCGAACTGTTTTAGTTGTTTATTTTTGCAGCGAGTCCGAACGAATGCGACTGCTCTGCGAAATGTCAGATGACATCATATCGTTACAACCGGAAAAGGCTGCGAGGAAATCTAGTTCTATTTTTCTTCGCTTCGGAAAGTGACTATATGATTCACGATATAGAAGTAATTGCAGCGAGCAAGTACCAAATAATCGGAAGTAATCGGCAAAACCGCACCTTGGCAGATCGCGAGGCAAAATCTGCGGCGTACAATAGAAGCGTTCCATTCCTCTTCATTTTGTAGGCAATCGCTTGACCCCGATTCGAGTCCCCTGCACCAGTTGCGGCGGAAAACTGGTAATTCGCTCCGAAAAATTGCGTGGCCAACTGGTGAGTTGTCCGCGATGTAAGCATATGGTTGCGATCCCCGCTCTCAGCCAGGAAGGCAGTTCTGCGCCGATCCCGTCTGTGGATTCGCAAGCCATGACGTCGATTGATTTGAATCCGACAGGACTCGATGCTCACCCACCGGAACTCCAAAACGTACCTCAGCCGGGCGAGCCAGTCAGCTCACAATTATCTCAAGCGATAACACGTGAGTTCAACGACGACATGACGGATGAACTTTCGTCAGGGCTCCCCCATTTTTCCAGTCCGCGCACATCCTTTGACGACGATATTGAGGAAACGTTAAGTTCACCTATACCGTTTGATTCACCGACGCCCCTGCAGGACGTCGACGTGCCCAATGACTGGCAAACACCTTCTCCTGTTGAAGACTGGCAAAGTGCTGCGGCGAAAAAACGCCAAGTCATGCTGCTGGCCTCCGTCGCCGCGTTCGTCTGCTTGGGCTCTATCTTGCTGCTAGGGTTCTTTTTGAGTTCCGTGGCTGATAAGAGCGAGCAGCTTGCACAAGACTCGACTCTACCAGACCCACAGGTTCGTACACCCGCGGGTGGCGACACTACCCTCCTACCAGAGCCCGCAGAACCTCCTAAAGCAGACGATTCTGAAGTGGTCGCGGCCCCGTTTGTTTCGGAGCGTGATTCGGCGCCGGGTGAATCTTCAGATGATTCCGTCCTCGACACGAGTCCTACGCCAGGCAACGTGACCGCCGCAGACGACGTGACTGCGTTGACGCCTGCCGAGACACCAGATTCAGCGCCGAATGGTTCCACTGAGATAGTCGCGGAGGCTCCGGTCGATCCACTTGCCGAATTCCTTCGAAACGCAACGCCCGAGCTGAAATATGATTCGAATGAAGTTCCCCAGAGTGACACGTCAAACAACTCGGCCATGACCTACGAGGGAATCCCTGAGGGACTTCTCAAGAACGCACCTATTTTTGAATTATCCAACTCGTCGAATTTGCCAGACACCAATCTTTTGAATCCGAGTGAGATCGACGGCGGTAACGCAGTTGCGGAGCAGGTCGAAATTGGAACGTATTACCATCCCGACGCGGCACCGCTACCGGTCTGGGACGATATAAGACAGAAGATTATCCCAAGTTTGGCTATCCAGGACAAAACGCTGCCTGATGTGCTAAGTACGCTCGAAGGTATTTTCGGCATCGGGTTCGGCTGGGACATTCAAGCAATGCTAAACACGCCGATCGACTTGAGCAAAACACTTTCAGTCGATATCGAGCAAGAGTCGGTCGAAGCAATCATGGCCCAGCTTCTTGAGCCCTATCGTCTACAATTGAAGTCCACTCCTAACGCGCTCCCGACAATCACGCCAGTCGCAAGTGCGATGGAAGTAGAACTACCTGAATCGATTCCACTGGCTGCATGGCTAACCGAAGAAGCAACTGCCAATGCATGGCTACAATTTTTTCAGCGTGCGGTACCGCAATATGCTGACCGTTTCGTGTTGGAAGATCAGGCGATACGGCTTCCGATCGATATGTCGATCACCGACCGGCAGCGTCTCACGGGCCTGCTGTCGCAAATTACTCAAATCAAAGCGCTAGAAGAGAACCGGCTTCGGCGAACTGAGCAATTGGAGCTGATCGCTTCCGTCGACAAGTCGCTGAATACTTTGGGCAAAAGCTTCTCTGCACAGCGACGCTCGGTGCCTGTAGTCTTGCAAAGAACAGCGAACGAATACAGTCTTCCGCTGTTGATCGACTGGAATAAATGCTGGGAACATGGGCTGACGCCGTTTGTTACCACTAACGTTCTTACGAACAATCGAACCTTCGAACAGGTCGCAAGCTATTCTCTAGATCAGTTCGCTCTGGTCATAATTGCTGATCCGTTTGGTCGATTGGTACTGACAACTCCGCCGGCACAACGCGAACTGTCGACGTGGCTTGTGATACCAGCCGCTGCGGATGCCACAGTGGATATGGTGCGTACATCGCTGGCGATGCTGACACCGGTCGGTGAAGGCGGCAGGTCGTCTTTGCGCGTGATTCCACTGCCAGATTTTGACATGCCGGGCCGCTGGTATTTCGTAAATATTTCCCCACCTACGATCAAGCAATTTCGCAACAAGAATTTGCGTTCCGTACTGCAACTAGACAAAACCGATTGAACATTTTGTCATTTTCATGCATGATCTGCACGATAGCTCATTCTTACTAACGGGAAATATTAGTGTCCAGTCCATCGCGCAGCGGCGTTTTTCAGCAAGCCACAGACCAAAGATTAGTTTCTTACGGCGAGAGCATCTCTTTCGATCATAGGCTCTATGCACAAGACATTCGGGGCTCAATTGCGCATGCGCGTATGCTGAAAGATACGAGCATCATCTCATCGGAAGAATTTGCCGCGATCGAGAAAAATCTCAAGGAAATTGAGCAGGAGATCCGCGATGGGGCCATGCAGTTTCGGCCGGAACTGGAAGATATTCATATGCATATCGAACAGGCGTTAATCGATCGCCTGGGAGACACCGGAAGAAAGCTGCATACCGGTCGCAGTCGCAATGACCAAATAAGTACCGACTTACGTCTATGGGTACGTGAACAAATCGAATTAGTCGATATACTATTGCGTGAGCTTCAGTTAGCATTCCTGCATCGATGCGAGCTGGACCGCGATGTAGTGTTGCCAGCGTACACGCATATGCAACGTGCACAACCAGTACTTGCACCGCATTATTGGCTGGCTTACATCGAAAAATTTGCCCGAGACCGGAGTCGGTTGGCCGATTGTCGTCGACGATTGAATGAATGTCCGCTAGGAGGAGCAGCCGTGGCCGGTACCTCCTTACCAATCGATCGACGACAAACGGCCACCGATTTAGGTTTTCAGGCGATTGCTGCAAACAGTATCGACATCAGCAGCGACCGTGACTTTGCAGTCGAGGCGGCGTTCGTTCTGACCATGATTGCCCAGCACTTGAGCACATGGAGTGAAGAGTGGATTATCTGGTCCACCGTTGAGTTTAACTTTATCAAGCTACCTCAACAGTTCTGCACCGGCAGCTCGATTATGCCGCAGAAGGTCAACCCCGATACGCTTGAGCTGACTCGTGGAAAAACAGCTCGCGTGATGGGAAATCTGCATACGCTGCTAGTTCTAATTAAGGCCTTGCCGTTAGCTTACAATCGCGATCTGCAAGAAGACAAACCGCCGTTGTTCGATTCGTTCGACACGGTCACAGCCGCTCTGCAGTTGGCGATACCAATCGTTCACGATTCGCAGCTTCAGCGAGATTCGATTGCCTCGCGGCTGGAAGAGGGCTTTCTGGATGCAACGACCCTGATGGAACAGATGATTCAGCAAGGCATGCCGCAGCGAACAGCCCATCACCATGTCGGTTCGCTGGTCGCAATCGCTAAACAGCGTGGGGTGCGGCTGGTCGACCTCACGCCCGAAGAATTCCGGAGCATTGACGCCAGTCTCGACGCCGGAACGCTCCGAAATTCGCTCGGTGTTGCCGGAGCTGTCCGCGCTTACCAGTCTTTGGGTAGTTCGAACCCCACCAAAGTCGCTGAACAGATTCAACGGTGGAAGGATTTATTGAGCAAGCCAGATTTGGGCAACTACAATTTGACATAGCTTGAACGTGGGTCACGTTTGAGCGGCAATTTGCTGGTCGGCCCGATTTGTGCCGCACCATTTTGCCTGTCCCTTCCGAACGTTCAATTCCGCAAATCCAGACACTCTGATGGATGCTATGTTACGGATCCAAAATTACTTCAAGTTTCTTGTCGTTGCGTTTAGCGCCGTACAATTCAGCGTTACTTTCCCCAATTCACCCGCGTCCGCCCAAGACGACCCCTTTGGTGACGCGTCGGGTTTCGGAGATGGGGGATTTGGCGATTCCGACGTAGGCTTTGAAGCAGAAGGCCCAGGAGCTGCCGCGACGGGAGCCAATGCAACCGATCCGCCGCCGCTAGAAAAGGACGCCAATATTGTCGTTCGGATGTTGCGTGAAGATCCGCCCGATACGCTGCTAGAGATTGGTCGCGCGATTACTCTGATGAACCGCTTGGAGAATTGGTCAGAGACCGGCCGCTATATCGATCAGCTTGGCGGTTTATTGGAAACGCCGGGGGCTGCCGCAGAACTGGTAAGAACGTATGGCACCGACATCTGGATTGCCTTAGCGGTTCAGTCCGAACTAACCGACCCACAGCGTGCCATAGCGCGGAAAATCTTGGATGAGGTCGTAAGTGCGCAGCGTGCTCCGCAGACGATCTCCGCTGCACTACAGGATTTACAAGCAAGTTCGCCCGTGGTTCGTAAGGCAGGTGCCATCCGCATCCAGAAAGCTGGCAGTGTGGGTTTACAAAGCCTGATCGAATCGGTTGGAAACGGCTCAACACCAGTTAACAACACCGTTGTCGACTTAATTCATTCCTTTGGTCGCTCAGGGCATGATGCACTGAGCGCTTCGATAACAACAAGAGACGCCGCTAGAAGGAACCGACTACTTTACGCCGGCTGTGCTTTTGCAAGTTATGGCATGCTGCCACATCTAGCTGCCGGACTTTATACACCCGACGTGGATGCAAAAACTCTTCAGGCCATTGAAGCTGTTTTTACTAGGAATAATCGAACCAAACCAACAGAAGCACAAGTGCGAGCGTTTCTGCAGAAGCAGATCGGCGACGAACTTGGAAACGCCCAGTCAGTCCGCTACGATACAACGTCGGAGCCGTTAACGCCCGTCTGGTATACTTTGCCTGAACGTTCCACGGTGGCTCGGGCTAACGTTCCGGAAGCTGATTGGTATCTCCAAAAGGCGGCAGAGAAGGCCTTCTCCCTGTTACACATGGGGCCGGGAATAGATGAAGCTGCGGTACTGGCGACAGCGGCATTGCTTCAACGCGACTACGCATTCGTTCAATCAGTCGACTTGCTGCAAATTATCGACTTGCGAACTGATGCTCCTCTTGAGTCCAGATCTGAATTGATTGGAGCTCGGCAAAGCGATGTTGCATTCTGGATCAGCGTCTATAAAACTTCCGCCGTCAACAGCCTTCCTGCAGCTCAGTTGCGTGCGGTTCAGCAGCTCGGCAAACTCGCTTCCAACCCAGCGTTTCAAAACGAACTGATTGAAACGCTTATCTCAGCCAGCAAATCTACGGTTCCAGCTGTTCGCTTTGCCGCGCTTGAAGCACTCTCAGATATAGAATCAACCGCGGGGAATTCCCTAGTCACCGCAGCAGTGAAAAATGCTCGATCCTACCAAGGCAGTTTTGCAGGTAACCCGGTAGCCTTAGTAATTGGCGGCGCAAGTGACTTGCGTCAAACCGCGATGGATCAACTCGCCGTATTAGGAGTTCAAACGATCGAAGCCAGCAGCGGTCGCGAAGCCATCCGTTCGCTCCAAAAAGCCATTCCATTTGAATTCGTGATTATCGTGGATCGGATTTCCGATATGTCGCTAAGCCAAATCGTTCAACGCGTCAACGCTTATCCACCGACAGCATCGATTCCCATCGCGGTCTTGACGAACAATGTTACCGGCGGCGAACAGCTAATCCTGCGCGATTTTCCACAGATCGTGTATGGCACGCTGACTTATTCTGAAAATTACATGCAAAATACGATCGAGCGAATGAACCGCGCGGCTGGGATTCCATTGCCCAGCCAGTCCGACAGGATTATTTGGACGGGTCTGCTTTCCGATCCAATTCAAGACTAGTGGCGGCGGTCTGGCTCTTTAATGGTTCCTGACGCCTTGTTAACCGCCAGATTAAATTTGATCGCGGCGGCGTATGAATTCATAAAACCAAAGTCGGTGAAATTTACATCCTCACAACTTCCGGTCTCCGGACTAGAACTTCCAGCCAGTTTTGCTAAAAGTGCTACCAGTGCTTGCTGCCAAACCAATGTTGCATTTCAACCGCGAAACTACTGATGCCAAGAATCGGCTCATCAGATAACGAACCGAATCAGGGAAGTCCCATCACTGGGATTATCGGCAACAGCGCTGCGATGGCAGACGTCTATCGTTTGACTCGACGCGTCGCCAAAACCAACGCCTCGGTCCTTCTTTTGGGCGAAACTGGTACCGGTAAAGAACTGATCGCCAATGCGATCCATCGACTGAGCAATCGAGCGGGTGGCCCCTTCGTCAAAGTGAACTGTGGGGCGTTGAGCGAGAGCTTGCTGGAGAGCGAGTTGTTCGGCCACGTTCGCGGGGCGTTTACGGGAGCGGTGAATAACCGCGCAGGACGATTTGAAGCCGCCCATAGTGGCACCATTTTTCTAGACGAAATCAACAGCACCTCCCTGCACTTGCAAGTCAAACTGCTGCGCGTTCTACAGCAAAAACAGTTTGAGCGTGTAGGCGATACCGAAACCGTTTCCGTCGATACGCGAGTTATCGCTGCCAGCAACCGCGACTTGATGGATGAGATCAATGCCGAACGCTTTCGCGAAGACTTGTATTGGCGTTTAAACGTGGTGCCAATCGAAATTCCGCCGCTGCGAAAACGGCGCGACGACATTCCGCTTCTGATCGCGCATTTCCTCAAGTACTACAGCGAATTAAACCGCTGCTATGTCGTTCACATCCAAGAGGAAGCTCGACAAGTTTTGCAAGAATACCACTGGCCTGGTAACGTTCGAGAACTTCAGAACTATGTCGAGCGCGCTGTTGTCATGGCAGAAACCGACGAACTTACAGTCGACTTGCTGCCCGACTATGTGCGTGGCAACGGTCGCAAGCCAGCCGCCGCAGCAATGCGTGCCATGGATCTAGATGCCTTGACCACTGAACTTGTTAACGAAGGGATACGCACGAGCCCTGCCGATGCGGAAGACTTGCATCCTCGTGTCGTGGATCGTGTTGAACGTGAGTTGATTATTCAAGTCTTGCAACAGACGGGGAACGTTCAAACGAAGGCCGCCAGCCGACTGGGGATCAACCGCAATACACTTCATAAAAAAATGAAAGAATACGGAATCGACGACTCTAGTTCGTCGAGCGATTAGTGTGACAAAGTAAGATTGATTGGATGTCTACGAGTCTTCTAAAATAAGTTTCTCAACCAACTGTTCTATGGTCTGGTCAACAGTTGCGCCTTGCCAATTTAGCTCGCCTTGCCAAAGCGTGCGCAAGTAGCCTTTTTTGTCCACAACGTAGACTGTCGGCCACATGGTGTTACCCCAAGCATTCCAATTCTTGGACTCGAGATCAATTAAGACCGGGTATTTTATATTGCGATCCATCGCTGCTGCCCTTACAGCCTTGGGGTCACGCTCTGCACTCGTCTCGGGTGTTTGAATCCCCAAAACGACAACGCCCTTTTCCCGCAACTTCTCATGCCACTTGTCATAGTGCTTGAAGTTCGCGTGGCAGTTATGACATTGAAAGGCATAGAAGTGCACGAGGACGACCTTCCCTCTTAGATTGGCGAGTTCCAGCGGACTTGAATTGATCCAGTGCTCAACAGGCTCTAACTCCGGCGCCATCGGGTAGATTCGATCGAGGCTGATCGTATCAAACCTTTCGCCCAACATTTCCCCAAGCTTCTTTAGTTGCTCGGGTTTTAAGTTTTCAGTGATGCCATTCTTTTCCGCGATCACTGCCGCTTGCAATGTTTTCGCCAAGCCGTCGTCGGGTTTACCGAGTTGCACCGCTTGCTGCTGGCGCATAGAAGTATCGTAAGTCGACTTGGCTTTGCCTACTAATGACGCGATTTGTTGGCCTGTGAGGTTGAGTTGCTTGCTAACGTCAGGTCGAATCACGGCGCGCACTCCTTGCGCTTGCAACTCGATTTGCTTTAACCTTTGCTTTTGCTTCGCATCGAAGTTTGATTCCGCCCACGCAAGAAACTTTGCTTCTAACGTGGTGATCTTTTTATGTTGTTCAACCGCGGAAAGATTTCGCGCTCGAAACCAGTCGCCGTCAATTTCACGAAATAATTCCTCGAGACCGGCGACCTTTGATTCGTTGAGCTCAAGTTCCTGGTGGATAGCATCGTCATGAACAAGCCCCAAGAGCACTTGTGGTACGTAAAACTTGGCTTGTTCGTCGACAGAATTTCGCTTGCGTCCATCGCGAACTTCTTCTTGGCCTGATATGTAGTTGCATGGACTGAGCAGAACAACGATTACTATGATCGACGACCAACGTGTCATGTTAGACTTCCTTTCGATTTGGAGCTGCGGCCCTACCAATGTACGCCAGTCGTGTCCCAATTCTGTGAGCTACACCCCCATTGCGGGGATTTTTCTGCAATTTTTCCGACCTCCTTTCGCTCGGGACGTGTCGCTACGTTTCGTTTACAATGGCCACATTAAATTGTGCAGTCGTCTTCTGAAAACCACCGTGTCTGTCATCCGTTCACCCAAGTTCCTTTTCTGCTCATTGCTGACGGTTTTGTTAGTCAGCGGCACAGCGTGGCTTCTGCTGTCGATCGCTCCACTCCCAACGGGCTTGGAAGTCACGTATGTGGGGCGAGATAGTTGCATCGCTTGCCACCAAGAGCAGGCCAGATCCTTCGTTGGTTCGCATCATGACTGCGCTATGCAGGTTGCGAGCAAGGCGACGGTTCTTGGAAAGTTTGATGGCGAACTGCAAAGCGAAAGTGGTCAGACTGCGCGATTTTTTACGGAGAATGATCAATATTTCGTCGAAACCCAAGGCGAAGACGGAGCTCTTGCCGTATTCCAGATTGGCTGGACTTTCGGCATTACGCCGCTTCAGCAATATATGGTCACAATTCCTAACTCACAACTTGTCGAGAGACAACCAGACGCGGACGACCTAGGTAGAGTCCAAGTACTGCGATGGTGTTGGAATGTTGAAAATCAGGAATGGTTTCATCTTGATCCTCCCGATGTCAAAACGACGCTCTCTCACGAAGATGAGCTTCATTGGACAGGTCCAGCTCAGCGCTGGAATAACATGTGTGCTGAATGCCATAGCACGAACTTGCAAAAAGGCTTCGACGTAAAAACTGCGACTTATCACACTACGTTTTCAGAGATGGACGTAAGTTGCGAATCTTGTCACGGTCCTGGCAGTGTGCACATCCGACTTGCAGACCGACTGATTTACCGCGAAGATCCAAACTATGGTCATGGACTGGCTGCTCTTAAAACGTCGGCTGAGAGCCAGATCCAAGCTTGCGCTCCATGTCACTCGCGTCGACGCAGCATTGCGGCAGGTCATCAAGCCGGCAAGCCTTACGATGATTTCTATGCGGAAAGCTTGCTCAGCGAAGCGATCTATTTTGATGATGGCCAAGTGCTTGAAGAAGACTATGTGCACGGCTCTTTTATTCAAAGCAAAATGTATCACAAGGGAATTCGCTGCAGCGATTGTCACGATCCACATACGGCACGCCTAAAGCAGACGGGCAACCAGGTTTGTACATCTTGTCATCAGCATCCTAGTTTCAAATACGATACTCCGGCGCATCACTTCCATGAATCGGGAAAAGCTGGCTCATTTTGTGTTGATTGCCATATGCCTGCGACGACTTATATGGAGGTCGATTCGCGTCGCGATCATTCCTTGCGGATTCCTCGCCCCGACTTGAGTGTGCAGTTAGGTACGCCGAACGCTTGTTCTGGCTGCCATCTGGAACCGACGAACATCGCAGCTGAAAAGCGAAGCCAACTAACTCAGTACCTCGATTGGATGATCGCAGCGAAAGCAGGTGACGAAGAAGTGGCAGCCGAACTAAAGCGTGCAGATCAATGGTGCGATGACGCTTGCAACAAATGGTACGGCGACAATCGACAGCGACCCTACCACTTTGCCACAGCCCTTGCTGCTGCGAGGAAGAACCAGCCGGATGCACCAGAGAAATTGAGCGAGCTTTTGCGCAAACGTGGCGCCGAAGCGCCTGCGATCGCTCGTGCAACTGCGCTGCAGGATTTGCTGCGCCTCGAGCCGAATGCGGCAGTAAATCAGGCGTTATCGCTGCGTGATGATCCCTCCCCCCTTGTTCGCTCTTCCGCCGCTTCGGCATTTATCGCCGAACCAGATCCTGGCAAACGATTAGCCTTACTTAGACCTCTCTTTTCCGACAGTTCGCGCAGTGTCCGCGTCGAAGCGGCCCGAGTCGCCGTGACCGCTGCTGGAACAATTGACGCGTTTCGAACTGCCGAATCGCAGCGTGCGCTGGATGAGCTACGACAGAGCTATGCCATTGATTCGGATCGATCGGCCGGTCACTTTTCGTTGGGGATGCTCGAAGAACAGTTGGGAAGCACAAGTCGAGCGATTCAACATTATGAGGATGCGATCCGAATCGAGCCAAGCATGGCGGGACCACGTACAAATCTGGCTGCGCTGCTCACGGACCTTGCGAAGCAGCAACTTCCCAACAGTGATCTTGTCCAGAGTTTACTGGGCCGTGCAAAAGTTCTGCGAGAAGAAGAACTCGGATTGCTCGAACGCGATTTTGGCTACGCGCCAAACATTGCTGGACTTGCCTATCGCTTGGGATTGGCGTACTACCTGAACGAAGAATATGAAAAATCGTTGACCAAACTACAAGCAGCGGCGGCACTCGAACCCGCCTCTGCCGAGAACTCGATAGCCTTGATCTTGTTATTACAAAAGCTTGAACGGTACGACCTTGGACTCGTCGAAGCAGATAGGTTCTTGCAGCTTCAACCTGAAAACGAAACCTTCAAAGAGATCAAACGTAGTCTACTACGCTATTGACCCCGAGCGGCTTCGAAAAGTGCCGCAATGTCATCGGGAGTGATCGAAACGTTCTCATCGATCTCCGGTGCTTTGACGGCCGGTTTTTTGTCACTTGCAGCAGCCTTGGCCGCATTCACTGTATTGAACAGTTCTTCAATACTCTCATTTGTTTCTGCTTCTGCTTTGTCTAGCTCACTGTTAACCGGAGCTTCCGCCGCCTCTTCGCCACGATGCTTTTTAGCTCGAGCAAACAACGCTTCGATTTCATCGGGTGACGAAACAGACGTACTATTATCTTCTAGCTCTGTGGGCTCTTCCTTTGCAGGCAATTCTCTCGCTTCCAAGTCTACAGGAGCATTCTTCTTGCTCGCCGTCGTCAGATCCGGCGTAACAACCGCTGGTTTCTCATCTTCCGACAATTCGTTTCGAATACCCATAGCAGCGACCTTCTTCTTCTGTGCTGCCAGTGCTTCCGACAATTCCTCTGGATCTGCGGTTTCAATCGATGCGTCATTGAGGAACGGCGGTGCCTTTCCGCTAACGACTTGCGAAGCATCGACATGCTTGCGGTTCGCGATTTCTTCCAATGAATGTTTTCCGCTTGCTGTAGAATGCCAGTTCTCATCAAGGTAGTACTCGATGACTTTGGAATCAGCAGCGTCAGAATGACGATCACATAGTCGATCGAGATGCTCGAGCGCAGCAGATGCCTGATCCGCTAACGAAAACTTGCAAAGGCAAGCAACCGAAATTTCTTCATCCCCGACGCTCATAGCTTCCGATTCGATTCGCGACTGCATCGAAGATGTAAAGCGGAGCGCGTACAGCAGCAGTTCCTTGGAGCTACAATGCTTCGCGACGGGTACTGCACATACAATGGTGCGGTCACTCAGACCGACACTGAAGCCATACCCATCCATTTGCTCGGAACATTTCTCTGCGAACGTCCGGTAAGCTCTATCAACTACCAAATCTCCGGCTTTTTGGGCCCATTCTGAATCGATATTCCATTTGAACGTAGCAAATGCCCAATCGCTTCCTTCATTGTCAGCATCGGCAGCAAGCTCTGCAAAACGATCACGACTCAAAAGTCCAGAGCGAGTATCAAGCCACGACTTTGGCAAGAGTTTTCGTAACCCTGCAACCTTAGTTGCTATAGTCTGCAACAGATCTGAAGACTGCTCCGTGCCTTTTGCACCCATATAATTGCTTGCGGACCAAGCGCTTAGGGCAAACTGATGGTTAAGTTTGATGGCTTCAATAAGCGACGATTCGCTCTGAGCATTAGTTGTGCTTTGCGCAACTCTGGTTTGTCCACCGCGTGTAGGGATCAGCATCGAAACTGGAATTAACAGTGCGACAACGCCAGCAATAATACTTAGGATTTCAATCATAAATCCAAATACACATCTTAGGGCCCATGCATCGAGGGGGTGCGCCCCTCTCCGGCAGAACCAGAAACCAATGAAAAAGCCATCCAAACAGGATCGCTCATGCTTGGAATGACTCTAATAAACTCGCGATAAAGGCACCGAAGAACCTTAAGTCAGAAAAAGATGGCAGTTTCCAGCAGTGTCACGAATTGTGAGAATTGAACGGAAGAACGTATCGAGTTTACCAAAAACAACAGCTTTACCGCTTATGCCGACGGTGTCGCAAGCGACGACACGATAGCGTTAAGTCGATCATTGAGAGCTTCGTCACCGAAACGCAGGTGAAGCTCGATATCGAGAGCGTAAAGTGGATGGCTACCCAGGCGGACCAAGTTAACTTTCGAAAGATCCTTGCCAGTGCACAGCACGAGTATCTCAACACCACCCTTAGATTTGCTCGCTGCGTCCACTGCGGATGCTAGGCGTTGCATGTCGTCCGCAGTGAAACGATGATGATCGGGAAAATCCATGCTTCCAACCACTTCCCCGCCTGCTTGGATCACCGTTCTTTGAAATGCAGCGGGATTTCCGATACCGCAAAACAGGTAACAAAGTCTGTTTTCTAGACTATGTAGCGACTCGATCGAGCCATCGGAGTTTCGTAGTTGCAACGGCTGATGCACCGCTTCGGCCCACACGCAGTTGGGCGCATACCTTTGTACTGTAATGCGTATATCTGCCAGTCGTTGTTGATCAACTTGGTCTGCGCGTGTCACTATTACAACGCCTGCACGGCGAAGAGAGCTTATGGATTCTCGTAGAAGTCCTCGCGGCAAAACTTGGCCATAGCCAAAAGGTTCAGTCGCATCCAGGAGCACTATATCAAGGTCACGTCGTAACCGTCGATGCTGAAAGCCATCGTCCATAACAATCATTTGCGAATCAAGTTCTTCCTTGGCAATCCTTGCAGCGGCAACTCGATCAGGATTTTGAAGATGGGGAACGTCTGGCAACTGGAGTTCAAGTTCCAGGGCTTCGTCGTTGGCCGCCCCTTCTGCAGCGCCGTAACCGCGCGATACAATTGCTACGCGGATACCCAATGCTCGCAACTTGCGACAGATTAAAGCCACCGTCGGTGTTTTCCCAGTCCCGCCCACCGTCAGGTTTCCGACGGAAATGACCGGCAAGTCAACGCTTTGGGATTTTAACCAACCGCGTTCATAGCATAAGTTCCTGGCTGAAACGATTCCCCCATAGGGCTTGCTGGCAAACCACGCCACTGCTCGCAACAATCGCGCTTTCAGTGAACGGTCTTTGCCGCTCAAGACTGCAATGATTGCTGACATCTAGTGAAAACCTCGATCCAATTCTTCCTTCAATTCATAAACCGCGAATTTACTCTGGCAGCGGTTTGCCTTTAGTTTCTGGCAGGAAGAATAACGCCACAATACCTATGAGGAATAATACTGTCATATAGCTTCCAGCATCGCGAAACGCGTCAATCTTTTCAACGGTCGTTTTTTGCGACGCATCACCAACCAGCAAGGTAGTCAACCAACCGATCAAGAATGGCCCCGAGGCGGCAATGTAGCGGCCCACGTTATAACAAAAACTTGTCCCAGTGCTCCGCAAGCGAAGCGGGAATAACTCCGGCAAGTAGATGGCGAATCCAGCAAAAAGGGCTAATTGGAAAAACCCCATAAAGAAGCTTAGCCAAACAGTCGATGGGCCATTAAAGTTTTGGAAAAACACGACGGTAGCCACTGCCGCTGCAATATATCCGAAGAAGAACGCAGGCTTTCGACCAATCCATTGAGCAAATACGGTGAACCCTAGCATGCCGAAGAATGCTCCTGAATTCTGTACCATGGAATTGATTCCCTTCCAACGTTCTTGCGAACCTTTCAGCTCCGCTTCCGAAAGTCCGTCTCGGATCAGCGACTCGCGTATAACGTCACCCACCAACTCGGGTGCGAAAAAGCCAATTCCCCAGACCGCGATAATACCCGCAACACACAATGCCATACCGGCGAGAGCATGACGTGTTAAAGTCGCATCGCCAAACAATGATGCATAGGAACCCAGACGAACGCCGGTCGCCTTACCGTGCGCTTTCGCGGCAACCCACTTCTCCGGTTCACGTAGTCGCAAGGCGATTAGCACACACAGAAACGCCGGTATGGCTCCAACCAAGAACATTATCTTCCAATCCCAGTTTTCAGGGATAACTTTGCTTTGCGTTAAATAACCGACGAAGGTATTGATGCCACCGGCCGCAATGTTGAAGATCGCCGACAACGCTTGGAGCACTCCCAGCGCCGGCGACCGAGACCTTTCCGGGAGCGTATCAGCAACCAATGCTACGGCCAGACCGAAAACACCGCCGACTCCCAAGCCTGTCAAGAAACGGTAGATAGCAAAATCTAACCACCCTGTCGAAAACGCCGACAACCCCGTGCAAACCGAGTACAGCAAAACAGTAACCGTCAGCATCTTCGCTCGACCGAAAAAATCGCCTAACGGGCCAAAGATCAACCCGCCTGTTGCCCAGCCGATCATGAAAATTGCTGTCGCATATCCTCCGTATTGCTTAACGGCTACCGGCAATTCCTCCGCTGTAATCCCTGAGTTAGGTAGTAGATTGGTGAGCGCAGTCGGACGAGCCAACGTGAAGATCTGCTGATCCAAACAGTCAAAGCCCCAGGCACAGGCCGCTATGATAAATACGAACCAGTGATAAGAAGTCAGACCCTTCCACCACGGCAAATTGTTTTGTCCTGCAGGGACTTCGGAAAGCGGGGGAGTAAAATTCACAGGGGGATCAAAAGGACGATCCGACGATTGATTACTCATTGAGGTAGGTCTACCAGCGTTCGTGGAATTAAGTCAGGAAGGTTGGCCAATGCAAGCTCAACGCGATTTGCGTCAACAACAATCGCCAAGGTATCACAGCAGTTCTCGCGAACCACATCCACCTCCGGACGCGCCATGGTAATACGCGCCTGCAAGCCGCTGACCAGACTCTGCACAGGACCGACTTCGGACCTTGAATCAGCGGCTTTAAAATGAAGGCGCACCTATCATAGCCAAAATCGCTTCCGGTGTCGTCTGGGCATATGAACACAGCCATGCACGCTTGTTGAACCGCCCAGCAACACAAGCAACTGGAATCATCGACGTATCCAACGCGGCAGCTATTCGGGAGATTTGAGATTCACTTCACGACCCGCTCTGGTAGCGAGTGCCTGATAGACTGTGATATCGATGCTCTCTGACAAAAACCGCACCGAATCATCGCCGAACACAAAATTGCAGCCACCGACGTGGTAGCTGCTGAAGTCATCAAAATGTCCCGTTGGAGTATTTGGCGCATGGTCCGCAATTCCCAAAATGCGAGCAGCATGTTCGCGAGCTTCAGGAATGATTCCGTGCCAAATACTGCCACCCAGTCGGCTTGACCTCTCTCCTATCAAAAACGTATTGCTCAATCCATCAACAATCTGCGAAGAAATGATGCGACTGTTGCCGTAGAAAAGGCCATTGCCCTGATATTCATTATGGTCAAATTCAGTCGTCCCAAAATTTCCAACGTAGTTTGACTTGGCAATCATGAACAGAGTATCGCCTTCATCGACATTGCCAAAGTGCTCCTCATGCTCGTCCTCTTCATCTCCTTCGTCATGATGATGGTGCCCTTCCCCTTCACCAATCGCGAAAACATCGCCAGTGGCATCCGACGGACAATGCAATAGATTGATTGTCTTACGCAACAGTTGCTGATGCTGCGGTGCTTCGATCCCAACGCGCCAGTCAATCAAGTTATAAAGCGGCGTCTGCTCAATCTGCGGTAGCACCCTCGCATTCCAGCCCCATCCAGGCAGATCTTCGTCGTCTTCTCGACCAATCCAACCACTTGGAAGCTGACGAAAAGTGCTTTCGTATTGCATACATGCCATACCGACCTGCCGAATTTGACTCTGGCAAGTCATTTTCCTTGCCGTCTCACGCGCATTCTGTACCGCTGGCAAGATCAACGCGGCGAGCACTCCAATGATGGCAATGACCACCAACAGCTCTACGAGCGTAAACCCTCTTTGCCTATATTTTGTTAAGCTACCCATGTCCGACCCTATCGTTCTACGACCACTGATTTCAGTAAGAAAGAAATTGATGGGTTGGCGAATGGATGACCGAATCTCATCTGCAGAAAGAAGCTTGGCCGTTCTTAGATCAATCAAGCACCACGGCAATGTTCGGTAATCCGATCGTCAAACCGAAGAACATCGCGGCGGTCCACGCGATTCATAGCATGTGATAGCAAGTACGTCGTACTGCGAAGGAGCTTCATTGGTAGAAACAAAGGATGGATACTTGCTCTGGCATACGTCGAAAGCTGGAGCTGTCTCCGCGACCTGACCTAACCAGAAGCAGGTCGAACACCGGTCGGCATGACGACTATCTCGAAAGAACGGAGCGTCGTCACTGGCCGGACGGTCACGATCATCATGGCTGCATGTTCCACACGGCTCCGATTTGAGCAGCACTTGAGTGTCGGAACATGTGGCCGACTGACTAGAGTGGCAAAGTACATGGTGCGTCCAGAGCGGAATTGGACCGATGGTCACTAAGACCAGCGTCCAAAGCAGCGTAAACTGGCGACCGAAATACAACACGACTAACCAACATCAGAATCAGCGAAACAAAAACCGGCAAAACTTCATACGCAAAGTACTAGTATATTTCTAGTGCCTCAAAGTAGTTTGTTCCATACTTCACATTCAGAAAAATAAAAGCTTGTGCCATAGAATTCGTGTTTTCGGAGCAGATTGCTCCAAAATCAAGCTCACGAAAGTGAAATACTATCGCCAGCGAAAAATCTTTAGCGCCAAAACAAAGCACCCGACGGCCCACGCAATCATGACTGCGATCGGCTGCCCTAACTGCATTATCGATACTCCGTCTAGCATTATTGCCCGCAGGCTGTCAACGAGCGCGACGAACGGCAAGGACTTCAAAACCGGCTGAATGACTTCCGGAAAACGCTCGTTGCTGAAGAATACGCCACCCAGTATCCACATCGGAACCATGATCAAATTCATTAATCCACTGATCGCTTCGATCGTTTGAACTCTGGACGCTATCAGCAATCCGATCCCCACAAAGGTCACGCCACCGATTAGCAGAACGATCGCTAGGTCGAGCAGACTGCCTTTGCATTGGACGTCGAAGACGAAATAACTAAATAGGATCAACGCAACTAATTCAAACGTCGCGAATACAATGCGGACGATCATCAAGCTGGTCATGAATTGCACACGAGAAACAGGCGTGGCAAGAAAACGCTTGAGCAACTTCCGAACTCGCATGTCGACAATTGAGAATCCAATTCCCCAAAGGCCGCCGCCCATCAGGTTCATGGCCATCATCCCTGGCACCAGAAAATCTATATACTGCGACCCGGGCGCATCTAAATGCTTTGGACTCAATGTTACCAAAGGCTCAGCCGGCGAACTGAGGACGCTGCTAATAATCCAGCGAGCTGTCCGACTTTCGGACCTACTATCTTCGGACCACAACTCGTACACAGCTGGATCCGACGCCGTCTGAACTACCGCGTTCACGCGACCAGATTGCAGCCGCTTGGACCAATTACCATCATCAAAGCTTCTCACGGTCAGATCGCTCGACGCTTGCTGAAGCTGCTGTGCAACTTCAGTTGCGCGCGGTCCGATTACTTCGATGTCTAACGGTTGCGGTGAAGTATTGCGGAAAGCAAATCCTAGGGCCACTAACATGATAAACGGGAAGCCATACGTCCAAAACAATGCTTCGGGCCGGCGCATGAATTCATTTAATCGCCACAAGCAAAGCTGCACCAGCGGATGATTAATTTTCCTAAAACTCATTCGACCGCAACTCCAACTGGGGCCGATTGCACGTCCCGCAAATGTCTTCCTGTTAACGCAATAAATACATCCTCAAGCGTTGCTTGCCGTGTCGTTAGGTCGCTCAACTGCACCGATCTACTTTCGCACCATGCGAAAAGTGATGCAATTGCCAGGTGGGGCTGCCTGACAACCAGCAAGTAGCCTTGATCAGTTAGTCGCGCCCGGTCGACGCCTGCAAGCTGACAGAACTCAGCGAGCAAGTCTTCTCTGATTGGCGTCTCTAAACGAAATTCGACGACGTGCTCACCGCCGTAGGTCCTTATGAGTTCAGCAGGTGGTCCTTGCGCAATAATTTTTCCGTGATCGACTACAGCGACGCGGTCACAAAGCCGTTCGGCTTCGTCCATATAGTGTGTCGTCAAAACAACTGTTCGCCCCTGAGCTTGAAATTCGCGAACGACGTCCCACAATTGCCGACGCGATTGAGGATCGAGGCCCGTCGTCGGCTCGTCGAGAAACAGGATGTCAGGCTCACCGACGATTGCCGTAGCAACTGCCAACCGCTGTTTCTGCCCGCCTGAAAGTTTTTCAAAATATGCGTTCGATTTCTCCGTCAACGACACAACTTCTAAAGCTCGCTCGGGTGAAATCCCTCGTGAATGAAAACTTCGGAATAACCGTACAGCTTCGATTACCTTCATACGATCAGAAAGCCGCGTCTCTTGCAAAGAAATTCCGATTCGATCACGGATAAGCTGATCATGCTGCCCCCATCGATAGTCAAGAATGCTGATTTCACCGGAAGTTGGATCGAGCAGTCCTTCCAACATTTCCATCGTTGTCGTCTTACCGGCTCCGTTGGGACCCAGCAACCCAAAACATTCGCCTCGTTGAATCTCAAGTGTGATGCCGCGAACCGCTTCCACGGGAACTTTCCCTGGATAAGTCTTCGTAAGGTTTATTGCGTGGATTGCGAGAGCGGACATAAGGATTTGAACAAGATGCCGGTTCAGAAAAGTTACAAATGTACCGCATCGCAACAATCTTGGCTCGTATACGACGTCTAATTTTATTCCAAAGCCAAACCTTGCCGAAAGTGCTTGGTCGGACGAACATTGATAGTGCGAGGCATTCTGCGGGGCACGCTAGTACAACCATTTCTGATATGCTTAAAGTCTAGGTGCGTTGCTCAAGCATCAGGCTTCGCGCGAACTTGGCGACTGTTGTTCAGCCTGCACTCCCACGGACCTTCAAAAAAAGTTAGCTCCTACCAAACCTCTCGAAAACATCATGATTAAACGTAAGCCGTTCGTAACTTTGGCACTGGCAATTCTAAGCTTCATCTTTTGTTCGACAGACGAATTGAACGCTCAAGACGCTACCACCTCCGCGCCAGCTGCACTGGAACTTCCGCTTTGGCCGCACGGAGCACCGCTGGCGACCGGCGACCAAGCGAAAGATATCCCCACTTTGATCGTCAGCTTTCCAGCAAATGCGACCCAGTCTGAAACTCCGCTGCCAGCACTCGTGATCTGCCCTGGGGGTGGCTACGGTCATCTGGCGATGGGTCACGAAGGAACTGAAATAGCCGCTTGGGCGAATTCACTCGGCATGGTCGCAGCAATTTGTAATTACCGCCATCGTAACAAAGGTTACGGTCACCCTGCCCCGCTGATGGACGCGCAGCGCGCGGTTCGGTTTGTCAGAACGAATGCAGCCGGCTGGAACGTCGATCCTGAACGAATCGGAATTCTTGGATTCTCGGCAGGTGGACATCTGGTATCGACTGTACTAACGCATCTTAATCCAATTCAGTCCGATGGCAGTTTTCTCGAAACAGAAGTTGACACCAAAAGCGAGGATCCCGTTGATACGCAAAGCAGCCGTCCCAACTTCGGAATATTGTGTTACCCCGTGATAGGTATGGGTGTAGATTGGACGCACAAGGGCAGCGAAAAAAACCTTTTCGGCGAAAACCCTCCGGCGGAACTTTTGGCTATGTTCAACAACCACACGCAGGTAACTTCGGAAACGCCGCCAACATTCTTGTTCCACACACAGGAAGACAAAGCGGTCCCTGTTCAAAACAGTCTCGAATTCTACTCTGCCATGGCTCGTCACAATGTGCCAGGTGAACTACACGTGTTTCAGAATGGACAGCACGGCGTAGGCCTTGCCGCGAGCCACCACGGCGCAAACGCTTGGCCGAGCCTCGCTGTTTCCTGGTTGCAAAATCGAGGTATTCTCCCACAGGATTCGAATGCGAAACAAGAATAGCTTGATAATCCGCTACGCAATTTCAACCGCTCGTTTCGATCACTTGTCGAACATTGCCAGAAACTGGGCGAGAGGGATTTTCCGAATCGCCTTGTGGGGCCTACTGCTGGTATTATCATCCTTCCCAGCGATTGGCCAGGAGCCACTGGCGGTAGCTTACGATGAAACGTTGCATCCATATGAGGCGGGAGCGGATTCCACTGCGATCACTGACAAAGTCGATTCAAAGACGCTCGATGGAAAAATCTTGTGCGGTTACCAAGGCTGGTTTAACGCACCAAGTGACGGTGCCGACTTAGGTTGGGTCCACTGGAACAAAGGCTCCCAGACGATCCAAGACGGACATGTCTCATTCGATTTATGGCCTGACATGAGCGAACTCTCTCCTGAGGAACGATTTGCTACGAATTTCAAGTTCGCAAATGGTGAAACCGCTACCCTGTTCAGCTCGCACCTCAAACCCACAGTACAGCGGCACTTTCGTTGGATGCAGACTTACGGCATTGATGGCGTGTTTGTCCAGCGTTTCGCCACGAATCTGAACCATGATAAAGCACTGCGGCATAACAACGTGGTCCTTGATCACTGCCGCTCGGGCGCAATCAATCACGGAAGAACTTACGCAGTAATGTACGACCTCTCTGGCCTGCGTGCTGGCGGTACAGCAGTCGTCAAATCAGATTGGCAGCGGCTTAAAAGCCAGATGAAGATCACAGAAGATGAAAACTACTTGCACCACGATGGCAAACCGGTTGTAGCCATTTGGGGAATCGGATTCAGCGATAACCGCAGATATTCGTTGGAAGAATGTGATTCGCTTGTCGACTTTTTCAAAGACGAATCAACCGCTGGAAGCTGCACTTTGATGTTGGGTATTCCGACATATTGGCGAGAATTGCGAGAGGATGCGGTTGAAAACTCCGCCCTTCATGCGATTCTTCAGAAGGCTGATATTCTGAGCCCGTGGACCGTTGGACGCTACGGTTCTCCGCAAGAAGCTGATCGATATGCCGACTCGATGCTGGCCAAAGATCTCAGTTGGTGTCAAGGCAAATCGCTAACTCTGATGCCTGTTGTCTTTCCTGGATTCAGCTGGCACAACCTTCAAAACAATGCCGCTTCGAATCAGATACCGCGATTGAAAGGTCAGTTCTTATGGTCGCAGATCAAGAATGCGAAACGACTGAAAGCCCCGGCCGTCTATCTAGCGATGTTTGATGAAGTGGATGAAGGCACCGCGATCTTTAAATGTAGCAACGAACTTCCACTTGCAGAAAAATCGAAGTTCATCGACTACGAAGGCTTGCCCAACGACTTCTATCTGCGTTTGACGGGTAAGGCAACAAAATGGTTTCGTAACGAAATCGAATTCGATAGTATCGACCTGCCGCCGCAATAGGATTTATGTGCACCAATTCAAAGTGTAAACCAGAACATCTGACCTGATTCCGTCACGGTACAACATGTTTGAAGAAGCGAGTGGACAGACATCAACGCATGCAGACATCGTTTTCAGTGTCCGCGATGTCACTAAAGTCTATCCCATGGGTGAGGTCGAAGTGCATGCGTTGCGTGGAGTGAACCTGGATCTATTCGCCGGCGAGTTCACTGTCTTGTTAGGCCAGAGCGGTTCGGGAAAATCAACTCTGCTCAATATACTCGGAGGTCTCGATCAACCTACGTCAGGTGAAGTTTCATTTCGCGATATCAATTTGACCCATGCATCAGAACGTCAATTGACGCGATTTCGACGAAATGCAATCGGCTTTGTTTTCCAATTTTATAATTTGATTCCTAGCCTGACGGCATATGAAAATGTTGGATTGGTTACTGAAGTCGCGCCGGCCCCCATGGATCCGATGGAAGCACTTGAGTTGGTTGGTCTTGCGGACCGCTGTGACCATTTTCCCTCACAGCTTTCGGGCGGTCAGCAGCAGCGAGTGGCGATTGCGCGAGCCATTGCCAAGCGACCAGAGGTTCTCCTGTGCGACGAACCAACAGGTGCACTCGACGCGGAAACCGGCATCGCTGTGCTTGAGGCCATTGAAACGATCAACAAAACGTTAGGCACGACCACGGCCGTGATAACACATAATGCAACTATTGGTGATATCGCAGATCGTGTTGTCACGCTGCGTGACGGCAGGATTTTTGAAGATCGCAGGAACTCCGTCAAACAGCCCGTCTCTTCACTGAAATGGTAGAACTTTCTAGTGCTGACGTTGGATCGAAAATTATTGCGAGAACTTAACCAGACTAAAGGCCAGTCCATTGCAATCGCTTTGGTCGTAGCTTCTGGTGTCGCAGTATTTGTTATGGCGCTCGGCACACTGGGCTTCTTGCGATCGACTCGTGATGCCTATTACGATCGCTATCGGTTTGCAGACATATTTGCGTCGGTGCGCCGAGCGCCAGACTCGGTTGTCGAGCGTGTCATAGCTCTTGATGGCGTCAGTCGCGTGCAATCTCGAATTGTATCAGACGTAACTCTAGACGTCCCACGGTTAGCTGAACCAGCGATAGGGCGATTGATATCTTTGCCAGATCATGGAGCCCCCGTTCTCAATGCGGTGTATCTTCGCAGAGGAAGATTTCCGGAAGCAGATCGTCCAGGAGAGGTGCTTGCCAATGAAGTTTTTGTAGACGCCAACAAACTAAACGTTGGCGACAAGATCGGTGCGGTACTGAATGGACGACGTCAAGAATTAAGTATTGTAGGCGTGGGGCTTTCTCCCGAATACGTCTTTCAGATGAGGGGAGGTTCTATCCTACCTGACGATCGGCGTTTCGGTGTGTTATGGATGGCCCAGCGTCAAATGGAAGCAGCGTTCGATATGGAAGGAGCGTTCAACGACATTTCGTTGCGGCTACAACCAAGCACGCAACATGAAGAGATCATCGACCGACTTAACAAGATCCTCGAACCATTCGGTACCCCCGGAGCCTATGATCGCGATGACCAAATATCAGCCCAATTCCTCGACGACGAAATCCAACAACTGCGGGCCACGGCGCTTGTATCACCAGTAATTTTCTTGAGCGTTGCAGCATTTCTTTTGAATGTGGTACTATCGCGGCGCATCGGAACTCAGCGTGAGATCATCGCGACGCTTAAGGCGTTTGGCTACAGCAATGCCGAGATCGCATGGCACTACCTCAAAGCCGCATTGATAGTCTCATTCACCGGAGCACTCACTGGCGCGATCGCTGGACTTTGGCTGGGAAATCAGATGGCCCATCTCTACTCGCAGTTTTATCGTTTCCCGGAGTTCATTTATCATCCCGACTACCGTGTAGTCTTGCTCGGTATGGGACTTAGCCTACTCGCCGCGATCGTAGGCGCTTACCGAGCGGTCCGTGAGACGGTAAAGATGTTGCCAGCCGAAGCCATGCGACCTGCCTCGCCCACAAAATTCCGCCCTTCGTTAGTCGAGCGAGTTGGCCTAACAAGATATTTGCCACTGACAACACGGATGATATTGAGACGGATTCAGCGTCGTCCGTTCGTCGCACTATTCTCAACTTTCGGAATTTCGTTCTCCGTGGCAATCGTATTGATGAGCGGCTTCCTGAACGACGCGTTTGATTACCTCATCGATTTTCAGTTCAAGCAAGCTCAACGTCAAGATGTTCAAGTTATCTTCTATCAGACGACTTCGCCCGGCGCACAATTTGACTTAGCTCACTTACCGGGAGTTCAATCAGTCGAGCCTTTTCGAGCCGTGCCGGTTTTGCTTCAAAGACAGCACTACGATTATCGCACGAGCATTCTGGGTCTGGATGAAAATCGCGAGCTCTACCGCCTGTTGGACATCCATGGAACTCCAACTTGGCTCCCCCCTCGAGGGATCGTGCTTTCGGACAAGCTTGCAAATTGGCTGCATGCTAAAGTGGGTGATACGATCGAAATCGAAATCCTGGAAGGTGAACGCCCTACTCGCTCGGTTCAAGTCGTTGGTTTGGTCTACGAATATGCTGGTATGAATGCGTATATGCGCCGCTCAGCACTGAATGTTCTTATGCGTGAAACGGATGCGTTAAGTGGAGCGTATCTTTCGGTCGATTCGCTACATCAGAACGAACTTTACGACGAATTGAAGCAAACTCCCCAAGTCGCCTCCGTCGCAGTCAAAGATGCAACCATTGATCAGTTTCGAGACTTAGTGGAAAAGAACCAGTCGACCATGCAATCGTTCACCTTGTTTTTTGCGGCCATCATTGCCGTCGGCGTGGTTTACAACACGGCCAGAATATCGCTTGACGAACGCAGCCGCGAACTGGCCACGATGCGAGTAATTGGATTTACTCGGCGTGAGGTATCGACAATCCTGCTAGGCGAACTTGCCGTACTGACTCTTCTGGCAATTCCGTTGGGATGGGCTATCGGATACTTTTTCTGCGCATCCATGGTTGCTGGTTTTGAGTCCGAAGTTTTTCGGATTCCGCTAGTAATTCATGGCCGTAGCTATGCACTTGCAGGAATTATCACAATAACAGCAGCAACTGTTAGCGGACTGGTTGTACGCAGAAAACTGGATTCACTCGATTTAGTTGAGGTTTTAAAAACACGTGAGTAACATCAGTCAGAGCGAGGGACCACAGAAAGCTCGTGCTAAACCGTATGCAAAGCAAAATTCAAAATCGGCTCTGGGAAGATTCGTTCTTTGGGGCGCCGGTCTGGCCAGCGTTGCGATTGCAGCATACCTTGCGTTCCGCACGCAACCTGTTCTAGTCGACACGGCAACCGTAGAAAACGGCCCCTTACAAGTAACTGTAGATGAAGATGGTATCACAAGGATCCGAGAGCGCTACATTGTCTCGACACCACTTACGGGGCGAATGCTTCGTTTAGAATTTGATGTGGGTGATGCAGTTCAAGCTAATGCGACGATTCTTGTCCGATTACAGCCGACCGATCCATCGCTGCTCGACCCGCGGGCGGTAGCTCAAGCTCAAGCTCGTGTAAATGCTGCTCGTCGAAAAATGGATGTGGCACGCGCAGATCTCGCTAAAGCTGAAGTTACTACAGGATTTAACGAGCAAGAGATGGGACGTGCACGATCAGCCCGGGAAAGCAGTTCTATTTCGGAGGTCGAATTTGAGGAGAAACAGCTTGCCTTTCAGCAAAGTCAGCAGGCGGCTAAAGCGGCTCGATTCGCCGTCGATATCGCTCAATATGAATTAGAACTTGAGGAAGCCGCTTTGACTCTCACGCAATCGGAGCCATCCGCCACCGAAACGGGCTCGAGCTCAGCAGTTTCTAACAATGCAATGGAATTAAATATAAGAGCTCCCATTGATGGACGAATTCTGAAGATCTATCAAGAAAGTGCCGCCGTAGTACAAACGGGTGCGCCACTCCTTGAGATTGGTGACCCGCGTGATTTAGAGATCGTCGCTGATGTTCTTTCCCGCGACGCCGTGACAATTCAAACCGGTGATGAAGTCATACTCGAAAACTGGGGTGGAGAAGTTCCGTTGGTCGGTCGAGTTCGATTGGTTGAACCATCTGGCTTTACAAAGCTGTCAGCGTTGGGCGTCGAAGAGCAACGAGTCAATGTCATTATCGACTTCCAACAGCCAATGGCAGACCGGCAAATGCTGGGCGATAATTTTCGAGTTGACTGCCGGGTCGTTGTGTGGGAGGCGGAAAATGTCCTACGAGTTCCGACTAGCGCACTCTTTCGCGTCGAACGAAATTGGCACTGCTTTGTAATGGAGAACCGTATCGCCCGACGCATCGCAATCGACATCGGGCACTCCAACGGTGAACACGCAGAAGTACTATCTGGTTTGGACAAAGGTGCTGTCGTCATACTCTACCCCGGCGATAATATCAGCGACGGCACATTGGTTCAACAACGTTAGACTCGTAAAATCCGTCAGACGCATCGTGACAAGTCGACTCCTGCGTATTGATCACGCACGGTTTTCTCAAGTCTTGCAGTTTGGTTTAAAAAACGATAGCAACAAACCGCCTGATGACCTATGCAGCATGCAACCCGACTGAGCTTGCCTTGGTCGAAACGGTATCATTTTAGCGCAAGCTTCGAAAGTAGTCCGACAGTTTTTGGATTCCTTCTGAGGTTACGTTCGACTCGTCGCACTGGATGACTTCCAAACGGGGAAGCGATTTCAAGTGCTCTAGTCCTTGATCTGTAATAGTTGTCCGGTCGAGTCCAATCGCAGTAAGCTTTCTACATTCGACGAACTGCGCTAGATCTTCATCTTTTACCGTCGTGCCTGACAACTGAACTTGTTCGAGATTGGGAAGGCCTTTCAAATGCCTCAGTAAATCTGAATGATAGGTTTCTGTCGTAAATTCGACGGCGTGGGCCATGCTTGTTGGCGATTTCTTGACGACTCGAACGCCGCGCAGCAGCAGAGCAAGAACATCGCGATCGTCATCTAGCAAGACTCCCTCGACTTCCTCTGCGCTAGAGTCCATGAATTCTTGTATCGAAATACTCGCAACCTCGCCGTCGGGTCGCATTAGAAAATATTGGTCATCGAGCAATTCTCGAGGATCAGATATATGCAGTTTGTCGCCTGGCGTAGCAGTACGAGCAAAATACGCTCGCAGCAGACGCCGCTCGTTGGGAAAAGGCACGGCTAGCTCTCCCCAACCTCGGATTACTTGTGTGCCATCTTTTGTTGTGATTAAACCGCTTGGAATTTTCCCTGAATAAAGAACATTTGCGTATCCATGATCGACGACTCCCCAATAGAAACCAACCGGGTAGATCAACAGGGCGGCAGCCCAAAAGTATTCCCAGCGATTTACATCTGTGCGTTTGCGTGCTGCCATCTGCATCACCCAAAACCCTACAATCGCGCTAGCAAAGTTCCATGCAAAGACGCTGTAATTCCAGTTTCTAAAAAGTGGCGATAGAAAAACGATGATACCGAAATGCATCGCGATTCCTAACCAAGAGGCCCACCGCGGCAGAACAATGGCCATAACTCCAAGGATGATTTCTAAGGCGGCGATCTTAAGCGCAAAGCCGATGTACCAATCGTTTGCCGGGAGTCCGCTACTGTACAGCAATTCCCAAGCGCGCGGGCCAAACCAATCCGAAGAAAACAATTTGTGAAGCCCAGACCAGAGCCAAAGACAGACGAAGAACCAGCGTGTAACATCGCGAGCGAACGGATTAATGCAGGCTGCCATCAAAATCACCATCGCAAGAAACTGCGGTTGGGCGCGCATTTGATCGGCCAGAGTTGCCACGAGAAGAACCAAGGAGTGGACAGCGAGCCCTTCCCGTGGTTTGAACCAAGCAAAAATTAAGCTGATCAGCAGGAGAACGCCGAATGGAATCTGCGGCACCTCGATCACGGGCAGATGGGGCGGGTGCGTTCGAACTTGCCATAGCGGCCAAGTAACTAGAATCGTGATCGCTTGGCAGATAACGCATAGCAAGTACAGACGCCTCGATGTCTCATTGGCCCCGACAACACCCAACAAACGCTGCTCGAGAGTCGCAATTTTCTCAATTAGCGGGCGTTGATTTGCTGTGGCAATACTATTGCTATTTTCACCCATTCACGTCGCTCTGATGAAAACTCAAGTCCTGTCTATTTCTTATCGATCACTTCCATGTGCAACATTGACGGCACAAGGAGAGATAGAGGTCACTCGCTTGCCTTATCCAAACCAAGACGCAGTGCAACAAGTTTGTCACCACCTCGCAATACGAGCAAACCGTTCGCGTATACCGGAGGAGCCCAAACTGGCGTGCCAAGTAAGTCGACTTTTTGGGCCGCGGTTCGGTCCAACAAATTTTGCTCGGCTAAGACCTCCATTTTCTCCGGATTGGGTTTGATCAACTGAAGCACTCCGTATTCGTCTACAACAATCAAGTGCTCTCCAATCGCAATAACACTACCGCGAGCATGAGTTCGGTGAGACCAGAGCATCTTACCTTCTTCCCAGTCGACGGCTCGCAGATCGGAGTCGGGTTCATTGCGTCCACTGCTACCATAAAGTACTCCGTCGATCAAAACTGGTGTTGCCCAATGTGCTCGCATCGACTGATTCTTGCGTGAGGCAGGATCGGCCCAAATCAGGTTCAACTTTCCGTTTGCGAAGTGGAGCATTCGTGAGCCCAATTCGTAAGTTTCGGAAATGAAGACTTCGTTCCCGTTCACGACGGGCCAAGCCGCGTTGACACTTTCGTTGATTTCGGCGCGAAACGGGAAAAAGTCCGCTTCCTTACCAGTATCTGGATCGAAAACCATAAGGCCTTCTCGCATGAACGCAAAGCACCATCGCTTGCCGTCTATTTCGTGAATCGTTGGAGCCGCATAGCTGGCCAGATACGAGCCAACGCGGTAGATTTCCTTCCCTGACTGCAAGTCAAAAGCGACAATCCCACTATCGCTGCCTTTCAATCGATTTAGCTGACCAAGGTTGGCTGGACGTCTATCATTCGCCGAAGGTGATCCCCCCACCATTACCAACAATTTGTCACGATGTATCAACGGTGTCGATCCGACGCCGAAGAAGTTCGGGATGACTCCGTATTCTTCGGAGCAATTTTTTTCCCAAAGCACTTCACCGGTCGCCGCATTCATCACAGCAAGATGCCCGGTTGCGCCGTATGATGCTACAAATTTTGCATTCGCAACCGGCATTGCACGCGGACCATTGTTGTAGCCAAAGCTGTCCCGATACTGAACAGGAAAGTTCGCGGTCCAGACTACTTTCGCATTGTCTGCATCATAACAAGTAAGCCGTTCATCGTTTCCGTAACGATCAAAATGAAACATTCTTCCATTGCTTATGACCGCATTGCCGTACCCTTCGCCAACTTGAATATTCCAGGCAACCGGCAGACCGCCGGTCCAGTCGAACCTAATTGGTTCTGCGGGTATCTTTGCATCGTCGTTAGGTCCAAGCATTCGCCCCCAATCTTGGTTTCGCACTCCTTGGCCCAGAGATTCTTGACACAGATTTGAGCCCCCAAGTGCTAGAATGAGAACCAAAAATGGGGCAAGTCGAATGCGTGCCGTCATAAATTGGCCGACGATACTTAAAGAAAAATCCATTTTGCACCCTCAGACTTTGTAACAAAACTGCACTAATATGGCTCAGAAATATGGCACAGACAGTCGCTTGGCCATCGCGAATTGGGCTGATGCAGATTGCCGGAGCTTTCGGAAAACAGTACTAGAATACTCTACTATGCAAACATTGTGGATTCGATGAAAGACCTTCGTATCAATGAACGCCTAACTATTCCAGCCAGTCAACTGGATATCCAACAAGTCCGCAGTAGCGGCCCGGGGGGGCAGAACGTCAATAAAGTCGCGACGAAAATCGTTCTGACTTGGACAATTGACTGCGAGCTGATTGGAGCTCCATCTGTGGTAGCCAAGCTGCGGCGGTTGGCGGGACAGCGGTTGACGAAGAACGATCAGATTCAGATTGCTTCGCAGGAAACTCGCAGTGCCGAACGCAACCTGCAGAATGCAATTCAACGATTTCGCATTTTGCTTCTGCAAGCGTACGAAAAGCCGAAACCGCGTATTGCGACCAAACCAAGTCGTGGAAGTAAGGAACGGCGGCTGGATGCAAAGCTCCGAACAGGTGAAAAGAAGGAATCGCGGCAACGGCAGCAGTGGGACTAGCTCGATCGTCGACGAATTAGCTCAAATGACGTCTGACAATAATTGTGTGACAATTTCAAGCTCCGCAACTCTCGCTGAATAGGATCTGCTACCATAGATTGCAGCAACTGAAATCGCGTTGCGCAGAATCTATGCGAATATCAAAACCACTGCATCAAGGGATCCCACCATGCCCAATATTCTTTTGGTTGAAGACAGCGCTACGCAGGCCATGCAGATGCGGATCTTGCTCGAATCTGCCGGTCACGAAGTTTTCTGTGCAGAAGACGGGCAATGCGCAATCGAATGTTTAGCGAATAGTCCGTGTGAGTTGGTCGTTACGGACCTCGAAATGCCACAGATGAACGGCTTGCAATTGGTTGAACGAATGCGGCTCGACTTTCCGCATATTCCAAGTGTTCTTGTCACTGCTCGAGGTTCCGAACAGCTTGCGGCCGAAGCGTTGCAATGTGGTGCTGCCGCGTACGTACCAAAGTCACTTCTTGAGACACTGCTTCTAAAGACAGTGGAAGACGTTCTCGGCGTATTGCGTACCGATCGAACCTACGCCCAATTGATCGATTCGACTATTCAGAATCACTTTATCTTGGAACTTCCGAGCGATCCATCTTTCATCGCCTCAGCCGTCGATTTGCCGATTCAGATTGCCGCCGGCATGGAGCTTCTGGACGGAACCGAACTTCATCGTTTGAGTACTGCCATCAGAGAAGGTTTGTGTAATGCTCTTTATCGAGGCAATCTTGAACTGGCTCATGACCAGTGGTGCGATGAGCAGGATTTCGACGAAGGGGGCATAGCTGTCTCGCCACTGGTAGCCGAACGACTGAGTAAGGAGCCATTCAAAGATCGAAAGATTCGCTACGATGTTCTCTTAACCAAAGATTTCATTCGAGTCATCATTACCGATGGCGGGCCGGGGTTCGACGTCAGCAACGTGCCTATCAAAGGAGATCCTCGATCAATGGAAGATTCCATCGGAAGAGGATTAGTGCTGATTCAAGCGATGATGGACGATGTGAAGTTTAATCCCGCAGGCAATCAAATCACCATGATCAAACGCTGCCGAACTCAACCGTCGAATCAAGACTAGAATTTAGTAACGCCGGCACCGTGCAGCTACGATGGTGTGCAGCTACGAAGGAAGGAGCAGTTCGACATGAGTCCGTCTCTGCATTCTGTTTCGTTTGAATCGCTAATCAACGATCTACCATTCTGCGTGCTTCTCAAAGACGCGCAAGGTCGTCGCGTCTACGCCAATTCGCAGTACCTCTCGCTGCACAAGAGAAGCTTGTCCGAAATCGTGGGCAAATCGGATTATGACTTATTCCCGCAGGAGCTTGCGGACGGGTATAGAAAAGACGACACACACGTGATGCAAACGGGTGAAACCATTCATCGAATGGAGGAACATCTCAAGCCAGACCAGCAAATCAGTTGGGTGGAAATCTTCAAAGCGCCGTGGAAAAGTCGTGACAACGAACTGTTGGGTGTAGTTCTTCTGTTTTTCGATGCCACCGAGAAGAAAAAGACGCAGAACGAGCTTAATTACGAACGCGCCTTGTTACATGCGCTCCTGGACAATATCCCTGATTCAATCTATTTCAAAGACCGACAGAGTCGCTTTGTCCGAATCAGTCGGTCCATGGCGGAAAAGTTTTGCTTCGGAGACCCTGACAGCGTCGTTGGCAAAACCGACGCTGATATCTTTACAGAGGTTCACGCACAACGTGCTTTGGCTGACGAGCAGCGAATCATGGAAACTCGTGAGCCGATGATCAGCAAGATTGAAAGGGAGACATGGCCTAACCGTGAAGACACGTGGTGCTCGACAACCAAACTTCCCCTGCTGGACGACCAACAACAAGTGGTTGGAACATTTGGTGTATCGCGCGATATCACTGAAATCAAGAAGATTCAGGATGCGCTAGAGGCCGCGACCGAGAGTGCAAATCGAGCAAATCGTGCCAAGAGCGAATTCCTTGCAAACATGAGTCACGAGATTCGAACGCCGATGAACGGAATTATGGGAATGGCGGAACTGCTAGCCGACACTTCACTTGATTCGCAGCAACGCGGATACGTGAAGATGGTCCAGCAATCCGCGCATTCGTTGCTGCGAATTCTGAACGACATCTTAGATTTTTCAAAGATCGAAGCGGGAAAACTGGATCTGGAATTGCTTCCAACGGACATTCGCGCCTGTATCGATTCCGCAATGAAAGGTTTGGGGCTTCGCGCAGCACAGAAGAATCTCGAACTGGCGGTGCGGATTGATCCCAAGATACCCGACTATTTGTTATGCGACTGCGGGCGATTGCAGCAAGTCCTAGTTAACTTAGTAGGCAATGCGATCAAGTTTACTGAACGTGGCGAAGTTGTCATCAACGCCCAATATGCAAGCGGCCCGCCGACAACGAGTGAGGTAACAATACACTTTGCGATTCGCGATACAGGAATCGGCATCACACCAAGTCAACTTAAATCTGTTTTTGAGGCCTTCTCACAAGCGGATGCTTCCACGACACGCAAGTACGGAGGTACTGGCCTGGGACTGGCTATTTCCTCGCAGCTTGTGGAGATGATGAAAGGAAAAATTTGGGCTGAAAGCAAGTACGGTGAAGGCACAACATTTCATTTCACAGCCCAATTTGGAACTACGGACGATGTGAAAATCGATGCACATCACCACCATGATTACGAGGGTAAATCGGTCCTAGTTGTAGATGACAATCAAACCAATCGCGTAATCTTACGCGAAACCCTTAGCAAAGTAGGATTTTCCGTCACCAGCGTCCAATCGCCTAAACAAGCGATTGTGCAGTATGAAAATCGTCTAGAGAATCGAAAGCGTTTTGACTTGATAATCGTCGATCATATGATGCCTGTGGTCGATGGCTTCCGGCTGGTGCAACAACTCGAGCAGATCGCAGGCCCTTCACTTCCGCCAATTCTCATCTATACGTCGGGATTGGTACCAGCCGACACGAGTCAGATCCATTCAAAGTTCGCCGTGCTAAGTAAACCCGCTCTTCAGTCAGAACTATTAAACGCCATCGGAAATCTCTTGAGTGACAACGATGGTCCACTCCAGAAGGAACAAAGGGAACGTCATCGCCATTCCAAAACACTTCAAATATTGCTGGCAGAGGACGGCGCCGTAAATCAAGCCGTCGCAGTTGGATTGCTAGAGCGAGCCGGGCATAACGTTGTAACCGTCGAGGACGGACAAGCCGCCGTCGATGCGTGGAGGACGCATAGTTTCGATGTGATCCTGATGGACCTGCAAATGCCGATTATGGATGGAATTGCCGCGACGCAGAAGATACGCGAGAGTGAGCTTGCACGTTCGACATCACATATTCCGATTGTCGCGCTCACGGCAGCCGCGATGAAAGGGGATCGGGAGCGATGCTTAAATGCCGGCATGGATTTCTATCTTGACAAGCCGATTATCGTCGAGCAACTAAATGAACTGTTGGAACAAATTATTAGAGGCGAGACTTCGGCTCATGCGAGTTTGCCCGAGCAGGTTGAGCCTGCGCCTTTACAGGACGCTGAAACCTCAGACGTTGATTCGCAGCCGCATGGGAGCCTTCAAGTGAACGAGAATGTCGGCACCGGTTCGCCTCCCCTTTCGACGTTAGTCGACGGGACCGATTTTCCCAAGCCTTCAGGTCTGCCGCTTAACCCGACGGCCCCTTTGCATAGATTAAGGTGCAAGCCACAGCAATTGCGTGCGCTTCTGGAGACTTTAGCGAGCGAAACGGAACAACGTGTCGCGCAGCTTTCGACGGGCTTTGAATTCAACGATATCGAACTCGTCACGCGGGCTTCCCACTCTCTTAAGAGCGCTGCTCTGCTCTTCGAAGCTAAAAAATTGGCGACAACCGCAGGCGAAATCGAGGAATTGAGCCGACAGGGGAATCTTCAAGCAGCTGTGACCACATTCGAGACCCTTTGTTTGGCTGCCAACGAAGTCAAATCGGCAATCCGCGTCTGGCTCGAGGAATCGTCGGCCTGAAAATCCCTCCAATAACGCTCTGAAGATCGGCGAGGGCGACCTCCATGACGACTGCGAGGACGTCGGTTGATTCCAGCTGTCCGAAAGATACCAAACTGTCGATTTGCGGATCACCTCTCGTTTTTATGGATTTCTGATACGTTTTCGCATCTTTTTGCAGAGAAATGGCCCGCCCCTCTGGTTTTCTGGCGATGAACCGCAAAGATTGTCTTAACGTTTCGTCACTTCCGCAGTGCATTTTGCATTTGAGGGCCGTTCGCCGACGTTGAAAACATTCTGTATTTGCAGAATTTGTAATATATACTTTTGATAGCGATATCTCGGGTCTACGATATAATCGCTTCCCTTACCTTTTCTCTCTCAAAAGATTGCATGTTGAATCGAGCACATAAGAGTTTGGGCGACATGAAACAAAACAAACATTTAGACGACCTGCTGGGCAGCTGGGAATTTCACCCGCAGACACTCGGTGTTCGACTGGTCAAAGGGCAAGACGGTCGCGACGTAATCCAAATGCGTGTCGATCTTGGAGTCCTTCAAATGGAAACGCAAGGCCGCCCCGACGGGCACCGCCCTGAAGGCTTTGCAGATTACCTCAGCTTATTGATCGACGCTGAACGCGAAGACGAGAGCTTTGAGATGACTGAAGAGCAATGCTTTGAAGCAGATCGCGAGTTTGTCCAGTTTTATCACCGACGCATATCTTGGTTAAGACTGCAGCATTATCAACGCGCTGTGCAGGATGCAGACCATACGCTTGCCTTGATGGATCTTTGCCGTGACCATTCTGCCGATGATGAATGGACGATGACCCACGAGCAGTATCGCCCATTCGTTTTGTTTCATCGGACGCAGGCCGCCGCTCTTGCTTTGATCGACGAAGATCAACCGGAATTCGCCGTTGAAGAGATAAACCTAGGTCTGCAAGCGATTCGTGCGGTGTTTGAAGAGCATGACGCAATTGAGGCGTTTGAAGACGACGAAATGGTCCTACGCTTGCAAGAACTGGCTGAAAAGCTTCAGTCTGAGTACAGTGCCGAGCCGAGTCTTCATGACCAACTTGCCAATGCGGTCAAATCGGAACAGTATGAACTTGCAGCGAGACTGCGAGACGAGCTAGCGCGAAAAACGGATAATTGAAGCGACCATATATTGGGCAGCAGCCTAGCCCCACAAGTATAGCTTTGAAGTGTGGGAAGGTTGCTCGTCAAATGGGTTTGATTCAATAAACCCATCGCTAATTCCCAAGCTAACGAGATCGCCCGAGCCTTGGTTTGTCACCAGTTCAATCGTACCCTCGGGCGCGCGTCGAATAAGTCTGAACCACACCAACGGCAATTTCTGACCGTCGTCAATTGCCTTGATTGCGACAGGCTCCCCTTCGAGGACGCTGTCATTCATACCAGCCATAATCTTCATGAGCGGCAATGCAATACGTCGCGCCGTCACCGCAACGCTTACAGGATTGCCAGGCAGCCCGCAAATGAGTTGCCCCTCAGGTCCAACTCCGCCGAACACCGGTTTTCCCGGTCGAATGGGAAGCCTGTGAAAAATAGTGCGAACGCCTAACTCGCGAAGAATCGCCGGGACGTGATCGTAATCGCCTACCGATACACCGCCTGACAGCAAGATAACTTGGCTGTGCTCCAATGCGTCTGCTATGGCCCCTCGGATCACCAGCGGATCATCGGGAACCGATCTTCGCGAAATCGCGTCCACGAAGCTCAAACGTTTCAGTAAACTTTCAATTACGAGACCGTTGCTGTCACGAATTTGCCAAGCTTCCGCCGGCATTCCCGGTTCGACTAACTCACTGCCAGTATTGATGACGGAAACCGCCAGCGTTTGGCGAACGCTCACTTGCGCCGGAGCAAATGTCGCGGCGATCGCCATGGCCGTTGGAGTCAGCAGCGAGCCTGATTTCAAAACAATTTCGCCAGCGCGAACATTTTCGCCCTGCCGACGGACACTACGGCCTCTGACAAGTTCACTGTCAGCGAGGTCGAAAGTGACATGCCCAGCCGCATCTTCTTTGGCAAGTTCGCGCTGCACGACGGTATCCGCATTAAAGGGGATTGGTGCGCCGGTGAAGATCTTGGCAGCTTGCCCATCCCCAAGCGCAATTGCGGGTTGTCCGGCCACACATTCGCCGGCAACTTGTAAGGCGACGCCTGTGCGCCAACTTTCGCGGAGGATTGCATAGCCGTCCATCGCCGAGACGTCACATGCGGGACTGTCCCGATCTGCGACGAGGTTTGCAGCAAGTACTCGTCCAGCAATCGAATTGATCGGAACATATTCCGCGCCTATCTTCGCGATCTGTTGCGCCAGTTCGCTCATTGCGAAAGCAAGCGGACAGCCGTTGCTAGCCTCTCCATTTCCGACGCTCATCTGCACAACTCCACACTTCAAGAACGGATATTAAAATTCGCAAGCAGTATCCATTCTGGAGTTACAAACGTCGCAAGCCATCTTCGTGCATCGCGTTGGGAATATCAAAATCGATGTCATCCAAACGTTTGAGCGTTTCCTGGCTGAGCAGAACATCGCTTCCAGCCAGAGATTCTTTCAACTGTTCGACACTAGTTGCCCCGACAATGGTCGATGCCACAAAATCGTGCTGCTTGCTCCATGCCAAAGCAAGGGCGGCCGACGTCATATTGAGATCACGGGCTATGTTACTTACACGCTTAGCCACTTCAAGCGTTCTTGCGTTGACAAAGCGTTGAGCCATCCGCCGTTGTCGTTCGCCGCTTCCTTTGAGATAGTCTGTGAATCTGGCCCCTGCCGGTGGCGATTCGTTATACTTCCCGGTTAGGACACCACCACCCAACGGAGAATAGGGCAAGAGCGAGACACCTTCTTCGCGACAGACTTGTGCAAGCTCGCTTTCGCAGCGACGATTGATTAATGAAAAGTTGTTTTGCACACTTTGGTAGCGTGGTGTGTGGTGTTTTTCTGCAGCCCAAAGACTTTTCATCAACCCCCAGCTGGTCTCATTGCTACAGCCGATTATTCGCACTTTGCCTTGCTGAATCAAATCATCGAACGCCCCTAAAACTTCCTCGTATGGCAAGCCATGATCGGGCCAATGCGTTTGATAGAGATCGACATAGTCAGTTCCCAGTCGACGCAGTGAACTTTCGACTGAATTGACAATTTGCTTTCGGTCCAGGCACGTTTTTCCGAATCGAACTGGAGGTGTGAACCAACCATGCCCTGGGCCTGTGATCTTCGTAGCGATGATGAGAGACTCGCGGGGTTTGGTTTTCAGCCATTTCCCAACGATTTGCTCGGTCAGACCCACTGATCTCGCATCTGGAGGCACCGGGTAGATCTCGGCGGTGTCGTAAAAATCGATCCCTTCATCATAGGCTAGATCCATGATGCGATTCGAAGCCGCTTCGTCGCATTGCGAGCCGAAGGACATGGTGCCCATGCACACGCAGCTTACATATAGACCGCTGCGACCTAATCTTCTTCTTTCCATCGCCCCCCCTTCACCGATGCAGTCGTTGCTGCTCGGTCGCTCTCTTCATCGTAGTCAGCTGCGCCAGACGATTCTCGACTTAGAGATTTCCGACGCGGATCAAATTGATAAGGTCATCGCTGGACATCTTGCCGGCTCGATCGGCACCATCCAAAACGCCGGAGATCAGCTCGCGTTTTTCTTCGTGTAAGGCAAGAATCTGCTCTTCGATTGTATCTTTCGCCACCAAGCGGTAAACGGTGACGCTTCGCTCTTGTCCAATCCGATGCGCGCGGTCGGTGGCTTGATCTTCCACTGCAGGATTCCACCATGGATCCATGTGAATCACGTAATCCGCAGCCGTTAGATTCAAACCCGTACCACCAGCTTTCAACGAAATCAAGAATAGATCCCCTTGGCCAGCCTGAAACGCATCGATCGCATCTTGTCGCTTATTCGCCGGAGTACCGCCGTCCAGATACTGGTATGGAATATTTGCACGATCAAGGGCTTGGCGGACAAGTGTCAGGTGCTGAACGAACTGGCTGAAGACGAGCGCGCGATGCTCGCCTTCGCGTAGTTCGTCGACAATCTCCATCAGCATTTCCATTTTGGCCGACGTCCCAGTCCAACGCGAATCAACCAATCGCGGATGGCATGAGAGTTGACGTAGCTTGGTGAGCCATGCGAGCACACGAATTCTCTTTTGTTGATCCGATTCGCCAGATCCAGATTGCGTCAGGTCGCTCAACGCAGCCATGCGAGCAGCATCGTATCGCTTGCGTTCCTCTTCGCTCAGTTCCGCATACTGCACGATTTCGTTGCGTGGCGGCAACTCTTGTAAAACTTCGCGTTTGGTTCGCCGCAATATAAATGGACGCACAAGGCGACTTAGCCCCTGCAGTCGTTCCCGGTCACGATCTCGTTCGATTGGTTCTGCAAAATGCTTTCGGAATCTTTCCCACGACCCCAAGAGTCCCGGGCAGATGACTCGCATCAGCGACCAAAGTTCACCCAGATGATTTTCAAGCGGCGTACCAGAAAGAGCTAACTGCCAGCCGGTCTCGAGACGACGCACTGCTTGAGACGTCTTCGTTTGATAGTTCTTGATGAATTGAGCTTCGTCGAGCACGAGTGTGTGCCAGGGTCGCGATGCGAACATCTCGACATCACGCTGCAACAGTTGGTAACTAACAATCACTAGATCGCGAGGACCAGCGGCTTCGATTAGCTGTTGGCGGTCATGTTCGCGATACAGTTTTGCCTTTAAGGTCGGCGCGAAACGTTCCGTTTCACGCACCCAGTTTCCACCAACGCTGGTTGGTGCAACGATCAAGGCAGGGCCATCACCGCCACGCTCCAACAGAACGCCCAATGCCTGCACCGTTTTGCCTAAGCCCATGTCGTCGGCCAGCACGCCACCCATTTGCCAGTGCGACAGGCGACTAAGCCACTGAAAGCCTGCCTTTTGATAGTCTCGCAAATTGGCGTTCAGTTCGGCTGGCACTTCTGGATCTAACGACTGTGCTTCGGCCATTTTTAGCAGGGCCTCTTGCCACTTCAAATCGCTGACAACGTCGATGTCATCTCCAAGGGCTTCTTGAACGATTGACACTGCGGCACGGCCGATTTTGATAGGCCCGGATTCGTTTTGCGAAACGTCGGCTATCACACGAAGTCTTTGTCGCAATTGATCTGAAATGGCGGCAAACTGACTGTTTCCTAGCGGAATGAAGCGACGTCCTTGACGCAGTGCAGCTAATAGTTCCGCGAGCGGAATCTGAATTCCTTCGATTTCGGCAACGCCTTCTAGACCAAACCAATCGCGTTGCGAACTCAATCGAACTTGCAACTTGCGTGGCATAAGTTCGCCAACAAGTCGCATTTGTTGGGACTTTGGCCAGCACACGGTCAGGGCAGCTTCTCCCATGTCTTGAACACGAGAGATCAATTCAAGCGCAGCGTCGTCGGTTTCGGCCAACCATGTGTAAGGACCATCGTAAAACAGGTTTTGCAGGCCCAGCGTCTCTGCCCACTCGTCGCCTAGTCGAGCTTCTTCGGAAAGATCTCGCAACAACTGGAATCGCCCCGCCGCGGTAGCAACCCGCAATCGCTCGGGCTCAACCCCTGGAACCGGCGCATCATCGACTGCTTGACACGCAACTCGCAACATTACAACCAGCCCTGCCGGCTGTCGAGGAACCAAGTGAAGTTCAATCGCGGGAACAAGCTGCTGCTCCGGACCTGCTAACGACTGCGGCAATTCTACTTTGACGCTACGTTGTTTGGATTGCAGTGCCACGAGATCCGCAAAACGCTCGGCAGTCTCGTGATCAAATCGTGCAAAACGCGATCGAGTCATCGCCATCGACGACATCAGCGAATAGATCCCTGGATCAATTTCACTGGTAATTAAAGTGCGCCGAGATCGATCAGCGAGAATTACGAGATGGCGTCCCCGACCAAGCTCGTACAAGGTAATTCGGTCGCTGGAACAATCGAGGTCAAAGTCGGCGACGCGGAAACGCGGCCGATACATTTCGCCGTCTTCTTCCATACTTAACGTCACATCTTCGATGACGATATTGACGGGCTCATATTCACCCATGGTTTCTGCGGCAACACTAGGATGCCCCGGAAGCAGCCAAAGAATTTCTCGCAGCAATCGCGCGTAGTCTTCGGCATAACTACGATGGGACATCTCTACCATCGTTGCGATCATGCGATCGTGGGGGTGCTGATAAGCAGTGGCCGGAGCCGTTTCCAGAATGTTTTTGAGCTCCCGTCCCTTTGTCCAACCACCGCGCTTTTTCTCGCTTTGCATGTAACAAGTAATACTCGGCACCGTTCTGTTGCTGTACCGCGACTTAGGCTCCTGGAAAAAACCAGAAAGCCGCCATTGAAGACGCATCGACAGGTCTTCTTCGCCATCGGTAGGAATGGTTTCCGACCAGTTCGATTGCAAAGACTCAAACAGTGATTTCCCGATATCGCTACCATCGCTGCTGCGATGATTGAACCACTCGGCTGCTTCGGCATGCGAACGGAGTGTCAGTTTTTTACGAAGATCCTCAAGCGCCGCCACTACATGCAGGCATGGATCCTTGTTATCACACTCGCATGTAGATTGAATGGGTGAGAAACCGTCACCCATCGAATTCGACAATGCCACCGCCGGGGTATTCAGCAGCTTTTTGGGGATCGTCAGAATAACCTCGCCGACGTCAGCCCGAGCAGCGGCTAGATCATCCGAGCCCACATATTCGAAATGCAGATTGATAGCATCGATCGACTCCAGCAAGAGTGGATCGTTTTGCATACGACAGTGCCGAGCCAACAACAACTGTTGTGGTCTTACGTTTTTCAGGGCTTTGGAAATGAGTTCGATAACATGAACGATTTTATGCTCATCAACAATGCTTCTTGCTTCCAAAACCGAACTCCGCGACATACCCGATGCTCCGTGCTCTTACGACCACATATTGCCAACGCGATCTGCCTCCATGAGCTCGCCGCGATTTGGCAAAGATTACCAGTTTGGTCAGTTCTACCGTCTCTTTGCAAGACTAAACTGCATCTAAGTTAAGCGGCAAATCGTTTTGCATCACTTCAAGACGGCCAATAAAACATTAGCAAGCGAACTTTGGCACCATGTCCATCATTGACTTTGTCTTGCTAAGGTAAGAACCTCTCCCATTCCACCGCATTCAAGGTCGCCAACTCGCCGCTGAGCCCAACGGGCGGTCGGAACTGGAAAATGCGGATCGACGCAAGAACGCAAAAAGTTCCAGAGCAACGGAAGGAAACTTAATTCGAATTCGTAAGGCTTTGAAAGCGTCGCTCCCCACGTTTCTTCGCTATCGCGTGCCAGGATGATCGAACCGCGCCGCATTTGCCTTGCCCAGCCCGCTCCAATTCCACCGCGAACGACGATGGTACCAGCCACCATCCGCGTCGCTCCGCGTTCGCAAGCCGCACCCGCCACATAGATGACGCCGCGTCGCATCCGTTCTCCAACGTCGTCGCCCGCATCCCCACCAACGATCAGCTCTCCGCCGCGCATCCCGCGTCCGGAAACAGGCGAAACGGCACCTAAACGATCCCCAGCATGCTTCTCAATACGAATCCGCCCACGCTTCATGCCCGCCCCTGCAGCATCGCCCGCTTTACCCATGACGTGAATGCTGCCACCGGCCATTCCAAGCCCGAGGTTGTGCCCGGCGTCGCCAACCAATTGGATGGTACCGACAGTCATGCCAGCCCCCAGGTTGTCGAGCGTGATTCTACGACACTCGATCCGCACATCATTCGATGGCTTGCCTTCAACCGAGAATAGCTCTCCAAGCAAATACCCATTTGGCATGCGAATCGACTCGATTTGCGCAATACTCATGGCAGCCAAAGTTGCCGGAAGGAGCGACGAAGCGTCAAACCGCAACGTCGCAACACCAGCAATCTCCACCAACCGGAGGCCGCAGTCGATTTCACCCATGTAACAAGTTACCGCTCTCGGTGTTCAGTAAGGCCGATAGGTGCCGCTGCCGTAAGGATTGATGCCAGCAGGAATTGAATTGGGATTGTCACGGTAACCTTCCCCGTATGGCGAACTGCGTTGTTCGCGCTGCGAGCTAGATGGCGTTGTCTGTTGAGCAGAATATTCATCACCATACGGAGATTGATAGGCTTCCTTCTGCAAAGCCGACGACTTAGCACTTTGAGCGGCATAGTCATCACCGTAAGCACTTGTTCCATAAGCCTCTGGCGGCGTATTGTTCTTTTGCTGGCTCGCGCGATAGTCACTATCATTACCATATGGGGAAAAGACAGAAGAAGTACTGCCGGACGGAACAACAGGCTCAACAGCAACCATTTCGGCGGCCACCCCTTTCTGAGGGCTTTCCGATGTCATCAAATCCGCGACGTTGGTGCTCGGCTCGCTCGAAGTCGATACACTGACCCCGTCTAGAACCTTGGGGACCAAGTAAATGCCGCCAATAACTACCACCCCCAAAAACGCAACAACAATGCTAGCAACCACCGCAACAACCATTGCGGCGCCGCTGGAGCTTGACGAACGACCGTAACTAGACGACTGCCAAGCGGCGCTCTGATTTGGCTGATAGCTAGGCTTCACCGTTCGCAGGTCAGCCCAAGGGTCAGGCGGCGGGGTAGGCCGCGACTTTTGCAGCGGAGCGCCAGCCACACTTGTCGACTTTGCAGCCACAGCACTCACAACACCCGGCGGTGTCGGGACAATAAACTCGGTTCGGCAAGCTGGACAACGCCCTTTCCGGCCAGCATTCTCGGAGCTGACATCGAGCTGTTTACCGCAAGTGCAAGCGATTCGAAATTTCATCGTTGGTACTTTTAAAACTCTTATTCATTAATCTAGGGAGCTCACTTTAAGCCAGCTAGATCCTCAATTCAGTGTACAAGGGGCTGAGCTGAGTAGACAACAAAATTGAGAAACTATTTTATCGGTGGCCAACCTCTTCCGCTCTGGATTGGCGCCGTCTCATGAACTTGCAACGGCGGCGGGTGGTAAAATAGAACGGCTGGACTGACTTCTCGTAGTGAATAGTCGTCAACTAGCAAAATTTGACAAGCTCCAGTTTCAGCATCTCTTGTCGATCGGTCGAAAAAAGCAAGGGAGTGTCAGTGCATTTTCCAATTGTCCAAACGGAGCAGTTGGCAATTTGTACTTACAATTTCAACCTTGTCCAAGATTCTCGCTCCGAGCGAGCCTGGGGAAATGATTTCGCTAGGTTCGACAAAGGTACACAGGATGGCAAAAGGTACAGTAAGTGTACGAGGCTGGGTCTGCACAATTTTTGTTGCAGTTTCCCTGTCGGTCTTTTTTTGGTTCGCGCAGCGACAGATGTCGAATCTGAACGGAATAAATTCCGACTCGGGACGATCATTTACAGCTTCATCGCGATCTTTAGCGCCCGACAGCTCGAGTGCGAACGCCTTTCCCGACATCGTTGACGTCGCGCTTCTGCCGAAAGATTCCGCTTGGTCTGAATACAAGTCCCGCCCTGGAACGAGCTTAGCTAAGTTCGTTGAACCGACGGCCACGGTTTCACTAATGGCCCCGCAATTGGAAACCTCGCAAGAGGAATGGCTTGCTCAAAACGAAAAGCGTAGCCCTTCAAAGTCGGAATTGCTGGTCAGCATGCCGTCGGAGTTTCAGACCGCAGCAGCGCGAATACGAAAACGTCCATCACCTTCGGCCTCCGTACCCAGCCTGCCTCAACGCACGAGCTCGGCAAATTTTCGTGGCCCTTCCAGAATCTGGCCAACACCACGAAAACTTTCTGAACAACTGCGTACGCTTGAGACACTTTTACAACAAGATTTGCAGACAACTGTCGCAGCCGCTCAGATGTCGAGCGATGGAAATTCGAAGCTGACGTTCGATGCGGGAGCGTATCAAAATTGGATCGATCAGACTCGCCAGCAACTTCGCTATATCGAAAATGCTACTGGAGCCAATGACTCGGTCAAGAACGCTATCGTACAAATCAGCGAACTCGCCGACAGTATGTTACACAACAGTACGGCTGCCAATGACTCGCAAATTGGTGAACTCGTTGCTCGTACCGCATACTCAATGAAACGTCGCGCACAACTGTGGAATGGCGTCTATGCATGCCTGCAAGCAGACCAAGCTCAACTCGTGAGCAACAGCAAAGTCGATTTCTCGGCGGATGAACTTCTGCGTATGATTGCTCAAATCGAAATCGATTCCAAGTCGACTGGTGATGTTGCAGGTTGGAACAATTACCTACAACTCGACCGTTTGGCAGAAGTTGCGAAAGACGATGTCCTTACAACAGAAGACATTCTAGCAGTCCGTCGCTTTCTAGATCGCGTTAGTTGGAGTGGAGTGACTTCGGCTCAACGATACTTCCTTGATAGCACATCCGTACGTGCGATGGCAAACTATGTTCAGCCACTGGCGATTACGCCAATCGACTACAGCACTCTTTTACACGATTTTGAAATGCTGGAAGACGAGCCATTGCATCGTTGTTCACAGACAATTGTTATGGCGATGGAATCGTTGCGATACTCTAGCGATGCAAATCAGATCGCACTTGCACAAGCTATCAATGTTTACTACCGCAATGCGAACATCCGGTTTGCCGTTTCTGCAGAACTGATGAATCGGCTTCTACCAAACAGCAGCACGACAGTCCGACCAGTGCGCCAGCGAATTCTAGGTGCTGACACAACTGGTGGAAGCTCCGTATCGTCCAAACTTGAGTTAAAACTTGTACCCAACCCAAACGCATGGCACGTAAAACTCAATCTGCTGGCTGATGTATCAAGTCGCACAGCAAGCGAGAAAGGGCCCGCCGTTGTACATAATACCTCTCAGATGCGCGTCGCATCGGATCGTGAGATCACGATTACGCCAGAGACCATTTCAGTAAACTCTTCGCAAGCAACGGTGGATTCTACAGATCGAGTTCGAGGAGTTGAAACCGATTTTGATGGGATTCCAATTGTTGCTGACCTCGTGCGTTATTTCGTCGATCGCGAAGTAGCAAGCCAAAGACCACTAGCAAGGCACATCACCTCGAACATGGTAGCCAAAGAGACCGATCGAGAGTTCGACAGCCAACTAGAAGAGAAACTGCAGATAGCCAGGACTCAGATGCAAGATCGCTGGACCGCCCCGCTCCAGTTTATCGGACTGGATTCCGAAGTCGTTGATCTGCAAACAACAGACACTCGCTTGATTGGACGCTACCGCATTGCATCCCATGATGCGTTAGCCGCCCACACGCCTCGCCCGCAGGCTCCTAGCGATTCACACTTCAGCGTTCAAATTCATCAATCGGCATTCAACAATGCGTGCAACCAATTGAAGCTTGGCAATCGCGACTGGGCACTTCCCGAGTTAGTGGATGAACTCTCCCGCAGACTAAATCTCGAACTCGTCTTTGATCGTGAGGACCTTCCTGAAAACGCGGTACTGCGATTCGAAGATGACAATCCGATTGCCGTCGAATTCGCAGACGATACGGTTTGGCTGACGCTTCGAATTGCCAAGCTGAACGAACCAGGAAGAATAGACCTCAACAACTTTATCATTCGTGTGAGCTACGAATGCCATGCGGACGGGCTGAGTGCAGATTTGGTGCGCACGGGTGCTATAAGTGTTGACGGAGAACGACTTGGCATGCGAGATCGCTTACCTTTAAGAGCAATCTTCGGCCGAATTTTTGCCTCCCACTCCAAGATCAATCTAATTGATCACAAGCTGGCCGCTGACCCTCGCTTTGAGGGCTTGTCGATATCTCAAGTTGTTGCACGCGAGGGGTGGCTAGCATTGGCCGTAAGCCCGGCAACCAGTGCCCATGTGGCCATCCTGCAAAAGAAACAGGACGATTACAAGCAATTGATCCGATAAGGCAGACAGCATTCTGTTGAATGCAACTACCCTTGTGGGATTTCCCGTTGTAGTTGGAATCGTTGGACGATATTGAGGTCTTTGGTAAAGATACCAAGCCCCCAAGAATTCTTTGAGACGGGTATCGTGATCGTCACTTTTACTGCGGCAGTCGATAAATCAACGTCGACGTTCGCATCGTGGTAAGCTCCCGTAGCGTTGAGCAAACGCATAGCTTCGTTTACACCGTCCGCTTGCGCTCCGCCGGGAACAATGCACGCCCTTGCTGCCTCATAAGCAGCGTTTGACGCTGTGTGCCGCAAAAAGTTCAGTCTTGTAATTTCAATTGCGCCAAAGAACAAAATCAATATGACGGGAACTACAACGGCAAATTCGACCGCCGTAATCCCACTTCGATTTGTTTTCAGTAACTTCTTGTGTTCGGACATAGCTATCTCGTTGAAAATCCAACTACTCGATCATGACGACTTGCAAACTCTGCGCGATATCTCGAAAAGCAGCTCGCAGTTCAACTTCGTTTTGGGTGGAGAAGGACATCCCGCCTGTGATCTGAGAAATCTCTACCAAATCTGGTTGCTCTGCTGTCAGCATCGATACGGTGTGTACTACAACACCCGCGTTTCGAGCATCAATCGCTGCAAGCCTCGGCAAACGTCCATCGTTCCATGCACCGTCGGTAAATAAGACGACAACTTTGTTGGTCAATGATCGTGATTGCGGACCTGTCAACACTTGGACTGCACGGTCTAAACCCGACGACAAGTTTGTTCCGCCCATCATCGGGTGTTTCCCCATGTTACTGATGGCGTTCGTCACGACCTGACGTTGAGCAACGAAGTTGCTCGTCGGTGGTAATGCAACGTCGACTCGCGAAGCTGGAAAAAAGGTTGCGGGAGCGATCGGCATTGTGTAATCCGACCCCCAGGTTACTAAAGATGTATACGGTGCTGGGTTAAATGCGCCCACCTCATCATAAAAATCGTCGATCGCGCGAGCTAGTACGGCCCAACGGCTTGCGGTCGGATGTGGCGGAGATAAATGGTTACGCCATGTTACGCCCCAGGCAGTGAAGTTACTAAGACGGGGATTATTGGGAGGATATACATAGTCGGTACCCGACATATCGAAGAGCATTGAACCGGAGCGGTCAAGGCAGATGCAAACATCAACCTCTTGTTGCCCAGCCACTGATTTGTATTCAGCCGCGAACGTGTCTTTGCCAAGCAGCTTGCCAAAGAACAATCCAACCTCAGACGCACGCGCGTTTACTCGTAAAGAGTTAAAAGGCGTCGCCCCTTCTTCGAATTGCCATCTGCCGTTGGCTCCCGCAACCGAGCGCCCAAGTATGACGTCTTCTGCGGAAAGTGAAAAACTCTTGTTACCGACCTTGTTTTCCGCAGCACAAGCAATAGCGGCTGCAATCGCTTCATCTGCATCTTCCGTACGGGAAAGAGCTTCAGCTCCGGCTTTTGCCGAAGCATCCGTTGCAGCTCGCAATTCGGTACGGACTAGTTGAATGTAGGCGTAGTCGACAGTAACTCCAGCTGTAACCATGAAAACACCAATCATGGCAAGCAGCAATATAGCTGCTGCACCGCGTCTATATTCTGTTACAAGCGCTTTCGCTGTTCTCACGGATGTCACCATAGAAACACCTTTTCTCACTAAAATATGATGCGGCAAACGACTGTTTCGACTAGGCTGATTCAAGGATTGTTCTTTCATAGTCGCACCATAACCACTGTTTGTTCAAAGACCCGGTTTAGGAATATTTTGACTGGGTTCACTGATTTGTCCGACGCAGGAGCGGAGACCTTCACGTACACTTTGGTCCCACGAGGAGTCGTTCCCTGAACTTGTGGGGTAATGGATATCGAACCGTTTTCGATCCCCTTATTGGCCAAAACGTCTTGAATACGTTGAATGGCTTCCTCACTGGTTCCGCCTGTTCTTGTTGCAGCTCTGGCACCTTCGTACGCAGCCACAGACAACGATTGCTTTAAGAATACGCCGTCCGCAAGCTCGATCGCCCCAAACACAACCATTACTGCAATGGGCAGCACGATCGCTGTCTCGACAGCGGCGGTTCCCAACCGACTGCCTGAAACATACCGCTTGTTACAGCGGAAATTCCGGCACGCTTGGTAGACCGATCTGAGAGTGGAAAGTATGGATGCCATTGCTTCAATGTGATGGGCAGGAAATAAACCTCTTTAGGGAACCTAGGTCATAAATCCACAGCATGCCAATAAAAAGAAGCGAACCGATTTGAGCTTTTTTCTTTTTGATCGTTTGGCTTACACGTCAAACAGTCTAAGAGCGACGATTATGCCGATTTTACTGACGGCATCTCTTGAATGCATGTGTCGCCTTGCCTCCTCTACCAAGCCATACGATAACCAGAATACGAGATAGGAAGTGCACCGCGGGATTATGGAATCCTTCTCGTCAAGAATTGAATTTACTAGTCAAGAGTGCTCAGAAATTCCTGCCCTGCTCGGCGGTGGTCATCAAGCTTGCTTCCCATCTTCGAAAGCTGACTGGTCATCAGCTTCATGCGTGGATTAGATGCGAGGAAATCTTGATGATCGTCAATAAAGCACCAGTAGAGAGCATCCCACACATCGCACCAATCTCCACGCGGGTAATCGCTCATTTTTCGGATGTAAGCCGAGCCGCTAATATAGGGCTTGGTGGTGATTTTGCCGCCGTCCGCATACTGACTCATCGCGTATACATTGGGCACCATCACCCAATCGTAAGCATCAATGAACAACTCCATGAACCATCGGTACACTTCGTCAGGGTCAATTCGGCAAAGCAACATGAAATTCCCTAGCACCATCAACCGTTCGATGTGGTGACAATATCCAGTTTTCAAAACGCGATGTATTGTATTGTCGAAAGGTACGATCCCCGTCGAGCCATCGTAGAATGACGCTGGAAGCTTGCGGTCAAACCGCCAGAAGTTCGTCGTTCGTTGTTGACGGCCATATAAGCGATAGACCGCCCGCATATATTCACGCCACCCGATGATTTGGCGGATAAAACCTTCGTACGAATTTAGTGGCACACTTTCCTTATAGGGCTCAACAGCCTCAAGTATATCCTTCGGGGTAACTAGGCCAATATTCAGACAAGGCGTGAGCACTGAATGATAAAGCGTCTCCTCCTTTGTCGAGATCGCGTCTTCATAGTCGCCAAACATAACAAGCCGCTGTGCTACAAAGTCTTGCAACCAAACTAGAGCCGCGTTACGATCGACCGGATAACCGAAGGAATCTGCGCTACCAAGAGCTTGAGGGAAATTCTCCGCCACATATTGTTTTGCTTCAGCAACAGTCTCGTGTTCGGGAAGCCATGTAAGCTTCGGCGGTTGTAAGTCCTTGGGCAGCTTCTTTCGGTTTTCGCCATCAAAACTCCACTTGCCGCCCACGGGCATATCTTTGCCGTCGAGTAGAACTTCCAACCGTTTTCGCTGCGCGATATAGAAGTTGGTAAAGTACAAACTAGATTTACCACCAGCAAACTTTGAGATTTCCGCGTCACTAGTCAAGTAGTGATCGTCCTCGATCCAGCCAATTGTTATAGAGGCTTGCGTCAGACCTTTTTCGATCCGTTGCTGTAACCAATCATCATTCACGTCAAGAGCGACAACGGAGCTAATCTCAAGCTCATGCAGCGTTTTTGTAATGTCGCTCGAAACGCTTAGGCGACCTGCATCTACGTAATGAACTTTATGAGTCCGTCGCAGCATATTCGCATACGCTTTCATTGATGCGCGATGCAGAACCAGTTTTTGCCTATGGAATGCGTAATGCGAGAAGAATAGGGGGTCTTCAACCAGAACTACAATGTCAGCGGAGGTGACTGCCTGATTGTCGTAGTAAAGTTGATGTGGATATACCAGTGCCGCGTGCATTGCATGACCGTCAAAGCATCGAACGAAAGACGGACCACTTTAGCATTCTGGCAAGTACCCACGAAAATCGCCCGTTCTTGTCAATCAACAAGCGGGCGATTTATTTTGGTTACGGCCGAATAGCGTCGCTTTATGAAGAGCTTACCTATTGCCTGCGACCCTACGGGCCTGAAAGTTTGGCGAGCCTACTTCGGTTGTCGCCGACTGGCAGGCATGTCGGGTTGCACACGTTCCCAAGCGTCTCTCGTCGCAGGTTCAGCGTCTTTCCAGTCCAACGGAGAACTTTCACGATAGGACTCCCAATCCGCTTCCAACTGGGGCCTGAGTTCATCGTAATTTCCGTTTGGATGCTTCGCGCGCGACTCCCAGCCGTACCTATAAGCAGGTGCCACTGTGTCATAATCGCGGTCTTCTTGGTAGTATGGCCGCTTATGGTAGTTGTCGCGCCAGTACTCGTTTTCCACAGTCGGATCGATGTTCTCGGCGACGGCCTTGCCGGCCATTGCACCAGCCAGGCCGCCCACGACGGCTCCCGCAACTGTGCCGACTGGGCCAGCTACCATACCAGCGGCTGCACCAGCCGCGGCACCGCCTAACGCTGTGCCGACGCCTACACCGACGGGATGAGCGCCTGGTTCACCTGTAATTGGATCTTCGTTTCGATCTAGATCATCGCGTAGCTCGTCGTCGCTTCGGACGTTTCGTTCATTCTTTGACATCATTCTACCCTTTGCTAAAAACGCATTCAGAAGCTTGCTTTCAGCTTCGCTAGTTAAGGGTTAGTAAACGCAAAGCTAGTGCCATTCGGTTGCAATTCAGAGCGGATCAAATAATTGGCTGAAAGAAAGCCAGCGGACTACCGCTTGATACGAATGTCCGCGTTTGCAAATTTAGTGTTTTACGTTACTTTGTCACGCAGGCGACTTACATCATCAACGACCGCAGCAACGACCGGTTTCCAGTCACCTTGCCTAGACTGTCGATAGAGTGTCATGGAAGGATACCAGGGCGAATCGCGGCGACCAAGCAACCACCGCCAATCTGGCATAACATTCAGCAGCACCCACACGTTACACCCAAGCGCACCTGCAAGATGTGCGATTGATGTGTCGGTTGTGATAACAAGGTCGAGCTGGCTCATGATGGCTGCTGTGTCAACGAATGCACCGCTCGAACTGTCGGTGCCTTCTGGAAATTGATGAAGTTTATTGGCCAATCCGCCTTGCACGATCTGAGCAGTCGCTGGCCCTTGCTGCAGCGAATAAAAGTCAATCCCCTCCATACTCAGTAGCGGTCTAAATGTATCGAGAGGAACCGAACGGAACTGATCGGCTTGGTGATTTGCGTTCCCCTGCCACGCGATCCCGATACGCAGACGCCCCTGTGAACGTTTCGTCAAATACTCGCTCCAGTACTTCACCAAATATGGAACAGGTTTCAAGTAGTGGTCCCGAGCGGGTATTGTTTCGAGATCCGTATTCAAAACATCCGCACAGTCTAGCAACGAGCAATGGAAATCGTAGGCTTCATTCACAGGCCAAAAGTTATCATGCCAGTGGTCGATGCCTGGGTACTTGCCTAACAAGACGGAGAGTTCGTTTTGTCCTTTGAACAAAACGCGAGCGCCAAGACTTTTGACGACATCTGCATATCGAATGAAATGGATTGTATCGCCCAGCCCCTGCTCTGAATAAAGAAGAATGGTTTTACCTGCTAACGACTCTCCTTTCCATTTTGGCGCACTGAAAACCTCGTTTGAAGCATCTTTGCATTGCCAGCGGTAGCGGTACTCCATCCATCCAGCTTTAAAATCTCCCAGCAGGAGCAGCAGCACGCCCAGATTTCGGTGCAGCTCCGGGTCATCCGCTTGCAATTCGGAAGCATGGCGATAATCCTGCAAGGCAGCTTCGATCTGGCCATTTGTTGCGCGAAGGGCTGCTCGGTTTTTATATGCATTCGCATATGTAGGGTTTTGCTCTAAAGCCTTTTCGAAGGCTTGTTCAGCTTCCTCAAATGCAAAAACATACCGTAGTGAATTGGCGAGATTGTTCCACACAATCGGGAATTCCGGTTGGATCGCAATTGCATTTTTATAGGCGACCACAGCTTTGGCGTACTGTTTGAGATCATGCAACGCGATTCCCAAATAGCACCAGCCGTTCGCGTTGCGAGGATGCTGGTCGAGAATGGTTTTGTATTGTTGGGCAGCCCAGGCTGGCTTTCCACGCTGGTGTTCGTGCCAGATCTTCAGCAACGCTTGCTCGACGTTGTCAACCATTGTGTATCCTTGCATTCATTTACGTTTCACCGTCAGCCGAGGGCCTACTTGTGATCTCTCGCTGCTTAAGCGCGTACTTACTTCGGCTGACAGTTAACGACTTCCTTTTGTTTAACTGTTTGCCTTTGTGCGAATCTATCGCATACAATATCGTTTTCATGTCCTTGTTGAAATCACAGCTCCAAGAACGAATCTCGCTTTTCCATAGATTAGGCTGTTATCTTATGTGCAATCAACTGCGAATATGGACGTTGTGTATTTTGGTTGGATCACTCCTACAGCCAGCAAACTTGAACGCGCAGTTCGATCGCACTTCCCCCAATGCAAGGGCGACAGCAGGACAACGGCAACAACAGCTTTCCAAAAAACCCACGCACGTTCGCATGGGAGTCCAACATGATCGAGGCCAGATCGTTCTGCCTTCAATCGGCTCCAACAGAAGGGCGACGGCCGGAAATCCGGTAGGGATCCAATGGGCCGATAAGGCCGACCGACTTGATCCCCAATCGGCGTGGTACGTATCGCCCATTGGCAACTCGCTGGCTCATATCGATTGGTATATGAACGGTAATGCGTACGCTTTAGGAGCAGTAGGTTTGCAGCAGCCGTTGCAGATTGGTCTCTACCAACAGTACCAACAATCGCTAAATCATCTCTGGCGGTTTCAACCCTTTCCTGGGTATCCAAATCATTATTTGCTCGAGAGCCTGCAATACCCAGGTTACTGCGCGACGTTTGCGCAGAATTCGATTTATTTAGAACCAATTGCATTTTTGCCGACCCAGCAATGGTGGTTTGACCGACCGGCACAAGTCTTACCTACTCCAGTCGTGCGATCCAATTCTCAACAAGTGATCGCCAACGAGCCACTTCCGCCGGCTCAGATTGACCTCGTTAACACAACTCGGCAAACTGCGGTGGTCGTTATCGCTGACCTGCGAGACCCCAAAGCGGCCGAAGAGATTCAGATCCCTGCCGGCAGTAGCAAGCGATTCTCCTTTGATCGCGATGCAGGCTCCACGATTGTCGAATCGTTCGAATACTATTCTTCAAACGGCATTTGGGATCAACAACAACGGACGTATCAAATTCCTGCGGTTCCGCTCTACGACATTTCCGTCTTCGAAATCTTCCTGCAATCGATCGCGATCGACCGAACCGGCACGAGCCCGAATCCTATTGAAGACGTGAATTATCAGCCCAAGAGCGTGGGCTTCTTTCAAGTCCCACCAGGCGACCTGCTGCCAGCCCAAGGCCAGATGGATGTTATGCGATTGGCCCAGCAAGCGCGAAATCCAGGCGGCGTCCGACCGTTGCCTAGCAAACTCGAAAAACCCGCTGGCAACGATGCAAGCAATCCTCTGCAAGAAATACTCGACGAGATTCAGTCGCGTCGTGGCTCATTCTAGCGCGACGATATTGGATTAAACTTGAGCGGTCGCGTGAGACTTCTTCCACACTTCCATCTCGATCATCGCTTGCAGTATGTCTTCCAAAGGCATACGAATCTTCCACTCGGGATAATCGCTCTTCAGCTTTCTTAGATCGCTGATGTAGCAAATATGGTCACCCATACGATTCTGGTCGCCCAGCGAGTAGATGACGCGATAGGGGCTCAACTTCTCAATCAAGCTGATGCACTCGAGCACCGAAGCTGAGTTTTCACGACCTCCACCAATGTTATAAACTTCGCCCGGACGAGGATTCGAGGCGAACGCTTCGAAAGCAGCGATGACGTCGTTGTTTTCGATTTGATCGCGAACTTGCTTGCCCTTATATCCGAAAATGGTGTAAGGTTTTTCGTAGACCGCGACATGCACTAGATATGACAAGAAGCCATGAAGTTCAACTCCCGAGTGGCTCGCACCGGTCAAGCACCCACCACGGAACACGCCAACTTTCATGCCGAAGTATTTACCGTATTCTTGTGCGATCACATCAGCCGCAGTTTTCGACGCACCGAACAGGGAATGCATCGTACGATCAATGCGACAAGTTTCGTCGATACCGTGGTAGTCGTTTGGGTTCGCATACTCCCAACGCGTCTCAAGCTCAATTAATGGCACTTCGTTCGGTGCGTCACCATAGACTTTATTGGTGCTCATATGACAGAAGACCGCGTCAGGACTGTGTTGACGCGTCGCTTCTAGCAAATTGATGGTACCACCGGCATTCACATCAAAGTCTAATAGCGGGATATCCTTGGCTTTGTCATGCGAAGGCTGAGCCGCACAGTGAATGATGCGATCAAATCGATTTTTCGAAAACAGCGCCTCAATCTGCTCTCGATTTCGAATGTCGATCTCCTGATGCGTAAAATTTTTGGTGTCCGCGAGCAATCGTTCTAGGTTCCATCGAGTGCTTCCCTGAGGACCAAAAAAGGTTTTACGCATATCGTTATCAACGCCAACGACATCCGCACCTTCTTTGTCGTAGTATCGAACTGCAGCGGAACCTATTAAGCCACTTGAACCAGTAACGAGAACACGCATCAAAATCTGCCTAAATCAACAATACTCTAAAACGACACGATCGATTGCCCGACGGCGACATCGAGGAACGAGGTCGGCAACTGTCCCTAACAATGTAATCACGGCCAGCCGCTTCGCTACCGTTGCTTGCCCAAACTCTTGACGAAAAAGAAGCCGCAAAGGCTGATAACCGTTAGCCCTAACGAAAAACAGAGAGGCATTCCAAGATTTGCATAGCATTGGCGACGGATATTTAGCCGTCAGGTTATTAAAAGTTGCCGTTGGAAACATCTTGCAACATGTTCACGTAGCTCATGGCGAGCCGCAGAATCAAGAAAACCAGGAGCAGAGCCATCACAATCCAGATCGCCATGGACACCGTGACGCTCAAGATCTGCAGCGACGTTTTGGTCTGCGCGTCATATTGCCTTGCCAGTGCGTCTAGAGACTCCGTTTCATTGCCGCTCAGCTCCCCAACTTCGACGGCTTCAATGAACTCCCTAGGCAAAACGCCGGACGCTGAAAAGCTGTCGGAAAGCGATTTCCCCTTCTTAACGGCAGCGATCGACTTCGGTGAGGCTTTGACGTAGTACTGATTTCCCGTGCTCACAAAAGATGTCTGCACGGACCGAATCGCATCTACCCCTGCATTCAACAGCAGGGAGAGAATGGTAGTGAGCCTTGATAAAGCGATGTTTTTCAGAACGGGCCCAATGACTGGGACTTTGAGCGCAATGGGCATCAGAATTTCATGCAGCCCAAACCAATTCTTCCAGACGGCACGAACGACTACGGCGATCAGCAAGACGACGGCGCCGACGTAGCTTAGAAAAACCGCAACGCCACTTGTACCCTTCAGTCCAAAGCCAAGCGGGTCGTAATTCGCTTGCGAGCTGTCAGTAAATAGTACGCCCATGATCCAGATCATCAGGCTCACAACGCCGATTGCAAGGGTCACTTGAATCGCGGGCCAAGTTAACTGGCGGAGGAACCCCGTCCGAGTCTCGCGCAAATCTCGATAATAGCTCCCCATGTAAGCAAACGTTTTCTCAAGCCCTCCCGCATGTTCTCCGGCCCGAACCATTTGCGCTAGAAGGCTGGGAAAGTAATCGGAACGACGCTCAAGGGCTTCTGCAAAGGAGTCGCCCTTGAGCAGGCTGGTGCGAACATCCGCAACCGCTGCCTGATGTCGCTGGGTCCCAACACGTGCCTCAGTTTCCAGCATTTTCAGGGGATCGACGCCGGCCTTAAGACCTGTCGCGAGCCGACTACATAACTGCTCGGCCGTTTTCAGCGGAATCTTCGGAGCAAATAAACTCACGGCGCAGAACCTTAAAAAATATAATTTACGACGAACATGGGTTAAACTATTCTAGCGCCAAACTGCAACTAATGCATTAGCGGCTCAGATGTCCCACCTCTTTATCGCGCAAAACGACTGTTTTTGGAATTGCGGAACCGAACAGAGCTAGAATGTTAGATTATACTTGAAAGCTTCTGCTACGCTTAAAACACGAATCTCATGCCATCGCCAACTTTGAAACAACTTAGCGAACAGGCAGCTTTACTTCTGTGTTGGCTCCTTGGAATCGCTGCCACGATTAATTACGCCCAAGCCCAAGAGCGTGAGCGAATTTTTGACGTAGTGTCACCTGAGATCTCTTCGGATGGCAAGGTCACTTTCCGGTTGTACGCACCTGGGGCAGACATCGTGCGATTGGGAAGTTTTGACATCCCTGGAAACGGTCCAGGGGCTCCCATGACGAAAGACCAAAATGGGATCTGGGAAGTCACATTTAGTGAGATTCCACCGGGAGCCTACCGATACATCTACATCGTCGACTCGATTCCAACCGTCGACCCGCGCAACGCGCGAAGTAGTGAATCGTATTGGAACGTTTCAAGCCTTTTGATCGTACCCAATCCGAAATTCCAAATAAGTCCAGCGCAACCGCAAGGCGTCATCTCAAATCTTCATTATTGGTCGACAACTCTCAAGACGAAGCGTAGGCTGCACGTCTATACACCTCCGAAATATTTTAGCCTACAAAAAGAGTTGCCCGTTTTGTACCTCCTGCATGGTACTGGGGACAGCGATAACACTTGGGCAACCGTTGGTCAGGTACGCCCGATTTTGGATCATCTGATCGTGAGCGGTAAAGCTAAACCGATGCTGGTTGTCATGTGCGCTAACCATACCGAAGAGCCGGGCGAGCCCCACGAAGTCGACCAATTCTCGTCCGAACTGATGCGGGATATTATACCGACCATCGAATCGAATTTTCGCGTCTCCAAACACCGTCAACATCGTGCGATTGCAGGACATGCTCGCGGCGGTCGGCAATCGCTTGAAATAGGCCTCGACAACCTTGGCTCGTTTGCCAACATCGGTGTCTTCAGCTCTGGCTTTCAGAACGATTCTTTGGATCGATACAAATCAATACTGAATAATCCCAACGCCAGAGAGAGTCTTTCGCTGCTCTATTTCGCTTGCGGCAAGAAAGACTTTCGGTATGAATCGACGCTTAAATCGGTGAAGCTACTTGAGGAGCACAAGTTTTCTGTTCGTTTCGTCGAAACCGATGGCTCACATCTATGGATCAGCTGGCGTGAACATCTGGCCGACATGGTCCCACACCTTTTTCAGTAGCTATGCAACTACGGCTGCTCAAAGCAGTGGCTGACACAATCGATCACTGCTCTAGCGCAGCCGCGTGTAGAACTGCGGGTTATCGGTTTGCTTAGAGGCTTGCAAAAGATTGGCAGCACCTGTTAGAACGAACCGGATTCCGTTAGGTTCAACCTCGACACGTTCGAGGTTTTCTAGCAAGTTCGCTATCTCGCGGTCATTGTAAAGCGGCCTGGCAAAGTTTCGCCCCTTAATCTGATTGATCCAAACATCCGAGACAGACTCACCATCAATACTGGCTTCGACTACAGTCAAATTAAGCTTGCCTGCATCTACAGAAGCGCTGAAGATCACTTCGGCATTGAAGAATCGCCCCTGGCCTCCCGGCAGACTATCGGCTGGCAAACTGACATCAGCTTTCAAGACGTCGTTCTCAATTTTCACAACGATTGCATTTCTCAGGCGCGGCTCTTTGTGAAGCAACGTATTGATCTCTTCTGCAGCTAAGAAGAACTCCCGGTTCTCGATCCCTTGATTTTGAATTGATTTTGAAACGCGGTCAATCTGCAGCTCAATGGCCGCCAATCTCTCAGGCGAGATTTCTACAACCGGTAGTTTGCTTCGTTTGTCAGACGTGAGTGAGCTAACCTGATTGGTGACATAACCGTAAACAAATGTCGTAGCGACGATCCCGACCAAACTTGCAAGACTGACCATCCCCCAACAACTGCGCAGGGGTAGACCAAAGTAACGAGGACAAGTTTGTCGAGACTTAATCTGATTCAAATCCGTTGACATCGGCATAGAATTCCGCAGTAAGAAATAGCCAGACACTCCGTCGTCCACTTCGACCAATTAAACTATCACTAACAAGTTATGCCTGCGAGAGGAAAGACGACTCTTTCTGCCTTGATCTGAAAAAATTTACCGAATGCACACGACTCGCCCCGCCCTACCCGTACGCTTCAAATAGAAGTTTGGTTGGACGATTCAGCATACGCATTCCCTCTCTTTCGTAACGCCTTTCGTGTTCCCGCATGCAGCCTGAAAGCTTGAGACACGCTTGTAGTAAACCTTTGTGTTGTCAGAACTTCGGTCGTTCACCCATGCACTGCATCGCGTGCCAGTCCGTCCGAACGCTCGCTTCCAAAAATGAAATTTGCAATCATTGCAGCAAACTTTTTGCACCGATCGCACTCTATTCAAAGGCGATGAATAGGCCCTTGGAACACATAGAAGGAAACATCCCAACAAAAGCAGAAATCCAATCGCGATCGCCTCGGTTTTCAGGATGTTTTGCTTCTACGCTTCCCCATCTCGCTAGCTATACTTGTGTCTTCATAAGTCTGTGAAAGACGGTTTCATGTTTGCTCATTCTTCCCATGTGCTGCGCCATCGCCAATGACGAACCCCGATAAGATCTTTATGCAGCGTGCGATTGAACTCGCCAGTAACGGCATCGACAGTGATGCGGGTGGCCCCTTCGGAGCGGTCATAGTGCGGGAATTATCCATTATCGGAGAAGGCTGCAATAAGGTCACGTCGACAAACGATCCCACAGCGCATGCGGAGATTGTGGCGATTCGCAAAGCCTGCGAGCATCTTCAATCATTTCAGCTGACCGGATGCACGATTTATACTTCGTGCGAGCCATGCCCCATGTGTTTAGGCGCAATCTACTGGGCCAGACCAGATCGGATTGTGTACGCGTGCAACCGTACTGATGCTGCCGAAATCGGGTTCGACGATCAGCACATCTATGATGAGATTGGTCTGACCTTTGAAAGTCGACGGATTAAGACCGAAAACTTTATGCGTACCGAAGCGCTTTCGGTCTTTCAAAAATGGGCTACCAAGATCGATCGCATCGATTACTAGCGATCATGTGCTTCCAAGCGTCCCGCTCCTGCGGTCGCTTCACTCACCGAATCTTTAGCCAACGCAGGCTTTCGCAGTTCATCACGAACTTGCAGCAATTCCGCAACAACACTGATCGCTATTTCACTAGGCTCATTGCTACCGATTGGTAGCCCAATGGGACAACGAAAGCTATCTACAAGCTCCGGCGCAATCCCTGACGCCAATAACTCCTTACGCAGTGCACCTCGCTTCCCCTGACTACCAATTACACCTAAGTAGCTAAGCTGCTTTTGAGATTTCAGGATTTCTTCCAGGATAGGACGATCCGTCCTGTGCCCCATCGTCATTAGGAGCACAAAAGCATTGTCGGGGATTTGTGAAACAAACTGCACCGGTTCCGCGATGCATTTACATTCCAATTTGGAATCGCTGGGCATCTTTTCCAACCAATCTTGCCGTGAATCGATCACTGTAATTTTGCAATCGAGCGTCAGAAGACAACGAACCAGCGACCCGGCGACATGCCCCGCTCCGAAGATGACGATCGACCAAACGCGGTGATTCACAGTTTCGAAGAAGAGCTTCACGCTCCCTCCGCAAGTCATGCCAATGTCTCGCTTGAGATTCCATTCGTGAAGCTGAGTGCCGTTGCTATTAGCGGGCAACGACAACATCTCTTGCGCAACGGAGATGGCATGCTGTTCGATCCTACCACCGCCGACTGTGCCAAAGAGCAACCCAGATGCATCTACCAGCATTTTACTGCCGACTTCTTGAGGGACGCTGCCATGCGAATCGACCATAGTCACGCAGACAAACTGCTTACCACTGGCCGCGAACTCAGCAAGTTTTTCGATGAAACCGTGCCTATTGGTCATCGTGCTTGACCGCCTTCACCACAGGTATATTCACCCCAGCCAATTCGATGCACCGAAGTATCTCTTCCGACGTGGCAGGTAATCGCAAATTCTTGGCCGATATCGGTGAGAAGCTAGCAAGAGCATCTTTCGCAGCCGTCCAAGCGCACACGCCTAGCAAGAGTGGCGGCTCCCCAACAGCTTTGCTGCGCCGAACCGTCAGCACATTGTCCGAATTCTCAAACAGCTTACAGTGAAACTCAACCGGCACATCCGTAATCGCCGGAATCTTGTAGGTCGTCGGCGAGTGAGACAGAAGTCGGCCGGCGCCGTCATAAATGAGAGCTTCCGCTGTTACCCACCCCATGCCTTGCACAAATCCGCCTTTAATTTGACCTAGGTCAATCCCTGGGTTAATCGATTCACCAATGTCCATTAACAGGTCGACTCGCTTCATAGTCAGCTGGCCGGTGAAGCGATCAATTTCCACTTCGGCGATCGCTGCGCCTTGCGTGTAATAGAGGAATGGATTTCCGCGGCCTGTATCTCGGTTAAAATCGACCCCCGGCGTCCGATAGAACCCTCGTGCTCCCAAATCTATTCGTTCCAGCCGAGCAAGCTTTGTGAGCTCGGCAAAAGTGATTCGCGCCCCTTCCGGATCACGATCGTCAAACACAAAACCCCCTTCGAAGACAACATTTGCCGAGGATTCGCAAAGGCCTTTCGCCGAGTCCATAAATCTCCGGGCCGCAAATTCCGCAAGTCTCTGCCGCAGGATCTGGCACGCATCCACTGCGGCCGCTCCGTTCAAGTCCGTTCCTGCAGAGGCGGCCGTGGGCGACGTGTTGTTGTTTTTTTCCGTCGAAGTCGGCATCAGCAATACTCGTTGCCATGGTATTCCGAATTCATCCGCGACAATCTGGCGTATCTTCGTGTTTAGCCCCTGCCCCATTTCAGTTCCGCCCGTCGAAACCTGCACAGTTCCGTCTGTGTAAATGTTGACGAGCGCGTTGGCTTGATTCAGGAATTTAGATGTAAAGGAAATACCGAACTTTACTGGGGTCATCGAAATGCCACGCAAGGTACAGCTGTCGTTCTGCAGCTGCTTTCGTCGTTGGTGGTAATGTGCGGTGGCTGCTAGAGTCGGAAGTATCTCAGGCAAGTGATTGCGATGAAACAATTGGCCATACGGAGTCTGATGATCCTTGTCGACACCGTAAAGATTTCTCGATCGAACGTCATAACTATCGGTCTGCAGTTCGATCGCGATCTCTTCGATAATATTTTCGATGATTGCGATCGCCTGCGGTCCGCCAAAACCACGGAAAGCCGTGTTAGGAGGGATGTTTGTAAAGCAAACTTGGCCAAAAATCTCCACATCCGAAAGGTAATATGCGTTGTCGATGTGCATCATGGTGCGTTCTAACACCGAAGTTGACAGGTCAGCCGAAGCACCTCCGTTGGAATGAATGTCGACTTTGAGCGATTGAATTTTTCCTGTATCGTCAAAGCCAACTTGCCAATCCGCGCGATATGCGTGTCGCTTGCCTGTGATCTGCATATCTTCGTCTTTGTTGTAGATCACTCGCGCTGGACGGCGAGTCCGATTTGCAACCAGCGCAGCAAAAGCGGCTGGCAGCGCAGCCTGCGTCTCCTTACCACCAAATGCGCCGCCCATTCGTTTGCAAATCGCAACTACTTGATGGTTTCCTATCCCTAGCACTTCTGCAACGACGTTCTGAATCTCCGTCGTGTTCTGTGTTGAAGAATGCACGATGATCTGGTCGTCTTCGCCCGGAATAGCCAAGGCGGCTTGCGACTCGAGATAGAATTGCTCTTGGCCACCGATTTGAAAGGAGCCTGATAAAGTTCTCTCTGCGTTGGCCATCGCTTCGTCGGCGTTGCCTTGCCGAATACAACGTCGCGGGCCAATAAACCGCTGAGCTTGAATTGCCGCCTCGATCGATAGAATGGGCTCCTGCTTTTCAATTTCCAACTGTACAGCCATCTTGGCTTTATCAAGCGATTCCTGGGAAGTTGCGGCAAGGATAACTATAGGCTGGCCGACATAAGTTACATCCTCAAACGCAAGCACTGGTTCGTCGGCAAAAATTGGCCCAATCAGCTTGTGGCCTGGAATATCTTCATGTGTTAAAACAGCAATAATTCCTGGGACAAGTCTCGCTTGATCAACTTGAATCGTTCGAATCTTTCCAGCGGCAAACGGACTACCGACGACACCGACCACTAGTTCGTTTTCGTACCGCGGCAAGTCATCCAAATAGTCGGCTCGCCCGGTTACGTGGCCGACTGCGGAATCGTGGGGGATAGTTCTACCTACGTATGCCATGACCTCAAGCTCTCACTAATTTGCTACCAGCGACTGACTGGTAATAGAATTTCATGAACACGTTCCTCGCGAGTTGGTTCCTATAGTCGGCCGAACCGCGAACATCTGAAATGGGCGAAATTTCTTGAACCGCAGTTTCGCCAGCCTGCCGCATTATTTCGACACTCACTGGTTCCCCAACCAAGACTTGCTCCACCTTGCGTAATCGCAACACGGTTGGCCCGACAGCGCCCATCGCTATCGCTGCACTTGAAATGATGCCGTTGTCGATTTTCATTCGTACGGCAGCCGTAAAGGTTGAAATATCCATATCTCTGCGTCTTGAAACCTTGGTCAGTGAAAGCATTTCTTCTGGAGCAGGCAGAGGTATACAAATACTGCGTATGATTTCGTCCTTGGCCAAGTCGAACGTTTTGTAACCTTGATAAAAGTTATTAATGTTGACACGTCGCGAACCGCGTTGACTGACTAACTCAAGCTCAGCTTCCAAAACGTAAAGTGCTGGCAGCGAATCGGCGATTGGGGAGGCATTGGCGATGTTGCCCCCCAGCGTTCCCATGTTGCGGATTTGAGGCGAACCAAAAACTTTCACGATATCGGCAAGCTCTGGCAAGTTCTGCTGGAATATTGACAGAGTATCAGTCCAAGAAACGCCACTGCCGATAGTCACACATTCGTGTTCTAAAGTGACTTGTTGAAGATCCTTTACTCGCGAAATATCCAGCAGCAACTCAGGCGTAAATACTCGCTTGTTGACTTGAACACCAACATCCGTTGCGCCCGCAACGATTTTCGCGGCTGGATGTTGCGCCCGAAGATCGCATAGACGCTCCAAGGACGTCGGCGAGAACACACGCGGCACCGTCGCCCCATCGATGTAATCGACCAGACAAAATTCATCGTCTGCCACTGGTGCGTAAATCTTTGACAGTGCGTCCAGCGGATACCGAACGCCAAGCGACTGATACTCGGCCGATTGAACTTGCTCGCAAGCAGAAAGTATTGGATCGTAGCCCGTGCAGCGACACAAATTGCCCGTCAGCTCCTGCCGCCATTCCTCTTTGCAACTCGCAGAGCATTGTGAATCGCACTTCGACTTACCCTCCATAACTCCAGTCATGGCCATTACAAATCCGGGCGTACAGAATCCGCATTGCGAACCGTGGCAATCGACCATCGCTTGCTGAACGCTACTCAGCTCGCGGGGTTCTCCGACACCTTCCACCGTGACGACGTGGTGTCCATCCAATTGAAAAAGAAAACAGATGCAAGAATCGATCGCCCTGTAGCGTGGCGATTCCGCAGCGAGATCTGCGACAAGAACTGTGCACGACCCACAATCGCCCTCTTCGCAGACGATCTTCGTTCCTGTAAGGCGAAGTCGACGCCTTAAATAGTCGCTCAACGAGAGAAGGCTGTCCGCACCAGACACCTGCTGCTTCTGACCATTCAAAAAAAACAATACAAAGTCGCGCATGGTAGCTCATTCTACAGCTGGTCGCCAACAATATAAAAGCCAGTAAGAAGTTTCTCCACTGGAATGAATGCTCTACCCATTGGTACTATACTGAAACTCAAACAAAAAACGAGGACAAAATTATTGTGACTTCTTCTGCTGCGTGCTCCGAACTTTCGTTAGTCGCTTCGAAAACGCTAAAACGTTGCGAACTACTTGCTCAGGAGAGCGAATCTGCGGACGGTATCACAAGGACATTTTGTTCTGAAGCTATGGCCGGCGCGCATCGACTATTGCGGGAATGGATGTCAAGTGTCAAGCTTGACTGTCGAATGGATGCGGCTTGTAACTTGTTTGGTACGACAAATTCCCCGATTAGAAAAGCAAAATTTCTGATCGGATCGCATATTGATTCGGTCCCGAATGGCGGACGTTATGATGGGGCCTTGGGCGTCGTTTTAGGAATCGCCTTGGTGGAACTGTTGGGCGAATCGGTTCACGAGCTGCCGTTCGCGATCGAAGTCGTCGCGTTTTCAGAAGAGGAAGGCGTTCGATTTCGATCGCCATATATCGGATCACGGGCTCTCGCCGGTTGCTTCGTAGACGAACTGCTCGGTCGATGCGACGATCACGACATATCTTTCACTGATGTTGTCGAAAGCTTTGGGGGATGCGCAGCCGAGATCGCAGGTTGCAAGCTTGATCCTAAAGATTACATTGCCTTTTTAGAACCACATATTGAACAAGGGCCCGTACTCGAGGATGAAGGGCTGGCGGTTGGAGTGGTAAACGGCATCGCTGGGCAGACCCGCGTAACTGCGAGGTTTGTGGGACGCGCATCCCATGCGGGTACAACGCCCATGCGGTTGCGACAGGATGCTCTGACTGCTGCTGCGGACTGGATTACACAAGTGGAACAGATGGCGAACCAAACGACTGGGTTGCTGGCTACCGTCGGCCACTTGCTTGTTTCTCCGAATGTACCAAATGTTATACCTGGGGAGGTCTCCGTTCGCTTGGATGCTCGTCATCTGGACGATACTGTCCGAATACACTCGGTAGAAGCATTGCGAACTGAAGCAGAATCGATCGCCGCTCGTCGGGGGTTGAACTTTTTCTGGGAACGTTGTGAAGAACAACCCGCAGTACTTACCGATCCTAATGTGTCCGACGTGCTCGCTCAGTCGATTGCCGATTTAAAGCTGCCGGTTCGGCATATGCAAAGCGGTGCTGGGCACGATGCCGTAATCATGGCTCCGCTGCTGCCAACAACGATGCTATTCATTCGGTGTAAAGGCGGAATCAGTCATCATCCTGACGAATCTGTCGACATTTGCGATATCGAGGAATCCCTGCGAGTGATGCTCCAATTTGTACGTAGACTTGCGACCCTACACTCAGTTCCAACTTTGTAAACACAGCTAATATTTTATCAGTGCACCGTTCTTAGAGGATTCACATTGGACATCTACGGCTCTACACGCTCGACAATAAAACCCAACCACGCATTGATCACGCCCGACACCCACGTACGCTCGCCGCTAATCGGGTGGAAGAATTCGGAGGCGATCATCCATATTGCCCCAGTCCTGGGTGCGCGGTTCATGCAATACACTGCCATCATGGGATCGAATTCTCAAAGCGCAGCCCTGCCCGCCACAGTGCAACGGTTTGTGTATGTACTGGAAGGGTCTGTTGAATTGTCGGAATCCCCAGGTGGTAAGAAGCAGCTCAGCGCAGGAGGGTTTGTATATTTGCCACCAGGTTCGAAATGCTTACTCGGATCCGGCGACGGCGCACGACTTGAGATTTTCGAGAAGAAATACGTGCCACTTGCAGGTATCGCGCTGCCTTCAATGGTTGTTGGCAATGCCGCTGATGTCTCCTCGGAAGCATTCATGAGGGACGACGACGCTCAACTGAAAACGCTTTTGCCAAAAGAGCCAGCGTTCGACATGGCCGTCAATCTATTCACCTTTCAACCTGGCGCAACGCTCCCTCTTGTTGAAATTCATGTTATGGAGCATGGCTTTCTATTGCTGGAAGGGGCGGGCGTTTATCGTTTGGACTCTTGCTATTATCCAATCACCGCCGGTGACGTTATCTGGATGGGTTCATTTTGTCCTCAATGGTGGGTGGCGATGGGCAAAAAACCGTCGACCTACTTGTATTACAAAGACGTACATCGCGATTCGCTGGAGGATGCATAATGGTCATCCTCAAGCTCCGTATTGATGGCGAACGTGTCGAAAGAGAACTTATCGCACTGGCTCAATTTAGCGAAGCACCCGCCCCTGCAGTTACACGAATCGTCTTTTCTGAAGCCGATAGGGCAGCTCGTAAGTTTTTGACATCGCTTTTTGAAGATGCTGGGTTGAAAGTCCGAACGGACGCAGTCGGAAATTTGTTCGCGCGATGGGAGGGCACTTCCCCCGAGCTACCACTTGTTGGGACTGGCTCACATTGCGATGCAATTCCGCATTCGGGACGTTTTGATGGTACGGTGGGAGTGCTAGGCGGGTTAGAAGCGATTCGCGCTCTTCAAGCTTCAGGGTTTCGGCCAAAGCGCAGCATCGAACTGCTCATGTTTACCGCCGAAGAGCCGACTCGATATGGGATTGGATGCTTGGGTAGCAGATTGCTGGCGGGCGTATTAGACGCTTCCGAAGCAGCCAAGTTTAAGGACGTCGACGGCAAGACTTTGGAAGAAACCCGTTCCAAGTTCGGTTGCCTGGACAGCCTGACGGATGTCAAGCTACCGCAAAACTATTACTCCGCTTTTGTCGAGCTGCATATTGAACAAGGACCAATTTTAGAACGTGAAAATCTTTCGATTGGCGTTGTGAAGGCTATCGCCGCGCCGGCCGCTTTGCGATGCCGCTTTGAAGGCGAAGGTGGGCATGCCGGTGCTGTTCTGATGCCAGGCCGTAAAGACGCTTTGCTGGGTGCCGCACAACTTGCCTTAGCCGTTGAAGAACATGTTTTGCAGGTCGGAGGCGCAGATACCGTAGGCACGACGGGTTATCTAAAGGTCCATCCATGTGCTGTAAATAGCATTCCGTCGTTGGTCGAGCTTGAGATTGATGTTCGTGACGTCGATGCCCAGCGGCGCGACCGCGTGTTATCCTGCATTGCTCAAAGCGCGCAAGATATTGCAACAGCCCGCGGCTTAGCTGTCTCGCTAGAGCAAATCAATGCCGATCCTCCAGCCACTAGCTCTCCCGATATAATTGACGCCATACATGATGCTTGCCAGCACGCTCAGCTGCCCTACCTCGACATGATCAGCCGAGCATACCACGACAGTCTGTTTATGAACGTCATTGCACCGATCGCTATGATCTTCATTCCTTGCTACAAAGGCTATAGCCACCGCCCTGATGAATTCGCTTCAACACAGGCAATTCAAGATGGGATTACCGTTCTTGCAAATACTTTGGCATTCTTATCGTCAGTGGAGTAACTCAGTTGAATATTCGCTTAGCTCATCAAAGCTATGGTAAATCTCGCGTACGTTTTACGAAGGTCACGCGCCACGCGCAACACCATGATATTGCCGAATGCACCGTATATCTTCAATTGGAAGGCGAGTTTGAAAAGTCTTATGTGACAGGCGACAATAGCCAGATCGTCCCCACCGATACGATCAAAAACACGGTTTACGCAATCGCTCAGCAGAATACTTGGGTCGACATCGAAACTTTTGGGCAGCAACTCACCAGCCATTTCTTAAATTCGTTCAGTCACGTCAGCATGGCTTCTGCCAGCATCGAACAAGTTTGCTGGCAACGAGCAATTATTGACTGCAAACCTCATGAGCACTCGTTTGTTCGAGGCCCTGAGGAAGTTGCCAAGTGTGTGGTTCAACAAGATCGCGAGTCGACTTACGTTGAATCTGGAATCAGCGGACTGCAGATCTTGAAGACCACTGAATCTAGCTTCGTCGGTTACATCGTCGACCAATTTACAACCTTGGCACCGGCGGAGGACCGCATCTTTGCCACAAATGTCGAAGCGACTTGGTCTTGGGCTACCAAGCCTATCGATTGCGATGAGGTACGTCGCAAGGTTCGTGATATAATCTTGCAAATGTTTGCCACCGAGCACAGCCCATCGGTGCAGTACACGATCTATCGCATCGGTGGTAAGATTTTGGAAAGCCTTCCGGAAATACTTGATGTTACTCTATCGATGCCGAATCAGCATCGTTTGCTGGTTGACGTCGATAGATTGGGATTAACGGGGGACCACAGTATTTTCTGTCCAACCGATGAGCCCTACGGTGACATTACTGCCACGATAGAACGCGAGTAACGGCTATGCCACCACGTTTTGCACTTGCTAGCGATCGAATCGTTACACCAGAAGGGTTGCTTGACGGTTTCGTTCTAATTGAAAATGGACAGATCGTCGACCTTTGCAATCGCTCTGAGGCTCCGTCAAACTGCGCGATTGAAGACCTGGGCTCACTGGTCATAGCACCGGGAATTGTTGACGCTCACGTCCATATCAATGAGCCGGGCCGCGCTGATTGGGAGGGCTTTGAGACAGGCACACAAGCAGCTGCTGCAGGCGGTGTGACGACGATAGTCGACATGCCCCTCAACAGTACCCCTGTAACTATCGACGCCGAATCGCTGGCGATCAAGCGTGCTTCTGCTACTGGAAAATGCTGGGTTGATGTGGGCTTCTATGGTGGACTTGTCCCTGGCAATCCGGGCAAGATCCCGGAGCTTATCCGCGATGGCGTGCTTGGCATCAAAGCATTTTTATGCGACTCGGGTTTGCCCGACTTCCCAGCCTCTACTCGCACGGAATTGGAAATAGCGATGCCGGTCCTGGCAGCCGCAGGGTTGCCGCTTCTGGTCCATGCAGAGCTCGTTAATGATTCAGCGCCGGCGATGGAGGACCCTCGCTCGTTTTCACAATTCGTCGCCTCCAGACCCGGCAGTTGGGAACTCGCCGCCATTCTTTTGTTGATCGATTTAGTTCAGCAATCGCTTTGTCGAACACATATCGTTCATTTAGCCAACGCAGACTCAATGATCATCAACTTGATCAACGATGCCAAACGGTTTGGATACCCGTTAACCGTCGAGACCTGTCCGCACTACCTCTACTTTTCCTCCGAAGAGATTGCCGACGGAGATCCACGGTTCAAATGCGCTCCGCCAATTCGTTCAGCAGCGAATCGCGAACAACTTCGTCAATCTCTGCTTAATCGTTCCATCGATACGATTGGTTCGGACCATAGTCCCTGCCCTGCGTGGATGAAATACCCTGACAGTGGCAACATTGACGCAGCTTGGGGCGGAATATCTGGTATTCAATTTACGCTACCGGTTGTTTGGACTGCGATGAAAGACTACTCGGTCAGCATTGACGAGTTGTTCCGCTGGCTTTCAACAAGGCCAGCGCACTTGATTGGACTTGAGCAATCCAAAGGTGAAATTAGTATTGGCTACGATGCCGATCTTGTCGTTTGGGACCCCGATGCGATTTGGAATGTAGAAGCCTCATCGATACGCCACCGAAGCGGCATATCCCCTTACGAAGGCCAAACCTTGACGGGCCTGGTTCACCGCACTTATGTTCGAGGCGAACTTGCATTCGCCGAAGGAAACCTGAGCCATCAGCCATATGGAAGGTTGCTTCGCAAATGACAGTCGCACAATTTCTCAATCAGTTGTCCGAAGCGGAAGCGAAAGAGAAGCTCGAGCATTGCTGCGCTGCGGCCTTGTGGGTAACTCAAATGCTCGGTGCTCGTCCATTTAAAAATGACCAAGCGATCCTAGATGCATCCGAAGCGGCTTTTGATTTGTTTAGGACAAGCGACTGGCTAGAAGCATTTGCAGCTCATCCACGGATTGGCGATATTGATTCATTACGAGCAAAATTCGCCGCCACGAAACAGTGGGCTATGGGCGAACAATCAGCTGTCAGCGATGCAGGTGAAGCAACGCTTACAGCTCTTGCAAAAGGAAATGACGATTACTTCGAGAAGTTTGGCTATATCTTCATCGTCTGCGCCACGGGAAAATCTGCGACCGAAATGCTCGAAATATTGCAAGCTCGACTGCCGAATACTCCGGAAATTGAAATCGGTTTCGCCGGTACTGAACAACGCAAGATCACTCTACTTCGCATCAAGAAGCTCGCCCCATGACCACTCGCAGTCCGATAACTACCCACGTCCTCGATACTTCCCTGGGAATTCCGGCCGTCTGCATATCGGCACGGCTTGAGTACAGTTTCGATGAAGGCTGGCAAGCAATCGCCTCAGGCGCAACCAATGCAGACGGGCGCATCACCGATTGGCTACCGCCAGGACCGGCGACGGCGGGCAGTTATCGAATTGAATTCGATACGCAGCGATACTTTCATCAATCTGGAACTGAGACGTTTTTTCCGAAAGTTGTGATCGAGTTTGCGATCACCGATACAGATCGTCATTATCATGTGCCGCTTCTGCTCAGTCCGTTCGGCTACTCGACATATCGCGGTAGCTAAGCCGATTAGACGAACATGTCGGTAAAGCGAAAGTGCTGACCGTCGAATAACCCACGGTCGCTTAGCTTCAAATCGGGGATGACTAGCAAAGCCATGAACGAGAGAGTCATAAATGGTGCTCTGAGCGGGGTTCCCATCGCCTTGACCATTTCATCCAGGACTGCGTAGGCGGAACTCACCCGCTCGATCGGTTCGGTCGACATTAACCCGGCAACGGGCAATGGCAAGTCTGCGATGCGTTCTCCGTCCACTACTGCTAGTCCGCCCTTCATAGCGACCACTCGATTGATCGCTCTGCAAAGCGAGTCGTCGTCGACGCCCACCGCGATGATGTTATGCGAATCGTGAGCGACAGAAGACGCTAACGCTCCCCGCCTGAGTGCAAACCCATTGATAAAAGCCACGGCCGGGGCTTCGTTGCGATATCGATTCAGGACGACTAATTTAAGTACATCGTCGCGAATATCGGATACGGCATATCCGTTTTCAGCAGTTACCGGCATTGTCACGCGCTGTGTTACAAGCTGTCCATCGAAGGCGCGGATCACTTCTATATTCTGAGTCAAAGCTGGTACAGCCAGCGATGACTTAGAACAAGGTTGAGCGTTAAATCGGTTTACAACGGAGTGACTTTCCGTGACGATTCGGCTTTGGCCTGCTTCCGCAACTACGTTCCCATCAATGAACGTACGCAGGACTTCCCAGCTCTCTAAATCTTTCACTTCTACAAAATCTGCGGGATCCCCCACCCGCAGCCTTCCAACGTTCAGCTTGTAGTGTTCGATGGCGTTCAAGCTTGCAGCTTTCAAAATATTAAATCGATCAAGTCCCAACTGCACAGATCTCTTGACTAGCTGGTTGATATGCCCGTGAATCAGTTCGTCAGGATGCTTATCGTCGCTGCACAGCATTACTTGGTCGGGGTATTCGTCAATCAGTTCGTAGAGAGCAGCGTAATTTCTTGCTGCAGAACCTTCACGGATAGCAATTTTGCACCCGACCGCAAGCTTCTCAAGTGCCTCTTGCTTAGTAAAACACTCATGATCTGTCGAAATGCCAGCTTGGAAATAAAGCTTGGCAAGTTCACCATGAAGACCAGGCGCATGACCATCGATCGGTTTGTTAGCTTGTTTAGCGGCCGCAATTTTCGCCATGACCTCAGGTTCACCGTTCAGAACCCCCGGAAAGTTCATCACTTCGCTCAGATAGCCAATCCGAGGGTCTTGCATCATGGTCGCGACATCTTCAATGCCAATAGTTGCACCCGCGGTTTCGAAACTCGTGGCCGGAACGCACGAGGGAGCGCCGAAACAGAACTTGAATGGCACGGTCGCTGCATTGTCCAGCATGTAGGAGACTCCTTCCACGCCCATCACGTTTCCTATCTCGTGCGGATCAGAGACAGTTGCAACGGTGCCATGAACTACTGCTGCACGTGCGAATTCTGCCGGCACTAGCATTGAACTTTCCACGTGCACATGCGCATCCACAAAGCCCGGAATCAGGAAGTTGCTCGCTGGCGAGTTTGTCGCTCGGATATCGATAATAAAGCCATCTTCGACAAAGATTTCCGCCGCGAAAATCTGACGATTGATTGCATCTACAACATTGGATATCAGTGAAAATGTAGGTTTCTTCATATCGCGATTGTAGTCATCAACGCGTCTTTTTGCCTATGTAAATCGCTGCTCGAAACCAAGTAGCATTCGATGTGCTGCAAACGCTCATTACATTTAGACAAAGGAAAACAATCAAACGTTACCAGCATGGATGTCGTTCTTTGTTATCCGATATCTGCCTGACAATTTGTTAGAATTCGGCCGGAGGCGAGACGATCACGATGAAAAATCTCGGACGATTGCTATATTGCATAGCAATCCTCTATTCATAGTAATCCAGAAAGCGTTGTCGTAATGTCTAGCTCTGCGCCCTTTGTTCTACCGCCGTCAGTCTGCCCACCTGTTCGAGTTCTGCTTGGCCCCGGTCCTAGCGATATCCATCCGCGCGTCCTCGAAGCATTAGGTCGCATGACCGTCGGGCACTTGGATCCGTACTATCTAAAGATTATGGACGAAACGCAGCAGATGCTTCGGCAAGTCTTCCAGACGAAGAATCAGCTCACGATGGCCGTTAGTGCTACGGGTTCGGCTGGCATGGAATCGACTGTCGTTAATCTAATTGAGCCAGGCGATTCCATGGTCATCGGAGTCAACGGAGTCTTCGGTGCGCGTATGGTCGACGTGGCCCAGCGAGCTGGGGCTGTCGTTACTAAAGTTGAGCGTCCTTGGGGCGAAGTTTTCACGCCCGACGATTTTAAAGAAGCAATCGCAAGTGCTAAGCCGAAAGTCGTCGGCATTGTGATGGCTGAAACATCGACTGGCGCTTCGCAGCCGATTCCTGAGATCAGTGACTTGGTTCGCAACTCGGGCGCAATGCTAGTCGTGGACGCCGTTACCTCACTGGGAGGGCTGCCGGTCAAGGTCGATGAATGGGGAATCGATGCGATTTACTCCGGCACGCAAAAATGCTTGAGTTGCCCGCCAGGCCTCGCTCCAGTCTCCTTCAGCGCTCGAGCTGTCGACAGAATTATGAGCAGAAAACAGAAGGTACAAAGCTGGTATCTAGATATGTCGATGCTGGCTTCGTATTGGGGCACTGACCGAGTTTATCATCATACAGCACCGATCAATATGAGTTATGGCCTTCACGAAGCGCTTCGGCTTGTGCTTGAAGAAGGACTTGAGAATTGTTTCGCGCGTCATCAGTTGAACCATCGAGCTCTCAAGGCTGGACTAGCTGCACTCGGAATCAAATACGCAGCACAAGAAGGCCATCAGCTACCAATGTTAAATGCAGTGCACATTCCCGAAGGTGTTGACGACGTCGTCGTTCGCAAAGCCCTGCTCGAACGTTTCGGTATTGAAATTGGCGGAGGATTGGGGGCGTTCAAAGGCAAAGTCTGGCGCGTCGGCTTGATGGGCTATGGATCACGGCAGAACAATGTGCTGCTCGTGCTGTCGGCATTGGAAAAGCTGCTTGCCGAACAGGGTTGCAAGTTCGATCATGGCGCTAGTATCGCCGCTGCCAACGAGGTCTATTCGTAAGGTCGAACCATTGTTGTTTCGCGTCACTAACTATTGGGGCTGCTTTTCGCTGAGCGGAATATCGCGAACAGCCTCGTGACACGCCTTGCAGTTGCTGGAGATCTTGGCTACCGCGGCTGCTAGTTGCTCACGTTTTGCGTACCGCTGCGGTTCGCTAGCGGCGCTGTTCAGAATCGATTCGAGCTCTTTGGCTGCAATTTCTGCATCAACCAAGAGCTTCTTAAAAACGTCGCTTTGAGATTCGACGTAGTCCGCGCGCAAGAGTTCTGTATAGTGCTCGCGCAGTAATAGCGACTCATGCGCTGGCCCTAAGTCGGGATGTTCCTCAAGCAGTCGCCAATCCTTTTTTGCGAACAACTGGATATGTTCAAAGGCGTGGTCTAAATCGACCATTGCATCAGCCAAGGGAGGCAGCGGTTCGACTTCATGAAACTGAACCTCAAGCGCATCTAAGACTTTTTCGGCGACCGGTTTCGCGTTTTTCACCGACTCAAACAATCCTCGATAATTGGGATTCGTTCCGGCGACTTGAAGCACTTGAAACGCCTGCGCATTTTGAATCCATCCAATGGTTAAACATGCGGAGGCAGCGGCGGCTGGACTTCGGTGTTTACCGTGATGGCAATGAATATATACCGGGCCTTCGTGCTCTCGGACCGCTTTCGAGATTTCCAAAATCCGCTGGTTCGGCACGCCGTCGTAGCCGTGGGGCAGATGGATATATTTCAGTCCATATTTGTTTGCCAGATCGATGTTGGGCGTGATCCCATCAACGCTAATTACCGTCTTGATCCCAAGTTGCTGGAGTTCCAAAAACCCAGCATCTCCTTCGGGCAAGCCGCCAGAATAGACACGGTCGGTAACCTGAACAACATTAGGAAGGTGCTCAGTCGTCAGCTTCTGAATTGTCACCTCATTCTTGGCTGCGCTAACAGAATCTGGTGTATCGGTAATATCTTGTCCCAAGTTCGCAATGTCAGGGCTTAACAGGCAACAAGCAGTACATAGCATTACGCTTGGAATGAACCTGCAATAAAAATTCGTTCGCGAGAAATTGACTGATTTCAGAAGATGCATCTTTAGTTAAAACTTATGTTATGACTTGTTCTGTAGCCCAGCGATTACGGTTTCCAGATACTCTCGGGCGCGACGTGCGAGGCTGTCGATTTGATCGGGATTGTCCGGCCTAGGCAACATTGGTGCCGATATATTTTCATAAGCCAATGGAATGGTCATTCCTGTGAATGCAAAAGGGCTTAACAATCGGTAGTGATCGATTTCTCCAAAGCCTGGTCCACAATCTTCGTCATGCGGCCAATCGCGGTGATCCTTTATGCAAAAGCTACGAATCTCGGTGGCACACGATTGGACGTCGGAGATCGGGTCGACATTAAGATAGTCCATAACATTTCCGGCGTCATAATTTACTGCGATGTTAGGGTCATCTATCTCGCGCACGATCTCTGCGCAGGCCGCGCCCGTTCCTGTTGCACCACCGTGTTGTTTGATAACAATCGTGACACCATGATCTCGCGCGATCGGCCCTAATTTCTTAAATCGCTCGACCCACAACTCGCGGCTATCGCCTTCGGAATGCCCGAATGTCAACACTTGACCGATCCCAGCTGCCGAAGCTTGTTGGATTCGTTGGGTGAAAACTTTCAAGCTGCGAGGATCTTCTGGATAGATTGTTGAAAACATCATGACTGGTTCAAGTCCGATGTCACGGCAGCGAATACCTAACTCTTTGGCGATCTTTGGAGCGGCATCTTCTGCCATCACGGGCACTTCTTTTCCATTAAGCTCGCGGTTAGTAACGCCCCAAGCAACATGTTCGAATCCGGCAGACTTAATACCGGCGAGCGCTCTTTCCAGTGGAAAACTGCTGTACGGTAGCGTCATACACGCGTGCTTAAAAGTCGTCGGGCCTTTGGATACTGCATCCACGGTTTCGGTGTGTTGCTCGTCTGCTTTACCGCTTCTGCTTAGTAGTGCGAACGAAGCGGCTGTTGCGGCGAGAGCGCCCACGACCTGCCTACGAGGTAGGGTAGTCTCCGATTGATAAAGGTTCATTTTTTCCTTCCCGCTCGCAGCTGAAACAGAACAAAGACTAGTTCAAGAGTATTGCGTGACGCCTGGAATGGCGACTTTCGGTGTGGCTAGCTCTCCCCACTCGTATTTCGCTGGTGTTAAGTCCTCTTTTGAATTCCAAGCCATGTCCCACGTTATTTCCTGTCCCGTGTAAGTCGCCATCCTTCCCATGATGGCGAGCAAACTGCTCTTGGCCATGTATTCTCCGTTGTTAATCGGAACACCAGCGCGAATACTTGCAAAGAGTTCATCATGTTCGACTTGGTACATATTCTTTTCTTCACCCGAATACTCCCACGTATCTCGCGATGTGATGCGCACGCCATTTTGACGCTCCGTTAACAACGCAGTACCTGCCGTGCCAAGAATGTCGACGCTGATGTCGCTCTTGCAACCTTCTATTTGCCGTGTATTGCTCACGAGTCGAGCACCGTCGGAATACTCGTAGACGACGCTGTGGTGATCGAAGATATTGCCAAAGTCTTCACCGTTACGAACTTCACGCCCTCCCATGCCGATCGCCTTGACGGGATACTTGTCCCCTATGGCCCACGTGCACAAGTCTAAGTTATGAACATGTTGTTCGACGTTAAAATCACCCGATAGCCAGGTAAAGTAATACCAATTATGCATTTGCCAATGCATGTCAGTCCACTCTGGTTGACGAGGCTTGACCCAAATGGGACCGCGATAATCGTTCGCAAACATCGCTCGAATATCGCCGATTGCCCCGTCGTGAATCTTTTGGACAGCCTGTCGAAACGGATCGTGATATCTCAAGCAAAGCCCAGACACTACCGATAGATTCTTCTTTTTCGCTTCTTCGCAAGTGCGTAGCACAGAATGTACGCCAGGCGCATCCACGGCACATGGCTTCTCGGCGAAGACATGCTTACCCGCGGCGATGGCCGCTTGCATGTGCAGCGGACGAAAGTGAGGGGGCGTGGCGAGCAAAACGACATCAACCCCGCTATCGATGACTTGCTTGTAAGCATCAAAGCCGAAGAACTGACGCTCTCGAGGGACATCGATTTTGCCTTCCAGCGTTTTGATCCGTTCGAGGCTCTTGAGACTCATCTGCAAACGGGGCTCAAACATATCGCCCATAGCAACGAGCTTGACGTTATGATCTGCATTGAGCGCTTCCGAGGCCGCACCGGTCCCCCGCCCGCCGCATCCGATCAGCCCGACCTTGATCACATCGTCGCCCGCGGCATGAACCATCGAACGGTTGCTAAGTGCGTTTACTACTGCTCCACCTGTGACCAGCGACGACGCTTTTACGAACGACCGTCGCGAGCTGGCGTCGGTTGAACGCCGACGGTCTTCTTTGGGTTTTGTTGCGTCATCTGGCTCCATAGATATCCCCTTAGATATCCCCTCAAGTCAAAGTGTGGCTAACAGATCGGGTGACGCTCGATCACCAAGTCGAACTTTTCCAGTCATCTATTCTACCAGTGCGCGACAACTCCTGCTGGTAATGTTTTAGTATCGACGTAGCGGACAACAGAATCGAGAATGACGGACGTCGATTTCCAATGCGGCTTGGTGCCAATTGGAGCGAGTCAACAACAAAATCCAGCCGAAACAGCCGCAGTTCGGCTATAAAGAGCACTATGACTTCCGATCTAGAAAAACTCGATGCCAATCCAAACCGTTCTGTTTACCCGCTTGAGCTAGCGGCGATCTTACGTAAGCGTTGGCAGAACGCAGAATACGACACCTCGATACTTCCCAGCGAATCCGTCCTCGAAGCACTGATCGATATTGCGTATCAAGCTAGCCTGCTGCAAGAAGAGAGCAGTCCTGTACAATGCCGTGTAATTTTTGCGTCTCGCGACAGTGACGATTTAGTGCAACTTCAACGGTCGGAAGGCCTTCATGTGCTGCATTTCGAGACCCCATGCGGCTTCACACCTCATGAAGTGCGTAAGCTGGCAGCCGGTGCGGGATACTACCGTACACTTTTGGGGGTCGAAGTCGATCCGGAAGATTCCTCACAAGCAACGATTTGGGGAATGGTAGTTGGAGGTACAGGCTGGGTAAATCAACCGCAAAATGTTCCCCATGGCGTGCGTGAACTTCCCGATCGACTGGTGCTGCAAATTCTTGGTCCCGGGCACCTCATCGCGGCATCTGGATTAAGTCGCGTTTTAGAAACAATTGGCGGCAAGGTACTGACTGAAGGCTTTGACCCGTTCCGATCACGATGGCTCCCAGAGCGATTCGCGTCCGTTCGTACGTCTCTAGTGACACAGTTGGAAGAGCAGCTAGAGTCGCCACTACCCATAAAACTCTGCGACTCTTTTGTGAAAGATGTAGCTCAAGGACTGATTCGACGTGTGCTCAGCTTAGTTCGTAACCGTGGCCAAGGGGGTATGCTAGTCTACCTTTCGGACGAAGACGACCTCAGGCTAAATGATTGGTTACGCTTCCGTATTCGCTTTTCGAAAGCTACTCCTTCGTGTCGTTTTCAGGAATTAATGCTCCAACTGATGCAACGTGTCACGGAAATTGGCGCTAGCTTGGGACTGGCCACTGTCAAATGGACCGATTATCAGCAGATGCAGGATGCTACACTCTGGAGGCTTAACGCCGCGCTCGTCGACTTTAGTCACTTTTTAGCTGACTTGATGAGCGTAGACGGATCTCTCGTACTGAATCAACAATTTCGTATTGTCGGCTTCGGAGCTGAGATTCTGGGGAACTCTCACGTAACTTGCATCGAGCGAGCCTTGGACCTAGAAGCTTTGCAATCGGTTACAGAACCGGCCGACTTGTCCGGCACCCGCCACCGTTCAGCATATCGATTGGTTAGCGAGTTAAAGGACACAATCGCTGTCGTCGTTTCACAAGACGGCGCAGTTCGATTTGTCGCTTGTCGTCAGGATCGCCTCGTTTATTGGCCTTATCTTCCTTAACCGCATCGACGAGTGTTTTCGAGAGACACTCAAAACATTCGGCAGCGTGCACTATCATGATGTACGAGCCTGCAAATTTTACCGATCCAATCTGGAGGTCACTTATGTATCGCCTTTCCCCGTGCTTCTGCGCCGTCGCGATGTTGCTCTTAACTAACGTGACTCTTGCGCAAACCAGTACTGTGTTTAAGAATGTTAGAGTTTTTGATGGGAAGTCCGAGAGAATCTCGGAATCGGTCAACGTCCTTGTGATCGGTAATAAAATTGAAACGATCTCCGAAAGTATGCCCGACGCAGAGTCGGCGAATATGATTGAAGGCGGCGGGCGAGTGCTGATGCCTGGCCTGATCGACGCTCATGTGCATTTGATGTTTAGCTCGGTACCGCAGATGACGGTGCTGACCAGTGAAGTCGGCTTTTTCCATGTTGCGGCAACTAAAGCTGCTAACGACATGTTGCTTCGTGGTTTTACGAGCGTCCGTGACTTGGGCGGCCCCACTCTTGGTCTTAAACGGGGGATTGATCTCGGAGTTGTCAACGGACCGCGGATATGGCCGTCAGGCGCGTTCATATCCCAATCGGGTGGGCATGGGGATTTTCGACTTCCTAACGACTTGCCGGCACGCCCCGGTGATTTCACGCACAGCGAACGTGTCGGCGCTGCCGCCATCGCTGACAGCCCCGACTTGGTTCGACAACGTGTTAGAGAGCAATTGGCATTAGGCGCTTCGCAGATCAAGTTAATGGCTGGCGGCGGCGTCTCCTCAAATTATGACCCACTGGATGTTACTCAGTACACCGAACCAGAATTGCGAGCAGCGGTCGAAGCTGCCGAGAACTGGGGGACTTATGTGACGGTCCACGCATATACTCCGCGGGCAGTCAAACAATCGATCGCAGCCGGCGTCCGCTGTATTGAACATGGTCAACTGCTAGACGATGAGACTGCGAAACTGATGGCAGACAAGGAGATCTGGTGGAGCTTGCAGCCATTCGTTGATGATGGCCGCTCGCCATTCCCAGAAGGATCGATCAATCGCAAGAAACAGCTCGAGATGTTTGCCGGTACTGATAATGCGTATAAACTTGCAAAGAAGCACGGCATCAAGACCGCTTGGGGAACAGACATTCTTTTTGACGCAGCGAAGGCAGCAACGCAGGGCGCGCAGCTTGTCCAGATGCAACGCTGGTATTCTCCGGCTGAAGTACTGGTCATGGCGACATCTACGAATGCACAACTGCTGTCTCTGGCCGGCGCACGCAGCCCTTATCAAGGCAAAATCGGCGTCGTTGAAGAAGGCTCGCTAGCTGACTTGATCCTCGTCAACGGCAACCCACTCGAAAACTTGGCACTCATTGCCGCTCCTGAAGAGAACTTTGTCGTCATCATGAAAGATGGAAAAATTTACAAGAATTTGCTGAAATAAAAACCGTATCCACTCCGAGCAATCTAGCTTTTTCGCATTGGAGCGGCGGTTAAGTTATCTCTGACGGAAAGCGTCGGCGATTTGCAGCCGAATTGCTCGAATCGCTGGAAATATCCCGCCAATTAAGCCCATTGCCAACGCCAGAAGCATCCCTTGAAGCAGTACGTACGGTCCGAAGCGGAATGCGAATGTGATCTCGCTAAAGGAGACGGAGGTTCCGCCTGACAAGCCGTTGAGCGGGAGCGTTGCCGCACATCCTAAAAGCCCACCAATCAAACATAACACCAATGCTTCCGAGAGAAATGAAAACATCACGGCCCGACGGGGAAATCCGAGAGCACGCAATGTGCCAATCTCCCGGCCTCGACTTGCAACGGCGGCATACATCGTGTTTGCTGCTGCGAACATTGCGCCCACCGTTAGAAAAGCAGCAATGATGTAAGCCACGACTTTGATCGCGAGCGCCGACGACTTTTGAGATTCGTAGTACTCCTCTTCACTCATTGCTTTCAACTTAAATTGATCGTCGCCTTCAACTCGATCAATGATGGCTTGCATCGAATCTTTGTTTTCGGTCCGAAGGTTGACGACGGAAACAGCTCCGTCAAATCGTTGTGCTGAAGTCAAATCGCGTAGATCGGCCCAAACCTCCGACTCGGCGGAACTCCCTCCTGCTTCGAAGTAGCCGACAACTGTAAAATTGACGTTATTGATATCGAACAGCTCGCCAATCTCCAGATTCTCGAAACGCTTGGCTATCGCCCGACTCGTGATGACTTCGTTCACGCCAGGCTTGAGATCGCGTCCTTCGACAATTTTAAAATCGGGCCGAAGCTGTCGCCCCACCTCATCCAATCCCCGAACTATCACATTCGCAGTCCCACCATCGTTACGTCGTGGCTTCAAAGCGATCGTCACGAACTCGCGTGACGCAAGTTGCAGCCCACTAGGGCCCTTGGCGATCCCTTCAAGATTGCCAAGCTCTCGAGCATTTGTGGGTGTTAAGGTACTCGACATCTCGTCGTTGGAGCCCTTTCGCATAATGATCAAATCATTAGGATCCCCCGAGGCACTCAGCGCATGCTCGATGCCGTCAACCATTCCGAAAGTGAGGACTGATGCAAAAACTACTACACCGATTGCTACGATAGTCAGTAAAGTCGTAGCCCATCGCACTCGCATGCTTCGCAAGTTGTACTTGAGTGGAATCATATTCTTATAATCTTAGTAAAGCAGCAATTTGACAAGCTAGACGACACGACGCAATCCATTGACAACGGACAATTGTGCAGCCAGTATCGCCGGCACCAAACCACTAACAAAGCCGATCACCGCAGCAACGGCAATGAGGCCTGCTAACCAAGCACCTATCAACTGTGAAACTGGAACTGGGAATAGCTGGGCAGCGATTGGAACGCTGGAAAAACCTTGCAGTGCAAGCAACCCGCCGCATATCCCGATGATGCCTCCGAGCAGAGCGATCAACGTTGCTTCACCCAGAACGAGCGATAGCACTCGAAACTTCGAGAAACCAATCGCTTTCAAAACAGCAATTTCAGTCGTGCGTTCACGCATCGACATCGCCATCGCGGTTGCGGCAACGAGAGCCAACGCAAAGACCACTGCGATGGAGATGTATTGGATGTAAGCTTGAACGTCGCCTAGCATGTCGGCAAACATTCGCTGGAACGCTGCTTCGGTGCGCGTTCGTGTTGCGTTCTCTGAGTTTGCAAACTTTGCGTCAATCTCTTCGCTCACTAAGGCGACTTCGCCGGAAACTTTGCATTTCGCATAGATAGACCCTGCGTTACCAGAGAAGCCATCGCCCGCCTTCTTCAGTTCTTCATCTAAGTAATTCCAGTTGTAAAATATCGAACCAGTGTTCGTTGGAGCCTCGAAAATCCCAACCAGATTCAGATCCAAGTTCATCGGGTAAATCGTACCTTCTAACGGCACTCGCTCGCCAAGCGTCCAACCCATCTGTTCAACCAACAGTTTATCGGCGACACAACCGCGACGGTCTTGCTTAAAGGCCTGAACCTGATCGTCCGAAATCTTGTACTCGTCAAAAACGTCAAATACTACTTTTGGTTCGACGCCAAACTGCGCAAAAACATTCTGCTCGCTTTTGTAGCTGCCCCCAAACCATTGGAAAGGTGTGGCAGCAACTACGCCATCAAGCTTGTTGATGCGATCAACAACAGCGATCGGTAGCGGAGAAGCGAAGCCAAGCTTGTTTAAAACGACGACTCGATCGTGCTTGTCGGCTTCGCGTTCAGAAGCCTTTTGCATCGCCAAATAGCCATACAAAATAGTCATCAGCGCTAAGCTAAATCCGACCGACATAATGGTCATGCCCGATCGCATTTTGTTGCGAGTAACGTTTCGCCAGATATATATCAGAAGTTTCATGATGCCTGCTCGATAACGGCGTGATCAACGGGAGCAATATCGGAATCGGCGACTAGTCTGCCGTCGAGCAAATGGAGTGTTCGTTTGGCTCTGGAAGCGGCACGAGGATCGTGAGTAACCATGATGATTGTTTTCTGAAACTCTTCATTCAACCGACTCATCAAGTCGAGAATCTCAGTTCCAGATTTCTTATCAAGGTCGCCTGTAGGTTCGTCGGCGACGATTAAGGTAGGATCCGTTGCGATAGCGCGGGCGATAGAGACTCGCTGCTCCTGGCCGCCGGACAGCTGGCGGGGGTAGTGGTCCATGCGGTCAGCAAGGCCGACAACTTCCAAAGCAGTTCGCACCTGCGCATCGCGTTGTTTTCGACTCAGATGTGTAAGAGTCAAAGGCAGCTCAACGTTCTCGTAAGCTGTCAGGACCGGTATCAGGTTATACATCTGAAAAATAAACCCGACGTGCCGCGCTCGCCACTTGGAAAGCTCACTTTGCGAGCTTGCACCTAAATCTTGGCCGCAAACATAAACATGGCCAGAACTAGGTTTGTCCAACCCAGCGATCAAATTCAACAACGTCGACTTGCCTGAGCCAGAGGGCCCCATCAACGCTGTGTAATCGCCTACATTCAATCGTAAATTCATGTCGGATAGAACAGGAACGACAATTTCATTTCGACGGTAAGACTTGCTTACGTTCTCAACCAGAACGACTGGATTAGACGCACTACTAACTGCAGACATAAAGCGACTCTCGTTACGAGTATGAATAACTCTGAAGTATTCTAACCGAATTGAAACCTTAGCGGCAGCGGAACGGCGCAAGCCGTCCGGTGTCACAGAACCGGACGGCTCGCGCCCTACCGCTACAATTGATTCGCGAAAAATGATCCCAGGCCAATCCCCTCATTAGTCAGCAACAGTGACCGGAACTCCTTCTTTAAGCCCCTCTGGATTCACGATTACTCGCTCTTTTCCGGATAACCCTTTAACAATCTCAATTCGCCCGTCACGATCCCCCCCCGCCGAAACAGCAATCTTTTTCGCTCGTTTCGCGTCATCAACAACCCAAACAAACTGATTTCCTTGATCATCCGTAGCCACGGCGCTGCTGGTGCAAAACATCCGGGGCTGGTCGTTGACTTCCAGCTCTTTTTCCGTGGGAAGGAAATAGACAGTCCCTGCCATTTCGGGGAACAGCAAAGAATCGGCATCCGTTATCTCCACTTGAACTTTGATTGTAGCACGAGCTCGATCGCCCATGGGGATGATCTTTCGCACTCTCCCGTGATACTTCTTGTTTTGCACTGCATCGACGGCGATGTCTGCTTCTTGGCCTTCGGAAACGCGAGAGATGAAGTCCTCTTGAACGTCGCATTCAATCTGCAAACTTTCTAGATCAGCAATTGTCGCCACTGAGCCGCGGCCGGAGTTACCTCCCATACCGCCAGGCATAATTGATTCGCCGACCTCGGCGTCTTTCAAAATGACTGTGCCATCAAATGGAGCTCTGATGAACATGTTCTCTTTAATCTGCTCCGCTTGGCTCAACTGCGCCTCAGCTAAAAGAACATCCGCTTTCAGTGACTGTTTCCTTGCGAGTGCACTTTGGTAACTAAAACGCGATAAGTCGTAGTCCGATTCTGCTAGATTTTTGGACTTCCAGAGTTGTTGGTTTCGATCGAGATCGACCTTTGCTTGTTCGATCAAGATCTCTTGCTCTGCTAGCGCAGCTTTGGATCGCTCTAGCGAAGCCGCTGAAGCAGCGAGCGATGCGTCGAGATCTTTGTGGTCCATTTCGGCCAAGACATCACCTTGTTTAACTTTGTCCCCTTCTTCAAAAGTTATAATGTCAATTCGACCGGCCGCTCTTGCCCCTATGCGAGCTTGGCGTCTCGATTCAAGATAACCAGTCGCCACAACAACGGCATCCGCCGACCTTCCCTGCTGCACGGTTACAGACGACAGTCTCACCTCGACGCGATTCTGCATGATGTCAGGCATCCAAGCAGTTCCTCCGCTACTTCCCAACATCGTGCCACTCGACTGAGCATATTGATAGCCGAAATAGCCTCCGCTAGCCAACAATAACAAGACAATACCTACGAGCCATTTCCCGCGAGATCTACGAGCCGGGGGCGCCTCAGGTCTTTGAATGCGAAGCGACGCCAAAGCATCACGACTCGAGTTCAGCGGTTCTTCAGAGGTCGAACTGGGTTTTCGCGGTGCGATTGTGGTCATAGTTGAACTTACCTACTGGCGAATCGTCGGAATTTTCTCGAACTCATTTTGAACCAGACGTCGCCACGACACAATCATCAATTAGAAAAACTGACCTTCGAACCGACGGAATCGGCCCACCAGAAGGTACAGTCGCTAAAGTTTTTCCGACGCACCCTAACATCGCAAAAACTCTCTACGATGGCCATTTCCCAACGGAGATGGCCCTATAAGCATCTATTCGCTCGAAGGTTGCAACTATTGCAAAGTCTTTTATTGCGACGCAATTGAAAATACGATCGCAATAATTGCGGTCGTATTTTAAAGTTTCGCGCTGATGACCTTCGCATGACCTATTTAGGAACTGCGCGATACACGGCAAAGGAACCTGCTTTGATGGTCGCTAGATCCAATGTTGTGCGAATCACAGGGCTGCCTGCCATGTTTTGGTTCAACATCGTAATGACAGTGCCGTTGACCGATTCGATGATCCCAGCGTGTCCGAAGTAGGAATCCATCCAAAGCGAAGAGTTTGGTGTCTCAAATCGAGTTCCCGGAGCGAACTGAATGATGTCACCACCCAGCATTGGATCACTTGGTCCCAACAAACGTCCCCATACGTAGTAGCCTGGTGAATTGAAGTTCGAACCCGGTTTTGCTCCGACCAATTCCAACGCTGTTTCTACCAACCGAGTACAACCGCCATCGCCAACCTTTTGGCCAAGGACGCTTTGTGCATACGCCAGCACGCTGCTGTTCAATGAAACTGGTGTCGGTGTTGGTGTTGGTGTCGGTGTTGGCGTCGGCGCTGGCGTCGGCGCTGGGTTGCGAAGACTTAGATACGCATTCAGTCGGCTGGTAGAGCGTGCCAAGTCGTCTGCAACGTTGTAGTCAAACATCCCTGCGGCCGGGTGCTGCGTCGACCACTTATCGATGGCGCTCATATCGTTTTTAGGGAAGCTGTTAGTATCGTCGATGAATGTATCAATTCCTGCGCCGCTGCTCATCTGACCTTCAATTCCAGCTCCACCATCCAGCAAGTCGTGCCCATGTTCGCCGAATAGGTAGTCAGTTCCGGCGCCGCCGAACATCACATCGTGGCCGATCCCGCCGTAAAGATAGTCATTGCCCTTATCGCCGAAAATTAGGTCATTGCCCGACCCGCCATAGAGCGTATCGTTTCCGGTACGTCCATCGATGTAGTCGTGTCCGTCGCCTCCGTAAACGGTATCGTTTCCGAAACCAGCAAGCAGAATATCGTTTCCTGCACCACCGTCGGCTTCGGATGGAATCGAGGTTTGATTGTCGAAGCGATCGTTTCCTGCATAGCCATTGAAAACGATCGACTTCACTTCCGATAAGCGTGCAACGCCCAACAATCTGCCGGATTCCTGGCTGCTGGCCCACTTCAAGCTCCAAACGAGGCGATCATCTGCTACCGATGGAGTGCCTTTTGTATTGACACGTACATCGACGATATCTCGAGTCGCATCGGAACCTTCCAGATAAAGCACTCCGCTGGCTTTATCCAAGAACGCATCGACGGCCATCAATCGGCGGTCTTCCAGCGTTTCAAAAGAGATTGTCTTCTTAAGTCGTCCTCGGTAATCGGTGCTTGGCTTGCGGCTGTTTTTTTGGGCTTTCATGATTTGTTCTAGTTATTGGATTGGCCTGAGTGCGACTTCGTTGGCTAGCAGGACATCCCACAAGGCAGCCAGAGCGTTCTCGACTATCTAAGCGGCGACGGTCAGAAACTGTTACAAAGAAAATCCCTAGGACGCGAAATGCAGCGAAAAGCCAGAGAAATTGGCCAGAATGTCGCTGCATCAAATGACTTCTAAAATCAACGCGTCGGCTTTACATCGGCCAAAAGCTGTTCAAGCTGCCGCATGCTGCGAGAGAGCAGCACCCGAATCGCAACGTCGGTCTTGCCCAACTTTTCCGCAATTTGCTTCGTCGGCAAACCTTCTACGTACCTCATCCGAACGGCGTTTTTCTGTTCGTCAGATAGCTCCTCGATCGCTTGCTGCATCCGGCTTAGCCGTATGTCTTGGCTCATCGCAGCGCTAGGAGAAGTCATACTCGCAGCCAATAACTGCTCCAGTCCCATCTCGGAAGAATCGCCGCTGCCGGAGCCATGAATCGATTGTTGTCGCCCGGCGTCGCGACGTTGAGCATCAAAGTGGAAGCGATGCGCATCGACAACTCGACGCCGCGCAACCTGCTGTAACCATTGCAGCGGAGTGTATTGATCAAGCGGCGCTGTGGGCAGCCCTTGAATTGCCGTCGTCGCCACATCCTGCAGAATGTCGTCCAGCTCGACCATACTTAACAGGCGTGCAGCACTGATCGAGCGGATAAAGCCAATCAAGGAAACTCGGTTCTGCTCGATGAACGAAGCAAGCGCTTCTGCATCCCGCTCCATGATCTTCTTAAGCAACTGATCTTCTTCAGGGGCAAGCATGATAATTTACAACCTGGGTGGGAGCATAGCTGGCAGCGGTCTGGCATTCACTATAGCATGACGATTCCGGAGAAAAAACCGAAACTGCCTTTAGCTCAGTTTAATTGACGATTCATGTCCCCCGAGACGGCCAAACAAATCGAAGCGAACAAAGCGGCAGCAGACGCACACTTCGGTTCGTCGCCTGATCAAGCGGATTTCGACCAATTGCTGACCGCGTGCCTCGACCGCATGCTCGAAATCGGCCCCATCATAAGTCCGGCCCAACTAGCTGCGTTGCTTCCTGCCGTCGACAGCCAAACGCAACGTTTCATCTTGATCGAGCTCATTAAGATTGACATGGCGACGCTTGCCGAACAGGGGCAGTTTCGCAACATCGAGTTCTACACGGAAGGCTTCGCCGACATTCTGCCGAATGAATCCGTGCCGCTAGATTTGGTAATGGAAGAGATTCAGCTGCGGAAGGAACTTGGCGAGAATCCGTCGCAAGAAGAATATCGGCAACGATTCCCGCAGTTCGAATCGATGTTGCCTCACCTGCACCAAGAATCGGAAGCGACTTCGGCTGGCCAAAGCATTCGCCCCCCACCCGACCTACCTTGCCAAACACTCATCGACGATTTTCGCCTGCTGCAACAGTTGGGAAAAGGCGCCTTTGCTACTGTCTATCTCGCTCAACAGATTTCAATGCAACGATTGGTTGCGCTCAAGATTTCGCGAGGCACGGTAGACGAATCGCAATCGCTCGCGCAGTTCGATCATACTAACATCGTACGAGTCTATGACCAACGCTCTTTGGTCGACCAACAGATTCACTTGATGTACATGCAGTTTCACGCAGGCGGCACGCTGGCTGATGTTGCGAAATCGGTTCGAAAAAGCGAAGCGAACCCAACTGGTAAGATTCTCTTAGACAGCATCGATCGCCACCTATTGGAAACATCACAAAGCGTTCCCGAGTCATCGCGCTCACGCAAATGGATCGCGGCGACCGATTGGTCGGCGATCGTTGCCTGGATAGGAACGCAACTAGCAAGTGCTCTTCATGATGCGCATAGCCATGGTGTGTTGCATCGCGATGTCAAACCAGCCAATGTCCTTCTTTCCGCGGAAGGCATTCCCAAGCTTGCGGACTTTAATGTTAGTTTCGCGGGTGCTGCCGGTCGAGCTGGCGCTGCGGCAACGTTCGGCGGTTCGATTGGCTACATGTCGCCCGAACACTTGCGCGCGATCAGTTCGCGGAACTTGGTTGTGACTGAGCATGTATCGGAGTCCGCCGACCTTTACTCGCTCGCTGTCTTGTTATGGGAATTGTGGCAGGGGCACCGCCCTTTCGCAACGCCTCCTTCAGCGTCTTCATGGAGCGATGCGGTTGCCGATCAATTGGTTGCTCGCGAGTCTCCCTTCCTTGAACCGCGACGGCGCGGCGGAGCGGGCGAACGTGTTCTTGAAAAACTTCTTCGAGCAACCTTGTCGCCAAATCCTGCCGATCGCCCAATCAGTGGTGCGGAAATGGCTGGCCGCTTGCGTCTGGCTTTACACCCGGAAGCAGCCAGCATCTTCGATCTCAAAAGCGACTCTTTTCGCCTCAAGATTCTTGCGCTTTCGCCTTGGTTGGTTGCGACCTTGATCATATTGACTCCGAATATTGCCGGTGGATTGCTCAACTACCAATACAACTATCACCAGGTGATGACGCCAGAAATGCGAGATGGTTTGGAGCACTTGAGCTGGTTCGTAAACCTTTCCTTCTTCCCTTTTGGTGCTGCGATCATCGTCTGGTTTTCGCTGAGCAGTATCCGCGCCGTACAAGCTGTCCAACAAGGTCGCAGCGCTTCTCCGAACGATGTCGACGATTCGCTGCGACAAGGACATAAGGCAGCGTTGGTCGGCGGTGCCCTGTGGCTCTTGGGCGGATTGGTGATACCAGCGGCCTTGAAGATCATGTTCCCCGAACTCTCGCTTACTCAAGCAATTCACCTCTTCATTTCGTCTCTGATTTGCGGCGGCGTAGCTATGATCTATCCATTCTTCGGCATGGCGATAGCATCGACTTGGATTTACTATCCGTGCTTCATTAGCGGGACGATGCAAGACTCTCGCTTTGATGCGCGGCATCAGCGGATCATGCGTCACTGTGAAGCGTATCTCCTTATTGCTGCACTCATTCCCTTGTTAGGTGCAGCTCTTCTAATCTCACATCAAAGTTCGTCTCGAGCGTTTACGTTGGGAGCCATCGGGGCTGGTGTGATCGGACTCTTGGCATCTACGTTTGTTCGTCGCGAGATTGTCAAAGCGTGGTCTCGTATGAGTGAAGTCTTGTCGAGCAAAGACCAAGTCCTGCCTGGCGACAAGTAGCTTATTCTTGAGACGCACCGTGTTCAGGCGGAATGGGTAATTGAATTCGGATTCGCATCTTGCAACAACACTGCTGGACAAGCCAGCAGTGTTACACGATATTCGCAGATCCAGGAACTGAGCTAAAACGCAGGTTGCTGAAATCCCTGCGCTGCAACTGTTTGTTCAGGCTGAAGTGAACCAAGCTGCTGGATCGCGGAACGCAACGAATCTGGCGTTGGCTGTTCCAGATCAACCGCATCAACAGACACTTCGCCCCCTTGCCGAATAGGTTGTTGCACTGGAGCAGGAGCTTGGCCTTGCAACTGCTGATTCGTCTGCGGCGAACTCCCTTCAATATTGAGTACCGGTTGCTCAATCGTAGTCGCGACAATTGCAATCGCTGCCGCATCGAACGCTTTGATATTGTTGGCTTCGTCGGTCTCAACGAATTCATCATAGCTGTCGATGGCGACAATCAGTTTTTGGAAGCCTAGAATTTCTCCGTTGCGGTTGCCCATCGCATAAGCTTCCAAAGGCAATTGCAAGCAGACTTCCAATGCTTCACCTGGATTGATTTGTTCAATAGCCACAGTCACGCTCGGCGAGTCTGGACATATCCGTCCGAAGACAGCCACGGCAGAGATGTGGAAGTTGCAAACCTTACGGCAGCTTTGGTTCATAATCATCACAGAAAACTTCGGCCCGCAGTCCGGCGATTCGGGGGCCAGTTGGCTAACTTGCAGAATCTGCAGATCGCCTAGCTCTTCGACTGGTACCATCATTGGACCGGGAAGACTGTTGTTTAAAAGGCAACTTGCGCCGCCGCGATCAAAGCTGTTGTTAACGCCATGTTGGGCAATTAGCCGAATCACATGACTGCAGCAGTTGTTGCCGCCGCAAAGTTGCAAGTTTATCGAGTATTGTGCTTGAGCGTTTGCTGCGAAGCACAACATGATGCTGGCAGCGAGTGCGCACGGATGGAGAATGTAGCTTTTCATGAAATGGTCCCTTTGATTTTTGAACGAAGATAAAACGGTATTCTTTAGCGGTACAAAAAAAGCCCGGTAACCTGAACGATGGTTACCGAGCTATTCAGATTTGGTAGCATCGAAGCCGATACTACTGATGATCTGCTAGTTACCAGCAACCCCAGTAGCTGGTGTAGCAAGGGCTGTAGCAGGAGTACGTTACAGGAGTAACATACGAGTAAGTTACTGGTGCACAGTAGCTGTACGTTGGAGCACAGTAGTTGTGGTACGAGTAGTGGTAAGGTTGGCAGTACGAGTACGAGCTGTAGCCGTAGCTGCGATGGCCGTAGCTACCATGGCTGTGTCCGCCGTAGCGACGGAAGCAAGCTGCAACTGCTTCTTCGCTGTCTTGTTGATCGTCGCCCAGCAGAGCGTCGACATCGGCTTGGCCTAGCTTGTCTTCATCAGCAACCAGTGCAGCACTGTCTTTGGCTCCGTCAAGATTAGCGATCATCGATAGCATGCTGTCGTCTGCCATAGCGGACGAAGCGAACATCAAAACTGGCAACGCTGCGAAAAATAATCTCTTGGACATCTTAGTGTTCCTCATATCTGGGCAGATTAAAAAATTCGGATTCGCGAGTCAGCCCTTTCTCGTCGTCTCCGTTGGTTATCTCTACAACTAACCAAGCGAAGACGATGTCGAAGTGTTACGAGAAATCTTTTAAATCGTGTCGCAGTTCAAAACAGAGAACTCGGCAGCTCCTTATATATATAGAGCAACAAACCAAGTAGCGGCCTTAACATCCCACAACCCGACCGAGCTCACCTGGGTTGAAGCAGACGCGTAAACAGCCTGACTGGCCTCTGTCCTTGCGTCATGATTCGGCTCGCCCCAGTTGAACGATGATCTGTTCGCTCGAAGTGGCCCTTATTAGGTAACCTTTGCAGCGATTTCCTCGGCTGGCAGTAAACACTCGACACAAACGGCTTACATACGATCTTGATGCAGAGTAATAACTGAGCCGCTGTGCCTAGTTTTCTGAAAGGTCGGTAACATTTTGCCTGGCAGCTCGCTTGGTAATTAAAGCCACCGAACGTCGGTTCGTCGGCTGAGCAACCCAAACATTCACCGGTTCAGAATTATCATGAGAAACCTATTCATCCTTGCAGCACTCGTTACGAGCCCTTGGAACCTTGCTGGGCTCCACGCCGAAGAAAACTTGTTCTCGGAAGTCGCGATGGAATCGGTGTTCGAAGGAAACGCTTCACTGACCCAAAGCGTAGCTTCGCTGAGCGACGGTTCCACGCTGGAAAGGATTACCGGCACTTCGACGCTCATGCTCGCAATGAAAGCCGCGGGATACGCACCAAAAGAGGCTGGAGACAAAGTCACCATCCAAGTTGATCATGCTGGCTGGAAACTGCCCACGACCTTGGAAGTCCAAATCGAACTGGATAGGATCGTCTGCGAAATGTCCTTGATCGAAATCCCCGATGCGTCTGGCATCAATACCGAAATACTTCTGAAATTGCTTTCTCAGAACGATCCCGTCGGTGGTGGCATTTTTGCCTATAACGCACAGACCAAGCTGCTGCAACTTCGGTCGTCGTTTGAGAATCGCGGCATTTCGGCCAAGCAATTGAAGGCGAATATGACAAAACTCGCTGCATTTGCCGAGAAGAATTCGGATCTCTGGTCTAGCCTCAAGCCAAGCGCGACAACGAAAACGCCAACCGCTGCAACGACAGCCACTGCTACGACACCGACGACGAAACCCGTTACTACCACCCAAAAACCGGTGACCGCGCCAGCGTTTTCATTGGTAGGCAACTGGGGTAGTTCGCTCAAAACCGGTGAATCGATCGCCATCCAGATCACTCAGGACTCTAAGTTTCAGCTCGTGACTGTCAAAGCGGGAAAATCGAGCGTTTCCAAAGGCAAAGTGACAATGGCTAGCAATAAAATCACACTCGCAGGCGACGATAAAGTCACTTTGAACTGTACTTTTACGCAGAGTTCTGCCACCAAGTTTCAACTGATAATCGTTGACAACCAGGGCAAAGCAAAGCTCGCTATCGATTTCTCGAAAGCTCAGTAAAACACGCTGGCAATAATGCTCCTCAATTGATTCCGATGCCGACCAGCGATTTCGCAGCTGAAGTCGGCATTCGTCGATTTCCGCTCAATCAATGCCGTGCTTTGAAGCCGCTTTACAACAAAACGCCAGCTTTGGTTGTAACACTCTCGGATCTCTTCCGCTAACTATCTCAGAACCAATTTAACCCAGATCGCTTGCAGAAGCGGTCGTCTGCCAAACGAGGTGAACCCATGTTTTCATTACTAAAAAATAGCTTGTACCGTACTTTTTTTGGATTGTGTGCCGCAGTCGTCGTTCAGTCTGTAACGTCGGTCGCCAACGCTGATTCGGAGAATTACACTCGCACCGTCGGCTCAACAGTCTGGATCATCACCAGCGACGCTGATAGCGAAACTTCAACCGGCACGGGCGTCTTGGTCGATGCCGAAAAACGAATTGTGCTAACGAATGCCCACGTCGTCGGTGACAGCCGTTCCGCAGTGGTGTTCTTTGCAGATATCAAAGATGGCGACGTCCAAGTCAAACGCCAGCACTACCTCGATAATGTCGTAAAGCTCGCTCAACCTGGAAAAGTCGTCTCGGTTGATCGTCGTCGCGATTTAGCCCTGATCCAACTTCCTGCAATTCCAACTGGCGTAACCGCCATCGAAATGGCCGACGCTAGTGCGAAGCCAGGCTCAAGCGTTCATGTAATTGGAAACCCAGGTGGCAGCGATGTGTTATGGGTTTACACTTCCGGCACAGTTCGATCGGTTTATGACAAGAAATTCAAATCCGACCACGGCGATCATGACTTCCGCGTTGTGGAAATCCAAAGCCCAATCAAACCAGGTGACAGCGGTGGGCCTGTCGTGAACGCAGAAGGAAAACTGATCGGCATCGCCCAGTCGTTCTCGCCGCAAAGCCCGCTGGTCAGCTACTGTGTCGAGTTGAGCGAAGTTCGGGCTCTGCTGGATAGTGCGTGGAAACAGGCTCCATTGCCAAGTAAAAAGCTGTTGGAGGACGCTGGAATCGAGCACACTTCTAACGCCACAGGCCACTATCAAGTCGAGCAAAAGCTCGCTGGTGACAAAACGCAAACGGTGTTCGTATCCAAAGAAACCGAATATTTCCAACGAGCAGACGTTCGCAAGATCTGGTCCTTGGTATCGGTCGGCAAAGATGAGCCATCTACGGAGCTGATGATGCGTTTGCTTCGCCAAAGTGCAGCCACCAAGCTTGGTTCATGGGCTGTGGAAAAGAATTCGACGGGCGAATACATGGTCATCTATGTCTGCAAGTTAGACGCAACGGCTCCGGACGAAGCGGTAAAAAGCTCGATCGAATACGTTGCAAAGATTGCGAAAGCGATGAGCGACGAACTGGCGCCTAAGAAGGACCAAAAGTCCGCCACGGAAACATTAGCATCCTGGCTAGCGAAATAAGTTCCACGAAAGCCACCAGATCCCTGCAGCCGCCCAACCGTGCGGCTGCATTTTCGTTTCCAGTCGTAGGACGGGTCTCTAGGCCCGTCTCAACCAAAAGACTGGCCAGAAGACTCGCCGTACTTTTCTTGATCAAGTGAGACGTTTTCCATTTTTGTTGTAACGTTTTGCTTTTTGTTTCGCTTGGCTTGGTATCAGGACGAGCTTTCTTGAGGAAGCCGCACACAAGACAACCATAAAGACCAGTTTCAAGGAAACCAAGACTATGAATACTCGCATCAAAACACTTGCCTGCCTCACCAGTGCAATCGTCCTCTCTTCGGTAAACCCTGTCGTCGCAGGTGGCTGTGGCGGTGGTGGCGGTCGTGCTAGCATCGGTCGCGCCGTGGTCAGCCACATCGCTCATCGCCAACCATCGATCAACTATCAAGCTCCTCGCGTCGCCCACAGCAATCCTGTTTACGCTAATAATCCAGCTCACTACGCGCCGCAACCACAGTTTGCTCAGCACCCTCAATATGCTCAGCCAGCCTACCCGCAACAATATCCAACCCAACAACTGCCACAACAACAGGTTTCTCAGATACCTCAGACGAGCAACATGCAACAAGGCGGCTTTGCACAAAATGGTGCACCACAACAATTCCAAAACGATCCGTTCCAAAACCAACCTCAACAGTTCGCCGGTCAACCACAACAAAATCCAACTCGCCCCAATACTGCAAATCAACAATTCCAAAACCAACAAGTTCAAGGACAACAATTTCAGAACCAACAATTTGCAAATCAGCAGCAACCCAACGCTCGCACCCAAAACGCTCAAGCACAGAACGCTCAAGCACAGAACGCTCAAGTCGCTCAGCAAGCACGCCCGACACAGCAGAACTCGATGGCATCGGTTGCACCTTCCAGCGGCGGCCAGCTAGGAACCTCCGCTTTGGAACTGCTTGCTTCGATCGAGAGTGCACCGCAAACAGAAGTTGCAGCTCAACAAGAGTTCGCGATTCCAGACTTTACGACAGCTGCGTTCCAATCCGAAGCAACACATGTCGGACTTTGGACCGTCGCACTACCTGGAAATCAATCCATTGCGTTGACGCTGAATTCCGACAACAGCTTTAGCTGGAACGCTTCCAAAGATGGACAATCCAGCACCTTCGAAGGTCAATACCGTCTAGAAGACGGCCGACTGACGCTGGTTCGATCGAACGATCTACAACAGATGTCGGGTTCATGGAGCGACGAAGGTACCAATTCCGTCTTCAAGCTTGACGGTGCAACCAACAGCGGACTATCTTTCGCTCGCAACCAATAGTCCCGTAGACGAATCAAATATTGAATCAATTAAACCCCTGCCCCACTCATGGCAGGGGTTTTTCGTTGAATGATTGCCAGCCGAACCTTGACCTGCGACCAGGTAAACGTCTAGCGCCCGAATTTTGGTAAAAACTTTCTACACGAAGGCCTGCATCGCAACCGGTGACGCGCATGAACCGTTAAATTGAAACGTTGCTGGCAACGAACCAACGCAAAGGCGGATCTTCGCTGGCTCCGGAAGGGAAATTCAATTCCTGGTTCTTGCTCCTCTCTCAACACATATGCGACTACAAGAGGTGTTCTCGATGACGAAACGATTGTTCGTTCCAGCGGCAATGTTCGCAGCTATCACTTACGGCATAAACCAAGCACCAACACATGCACAAGATGCCAACTCAAAGGCAGAGCCCGTTATCTTCACTCTGCAAGAAGACCATCAGAACATGATGAAACAACTAGGTATTGTAAAGCTCCGACCGGGTCCCAGCGGTAATGAACAAGATCCAAATCACGCTAACACTGACGAAGCCCTTGCGAATCCCTTCCCCAATCTTCCCGAGTTGATGAAGCTGGAAAATGGAGAGCAAGTTACTACGCCTGAGCAATGGTGGAAACAGCGACGCCCGGAAATTGTAGAAGCATTTGAACGCGAAGTCGTCGGCCGGATTCCAGAAAATGTTCCAAACGTGCGCTGGGAAGTTCGCGAAACTCGCGATGGCGTTGTTGGCGAAGTTGACGTAATTGAAAAACACATCGTCGGCGTTGTCGATAATTCTGCGTGCCCGGAGATCGAGGTGAACATTTCAATGTCCCTCACCGTGCCGAAAAATGCACCCGGACCAGTACCAGTGTTGATGCTTTTTGGATCAACCGCGTTTGATCCTCCGCCTGCTTGGATGCGCAACCGAGCTCCGGCCGGCAACGCGAACAGCACCCGACCACAAGGACCAAGCCGTGAAGGCGATCTAATTTCAGGCGGCTGGGGCTTTGCAAAGATCAATCCAAGTTCGATTCAAGACGATGCAGGCGGATTTCGTTCCGGTGGATTCGGTCGGCCAAACGCAAACGCTAATGCGACTCCTGTGGGGGCTGGCTTAACACGCGGTATTATCGGACTAACGAATCTTGGTCAGCCGCGTAAACCAGATGACTGGGGATCGCTAAGAGCCTGGGGCTGGGGTGCATCGCGCGGACTGGACTATTTAGAAACGGAGCCGGCTGTCGACAAGACCAAGGTTGGCATCGAAGGCGTCTCGCGCTATGGCAAAGCGGCATTAGTTACGATGGCGTTTGATCAGCGATTCGCCATGGTCTTGATCGGCTCGTCAGGCGAAGGCGGCGCCAGCCTGTACCGCCGAAACTTTGGCGAAGCCGTCGAGAACTTGACAGGCTCAGGTGAATATCATTGGATGGCTGGCAATTTCCTGAAGTATGGTACAGCAGAATCCTCTTTCGGCAGCAAGAATGCAAGCGACCTGCCAGTCGACGCGCACCAATTGCTCGCCCTATGCGCACCGCGTCTGACCTTTGTCAGCTACGGCATTCCCGAACAAGGTGACGCAAAGTGGCTCGATCAACAAGGAAGTTTTATGGCGGCCGTCGCTGCTCAACCAGCGTTTCGATTGTTGGGCGCTAAAGACCTCGGGCGCACCGACGACTATAATTCGGAAAAGATGCCCGACGTGAATGTGGATATGCTCGATGGAGATCTTGCATGGCGGCAACACGACGGTGGACATACCGATGCGCCCAACATGGTTCATTTCGTCCGCTGGGCCAACGCTCGATTTGCCGAACGTAACAAGACCGAATGAGTGAGTAGGCACGTAGACGAATCTTGAAGCGACATCGACCGCGACTACCTATCTCCTGGTCGCTTATCCGTTTTCGATCGCTGAGCAGATCGGCGATCTTAGTGGGATTTTTGGATGATCAAGTTTGCTCGATCAGCAAAGGGGCAGCAGCATCTGTTTTTCAAATAGTTTCAAATTTTCGCGCCGGAGCTCGTCAATTTGGTGCACTACAATGAAACGATGACAACGCCTCCTTCAACCCATCCGCTCGTTGCGCTTACCGCACTGGCCGACAAAGAAAACCAGTATCGACACCAAGAAGATATCGAATTGCTTGATGGATACTGCAATGCGCAGGACCAACGGGCATTGGCAGAAATCGTCCGCAGATATTCCCCAATGGTGGCTAGTCTCTGCAGGTCAATGATTTCAGATCGGCAACTCGCAGAAGACGCATTTCAAGCTGTCTTCTTGATTCTAATTCACCGTGCCGGTGCGATTCGTAAAAGACGATCGCTAGCAGCCTGGCTACACGGTGTCACTTTTCGTACAGCCTCTCGTTTGCGAAAGCTTAACTCACGCGTGCAGTCGCGAGAACAGAACATGCAAACCGACCCGCCCGGCGAAGACAATCCTTTCCATACGATTGTCCACGATCTCGAACTTGAAATGCTTGATAGAGAACTGAACGTTTTGCCCAACCGATTACGTGAGCCACTTATCGAACACTACTATCTCGGCTATCCCATGCATGTTGTGGCAGAGCGAATGCAACTGAGCCTATCCGCTGTCGAAGGCAGAATAAGACGCGGACGACGCATCTTGCGAGATCGATTAGCGCGGCGCGGAGTCAGTCTTTCTGTCGGGCTCGCGGGCGCTCTTTGGACTCAAAAGTACGTCCAAGCGACTGAAGTTCCATTATGGTGCGAACATCTCCTGGAGAAATTCGTTAATTCAGACGCAAACATTCCCGAACAATTCCATCTTGATACTCATTTCCAACAACTTGTAAACCTGGAGAAAACGATGCTCAGTTCCACACCCTTCAAGATTGCTTACATATCGATTGCTGCGGTAAGCGTGCTCACGCTGATTATGCCACTCACCGTTTGGTCACAGGCAACGGGAGCTGGCAAATCGCCGGTGCTGGTTGTTTCATCCAATCCGGACGGTGACGCCGCACCCAAATCGGAAAATCAAACGCCTCCACTAAAACTTGCCGCGCCGAATGCGTCGACACCATTGAACTCCAATGAAAATATAGCGCTCGCAGACGATCCATTTGGAACTCCGGACAATAGCGATTTTGTCCAGCCCGAAGATGATCAACCTGAATGGCTTTCGTCTGGCCGAAAGCAACTGGAAGCAGCCGAGAACATACGATCGTCACTAAAGAATACGATCGAAGCTGATTATAACAATGTACCACTTCGCTCTGCACTCGAGGAGATATCCCAGTTTCTCGAAGTTCCCATCGAACTAAACGAGGCGTCGATAATCGATACAGACTTTACTTTTGATGAGCCCGTCGTGGTACGAGGAGCAATGCCGGTCCGTGAGGCACTACGCCGCCTATTGTTTAGGGGACTGACATATATCGTCCATGAATCATCGATCGAGATCACCACCGAAGAGTCGTCAATCGAACGACTTCCGGTTCGATACTATGACCTCTCATTCGTTCTTCCCAACATGAGTAATGCCGAGAGCCTTATCGCAGCGATACAGAGCTCGATCAGCGACCACTGGGATACTAGCGAAGCCAACTTAACGATGATCGGTTCGCTATTAGTCGCTAAGTGTTCAGAGCAAAGCCATTTGGAGATCGAAAAGATGCTTTCGAGAGTCTCACAAGTGAATAAAAGCAACCTGCAGCAAGTGCCACCAAATTCGAATCGACCCCTTCAAGGCCAGCCTGGCATGGGTGGCGCGGGCGGCATGTTTTAACCGAAACCGCATTGAAGTAAGAGTTTATTTGGTAGCTTGATAACGCAACGCTAATACGCATTAACTTGTTACTGACTCTACGATATACTCAGAATACGACCGAGACATCGATTCCGGCACGGGTTACGCCTCTCCATATTTACACGGAAGTCTCGGTGCATGATTGTTACGAAAAATGAATTCGCATACTTCGCCCTACGCTCCTACCTCCGAAACGCCTGACATCGGCAAAGCAGCTACCGCACCGCGTCGTCAGTTGTTGCCTGCTGCTATTGGTATTTTGGTCACTTCGATCCTCCACATCATTGGAGGGCTGTTTTACTTTGCATTCATTTACAGCCAGTCAATTGATCCCGATGTAGACCCTGCCGTCATCGAAGTAACGTTAGTTTATTGTCTGTATTACGGCATTACGATGCTTTACAGCTTGCTGCTCATCACGGGGGCGTTCAGCATGGTGCGACAAGGGTCCTACATGTGGGCCATGACAGTATGCATACTGGCGCTGGTCCCACTGATTGGACCATGTTACGTACTGGCGATACCGTTCGGAGTCTGGGGCATCCTCGTGCTAAGAAGACCTGGGGTCCGAGATTCTTTCGCACGACTTTGAAGCGTCAACTAGACTCATTCATAATGTCGATGGCGTCAAATGACTAGATATCCGCCAGTCGACCAGTAGAATCACCGAACGATTGGGGGATTTTATCTCCTCCAATACGATCCATCATACTTAAGTAAAGGTTGCACAAGGGAACGTTCTCGCAATCGACGAATCGTCCAGAGTTAAGCGTACCGCCGCCACCTCCCGCGAGAATGATTGGCAAATTGACGTGCGTATGCCGATTTCCATCAGCGCATCCGCTGCCGTATACAATCTGCGAATTGTGTAGCAACGAATTGCCATCGATATCCTTGGTCGCTTCCATTCGCTCTAAGAAATATGCGAGCTGCTGGACGTACCAAACATCGATTTGCGTGACCTTCTCGATCCAATCAGCTTTGTTACCGTGGTGCGTCAGGTTGTGGTGACCGTCGTTAATACCAATCTCGGAGAAGTCGCGATTGTTCCCATCACCGGCGATCATAAATGAAGCAACGCGAGTGGAATCGGTTTCAAAGGCTAGCAGCAACATGTCATACATAAGCCGCATGTATTCGGTGTAACTCGCGGGAATGCCTTCGGGAGCTTCTTGCGTCGGAAGCCGTCTGGCGGAACGCGAAGCCTCTGCGTAAGTAATGCGTTGTTCAATATCACGAACGCTCGAGTAGTATTCTTCCAGTTTTTGCTTGTCGCGAGAGGACGCATCGCGAGCTAGATCGGTCCGTTCGCTTTTGAGGAAGTCGAGAATAGAGCTCTTTTGTTGACGTCGAATTTCTAGATTCCGTGCACGATCCTTTGGCGTGCCTTCACCAAACAGCCTCTCGAACAGCAATCGCGGATCGACTTCGGGAGTTAACGGCGTCGTAGGCGAACTCCAGGAAAGATTATGTTGGTAAACACATGCATAATCCGTGTCACAGGCCCCCACGTTTAACACCACGTCGCACGAGAGCTCGAGCGAGCGGAACGGGGTCATCAGTCCGACTTGTTGTGCCATCAGTTGATCGGCAGAAACACCGGCATAGAAGTCTGCGCCGTTCGTCTTCTTGATGCGAACTCCTGTCAAGAACGTACCATTGGCTCGCGCATGATCACCGCCTCCATCACTGCCCGCATTTGCGGACACATCATTCAATCCAGCAAGTACTTGAAGTTTGTCTTTCATCGCGGCGAGCGGTTCCATCGTGCGGTTTAGCTGGAAATCTTTGCCTTCACCCGTTGGCCACCAAGCCGCAGGAATTGCCCCGTTGGGAAAATAAAGAAACGCTGTTCGCAGCGGAGCCCCCGTCGCCGTCGTAGCCGCCGTACTCGCAGGCACCGCAGCAGCGCTTGCCCTGCTCATGCCACGAGGCAAAACGGATTCCATCGCCGGCAAACTCATCGCCAACCCAGCCGCTTGTAGAAAACGACGTCGCGAATGATTGCGGTAGGGCATGGGACTACTTGCGTTGTTAGGGATCTTGTTCATGTATGCTCCGCTCTCTGTTCTTAAGTTTCGTATTGTTTAGGCTTGTCGTTAATTTTAGGTGCTCATAATCCTGTCGATTCATCTCAGGACAACCAACTCATGCGCATCACATTGGATGTTAAACTTATTCCCCGTCACTGACGGCAGTTTCCGCAGGCGGCACCACGGCGGCAGCCATTAGCCTGTTATGCACGGGAGCTGATTCAAGCACACCCATTAGCAACGCAGAAAATTTCCCATCGTTTTGTTTCATACGTTCAGCGACTTCATCAATCGTTGCCATATCGTAGTACTCAGGCCCTCTACCCAATACGTAGGTCAGCATTTTCGTGGTCAGTGTACGGTAAAACTCTAATTGATGATTTTCGGCCAATGCCTCTTTCAACTCTGTGACTTGATTGAACTCTTCGCCCGTGACGAGTTTACCCGACGGGTCGATCGGCTGCTCAAACTCTATCGCCCTGAAACGACCAAAACCATTAAAGTTTTCTAGCGCTAGTCCCAGCGGGTCCATGCGTTCATGGCATGAGGCACACAAGGCATCTTCCCGGTGGATGGCCAGAGCCTCTCGCTGCGTTGGCTTCCTGTCCCCCGCATTCGCAATCGTTTCCTCCAAGGAAGGTATATTCGGTGGCGGCGGCGCCGTCGGAGCGCCGAGAATATTTTCAAGAATCCACTTCCCTCTCTTAACCGGCGATGTTCGCGTCGGATTCGAAGTCACGGTCAGAACGCTTCCCATCGTGATAACTCCCCCTCGTGGGCTACCCTCTGGCAACGTAACTTTTCGCATTTCAGGGCCAACAACATCGGGAATCTCATAAACCTTAGCTAGGTCTGCATTCACAAAAGTGTAATCACTGCGCAGGAGTTCCAAGACGCTACGATCCTCGCGCATGATATGCTCAAAATACGCCTCGACCTCGTTTTTCATCGCAGTACGAACTGACGGAATTAACTCCTTGCCTTCGTAAGGCGGCGGTCCCCTTCGACGACCAAAGCCTCCACCGGGAAAGCCAGGCGGTCCATTGCCAGGCGGGCCATTGGGCCGAGGCCGCTCTGCATTGGGAGCCGCAGCAGGTGCAGCATCCTGCGGTGGCGCAGCATCCGCCGGACTAGAATTTTCGGAATCGACGCGTTGCTGCTCCGGAGCATTAAGATTCTCGCCTTGCTGTGAACGAGGCTGTCCGAACCCTGCTGGAGGACCATTTCCTGGAGGACCATTTCCTGGAGGACCATTACCTGGAGGACCATTTCCTGGAGGACCGAAGCCGCGGAAGCGACCGCGTTGCTGCTGTGCCGCAGCTGCCGCTTTTTCTTCAAGCTCCGCTTTCGTCATCTGCATTTCCATGATCGCTTCGGAGTTGATCGGAATATCCATCACCACGCTGGTTTGCAACCATTGCTGCGCAAATCCCTCAACGAACCCTTGCGATTTTGGATCGTCGATCATTCGTTTGACCGTCGTCTCTAGATTCTCTCGCAGTTTGCCATCTAGTGCCTGCCGCAACAAATCATCATCGGGAATCGATCGCCACAGCGCAAACGACAGACGCGAAGCAAGACTCAGTTCATCGATTTTCGCGAACGCTTGGCCGTCAGCCGCCGGCTCGTTCTCTTCAAAATGGAACAGAAACTTTGGTGAAGCCAAGACTGCGACGATGGATTGAGCGATGCCTTGCTCAAAGGTCAGACCCTCTAGCGAGTAAGTGTTCTCCGCCAAGTCGATCAACTTAGTAAGTGTTTCATCCGAAACAGGTCGACGAAAAGCACGAGTCGCAAATCGCTTCAGCACCTCCGTCGCATATGCCCGTCGCTCGGCTCGGTCAGTTGGGGGGGAATCTAAACTGTAAAGTTTTTCATAGCCAGGCGGATGTTGCCAGTGACTGCGGTCGGTAGGACCGTCAACGCGTACGCTGACTATCCGATAATCCATCTTGGACCGCAGCGGTTTAAGATCTGGAAAAACTGGCTCGGTGGTAAACGAGATCTCGTGCTCCCCTGCCTCCCAATGCACCACACACTCGTCTTCGAACCAGTCGTTGTCGGCCCAACGATACTGCTGAGTAAAGAACTCTTCTCCATCGGAAGTAACATGAATACGGCACTCCTGTGGATCGCGTGGCATTGCATCCCCGTCGATCTTGCAGTAGATGTTTATTACGTAGTCCCCAGCAGCCGGCGCAGTTACTTTCTTTCGGACTGTGCGTTGCTGATAAAACGACATGTTGTCGCCATCTCGTCCATTGTCGTCAACAAAATCTTCGGGCAGATACAGAGTACTTGGAATCACAACCGTGTCTTTGGGAACGCCCTTCTCTACCACCGTAATGGCCGCCTCAAGAAACTTCTCGAGACGCATCGGGGAAATGCTCAAGACATCTCCTATGTTATCAAAGCCATAACCTACATCATCCGGCGGCAACGCTTGCTCGACATCGAAATCAAACCCTAGAAGATCGCGAACTGCATTGCGATATTCAGTTCGATTCATGCGCCGCAGTGTGACACGGCCCGGATCTGGACGTTCGGGGTCAATCCCAAAGGCAGTTGACTTAATCCACTGTTCCAACGCTCTAAGTTCGTCAGCAGTCGGCTGCAATTCGTCTTGTGGCGGCATAATTCCAGCACGCACATTCTTTAGAACCTTCAGCCACAACTCCGGCGCAAGAAGCTTTTCGGGCAGCTCAAGAGTATCAAATGAGAGATTCCCGCTATTGCCTCCATTTGCATGACAGTCATAGCAATACTTTTGTAAGAGAGGCCTGACCTCTTTTTCGAAAGACGTTACATCTGCAGATCGATCTGAAACAGCAGTTCCTTGCGTTACCGTTTGCTGGGGTATTCCGTCATCCTGGCCTGCCGAAATGTCATCAGACTGTGAATAGGCTGGACAAGAAAGACAACACAGGGTTGCAAAGAAAAGATGAAAAGCGATCTTGGAATAACACACAGCTGAGCGACCACCGTCAATATAAGACCAAACGAAGAGGAAACTGTTGGCGCAAGTCCACTATTCTTGTGGTTGAGCACTCGCAAGTCAATAATTTTCAGCCTTAAACTACAAATCTGTCCAAATTGTAAAATGGGACATCGGCCCAATGTGGAAGGTTGCAACTGATATATTGGAAGTTTAACCCCATCTTGGGCCGCGTGCTGATCTGCTCAATCAGTGCCCAAGCTTTCAATGCCTATCCGTTCCCTGATTGAAAAGGTTGTTCCGAATGCGCAAACGCTACCAATTTCTCTCATTTTTTGCGACCATTTGCATTCTCACGGCAACTGGCCCGTCATGCGCTCTCTCGATCGCTCAAGATCCAAATAGCCAGCCCAATACTAACAATGAGCAAGCACGCCCCCGCCGGCAAGGATTCTCACGTGGGCCGCAGATCAAAGTCGATCCGCCTGCTGATGCCGTCAAAGTCGAAAAGGTACCGCCAATCGACCAGAACGGTAACTTCCAAGTCTCGACGACCGGGCCTTGGGTCGACGTCCCCGTCCTCCAAGTGGACGAAGGAGTCCCTCGCGGAAACCTGACTACCTTTGTCATGAAATCCGAAGACACCAAAGTCTATCCAGGCGTTCGCGGTCCCTACGAACGCCAAGTCTGGGTTTACGTACCAGCCGGTTATACTCCCGGTACGGAACTGCCCTTCATGGTAAATCATGATGGCTCCGAAAAGTCCAACATGCAGGCAACCTTAATCGCCGTCTTGGATAACTACATTGCACAGAAGCGACTACCAATGATGGCCGCCGTCTTCATCGCTAACGGAGGTGGTGACGGTCCGCGCAGCCAAAGAGGACTGGAATACGACACAGTATCGGGAGCTTACGCTGACTTCATCGAATCGGAAGTCCTACCGCTTGTAAAGCAGAATGCAAATGTGTCGCTGACGAACGACCCAAATGGCCGTGGTGTGCTGGGCGCAAGCTCGGGCGCAGCCGCCGCCCTCTCGATGGCTTGGTTCCGACCCGATCTCTATCATCGCGTCATCAGTTACTCTGGCACTTTCGTAAATCAAATGCCCAGCGAGACAGCTCCCCGTGGAGCTTGGGAATACCACGCCAGCTTTATCCCAGACTCCGATAAGAAACCGTTGCGAATTTGGCTCCAAGTGGGATCACGCGATAATGGGGCAACATCGTCCGAAGAAGGGTTGCACAACTGGGTGTTAGCGAATAATCGCATGGCCGATGCGTTAAAGGCGAAAGGCTATGACTATCAATATCTTTGGGCTGAAGACGCCGGGCACGTCGAAAAAGGATTAATACGGCAAACACTCGGGGCTGCCATGGAGTGGACATGGAAAACGTACGAAGCAAAATGACTATACTGATCGCTTGATTGTCCTCCCCAATCCGCCCCACCACGTAAGGGTACCCACTTGAAATCGAAACTACTTCTGGCTGCGCTCGTTTGCTCTATGACTGCGAACCTTCAAGGGATTGCGCAAGAGTCAAGTCTTCCCCAAACGTATTGCAACCCAATATCGTTGCCCAACTTCCCGGTCGGGCGAATGGCGCGCGATATAACAAACGGCGAACCAAGCGACGATTGGATGTGGCGACTGGGGTACAAACAACAGTTCCGCGAATTGGCCGATGTTTCGGCGCTCTGGCACGATGACAAATGGTATCTCTATCCTTCGGTCGACATGGCTTGGGTCAGCGAGGATCGCGGCGCGACATGGAAGCATCACCCGATAAACATTCGAGATATCGGATACGCACCGACCATCGTCAAACACAAAGGCAAGTTTTTGTTAATGGCGAGCAATTCGCCTATCTACGCTTCCGAAACACCACTGGGCCCATTCGAAGAAATCGGAGCAATCGATCTAAAGCTCACCGACGAGATGTCGGACTTTATCGACCCCATGCTTTACTCCGACCAGAACGATCGACTCTACTACTATTGGGGCTGCAGTCCAACGGGTGGTATTTGGGGCGTTGAACTTGATTCGAACAACCCAACCAAGACAATCACTAAACCGAAGGAACTTATCCCATTCAATCCCAAGGAATTCCCTTGGGAAGCGGTCGGCGAATGGAACCAGAATCCTCGACGCGGATGGGTCGAAGGGGCCTGGATGCTGAAACATGAAGACACTTACTACCTGACGTACTGCGCAGGAGGAACAGAAAATCGCACTTATGCAATGGGTTGTTACACGAGCGATTCTCCGCTAGGTCCCTTCAAACCGCAGAAACGCAATCCAATATTGCGCACTGTCGATGGGCTAATTACGGGCAGTGCACATGGCTGCGTTGTGGCGGGCCCGGACAACGAACTCTGGTCATTCTATACAGTCCGCGCGAGTGTTGTACATGCGTTTGAACGACGCTTGGGAATGGATCGAGCAGGCTTCGATTCAAACGGTGAGCTAACCGTACACGGCGCAACGTCCCTTCCACAGTGGCTTCCAGGTGCAACACTTGGCAAGCAACCTGATACGAGTCCTAGTTCCACTGCAAACGCCAAAGGTACTGGTTGGCTCCCTATCAACGGCGAGCTACGGACGGTCGGTTCCACCGATGCCGCCAATCTCGAAGGCCGCTTTGCTGTCGACGATGACTTGCGAACCTGGTGGCAGCCCAAAGCGGATGACAAAAATCCGACTTTGACCAGCACGTTCATGGTCCCGGCCGCTATTCATGCTGTCCGAGTGATCTGGCGAGACGTCAATCTGGACACGGCAAATGGGATTCATTCGGGGCCCTTCCAATACCGCGTTGAATTAGAGACTGCGGATGGAGAATGGGCGACTATTGTCGATCGCAGCGACAGCACCGAAGACTTGTTGGTCGACTATCGCGAATGCAATGCGACGATTGGAAAGCGAGCTCGCTTGACGATTCTTGGTTGGCCGAAAGGCATTGTTCCGGGCGTCGTCGAATTTACCGCCTTCGGCAACACGGTGCCGGAATAGCCATGTTAGGCTTCTTTGCCGTTCAATAAAAAATCGGATGCGGGCAAGACATGCGTTCCTGCCCTCATCCGATTAGTGTTAGCCGAGTTTTATCTCAACTGCCTATTCCGCGGGCTTCGCAGCATCTGCCTTTGCTCCGGCTTTCGTGCCTTCTATATCGATACTCGTTTCTTGACCGTTCATCTCAAACTTGGCCGCACCAGTGATTTTGTCACCCTTTGGCTTAGTTTCATAATCGATGTCCATCGAGAATTCGTTGTTGGAAAACTCAACGCCAAACAAAAGCTTTTCACCTTCTAGCTTGATGTCCTTGAGCGGGCTATCACCGAAGAAGCTGCTATGAAAAACGCCTTTCAACTTATCGCCATCCATTTCGAAGCTGAGCTTCTCTTCGATTTCTCCTTGAGGCGTATTAACTTTGATTACCCAGTCACCAACGACATCCGAAGCCATCAAACCAGATCGCTTGGCAGTCCAATCTGACACGCGGTCCTCGCCGCCAAAGTTGACGGTTCGCGAACCAACAATTTGATCGCCTTTCACCGTACCTTCGAATTTACTAACAAATTCATTGCCGTTGAAATCACGGACGACGTTAAAGGAAATCTTGTCGCCTTCTACCTTGCCGTCTTCAATATCGACTGGCTTTGCCATGTCAGCCGGAAAACCTTCAGGCGGGTTTGGGAAGATCGATTGAAACGTCCCCGTAAGCTTATCGTCTTTCATGGCCAAGACTAACTCAAACGAGACTTCGTTGCCGCGCATGTCTTGAGTCCAAGTCCACTTGCCTGCAGGATTTGCACTCGTCGCTGCCGCCGCAGTAACTTCCTGCGCCTTTTCCTGAGCGCCCTCTTGAGCATTTCCGTTTGCAAAGAACGTCAAAGCACAAAGACCCGCCAATAGATATTTCATAATGATCTCCCATGTAAAAGTTCGAAACAAAACTTTGCTGATTATAGTCACTGCCAAATCGCCCGTGTGATGTGACGAAAGGTCATAAACTCCAAATTAGCGAAAGAATTACGCTAACGTAGTTTTCTGTTGCCCGCTAGGAAAGTCCCACTTAAGGCTTTGAAACGAACTCAATCTGCTTCCGCCTTGAACAGCTGAGGAGCAACTTCATGCAGGTAGCGCCGCCAAACTCGCCAGTGGTGGCCGCCTTCGCTTTCAACGAAGGTGTGCTCAATTCCGGCTTCTTTCAAGGACTGGGCCAAGCTGCTGGCGCCTGGGAACGCAAAATCATCTCGGCCACAACCGATCCATAGCAGATCGAGCTTTTCATTGGTTCCGGCAACATCTTTTGCCAATTGTGCGACGGGTCCGGAATCTCCACCGCGACCTAAACCCGCGCTCATGATCCCAACATGGCTAAACGTATCTAGATTCCCAAGCCCGATACGGCCGGATTGTCCGCCGCCCATGGAGAATCCAAAGATAGCTCGACTACGTCGGTCGGCAAGCGTGCGGTATTTGGAGTCGATCAACGGGACGACATCTTTGATGATGTCTTGCTCATACAAGTCTGGCCCGCCGGGTCCGCCTGGTCGGCCACCAAACGGAGCACCACTAGCTCGATTGTCGGGCCCTGCGACCGAGGCAACGCCGCCTCCGTCGCCATTGATGGATGCACCGCCATAACCGAGTGGCATCACAACGAGGAATGGCTCGATTTCGCCATCGGCCAGCATGTTGTCTAAGATCTCGTTTGCGCGGCCGTAGCGTTGCCAAGACTGATGATCATTCGCGTTTCCGTGCAGCAAATAAAGAACAGGATACTTTTTGTTAGGCTCGTTATCGTAGCCGGGAGGAACATACACGCAGAGTTCACGAACGACATCGTTCGACGCTGACTTGTAAATGTGAGTCCGCAGTTCACCATGCGGTACATCTTTGACGTCGTAGAATGCGGGCTCATCTCCTGGAACATACAAAACGCTCGTCAGCGTGCTTGTGTAATAGCCGACCTTTGCGTGACTGTTGCCTGGATCGATCGTACGTACGCCATCCACAACGAGATTATAATAGTAGATGTCGGGATCTACAGGCCCAACAGTGACGCTCCAAGTTCCATCGGCATCTTTTACCAACGGCGTTTCCTCTTGAAAGTCGCACGTCAATTTAATTTGAGTCGCATCAGGCGCACTTACTTGAAAAGTAACATGACGATCTGCTGACACGATAGGAGAAGCTAAAGACGCTGTTCGCCCTCCTCCGCCGTCCGAGACAATGCCTCCACGTTCTGGTCGCCTATTGTTGGGGACGGCGGTTAGAGGTGGAGTAGCTTCAGCACCGTTCGGCGTTTCTGCAGCTGGCGGCTGAGCAGGCTGCTGCGCGTGACTTAGTGTGCTAGTGGTTCCAAAAAGTGCGAGAGCGATGCTAACGCTCTTGAAATATCGGAGCTTCATTCGTCAGATTCCGGAAGAAAGAAGAGGAGGTGAAGTTAAAACACGAACTAGCAGTACAGTGTACATGATTCCACAAGCGGTGTAACACGTCCCAATAGACTTGCCTACCCAGCAACACCGTCCAGCCCCTTTTACTTGATACCTACAAAACACTCAGAATCACTCGCCGCGAATTTTCAGATATATTAACCTTTGAGCCGCTGTCGCCATATTTTCCGTCAACTCATTCTGTGTTCCGATGAACGAGAAGAGATGCCATAGCCACGTTGTTCGAGGCGGGTCGCGCAGCCCTCACAATTTATTCCTCCGTTCCGCTGCCAGAACATGATCTGCAAAAACAATCTGTAAATCGAAGCACCTGCAAGGAGTAAGTATGACTGTAGAAGAAGTCATGTCCGAACTGGCCTCTTTGGGGACTGCACAGACGAAAAAAACGTACCTTCGTCACGGTGCAGTAGAACCTGTTTTTGGTGTTCGCGTCGGCGATCTCAAAACGCTGCAAAAGAAGCTAAAAGGAAATCAAGCCGTAGCGATGCAGTTGTATGCATCCAAGAACTCGGATGCTATGTATCTCGCTGGCTTGATCGCTGACGGCTCTAAAATGAGCATGAAAGAACTCAATGAGTGGGCGGCAATCGCAACGTGGCACATGATTGCTGGCTGTACTGTGCCATGGGTTGCGTGCGAGCATCCAGAAGGGCTCACCCTCGCCTTCAAATGGATTACTTCTAAAAAGGAGCTTGTTGCCGTTGCCGGTTGGTCGACTCTTTCGTCAGTTGTTGCTCTAGTACCTGACGATAAACTACCGATTGCCAAGCTTGCTGATTTAATTGTTAAGGTCGAAGAGAATATCAAGGCCTCGCCGAATCGAGTACGGTACGCAATGAACGGGTACTTGATCAGTGTAGGTACATATGTCGCGCCGCTAGCGGAGGACGCTTTGCAATCTGCGGTCAGGATAGGCAAAATCGAAGTCGATATGGGCGATACTTCATGCCAAGTTCCAGACGCAGCCAGCTATATTCTGAAGTGCCGCCGGGGAGCCAACGTTGCGCCAAAAAGAAAAACCGTCCGTTGCTGAATCAAGATTTCGCAACCATGCGTCACGCCGATACCCACCGGCTGCTTCGTACGTAATTTAGGCTCTCCCACTCCACTCCAGCGCATCGACTTGCAAGCATGTAGTATCAAAATCTTCTGCCGCCGAATCGATCTGCTCAACTTCAAAGCATTGACGCGATTAAAGCTGACACATGCTAATGATCGACCCTTGAGTAGACGAATTCCGCGCTGATGTAATTTCTACAATGCCATTCGAAAGTAGCACCTTTTTTTCGACACATCGGCAACTATTGCTGATCCTGCTTATTGCGACGTAGGAGTGTGCCATCTTCCATCAGTTCAAAAATTGGAGTCACTTTTTGGTTTACAACTGGGTCTTCCGGTTTCATCCAATGTTCAACTCCTCCTGTCTCAAAGGCAACAACAAGCACTGGAGAAGTTGCTTGCGAAACTTCGTCTTGCTGCCCCAGATTCGGGTGAAAACCGTCAAATTTATTTCGTATCACTAACGCAAATGTGGACCCTTTGGGATTCTGACCATCACATGTATAGAAAGTGACAGGAAGAAGACTTCTCGCTCGTGCGTTTGTATCGCTATCCCAAGCGGAAGAAAAATCAATTTCCTTCGTGAACGCCCAAGAAGCGTCTGGGTGGTAAGGAATTAGCAATGTCCTCCAACTGTGAAGCCTATTTCCATATTCATCGGTAGAGTAAACGGGCGGAAAGTCGTGGAACTTCGAGTGGTACGATTCCAACGCTTGGTAAAGCACCCTAAGATTTACCCCACAGTTGTACTTTTCAAGGTGATCGTTATATAGGTCAAGTTCGTTTCTCACGATTCGAACAGCACAGACGCTCGCCAGCGAAATCGCGAGCAGTAGCAGGCAAATAGTAAAATATCTCATGGTCAATCCATCCACCGCTCAATCTTCTCAGGCGATTCCCCGAGTTTACGTGTTATTACGGTGCAGGAAACTCATTTTGGTTAGCGTAGCGAAAATCTGGAAGGCTGACAGATATGTGACGAAGGAATCAACGATGTGCCAAAGAATATGTGTTGCTGGCACATAAAGTGAAGGCGGACGCTCACCGTTTCTAGAACCACCCCATGCCAAACCCATCCGGGTGCTTGTTATTGTAAAATAAGCGAATGCAGATAAAGCCGCGGTTACCAGCAAAGGGCTATTTGCTTTAGGCGCTACGCAATTTGATCACACTTCTAAAAGTCCAATGGTTTACGATGAAGCAAGTTCTAAACACTTCAATGCACTCCCTTTCACATGTTTTGTTCGCCTACTTCGTTTTGTTTGCCGTCGCAACACAACCTTTGTTTGCAGCAGACATCTTCGTTCGCGGCACTGTTTATTCGTCACAGAGAATATACAAAAAAGGGATTGAAGTCGTTTGTCTTGCTTCGCCAAAATTTTACTCGGGCAAGCGAGATGTAATTGTCGTCGACAAAGCCGTTACAGACCAGAATGGAAGTTTTGAATTCAAAGTTTCTGACCGCTACAGCGACAGCGTAGACGACTACAGCTTTCAAGCCGTTGCGATACCATCAAAGTCAACGTGCCTTTCAACGGACGAATTCTATCTTCCTAAGTATTTCACGTCGAACAGCATTACGGAGAGTTTAAGCTTGAAGGTCGACGAACCGGATGAAATCAAGCTCATATTTGTTGATGCCCACGGCAATCCAATAGAAGGCGTCGAATTTGCAAACTACTTCAACTCTGTCGATTCTTTCTCGAACATCGATCTTGGGTCGATCCAGTCGCTAACCTTGCCTCGGTCCGATGTAAACGGTGTGCTCACAATTCCTTGGCTGACGCGACAAGCCTCTAATTTGAATCGAACATCACTGACTTTTACTCACAAAGATTATGCCACGACATTCATGACAGTGGCAAACGCAATCAAAAACTCAAAAATCGAGCTTCGTCGTGGAACAAAGGTCACTTGTAAAGTTGTAGATCACACTGAACATCGAAGTGAGCCAGAGCGATTGTTCGTTTCGGCGTCAAATGGATATTCAGCAACCGAAGGCTTTCACTGGTACGTTGTCGCGGATTCAAATGGCGTGGTAGAGTTCAATGTGGACTGGAACGTTGATCATTCAAGCTTTGGCGGAGGCAAGTGCGAATACAGGGTGTATCCAAATGGAACAAATGGGCTTTCGTATCCCAAATCGATCGATCTGAAACCGACCGATACTAACATTCAATTCCAATACTACCCTGTACAAACAATTTTCGGCTTTGCCGTAGACCGAGACTCGGGATCTCCTTTGGTTAATCGACGTGTTAAGGCCAAGGAAAGCGGCGATGTGGTGATGAGTTTCGAAACGTCTACTTCTTATGATGGCTATTTTGAATTTCCAATTGCGGTAGCGGGCGACGCAGTCACATTTCAATTAGAGTCACTCGACAATGACGCGTCTATCGAACAGACGATCCCGGTAACTGAACTAGCCAATGCAATCATGTTGGCAGGTAAAGCGTCTGGTTACGACGCACTGGAGTTCACTGGTGAATATGACGCTCGCTCTAGTCATCTGATTGTTTCGAAAGGTATTCGTGAGACAGCATTGCTTTATTCACCAGAGCAGCCGAAGTCGCCCAGAACATCGCTGAGCTTGTATTCTGATGAGTACTATTTCGATGCTATGCGCCCGATTTATGGCGCACGTGGGGGGCAACACATCTCGCACGAACAACCGAACAAAATCCAGCTTTCAAAAGAGGTCGTGATTTATGGACAACTCAGGGATCAGGTAGGATTACCGCAATATGATGAGCGCTTTTCGGTACATTCTAATAAAGAGATCTTGAGCAGAAAGCACTTGTCGCCGCTTGGTCCGCCAACGGACTCGCAAGGCGGTTTCTTAATTGGTGGCCTGTCGCCGAACGTCGAATATACGCTTGGCCCCATTGGCGGAACTAACAGACGAAATTGGAGCGCTGAAACGCATGGCGATTTCGATTTAGGGAGTTTTGTCGTGCCTGAGCCAAGCAAGAATCAAGGCTTTTCAAGAGATTACGTTGTCGATGAATGGCTTTCTGAGTTGCGAACTTCCGCCCAGAAAACACAAGGCGAATGGCTCTTGTTGGCAACATTCGACAAGAATGATTTATGGATGACCAACCTAATAACAAAACTCAAGATTGCAGACGAGTTGTACGGTCGAAAGGGGCTTCACGTCGTACTGATTCTGACCGGAGAACCTTTGGACGTGGATCAGATCAAAAAGCAGTTGGAGCTGCGTACATGCAATATTGCGGTTGGCATAGATTACGAACGTCGATCATTCGAGCGGATCGGATATGGCATCAAGCTGTTTGCGCCGAACGAAGCTTTTGTAATGCTGAACGGTGACCATATTCTACTTGAACTTCGCAATCAGTTGATTTTTCAGCAGTTGCTGCCAGCGGAGAAGCGTTTGAAAACTCGAGACTTGAATACCGTTGATCGGCTTCCAAAATAGTCAACGGATGGTTCGAATCATTCGTCCAAAGAGCCTTGATACGATTTTTAATCGTACCAAATCTGAACTCTCCGAGCGTGCACTGCCCGAGCTGAACTGCGAATTCCCCCCCTTTTTCTGGTCCTTGTGATAGGAGAGTCTAGACCCTCGCAATTCCGAAGCAACAAGATTTTCAAATGACGAACACTCTCCAGTTGTAGGCAGTACAAAGTCTGGGATTCAAGAAATTTCACTGCTAGCCGAGGCGACAAGAAGATCTGACGGCAGGAAAATGTTATCGTTGCGAGAACGGCTCGCCGAGTACAACTCGTACAGGAGAGCGAATAGAGCCATTCCTGTTGCCAATGGACGCTCTCTCACAAAAGAGTTCTGACTCACTTGCATGTTTTGTCCCCGACGATCCCAGATCACAAGTTGCCTATTAGTCATCGGGGAAAACTTGCCTGCCACTGCTACAGGCAGTATGCTCTACGAAAACGTAGGATTTTCTACGACGATGGCAGAGAAGGCGAATCCGATGAATTCAACCACCCAGATATCCGCAAACATTTCCGCCGAAACACGAGAATTATTGGAGCGGTATGTTGCTACGCACGGAGTCAAGAAATCTCATTTGATCGAAGCTGCAGTCCTGCACCATTTGAACGCACTAGATTCCATTCCGGCTGATTTGATTAATCCGCCCATCATCGAGGTTTCGCGGACAACGGGAAACACCCTTCTCGGTCGCATTGAAAAACCACAGCCGCCAACGGCTGCGATGCGAGCATTATTCGATGATTGAGATCCGAGCGTTGAGAGTCGACGACAATCGCAACGGCTTTCGCAGTGGCGATAGTGATCTTGACCGCTTCTTCCACAAGTTCGCTGCTCAGAACTAGTTTCGTTTGCACATCGGTACCAGTTATGTCGCTGTCCGTGAATCTGAAATACTTGGCTTTGCGGTAAACGTTCGAGATCCTCTCTGGTGGCCTGGGCGAACGTCCAGCACCACTGCCCATGATTTTACCTTTGGCTTCCATCCCCAGAGATGTTACTTAACTTTCCGTCGGCGATTCATTTTTCGGTAAGCCATCGCCACGTATCTGTACCACTACTTCTAAAGCAGCAATTTGAGTCACCTTGCATGGAGCATAACACAAGACTGCGCTATTCGCCAATCGCTCCGTCCGGAAGCGCCGGGACAGATATCACTTGACGACGGAGCCGGGACTGCCCCTCAGGACTCAACTATCAAAAGGCAATAACCACTTTAAAACATAACACTTACGTACTCAATAGTGTTCTTCGCGGGTGGCAACATTTGGATAGCCACCAGCTTTCCGATCCCGCGAAGCCATTAAATCCGCTTCGCAACGAGGAGCTCCCTTCGCATTCTTTTGCTACGATTAAGAGATATTTGCACTTTCGTTCTGCTCCAAATTCCATGATGCCGGCATCCCGTACATAGGCTATAGTCATGCGATTGCTTGGTTTTTCGCTCAAAAGTTGCTTTTCAAAATTGTATCGCTATCTTGCTCATTCGTTGGCTACGTGCCTGACGGTAACTTCGAATAGGTACTTGCTCTTTTCGATTTTGCTGGTGATATCGCCGAGCACCATAGCTGACGATTGGCCGATGCGGGGACGAACGATATATCGAACCTCCGCTATTGAAAACGAAATTGGCCCGCTAGTCTGGGACACTGAGTACAGCAAAGCAGTTGAGAAATTCGCATTTCCTGCAGCCCGCCGTGGGCGAGTGAAATGGGTGACTGGCGGCTTCGATCAGTCGATGTGTGACCCTGTCGTCTCAGATGGGCTTGTCTGGATTGGCACGGCAGATCCCGTCGGTGAAAGCACAACCGACTCAGGTGTGCTCGCTTGCTTGGATGCTTCGACCGGCAAATTGCTATACCAACACATCAGCCAAAAACTTAAGAATCCACGTCAAGACTGGCCAGGAACTGGTAATACGTCTTCGCCTTTTATACTGGGCGAACGACTATGGTTTTGCACGAATCGGTTGGAAGTTATCTGCTTAAATATAAAACCGCTGATCCAACGAACTGGCGAACCGGAGGTGGAATGGATCGTTGATATGAAAGAGCGATTTGATGTCGTTCCCACAGATGTGCACCTGGGAAGTCGTGCAAGCAGATGTTCTATTGTTGGAGCCGATGGACTGATTTTTGTAAACACTACGAATTCATACCATTTTGAACAGACTCCGCCTGTCAATCCAGATGTACCAAGCCTCGTCTGCCTGAACCAAGATACTGGCGAGACGGTCTGGACCGACAATTCTCCCGGTCAATCCATTCTTCGCACTCAATTTTGCAATCCAGTTATCTTTCGAAATGGCGAGAAAAATTATGTTGCGATTGGTCAGGGCGATGGATTCGTTCGTGCATTTGACTGTGGCAACGGCGATTTAGCTTGGAAGTTTGATGTTTATACACAAATGGAACGAAGTACTGGGGATCTACAACACTTTTCTAACACAAGATTGCTCAGCGAGTCACCCGTTTTCGACGGTCACCGTCTGTATTTTACAATTGGCAATGACCGTGAAGCATTTAACATTGGAGGAGGGATTTATTGCATAGACCCATTCGGTAGAGGCGATGTAAGTCGCGAGTTGTTATCGAATGCTATTCCAGTATCCAATCCAAATTCAAAATTGATCTGGGAATTGGTTGAGCAAAACGGTCATCGAATTCGAAGTTCATTATCCGGACTTTGCATGACGGACAAACTTTTGTTCGCGGCCGATGTTGCTGGCATTGTCCGATGCCTGGACAAGCAAAGCGGCAACCTTTACTGGCAGCACGAAATGCTGGGAACTGCGCTCGGAACCCCGCTAGTAATTGGCGATGCGCTGTATGTGACTAACGAAGACGGCAACCTCGAAGTTCTCCGTGCGTCGTCAACTTATGAACCGATCGCCGTCATGGATTTTGGTGATGCGATCGAATCGTCGCCCGTGTTTGCTGATAGCACACTCTTTGTCGTAACTCGCTCGCAAGTCTTCGCAATTGGAGAGTAAATATGGAACGTACTAGTGAGACAAAAATAAGAATCAGAGTTGGAGATATTGGTGCGAAGTGATTTCTGCTACGTTTGATCCGCTTCGTAAAGCATCGTCAGGGGCAATTTGCTCTTGCCCAACTATTTGCGTTTGAGCCTTCAAAACCCACAACACGCCTCTGCACTGAAGTGCACTCGCTGCCTTCCAAAGTCTCGGCCATAGCCGCTCGGATCGGTTCAAATCGATACGAGCGGCGGAGTGCAAAATTCTGGTTTCATCCACAATCGCACCGCACTATACCTGGCTTGCCAGTGCTTGCCGATTTGCATTAAGCGAAGGGCAACTTTTGCGATAGTTTTGGTGCGCCAAAACTGCAGTAACGTCCCAGGGAAATCCTACTGTGGCAAGACTTCAAAAGTTGCCGTGTAGGAATATCGGACTGAGGTTGGAATGCCGTCGGTGTTGGATTCGCCGCCGTTGAGGTTTGCGTTTAACCAATAACGACCGGCTTCAGGGAAGCTGCATGTAAAAAGGCCCTCTTCGTTGGTCGTCAGCTTGGCTTCGTCCTGCGAATCTCGATAACGATCGTCACCTTTGATCAAGACCACTTCCACATTAGCCGCTGGCTTGCCGTCGCTCAGCAGAATGAAGCTCGCTTTTTCATCAGCGAATAGATCGTTCGGATGAGTCTTATCGATCGCGAGCTCGAGCCCTGAACCGGTTGGCTCTAATACTTTTGTATCGGGCTCGCCGTTCGTTACGAATGCTTCAACACGGCTTGCGTTGCGAGACAACTGAAGCTCGGGCTTGTCTTTGAGGTTGGCACTGGCGAAGTCATCAGCGCTGCCTCGCCAACGCTTGGTTTCACCATTTTCTTGCCATGTTGCACTCATCATGCCGCGACCGGTACTGATCTTGTAAGTTCCTTGTGTTGGAAGCTGGAGATCAAAAGTCGTCCGATACTTTCCTTTGGCGCCGTTTTGCAATGGAACTTCTTGGCCATCGGGACCGGTCACTTTAATCGAGGCAAGGTCTGGAGCAGCATGATCAGCGAAGAACAAGCTATTCGAGATGGCGGCATCAACAGTTAACCAAGGCTTGTCTCCAGATAACACGGTACTGGATGGAATGATCCAGAATCGATGGGCGTACAATGGCTGAGCAAAACAGGACAGGATAGCTGCGATTGCGAGAACTTTTCGGATTTTCATCATCGACCTTTAAGGGGTTATTGGGGTTGGGTAACGTTAATAGAGAATTCGATTTTGCCTAACTCGGATTTACCCGTAGACGAAACACCCACGGCGTTTTTTCCGTTCCATTTAAATGGGATACGGACAAGCTCGCGACCGCCTACTTCGCGAGCAGCTTCAACGACTAGCGAGTATTCCCGGCCTTCGCTCGCAGGCAGCTTCACTTGTTGCAGCGAAAGCTCCACGGCATGAAAACCGACGGGCCTCGTAGCTCCGCTTATTCCATCAATGGGAAGTTTTGCACTGCGGCCATTCTTACGCCACCATTGACGCAGATCCTTCAGCCAAGCTTGCCCTTCGCCATTTTTCATCTTGATGTCGTACCAAACAGCCAGATCGGCAAGGTGTTCGTTTTCAGAATCTTCGATCCATGCAGCAACATAGGGGCGATGGTATTGACCAACATCCAGCCGAGGAACTTCTATGCGAAGCACAATCTCAGCAGCACCTTCACCGGTACCTTCACCGGCAAACAGATGGCTCAAGGCACACCCAGTGACAACCAGTACAGCAGCAAACAGCAGGCGTAGCCTCATAAACACAACTTTAGTGAATGAACAAAACGGCAATTAAGACGGGGACAAGTAGACCAGCCACAACCAACGGCCAAGTCGCTGATCGACGCCTGGCATGTACCCACAGAAGACCAAGCCCAGTTAAGCTGAACCCAACACAGGCTATAGAAAAAATATCGATGAACCAGAACCATATCAGCCCAGTATTGCGGCCCTTGTGCAGATCATTGAGATAAGCAATCCAACCTTGACTAGTTACCTCGTGGACCACTTCGCCTGTCTGGCGATCTATTGTTAACCATGCGTCACCACCGGGTCGAGGCAAGCTGACGTAGACCTCTTCTTGCGACCACTCGACAGATCGATCGGCAACTTGAACTCCCAGCGTCTGACGTAACCAAGAAGCGACCTCGACTGGCACAGGTCCACTCGCTTCGACGCTCTCACCAGCAGAAGGCGATACCGCAGCAACAAGCTTTGCGGGAAGAATGTTATTAACTTGCTTTACTTCGTTGGTTCCCTTCAGCGAAGCAGCGTGGTTCAGCGTGATGCCCGTCACCGCAAAGAAAACCATCGACACAAAACAAACCGCGCTGCTCACCCAATGCCAAAGAATGAACTGCTTGGCAAGAAAGGACTTGCGATTGAACTTGTGGCTGGAACTCGTTGGCGGCTTGGTCATCGGTACTTTTAGACAGTTACACCGCAGAGTGCCACTCAATTGCACTCCCGCCGGCCTTATTGAGACTACATCTCAATAAGGCGGTTGGTCAATGGGGCAAACCAGAATTGTGTTGCTAAACCCGATGATTTCACGCATGTTTTTGCTGTGGCCGTTGTCACTTGATGGAAAGAGAACCACGTCAAGTAGATTTCGATTTGGAACTCCTCACGACGAGGGCCACTCACTTTGGACAGGTCAACAAAGGCAGGCGGACATCACAACCCGAATGCGTTAGCGAGGGATTTTTGCAGGCGAAGCGAGGTCCCTCGCTGACGCTGATGGCGACCTTAAGATTGCTCACTCGCAAAGTCGACTTTATCGTAGACCTCTCCAACAGTTAGTTCGCTGTCGATTGCATTTAAAATGATCTTGCCGTCAATCCCTTGGCAACTCATCAAACTCCAACTGCCGTCGGTGGAGCGCGTAAAGCAATCGATCGAATGTCGATCTTGGGCAATCAATACGAAATGCATCAAGCTGGGAATGGTTCGGTAATGTTCGAACTTCTTTCCACGGTCGTACGCTTCGGTGGAATCGGAAAGGACTTCGACCAGCACCACTGGATTCAGCAGTACATCGCCCGCATCAGACTCAAGCTGAGGTTCGCCACAGACAACGGACAGGTCCGGGTAGGTGTATAAGCCGGTTGCTTCGATTCGCAGCCTCAAATCGCTTGGATAAACTCGGCACGGCCTCTTTTTGAGCTGCTGACCGAGAGTCTGTATGCAATTGCCCACGATCAAGTTATGGTTGGCCGATGCGCCAGCCATAGCAAACATCTCGCCCCGAAAGTACTCGGACCGAAACTCGGCCTTTCGCTCGCGTTGCAAGTATTCTTCAGGAGTTGTGTAATGCTTGGGAACAGTTGACATCATGCGTCTTCCAAAGAAATTCCAGATCCGAACCGCACTTCTGAATTATAGCCCAATTTTACGCCTTGGCTAATAAGCAAATTTCGCAGGCGAACTCGCCCCACCCTGCTGCCGCGAAGTCCCATCACAGTAGTCGACGCAGCCTATTTTCTTGAACGGAACCGTGAACGGTTAGGCATATTAAATATGAGCGGTTTCGTTAGATGCGCAGTTTTGTTTGAGAGACCATAGCAACAAACCGCGCAGCGACGTACGCAGCATGCAACCCGACTGAACTTGCCTCCGTCGAAACGGGCTCACAACCATCCTAACACACTACTGCACTCGAATTAAGACAAGGAGGGTCGCTGTTCGCACCGCGAAAGTGCACTCCGGCAACGCAACCGAAAGATTGCCATACGCCCAGAGAACTATGCACGTTTCTACGGACCGAAATGTCGTATATAACCACACTTTTCATGCATTCTGATCTCGGTCAACGGAGGACTAAGATCCTGACAGGAATCGACATCTTCTCGATTTAATTACATCCCTGCTTTGATCGAATTCGATAAATATTGGTTTACGAATTGCCGCCTCCCAGCACCAGGAAATCGAATAATTCTTCAAAATTTCCATTGTATCGAATTGCGAGCAAGTCACGACCATAGAGACCGCAAGCGAATAGGTAGCGATCGCTCTCAATTCTTAAAAACTGCAACCGCGATGGAAAAAGTCGAACGACTGCGCCTGTCGGCATCACGCCTTACCATGTGTAATACGCTTCAAATGCCACTCCCAGATAACGGGACATTTGGCTCAATGGAGCGGAGAACCTCAGTGACAAGCAGCGCGACCTATTTGACTGTATCTACCACAGTTCTCTGGAAACGGGTTGTGCATTGTCTTCCGCTACTCAAGCTGCCGAAACTAGGATATTTTTGGATTTCAAGCTTTTGCCACCGAGAGCGTCCGTCAATGAAACCGTGATGGTTCGGGTTAGCGTTGAACTCGAGGGACCGCGCCAGTAGACATTTCGAATCAGAGCCTGAATTGCTGCAGCGGTTGCGTTGGCATTGAATGTAACGACTAGTGGCTGTCCTAAACCTCCTTTTTGTGTACCGATGACCAAGTCGCCCCCGAAGGTAACAAACGATCCAACGTAACTAATTTGGCCAGGGCCAGTGCCTTGTTTGCGAATGCTGAATCGATCATCGGGTTGTGCATTGGTAGTTGTACGAAAAACAATTCTACCACTCTTGAAGCTGGCTACGTTGCTGGCTGTAACAGTCGCATTGGTGTCAATCAGAACGTTCCCTGATCCGGCGACAAAATTGATTGCGCCATCAAACGAGCCGATTACCGGGTCGGGTTGGTAAATCAACAGCTCTTGCCCGTAGCTAGAATAGATATCCGAAAAATAGAGCGCATCGCCTACTGAAGTGAGCATCTTTGGATCGTTCTGGGGGTTGAGCGAAATGGCTTTCGTTCCTCCCGGCGTCCCATCGGACACCATTACCCGTTGAATGGGTTCCCCCTCCGAACCGATGTTCAGGGCGCTGAAATACAATTTGCCATTAGCGTTCACCAAATTGGTCGGCGAGGACGAGAAAAGCCCGTCCGCAATATCCTTGACCATTTTTGTCCCGGGTTCCGTACCATCGCTCATCCACAGCTCTCGGCCAGCCCCACTCACTGCTGTAAAGAACAGTTTTCCGTTGACATTGGTCAGGTCCTTCGGATGCGAGTGGGCCGGGCCAGGGTTAATGTCCTTCACGCGACTGGTTCCAGCAATAGTCCCGTCGCTCTTCCACAACTCAACGCCACCATCTCCAAGATTGCTGAAGTAAAGAGTCTGATTGACAACGACCATTGGCAAGACATTGGATATGTTCTTAATGAACTGCGTCCCGCTGACGGTTCCATCCGTTCGATATAGGTCTAGGCCCGCCTGAAAAAACAGAGTATTGCTATTGCCGACGAGGCGGTTAAATGAAACCAGTGGTAAATGGATTGGCGAAGTTGTAGCACTCGTTCCATCCGACTTCCAAAGTACCCTGACACCATCGCTCTTTCGCTCCACAAAGTACAGCCGATCTCCAACTGCAGTCATCTCACCAATTTCTAATATTGCTCTGTTTGGCAATAGGCGGACAGTGCCGGCCGCTGTTCCGTTGCTCTTCCAAAGCTGAGTGCTCTTCGTTGAACCATTTTGCTGTTCACTTACTAAAAAATAAAGGTTGTTTCCGACCGCCACAGCATTGGTGATCGAGTTCATTGAGGCACCGCTTGATGGAAGAAAAGTCTTCAGTTTTAGATTTGAATCGCTGGTTCCTGTCGTCTTCCAAAGCTCTCTTCCAACGTTACCTTCAGTGTAAGTCGAAAAAAAGAGATTGTTGCCAGCAGCATGCAGCGTCTTGGATCCGGGAAGTTGATTTTTACCTGAAAAGAAGCCTGTATCCAATTTTTGACCTGAAGGCACCACCGTCGTGAGGGTGTTCGTAGCCGGATTATGCTTATACAAACTACGGCCGTCAGCAGTCCCATTGGTTGCTATCCAAAAGACTTCGTTATTTAGAACAGTCGGCCTTGTAGGAGCGCTATCCCCAGTTCCGTGAAAGACATCATAAACATCAACACCCCAGGGCTCCACTACAAAACGCTCGATCCCATTTGTGCCGTTATTTGCGGAGAAATGGAGTTTGCCATTGATGGCCGTCAAGTTCTTTGGAGATGAAGATGCTGAACCCGGATTGATGTTCTTTACCACCTGGGTAGTGGCTGGTGTTCCATTCGACTTGAATAGTTCTTGACCCACAGTTGAAAGGAACCCTCCGAAGTACAATGTGCCACCTACGTCTGTTAATTCTGTCGGGGAGGTTATCCAAAAAGACTGATTCCATCCTTGAATCGGTTCTGTTAGAGCGCTAGTTCCATGACTCTTCCAAACTACACGTGGTATAGCGGGCGATGAACTTGTCTGACTGCCATGAGCAACGAAGTAAAGCGTCAAACCAACAGCGGTCAACTCAGTAGGATTGGATGAACTAGCACCGGGAAAAATATCCCTCACCAGAATGACAGTGTTGAGGAGATGCGGCTCGTAGCGGTATAGTTCACGTCCGGTAGCAACCGTTGATGCTGTGAAATAGAGATTGTCGCCAACAGCCGTTAGTTCCTGTGGGTTGGAGGAACTTCCCACAATAGCGTTGGGGGCGATATCGCTGAGCAATTTTGTGCCACCAGTCGTCCCATCGCTGATCCAAATCTCTCTACCAGCCAGGGCCGTCCAAGCTGCGAAGAAAAGCTTGTCGCCAGCTACTGTTAGCTCGCCTGGATCAGAAGATCCTGCCCCAGGTTGAATATCGCGAGCTATTCTTGTGCCCCAATGCGTTCCATCGGACCACCATAATTCGCGGCCGCGTACGCCATCATCCGCAGTGAAATAGAGTTTGCCTTTATAGGCTACCAAGTCTTTGGGATTGGAACCTGCACCCAGCCGCGTGTGAATATCGCGGACCATTTGGGTCCCTTGAGCTGTTCCGTCGGTTTTCCATAGTTCGCGTCCTTCACCCGGTGAAATCGCTGTAAAATAGAGAGTGTTGCCTACTACTGTAAAATCCTCGGGGTTGGAACTAGCGATACCCGGCATGATGTCCTTTAGCGGCCTCACTTTTTCGCCGGTTGCCACCCAAACTTCTCGACCGCCACCAGTGACGATGCTGCCGGGAGTATATGCAGAGAAGTAGAGCGAATCGCCAAAAATCGTTAGCTCTTTGGGATCAGAATTTCCACCGCCCGGGTTGAGGTCATATTCGCCCCTGTAAGGGATGAAGCCAGGGTTTTGTGGGCTGTCTACATAATAATTGATTTCTCGTCCCAGCCGAGTTGTCGCGGCGTAGTAAAGTGTGCTACCGATCTGGACAAATTCGGCAGGATTGGAACTTTGCGGGATAGTGTTGATGTCCGCTACAACATCTGCGGCCATCAGCCGACGTTCTTCCATGGACTCAACCATCAATCTGCGCCGTGCCGATCGCTTGGTTTCTGCTGTCTTGCTCTTGGAGCGAAGGAATGAAAAGAAGGGAAAGCGATATTTCTTAGCTTGTGACATGGATGGTCCTGCAGTTCTTTCTCGTAATAAAATGCCCCACGGCAATTTTGAGTCTTTCAGAAAGACTACTTACCAATGCCACAAACCGAGAAAACTGTTACATGAGGTGCGAGATTCTTGGAACTTCTTTCGAGTACCGTAACACTTCCGCTCCCAATTGGCATATACACTCAGCAATCTACCGAACGAACTCGCCAATTAATCTCATTCAATTCACCCGTGCCTAAGAAAAAGCAATGCGACCTACTAAGTTAAACTTCTATCGAGTACTACTTGGCGCGATTCAGCTTTTTTGCCTTCTGCTGGTGCTGGTTGGTCTGCCAAACATCAATCCATTGATCGAGGCTGTTCAAGCGGCTCTGGCCGGAACCGGCTCGGTCGCAGACGTTTGTTGGAAAATCTTGCCGGTTACTGGGCTGCTTATTCCAGCCCTATGTGGGTTCTTGGGATTGCAAGCTCTTAGGAGCAAAATCCAGCCAACTCCACTTGATCCAAATGGAGAACCCTGGAATACGAATGCGATGTGGGCGGAAAAACACATTCGCTTGAACAATCATGGCCAAGTTGTAGCCATGGCTTCGGTCTTTCTCTTTTATTTTACGATTGCCGTTCCCTTCTGTATTGCAACACAGAAAACCCCGTTCTTCGTTTTTTGTGGAGTCATGGGGCTCGTTCTGCTGCTGATGGCCCGCGTCTTTTGGATGAACCGCCGGTGGAATACGGCTGAATTGCGAATGGCCGATGTACCTGGCGTCATTGGCGGCCCGTTCTCCGGCGTCGCCATACTTCAGCAGTCGTTCGCACCAGGAACCAAATTTGACGTTACCCTGAAATGCGAAGTTAGCCGATGGGTCCGCACCAAGGGTTGGAATGACAGCGGCGAAAGGACCAGGGGCACCGAGTCCAGAACAGAGACTGTTTGGAGTTCAACCATCTCGATCGACAAGCCGCTGCCTGCCGATTCTCCCAACCAGACTCTTGTACCCTTTGCCTTTGCCATTCCTTTTGATAGCGAGCCGACGAGCGATTGGAGAGATAGCTCCTCCGGTCTAACGACATGGTATTTGGTTGTCAAGGAAAAGGACAAAGTCGGTCTTGGCGGGTCGGTCTTTACGGTTCCTGTCTTTAAGACGCCCGAGAGTAAAGCTGATTTCGAACTGGATCAAGAACTCCTTGACTCTTACGAAGTCGAAGTCCATGTAGAGGCAGTACTTAACCGCGTTGGACTTAGAAGAGAGGCAATTGCTGGAGGAGGCGAGCGGATAGTTTGTGAAAAATGGGATCCGCAAGCTGCGGTTTCGATGGCGATTACTTCTGCGATATGCTTGGCCATTGTTATCGCCTGCTTGTGGTTCATTCGTCCCTTTTACGGTGCTATGTTTGCAGCATTGCTTCCGGGGTTTCTACTGTTGGCGGTTGTGTACTCGTTCTTGGACATGCTGCTGTGGAGAAGTTTGGTCCAGAAGGATCGAAATGCCTTGCATTGCGAAAGCGGCTGGAAGGGATTACGGAAATGTTTGTTGTTTGCTGAGCAAGAGCGGCCTGTGTTTCCTGTGTTTATTGCTCAACTCGATCACATAAAAGAGAACGGTGAATGGTATCGCGTTGACGTATGCAAGAGATACGAAGGTTCACAGAACGACGAGCACTTCGAATCGGCGTTGACTTTGGTTAGAAGGCTCGACGGTCGCGCTGAAGCGGAAGCAATCGCCCAATGGCTCGACCAACAGTGTCAGAATGAACAGTCGCAAACCCGGAATTTGTCTTAGATACCATCCAGAAAAATTTCTTGAGCGGCTAGACGATCGCACAAACGACTCCAGCGAACTCGGACCGTTACGGGATGCATGCCAAGTTGCTGCGCGACTTCGCCGGTAGTGTGGCCTTCGAGCTTGCGTTCCAGCATGATCCGTTCTATAGGAGTTAGACTTTGGCAAAGCTTCTCAAGTGAGTCATCGTATTCGGCTAAATTCTCTGGAGAGTCTTCGCGGCTATATAGACTGCGCAGTGTAGTTGAAAGTAACTGGCTGTCGTTCGGCAGGAGGCTGGCGCTTTGCCGGCGGTGACTTCGCCATTTGCGAGCTACCTTGCGTCGTACCATCGTACAAGCCAGCGCAACAAGATTCTGAGGCGTGGCTATCTCGAACTTCTTGTCGCGAAGTCCTGCCAACAAGCTTCGATGAACTGACTGAACCAGATCGATCGAATCCAAGTGCGGGCGCAGTAGTGGCCCGAGTATCACCCGTACAACGATATACACCTGTCTTTCGTATTCCTGACACAATCGGGTTTGCGCGGTAGTGTCCCCCGATCTTGCTTGAAGTAGTAACTCGGAAAACGCGTCGTTGGTCTTTTGATCGCTCAAAGCAACTTTTTTCCAAAGTGAACAACTTCTGTGAAACAACCTGGTGTGATTATGGCATTTGCTTGATACGGAAGATAGCATGATAGCTCGAAAAAACGACACTTCTCGCAATGATCGGGTACCGTTGGCGAGCATGAATCCTCCCAAGAAATTTACGGTATTGAATTGGAATCGACACCAAGTTAGAGGGTTCGACATTGCGAATTACGGGCAAAAATGGTTTGAACAAACGAATGTCGCTCACGAATTCTACCGACACAAAACTCTCGCCAAGCCAAGCGTTCGCTGAATTGGATCGACGGCATGCGTTGGGTGAGTCCCGGATTTGCGAATCCATCTTGGCCAAGAATCCAGAGCTTCTCGAGAACAGAGATGCTGTGCTGGAGATGATCTATTTGGAGTTCGTGCTGTGCCAGGAAGCCAACCGCCCGATTTCACACGAGGAACTCCAAGCGCGCTTTCCTGAGTATCAAGCAGACCTAGAAAAAATACTCAGCGTCGACCAAGTCTTTCGCAATCAGACGGATACGCCCGTACCCTCGGACACCATGACAATCGGCAGTCCAATCCACGGCAGCTCCGAGCACATCGACCGCAGGTTCGAGCTCGACCAACTAGGTGACTACGAACTGCTGGAGATCATCGGTCGGGGCGGCATGGGAGTGGTCTATCGAGCGAGACAACGACTGCTCAATCGTCTTGTCGCAGTCAAGACAATAGACGTTTTGTCGAGCCAGAATCCGGCTGCGGTCGCTAGGTTTCACAATGAAGCCGAATTGGTTGCCAAACTGCAACATCCCAATATCGTCCAGGTCTATGAAGTAGGGTCCAAACTGGGTGTACCTTTCTTTTCGATGGAGTTAGTCTCTGGTGGGACGTTAGCGCAGGCCACACAAGAAAGGCCGTTAATGCCAACGGTTGCAGCCGAGATAGTGGAGACACTTGCTCGCGCTGTCCACTACGCCCACAACCAATCAGTGGTCCACCGCGACTTGAAACCTGCCAATATCTTGCTCGCACAGAGTGACCGCCCCCAGGCGATCGAGATTCCTGGTATTGCTCAGTTAGCCAAGCTCGACAGCCAGCCGCCAACAACTGGCTACGAGCCAAAAATCGCCGACTTTGGACTCGGGAAATTCCTGGAAGGCGCTATCAATCGCTCAGCCACCCAAGCCATGATTGGAACGCCCAGTTACATGGCGCCCGAACAGATCGATCCTGAACTCGGAACCGTGGGACCAGCCTGCGACATCTATTCGCTGGGAGCGATTCTCTATGATGCAATGACCGGTACTCCGCCTTTCAACGCAGCAACGGTTATCGAGACTATACAAAAGGTTCGCACGATCGAAGTTATTGCCCCTTCTAAGCTACAATCCAAAATACCGCGCGATCTTGAGACGATCTGCTTGAAGTGTTTGCGCAAGGAGCCAACTAAGCGTTACCAGACAGCCAATGAACTGGCTGATGACTTGCAGCGATTTCTGTCTGGAAAACCGATTCTCGCGCGCCCTGCAGGGACAATCGAACGCAATTGGAAATGGGCTCGCCGCCATCCTTCGCTAGCGGCCCTCATCGCAACCGTTGGTGTTGCATTTTTGACTTTAACTTACACCTCTACGTTAGTCAGTTCGAAAAACCGAAAATTGACCGAAGGTAACGCAAAGTTGATCCTCGCACTTGCAGACTTGGAAAAGGCAAATGCCGACCTGGAAAAGGCGAACGAGTTGGCGAGTGATACATTGCAATCGGTGTTTGATAATGTAACCGCCTCGCGGCTGGCGGCCCAATCTGAGCTGTCCGAAAACGATCGTAACTATCTGAATACTTCGTTACAGCAATACCTGCAGTTCGCGGACCTTCAACATGATTCGGAAAGAAACAAAGCCATCCGCGCTCAAGCTTACCTGCAGAGCGGCATCATTCACTGGAAACTCTCGCAAGCACCACAGGCCATGCAGCACCTCGAACAAGCTATTGCGAAGTTCGAAGAATTGCTGAGCGAATCTAGCAATCCTAGCTACCAAGTTGAATTGGGAACTGCATGTGGCTTACTTGCCGACCTCCAGATGAAAGGCTCGCATTTCGAAAAGGCTATTCTGACTGCAAAAAGAGGTTTGAGATACTTTGATTCGACGGGCTCCCAGACGAATGCCTTACCTTCCGAGCAATCCATGTCTCTGAAACAAAGCCAAGCAGGTCTGCTGAATAGCATAGCTGGTGTTTATGAAGCCGCAGGTCAGCTAAAAGAATCCGTTCGTGCGTTTGAAGATTCGCGGCTTTTGCTGGAAGACCTTTTGATTGCCGATCCCGACGATCCAAGCCTAAAGAAGACACTTGCCTCATGCTATCGATCGCTGGGTGACTTGCTGGGCAATTCGTCCGCTGCGGACGAGGAAACAGGAGGAAGAGACGTCATTTATGCGGACCGAGCAATCTCGCTTTTGCAAGAGCTAGCGGATGAAAATCCGGCCGAAAGCGATTACATCTACGGGCTCTCCTGGGCTTACTACGATCGCGCACAGGTACGCAAACGAAAGGGAGAACTGGAGAAGTCGATTGACGACGTCGGTGAGGCGATCACCATCATTGAGTCGCTTCGTAAACAATATCCGTTGATCGAAGACTATTACGTTGCCTTTCAAATGATGCACATGCGGCGCGCTAGACTGGCTGTTAGTGGCAATCGTTTTCGTGAAGCTGCGGAGGACATCCGGTGCTTGGAACCAGGGATGGTCACCAACGCGGAGGACGTGGCCTTTTGCGTCGATACCTTGCTGAAGCTAAACAAAGAGTTCCCAAAACAATTTGAGAATGAAATCCTTCTGATTGATATGCTTCGCCAACAAGCGGCCTGGCATGCAGCCAGGAAGAACTATCAATCTGCCGAGCACGATTACAACGACGCGTTCATTTGGTGTGGTTTTATCCTGGAGCGTTTGGAAGAACACCCGATCGCTGAAACACGAATGGTGCTCTGTTTGCTTGAGCTTTCCCGAGTCCATGCGTTGCAAGGCGACACCGAGAAAGCCAAGTCGGAATACGACCTGGCTCGATCAAAAGCGTCTTCGATCAAGCAGCTCGCTGCTACGGAAGTGGAGTTGCTCGCGAGAGCTTTTGAACAGCACGATAAGTAGAAGTCATGTCAGTGTCAGGAATCACCGCGCTAGGATAGCACCAGGAAATTGAACCTACCTTCAACATTTCCGTTGTATTGGATTACAAGCAAGTCGCGACCATAGAGTCCGCAAGCGAATAGGTAGCGATCGCCGTCGATCCTTAAGAACTGCAATCGCGATGGAAAAAGCTGAACGTCGGCTTCTGAAGGCATTGCTCCATGCCGTTGGTAATACTCTTCAAAAGCGACTGCAAGATAGCAAGCCTCGCGAATATCGCCTCGCGAAACCATTTGAGCGCTCAAGAAATTCCACCAACCAAGCACAGCGGCAAATGTCAACAAGACAACGAAAGCAAGGCACGCAACCGCTGTTTTGTTAATCTTGAACTGCCCCATTGTGTGATCGCCTCATTACAAGAAAGTCTTCGCGGCTTGAAACACAAAGGCAACAAAACGCCAGCACCCTTCACTGAACCACTCAGAGTGCAATGCTATACACTCCTCTAACCAACACAATCAATCTAGTTCTTCAGTCTCTTCAATTGCGGTCGTCTGAATTGAATTCTTACCGATCGTCAGTTCGGTGACACTTGTGCCATCTATGACCAAAAACGATGCTCCACGCTTTTGCAAACAGCATTTCTTCAATTCAGGTGCATCCGAAAAAATTGCAAGCTGTATCTTATCAGCCTCGATTTTGATCGGCTCATCAATTGGTGGTCCTGTCCATCCCCAACCCACATTTGGTGGAACGTCTACCTTCAGACCGCTAAACTCTCGACCATACTTCCAATCATCAATGATGGCTTGAGGAACTAGTACATGTGATTCATACACATGCGCCTTTGCGGTTCTGGGGCGACTCGTGCTCTCAAAGGCATCTTCTGGTAAACCTGGCCAATCTTCATTGTATTTTAAGCCTACTCGCTGAGAAGCATATCCGATGTCCCACGCTACATCTTTGTTATAGACAAATACGTGTAGCCCATTCGTTTCGCGAATGGTGCCGTCTTCAGACTCGATTAGCTCCTTCGGTGAAGATCGTCGAATGATCCTGTACGCACGTTTTAAATTCGTTACGAGCGATTGTGTATTTCCTTCGATCTGCAGATATCGAAATCCGGCATAGCCACCAAGCGCACCAGCATTACCAGGCATGCGGTACTTCAATCGCACCTCAAGATCCGAGAACATTTCAATGGTTTGAGCATCGAGAACTGAATGGAAGAATGCATCGCCTGGCATGAAATCATAACCCTTGGATGTCGCTGCAAATCGAAACACGAAACCAACAGCGAACAATATTTCAAATCCAGGTAACAATTTCATCTATCTATCTTTCAGTCAAGCAACGATATGGGCCTATTGATTCAAGCCAGCCATTGAATTGAATCTCACCAAATATTTCTCTGTTCTATTAATTTGCTTTGGTGACTATCTTTGCGTCAATTCGATAGCTCTCATGGTGGCCTACATTTGCAGTCAGAACTATCACCGCTAGTCTAAACTAAAATAGTTTCCTTCGATTCATTTTAGAATACATGTTATCATCAAGAAGCCTCCGGATGCAAAACTATGGCATTCAAGTGGAACTTTCTCAGAGCTCCTTCCTAGCTCTCGCCTCCTGATTCCCTACTGCTTGAATACCGCAAGTCTCGACATTTGGACAATCTGCGAACTGCAATGAGTGCTGGAATTGTAAGGATCGGAAAAACAAACGCACCTGCAATAATCCCCAACCAACGAGCGCGTTTATAAACCCTTTCAAAGTCCGAGGATAGCTTGCATGCGGTCCTAACCATGGTGCCAAAAAAAGTCAGTGCAAGAATCCCAAACACAGGAGGTCCAACAATCTCACCAAATGGCAGCGTATCATGGGTACTCACGCGGTAAAGTTGGATCGCTAGCGAACAAACAAAGTAGATGATCATCAACCATCCCATTCGTTTGTAATAAGTTTGCACACTCTGCAAAAACCAAGCTGCATCGCGATCAGAAAGGAGGTACTCCGGCGGATCGTAAGGATTTGGTAAGGTCATCTAAAGTTGAGCAAGCCCAGTTGCCCCATTGATCAGGTTCTTGAAGAGAACGACTTCCAATTTAGTCATGGAATATGCTAAGGTGGTCAATGCTCCGACAATAGTCTCGGCCGAAAGGGTTCCCGAATTACTACTACCCAATGAACAATTCTTAAGCCTTCCCTAGCAGATCAAGTCCGCCGTATCGGATCCAGCGGTGGGATAAGTATTGCGTAGTCCGAACGACGGATTAGACGAAGATTTTTGAACTCGCACTCAAACGTTCCGTGTTCTAACGTGGCCTTGAGACTCGCTATTCTTGAATCGCCCTCAAGCGCAGATTCAACACATACTGCCGGAAACTCGTCAATTCTTTGAATATGCCGAGTTGCGCCCGCGAGGATTAGCACATACTCATCAAGCTTGATCAGGATACGACCACCGCTCCTTTCAATCGAGTCCAAGCCCATGTCGTGAAACGAGCTTCTATTCCAGAATGCGTTAAGCGCAGCAACATTTCCCTTCAAAGTGTCATTCATTTCAATCTAAAACCGGCCTCTTAAGGGTGATCAACTTCAATACTAACTCGCCGCTTGAAACTCCTACGAACCAGCCCTTATCCAACAAGCCAGCCTTTCAGCTATCCTCCTCGTAGTGCGGCGCAGACCATTGCCCATCGTCTACTGGATGCCCACGTCGGATGAACAAGTATAACGTGAAGCCCATCAAGAACGGCGTACTATTGGTCCAAAACAGTAAGAGCAAAGTCTGCATAAAAAAACCAAAGGTTGCGCCTTTGAGAACTGGAATGGTCAGGTAGGGAACTACGCACATCGCGATGACCGTCATGAAGGGAATAAGAGGTTCTCTGCAGATGAACCGCCTCGCCCAACGAGAAAACAACGCCGTTGAGATCCCCAATGGAATAGCGAGAACAAGAACGAACAGAAAGTAAGGTATGACCCACGTGCCCATATTTGGCTTGTAGGTCACGTTGATGAACCAAGCAATTGGGATCGCAAAGAACGGTGGCAGCACTGCAGTCGCTACGGCTGTTGCCCAGAAAGCCAGCCGTGCACGTTGAGCGTCGCGCGGTTTCGAAGCCGTGTGTTCCAAACAAACAGATGAAGCGTATGGATTCATTCGAAATTGATCGTGGTCGCTTGCCTTCTTTATCGCAACATATCTTCAAGTTTCCCCTGAGAGACAACCACTGGCCGTCTCTCGCACAAGCTAGTCACAGTTCTTGCCATTGCTATCGTTATGCTACTTCGTAATCGACAGTATCATGTACGACGTCGGATCTGCAGATGTTCCGCCCAACAAAATGGGCATTCCTGGTTTTACCACCACAGACATGCCTACCTTGTGAATATTGATTTCCGGCGAGCCAATCTCTGAATCCATACCAGAATCGTTCAAACGACTCGCTTCATACTCGATTTTCAGCAACACGGTATCGTCGGATCGTGTATTGGCCTTAACTCGTAGTATGGTCCCTATTTGTGTGTCGCGCGTAGTCACAGCCCCCGGACGCCCGATTCCATTGCCCGTCCTGCCGACCACAACTGCGACTGTTTTGCCAAACTGCACCATGCATTCATGCCCTTCCAAAACGGAGAGCCGGACTGTCTCGATCGAGCTAAGCTTTCCATCATCTTTTAGCTGCTCAAACGACTTCACAATTTCGTGCGACGAGATTTGCGGATCTGGCGACTGCCATTGAAAATCGGTTAGCAGAACATCATACGACTTCAGTTGCATTGCCGTTGTCGATTCGGCTGTTGCTTCGTTTTCATCACGTACGTTCGCAGCGTCGTCCTGCGCAGGCACATCGTTCTCTTGCGCATAAATGATGGGTGATGAAAGCGCGACTAAGACCGACATCAAAAATGGAATTCGCATGCAAATGGTCCTTCGGTTGGAGAGGTAAAGACAAAGGCACGGGCGCACTATCTTGAAATGTTGTTAAAGCATATCGAAGAATATGGCCAAGAATCCAACAATTCGACAAACTTCGGTTATTCGCATCTACGAAGTTCGTTGGCGATGCACACCTTCAGCCATCTACAAGTATAGGTCTACCTGATTAAGGTAGTCCAGCAAAATCTGCTTGCGTCACTTGTTTCCTTCGCATGGACGTGATACCAATTTTACAGCCAAGTAGACGTGCTCAACCGCCTCGCGAGAATTCGCTACATCAAAAGCTACTCCCATTCCGTACGGCAGTTGTCTAGACGGACGACTACCTACAGCTAATCCGGGCACAGTTCTGTATCGCATGCTCCACGCATGCATCTGCTTTAGCCAGACGATCATACATTTCTTGGATCAGCAGGCAGCAAATATTTTTTGATCTCCAACTAAGTTTCAGGTCCGATCGCTATGCTCGACTCTTGTTCAGCAGTCACCAACGGGGCTGTGCTACTGTTATCTTGGAGAGGCATCGAGGGTACAAATTGTTCCGACCAAACTTCCGCTCGAGGCGGCAAAGTCGGTCGACACGAAAAGCAGTACAAGAAAGTCGGAGCGAAGCAGTTAACTGGTACCACATCGCCCGCCCAAGCAAGACCGAATGCATCAATACCCCCGACAGGGATCGAACAAACATGCGAAACCCCAGGGAAAATCATGTTATACAGAGCTCGGTGGTAACGCCGGTGGTAACTTTTCGAGCGAATTGGTCGAACTGATCAACATTTGGCAAACACTCGGCCAAGCGGATCGGGAACGGATGGTTGCGGTGGCTCGGGACCTATCGTATAAGGCGAAAGCGTAATCGGTTTGATTCTTGGTTTCGACCGCCAAATTTGACGCCTAACAAACTTGCATGGCTCGGTGTGACTACCGAGTCATTTTCGTTTAGCGATGCGTTAAACGTGCGTATATTGGCTCGTCTATCTGCGGCACTCTGCGACAATCTAACGTAATGGGTCCCTATTTGGTTCGGCCATGCTGGCTCGGCTGGGGTAGTCCCGATGTGACTCGGGAAAGTTAGTTAGCTACAATCTTGCGTTGGGGCCAGGGGCGTGGTCTGCGGGTCCCAATCCATCGCCTGCTACCCCGAGCGGTTCGAAGTCTGCTTAATTCGAATGACACACCTTAACGCGATTGCGTGCGGGGGTTGGGGCCGGTGTGGGGTGGCGGGCCTGTTGGGTCCTAATTTTGGTTCAAACAGTCGTGCGGTTCGTTGTAGCCCGACCATGCTGGGACACACTCCGGCGGTGGGCCCGTGTGATGCGGGTCCCTGTTGCCGATCCATCCACGGTGCGGTGGTCGGCAGGCGTGGTTTCGGTGAAAAGAGTCCGTCCGGTAAGCGGTGGCGGGGTTGGGGATCCTATGCGATGCCCGAGCTGTGGCACCCCGGGGCGGCTAAATTCTGAGCGGGGCAAATTGCACGACCGATTGTACTGTCCTGCGTGATTGCAGCCAGCAAATAGGTTTTTGGGTGGTAGGGGGCATAGAATCGTGCAGGCGGTTCGGCCCGCCGATACGATAGCCCACGGGCGAATTTTCTTTGCTGTTTTTCGAGGGGCCTTGCTCGGCAAAATTTACTGGCATAGTGCCGGGATTTTGGTACGGTATCGCTAGCTCGGTTGATCCCCGAGCCATTGAAACAACTGTCGGTTGATCCTCGACGGTTTCTAGGGTAGGTGGCTAGCTCCCGCCGAACGAATTGCTGGTTGGAATCTATCCGTCCAACCATGCAATTCGGCCCTGATTTTTTGCGGATAGAAACTTGCCATGTCTGAGCGTAAGTCGATTCTAAATACATCGGTCACCGATTTTGATTCGGTTTCAGTCACGAAAGATATTAATGACCTTTACCGGACAATCGACAATTCGATCTTTCTTTTATCGCCGTCGGCCCCGACTCGTTATTACATCAGCGTCGGATTGGAGAATGGTCACGACTACTTACAAACGGGAATTGATCATTACAGATTTGAGTTTGAAAAACAGTTGGAGTTTCGAGGCAAAGTCGATGGACTGCTAGAAAATCGTTGGCTGTATGAAGTTATCCATCGCTCAACCGCTTTTCGGAGTAAAGCACCCGTAGAGGAAAACACGTTTCTAGACGAAGCAAGGAATCGTATCCAAGCGTTTGAAGGGATGTATCTAAGACTGTGGGAGAATTTGGCATGCCCGCCCGAAATGCGGTCCCACAATGAAAAATTGAAAGAGGATATGAGGATTTGGCGGGAGTTTGAACCGGACCGCAATTTTTCTGAGCTGAAAAATGGATTGCGTGACGAGTTGGCAATGTCAAAAAGAGTGATTGCAGAGCAAGGCGAAGATCTTCGTTCTCTTACGAAAATTGAAACGCCGACCACGCCGTTTGATATTTCCATCGCCGAGCGGGCCAAACAACGGCAGGCCGAGCGTGAAAAAATAGCATCGGCAGATTTTCAAGATGCGCAGACTAGACGAGCAGTTTGGCAAGAGTTTGCGGACTCAATCCAGGATTGGCAGCAAACGTGGGACAATGCAGTTTTGAGCATTGGTGGAAAACTCATCGATACTGAGTTTGAACCGATCCAGGAATTGGCCAGATGCCTTTGCCGAATGGTCCATGCGATTTGTGATATCGGTTACGAAGTGAACCTCCGTAATTCGGCAGCTAATTTCGATCCATCGATATGGGATGGCGACCAACTAGAAAAAAGGGCATATGCGGCAAAGATGGTTTTGCAATCCTTGGTAAGCATAAAAGATGGTTATGACCCGCGTCACGCTGCTGACAACTTACTCAGCTATGACTGTCGGACCGACTTTATGCTGAACGACTTGATTCGAACGGATTGGCAAATGCTTACACCTAGATCAACTCATGACATTCAGGCGATTGAATCACTGAATGAATGGCAACGCGTCTTACACACGAAGGTAGCATCTTTTTGGATTCGTCATCACAAGGAAGTTCCCCCCTCCGAAAGAGTCTTACTTAGCAAGTGGATCGATGCCCCCCGAAGTATTCTTCCTGAAAGTTCCCACCCTCACCTTCAAGTTCTGCGGGAGGAATGGGAATTGAATTTGAGAAACGATAAATGTTTCGATGATGCGAATTCAAAATTTCAATTAACACCTCCCCCACAACAAACTTCGAACGTACCCCAAGGGGTATCGGATTCAGAAATCGGGACGGATCTGTCGGTGCTAACTAAGCATGAGGAAGAAGTTCTCTCACTATATCGTGACGGTTGCGAACGTTTTGAAACAATAGTTGTGACTCGCATATGGGATCAATTTTCATCCCGTGGTGAAATGCCTTGGGAGAAAAGCACATTTAAGTCCACCATTTCTGTCATTCGTAAGAAAACAGGGACAACGCAGAATCAACGGCGTGCAGGCCGAAACGGTAGAAGTATCATTCCCGAAAGTGAAATCTAGTTGGATGGTTGGACAGAGTTGGATTTTGAAATTTTTTGCCAACAACTGCAACCTAATGAAACATTGAGAAACCAGTTTTTCGTACATCCAACACCGGGCTAAGTGCGTCCAACTTTCCGGTATATGACAGGCGTGCATTTTCGTGCTCGCCAACTACTCGTTATGGAGTTGGTCATATGCCTACTGCAAAGCCGGAACAAGAACCGGCTAAACTTCTTGATGTCGCATCGGTTGCGTCGATGTTCGATTGCTCAGAGCGACATATCTATCGATTGATGGAGTTGGGAAAAATTCCATCTCCTGTCCGTATCGGCAATTTGATTCGGTGGGATCGCGAAACAATTCGCGATTGGGTTAACCGTGGCTGTCCCAATGCAAATGGGGGTAGTGATAATGGTTAAACCAAACTTCTATCTGCAAGCCGAATTGAATTTTCGGCGGTTACTTGCGTTAGGAAAGCCCGTTGCACTTGAAGATGCCTTAATTGGCGTCACGACTCCCGAGGGTTTCGACCGTCGGACGTTTGGCCAAATTGTGTTGCGAATGTTGAAAGACAGGGAAATTGCCGAGTGTGGTTTCCGCCGATCCAATTCAAGTAAACACAATGCTGGAATCAAACGATTGTGGGATCGGACTGAGCTGTTTGACCCTAACAAATGCGAGGGCACACACTATGTCTGAGTCGTTGATATTCAAACATGCCGATGTGCATGCGTTGGCGGACCTGTTGGCCGATGCGGTCGCCAAGCGGTTGGAACCGATCATTGCCGAGCGTCAAACCAAGTTGTTGGATCGGCACCAAATGGCCCATGCGGCCAATGTGTCGGTCCCAACTTTGGATCGGCTAGTTGCCAAACGGTTGATCCCGAGCGTGTTAGTCGGCACCCGTCGGCTATTCGAACCGGACCGTGTTGTTGCTTCACTTGTAAATGCGGAGGGTGTTACCGATGCCCAAGCGTAGCAAGAGACCGCCGACCCGATGTGATTGGTGCAACCAGAGACCACCCAAGGGAACTGAGCTAAACCAAACCCGTGTGGTTGGTGGTTTCGATTGGGTATGTCAACCGTGTTGGCGTCGATCCATGCCGATCAAACGTCCGAGTCCCAAACCGAAACCGAAACCGATTTTTGGTCCGGTTCAACTTCTGTTTTCTTATTCTGAAACCATTTAAGCAAAACGGGCCGCGTTGTGTGTGGAGCACAACCGACCCGCATGGAGATTTCTAACTATGTCTAATGATACTGCAATTTCGTCGGCTAGTCCCGATCCATTTGACCCGAGCGAATTGGCCAAGCTGCGATTGTCGCAAGACTTTTCGGAGCTGTCCCAAGTGAAACCGATCCTGACGGTGGTCTCGGTCCGTAAGCCGAACCGCCAGGAGTTTGTAAGGGTCCGAGCTGGGGAGGAAAATCGTTTCACAACCGGCTGTTTTACCGATAAAGAGTCTCGGGAAGTCTATTTGATTTCCCCTGCGGTGCGGGATCTGTTGGCGGGTGAAGTGACGCCTACGCTGTTGGTCACATGCATGAGTCGCAACAGCCCCGTTCCGTTTCTGTGGCCATTAACGTTGCCAGGAACCGACGGACGGCCAAACCGATGGCATGAATCGGCCATTGAAGCGGCTAGCATTGCCGAATCGCAATGGTTGAAAGTGGTAGCCGATATGGCTGCGGGGTGCTACGTGCCGAACGTTGCGTTGGGGAATCTACCCCAGCCCGATTGGTCCGACGTGCCGACCATTGCCGAGCTATTGCGTTTGGCATTCAAGGATCGGTTCGTTGATCGGCCCGACCACCCCGTGTTGCGTCGGCTGCGTGGTGAATCCTAATGCACACCAAACTGTCCGAGTTTCGGGCGGTTTGGTGCGTTGATTTTGAGTTTCGAGCACAACCAGGCGAACGGCCCGAGCCCGTTTGCTTGGTCGCTCGGGAGCTGCGGACCAACCAGTTGGTTCGGCAATGGCTATGGAATCAAACACCCCAGGAACCGCCGTTTGGAGTTGGCCCCGATTCGCTATTGGTCGCTTATTTTGCGTCCGCCGAATTGGGTTGTTGTCTTGCCATGGATTGGCCCATGCCGAACCGTGTGTTGGATCTGTATACCGAGTTTCGATGTTTGACGAACGGGCTAACGGTGCCAAGTGGTAGCGGGTTGCTCGGTGCGTTGTCTTACTGTGGTTTAGATGCAATGGTTGCGTCCGAGAAACAAGAGATGCGGGAATTGGCCATGCGTGGCGGTCCCTATTCGGCGGACGAACAAATTGCATTGTTGGACTATTGCCAAACCGATGTGGATGCGTTGCCCCAACTGTTGGAGAAAACCATTGATCGAATTGATTTACATTTTGCACTTTTGCGTGGTCGATACATGCGAGCCGTGGCGACTATGGAACATCGCGGTGTTCCGGTCGATGCCGACACACTTGGCGGACTACGGGAGAATTGGCCGACTATTCAAGAGCGTTTGATTGCTCGGGTGGATCCCGACGGCCAAGTGTTTGATGGTCGAACGTTTAAGGCGGATCGGTGGGCCAACTATTTGGTTCGGCATGGGATAGCATGGCCGAAACTTCCCAGCGGTTCGCTAGCGTTGGACGATGAAACATTTCGGCAAATGGCCAAGCGGCACCCGTCTAAGGTTGGCAAGTGGCGGGAGCTGCGGCACACGTTGGGACAGATGCGTTTGGAATCGTTGGCGGTTGGTGCCGACGGTCGCAATCGTTGCTTACTGAGCCCGTTGGCTAGTCGGACGGGACGAAACCAACCGAGCAATTCAAAATACATTTTTGGACCGAGCAATTGGTTGCGGTCGCTGATCAAACCCGCCGAGGGTAATGCGATTGCGTATGTTGATTGGTCGCAACAAGAGTTTGGAATTGCTGCGGCATTTTCGAATGACACCAACATGATGCGAGCGTATCGGTCGGGGGATCCCTATTTGGCGTTTGCCAAACAAGCGGGAGCGGTGCCAGATTCAGCAACTAAACAAACACACAAGCGAGAGCGGGCATTATTCAAGGCGTGTGTGTTGGGGGTGCAATATGGCATGGGTGCCGAATCGTTGGCTGCGAATATCAACGAACCGATTGATGTGGCTCGGGAGCTGTTGCGATTGCATCGGCAAACGTATCCACGATTTTGGCGTTGGTCCGAATCTGCTGTTGACCATGCAATGTTGTATGGAAATCTGCAAACTGTATTCGGTTGGCGGTTGAACATTGGTCCCGACGTGAATCCTAGATCCTTGGCAAACTTTCCATGCCAAGCGAACGGGGCCGAGATGTTGCGGTTGGCGTGTTCGATCATGGCCGAACGGGGCGTTGGGTTGTGTGCACCCGTCCATGATGCGGTGTTGATCGAAGGGCCCGCCGAATCGATTCAAGAAACTATTGATGCGGCACAATCGGCCATGCGTGAAGCGTCGGCCATTGTGCTCGGAGGTTTCGAGTTGGATACCGATGCCGACGTAATCGTGTACCCCGACCGTTTTACCGACGAACGTGGAACCGAGATGTGGCGGTTGGTGAATGAGATTTTGGCCGAACTAGACCCGGTCCGGTTTGGGCCCAGGTGGAACCAAACGGGACGGGGTGTGGCACCAAACGGGACCACCCGTCTATCTAATAATATGTCTTATAAAGAATCATCTCTTTAATAACTATGGAGTAAGTGAACGTATGGGAGATGTCGTTGACCTTGAAGCGTTTCGCTATTCGGGATCGGAATGTGAGCCGACTACGAAACCAAGTAAGCGAACCAATCGAAAACGCACAACATTTTTGCGTGGCCCCATTCCTATGGGTTGGTTGGCGTCGGCGTCCAAGATCCCAAGGCGGAACGCTATCGTAGTCGGTTTGGTGCTGTGGCACTTGGCGGGATTGCAAAACAACCATTTGGCGTTGGTGCTGTGTGTGAATCGCTGCAAACCATTTGGGCTAGGTCGCAAGAGCGTTGAACGTGGCCTGCGGGACCTTGAATCGGCGGGACTTGTTAAAGTAGTTAGAGACTCAGGTCGATGTGCTCGGGTAGATCTAGTGATTTTTTAGGGAAAGAGACAGCTATTCATGGAAAATATTGCGGGAAAGTTCAAACGCGGCGAACAAGGTTACAAGCCAAAATGTGAGGTGTCCGTTTCGCATGCTACGTACTTAAAAAACAGCAGTGTCGACATTAAAGTAAATGTCCTGGCTCCAAATGACGACCCTAGCAATCCTTTTACATTGATACTAAGTAAGAAGAACGCAATGTCCTTGGCGATACAAATACTTACCGCACTCGAATCAAATTTCAAGAATTAGTAGAGTCGTGTTAATTTCCGCGGCTAGGGTAGCTCCCGAACATCGGCCCCCATACCGACCGCCGTGGATCTTTCATTTGTTATGGGTTCAACCATTGGGAGTTGAAAATTTTGGCTAGTTTGCATAAACAAAGCGGCACACGTCCGGGCTATAAATTGCGGTTTCGTGATGAACAGGGTAAACCCCGTGTTCTGTGGCTCGGCAACATTTCTAAACGTAACGCCGACAATGTGGCTCGGCATGTTACCGAGTTGGTTCGGGCAAAAGGTGCAAGGTTGGCACCCGATCTAGATTCGGCCAAATGGGCTAATGATCTGACGGGCCGATTGCGTCAAAAGTTGGCCGAGTGGGGTTTGGTCGGTGCCGAGCGACGAAATAAAAATACCGAGGAAACTCGATTGTGTTCGGCATTCTTCAAACAGTACATCGACACACGGACGGACTTGAAGCCGAACACGGTCAAGAACTTTAACCAAGCGATTGGCTACTTCAATAAGTACTTCGCCAAGAGTCGTTTGCTTGCAGACATCACGCCTGCCGACATTGATGCGTGGCGATTGTGGATGGTAGATGCCGGACGTACCCCCGCTACGAAGGACAGCCCAAGCAAGGGACTGGCAACAGCGAGTGCAAACAAACACGCCAAGCGGATCAAACAGCTATTCCACCAAGCGGTGCGGGCTAGACTCATTTCGGTTAGTCCGGCTGCCGATCAAAAGATTGGTGCGGAAGTAAATCGAGAGCGAGACCACTATGTTGATCGTGCCACGATTGCGAAGCTGTTGAAATTCTGTGACGACGAATTGCAAACCGAATGGGCGTTGATCGTGGGGTTGGTTCGGTTTGCGGGTTTGCGATGCCCGACCGAAGTACTCGGGCTAACTTGGGCCGATGTGGACTGGTCAGCTGGCAGGCTAAGAATCGATTCTGTCAAAACTGGTTTGCGATACTGCCCGATCTTTCCCGAGCTGCGTCCGCTTTTGGATAACGCCTATCATGCGGCCCCTGTTGGGGCGGTACATTGTGTTCGTGGGTATTCCGACCGGTCGCAAAATCTGCGAACGCAACTGAACCGACTATTGGGCCGAGCGGGCATTGTTCCGTGGGGGAAACCGTTCGTGAATATGCGGGCAAGTTGCCGAACGGACCTACAAGAGCGGTTTCCAGATCACGTAATCAATACTTGGCTTGGTCATTCCAGCAAGGTTGCGGAAACTCATTATCTGCAAACCACCGATGCCCACTGGGAGCGAGCCGTTGCCGAAGTAGTGTTACCACCGAGCGTCGGTGGTAACGCCGGTGGTAACATCTCTGCTAATCAGAGCGAATCGACGAAAATCAAGAATGGCAAAAACCCAAGGAAAAGTGCCATTTTGCCTATCGCAGATAGCATGGGATTGCACCCCGAGTACCCCCGACAGGGATCGAACCTGTGACCTCAGCTTTAGGAAAGCCGCGCTCTATCCAACTGAGCTACGAGGGCGTGTGCGGTTATTATGAGGACTTATCACTTCGCGTCAAAGGTTCTCGGTAACTTTCTCCACACCCCCTCTACCCCGCTCTTTCTGACTGATTCTTGTCCATTTGTGGAGCTTTCCCCACAAATTCCCAGTCCAAAACAACTTTTCTACCTCCGTTTGCGTACTAAGCTATCGTACTTCCACACGCCTCTTGTCAATTATTCTAGAATATCGCCGCGATCAACGATCCAATTACCGCTTCCCCTCACGACCTTAAACTCCTTTGAAAATCTCAGTCCTCGTCCCCGCGTATAACGAAGCTGATACGATTCAGACGCTCCTCCAACGCGTCCTTAGCTTGCCCCTAGACGATATTGAAGTCATCGTCGTCAATGACGCATCGACCGACAATACGGAGGCACTCCTGCTCGAGTTAGTAAAAAGCCACTCCAATCTCCACGTCTACTCGCTTCCAACAAATCAAGGCAAAACGGCCGCGATCAAAAAAGCAATTGAAGTTTTCACAGGCGACATCGCCGTCATCCAAGATGCCGACCTTGAGTACGATCCTACCGAAATACCAGACCTCGTCGCCCCCATCCTAAATAACCAAGCTGACGTCGTTTTCGGAAGCCGATTCATGGTTAAAAAAGCCGCCCGCGTCCTCTACTTCTACCATTACCTTGCCAACAAATCGCTGACGTTCCTCTCGAACATTCTTACCAACCGAAATATGTCCGACATCGAGACATGCTACAAAGCCTTTCGCGCCGAAGTCCTACGCCCGATCAAACTCAAGAGCAGAGGATTCGGCATGGAAGTGGAACTAACTTCTGCGATCTGCAAAACTAACGCTCGGACTTACGAAGTTCCCATCTCTTATTACGGCCGAACTTACGAAGAAGGTAAGAAAATTGGATGGAAAGATGGTGTAGCGGCGATTTACTACATCTTCTATTTCAACCTCATCCACCCATGGACCCCAACTGGCAAAGCATACGTGCGCGAAGTTAACGACGGATTACAGAAAACAAATCGCTAATCCGCTTCGTGCTTGCGCGAGGTGCCGAAACAGAGCTCCATAACGCCAACTTTCGCTCAACTGCTTATCACTACCTTCTTCATTATGTACGCATAGACCGCCAGTATCAGAGCTGCTGCGATCAACAGAAGTGCAACCAAGTAAAAACTGCTAAGAGTGGCTACGAGCAGTGCCGCCCAACTCAAAAGTCGCCACGGCCCTTGCTGAAGACTTGCTGCAACTGAATCCAAGAATGATCGACTCGCCATCGCTCCAGCGACAATCAGCAAAGGCAGCATCCAAACAAACACTAACGCAAGTGAATCTCCCCGGATTTGCTGCTGGTCTTCGCTGAAAAATGATCCCCAATACAATCCGCGTTCGTCAAACGCCACCCATTCGTTAATAGATTCTTCCGCTGGAAAAAGCCTCGACACTCCGACATCTGCCCTCTCGTATTTACCTACCGGCCGTCCGACGGATACTCGCTCTCCAAACAAGCGATCATAGTCGTTGATCATTGGGAGCAAATCTGTGTTCTCACCCGCTGATCCTCGCCCCAACGCCCAAAGCGACTGATATGCGTGCCGCCATGGAGCCAGATAGGCATAACGATCGGCCGAATTAAGTGACGCTATCGCTCCACTATGCCCGTCAAGAATTGCCTGGATATCCTTGAGCAAAGTCGACGTGTGTGACGGCTCGTCTAGACCGTTACCGCCTTCAGCAGCCAATCTCCCCATTCCAACTCCACTGAAGAAACCTCGCGCAATATCGACTCGCCTGTTGTCCGCAGCCCTAACATAAAAGTCTGTCGTCGATAGCGATCTAATCCGGTCCTTCGTCACATTCGCCTGAGCACGGATTGCCACCCACTGAGGCAACTGGTCATCTTCCAGTTGCAATTGCACTGTCTGGTACGGTTGGCCAGCGTCGTTCTTAACTTCCGAGATCTGCCAGCTAACACGGCGAAGCCCTTTCGGCGCTGACACAACCTTGGCTGCAAAGACAATATCTTCGCTGGCACACAATTCAAACTGCGTTGTCCCATTGGGTTCTAACCAGATCGCTCCATCTATTTCCAATACTCCGTTTTCCAATTGTGCTTTAAGAATTGCTACCGGAATCCGGACCTGATTCGCATCCTTTTGTTCTAGATAGCCTCGCACAGGCAAAATGTCTTTGTAGCCGATACGATGTAGAGCCATATCTTTACTCGAAGCCAACGCCTCACCGAATACCAGCCTATCCGCATCCGAAACTGGCTGCCAATCTGCGACATCCCACTTCCAGTTGGGATACATTTCTGGCGAAGGTAGCGTTAATAGACAAGGCACAGATGCAGCTCCCAACACACGCATGCGCGGCACACTGATATTAAGCGTCGATTCCGACCTTGCACCTGTCACATTAAACGCAAACCCTGAGGCACCGTCTTCGTTCACGTTAGCTGGCAGCAAATACACATACGTGCCTTGAGCACGCTCGCCAAGAATTTTCGCCTCGGTTTCGAACACTACATTACTCACAAGTTCAGTCGGAATCACGACAACAACTCCCGAGTCTTGCAGTTCAGGTCGATAATAGCCTTGTACGCGGTACTCCCACCGGTCTGCCTGAAAGCTAAGCTTGGCCTCCATGCGTTCCAATGGCGTCTGCACTTGAGGACCCGACTCAAAGAGAATACTAGCCAATTGGCGGTCGGGAAGAGAAAAATCACTATTGGAGGAACCATCAGTGGATAAATCTACCTGATAAGGCACAGACTCCTCACCTCGAACTTGGACTTCGTACCACGCGTAGTCAAGACCTCGGGTGCTACCCTCAACAACTTCCGTACGCTCAAGGCGACCAGATGGAAGTTGACGAAATTCGATCGGAATTCCAATAGCCTTGGCAAGACTGTATTCCGACTGGACGGTGCGAAACCCTTCCCAATAGATAAGCGGTAAAGGTTGTGAGATCTCGGACGAAACGGCCGCTCGTGCGCGCAAAGTGACATTAAAAACGTTCTCGGTTTTAGGATCCAAGAATGCTTTAAGTCGCCCGAGCTCAGGCGTGACCATTGCGTAGGTGAACAGCACATCGGCTCCGTTCACCTTTACGGATTCAATTTGAATTTTACTATCTACGAGCCATGATTGTATGGTCCGGTTGTTGGTAGAGCGAACCGGTATGCCCTTCCACTCAACTGCCACTGCGTTTGTATCCACGGCATATTCAACTACAACTCGCGCATCGGGAATCTCTAAGTCCGAAGTCCTTCTTCGCAGAATCGCCGAGTTTGAATTGTCTGGTATTCGCACAACCGTTCCTGGCGCCAGGTCGCCGTTGCTTGCGAAGGACGACGTCAGAGGAGAGGCAATCTGTGGCACCCAAGTGTTAACACCGTCTATCGCCCAAACATCTTTAGAACTGTTGGCTATACGCAGAACGCGACTGTTCTGCCGAGCCTCCAGAATCTTGAATTCTGGTAGCGACAAGCTAACGACTGCCTCATTAACAGGCCGCCAGTAAATCTCGAAACTTAAAGTCCCATTTCGCGCAGACGAAGCGCTGCTGATGTCCAAAATAGCTCGATTCTTTGCGATGCTACCTTGCGTTTCAATAGGCGTCATTCGCGATGAATTAAGGCTGCAAGCAACGGGTTTCCACTGGCTGTTCCATTCAAGTGTAAGGTAGTCTGAATTAGTCAACCCTGTAACTCGCACCCTTGTATTTGCTAGGGGTGTCTTCTGGCGCAGTACAATCTGAGCCTCACTGTCGTACTGTAGCATCTCAGTAGGCCCCGTAAGCACGTTGCTGGCAGGCCAAGTCACGGTAAATCGCTGAATCGGTCCCAATGGGATCTCAGGTGACAAGGCGTCGTTAAGCTGCTTGGTCCCGTCTGAAACTTTTGGAATCGGCAGATCGCTATCGATCGTGAGCGTCGCAGCGGCACATGGAATGATCCCGCTGGAATGACTGATTTCATCCGTTGCCGACTTACCGACTCGCAATTGCGAATGAACTTCAATGTCAAAAGTACCCACTCGTTGCGGCGACCAGATTAAATTTGGTCCAAGGTTCGTCAAGTTACGGCCAAACGATTCGGGCTTCCCATCCACCATTAGCTTTTGAAATACGGTATCCGAAATATCCCAGGGGATCTGTACCGAAGCATCTGCATCGTCGATCCGCAGTTTGTATCGATTGATCATCGAAGCCGTTCGGCTGGCTGCAATAGCTCTTTCATTTCGATACCGGATCACGTGAGAGGCGTTCAATAGGCGAAATGAATCGCCAGCTGATTCCCCCGCCGGCCCTTTGAGCAGCGAATCATCTTCATCAAGAAGCACATAACCAGCGATTTGCATTGTTCCCGGGTCTATTGGAACAAAAATGTTTTTCTTGGATTCTCCCTTCTCCTCTGACGCGGCGCTTTCTTCTGAGAAAGCGATACCGTTAGTGGGTGTTTGCGCGTAACACGCACATGCATGACATATCGTCGCCAACAAGACAACGCCAGCAGTCAGCCAGCGCTTTCGCAATCCATATCTGCCTCCCTTACTGTGATCATTTACCTGAAAGGATCGCGTCGGTTCCTCAGACGATGCAAGCATTGGTTGCGCGATTCGCTGCAGAAACGCAAACAGTAAACCAACTGCTGAGCCCAGCAAAGTTAGCGAAGCCACTGGTCCAAACCCGACCTTCACAAATATCACCAACAGCGACGATAAAACGATGATAGGTGCAGTCCGATGTAAGCGAGATAATGCTGCAAACATCGTTGTTGCGAGAAGAAAGAGTATCCATCGCTGAACTAAGATTGCATTGACCTCCGTAATCCGCAGCACGCCATCTTGCGATGATGGCTCAACAACAGCGCCACCAAAACCAACGACTTCATGCGACAAACGTCGTTGTCGATCAACATTGTCGCCAGGAGTCCATAAACTGCCCAGCCTTAATCCTTCCTTGTTCAATTCTCCAATCCAATCGTTGGCATCGGAAGTAATAAGAAGATTGGCCCACATCCAAGGCCGCCGCGACATGCGCGCCTCAGACTTGTTTTGCTGGGCACCTGGAAGCGGATCGGCTAAAGTAAAATTGTCGGTCGCCCAAACCTCATGCTCGCTTCTGAGCGAATGGACATTAGTTATTACCTTCGGCTGCTTGATCTGTGCATTGCCAAACTTAAAGTCAAGCTTTGGCCCTCTCCAACGCAGCACTACACGATCTGGACGACTTCTGACATCGTTGTATCGAAGCGACATTTTCCAAATTTTGTTGTCGCTCTCTACGGTGCTTGAGTAATTCAATGGCTGGCCATCCCCTACAATTTCGACCAGATCCCAAACTACCGGCAATTGAAAAGAAAGCTCTTCTACAAATGTGCCACCCAAGAAAACTTCTTGCTCTAAAAGCAAACTTCCGTCCCGTTGAACGTAAGTACGCTGGTGCAATGTATCTACCACGCGTGTAGCTGGTATATCGTCGGCGACACGGAAAGTTATCGAATCCGCGTATGGAGGCAGTTCGTAGGCATCAAAATCGTCCTCCAGTTTTTTGCCCAACAACAGTGCAGAAGATCGAGCTAGCGAATCAAATAAACTCGACTCTTCCACACTGATATTTCGCAACACGAGCGGTTTGCCTCCATCTCTCGTAAGCAAACTTATGTTCTGGTTTGATAGCAGTAGATCTCGCTTGCTGGTCAGTTCCGCCAGTTTCGGAAGCTGAATTGAACCTTCACTAATTCGACTCGAATACACACATTCTAAAATGAAAGCGTCGTTTACCACTTTATCGAAACGAAACCTGGCAAGTGGTCTGCTGTCGTCGCGTTGATTTTCGATGTCGCCGACCGAGCGCCGCTCGCCTAGTATCATGCTCTTCCAGTCTTGCAACTGAGAACCATCGCCAGAAAGAACACGCCATAGAACTGGAGTATCTTCGACTGGAAGATGCACATCAATTCTTGCCAATCCAACCTGATCAGGAACGCATTCAATCAGGAAGCGAGACTCAGTTTTATCGCGATCAACGCGGACGTGATGCAAAGTTCGAACCGAGAGGTCCGGGGGTTGCCGTACCAACGTAACGGACGGAAGCAGTAGTGAATCGACATTTACCGTCAAGCTTTTCGTTTTGCTGTCAACAAGGCTTTCCTGCCACGCGTCGAGTGTGACGGTATTCATCAATCCATAGAGCATTGCGTTTTCGTGGAAAACGAAACCTTGCTGCGGTGTGTATACTGCAGCGCACGCTTGCTCAATTCCCAGAATTTCGAAGGGGACTGATTGCGGCATTGCAATAAGTTGCTCATTACCTTTTGCAATAGCAGTATCGGCAGCAGTTCTTGTCCGAAACTTTAGCTCCAAATCAACACGCTGGTTTTCAATCCCAGCAAGGCACACAAGCTCGAAATGATTGGGCTTGTCTCCGATTGGCTGCGCTTGAAAACTTATGTCAGAACTGATTGCCCGAACAGACTCCAGCTCCCATGAGTCAAGAACTTTCATGTGAAGCAAATCCCATGGTTCTGCCGTTGGATTCAACCTCACAAAGGCCGTAGCCTTCGCTATATCTTCCTCGTTCGTGAGCAAGAGTAAGCTTTGAGCCCGTGGACGGCTCACTCGAGGACTGAGCAACATCTTGGCATTCGGCTTTTGAACAGCCCAGGAAAAGTCGATACGCCCCATCCCTCCACGTTCCGTTGTACCACTACGCGATGTTATCTCGGCATCATGCAGTTCGAAATCTGCCAGCTCCCAGTCAGAATGTAAGCTGATCGAACCGCGGCCTTCAATCGCTAATGCCCCATGAAGTCGGATACCAGGCAGTGTCGTTAGACGGCGATTCTCTAAATCCGTTGCGTTCGAAAGGACATCCAGTGGCCAAGACGAAGACGCAGAGATTACCAGCCTGTGCTGCGTCGTGACACCCTGTCCCTCGGATTCAACTGGCAACAAACGGATCAGATTTTCTTCAGCATCAAACGACCAATCGATCTTTTGCTGGTCCCAGGTCAAATTGCGTATACGCACGCGAGGATCAATTTCCAGCTCAAGGACCGAAGGTGTCGCGTCATCTTCAATTACGAAACTAGCGTTTAACTCTAAGCCAGCACTCTGAACAATCCAATCTAGTTGCTCGGAGTTAAACAGAAGTTGCGTATTGAGTTGAAGCGACTCTTTCTTGCGTATCGCAACTTTTAACAGCGTCTGTGCACCACATTCAAACTCCCAGAAATCAACTTGGTCAGACGGACTTGCTCCAATTAACTGAGCGAAAACACTTGCAAACTCTTTATCAGACCGACGCACGGGAACGTTTGATTCGATGACTTCGAAATCCCTTGGCATCAGCACACGGAAGGTTGCTTTCGCAGCCCATGGCAAATAGATTTCGTACACTTTGATGTCAGATGCCACTGACGTCGCCTGAGGCATTTGCTGCCATCCAAGCTTAAGCCGTTCACCTGCTGCCGCCTCAAACTGAGCATGACCATTGCGACCAAACCCGCTGGGTACGGCCCAAGCGTCACCATGACTGTCGACGCTTGAAAGCATCTCCTGGGAAAGCATTGCAGGCGAAAATGGCTTAAGCTCAAAAAGGTTCTGGCTATTTTCGGAAAGCGCCAGTTCAGCCGTGCCGTAAAGAGTGTCGTTGATTAGCTCTACATTGTATTCAGCAGATTCAAGTACTTTATTGTCAACAACTTCCTTAGCCGCCAAGCTCAAGAGCAACTCCTTGAAAGGCAGCTTCAGGTACCCCTCCCCTAGTCGAGCGTCAACGTCGTTTACATCCTCAAACGTCCATCGATAGCCGCCATCTTTGAGAGTTTCCAACGCCGACGACGCTTCTTTTGGATCGTTCAACGAAGTTTCAGCCTTCTCCTGCGCCGCTGCAGTACCAGCAACTACGAAGATTACCGCAACGAATACGAACGTAAGATTGGAGAGAAAACTGAATCGCAATTTAGTTTTTGAAACCATGCTCACAGCCCCTCAACTACACTGCTCGCACCTGCTTCTCGCGATTCGAGCTTATGTCGCTCTGCTGAATCAATTTGTACGGACTTCGTCGAACCGACAATACTGTTAGGGCCTCGACCAAAGCTCTCAACAGACGAATCAGTGCTGCGATTTTCGCTGGAACCTTCTGTTCCAAAGTCGACTGTGTTCGCGGGCGCAACGACTGATGACGCACCCCTCGATCGATTGGCAAACACACTCCGCTGATAAACGCGCCGATGAATACTCCAGCGCAAAAGCAACAACACGGCGACGAAGAAAAGTGATGCAGCGATAGCCTGCGTAACGATAATAGCCAAATCGGTTGAAACCGTTGCAAAAACGGTTGCAATCGCTGCTGTAACTCCCAACATCCACACGGTCCGCAGTGCAGGAATATATAGCAAGAGACACGTCACAACGATACATAACAAGCAAACGGGCGCAAACAGTACGTAACGAGGCACGATAAACACATACTGCGCTTTTTCCCGTGAATCCTTACCAAACTCAGAAGCTAAATTAGTAAACAGGTAACGGTTCGCTTCAACTCCAAACGCTGGTTGCTCTGTCGCCCGCGTCAAAAGCTCCAACTCCTTCTGTTGCATAACACTTTGACGTTGCAGCGAAAGCCCGTTCCATTGCCAATTATATTCAGGCATGAGACGCGCCGACGCAGTCCATAAATGGTCATACTCAGGCACCAATACCTGCCAGATCTTCGGCGCTGGCTCATTCGCGTCCTTGATGCGAGGAAGCACTTCCGGCACTCGATCGATATAGTTTCGCGAAACTCTGGACCATAACCAGATCTCAATGGTATACCTTCTGACAGCCGGCAGTACCGTCTGCAAATCGCCACTGTTTGGTCCGACATCATTGGTCGCGTTTGACGGCGAAATGCCCTCGCTTTCCGGCGACGTTTTGACTGCAGTTGAGGGTGATCGGGGCAGCATAATAATTAAAGAAGATGTCCCCTCGACACGCTGCGGCTCGATGCGTTGTCCGTCAACTAAAACGCTGGTTAGATTGCTTATATCCGCATTCGCTAGCTCCAGTTCGAGTTGCCTAGCAGCAGTCGATAAATCGACGACGCAACGATCGCGACGATCAGAATTATTAAGCGCTGTTTGCAACCAGACTTGATTGATTTGAACTGCCGCTGGTCGCACCAGAGCCAATCGTTCAAGCTTCATCGGTAATCGCCCGACAGAATCCGCTAACAATGTCGGCTCAGCAACTTGTCCTGGATACACCGTTACAACGCGACCATTGGCGATGAAGTCTGCCTTCCAAGCTGCGTCCACTGCTAGTTTCACATGCTTGTCAACAGTCATCAAAGGACTATCCGAAAGCAAATACGGGATCTCAAGCGAACTACTTTCTACTTCAGATGCACTGCCGCCAGGTGTCGATTCATTTTTAGGCTGCAAAGGTACTGACATGCCCAACTGCAAATCGAACTGCTCCGGTGTTTCACCTAGTTCTGGTAGCACGACTACCCAACCTTCAGGAATGCTTGCAGGCAAAGACTCGTCCGTTTCCGCGTCAACTTCGACGGGAGCAACTTGGCAACGCACTCGTGCGCCATTCAGTGTAAACACAGACGAAGATAGTAGCGGTACTGCTTCGCCGGTTGCAATAAGATCGGCGGCTACCACATCGGGCACAATCAACTGGAATTTCAGGTCTTTCCAATTGTTCTGACGAATCTTCCAAGTCTTTTGTACCCGATAACTGTCTTGATCAATCCGAACATCGGTTTCAACCATTTGAGTTGCGAGGTTGGGCTTTCTGCGTAACGTACTTTTCCATGCGGGAGCGCCGCTCCGGTCGTTGAAAAGATAGGCCTGAAAAAGAGTGACCTCTTCCGCTTTTAGAATGCTTGCGAGCAGTGGAGGTTGCTCTTCTACCGCGGTCAATGACTGGAGTTGGATGGCTCGCTTTTGAACCTGCCAACTGGGTGCGGCAATCGCTAACCAACCATTTCCAACGTCGTTCACAGCCTCGCCTTGATCATTTAGCCATACAATCGAAGGAGGCTTGATTTCGACGTCGATATTGCCCGAGGCTTGATCCACCGGCAGCGGCTTGAGCAAACTCAACTTTATAACCCGTCCATTTGCTGTAGCGACCGATCCTGTTGGGTCGCTGCGGCGATAAAGACTCACTGGATCAAAATGAACTGTACCGTTGGCATCTTGATTGTATTCAATTGCTTGCCCGCTCTGGTTCCAGACAATATCCTTTACTATCCAATCTCCAAGCTCAATCTCAAGGCCAACCATTTGAGATGGGTCAGTAGAAAAGTTGAGCAAGCCAGTCAGCTCGATCGCTTGACTGTTCAGTGTAGCCAAGAACTCTGGGCGATACTGCAATTGAGTTACCGATTCTTGAATAGCCGCAGTGATGTCGACCGGCGTTCGCGAAAACTTGAACGTGTAGTTCAGAAGCTCCGTCGGACCTGCCTCAATTGATCGCTTGACTAAACTGCTGTTTTCACCAGTCTTCCACTTCAGTTGCGATTGAGCTGGAAGCAATACCTCGATAACTCCGTCATGCCGTTCCGCTGATTCAATACCGATCGTCTGAAGCGAAAAATCCTGCCCCAGTTTGGCTGGCGGCTGCCACGTCCAGCGAATTTCAATCGGATTCGTTCCCTTCGCGATCTCCTCGGCAGTCACGCGCAACTGCAATCGTGCGCCCGAGTTTAGCGCAGGGTCCTGGTCGGAGTTGGGCGGAGGGTTACGCAACGTTATCGTCCATCCGGCCCGAACCGTAGAATCCGTCACAGGCTTCCATTCGCTGTTAGGCGGTAATCTCAGCTCAAAATCGCGTGTTCCAGCATCGCTAATCGAATTGACGACCAACGTCGTCAGGGCTTCCCACCCCGTACCATCCAAACTCGCCTCAAAGCGGGTGATACTTTTAATTTCTGTCGACTGAACCGTCTTATTTGAATTGGACTCGGTCCAAGCAAGCTCGCTGGAATCACCGATTCCGATTCGATCAACCAAAAGCGAGTTTTCGAGCTCGCGCAGTTCCAATTTTTGGTTAGGCCCTTCCGACCAAGTCACATCGTTGGCTAACATGGGAAGGCTGATGGTTGCCTGACTGATAACATTGGGCAGATCGAATTGAACAGTTCTTTTCCGTCCGCTCGATTCAATCTTGATATAACCTTTCAGCGTCAGCTCGCACTTTCTCCCCGTGATGTTCTCTCCAGGTGGCTCGGCTGGGCTCGTCAAGATTTCCTTGAAAACCTCGCGCTGCGTATCCGGAAAAAGCTCCCATACGATGCCCGTGTCCATACTGGCTAGCAACTGAGACTGGACAGCGGAAGCGGTCGGAGCCTGAGATCCGTTTAGCGGCGGCGGGTCGCGGAATTCGGAAGCCGCACTCGTGTCGGCATTAGCTGGCAATATTCTGGAATCCAAGTGGCCCGCAGATGTGAATTCACTTACGATCATATTTGAAAGACCGAGTGGAATTCGGACAGGAACAAACGAAGGACGGTGCACCTGCGCAGTTGCTTGCAATGTAAGTTTAACAAATCCATTTTCAACTTCGCCATTCAGCTTCACCGACTCCAAAGTTACTGGATCGGTCGCATTTGCCGCAGACAACAACTGCTCGTTCAAAAAACGCTCGATACGCTGAAGTACTTCATATTGCATCCGAGGCAGTTCGACTGTACCGTCGGAATCTAGCTCCTCGGCCTGCTCTGCTTGTTCATCTGCCGTCACTGGGTTAGGTGGCGATAGCGGGGGAGCCTTTTCGGGGGCACCTTCCTGAGCAACGCAAACCACCGCCGCCGACGCCATCAGGAAAACGGCAGCCCAGCAAGATCGTACCACCGTAAAGCGGGCCAACACCAATGCAGTCAGAACGCAATTGTGTTTGCATCCCAGTTGGTATAGGAGTGTGACGAGCTTTTGGAAGAACATGGGGATGATCGTCACAGGTAGCTTATGTAAAGTACTCCAGCCTTCTGGAAAACGGCTGAAGTAAACTGAGATGAGGAGCAGGTTGCTGGCAAACGTTGATTTGATCGAACTATAAAATACTGGTCAGTGCGAACTTGCTATCCAGAGCTCGATTTACTGGAAGGCTTGCAGATTCTCGATGTTGGGAGGGTCGCTTCCACGCGAAAACGAGGCGGGCCCAGCACTACATTTTACGCAAACCCCGCAGGCTTTTGAACCAGCAAAGTCCCCATCTGCCACATTGTTACGTGAAAGGACCGGCCTCCCTGCCCGCAAAATCGCAACAACCGCTAACCAACCTCAGAAATCTGTGACGCTCGCTCGATGGCTTGTTTTTCAAAATCGAAGCCGACCTGCCCCTTCCATGCCGCCAGGAGTGCTTTGTAAGCGTTTCCATCGATACCAGGCAAACTACGACCACCCAGCCCATGTCGACTTAAGTCAACGTTCGCAACCGCATGTATCTGACCGGTCGTACCTAGCAAAACCGCTTCATCTGCTTCCAACATTTCTCCGATCGGAATCGGACGTTTGCGAATCGAAAATTGCTCAGCCAGTTGCGACTCGAAACGCGACTGCGTGACGCTTGGCAGTATTGCATCTGCAGTTGGCGCGAACCATTCGCCACTTCGATTCACTACGAGACTCGCCAGGGCTGTGTCAGTTACGTTTCCAGTTAGATCGAGCAAAAGTGCGATCGATCTAGAATTTACGACCTGTGCTTCGCGTTGAGCTTGAAAGTAATGCAATCGACTGCGGACTTTAGCGGCTACCGGCCAGCAAGCGTCAGGTACATTTCGCACTGTCGACACGACAATCGAAACACCATGCAAGTAGTAGTCGCTGAGTCGCTTCCATGGCAAAGGCTCTAAGAAGGCCATCACAGTGGAGCGGCCCTCAACATCGTTCTGCATTCCGGCCGAGGCAAGGAAGCCGATTGCTGCGTCACCTTGTTCTTGAACCCAACTTCGATTCTGCTCGACTAAATCCGCTGCAATTTGCGCGAAGACTCCCTCTTGCAAAGCCGAGGCGCCGACCTCCAGCACACTCCGGTCAAATCGCTTGCGATACAATTCCAATGGCGGAAGCTGTTGATTGAACGTGCGCAGACGCTCGACGGCAATCGCACCCATCATCGGGCCAACATCATGCAATTCCCAGTGGATGTCCTTTCTCAGTCTCCACTGCCCGTTAAAGTAAGCAACCGTATTTTCGCCGTTCGACTGGTGCATATCCTACTCGGTATTTGCCTGACCTTTGATTGTCCGCTGCGCTACTTCCCAAACTGCAACCAAATGCACCAGATACTCTTGCGCAGACAGCGTCGCGATTTCGGTCGCTTCAATATCGAACAGCCAGCCTTCACCATACTTATCGACATTGATAACCGACGGATCTCGGATCACTTCGGCGTTGATGTTTTGCAAGGTACCAGCGCATGGCGAATAGATTCCGCTTTCGGCTTTCTTGCTTTCGATGGAACCAATCTCTTGCCGGGACGAAACAGGCGTAGCTTCGGAAACATCGAAATCGATGAAATAGATATCTTGCAGCAACCGCACTGCATAGGCACTGAATCCGAATCGATAAACGCCATCACTGACGGGTATCGTCCACATGTGATTGCGAATGTAAGATCGATCGGTTGGAATTTCAGCAGCAAACTCGCCCATCATAAACGTGAGCGTTTCGGTCATGTATAGCGAACCCCGCGATGCTCTTCTTCAAAGAATGCAGGCAACAGCGAATCGACGCGAAGTAGACCCGCTGTTGTTAGATCGACACGATCGTTGTTAAAGCCCAGCAAGCCTTCTTCAGCATATTTCTGCCAAACATCATTCCATTCGCTGATGATATCAACATTGAATTTGTCCTGGAAATACTTGGTATGAAGCACTCCGCTCTTAAGCTGTAGCACCATTTCGCGAATCAGTTTCTGATGTGCCGTAGGTACAAAGGCTCGTCCCAGAGGCAGCTCGCTTCGCTCAAGCAGCGAATCAAGGTATTGAGGCATCTCGGGCCGATTCTGGTAGTGGACGCCGCTTGCATGACCAAAGCTTGCGATACCGGTTGCCAGCAAATCAGCGCCGCGCCACAGATGATCGCGATAGCTGAAGCTGACTTTGGATTTGTCCTTGATCAGTGTGTAGGCACTACTGATCGAATAGCCTGCAGCGCGGAATTCGTCATACGCATGTTCAACCCAAGCACGCTTGGTAGGCCAATCTGCAACGGGCGACTCCTTGTTGTTGCCTAACAAGTCTTTGGAATAGACCGTATTGTACGGAAGTTCCATCTGATAAATCGTAATGCTCTCCGGCGACAGTTCCAGCGTACGCCGAATATTCTCTTTCCAGTTGTCCCAAGTTTCTCCCACCATGCCCGAAATCAAATCGATGTTCACATTCGGGAATCCGGCTTCTCGGATCCATTTCCATGCATTGTCGACTTCGCGGCTCAAATGCGCGCGACCATTCTCTTCGAGAATTGCATCGCTGAAGTTTTCGATGCCCAAACTCAGTCGCGTAACCCCCATCTCGCGCAAGGTCTTGACCTTGGTCTCACTCAAAGTTCCGGGTTCGCACTCGAACGTGACCTCTTCAGCCTTGTCCCAAGATATATTGGCTCGCAAGCGATCGGCCAAACTGTTCAGTTGTTTGGGCGACAGGAAGCTAGGAGTTCCACCACCGAAATATACGAATCGGAAAGGTCGATTGCCCATCACCGGCTGTTGCGAGACAATCTCAATTTCGCGGCATAGCGCCGAGACATACCGCTCGATCTCTTTTGCATTGACGTCCGTAAAGACTTTGAAATAGCAGAACTTGCATCGCTTCCGACAAAAAGGAATATGCAAGTAAAGTCCCAACGGCGTATCTGCGACAGGTGGGTTAGCCAGGGCAGCCTTGATGTCGGGCAGATAGTCTTCGCTCCACTGCGAATATGGGGGATAGTTCGAAATGAAATAGCTACCGACTTCTGTTTTGACTGTGTCGGTTGACATTACTGTTACCTATGAAGCGAGAGAGTATTTTTGCAAGCCAGCAACTGAGACCAAAATCGGATCGCGATTAGAGCTGGAACTGGGCGGGACGGACCATACTAACATCTTACCGAGCAGAAATCATCGAACCACCCATTTGCACAGGATATTTGCAGTAGTCCCACGAATTCTGGGAACCCGCTCCGACACTAAAGTTCTGCAATACCGTCAAATCTGGCTACTTTTGTAGACTTTCGGCTCCTAATGACCATGCTTGAATCGACTTTTGGCACCGCACGTAGAGCACGCCATCCACAAAGGCCGGGTGCGCAAACATGTTCCGCTCTTGAAAACCAAAAGTCGCTTCACCTTCGATGTGCGGCTTACCATCGCTGAATTTCACGAAAAGACATTCCGCATGCTCGGTCACTACGATCAAACCATCGGCCAACGCGATCAGCGAACCATAGCCGTGAAGCCTCTCATCCTTCAGCCGCCAAACTTCTTTCAAATTCGCATGCAGATCGAGCCCCACCAACCCACCTAGCCCGTTCGCGTCGATACCAATCAAGAGCCCGTTTACAACAACTGGTGAATGCATATCGGACAAAATTGCGTCGGAAGTTGCAACGACCTCCGGTTGCGCCGCATGGTTTACTGGCAATTTAAAAAGCTTCACCCCTCTGTCTTCGTTTACAGTAATCAGCAAACCTCGTTCAACAATCGGCGTCGGCACTTGAAACCCCGGTAGCAATTTTTTGGGAATCGACCAAGCTTGACTTCCAGTTTCTCGAAGATATCCGACCAGATCACCATCGTTATAACTAATGATGTGCGTGGAACCTCGCATGGAATATTCGATGGGAGATGCATACGAAGATTTCCCTCCGTTTGATAGCCATTGAGTTTCACCCGAGTCTAACTCAAGCAAGACCACATTCGACTCGGGAGAACCCGTTTGTATAACAATCCTTCCTTCCGTGTGCAACGGTGACGCAGTGTAGCCCCAATCGGGCATGGTACCACCGAAACTTTTGACCAAGTCCCTTTCCCAAACTTTGTCGCCGCTATCGATATCGACGCAGCGCAGAACACCTGTCGCTCCCAACGTCACGACGTACGGATCGACGATCAAGGGCGTCGCCCGAGGCGAATTACCATAGTCCAATGCAGTTGGCGCATCGTAAGAGAACTTCCAAAGTTCGGCTCCTGAGATAGCATCGAAACAGGTAAAGACGTCCTGATCATCTGCCGCGTTCCGCGATGACGCCACGACGAATTCGCTCGTTGCCGCCACACCGCCGATCCCAGCCGACGGCAAGTCCGCAGTCCATAGCAACTGCGGTTGGCTCCATGCCCCAAGCGACTCGTCAGAATGTCCCGAACGGTTTGCACCCCGGAACGACGCCCAACCAGACAGCTCTTGACCGACAGTCTGCTCGTTTAGCATGCCGAGGACGAGAAGGAAGCCCAGCAAGCTATAAACACTAGCGATAACACGCATAAGGGAAACAGAACCAATCTCTTGTTAAGCTCAGCCATGCCAATACGACCTGAGCGGTTCGCGTGGCTATTTCGATGACCGACCTTCAGCAACAGAAGGCGACGAGTCTTTCGAAAAATCGTACGGAACAAAACCCTCCTTACTTTCGATCGCCGTCAACAGTTCCGAACTCTTTGCTTCAAAAAGGACTTGCTGAATCGCTTGGATCGTGGCTTCAGGCACTGCGGAATTGACGAAAACGGTGACGAACGGAACCGGTTCGGTCTTTCCGACGATTCGCAGGTCACCCTTTTTGATGTTCCCGCAACCCTCCAAAAGCGGCGCAGCATAACTACTGATGACTGCTGCGGCTTTCGCGTTTGGTTCCATTGCCATCAATTCTTTGGCAGCGACACTGCAAGCGTCACAGGCTCGTGAATCAGCAGCAACGGACACTTCCCATTCCTCAAGCGTAAGTTTTGGTGCGGTCCATTTTTCATCGCAAGTATCGGGCCCGAAGAGAATCGTGTGGTTTTCTAGATCCAGCAGCGAGGCAGCCGAAGACTCGCGCCGAACCACGAAATACCCCTGCTGCGTCGTACTTCCCTCTTTGTCCGTCAGCGAGGCCAACGGTTGAACTTTCAGTTTTTGCCGTTCGGCCTCGATACGCACGACGGACTCTTTGCCAATAATAATGTCGGCCTTGCCGTCTGTTTTTTCTTTCATGGCCGTCGCCAACGATTCCGACCAAGCTACTTCCACCGGACGCTGAAGCTTCTCGGTCATGTAAGCAGCCAAAGCTTCGTATTTTCGCTGCGCATAACCTTGCACACAATCACACGCGAGCGGTCCAGCGAGAGGGTCCATTACTACGAGTTGCAAAGGGTCTGCCGATGCTTGAACCCAGGATCCAAAGGGGATGGGTGCACTCCAACAATCGGTCGCTGGTTCCTCTTGGGCGATTGCCTTTACCGCGAAAATCCCGCCGGTATGCATGCTGCTGTTTAGCATTGCCGCTTGAAGCATTGCCAACAATGCTACACCGCTCATCATTCGAAAAAACATGCGAAACCTCGTATGACTTGAAGGAACATTGGAAAGCAATCTACCGCTGGGTCTCAGCTATGGATTCGTATGGCTATGGATTTGAGGAGTCTTGCTTGGCAAGCGCCGTACGTTTGAATCTGATTGAAGCATTATCTAGCTTTGAAGCGCGATCTCCATAGAACCAATCGAACGTCGCCTCGTCTTCACTCAGAAAACGCACTGTGGCACCGAACGAAGCCACACCCTGCTCGACAATCACGAAGTCGACTGAATCGCTCGTTCCCCCGACGATTTCCCAGCTTCGCTCGCCGCTGATCACAGCCGTTTGACCTTCGCCCATCAGAGATTCGAGCATCTTCTTGGTACTGTCGGAAACATTTACTGGCGTAGTTGCGACCACGGTGCTGAACTCGCCCTCGGGTAGCAATTGGAATGATTTGTATTGGTCCAGAATGTAGCTCGCCATCGTGTAGTCGTTTTCCGAAGAAGCTTCAGATTTTCGATCGCTCACCCATGTTCCCAATAACTTCTTGCCAAATTTGTCACTGGCAAGTCTTGCCTCCTTCTCTTCCTTTGTCTCTCCGACGGCCTGATCTTTGGGCAACAGCACAGAAATATTGTTGCCGCCAATATTCATGAAGTAGTACCAATCTCGAGTGGAATCATGAGCAATGGCTACATGCTTACATCCGCCGCCGATTTTTGCCGTGCCGACATACTCAATAAAGTTGCCTTGCTTGTCATAGCGTTTGATATGCCCAATACTCGATTCAGCCGTCAAGATATTGCCATTGGCATCACATCGAATATTCATTGGGTTGCAGCAACTGCCCCACCCTTCAAAGTCTTGACCAGCGCGGTTTCCGAAGCCCGAAATTCGATTCCCGTCGCGATCGAATCGTCCGACTTCGAACTTGGTATTCTCAGCAACCAGCAGCTCGTCTCCATCCGCTTGAATGTCAAGCTGTCCGCAACAGCCGCTCAGATCGCGATTGACAACCGTCGATTCGGCGAGTTCAAAATCAAATCGTCGGAGCTCGTACCCATAATCGGCCATCGATAGAATTGCGACAAACACGTCGCGGTTCGTGACAGCCAACCCCGTAACTTTCTGCGATGCCTCCGAAACTGGGACAACATCATCTGCAGCCGATCCGTCCACGACAGTTTTAAGTTCCTTACGTTGCTCCTTCAAGAGCTCTAGCCGTCTCTCCGCCCGTTCCAACACACGGGGCGTGGCCTTCGCGTCACCCCCTATCTGTGCTTCCAGCCGTTCAATTTGAAAGTCAAGCCGCTTCAGTTGGTGTTCGTACGCTTCGGCAAGCTGTTCGGCCTGCTGTCTCCGAAGTTCCTTAATCTGCTCAATCTTCTCTGGATCATTCGCGGCATTTGGCAAATCCACTGTGAGCTGAACTTCCCCGGCCGCAGAAAGCTTGGCAATTTTGTCGGCACCGGCAACATAACAAACCGTTTTGTCCGGAGTAAAATTTATAGCCGTTGGGACAAACGCGAGATCGATATGACCGACCAGCTCTCCTTCTGGTGTCATCTGCAGCACACGGCCTCGATTGGTATCATCACAGCATAACCAAAGGTTACCATCAGGAGCGAGGCAGTAAGTGTTGAGCTGCAACTTGCGACCTTCATACATCGGTTCGACACTTCGAAAGGCACGATGCGTCGCAAGTTCGCTCAGCTTGGCTGCCTCAGCGTTCTTGATGGGCGAGACGTCCAGCCCTGTTTCTCCGTACTCTTGCAAAAGCCACAAGCGCTCGTTCGCGGCTCGCTGCGAAGCATCCCACCAAAAAGTTAACCCGCCAACGATCAAAACGACGCCCGCAATGAAGAACAGTTTGGACTTTGGCATACTCGAAACTCCCAGCGACAGGTCACGAACAGCAGCACAGAAAAGGACATGAGAGCAGGACAGTAACCGACAGAAGCACCAAACCCGCTCCAGTGCAAGACCTCCAATTTAGCATATCAGCGCAGCGGCAACAACAATTCTGGCGTTTCTGGACCGCTCCCAGTCAATCGAATGCTACCTAAAAACGTGGTGTATTCGCGGCGGGCCCTGAAAAAGCTGCGATGCGGTTTGAGAAATGTAAGTAAACTGCGGGCGTAATGGAAAAGGCATGCAGATTCCGCCTGAAGGTGGTACTACGATCGATTCCGCCTGAAGGCGGTGCTACGAACATTTACGAACATTTATGGCTTCTCGCCGAAACAATAGACGGTGCCACGATCGGAAGCGACGATCAGCTTGCCCTGCGCGATCGCAGGTGACGCAGAAAAACCGCCTGTGCGCTGTTCGCTCCATGTTTCTTCTCCTGTCTTCGCATCCAAGGCAAAGACTTTACCGTCGGCCGCCGCTCCCCAGACTCGCCCGTCCGCATAGACTGGCGACGCGTCCGATCGCTTTCGCAACACATGCTCCCACTTGAGCTCACCTGACTTGCTGGAGAACGCCAGCAAGCGTTTGCTCCGTGGCGTTACGAATATAGTATCGTCGTTGATTGCCGGCGAGGTCCGTACTTCCTCCGTCAGTTTGGTATCGGAGAATCGCCAAACTTCTTTACCTAACTTCCAATTGAACGCGATAATTGCGCCGCTGTGCGTTGGCACAATCGCCAAATCACCTGTGACCGCAGGCGTTGAACCAGTCGGACCGTCTAGGGGCAAAGTAACACCGGTCGATTCCCCTTTGTCTAGATCAACGACATGCAGCTCGCCATCACATCCACCCAGGAATGTAAGGTTGCCAGCGATTGTCGGCGAGCACCGGAGCTGATCGCCAGTCTCGTACTTCCACCGCAAAGCACCGTCGCTGAGTGCAAGTGCATATAGCGCTCCGTCTTCGCTGGTAACCAGCGTCATATCTTTATAAAAGTTTGCACCAGAGTCGATTTGAGCCTGCGTTTCGAACTTCCACAACTCTTTTCCATTGGTTGCATCCAGGCAATGAACGAATCCATCATAGTCAACTGTTATCAACCGTTGGTCATGATAGCCCGCGGCAGCAAGATAGCCGCTGTCACTTTCGGACTTCCAAACAAGTGACCCATCAGCCAAATTCAAACAGTGAACTTCACCATCAGCATCGCACAAAAAGACTCGGTCTACCGCAACCACAGGCGTTGCATCGAACGCCCCACCTTCAACTTCATAGGTCCATATCTCCTGCAGAGACGTCGGCATCTTGCTTTCGGAACGACCTTGAGACCCAATCCCGCCTCGCTCAGTTGGCCACTCGGTTCCATCGGCTTGCGCGATCGATACCAATGTGGCCGACAACACCGCAGTGCCTAGAAATGCCATGGCCAAGGACTTATTTAGAAATCGGATCGACTTTTTCATCACTGCTGGGATTGCCTTTGCTTGAGGACGGGACTGCGCGTTTCCTTAGGTTGATACCCTCTGCTTACGATAGCAACCCCGCGGAGTTCAAAACGTTCGCCGAAGTTACGATTTTTCCAGCCATTCCTCGAAACTAGCCGGCTCGACCCAACATCCTTGCTTGGTCAAACAAATTCCTAGCTGCTGCTCGGCGGAAAGTTGCAAGGCATCGACGATCGTACGCCACGCTGACAGCGTGCACTGCCCTTGCATCTCGATGTAAAAAACGTGCTCGTCGCGATCGTACATCATCCCCTCCAGTCGCCAAGCCGGCCGTCCCGTTTCGTTCTTTTCGGTTGCCGTCCAACTCCAAGAACCATCCCACTCGGCATAGACACCACTCCACTTCAGCATCTGGGCCACCAGCGATTCAAACGAACATTCAAAGAATCCTGTCTTGGTCGGCTGAACTGCCTGACGCAACTTTCGGCCTTGATAAGTGATCTCGCCCATTTCTTGAGGCGTTGATTTGGGGTGACAATAGAGTTGAACGTGAAAGTCGGGAGATACGTTCATTGTTTCACTTGCCCCGCCACCCAGGCCGCATAGTCTGGATCAATTTGAGCGATCGGCGATGCCAAAATTTCGGGTACGGTATAAGGATGATTCTCGCGCAGCAACTGAAAGCAGGCGTCGACGCGTGATTGCACGGTCTTGATCGTGCATCGCCATTCGGTTTCGTTTGCGAGCGCATCCTGCCACGAGTAAATGCTGCGAATGGGACCATCGATCTGCACGCAAGCGGCCAATCGCTCCGTTACAAGACGCTTGGCAATCCGCTGCGCATCAGCGTCAGAAGGCAACGTGGTTGTGACTTGCCAAATTTCCATCAGATGTGTGCAACTCCTTTAGGTGTAAAAATTGTAGCGATGCAGCAAGTGTTCTTTCCAAAAACGATTTTGGAAGGCCATGCTCAGCTAGTAGTAGCCGAAGTTTTCGAAATCTTGAAAGAATTGTTAAAGTATTGGACTTGTGCCAACTGCCCCAAACTACCGAAACTCCGACCGAAGCACTTCACATGCAATGACAGCAAATAAGGTTGCTTTCAAAGTCTATGCTGATCAAGGATGATTGCAACGGCTTTGCACCAGATTCAAAACGATTCGGATCAAGGAGGATCCGTTTATGGTTTCCCTATCGACGCAGTGGCTCAGAAAACTCGCGATATTGATCTGCTGCGTTAGTGCGCTAGCATTGAAGGTCCATGCTGCGGATGTTGTCCTTATGGACTTTACGGCAAAGTGGTGCCAGCCGTGCCAGCAACTGAATCCAATCCTAGGACGATTTGTCCAAGAGGGTTTGATCGTTCGTCAAATTGATGCCGACAAAGAAGCTTCACTGGTACAACGCTGGCAAGTAACGCGACTGCCGACGCTGATTCTTATAAGCGACGGCAAAGAAGTCGATCGCATCATCGGAACGATTGACGAGTCGGAACTGCGATCGCGTTTGGGCAAGTTCACGACGCTGACTGCCCCAGCTACTGCTAAACGGAGCATCTCAGATGCCGCAACTGGTTTTGCGTCAGATCGCGCGTCGACCAGCCGCGATGAAGATCTGCCCCTTATGTCACTCGCTCGCCAAGAGACACAGCCGTCGGACCGCTCATCGAGCGGCCCATTTCCGCCGCTGCACGCTGGCAATGGCAGCGGGCAGGCCTCGACAACTTCAAACACCAACACGGTTTCTCAAGCAACATTCCAGCGTCCCGCTGCGAGCGCAGCTCCGGCGCAAGCTGTGAATCCGATGGACGCTACGGTGCGCATCCGTGTCGACGAGAACAATAGCATTGCATTCGGAACAGGAACAATCATCGATCAACATGGCGAAGACGTGCTGGTGATGACCTGCGGACATTTATTTCGGAACGTCCGGAGCGGCTCGTCGATAACTGTAGAGGTCTGGAAGGACGGTGGATCGGTGCAGTTCCCCGCATCGGTTGTCGATTATGAATGCGATCAGATCGATATCGGACTGCTAACTTTCCGCTCGCCATCGCCGGTAGCTCAAGTGGTGCTGCGACCTGCTGGGGAATCATTGCAGGAAGGTGAGACCGTATTCAGCATTGGCTGCGATCACGGATCGGACCCGAGCCGTCGCGACTCACGCATATCAAAATTGAATCGTTACCTGGGTCCGCCGAACGTGGAAGTCTCAGGTGCGCCTGTACAAGGTCGAAGCGGCGGGGGCTTGTTCGATTCGCAATCACGCTTGATTGGCGTTTGTTATGCTGCCGACGGGGAGCTGGACGAAGGGCTATATTCAGCACCGGCTGTGATCTACCAACAGCTTTCCAAGCTTGGGCTCGAACGTTTGTACCAAAACAAGACCGCTTCCCCTGCCGTTCAGTTTGCCAACCACGAAAGCTCAACTCCATCTTCTGCCAACGAAACTCCCGCTTTGACATTTGCGTCTCCACACGCAGACGGTTTCCCAGACACGCTCCCTCATCGTCCACAGTCGCAGGTTTCAGGCACTTCGACGCGCTTAAATGAGTCGCCGAACAGCAATTTGACTGTGATTGTCCGCGATGCTGATGGTAACCAACGCGTTTTAGAAATCCCCGATGCGCCCGCAAGCCTTGTTCAGGCCCTTCAGTTGCAGGCAATGGGCACAACACCAACAGCGATCGCCAGCAACACGCAAGCAGCCCTGCGTTAGGCGAACAAAATTATTCAAGCTCACTCCGCTGGTTTTACGCCGGAGGCTATCCAATAGCGGCGAGACTCGAAGACTTCGACTTCGTCCATAAAGTTTGGCAGGTTTTCGCGATACCAACGCGGCTGCTTCGTTACTAAAACTAATCGCCCGCCAACTCGCAAAGCATTGAGCGCTGTTTGTATAAAGTGCTCGGCAATTCGAAAATCGGCATAGTAAGGCGGATTACCCAACGCCATGTCGAATGTGCCTGCCTCGTCAAGCTGGCCGTCATGATTCAGCTTGGCTGTCAAATTCTCAATTCCATTCAGCCGAATCCCTCGATTTAGGCAATCAATTGCGCGGGAGTTACTGTCGATCGCCACTACCGTGGCGGATGGCTCACGCATCGCCGCTGCCATACATACCGCTCCGCTGCCACACCCAATTTCAATCAGGCTCGACTGCGGGTAGACGTCGATGGCGTCTAACAACTGCCTGGCTCCGTTATCGAGTTGCCGATGAGAAAAAACGCCAGGGCGTGTGACTAGCTTGACCAACACATCACAGTCCTTGAAAGCCAGCTCACAACTGAAGTCTTTTTGCTTCTTGAGCTCCGATGACTTCTTTACAAAGTAGACCATGGCATCTTCGAAGGCTCGCACTTTAACACTCTTGTCAAAGTTCTTCATCTGATCGTGAAGCCATTTATCTTTTGGATTGTCGACGGACACCACCAAATGACCGCCAATCTGCAATTGAGTGTACGCCTGCTGCAACAACTCCCGAGTCAGTTCAACTTCACCGCTCATCGACAATGGCAAGAGCGCAAGGTCGAACTGTTCGTTTGGCCAATCCGCCCGACAATCGATAGTCAGATTTGCTGGTGCTTGCGAATGCTCAATCGCTTTCTGAGTTCGATAGGCATCGATATACCAAGCATGAACAGTCGCATCGGGCCGACTAACAGCGATCGCTTGGGCAGCCTGCGCGCGACCGGTTGAAATGCTCGAAATGCGACTACCAGGCAGTTCCAACGCTATTTCCAGCAGCCGCTGTTCTTCGATTCGCGGCGGCAAAACGACAGGTTCCAGATTTAATTCCGGCGAGGAATTCTCAAGTTCTTCAGACATTTACACTTCGGACAGCAGAGTTCGGGTTAGCAAGTTTTCAAAGATACTAAGTCAATTCGCAGCCTTCGGACAGTGCCAAAACCGAACAATTGCCACCCTCTGTTTGCTTTGTCGGCGTAAATGCGATCCTGAATCTGAATCCAGAGCCCCCAAATCAGCGGGCTTTACGCACGCCGACTTTATGGTGATGGATCGTGTATTTACAAGCCAGGCTTCGGAGGTTTCACGGGCGATTGCCACGGCCGCACTCCGGTCGCATGCGTCTGCCTTGCGAAAACCTTGTCGCCGCAGGTCGCAAAGATTGTCTGCATTTCCTTGCCACCAAATACGAGATTTGGCAATGCCCCTCGTTGCGGTTTGTTGATGATCAAGTTGACACGACCAAGCTGGTCAAGCACTTGGATTCCTAGCGCCGACGCGACGTAAATGTTTCCATCTCTGTCGGTAGTCATTCCATCACCTTGGCTCTTGCCGCTCCCATAAGGCAGATGCAAGTAACCATACTGTTGGCCAGCGATCAGAGCGCCATTCTCTCCCACGGCGAAACTATAAACAAAACGCCCAGCGTAGTCCGAAACCAAAACAAACTGCTGATCAGGAGTCGCAGTAATACCATTTGGAAATTCTACGATATCGGTGGCCTTGGTTCGTTGTCCATCAAACGTGACAAACCAAACTGACTTGGTCGATGGATCGGTATAGTACAATCCGTGCCGCATAACGAGCAAGTCATTACAACCTGTGTCAGAAACTAAAACACTCTTTTGTCCTTGAGCGTCGAATTTGACAATTTGCTTTGCATTAATGGCACATGCATAAAGACTCCCGTCAGCGCCAAACATCAGCCCGCTTGGGCCACCACATTGGGATGCAAATTCGCTGACGCTTCCATCAAGTTCGATGCGGTGAATTTTGTCAGCCGATACATCTCCAAAGTAGACTCGGCCTTCTGCATCGACTGCAGGTCCGTCGGTAAATTGGTGGCCTTGGCTTACGATCTTCCAATCCTCGTCTTCTCGCAGGACGTTAATTCGGCCTCGGTCGTTGTACCCAGCGGAAACTGGCTTGGGATAGTCCTTCCAAAGCCAGCGCAGAGCATCGGGCATGATCGCTTTGGCCTGTTCGCCGTTGTGCCCACCGTCGCCCCAAGCATGTTCGACTTCGTAGCCAGCGTAAGTCAGCGCCGTCAGCATGCCTTGATTTGCATTCCACCAATCACCGGCGTAGATATTGAGGTCCGTCGATCCGTCTTGCAAAAATACTCGAATCGGCTTGGGTTCCGTTTTGCGAACAAGCGTTGCCATCTCCTCGGCTCCACGAAGTCCAACGTACGTTCCGATAGTCGACATCACACGCCGAAATTGATCGGGGCGTTCCCAAGCGGCATTGAATGCACAAATTGCACCCGAGCTAGCTCCACCAAGGGCTCGATCGTTTGGATCTGAACTGATGTTGTAGGTTCTGGCGACTTCGGGCAAGATTTCTTCGAGCAAGAATCTTGCGTAACGATCCCCTAGCGAATCGTATTCGAACGAACGGTTGAACCGGGGCTGCGCATCTTCCGTGTCCACTGCGACTTGCCCATGGTTGATAAAGATGCCGATCGTGACTGGCATCGATTTCTCGGCGATCAGGTTATCCATGGTTTCATGCAGCTTCCAATCGCGTGCGCGTCCGATCCCGTCTTGGACGATAAAGACACAAGCTGGCTTGGCATCTGAAGATTGGCTTTCGTACTGAGCCGGCACGTACAGATGATATTCTCGCGTTGTCCCGGGATAGATTTTGCTTTCCCATTGGAAGGGCCCGAGTATCTTGCCTTCGGGGACACCTTCGTGCCGAAACGTGTCTGGGTGCGGTTCGTATTTGGTTGCAGGTTTGTCTTGAGCAATCAAAGTACAGGCAAGGACCAATGGCAGGATGATAGCGTTTACAGCAGATGTCCAACGCATGAGCGTCGTACCTTTCGTGGAACGGGGGTAACTGGCGGGAGGGGACCTATTCTAATCGCAAACAGCAACCAGCACAGCACAGAACCGTCACTGGAGCTCTTCGATTTGCAATTGGCAGTTGAAGACAAATTTTGCGGTCGCAGAAAAATGCTACTTGGCTGCTGCAAATGTTTTTAACGTTTCCGATTGAGAATCAGTCATTTCTGTCTCACTCCAAAGCAAGCGGACTGGAGAAATTTGGTCGCAAATCCATCGCAACACACCGCGTACCATGTGACCCGACCGAGCTCGCCTCGGTCGTAACGTGATCACAACCAGCCTAGCGGATACCTGCTCTTGCATCGCGACGGGCCTCGCTCCGATCAACTTTCAATCTGACGTCGAGGCACTGGAATTCTTTGGCTCGAGTGCTTGGCAAGCGATCCTCCTCCGAGCTGCCAAAAAGGTTACAAAGCGATTGACAAGAGGTCATTGGTTTGAACATTCGCGACTGCACAACTGAAGACCAGGATTATTTGCGCCGGAGTCGCAGCACGTTGAACTTGGCAGTGATCGAAAGTGCGGTTATGCCCAGATTTGTTTGTCGAGCATGCGATAGTTGATTGCTTCGCAAATATGCACCGCTTGAATTTGCTCGCTCTGCTCCAAGTCGGCAATCGTACGAGCCACGCGAAGGATCTTGTCATGAGCGCGAGCGGAGAGACCGTTTTCGGTTACCGCATCACGCATTAAATTCCGCTCGGCGGTTCCCAAAGGACAAAACTGGCGCAATTGTTTGCTGCTCATTTGGGCATTGGTCCGCACATTCTTTCCAGAAAATCGTAACGCTTGCACGGCACGTGCGTGGATGACTGATTCACGCATTTCAGCACTGCTCAGGCTTGGCTGGTTCCCAGTCAACTCATTAAATGGAACCGCAGGTACTTCGATATGAATGTCGATGCGATCGAGTAGCGGGCCACTGATCTTGCTCATGTAGCGTTCGATCTGCGGAATCGTACAATTGCATTGGCGACGCGGGTCGGTTCGGTAACCGCATGGACACGGATTCAACGCTGCAATCAACATGAAGTCCGCGGGAAAGGTCGTACTGCGAAGCGCGCGGGAAATGGTAACAACGCGATCTTCAAGAGGCTGTCGCATCACTTCTAAGGTCTTCCGATTGAACTCCGGAAGTTCGTCTAGGAAGAGCACGCCGTTGTGCGAAAGTGAGATCTCTCCCGGCGCTGGCGGCGAACCTCCACCGACAAGCCCCGCGTCGCTGATAGTATGATGAGGCGAACGAAACGGGCGCTGAGCCATTAACGGTTGCCCCGGAGCTAGCCTGCCTAACACACTGTAGATCCGAGTCGTCTCGATCGATTCACCAGCCGTTAATTGCGGAAGAATAGTCGGAAGCCGCTTTGCAAGCATCGTCTTGCCCGACCCCGGAGGTCCAAGCATAAGAAGATTATGAGAACCGGCTGCAGCGATACATAACGCTCGCTTGGCCATGTCTTGACCACGAACGTCACTAAAGTCGACTTCGTAGTGCGAATAAGTTTCAAACAATTCATCTAAACGCGATGGCACGGGCTCGATTTGTAATTGGCCCGAGAGAAAACCGACTGCTTCGCTTAAAGTACTGACTGGAATAACTTCTAGATCTTCGACGACGGCGGCCTCCTGTGCATTCTCTCGCGGTACGATCAAACCACGAATGCCAGGCGAGTTCTTGGCAGCCGTCGCCATCGACAAAGCTCCTTTTACCGGGCGCATTTGCCCTTCCAATGAGAGTTCACCGACCATCGCATACTGCTCAAGCATATCGCTTTGTAATTGTCCGCTACCAATTAAAGTCCCGAGCGAAATTGGCAGATCGAACGAAGCCGCTTGTTTGGGCAATTCGGCTGGCGCAAGATTGATGACGACGCGGTCATGCGGCCTAACGAAACCACTATTCACGAGCGCTCGCTCGACCCGATGCGTGCTTTCACGGACCGCTTGTTCCGGCAAGCCCACCAGAACCGTCTTGGGAAGTGCCGCTGCTGAAACATCGACTTCGACATCGACTTCCACCGCTTCGATGCCTAAAAGAGAAAACGTTTTTAGCTTGGCAAGCATTCTTCAAACCTTACGTATCTTCCTATTTTGCAGAAATCGCATTGTCTTAGAGTTTGAGGCAAACCGCAACTAGTGTCTCAGAATCTGGTTTTGCTAAACAAATTCAAAAACGCACTCTCACAACCAATTGCTGGACAAACCGGCCGTCTTTCTACAACCCACATCTTTTTGACCCCCACGAGCTCTTCTCGTGAGTGAACGAAGCTGGCAGGGGAGCAATACTTGATGATTGGTCGGGTATAAAAGGCCTGCAGTGCCACCCGAAATCGCCCAAGACACCCCCGCCACGGCTGCCGCTTTGCGCGGCGATTTCCATCTCCTTGGCGCTTGGGCCGAATTTGCGAAAATGACTCTCGCGATCGCGAAGTGGCTCAATACAAACCAAGGGAATGGACCATGTCTTCACAAGTAAATGAAAACGAGACCAACGCAGTTCAGTGGCGACCACTCACGAAAAATCAACGGCGAGTCTTGGGAACGTTGATGGAGAAATCCAAAACAACTCCCGACGCTTACCCGATGACCATCTCCGCCCTGACCACAGGTTGCAATCAGAAGACGAATCGAGTTCCCCTCACCAACTACAACTCGGATCAAGTCGAAAAGACGATCGACGAACTGCGAGTTATGGGGGCTTTGACAATCGTTCAAGGCTCAGGACGCGTTGAAAAGATCCGTCACTATGCCTATCAATGGTTAGGCATCAGCAAACTAGAAGCAGCCGTAATGACCGAACTACTGCTGCGCGGCGAACAGACCTTGGGGGACCTCCGCGGCCGAGCTGCGCGGATGGAACCAATCGCCGACCTAGGTGAGCTTAGCGGGATATTCAAAGGGCTGCTCGAGAGGAACCTGGTGGTTGAGCTAACTCCGCCCGGACGCGGACAATTGGTGTCACACAACCTCTATGAAGAATGGGAACTGAACCTTCTACGACAGGAAATTGCTAACAACGGCGGCAGTGTCGCAGAAGACGACTCCGAAGATGCTTCCCCAAGTCGATCGGCGATGGCATCGACAAATCGCATCGAGACGACCGGATCAATTGGCTCGCAGAACGAAACGATTGCGGCTTTGCAGAGCGAATTGGCCGACTTGCGAGAAATTCTCGCCGATATGCGTCAGCGCTTGACACACCTGGAAAGTGAACTGGGCATTACTAAATAGTGCCTCTTAAGTGCTGGAAAGGCGATTTGCGACCAGGACAAAACTTCGTTCCAGCACGGCACGAGAGCCGCTATACCTGGAATCTATCGCGCGGCGATAAGGGCGGTTGCCTTACTTCGCGGCTCGAAATCATCGCTGGCCTATAGCGTCCGTATCGGCAATAGGCTTTCATGGGTTTGCAAGCGATTCGCTAGGGAATATGCTGTGCGGTGCTTGCGCACCGAAATCATCGAATTCGACTCGTCTACTGAATCAATTATGCTCGAACGAAAATACATCTTTCCCAACGTACTTGAACTTAATGTCCAAGCCGGTCATCTGATTGGTTGCAACGTTTATCTGATTCACGATGAAGATGAATGGGCGTTGATTGACATCGGATATCAAGAACACGTTGAAGAGCTGGTGGACTTAATTCGGAATATGGATTTTCCGCTTTCCAAGTGCAAAACGCTGATTGCGACCCATGCCGACGTCGATCACGGTCAAGGATTGGCACTTGCCAAAAATTTATTGAAGACCACGGTCACGGCCCACCCGCGGGCCGCAGATTTACTTCGCCGCGGAGATCGCTTGCAAACATTTGCCGAAATCGAAGCGCAAGGAATCAGCGAAGAGATGCCGCCGGTGGAGACTGACGTTCTAGTCAACGACGGCGACGTGATCGAGATTGGAAAGCTAAAGCTGGAAGTTTGGAGCACCCCCGGGCATGCCGACAGTCAGCTCGCTTTCCGAATGGGCAATCTGCTCTTTAGCGGCGACAACATTTACCGTGACGGCGGCGTAGGTGCGATCGACGCCCATCACGGAAGTGACTTAGAAGGCTTCATTGCATCGCTGGAGCGAATACAAAACAGTGATGTGGAGTGGTTATTACCAAGCCACGGGCCCTGGTTTCGTCGCGAACCAGCCATGATTGGACGATCGATCGAGAGGCTGAAAGGCTATTTGCACTTGTCGGACTTCGGTACGTGCGCCATTGACTGGCCGCTGATGGAGCAATGGGAAGAGCAGCTTCTGGAAGGTCGTTTGCCCGAGTAAATGCTCGCATTATGCGTGATTCCTCGCTAGTTTTTACTTAGCTTTGACATAAGATTGACTCGATCGGGACCTTTGCAAATTGCTTTCGCGTTTAATTGCTAGTGGCCGAAGCTGAGGCGAATTACGACTCTGAGGACGTAGTTTGACCGCCGTTCAGCGCCCATTAACAAAGCCTATTTGCAAAGGATTCATGGCATGGCTCATTTCGAACCGCCAGTACATTTTCATCATCAGTCTTCCGTTCTGGACGCCCCACCCTCTCGACCAGCAGGTGGAACCGCTGTCTGGGACAAACCGTTTAATGAAGTGGAAACGGAGATCGCGGCTGGCGTTAAACAGCCAAAGATTGATCCCGATCACGAAAAAGAACAGCTAAACATTGGACCAGCGATTTGGTTGATAGCGATTCACGTTGCGGCTTGTGCGGCACCCTGGACGTTTACTTGGTCGGGTTTGATACTTGCATTCGTCTTCCACTGGATCACTGGTGGAATCGGGATTTGTTTGGGCTTCCATCGCCTGCTAACGCATACCGGTTTCGTGGTGCCACGTTGGTTGCGGAACTCGATCGCTGTCGTCGGGACGCTGGCTGGCGAAGGCGGGCCGATTCTTTGGACTGCGAATCATCGTCGTCACCATGCTTACAGCGATCAAGAAGGCGATCCGCATTCGCCGCATGATGGCCCATGGTGGTCTCATATGTTCTGGCTTGCTTACACGACTCATGGCGGAAATCCAGAAGCATACTTCAAGCGCTGGGTGCCAGACCTTGCTAAGGATCGCTTTCTTGTCGGGCTTGAAAAGTACTTCCTCCCATTGCACATCGCTTTTGGTGTGTTGGTATTCGGAGCGGGTTATGCAATCGGTGGCTCAACGCTAGCTTTGTCCTGGTTGGTTTGGATTGTCGCAGTCCGAATGGTGTTCGTACTTCACTCAACGTGGTTTGTTAACTCGGCCTCGCACATTTGGGGCTATCGCAACTACACCACGCGAGATGACAGCCGCAATCTTTGGTGGGTAGGCTTGGTCACCTATGGTGAAGGCTGGCACAACAACCATCATGCCCTGCCGCGATTGGCTCAACACGGCCACAAGTGGTGGGAGTTCGATATGACTTATATGCTGATTCGCCTGCTACGGGCGGTTGGATTGGCGAAAGACGTCGTCGATCTTAAGAGTGTTGAAGAGAAGAAGTTACGCGCCCGGGGCGGCGATGACAAATCTCGCGTATCTGCGTAATTTCAACCTCTGAGTAGTATTCTCAATAAAGGCAGCATTCCCGTGCTGCCTTTTTTCGTTGTTTTGCTGGCACTCAAATCAACGTTGTCTCACACTATGGTATTTGCTACGGTTCGACTCCCCTTTTAAGGAAAAGTGTGGAGTGGCTGTGGACGAGTCTGCGCGATGGTTTGAAGTTCGTTGGAAACAACGTCGACGACCCGACATAAAATTTCGGGCGAATGCTGGTCGCTGCGCACTCCTAAACCTCTGCTTACTTCTGAGTTTGATTCTTTTGGCTAGTGGTTGTGCTACGCAAAATTTTGCAAAGCTACGAACCATGCCCATCAATCCGCTTGCGAATCAACTGAATTTGAGCAGCAAGTCGGGGCCGCAAGTCAGCGAGCGAACACGAACGCTGCTGCGTCACTATGCTTTGGAAGATCTTTATAAAGAGAAGCCACGAGAATGCTTGCAGCAACTGCAGGAGCTTCCCCTCGCTGAAAAAGGTGGCGAGAAGATCTACGCTGTAGCAGAACTGGCGTATATCTTAGGCATTCGTGACGAACGTGCCGGTAAAGAAGCGGAGGCGCTCGATATGCTTTCCGTCGGCGTCAGTCACGCGTACATGTATTTGTTTTGCCAGGAACTGGACGTAAACCGCAATCCCTATGATCCGCAATTTCGCGGAGCTTGCGACGTCTACAACGGCGCACTCGAGCAGACTCTGCGCATCATCAGTCGTAATGGCCAGTTGAAACCAGGCAATAGCTATACGATCACCTCCAACGGCGCGCAGCAAAACATCGCAGTGCATGCGATTGGATCGTGGCACGAAGACGACTTTGAGCATCTCGACTTTTGTAGCGACTGGGAAGTTGAGGGCTTGGACACGTCCAATGTAACTTATGGAATTGGCGTCCCTCTGATCGCAGTCAGAAAGAAGCACGAAGGCGAAGACCCTGCAGAGAAGAACTATCCGGACGGCCTCTCCTTTCCTGTAACAGCGCTGCTGCGTGTTAAGGACTTGAATCTTCAAACTTATAACAGTTCTAAGTTCCGCTATCCATGCGTACTCGAGTTGCTTGATCCGCTGACGAGCAACGATATTTTCTTGAATGGCAGACGCGTTCCGTTACAAACCGACCTCAGCACTCCGCTCGCTTATTTTCTTGACAATCCGAAGTTTCGCGAGCAGACCGACAGCACGCTTGGGTTACTCAATCCAGCCAAGACTTCCGAACTCCGCGGCATCTACATGCTTGAGCCGTTTGATCCGAAACGCATTCCGGTTTTGATGGTGCATGGTCTGTGGTCGAGTCCACTGACATGGATGCCGATGTTCAATGATTTACGCAGTTTTCCAGAACTACGCCGCAACTATCAGTTCTGGTTCTACCAGTATCCAACGGGACAGCCTTTTTGGATCAGCGCTACGCAAATGCGTCAAGATCTTTACGAATTGCATCGGCGTGTCGATCCCAATGATCAAGAACCGATGCTTGACCGGATGGTCTTGGTCGGTCACAGCATGGGGGGGCTAGTCTCTCGGATGCAAACGCTGGAAAGCGGCGATCATATCTGGGAAGCAATCGGTAACAAACCATTTGATGAAATTCGCGGATCACGGGAGGAGATCGAGCGATTGGCGGCCGTGTTGTACTTCCATCCCAATCGTTCAATTCGTCGCGTAGTCACGATCGGAACCCCTCATCGCGGCAGCGATTTTGCTAACGACACAGCCCGTTGGCTCAGTCGCAAATTTATTAAACTTCCGCAGTCGATTACTAGTTTAGGCAATTCCTTGGTTAGGCAGAATCCTGAGCTCTTTCACGACACGAAGCTCTTAACTGTAAATACTAGCATCGATTCGTTAAGTCCTGAGTGTGCAATCTTCCCAGCCATATTGCGAGCTGAAACCGCTCCGTGGGTCAAGTATCACAATATCATTGGTGTCGTACCTGAGGATGGTTTTTTGAACCGGCTTTCCAAGGGTAGCGATGGTGTCGTAACAATTGAAAGCGCCAAAGTCGACGGGGTGGCGTCCGAAATAACGGTGGTATCGAACCACCAGGAAGTCCACCGCATCCCGCGGTCGATCTTGGAAGTGCGTCGCATTCTGGTCGAACATTTAGACGAAACCTACGAAGAGCATCAACTTGCAGAGGGGCCCAGCACGCGGCTATTGGGAAGCAACCAGACGGCACCCGACACACGGTTGGCACAAACTCCGATTCTCTCGCAAAGCAACTCTGGAAGTCCGACTGCAAAGTGGCTTCCTCCTATTGTTTCGTCAGGTAATCCGTCGGGCGATGTGCAGCAAGCCAGTTTTTCTGAACCGCGCAGCCCTGCTCCGACGCCAGTGACGACTTCCATTTCTGCGGCGGCTGTGCTTGGTCCTGACCTTCGATCCGACTTGCCGCGAATCGAGCTTGCACCAGCCGGCCGAAGGGTCTCGGGCGCAGAAGTGGAAGTGCCGTAGCTTGCGTAATTGTAATGTTCAAGCGCATCGTAGCTGGCTTCGCCAGAAGCCGGTCAAGCATTGCCGTTACGCCACGAGCACTGCTGGGCAAGCCAGCAGTGGCACCCGTTTTGAGGAATCGAAACTGTTAAAATAGCTCAATCGTTTCAGAAATCGCACCCAGGTTCAACCGCGTTCTGGCGAACGCAGCTACGGGAAGAGGTTGCATCGTTCGAGCGCATCGTAGCTGGCTTCGCCAGAAGCCGGTCAAGCATTGGGAAGCTTGGCCGTTACGCCACGAGCACTGCTGGACAAGCCAGCAGTGGCACCCGTTTTCAGGGATCGAAGCGCGATTTGATTAAATACGATTTAGGTAGGCTCGGATCAGTGAGCTTGGGTTTGGCGGTAGGCTTCGTAGGCCACGATACCGACCGACGTGGCCAAGTTCAGCGATCTTGTTTCACCCACCATCGGAATACTCAACCGAGAATCGGGATAAGCATCATGAATAGATTGAGGGAGCCCGACGCTTTCACTTCCAAATACCAATACGTCTTCGTCACTAAAAGTCGCCGCGTACAGCGAACGATGCGCAAACTTTGTGATCAACCAAAATCGTCTTGCCCCCAGTTGCTCGACCAGCGTGCTCCAGTTCGGAACGATTTCCATCTGCAAATGTGGCCAATAATCCAAACCCGCACGCCGTACTTTTGCTTGATCGATACGAAAACCCAGCGGTTCAACCAACCATAATTTGGCCTTCAACGCAACGCACGTACGACCGATATTTCCAGTGTTTTGTGGGATTTCGGGCTGATTCAAGACGATGTGGAACATACTGGTTTACTTCAACTGACAGGCAAGATCTCGGCACCATCGATTGTCTCAGGATAGAATGCTTTTTACACTGCTCAAGTCTCGATGACGCACGACTCCTCAAATGCCGTTGAACTTGCGATCCTATCCCGACTCACATCCGACTGAACTCTTCCTCTAAAAACTATGCCGATTCAAGTAACTTGCCCAGGGTGTATGCAACGATTCGCTGTTAGCGATAAATACGCTGGCAAGAAAGGTCCATGCCCCAAGTGCAAAAAAGAGATCGTCATTCCTGAAAAGCAGGAAGAGGTCGTCATACATGCTCCCGAAGTCTCTGGGCCAAAGGATTCCAAAGGCGTTTCGGTTCTCAAGCCTATTGCACGCAGCGAATTCAAGGTCGGCAAGCTCACCTGGATCCTCTTCGCCGTTGGCCTACTGATCGTCTTAGGGGTCGCCATCGGAGTCCGAATGTCGGATTCGCCAGCTCCAACGCCGCTGCTGGCTTTTGGAGCGATTCTACTTGCGCCACCAATTGTTATGGCCGGCTACACTTTTCTGCGAGACGATGGACTCGCAGGCTACGAAGGCCAAGAGTATTGGATCCGCGTTGCAATTTGTTCAGCCGCATTCGCTGCGACCTGGCTAATCTATTTTGGCCTGTCTTGGTATTTCGAACATAGAACTCTCGCCGAAATTTCCACAACCGAGATGATCATCTATACGGTTGTTATGATCGGCTTAGGGCTCGCAGCATCGCTACTGACCTTCGAATTGGAAGCGCCACAGTCGGCGCTGCATTACTTGGCTTACTTCGTGATAACCTTTGCGCTATGCTTGGTTATGGGGGTGGAACTAGGCGAGCCACTTTCAACGCAAGACCCAAGCACACCTTCAGGCGTTGTGCCTCTTTCAAGCCGTGACGCGGTTCCTTGATAGGTTGTATTGATGCCAAGCAGTAAGTGCGGCTCAGCGATACCGCTTGGCATTGCAAACCATCTGCAACGACTTGCTCGGGATCTAGGCAGCGATTATCGGTTGAGTGGCAAAGTTCCGCGAGGCTTGAGCGCTGCAACGACTTACCAGGTACTGATAGGAGAGTTCGCATTTGCGCTGCGCGATTGGAATTGGCCAAGCCACAGGCTGCCACGGCTACGAAGTATCTTGGCGTTTCAGCGACTGCTCGGTCAAGCTTGGCCGCACGACCAGATAGACAACTGGAAACTCTCGGAGGTCGGTCAGCCTGCAGTGTTGTCCGTGGATCAGAGTAACCCGGTAGCGTTTGTCGTTGATAGCTGGGCTGCGGGCGACAGCATCGCATGCGAAGCGGATCGACTGTGGACCCTAGCGACGTGGCAGCCGGGAAGAGCTTGGACAGACGCGACGGCAAACTATCCAGTCACTGAAGTTGCCAGGATGCTAGCTGTCTGTCACTACATATCTGCCCAGCATCATTGTTCGCTGGCATGCTCCAAGAACTGGGATGGTCGTTGGCAAGCGCTTCAGCGAACTCAGGCCGTCATTAGCCAACTTGCTATCGGTGCGTTGCCTGAAAGCAAAGCGTTGCACTCAAGCGCTCAGGCTTTAGCGTCTGCATTAGCTGATGGAACGCATGACTCTTTGTTAACATTTGCAAATTCGCAGCAAACAGTATCACTCACACAGTGCAGCATTCTTAGCGATGTCCATCATGGGAACTGGCTTTTTGAAGGTGATCAAGTTAGCGGTATTGTCGATTTTGGAGCTGTTCGTTTTGATTGGCCTGGATGGGATCTAGTCCGCTTTACGACTTCGTTTTCCAAACAAAACGACGCGCTCGAGCAGGCGTTTCTTTCGGCTTATGTGGAATACCTGACAAGTTTGTGTCGAATGCACGGGACTAGCAACGCTCGATGGCTGGCAACGTATTTGGGTGAGGTTGAGCAGTCGCTTGGTTGTGCTGTCACGTTTAGGTGTTTTGATAGATTGCAGACTTTGCTTTCTATTCAGCAATGGTGCCAGTGGATTGGTAATGGGACGCTTGGCTTGGAAGCGGGCGAGCAGAGATTGGCTGAGTTGAATCAACGCTGGAGCGACTTGGCCAAGTTACCGTAGCTGGCTTCGCCCAGAAGCCGGGATGATGTTGGAGAACTTGGCCGTTACGCCACGAGCACTGCTGGACAAGCCAGCAGTGGCACCCGTTTTCAGGAAACCGGAAGTAGCACCCGATATAGAACGGCTCCGAAATAATAGGAATCGAACCGAACTTCAACCGCGTTCTGGCGAACGCAGCTACGCAAGAGCAAGGTTCTTGGCGGACGTCACTGCGAGATTACGCTGCGCTCGCTGCGGGTTTCCTGCGGCTGATCGCTACCGTCGCTACGAGGCCCAGCAACGCGATGGATCCAACTGCAAACGCTCCGTACATGTAGTTATCGCGTGTCTCTAAGTACAGTTTCCACTGAAAGTAGTTCGATGGCTGTTTTGCACTTACCCCTTGGACGCGATATTCGACCGACGCATCCCAAAGCTCCGATGGCAGATAGTCATCAACCATTTCATCGCCGTAGGCCAATTCGTCTTCGATAGTAAAATCCGTTGGCATGCTCCAACGCTGAACTGCCCACAAGGTGCCGATTCCCCAACTAACCAAGAGAGTTATGAAGCAGAGGGCGGCAGCGATACCCATGGGCAGACTCCAGTGGCTCCTGGTCGATTTGCTAACTGTCTCAGTAGTGATTTCCGATTTGTCTTCAGGAAGCAGAGCGAGTCCTCGGATGGTTGGAACTTCGATGTTCGCGTTGCAAACGGGGCATGTAACGACCGAACCTGCTTGCGATCGAGCAACAGAAACAGCGTTACCGCACGGACAAGCTAGGAGATACCGCATAATTGCCAAAGTTTTGCTGTCAATTGTATCCGAACTTTGTTTCGAGCCCGGATGAAAATCTTGTGAAAAATTCGTGAGGTCGCGACTGGACCAAGCTAACTGGCCAGTTAGAATTGCAACCGCGATGGTACCACTGGTGCCAACGGACGACCTAGTGTAACGGAAACGCTTGCCGGTCGAACATGTGACTCGTTTATTTAGACGCTTCCCGTGCTCGAACGGTTTGGTGAACAAACATATCAGTCCACGTGACAGGCATGCTTGAACATCCTTTCCGCTGAAGATACTCGACCATAAAGATAGACCGAATTCATAAATTGCGAATCGGTGGGATTTCTTTCAAATCGCAAGCGAGTGTCCGAGTGGAAAATTTAGCGTGGCTGCCTTGTATTAGTTCGGCTTTCCGCTTTTTTGTTAGGAATCGTTAAGAAGTCTCTGCCGCGTAAGGTAAGAGATTGAACCGACTTGTTCGGATTAGCGTCCAATGAGATAGGCGAAAACCGTTGGTTTTGCGGCAGGACCGTAGCGGAACCCGCCCGGCATCTTTGAACCAAAGAGCACCGTGGTCGTGGAAATTGCGAATTACCCACCGAAATTTGATTGGCAGAACTTCTTTCCAACCGGCACGATTTTCATGCGCCCTGGTCCGGATTGACTAGGTGCTAGAGATTTGACCGATGGCGACCTCAGCGTCGTTTTGGTCATTGTGACGAATACGACTGGGTTGTTGCCAATTTTTTCCCCAAGTGAATTTGTGGAATTAGTATGGACTGAAGAAAGCAGCGCAAGATGTTGCTCACCGTGCTTATTCGGTCCTACAGTAATACTTTACCAATTGAATTGTTATCGAAGACGAACGGACCCTGAGTGGTAGACTTACTAGCTTGGTGCCCGAGAGATTTTAGAACGCTTGAATAGAACGAGATAGACCTGATTGGTTGAGACGGTTAGTTCCGACACGCGAGAATAGTTGATAAACCGCAGACAATGTTGCGGTCTCCGGTCATGTTGCCGGAGTTGAAGAGATATTACCGAGACAAAATTTAATAATACGATTGATCGGTCGCCCCCCGACTTTTGACTTTGAGGAGAGTTCCCCTTGTTTGACGCCCTGCTAGATGACTTCGATGACGATTCCCCACGCGGGTCTTCTGCTCTTGATGGTTTGGACAAACTGTCGATGGAAGAGGATGGCGAGGACTTGGCGGATTCGGTCGCGAACGACTTGGCCAACAACGACGATGCCGCTCCTATCGAGAACGATGACGAACTGTTGGCCAGCATCGAAGAAGCTGAAACGTGGTCTGATGATCCGGTACGCATGTACCTGACGCAAATGGGCGAAATTCCATTGCTGACTCGCCATGAAGAAATCCGACTGGCCAAGACAATTGAAGTCACCCGTCGCCGTTTTCGTACCAAGCTGTTGGAATGCGATTACGTGATGCAGATCGCATACAAGATCTTGCGTCGCGTTTCGACCGGCGAATTGCCTTTCGATCGAACCGTTCAAGTTTCGGTGACAGACAAACTGGAAAAGGAACAAATCCTTGGCCGCTTGCCACATAACCTGCGAACGATCGACACCTTGCTCAAGCGCAACCGCCGCGATTACCGCGACGCTTTGTGCCGCACGAATACTCCTGCCAAACGACAACTAGCATGGCAATCCCTTGCACGTCGTAAACGCAAAGTCGTGCGCTTGATCGAAGAGCTTGGTCTACGAACGCAGCGTATCGAAAAAGAAATTGCCACCTTGGAGCGATTCAGCCGCCGCTTGGACGAAATTTCGTCAACGTTGGCCCAGTACGACAACTCCCAGGTTGCTCCGTCGCAGATTATCCAGTTGCAACGCGAATACCGCAGCATTTTGGTAGCTACGCAAGAAACTCCGACCAGCCTTCGCAATCGCGTCGTGATGGTTAAACGCGTCTACACGCAGTACCAACGAGCCAAGAAGCAACTCAGCGAAGGCAACTTGCGATTGGTCGTTTCGATCGCCAAAAAGTATCGTAACCGCGGATTGAGCTTCTTGGATTTGATCCAGGAAGGCAACGCGGGCTTGATGCGTGCCGTCGACAAATTCGAATACCGACGTGGTTTCAAATTCTGCACCTATGCGACTTGGTGGATTCGCCAAGCAATCACGCGTGCGGTTGCCGACCAAAGCCGGACGATTCGCATCCCTGTCCACATGGTAGAAACCATGTCTCGCGTACGCAACGTTTCACGACAGTTGCTACAAGAGCTTGGACGTGAGCCGACGTTGGAAGAAACAGCACGTCGCGCTGAAACGACCATCGAAGAAGCTCGGCGTGTGTTGGCGATGAGCCGCTACCCAATTTCGCTCGACCGTCCCGTCGGTAACAGTGAAGACAGCCAGTTTGGCGATTTGCTGCCTGATGGGTCCGCGGAGAGCCCTGCGGTGAACGCGGCCAATGAGATGCTGCGAAACAAGATTGATCGCGTCTTGAAGTCACTCAGCTACCGTGAGCGTGAGATTATCAAGCTGCGATATGGCTTGGGCGACGGCTACAGCTATACGCTGGAAGAAGTCGGGCACATCTTCAAAGTTACCCGCGAACGCATTCGACAGATTGAAGCGAAGGCCGTCCGCAAGCTGCAACAGCCGTCGCGTTCCCAAGAACTCGTTGGCTTCTTGGACTAACGCAGGAAATTCGGTTAATAACCTATATCAAAAAAACGGCCGGGAAATTTTCCGGCCGTTTTCGTTTAGCAGTCACCGTTCGCGGTACCGCCTTCAGGCGGCCTCAGTTCGTAGTACCGCCTTTAGGCGGCGGTTTTACGATTACGCGTCGGCGAGCGGAGGCTTCTTTTCGGTGATCACAGGCAGCTCAGGAGCTTTCTGAGCATTCAGTTCGATATAGTTCTTCCACTCCTCGGGGACGTTATCCTCGTGATAAATCGCTTCCACTGGGCATTCGGGAACACAAGCTTCGCAATCGATGCACTCCTCTGGATGGATGTACAACATCGATTCGCCTTCGTAGAAACATTCTACGGGGCACACCACAACGCAATCGGTATATCGGCAACCGTCGCAGGGCTTGGTGACAACGTGAGTCATGAAGAAACCTTTCTAAACCCGGAATATTACTACTGGCAAACTATTCAGATTTCGTCCCATATCTGGCCAGAACTACAAAAAATCGACCTGAATTACCGATTAAATGTTCGCGGCTTTACACCAATGTACGTAATCCAGGCCGAATTTAAAGATAGGCGAGATGGGCGAATTATGGTAGCGCTACTAGAAAACCATGTCAAGTTGGCTGGAACTGCTTGCGATGGTGAATTGTGGCACCTAAGATTGAAAGATTCCCTTTCCTCCAGACTTATCGGCTAATAAACCAGTGGTGCTATCCAATATAGATCGCGACCTTTTGGATCGCTGTTTGAGCAACTCGGCTCAGGCATGGGAGGAATTTGTAGACCGTTACATCGGTTTGGTGGCTCACGTTGTCGATCACGCCGCGCTGAATCGATCGCTGGGGTTAGATTCGACAACGCGAGACGAACTGATATCCGACGTCTTCTTTACGCTCGTGCGCGATGACTTTGTTGTATTGCGACGCTTTCGAGGCAACAGCTCCCTTGCGACGTATCTGACTGTCGTCGCGAGGCGCATCGTCGTCCGAAGTCTTTTAAAGAACCGAACAGTCGCTGCGAAGTCGGCTAGTATGTCGACCAAGGATGCGACGGTGTTTGCAACAGCGATTGCCGACCCCAAGCATTTGGAGAATGAACAGCAGATCGAGGAAGCTTTGCAGCGGTTAACGGATGCCGAAGCGACGGCGGTACGCATGTTTCACTTGGAAGGCCGTTCGTATCGTGAGATCAGTTCACGAATTGGCATGTCCGAAAACAGCGTCGGTCCATTCTTGACACGCGCACGCGAAAAGCTCCGCCGAGTCGCCGAGTAGCACTCTTCGCCACTCTAGAGCACCCCCCTGCCTCCTCGATCCCTGGCTCTGCTTCTCTTCCTCCACCTCGATCCCTGGCTCCGCCTGGGATCGCACTGTCTTGGAGGCTCTGCCTCTCTTCTTCCCACCTCGATCCCTGGCTCTGCCTGGGATCGCACTGTCTTGGAGGCTCTGCCTCTTCTTGCATGACGGTTGATCAACCGTTGCGCCGTGTCTAATTAAACAGCGATTGTTTACCAATAGTCGCAACCAGGTAACACGCAACAATCATTTCGGAGTCGCGGTAAAAATATCGGTGCGTGTTCGTCGCGACCAAGCGGCCTCCGTTTTATTGTGTAGCTGCCTCACTCGTTCAACAGATCCCAGGTGAATCCTCCGAGCCTTACTTCCGCTTGCGCATGGCGATAATTCCCAGCAGCAGTAGAATCAACGCGATCTGCCCTCCGATCAAGATCTTCCTCCACGTCAACCACGGCGGGGTCTGGTGTTGATAAGCGTGAAACGAATCCGCTGTGATCGTCAGCTTCTGCAGCGCGATCTTTGTCGCCGTGTTGCCAGATGTTTGTCGCGGACTCCACACTTCGACGCCACTCACATCCGCTGTCGGGCAATCCAGCGTCGCAAGCTCGGTAACCGTTCCTTTAGACTTCAACGAAAATATCGCCTTGTCGCCCTTCCTCTCGATGATCAGACTCCCGTCCGTAAAGGTGCTTTCGCTTGTTTGGTACGTTGGCGGACTATTGTCTCTTCCCGTTAGCTCGATAGAACTGAATCGACCGGCTCGCGGATAGATAACCTGATTCAGTTTGATCTGAGTCTTGCGGCGATCGTTCAGCAGGATCGTAAAGATCAAGCCCTGGCCCCAACCTTGCGTCGGCTCTTCCAGCGTAAGAATCTTGGCATCCAGCTCAGCTCGAAAATCACCCGCGTGTGCCAGCAGCATCTTGAACCCTGCGACACCGGTTTGCTCCCCTGAAGTGCCGGACTTTTGATCGATGACCATACCTTCATTGGTAAAGCTCACGCGATCGGGGCTGCCCATCGGTGGCGAGACCACTTCAACCAGCGGCTCGCGCTGCGCACCACGCAGGTCGATCGAAATCTCTTTGGCCGAAAGACATGGTGCGCCCGAGCCAAAGAGGGCCGACGCAGCCAACATGCAAGCAGCCAACGAGATCCACCTGCGCAAGCCTTGGTAATTGAATTCAATCTGAAATGTGTTCATATTCTCCTCCAGAGGGAGTCAGCATGGCGCGCAGGACTTCAAAGGCGATCGTCTCACTGATAAATCGCACACTTCCGTCGGCCGTGGCAAAGATTGCTCCGCCCCGATGCGCCGATCCCCAATTCTCTTTGTAAGCGATCCCTGGCCCGTCGGGAACGATGGTCAATCCGGCTCTCGCAGTACCTTTGGAGCCACCCGAGAAAATTGGTTCATCCCAATACCAGCTCATTGGCGTCTGGACGCTGGGATCGTACGCCTTCTCGCCGATAATAAAAGTGTTGGACATTCCGTCTGAAACCGATTGCCCTTGTAGGATGAATGGCAAGTTAGGCATCATGCGAGAATTCCCGCAGTAATCGGTCTTGGCCCAAGCCCAGCCGCCAGACTGGTACTCGCCAAATTCGTCGTTAATTGGTGGTGCCACACTGCGTCTGCCACGCGACGGGCACATATACATCGGTTGGGGGTTCTCGATCTTCATTTGTTGGTAGGCATTCACTTGATCGATGTAAGGCAAAATTGCGTATGCCCAGGAACCACCTTGTATTTCAGGCGTTGCGCCGGGGACACCGATTCCCCAGTTGAATGTAGTGCCGGCGTCAAAGTCGTTTGTCCAGATCGTTGTCTCTTGATTGGTCGTGCTTTGAATGTGGCTTGATCCCAAGAAGCCGCCGTTGCTGGGAAAGGCTTGATGCGTGTTCAGGTGCATCTGAATGGCAAGACCGAGCTGTCGCTGGTTATTTTGACAGGAGATTTTTCGAGCTGACTCACGTGCGCTGTTGACTGCGGGAAAGGTGAGGGTAATCAGCAACGAGATGATTGCAATCACAACCATCAATTCGACAAGAGAGAATCCGCGTGGCTTAACCATGAGTGTGACCGACGAGAAGAAAGCTGCGCAAAGCGGAACAGGTCCGTTCTATCTTAAGCGATAGCCAGTCGCCCTGCAATTTGTCTGGAACTTTCTGAATCGATGGAGATGTTTCAAGCCTGCTTGCCTTGCTTGGCAGGCACTATATCGCTTCAAAACGTTTTCCCAACGGTTTCGCACTGTTTCCGAACCATACTATGAAAGATCGACATCTGCGACTTGGATAGGAGCAGTTTTTCTTAGTTGAGCAGTTGAGCTTGAAAAGCCATGGCAGCAAACCTCGCATCGAACTACGCGGATTGTGACCCGACTGAGCTCGCCTCAGTCGAAACGGGATCATGACCAGCTTAACGCAGCCATGCACTTGCGTCACGACTAGGCTTGACCCAGTCGCACGAAAATCCAATCGTTGCGGTTGGGATCATCGAGCCACAAAGTCAAGCTTAGTGGTGACTTTGAAGCATTCGAAGTCACATTCAATCGGTCCATATTTTGTTAACATCTGTATCTAACTGATAGCAGTCTGTTCGGTCAGCGAAGCGGGTGTTGCTTTTTCTCGACGACGCTCAGCTAGCCATGTTGCGAAAGCGTGCCATCCGTACAAGATAATCATTAGCTTGACGATGAGCAGCGGGATGGCGTAGCGATCATAATAGCTGACAAGTATGTACGGCGCCAAAGTTAAACACCAAATCGAGATCGCGACTTGTGCCTGAGTGCAAATCGGTGGCTTGGTGAACATAAAGATTGCATACAGCGCAAGTAATGGCAACACAAATGCGACTCGCTTCCAAAACACCTGCTGTGGTTTATTGTACGTGTCGATCTCTAAGAAGGGCGAATAGATGCATGTCGCGGCGATAAATCGATTCATGATGCGGGCCGCGAATTCCATCGGATCATTCCAGATCTCTTGCTGGACAATGTCGCTTTTCTGTTCAATCAATCCTATTTCGCCTAATTCGACGTAGATCTTATTCTCGGCAGAGCCCCGGTTGTAGGGATGCGCCACTGCTGTCCTCATATCAAAGATCCCGTCGTCGTCGGCAAATTGCGATTGCCATAACTCGTACATGCCGTTGGACTTGATGGGCATCCATCGATCAAAGACCTGAAAATTGCGAATCGTCCACGGCATCACTACCAGAACAGAGCTTAGTGCTGCTAAGCCAAGCGCCGCTATCGTCCGTCGTCGATCGGCTTTGTCAAGATACGCTTTCGACACCCATAGCCACGTTGTAATCGCTGCCCAAACAAACCCTTGTATCGGACTACTGAGTGCACAATAGCCACCAAATACGCCCCAAAGACTGTGCTTCCACCACGACCTCTGCCCGTTCCAAAAATAGTTTAGCCCCATCCATAGTAGGCAATTGTTGAGCAGCAATAGTCCTACGTCGTGCGTAAACTGAAATAGCATGTGGTAGTTTGCATTGAAGCCACCTACAACGATCAAGACTCCTGCCCAACTTCTCCCCAACCGCTTGGCCTGCTCCAGCACCAAATAGGCAACGGCAAAGGTCGCGAGCAACTGTAAACCAATCGCATACTGTACGACGACGTTCTGGCTGCCGTCGCCGATCCAATAGGCAAAGTAGAGCAAATAGGGCAAGACCGGTGGCATCCACGCCGTTGGGCCAGTCTGTGAAGCAAACGGATCACTAAAACCGTCGCCACGATAAAGGCTCAAAGCCATGTTATGGTATTCAGCACCTAAATGATTTACAAATGGTCGCTCGAGTACGCCTGCAAAAGTAGTTGTGTTGCGCTGAATCATCGCAAACGTTGCAAAGGCACCCACCAACAGCAGCGACAAGATGAGAGTGTAGAAGCGTTTCATGTAACGAGCGCAGGAGGTAGTCGCGATGATCTGCAGAATCTGAACCGTTGCTATTTTAGCACAATCGTTTGTACACTTGGTGTTTGTCAGTCGACTTGGGTACTATTTTGAGTTTTGCCGTGACCGAAATCGCTTCGGGGTCATGCCCATTCGTTTGCGAAAGTGTTGAGTAAAGTGACTTTGATCGCAGAACCCGTGGGATAAGGCGATCGAACTGATCGGTTCACTCGTTTTCATCAAAGCTTCGGCCGCCAACTGTATTCGAATTCTCAATATCAACTCGTACGGCGAGATCCCAAGGTCATGATTGACCTTTCGATTCAAAGTTCGCAGTGAGACGCGAATGCCTCGCGCAAGTTCATCAATGCTCGATATGCGTTCGATATGTTTGTGCAGATATGCAACGGCTCGCGTCGATATCCGATTTGGCTCTAAAGCCGCTCGATCCAAGTCACGTCGCGAAACACCCATCAAACCTACAGTCTGTCCGCTGCTATCCTTGAGCGGCACTTTGGTTGTCACACACCAGTCTGCGCGTCCCGATTCGTCTAGCCAAACTTCAAGTCGATCAAGGAGAGGCTTGCCTGTACTGAAAACCAGGTCATCGTCGGCGCGATAAGCGTCAGCTAGATGCGGAGGATAGACTTCAGCGTCGGTCTTGCCGATAAAGTCCGATTCGGTCGTCATGCCCAAACGATTCAGGATTGTGTTGCTGGCCGCTATGATCTGGCCTTTGCGATCCTTAATAAAAAAGTATATCTCGGGAAGATGTTCGAAGATGCCAATAATCGCTCGCGGATCTGATAATTGGCTAAAAAACTGAGTTTGAAGATGGATTTGGTTCATGGCCAAATCATAACATTTTTTGGCAAGATACGACAAGCAAGGGGTAGAGCTTTATGGCATGATGTATGAACTGTGTTTGGCGGTGGCCGATTGTACGTTGGTAGATCAATCAGAGTCGGGCTGTTTCCTGCAGGTGAATTGTAGCGATGCTTCCTAACAAAATTCTGGGTATAAACTTTTTGAACGGTTACACAGGAGTTAGCAGGCAGATCCTGCCGTACAGTGGGTTACCAAGCTGAGCCTGGTAACCAGGAATGCTCTCGTTCCTAGGCTCTGCCTGGGAACGCACTGTCTTGGAGGCTCCGCCTTCATTTCGCCATTACGGTTGATTGAGAAGAGGGCAGGCAGAGCCTGCGGTGCACCTGGTTATCAGGCTGAGCCGGGTAACCAGGAATGTTAGTTTTTTACATATTGGATAATTAAATGAAACAAGCCACTTCAGCTATGTGTCTACTCGTGTTCGTGACTGCGACTATCCACGCTACATTCTGCAGCGCGCAGGATTTGGTGATCGCAGATTTCGAATCGTCAAATTATGGAGCGTGGACTACCACCAGCGAAGCGTTTGGGACGGGACCTGCCCAAGGAACATTGCCAGGGCAGATGAATGTCGATGGATATGTCGGCAAAGGTCTGGTGAACTCATTTCGCAACGGTGACGATGCGACGGGTACTCTGACTTCTCCACCATTTACGATCCAGCGAGCGTTCATCGCATTTCACATCGGCGGCGGGCGCAATGTAGAAAAACTTGCACTGCAACTCTTGGTTGACGGACAAATTGTTCGTCAAGCTACAGGACAAAACGATCAGCCCGGCGGAACTGAAACACTTGAACAGTCTTCGTGGAAAGTAGACGAGTTCAAAGGCAAGTCAGCCATTTTGCGAATCGTTGACAATGCAACGGGGGGTTGGGGACATATCAATGCAGACAACATCGTCCAGACTGATACAAAACCAAGTGGCTACCAAATCGATGTTCAGCGGCAATTCACAGCGACTGAAAAGTATCTCAATCTGCCAATAAAGAACGGAGCAACCAAGCGTAAGGTAACTTTGTTGGTCGAAGGAGAACCAGTCGTTCACAACGACATTGAACTGGCTGATGGAGACGCTGACTGGTGGGCACCGATGGAGATCGATGAATGGCGAGGCAAATCGATCGCTCTGCAAATCGATAAACTAGCGGAGGGATCGATGGCCCTGAGTTCTGTGGAACAAAGCGATACGCTCAAGAATGCAGATGACCTTTATCGCGAAGCCAAACGTGGTCAGTTCCATTTTTCGCCAAAGCGAGGTTGGAACAACGATCCCAACGGCTTGGTCTTTTACAACGGCGAATTCCATCTGTTCTTCCAGCACAATCCATACGGATGGGCGTGGGGGAACATGCATTGGGGGCACGCCGTGAGTAAAGACCTAGTGCATTGGGAAGAAATAGGTGAGGCGCTGTTGCCCGATGAAATGGGGCCCATGTTCAGCGGCAGCGCTGTCGTCGACTGGAACAATACAAGTGGTTTTGGTTCAGCGGAGCAGCCACCACTGGTGCTAATCTATACGGCCGCTGGTAAGCCTACCGTGCAAGGAATCGCCTATAGTGTTGACGGGCGGAATTTCACAAAGTACAAATCCAATCCCGTGTTAGGACAAATCACGGATGGCAATCGCGATCCTAAAGTGTTTTGGCACGAGCCAACTAGCCAGTGGGTCATGGTCTTGTATGTCGAGCTGCAAGGGAACCATACGGTTCACTTTTTGAATTCGCCAAACCTGCGCGATTGGAGCTTGACTAGCGTTGTCGAGGGCGATGCAGTAGGAGGGCGATACCTGTTCGAATGTCCGGACTTCTTCCGACTGCCAATCGACGGTGATGCTTCGCGAAGCAAATGGGTGCTTATGGACGCCGATAGCACTTATGCGATTGGTACATTCGACGGGCGGCAATTCATTCCAGAACATAGCAAGCTGACCGGACACTCCGGCCGGGGGTTCTACGCAGCGCAAACATTCAGCGATATTCCTGAGGCAGATGGACGTCGAATTCAAATCGGATGGTGGCAAACAGAGACTAAGGGGATGAGCTTTAATCAAAGTATGACCGTACCGTTAGAGCTGAATCTAACCGAGACGTCAGAAGGTCCTCGGATAACTTGGACGCCAGTTAGCGAGTTGCAAGCGTTACGGACAAAAAGTCATCGCATCGGGGCTTTCGACCTCTCGCCCGGAGACATGAATCCATTAGACGCAATCGATTCTGAATTAGTCGAGGTGCGCGTTGAGTTCGAGCCGAGTGATGCCACAGAGATCACCATGAACATTCGCGATATTATGGTCAGCTATCTGCCTAAGACGCAACAATTGCGCGTTGATGATCGACTGGTGTCGGCACCGATGCGTGGTGACAAGCAGCGATTGATCATCTATTGTGACCGAACGGGTGTTGAGGTTTTTGCGAGCGATGGGCTTTGTTATGTACCGCTCCCGTACAACACCAATCCTGATAACAAACGTTTGTACCTCGAGAGCAAAGGCGGCACGGCAAAGATCGCTTCACTGGAAGTCCACGAATTGCGGTCCGCTTGGCTCACTTCCGAAAAGAAGTAAGACCCACCGATGAAAGATCGCTTCTTGAACTTAAACTTCTTAGGCTTGACGTTCGCGCAATCGAAGCTGGAGGGCGGCGAGCTGATCTTCTAACGTTGCATTATCTAAAACAACCAAGGTTGCGTCGGCCATTACTTCTTCGCCAAGCAGTTCTTGAAGAGTTTGAATTTTTCCTGCAAGCATGCCCTTCTCGATGCCTTGCTCGCGGCCCTGCTCGCGGGCACCGGCGAGGGCCCATTCGTGATCGCGTTGAGCTTTTTCTCGTTGATCGTACATCTGTTTGTCCTCAGTCTTGGCGGAAATGGTTTCAATACTGCGACGATCGGTCTAGGAAGATTCAAGATTGCGTTGAGCAGACCAATCAGTGCCGCTGAGTTCTCCGGCGAACCGAAAATTTTTTTGAAGACAAAATCAACGATTGGGCGGATTCCAAGTGGCATGAGGCTACCTCGGGAAAGTGAACCTTTGGAAAAACTCAAGTTTAGCAGATTTGTTGCTGTGATGGCCTGAACGGTATCGCCTTAATACGGTCTGGTCTCGCGCGCCGTTTGCATCTCCCAATGGGATTCGATATCGCGGTTCAACATGCGTCCGTTCGCATGCCCTAACAGCACGCTACCGAAGTAGATAGGAGTTGCGTAACCAGGAGCTAAACCTCCCAACGCATTTCCGACATAAGTACCATACGCTGGATATAGAATACGATTCGCCTCCATGATTTGATCGATATCGCCGTTAGACTCAAAGTAAGCGAACGCGTCTTCAGTCGCGATTGTCTCGTGCCACAACGGCACGAAGAGGTATGCGGCTGCGTAAGTCCCTTGGTAGGTGCGCCTTGTAAAGTCCTTCGCATGTCCGCCTTCGTGAACGGCAACGGCGGGGATGTCACTATAAAGATGGATCGTCTGTGTGAATGGATTGAAGTGATCTCCACCAATAAGGCGTCCTGGGAAGATCGCTTCGCCCGCAACTGACAGAGTTCCGATCGTATATCGCCACGGCCATGCGACCGTCTTATTGGCTCGCAAGCGTTTCCAGTCCTGTAGCGGAGCATATTGGTTGGAGCGCACCTTCACATGCTCAAGGTTATTCTTTTGTACGTAGTCCTGAATAACAAATAGTGTTTCGTTGGAGATATCATGATTGCTCGCCCGGCGGTCCCATAACAAAAGTTTGTCTGGAATGCCAATTACCCAACCAAGTCCGTCTAATATAGGACGATCCTCCCCTACTTCGATCGGTTGAGCGTTGAGCGCCATTAGTTCTGGTGCAACTTGTTGGCTGCGGACGACGATCTCACGAGATTTGAGCGCTCGACAACCTACTGCGCTGAAGATTTCTAGTGCTGCCAGCAGTACGATAGCTAACCTGATAGCTGGGCGTGAAGAATGAATTTGATTTCACTCACTGATAAGGAACAATACGACAATCATACGGCTACGAACTGCCGTGACACCGATAAAGCTATATCAGCGAGTGGTTGTCGACAGCAAGACAATTCCCTGCTTGAAAGTTAGCTTGCAAAAGTACTTGCTCGCAAAAGCCTCGAGTAGTCGTTGTTTTGGTTTGCGAATTACTTGCCGTTTGCGTTTAAGAGCCGTGCTTGACTGAATGATAGCACCAGAAGCAATAGAACTAAGGACACAGGTATCGACTCTAAACCGGCGCGGCGAGCGACGAACATAATTGCGCCAGGTAAAGTCGCGATACCAATAGCCGCTGCGCTCACTTGAAATCCGATTGCTTGCGAAGCATATTGCGAAGGCACTGTTAGCGGTGTAAGTCCGATCCATGTTGGAAATACGGGCGCGATAAAGGCTCCCAACAAAGCGACGGCAATGAGGTCAACATAGACTGTCGGTGGGAATGCTATCAGCAATGCCAGCAACGGCGTTACGAAGCCTGATACCTGAAGAATGCGTTTGCCCGTCCATCGCGTACTTAGCTGTCCGATAGCGAAGCGGCTGGCGGTGAACGCCACCCAGTAGCTCGTGACTGCTGCCCCTGCTACTCCCTCGCTGAGCCCTCGGCCTTCGGTCCATAGCGTGAACAGGAGTTGTCCGACCGTTGATTCGATGCCAGCATATAAAAAGAAGAGTAGGCACTGACCGAATACCTGTCGATCCGTAAGCACTTCTATAATGCTCGCGGTTGGATGTTTGTCATGACTGTCTTGATCAGCGTAGGACCATTTGCGACGCGTAATGGCTAACAAAATCGTGGTGCTACCCAATAGACAAGCCACAATGGCATAGCCCCATCGCCATGAGTATCCTTGAACCAAGATGGAGGTCATGATCAAGGGTCCAATAAAAGCTCCGATACCCCAGCACCCATGCAGCCAATTCACCATTCGTAGTGAAAAACGATGTGCCGTGAAGCTATTCAAGCTAGCGTCAATCGCTCCGCCGCCAAATCCTCCCAAAAGTCCTAGCGCTACGATGAACCAGAAATTTTGACTAATGGCAAAGCCGGTCATCACCAGCGTCATGGTGCCGCTGCTGACTACCAAAAGCCAACCGATTCCAATTCGTCTCGCCAGTTGATGAGCCAGAGAACTGGATAGCAGATAACCGGTGAAAGTAGCACCCAGCAAGAATCCTAAATAGTCTAACGGAATCAGAAGTTCACGTCGGAGTCCAGGCCAGGCGACTCCCAACATGGCGTCCGGTAAGCCTAAACTGACATACGCCAGAGCTGCGATTAGCTTAACAAGAAACATTTTCGGTTTGTCTGAAAGGGTATCAGACAAGAACGTCCGATTAAATATTTCACTGTGAGCTTCGCCGCGTCGAAATAGTCGTACAGTATTCTGAACTTAGAAAACTACTGGCCGAGCACGTAAGCAAAAATCAAGGGTGCTACAATTGTCGCATCGCTCTGGATCATGAACTTGGGCGAGCTCGGGTCAAGTTTATTCCAAGTAATCTTTTCGTTAGGAACAGCGCCGGAGTAGCCGCCGTAGGACGTTACAGCATCGCTGATCTGGCAGAAGTATTCCCACCGCCGGATGTCTTCGCGATCCAGGTCTTGAATCAGCATGGGCACCGCGCAAATCGAGAAATCACCTGCGATGCCGCCGCCAATTTGAAAGAAGCCTATCGGCGATTCGCGGCTGGCTTCTTCATACCAGTGCGTTAAAAACTGAAGCTGTTCCGTACCGCTTCGCATGGCTTGATGGTTAGCCACGGTACCGTCGATTACGCGTGCCGTGAACATATTTCCAAGTGTGCTATCTTCGATTCCAGGCACAAAGATCGGTAGGCCCTTGTCCTTGGCTGCCTTTACCCAAGAGTGTTCGATCGGTATTTGGTAGTGTTGCTTGAGATCGTCCTCGTCCAGCAATTTGTACATATACTCATAGGGAAACAGGCCAGTCCCCTTCTCTGCATTCTCTACCCAATACTTGGTTAGGCGAGCTTGCATGTGCTTCATGACAGTTTCTGGGATGCATGTATCAGTAACTCGATTGAAGCCACTGTCGCGCAGCTTTACTTCATCGTCTACGCTCAGTGCTCGCCAGTCTGCGATGACCTGATATTCGTTGTGAGCGAATAGATTAAAGAGGTCTTCCTCCAGATTGGCCGCTGTACAACTGATAGCATGAATCTTGTCTTGCCGTATCATCTCGGCCAACATAATTCCAATTTCGGCTGTGCTCATTGCACCTGCCATCGCCAGGAACATTTTGCCGTTCTTGTTACTTACAAAGTCTTTGAAGGATCTCGCTGCGGCTAATGTTTCTCGCGCGTTGAAGTGACGATAGTGTCGCTCCATGAAATCAGAAATGTTCATCAAAGTTCCTTAGCGATCTCGAGCCATTGGCATTACGACGTAAGTGTATCCGTCTTCGGTGCGAAACACTGCCGGTTCCTTTTCGTCTTTGACTTCCACTTCAAAGTTCTTTTCATTCTCCAAAACTTTGAAGAACTCGCCGACAAATCTCGCGTCCAACATAATTCCGATCGGTTCTCCATCGTAAGCGATTGGCATTTGAACTCGCGATCGCCCTACATCTGCCGTGGCTGCTGTGAGAATCAGCGAACCATTTTCAAATTGAAAGTCGACTCCGCGGCTGTCTGGATCCGCCACGATCGACGCTTGACGAAGTGACGAAGCCATGACCCCAGCAATCGATTGGATACGAACAGCGTCGGGTCTGTCAGGTATAACTTGACGCCACGCTGGAAAGCGACCTTCGACCAGTTGCGAATAGATCATGCAGCGGCTCGTGCGCACTAAAATGTCGTTGTTTCGAGCCGCTATTTGAACAGGTTCCTCCAAATCGCCTAACGACCTTTCTAGAAGCGAGAGCGTTTTCGCTGGAACGATCGTCGTAGTGCCACTGGTTTGGAAGTTGTTAACCGCTTTGCCCTTCGTCGACATACTGGCAAGACGTCGGCCGTCAGTAGCCACCGCGGTGATATCGTCTCCGGTCATTTCCAAAAGTACGCCACCAAGTGCATACCGCGTGCTTTCCGTATCTGTAGCGAAAACTGTTCGTCGCACCAATTCTCGAAAAGCTCGACCCGGTACTTCAAAGTAGCTATCTTCGTCAAAGGCTGTAACGGTCGGGTATTCATCGGGATTAGCAAATGGCAAATGAAATTCAGCGTTCTGTCCCGTGATATCAACCGAGTTCTCGGTAACTTCGATCGTCAGTTTTTCATCGCTATTTTCTCGTAGAATGTTGCTGACCTTCTGGACCTGCAGCAATGCTTTGCCAGGCGTAGCGACTTCTACATCGTGGACTTCGATCCGGATGCCCGCTTCCATGTCGGTAGCCATGAGAAAAACTTTGGCCGACGTAGCATCAAGTTTGATGTAGTTAAGAATTTCCTTGGGCGATCTAGCAGGTGCGACGGCAGCCGCTATCTGGAAGGCCGTCAGGAATTTTTCACGGTCACAAGTAATCTTCATGCTGATTTAGATTCGATAGGCTTCGGTGCATTAACGACTTTCAACGGCCGAGGTTCGCAGCCGTCGATCGAGAAGTTTTCCAAATGTACCCTCGAAAGCCCAATTCTAAAACTACGGAAAGTGCAGGAACGGGCCAACTTCGGGTACTCGTCATTTTTTCGAGCTGCCCTCTGAGCCTCTTCTATTCAAATACTTCTTAATAAGAATGTTGTAGTTTGTAGTGTGCTGGCAAAAATTGTCGACAGAGCTCGCCTTCGGCTGCGTAAACCACTATCAAGTCTAGGTTTACGTCAAGTTACGCACGCGTTAGCACCGTGGAAAAGATGTTGAACCGCCGATGATGGCGTGTTGGCCAGCAGTAGATGGACTGTTCAGAACTTTGAGTTGGCCGCCAGCCTTGTCAATAACTGCCAAACTGTGAACAGTTACGAACTAGCTATCGACAGCTTTTGCAGATCGCAAAATAGGTCAAAAAAGTAGGCGGCCGTCACAATGGAGGCGGCTTTGGCAGGTCAATCCAGGCTTCCTGGCGGGATGGAAGCTACTAGCGAGCAGTGAGTTTGAAGTTTTTCGACTGAGAGAAGAACTCGCGGGGATTTTCGTAAACGACTTTGTGAATGAGTTTGTTGGAATGACCGCGACGACGCAATTCAAATATCAAGTCAGGAATAGCGGTTGGCTTGCTCGGCCCCCAATCCCCTGCACTGTTAGCCATTAGGCGTTCGGTACCGTATTTCTCAATCATGTCGGCGGCACGTTGTGGGGTGCACTTGGTGACAGGATACAGAGTCATGCCAGCCCAATAGCCAGCGTCCAGGACGTGACGAATCGTATGCTCTTCGACATGGTCAACCAAGACGCGGGATCGCTCTAATCGTTGGTCGTTCAGCATGTCCAGGATCATACGCGTGCCCTGGTATTTGTCATCTAAGTGCGGAGTGTGGATAAGGATCTGCTGCTGATACTTGATCGCCAACTCCATGTGTTCAAGAAAGATAGTAGCTTCGTTCTTGGTGTTCTTATTGAGTCCGATTTCGCCGATTCCCAGGACATTCGATTTCTCGATGAACTCAGGAATCATGGCGATGACTTCGCGAGAGAGCGTGACGTTTTCGGCTTCCTTGGCGTTGATGCAAAGCCAAGTAAAGTGCTGAATACCAAACTGGGCAGCACGAGCTGGTTCGGTTTCCGTCAGTTGGCGAAAGTAGTCGCGAAAACTATCGACGCTGCCGCGATCAAAACCAGCCCAAAAGGCCGGCTCGCTGACTGCGACACAGCCCATTCGCGCAAGGGTTTCGTAGTCGTCGGTTGTCCGCGACACCATGTGAATATGAGGATCGATGTAGTCCATACGAAGCGTTATTTGCGGGGCATGAGTTGGAAGGATTCAGTCCATTTGGCGTCATATGGACGCGAAAAAAGTAGCTGAATTTGTTCGGCGCGGGAGGTAGCTCCAGCTTCTTTGATCAAAACGTCGATCGCTTGGCGAATTTTCTGGAACCGCGGATCGTCCTCAATCGGGCCGTCGCTTGATTTTGCTAGATCGATGCGGTCCAGAATAGCAGCCACTTCGAGAATTTTGGCTCGCGTCGCGAGGTAGGTCTCCTGAAGGACTTCCGATTTTGTTTGAGGCATGAGCAATCCAATATCAAAATGCTGGATACGTTAGCAAGCGAGGTACTTTGGCAGGATAATCGACAAGACGCTTCTAATTTAACATAGTTGCAAGGATTCGCCCAACGTAGTTCAAGGCCTAGAAAAGTCGCGGAAACTTTGGCAGCGGGTGTGGACGGATCGATCCGGACAATGGCTTGTCACTTGCAGCGTCGGACAGATCGATAGACAATGCCAAGCCAAACTTCTTTTTTCTCGTGGAGCAACCAATGTCGATCGAAAGCCGTTTAGCCGAACTGAATTTAAGCCTGCCTCCTGCCCCCAAGCCTGTAGGTCTCTACAAACCGATGTTGATTGTGGGCGATCTGGCATATCTGTCGGGACATGGTCCGCTAAAGCCAGACGGATCGCTTTACCTAGGGAGACTTGGCGAAAATATGGCTGTCGACGCAGGCCAAGCGGCAGCGAAACAGACCGGATTGGCGATGCTAGCGACCTTGAAGGCCGGTCTTGGTTCTCTTGATAGAGTAGCTCGCGTTGTCAAACTGCTGGCTCTGGTACGCTGCACCGACAGTTTTAACCAACAACCGACCGTGATTAATGGCTGTAGCCAACTGTTTGTAGATCTGTGGGGCCCAGATCTTGGAATCGGAGTGCGAAGCGCTGTTGGAACAAACGATTTGCCCGGAGGCATGGCCGTTGAAATTGAAGGCATTTTTCAGATTAAGCCGGAATAAGATGCGGACTGGAGAAAGAACAGTCCGACCGTTTTCCACTGAAAAAGTAATCAAGAAACAGGTGCGAAGTGCTTCTTGAAATTCAGCAGGTCAGCAAAACATTCGGTGACAAAACTGTCCTGGACGAAGTTAGTTTTCCTATCCGAGCAAACGAACATATTGCCTTGGTCGGTCCTAACGGTGCCGGCAAAAGTACTCTGTTAAAGATACTCACGGGACAAGAACAAGCGGACAGCGGCCAAGTAGAAGTCCGCCCTAAGGCAACCATTGGCTATGTTCAACAGCATGCTCACTTCTCGACCGACGCTACTGTTTGGAGCGAAGCCAAAGCGGCGCTTGGTCCACTCACCGAACTGCTATCGCAAGCCGAAGAGGTATCGCAACAGTTAAGCGATTGCGATGACGAAGCAAAACGAGTCGATCTTTTGGAGCTTTATGACCATCTGCAAGCGAAGTTGCAGCAGAATGATGCGTACGCTTGGGAACATCGCATCGAACGGATACTCAACGGAATAGGCTTTGATTCCAATCAGTTTACTACCAGAGCAAACATGCTCAGTGGTGGACAACGCAATCGATTGCTACTCGCTTGTGCAATTTTACAAGAGCCTGACCTACTGGTTCTGGATGAACCTAACAACCACTTAGATATCGAGACCACCGAGTGGCTTGAACAGACTCTCGCTAGCACTTCGTCAGCAATTTTGATGGTATCGCATGATCGCTACTTTTTGGATGCAGTGTCACAAAACGTTGTCGAACTGATTGATGGCCGCGTGGAGCTGTTCAAGGGGAACTACTCGGCTTACGTTCGTCAAAAGGCAGAGCGAATTGAAGTACAACGACGTACATTCGAGAAACAGCAACTGGAAATTGACAAGCTGGAAGATTTTGTGCGACGCAATCATGCGTCTCTGAAATCGACTCAAGCTGAGGATAGACGCAAAAAGCTCGAGAGGATCGAACGCATCGAAGCACCGCGTGAAATCTCGATTCCAAAATTTCGATTCCCTGCCGCTACGCGGACTGGCGATATAGTGTTGCGCTGCGAGAACTTCGCAAAGTCATTCGGTGATCTCCACTTATTTGAAAGATTGAGTTTCCAGATCGAGCGAAGTACCCGCTGGGCAATACTGGGAAGCAACGGTTCTGGAAAAACGACGCTGTTGCAGTGCCTATTAGGCAAGCAAGTTCCTGACGCTGGAACGGTCATGATCGGCTCGGGTGTAAAAATTGGTTATTTTGATCAGTTGCTGCGCGAATTACCGATGGATAAGACCCCTGTGGAGGCAATTCGTATTCCGGGAGTTGATCATAACGACTTGCAGCGACGAAACTATCTCGCAGCATTTGGAGTGCAGGGACGAATGGCAGACCAACCACTTTCGTCTCTCTCCGGTGGTGAACGCAACCGGACAATGTTGGCTTGGATTGCAGCCCAGAATGTTAACTTCCTGGTGATGGACGAACCGACGAACCATCTCGATCTATGGTCACGTGAGGCTCTCCAACAAGCTCTAAAAACCTACGACGGAACCGTCTTGATCGTGACGCATGATCGCTATTTAGTGAACGCGGTGGCAGAGAAAGTCCTGGTCATAGCAAATGGTCAGACAACGATTGTGCCCGGCAATTATGAGACCTACCGACATATGCTCAAACAAGGCTTGGTTATCGCCGATCGGCGTTCCGACATTGCCGCCAACAGTCGCACAAGTAGTATCGGAACAGCTAACAAATCACATAGTGACCAAAGCGAAGCCACGGCCAAGAAATCTAAGCCAAAGAGACGCTTTCCGTACAAAAAGACGGAAGCTATTGAGGCCGATATTGAACTGACGGAACGAACAATTTCTGACCTCCACGAACAAATGCTTTTACCCGAGGTTCTTCGCGATGGTCGTCGTGTGAAGGAGATTCAAGAACAGATTGAATCGTCGAACGAAACACTAGCGCAGCTTTATGAACATTTTGAGGAAGCTATTGAGCTGAATTGATGAGCATTTTTCTATGGAAGTTCGGAACACACTGCGTTCAATCTGAACACTCGAGCGAAGTTAAAGTTTAACGCTTCTGTGGATTTTCGGGACAAATCGGTCAAGGAGCAAGATCGAACGCTGCAGCGGTCGATAGCGATATTGTTCAGGGCTGTTGATGTTCACTCGCGTAGCGCGGCACTCAGCCTTCCGACAGCTTCCGCAATGGATTGCAGGCACGCTATGAAGAAGATTGCACATTTGTCAAAAAGCTTACTAGGCATTTGCCTGCTATCCGGATCGGTTCAAGCAGGCTGGCCAGAGCTAAAGCAAGAAATGCATACCGACAAATTGCGCAACAATGCGTGGCCCCAGCCCTTTCGCGGTGTTGATGCAGCTGCGGTCGTTACGCCATTCGAACTGCAAAAGAACAATGGCTGGCGACAATTCAACACGATTGGTTCTGCGTTCTTTGATAATACGCATGCGTTGACCGACGCTGGAGCGCACAAGATTGCCGTAGGACTGACGAAAGTGCCTTCGAATCGTCGCGTTATCTATGTTTTGAAGGGCGAGACGCCAACGGAAACAGCAACGCGTGTTGAATCGGTGCAAATTGCAGTGTCCAAGATGATTCCCGTCGGACCGCTGCCCGAAATTTTGGTCACTGATCAAGATAATGCAAGCGTTTCAGGTGAATACGAGACGCTAATCAATCGAGGCCTGGCGAGAACCACTCCAGCACCGCGACTGCCGAAGTTCAACGGTCTGAATACGCCTGCCAATCAGAGCCAAATGAACATTTCGCAATAGCTTGCTATTTAATTCTTGCACTTGAGCCGAGCTTCCGCGAGATTCTGCTCAAGCCATGTAGACGGAAAATCCGAAAAGTCTTAACGTCCGACTTTTGCGGAGCACACCTTCGTTTGCATTGTGTAAGACCATGAAGATCAGTCAACTATCGCTTGTTCTAGCATTACTCGGTTCCATTGGCTGTGCTAGCACATCAGGACTTACATCCGGTGTGACCTCTGGCACTTCTAGCATGATGGCGAAAGTGGGCGATACGGGCAAAGCTGTCAAAGGCCAAGTCGGCACGATGGGCACCGCAATGGGATCGGCCTATACGAAGACCAAAAAGATGGTCATGGCACCCTTCACCACTCCGACAAATGCAGTCAGCGAAACAGATCCAACTTCGTTGTCGGGCGGACCACCAGTTATTGGCCCAGAGCTTTACGTAGCGCAGGGGCAAAACTACGAATTCCGCAACAACTTCGACAAGGCCAACGAATTTTACACGAAAGCCTTGGAAGTCGAACCGAACAACCTCTCTGCCCTGCTAAGCGTCGCACGCCTCGCGAACCGTCAGAAAGATTCGCAGAAAGCTCTGGAGTATTACGCCAAAGCCGAGAAGGTTTCGCCGAAATCTACGGAAATTTACAGCGAAAGCGGCCAAATCCACGTCGCGATGGGGCAATACGCACAAGCAAGAGCTCAGTTCCAGAAAGCTGTTAATCTGGAACCGACCAGCCGTGCTCATCGTGTTCAACTGGCAGGTCTGATGGTTGACCAAGGCCAAGTGACAGAGGCGCTGCAGGAAATTCAACAAGTGGATACACCTGCGATGGCAAACTACCAGATCGCTTACATCTACGCTTCGCGAAAGAATGTTCCCGTCGCTCAGCAGTACTTGCAAGCCGCATTACAATTGGATCCAAATTTGCAACCAGCACGTGATCTGATGGGTTCACTGCAGAACAGTGCTCTCGCTCAACAAGCCTACGGTTCGTACCAGCAAGCTGGTCAGGTATACCAGAACGTTGGCAACCTGTACGAACAAGCGAATCAGGTCTACCAACAATCGACATCTGCTATTGGAGCAACACCTGCTTCCGCAACTATCACACGCTAGATAGCCTTGGCATTTGTCCTGAAATAATTTCCGCAGATCCATTGTAGCGGTAGGGCGAAAGAGATGCGGTTTTGTGATACCGGACGGCTTGCGCCGTTCCGCTAGAATTGGAAGCTGGGACAATTCTTTAGCGACGGGTGTGACTGTAGAAAAAGTCTAACGGCATTCAGAGCAAAATGAAGCACGTACTCGCTGCCAGCTCTTTTGCCTTAGCTGCGTTCCCAACGGATGGCGAATAATCGAGCGGCTACTAGCATCGCAAAGGCGGATGTTAACAGGACTGCCAACTCTGTGTTAATGGCTCGCAAGTCCAGCTCGCGCCAGAAGACTTTGTTGTATCCTTCCAGGGCCCACGCATTGAAGGTAAACATACCGACGCGTTGCACAGACTCGCTCATCAAGTACCGTGGCACCATGCTGCCACCAAGTGCGCTCATCACCAGAATTAAAATCGTCGACACCCAACCCAGTTGTATTCTGGTTCGGCAAAGAGTGGCAAGCATCAAAGCGAAGCTCGCAGCGGCAGCACTCGTTACCACTGTCATGACTGCAAAGCCGGGTATGTGAGAGAAGAGTTCGACACCGAAGGCAAACCATCCCCATAAAAACATCAAGCTGATTTGAGTAATACCCAAACAGGTTAGGAACAACCATTTTCCCATGAGCAATTGGTCGATTGACAGCCGACTGCAGAGAAGTCTTTCTAGAGTTGAATTCTCGCGCTCTTCCAATAGCGAACCGCTGGCCGTAGTCGTGCTAAAGAGCGAAAACATAACGGCAATTCCAGCGGCATACATCGCTATTACCGGATTTGTCTTGTTTTCGCCCATGACATCGCGAACTTGAATTTCGGGCAATTCCATGACCTGCTCAACGGCCATCGCAGTTCCTGCTTGTTGAACTTCAGACAAGGGTGCTTCACCAATCAAGTTTGCCGCATCGCCTGGCTGCTGGTAGTGTGCTAATGACGCAGAGTTCTGACGCGCACGAGTCGCAGCCTCTTGAGCAATTTTTTGTTCGGAAGTAAGGACCGCTTTTTGAACGAGCGCACCTAAAATTTGAGTGGCAACTTTGTCGAAGGAGTCCGCTAGTATTTCAGCTTGAACTTGACCCGATCCTAGTTTGACTGTCACGGCCGTTTCAGGCTCGTTCTCGACGGATGTAGGTCGCAGAACAATTGCCGCAGTCACACGTCCATGCCGTACCCAATCGATGGCTTGTTTCTCGCTGCGCAAGACAGGATATGTTTGCGACTCGTTCTCGATAACCGTATTGCCAAAGAAGCGTAGCGTTCGCGACTCAAACAGCTTCTCTGCAATCTCTTTTGACTGGTCTGTATTCGACAGGTCGGCAAGGGCTACCTTAATGCGAGGCGTACCACCATCGCTGTCGCGTGAACCAAAGATCCAAGCGAATATGCTGAAGAAGATCAGCGGCACAACAAAAGTCAGCAACAGCTCTGCTCGGTTATGCCATAACCGCAACAGGCTAATTCTAACGACGGTGAGAATCATTCCCTTAACTCGCGTCCAGTCAAATGTAAGAATACTCGATAAAGATCGGTGCGATGCATATGCATGTCGCGCAAGTCCCCGCCGCAGCTTGCAATCTGCTGCAACAATAGCGGAATGTCCTCGCGCGGGCTTCGTATCGCCGCATGAAACGAGTTGGAACTAGCATCGAACCGCAAACCTGGAATATCGTGTTCGGCCAAACCATCGATAATCAGCTCGACCTGCTGCTGATCGCCTAGCGTCTGATCAATCAACTCTTGTAAGGATCCGTCGGCGATAATCTGTCCATGATCGACAATCAATATTCGATCACACCGCGTTTCCGCTTCGTCCAAGTGATGGGTAGTCAACATGACGGTTGTGCCTTCGGCGATTAACTGGTCCAACATATCGTAGATACGATGTCGGCTCTGCGGATCCACTCCAACTGTTGGTTCGTCCAGAAGTAGTAGACGCGGCGAATGAAGGACTCCGCAAGCGATGTTGACGCGTCGCTTCATGCCTCCCGAGAATTGTTTGGTCAGATGCTTGCGCCGATCGGTGAGCCCAATCCATTCCAGCGCCCAGGCAACCCTCGCCTTCAGTTCCGCTCCGGTCAATCCATGAAGGCGACCAAAAATTTCTAAGTTTTCCTGCGCGGTCAGATCGGCATAGATCGCAAGCTCTTGCGGGACAACGCCCAATTGATTCAATACGCCCGGCACCCGTATCGACTCACCAAACAATCGAACTTCGCCCGCATCTGTTCGCACCCGGCCGCAGATCGATCGCACTAAAGTTGTCTTGCCAGCTCCGTTAGGGCCTAACAGGGCCACTCGTTGCGATTCGGCTATCCGGAACGAAATCCCCCGCAACGCTTCTTGGTCTCCGAACGATTTACGCAATTTCTCAACAGCGAGGGCTGCAGGAGCAAGCCTCAGAGCTTCGTCGGTCGTTTCCTGCGGTAGTGGAACCAGCATTGCTAGCAAACTCAATTCGATAGTACACGCCAAAAGTCACCTGCCATATCGTAGCAAGCGAGCCAGATCATTCGAGGATTCTGTCGTTGCGTCAACAGCGAAAGTGGAATTGAGCTAGCACTCAGCAAGGCGATATCTACAAATCGAGGTCATCTAGTTGGTCCAGCAAGTTGTCGAGTCCATCTTTCTTGGCCTCGTCCGCAGACCATTGGGATCGAACGATCGACGTAGTTCGAGTGCCAACGCCCGATTGGCTGCCTTCGGCGCCTACTGCGGGGCGCCCAGCCAACAAGAGTTGCTCGTCGCGTTCACGCGCTGCGACGGCGGCAGCGTCTTCGTCAGTTTCAGGAGCTCCGAAAAGTTTGGACAAATCGATCTTGAAACTTCCACCGTCACCAGGCGCACCGGCAATAGCGGGTGTCTTATGCTGTGGGAACATAATCGCGTTGGCAGGACAGACGCGGCTGCACGCAGGACATCCCTTGCGGCAATTGTCGGGCTGTTCGACCAAAATTGATTCGTTAGAGTCGACGCCATAAACGCCGAACAAACAGAAGTCGATGCACTCCATACAGTTTGTGCATCGCGAAAAATCGATCACAGGATACCAGCGACGCGTGGGGTGTTCGTCAATACGCACAACCGATGGCGAAGTTCCAGACGTCGGAGCATGGCTGCCATTGCTGCTTTGTTGGCCGTTACCATTTGCCAACATATGCACAAGCGACATGGAATCATCGACCTCATCGGCCGCGGCGAGTGCCTCATCCATGAACAGGTGCGCAAGGTTGTTTAGCTTGGCCGATTTCGCGCTTGGTGCAACCGCCGTTTCACTCGAAGCAGCGACTGTTACCGGAACGCTTTGAGCGTCAGCAAGCCGCCTCAACTCTGACACAAAGTCTTCAACTTCAGTGCTCGAACGCAGATCGATGCTATAAATCACTCGAGGATCGGCGTCAAATTTTAAAGGATCTGTCGCCTCCGCCTCGTTAGCAGCATCATTGTCGTCCTCATCCTCTTCATCGTCACGAATACTTAGCTCGGTAGCGACCAACGAACCTTTAACACCAAGTCGATTGAGTACCCAGTGCGCTGCTCGTTCGTACATCCACGAAAGTATGACAATAGGTCCCTGGATAGCGCGAATTCGCTGAATACTAGGACCATCTGCTGTTAGGTCATACAGATGAGGGATAACACAGATTTGCACATCGTGCCACTGCCCTGCCCTGTCGGCAATGGCTTCTTCCAAGGCTCGTTTTTCAGGACTACGGCTTTGACCTTGAGAAAGGACGATCGTGAGTTTAAAGGTGGACTCAGTCATCAAAGAAATTATCGTCTGGGAGGAGCAATCGGAAACCCGCCTCGCCGAAACGAAGTAATGGTCGATTCGGCTTAACAGTGAAAGTTAAGCTCCAGCCTACCGTATCGACGGTTGTTGTGCACGCGGTTTCCAATCTTTTGGCAATTGGTCCGACATTCGGCTATCGACCAGCACGTGGTCGCCGTCGGTGCGTCGTTGAAACGCAAGCGATGCCGACTGCAGCATGTCGTCGACGGCTGGGACCAGCACATCCATTGGCAGAGCATAGCAATGCACGCGGCCAGCTCGAGCAATATTCAACCCGACGATCTTGCCTCGAAGATCAACGACAGGACCGCCGCATTGATTCGGCGTCAGAACGGTATCATGCTGAAACGCGCTAGCGAAATCACTCGCCCGAGCACTTAGCTTTCCGTTGACCTCGGCTTCTGTCGGATCGCTCAGCACGATACTCATATCGGTCAGTTGAGCTTCCAAGTCTTGATTCTTGCCATCGCGCTTGATCGTAACCTTGATTCGATCGCCCGAACGATTCGCCGCGATCATCATCTGGATCGTCTTTACGGACTTTGATTCTTGTCCGTTGATCGCGACTATCAAATCGTCGTCCATAACGCCAGCCCTCGCTGCGCCGCCACCTTCCAATACACGGGTCGCAATTACCCCCTCCGGACCATCTTCTAGGCGAACCCCCAAAACCGGTTGGCTAGCGCGGATAGTGCGAGGTTTAACGCTCACGACGCCAATTGCAAGTGGCATAGTCCTCGAATCGGTCGAAGCCAGGAACCCTCCCACAGTAACAGTATCCGCGCTGTCCCATTCAATCGCTGGCACGTTGGACCGCTCGATTTTTAGAAGCGCCAAATCAAGATCAGCTCGCCGCGAAACAACATGCGCCGCGATCCGCGTAGAATCGTGCAGCCGGCATACCAAGTCGCCATCGGGAAGCTCGCTCGATTTGCTAACGACCCAACCCTCTTTGTCGACAATCACGCCCAAAGCCAACTGCTGTTCGCCTTCCAATATTCGAACCGTCGACATCCAATGATTGCCCAGCGAATCGCGAAATGAACGCAGCACAGAATAGTGTCCGCGTTGGTGATTGCTTTTGCCAGGAAGATCATAGCTCCATCGATAAAGCGTGTGTTCATTCGGCTCGTCGACGTAGTGCCCACCAGGCGCAAACGGCGAACTAGAATTCTGCTCCTGCGCAACTGCGCCACCAGAAAATCCCGAAAGGCATAACAAGGACAAAGCCAAATTTCGCTTGAACGATTTTCGCGAGATTTTCATTGGTGATTTCATTAGTTCTTCTGACTGCCTTGAAGGTTCGGGCGTTCTTTATTCGCTTCGGGATAATTCCTAGCACCGATAATGCCACTCTAAGGTTGTTCTACGCCGACGATCAAACGCCGCTTGATTGATGTACCATCCCGGATTAGCGACACTGTCACGTGGTCACCGGGCAAGGTCGCTTCCACAGCTTTGATCAACTCCATAAAGGACTGAACAGCGATTCCATCAAACTGTGTGATGATGTCGCCTGGTTCGATACCGGCCAAATCGGCTGGCCCGCCTTCAATAACGCGTTCGACAATCGCTTGGTCTGCTTTCGGACCCTCGGCATAACCGCGAACACCGATGATTGGCTTATTCCCCGGCAGAGTGCCCCAGCTCTCGCCTTGAGCCATGCGTTCCCAGCCTTCTTGGTACATGTCGATGGGCACGTGCATGTTGTCCGCGAACTCGGAACCAATGCGGCTGTGGATACCGACTAAGTGGCCCGTTAGATCGAACAAAGGTCCGCCACTATCACCGCCGATCAATGTGCAATCTGTAATCAACGTCGTGTGCATGTTGTCCAACAAACGACCGACACGAATCACAGGGGGACGCTGTTCATCAAGGCCACCTGGATGACCCGCCGCAATTACCCACTGGCCCAGCATGAGGTCCTTTGAGCGACCGATGGAGGCGTGTGGCCAAACCGTGCCCGACGTATCGGTAATCTTAATCAGTCCCGCATCGACAGTTCGATTCATTCCCAACGTCTTACCACGAACTTTGCGACCGTCGGAAAGAGTAATCTTTGCGTCGCGACCGGGACGTCCTGCCACGTGGGCCGCCGTCAAAATAAAGCCTTCAGGAGAAACAATAACACCGCTCCCCTGTGCGCTTCCTTGTAATATATTGACGGTTACGTCCGCAATCTTGCCAGCGACCTTGACCTGTTGTCGCTCCAGCGCCAGAAGTTCATCGACGCTTTTGGGTTCCTTGCCACTCAGAATCGATTTCAAGCCAGCTTCCAGCTCGACCATCGTAGACCCAACATACTTACCACCGCTATGGACTGTATCCAGCGGCAGCCGCATGCTTGTCACCGTTTGCGACGAAGTGGGCGAGGTTATCGCTTCTTTCTGGGCCCAACAAGAATTTGAGCCGATAGCCGAGGCAAAAGCAGCCACAGAGAATAAGCATGCTAACCAGCGAGTAAGGATTCTTTGTTTCAAAGCCCACACCTCTATGCGAATGCTTATGCCTGACCAAAAGGGATCTGACCTTTCAGAGGCGAATGAATGTCACTGGTTCTTGGCCATTTCCGCAAGGATCAGATCCCTTTCGGATAGGCACTCTTTGGGCTCCTTCCCAGGCTACGTAGCGATTTCTTTCGCAAACGAAGTTCGCAATTTAGAACACGTTACAGAAGAGTCAAATCGAGAACCGTAAAACAGCTCTAAACTTCTCTGCTGAAGTTCCAAATATCCGCGTAGAACGATTATTCGCTAGTTCGTCCTGAATTGCCACCCTTTTAGCAAGAACTTCTAAAGACATTCTCGCGTGGCAAACCGCCTTCCGAAGGTAGATATTCCGATTGCAACAAAAGGGAAGGCATTTTAGCGCTTTCACCGAAACTCCGAAAACCGTAGGCTGTTTAAGCAGGCCCTGTTTGCTTGCAGCAATCGCTCACTCTTTCGCGAACCTCAGTGTGCTGAATGAAGAACATCGGTATTGTCGGCTGCGGTTACGTTGGCAGCCGTTTTGCTGTCCGTAGCCGTCAAAAAAAGCAATTCGTTACTGCTATATCACGCGCGACAGATGGGATTTCGAAGTTCGCAAATATCGCTGACGCCACCATTTGCGCGCATTGGTGTGACGCATCGATCAACCGTATCGAGACACACTTTGACACTCTGCTCGTCAGCGTTTCCCACCGACGCGAGGAGAAAACGCCAGGAGCGGTCCAGAATGACCATGCGTTCGGGCTTGAAAATCTGCTTTCTCATATGGTTAGGCCGCCGCGATTGTTGATCTACCTTTCGACGACGGGGGTCTACCAGACGCAGCGTGACGGCCAATGGCTGACAGAAGACGATCCCTGTGACCCCGATCGACCAGGTGCAGAAAACGCCTTTTCCGCCGAACAATGGATCGCTAACGCAGTTCAGCATTACCCGCAGACGCAAATGGTTGTCCTTCGGCCAGCCGGAATATACGGCCCCGACCGCATTCCAAACTTGGTCGCCCTTCGCAACCAATCGCCAATCGCAGTCGATCCGGCAGCGTACCTGAACCTCATTCACGTCGATGACTTAGTTAACTCCGTCGAATTGCTCTCCGAATCGATCAGACCAGCAAAACACCTGATCTACAACATTTCGGACAATCAACCACCGACTCGTGGCGACTATTACGCCTACTTGTCGAGCCTCATTGGCGCACCGACGCCACGGTTTGCAACGGCTGGCGACTCGAATTCGCCAGCCCCAATTCGCGCTCGCGGGCAAGGTAGCAAACGGATTAGCAACGCCCGTTTTGTAAGCGAGTTCGACTGGCAACCGAGTTTTGCGGATTATCGCAGCGGCCTGTCGGCGATTGTCACAGCCTGACAGACCGCTCCAAGCAGCTAGCTCCAAACAAGCACAGTTTTTCGGATTGTGCTGTTTGCGAGGCCGGTTCGCCGCAAAGAATCGCAAGTCGGCAAGAAAAATGGCCATCGCTCTGGTCGTAAACTAAACTTGAAGATTGGATCAGCACCGCCCGCATCTCCAAGCTCTAGGTTTCCATCGAAATGTTGTCGCGTTTAAACCAACTCTTTGCCCGATTTTTCGTCGCCGGATGTCTTTGCGCAAATGCAACAAGCGCATCGGTGTGTTGGGCTCAAGCTGTTGACGAAGTTGAAGAACCGGCAGCGGCGGTATCCGAACCCGTGAGCGACGCGGATGTTGACGATGGAAATAGCGATGATGCACCCGAGTCGGCATCGGCAGATGAAAAAGGCGAGAATGGGCCTATCTACTGGGCAACACGTACGATGGACATGCGATTTGGCTTGACCTTTTCAGCCAATGACAACTACTGTACGAACTTGCACGCTACGCTCCCCTTCCCGATGACGTGGCCAGAACAAGAGGTTGAGCTAATTGACTTTGAGATGCCGGAATTCGCTCGCTACCACCTGCGGCCAAGCAAACAAGGCGTTGGCGAAATAATCATCGATATGCAGCGCATGAATCCCAACGATGTATTCGATGTGTTTGCAACCGTGCGAATAAAGAAGTCATTCATCAAGAAGCCGGAGAATACGGACAAACTGGTCTTTGCAAAGCGACCTGGACGAAATAAACAGCTATCGATTTACCTTGGCGATAGCCCATATATCGAAACGAAGACAAAGCAGTTACGCATGATTGCGTCGGAGTTTAGGGAACAAAATCATCCAACAGCTTGGGAGCACGTTGAAGCAATCTACGATTGGGTCCGAAGTAAGATTCGATACGAAAATGGAGAAATTAAATCGGCGACGCAAGCACTCAAAGACGGTACGGGTGATTGCGAGGAAATGACCGGGTTGTTCATAGCAATTTGCAGAGCGTCGGATATTCCTGCCCGTTGCGTTTGGGTGCCCGACCACTGTTACCCTGAGTTTTATCTGGAAGATGAGCAAGGGCATGGTTATTGGTTCCCTTGCCAAATCGCAGGTGAGAGGCAGTTTGGTGAGATTAATGAATATCGTCCAATTCGACAAAAAGGTGATCGCTTTAAGACGCCCGAATCAAAAACCTACGTGCGTTACCTCGCTGAAACATTTACTTGCAAACTCAAAGGCTCTATTGGTCCAGCGGCTCCAACCATTAGACCTATTTTGGATATGGGCCCTCTGAAAGCGGAAATTGATCAACTCCAAGCGACTGCGACGCCCAGCGCGGGTAGCGCACAGCTCCCTGCCGAATCCGCGGAGATGCCTAGCGAAGATGTACAGCCGAGCAATGTTGAAGATGATGAATCGGAACCTGCAGGTGGCTCCGCTCCAGACGCTTCCGATTAAGGACCAGTCAGCCGATCTCGGGTTCATCGGAAGGTGGCGCCGAGAAATCTGCTACTTCACAAAGTGGTTTGATCGGACTGGTTGAGTTGATCACAGATTCGATCGTAACGCTCCCGAGAGCCGCTTCGGTCGCGGCATAGACATCATCGAGTTGCTTGTGCAGCGGGCAAAGCGACTCGTGCGAAACTAAACCCAGAGGACATTGAACGATACGCTTGATCGGGTCGACTGCGTTGACGACTTCCAGGATCATGATTTCAGAGGACTCTCTGGAAAGCTCATATCCCCCGCCTGGCCCTGGGCGACTGGCAACCAAGCCATAAGCTACCAAATCTTGTAAGACTTTATGCAAGTACCTTCGCGGAACCTTCGTGTGCTCGGCCACTACATTGGCGGACGAAGGAATGCGACCACGGGTTGCCAAGAAAACGACGGCTCGAAGCGCATATTCAGACGTTTTAGATAGCATATCGTAACTCCCGAAAAGCCCTAGGTTCGCAGCGCCCTCTGTCGCAGCTAGCCCATGACCTTTGAAATCTACAGAGCCGTGTGTACAATTTGTGATCTCGTTCGTTTAGGTAGAAGGATACCTTGCAACGCCCTGCGCCCGCCATTTCTTGAGCGAAAAAATGCCGGAGTTTAATTTGAAATTGAGATCGCTTGGGATGCTCGGTCTCCACCATATCTTCTCAATCGCCCTGGTTCTAGTTCCCTGCGCAGCGCTGTTTGGCCAGTCGGTAGGCTTCGAAAGCCCGCCGATCGACTATCTCAACGCACCCGTTTCCGATCCGGTTGCCAAGCTCGCTGATCGCTTGGCAGCGGGAACAGAGGCGCTGAAGTTTGATGACGAGCATGGCTACTTGCCGTCGGTCCTCGCTGCTCTGGATATACCCATAAGCTCCCAGGTGCTTGTCTTCTCGAAGACGAGTCTTCAATTGCACCGCATATCACCGCGTAGGCCAAGAGCCGTCTACTTCAACGATGACGTCTACGTCGGATGGTGCCAACAAGGGGATGTAGTCGAGATCGCAGCGACCGATTCAAAGTTGGGCGCGATTTTCTACACGCTTGCACAGACCGACGAAGACCAGCCCAAGTTTGTCCGTGATCGCGGACAGTGTTTAACGTGTCATGCGTCCAGTCGAACGCAGAATGTCCCAGGGTATCTCGTACGAAGCGTCTTTGCCGACCGCGCTGGATATCCAATATTAGGAAGCGGTACTTATGTATCCGATCATACTAGCCCATTCGCTCAACGCTTTGGTGGTTGGTATGTTACAGGTACTCATGGTCAAATGCGTCATATGGGGAACGCGACGTCGAAGTCCGACACCGAGCTTGATCGAGAATCGGGCGCAAATAGGGAGAGCTTGGAAGGTCTGCTTTCAACCAAGCCCTACTTGAGTCCGCACAGTGATCTCGTTGCGTTGATGGTAATGGAACATCAAACTCAAGTGCATAATGCGCTTACGGCTGCATCGATCGAAACGCGGCTTGCCCTGCATCAGTCGTTTCAAATGAACGAATGGCTCGAAAGAGAACCGGGCACCATCAGCGATAGCGCTCACCGACGCATCGCAGCCGTGGCCGACAAGGCGGTGACTCAACTGCTAATGTGCAACGAATTCAAACTGGAAGACCAAATTGCGGGAACAAGCGAATTTAGTGACCAGTTTATCAGCAAGGGTATCAAGGATTCCAAAGGTCGTTCGTTGCGTGATCTGGATTGTTCCGAGAAGCTGTTCCGCTACCCTTGCAGTTTCTTGATCTATTCCGAAGCTTTCACCGCGTTGCCATCTCAAGTGCATGATCGTATCGTGAGCCAGATCTTCAACGTATTAACCGGTCAAGACCAGTCCGAAAAGTTTGCGCACTTGAGTCCTGTGCTGCGTACCGAGATCCTCGAGATACTCCAAGAAACCCATCCTAGTTTCACAATAAACGCGGCCAGGAAGTAAGTCCATTATCGCTGTACAGGGTTGTAACGGATCCTACATAGCCCGCATCGCAGGTCTTGGCCTTTGTTTGGTTTGAAGTGGTCTTTCATGCTGGACTTCTACGACAGAAGTAATTTGTTCCGCTACCGGCGTTGCAGTGGATGGCTCTTGCTTTTGGACTGCGAGGCTATCGCGAAACCGACGTTGTAAGACTTGGACGTATTCCGCGCCGAAAAACATCATGGACATTGCGTAGTAGCACCACAACAGGATCGCAATGAAAGATCCGATCGCACCGTAAGCACTCGTGTACCGCATCCCGATCAAGAATTGGCCTAACAAGAATCTGCCCAATTCCCAAATTCCCGCCGTCAGAAGTCCACCGCGCAAAGCGAATCGCCACTCGACGCGGCATTTGGGCAAGAACTTATAGATCATCGCGAATAGCAAAGCGTTGGCTCCGAGCGTAAACGCAAAGTCGACCCAACCAATCGCGTCTTGGAAGAAGGGAATCTTCGAATCGATGACGGAACAGACTTGGCGAAAAATCATGCTGACCGCGAACAGGCTGGCGATCATGCCACCGAGTGAAACGAGCATCATGAAGGCAGCGAATCGATGTCGCATGACGTTGTACACCGTCTGCTGCAGCGATTTTGATTTGACCGGATGCGTTCGCCAGACTCGATCAAAGCCTCGATCCAGTTGAGAAAAGACACCTATGGCTGCCAAGATCGCAGCTATCAAACCAGTTGGACCACTGATAACACTTTGGTTTTCCAGTTGATCGATGACTTGACGGAAGCTAGCCTCGAAAACCGGCGAGCCTTGTTGGGCGATTACATCTAGCAAGTGGGTCCGCGCGTCTTGGCCCATCCGCGTGAACTTTAGGAATAGCCCCAAACCGCTTACCAGCAGCAAGACCATGGGGAAAAGCGACAAAGCCAGATAGTATGCGACGGAGGCCGCCATAGACCCCGCGTCATCTTCGCTCCATCGAATCGCTGCGTCACGCAGATTGGGGAACAATTCGCGAATCCACCGACGGGTGGAATGGTGCGGGATCAAGCGATCGGTTGCAGCGCGTAACTTTTCACTATCTACGTAACTCATGGCCGCACTTTAGAAGAGCGGCAGCGGCGGCGTCCAGATAACTTGACGGTCCTCCGGGAACTTTAAGATCTAACCTTGAACCAATCTGGCACTTGGCTAGCATGCAGAGATGAATTTGCCTAAGTTAGCTATCAATACTGCCCTTCTTCAGCCTTCCGAGCTTGATCGCGCCATCGAGTTGCTTGCCAGTGGTGGGATCGTGGGCGTCCCGACAGAAACGGTTTATGGGTTGGCCGCAGACGCGAGAAATGAATCGGCGGTGCAGAAGATTTTTGCTGCCAAAGCGCGTCCGTCGAGCAATCCATTGATCGTTCACGTGGCGTCGATCGACCAAGCACTGCGATTTGCTGCGATTGAGCATGATTGGATTTATGCATGCCTGCAAAGATTCAGCCCGGGTCCGATTTCTTTCGTTCTGCCTTATCGCGGAGGCTTGGCTAGTTCCGTGACGGCGGGTTTGTCCACGGTGGCTGTTCGGATACCGCAGCAGGCGACGTTGAGTTTGATTCTGGAGCGATCTGGGCTGCCGTTAGCGGCGCCATCTGCCAATCGTTCCGGCCGCCCCAGCGCAACCACTTGGCAAGCCGTGCACGAAGATCTTGCTGGGCGTATCGACGCAATTATTTGCGATCAGCCTTGCCAATGGGGATTGGAGTCGACGGTAGTTGATGCGACGACGCCTTGTCCGATAGTCCTTCGCGCAGGAGCCGTAACGTTAGCCGAATTGCAACAGGTCGTTCCTGCCGCCACAAGTCAGCTTGCTGACGCAGCCATCGGGCATCGTTCGCCAGGAACCCGGTTTCGTCATTATCAACCGCGGGCCAAAGTACTGGTGCGGAGCCAACTGGCGAAGGACGATCTGCAGCTTGGCGAGACTGCTGCAGTGATTTGTTTACAAGGTTTTGTGCCGGAGTCATGCCGTGACGCTTTTCAGGTTATCTGCAGTTGTGAAACAGTTGAAGCGTATGCCAGCAAGTTGTTCGCATTTTTCCGAGAGGCGGATAGTTTGAATGCGAAGTGGATCATCTGCCAAGCGATTTCACAGCAAGGGCTAGGTGCAGCCCTCATGGACCGCATTCAACGCGCTGCAGCGACCGAGCCAGACTAGGTTTTTCGCTGCTTTCACGATATTTGCTTCGATCGCCGTCTTCCTGTAGCTGCGTTCGCCAATTGTTGATGATTGCGGTGGGAACCTTATTGCTTGTAGTCGCTGCAGTTCGGGATTCATTACGAAGACGATTCTCGTCGACTGAGCGAGCATCGATATAACTTTTCGCATTGCAGCAAACAGAGGCTCAGAGGTGTGGTTGTACGAAAAAGTTACAAAACCACACCCTGGCAGGATTAACGTTAAGCGCACGTTATGTTTGGCACGGTAATCGCTCTATAGCAATCATACATCGCAGATGTCCGATGTTTTTGATTAAAGCCTAATGAATTAGATTGATTGGAGAAAGCCATGTTAAGCTGGGCTCTTACGTTTTTAGTGATTGCGTTGATTGCCGGAGTACTCGGGTTCGGAGTTGTTGCAGGTACGGCAGCAAACATTGCTCAGGTGCTATTCGTTGTGTTCCTGGTGCTCTTCGTTATCGGACTTCTAATGGGACGCCGCGGACCTGTGGTTTAGGACGTTCTGAGTTCCTAATTTTCGGGATATAATGGTTCGAACTGCTTCTCAAGCAGTTAAACTGTCAGTGAGGAGAGCCGGCCGGTGCTATCGCCGAAGCGCTTTTCTTCGACTCCCATGCGGTCCATCAGAGAAAGCCAAAGGTTACAGATTGGCGTATCAGTTGGGCAAACAAGGTGCCTTCCTACGTCAATCGTTCCACCACCCTTTCCAAAAAGTAGCGTCGGAATATCAGAGTGAGCATGCGCGTTGCCGTCTGCCATGCCGCTTCCGTACACGATCATGCTGTTATCGAGCAGGGAGTTCTCTCCTTCGGTAACGCTTGATACGCGATCGAGAAAGTATGCCATTTCGCCGACGTGATGTTCATTGATCTTGGTGAACTTCTCGACCAAACCTGGATCGCGTCGATGATGCGATACCCCGTGATGCTCTTCGGTAAATCCTAGTTCGGGATATGATCGTCTGTTGCCTTCGGTTGCCATAACAAACGTGGCGACACGAGTCATGTCCGTTTGAAGAGCGAGGACCAACATGTCAGCCATAAGGCGGAAATGGTCGCTAAAAAGGGAAGGCACACGCGTTGGTCTTTGCATCCCCTTCGCTACCTCGGCTGCAATATCTCCAGGCGGCGCTTCGATCCTCCTTTCAATATCGCGAATGGATGTTAAGTATTCGTCCATGCGGCGACGATCGGAAGCGCTCACAGTTCGGTTGATCTCATTGGCTTGCTCGCGAACAAAATCGAGAATGCTCAGATTCATGGTCTCGCGCTGTTGCTGAGCAATCGACGTCTCACCTGCAGAACGACCGGCGAAAAGTCGATCAAAAACAATGCGCGGGTTTACTTCTTTAGGCGCAGGGGTCGTCGGTGATCGCCATGAAATATTGGTTTGATAGACGCAACTAAATCCAGTGTCGCAAAATCCGTCTTGCTGGCCGAAGTCACATCCAAGCTCTAGCGAACGAAATCGTGTCGCATCTCCAATCCGCTGCGCAATGACTTGGTCGCAAGTCGTCGCGGCGCGAATATCGTTGCCCATTGTTTTGTAAATCGATTCGCCCGATAGATATGCAGGCATCGTGCACGCATGGGCTCCTCCTCCTTTCGCATTCTTGTCGGCAAGGTTAGAGAAGACCAGCATATTGGATTTGAAGCGTTCGAAGGCCGAGAGGGTCGGCCCCAATTGGAAGTCGCTACCTTCGCCGGTTGTTTTCCAAGCGTCCATGAAAACGCCATTGGGGAAATAGACAAAGACTAGCCGCCGAGGTGGTGCACCTGCAGCAGCCTCGGAAGCTCTCAAACCTGCCGTTTGAGGTGCCATTGTTTCCAGAAAAGGGAGCGCTATGGTTACGCCCAGTCCCTGAAGCGCAGTGCGACGTGATAACAGTCGAAAAGCCATACTCATTTTCCTTCCGCAATACGTTTTTGGAACAGATCGCTTTTGATGATTGCAAGAATTACGCCTGAGAATCGGTCGTCGTGTTGTTGGACTTGGATACAAATATCTTGGACAGTTCGATGATCGGCATATTCGAGGCCCCGTCCGAGAGCATAGATCAGCAGCTTTTCTACTAGGGCTGTGCGAAACTGCGGCTGCATCTTATTCAAGTGCATGCGAAACTCGGTCGCGTTCTGGAAAGCAACTCCGGTTGGCAATACACCCGAGCTGTCGATTTCCGAATCCCCTTCTTTCGTTCTCCATACGCCAATCGCGTTGTAGTTTTCTAAGGCCAAGCCAAACGAATCAATTTGGTCGTGGCAGCCAGCGCACTGAGCATTTTCCCGATGTTTTTGCATCACTTGCCGCACAGTTCCTGTAAGCATCGCACCTTCGGCTTCCAAAGGCGGGACGTCGGCGGGCGGAGGCGACGGAGGATCATTCAGCAATGTTTCTAGGACCCAAACTCCGCGTTTGACAGGAGAGGTCCGCGTCGGCGGGGAAGTCAGTGTTAAGATGCTCGCTTGCGTTAGCAGGCCACCACGTTGTGCTCGTGGATCAAGTTTGACTTGGCTGAAATCATCGCCGTTTATCCCATCGATGCCGTAATGTCTTGCGAGTCGTTCATTGAGAAACGTGTAGTCCGCGTTTAGGAAATCCATGATGCTGCGGTCTTCGCTAATTATATGGCTTACAAATCGTTCCGTTTCTTCGCGCATCGATTGAAGCAATTGCGCGTCAAATTCAGGGAAAAGGTTAGGATCTGGCGCTACGTTCTTAAGCGCTCTTAGATGTAACCACTGCTCCGCAAAGTTCTCGGTAAGCGCCCGAGCTTTGGGATCGGCAAGCATTCTCCGCACTTGCTCGTCTTGCCGCTCCCTCAACTGCCCATCTTTCGCCAATTGGAATAGCTCATCATCGGGCATACTGCTCCATATGAAGTACGATAACCGACTGGCTAATTCATATTCGTCGATCGGCGCAATACCTTCGGGTGAATCTTGTTCGATGCGATACAAGAAATAGGGAGAGCTCAAGACAGCGCGAAGAGTTGCATACGTCGACCTCGGTCGGATGAACGATTCACCCTCTTGAGTTAGCGAAAGGCGAGCGAAAGGCATCAATCGATCGATTTCTTCGGTCGTCACAGGACGACGATAAGCTCGAGGCAAAAAGGTCTCAAGCACCAAGCGGACTCGATCTTGATTGTTGTTGAAACCAAGTTTGACATCTTTTATCGGCAGAAAAACACCGTCATCCGGCTCCCAGTATGTCTCGTCTTTTTCCGCCCAGTTCGGACTTGGCTTTGCAGTCTGATCGAGCTGCGCAATCGCTTGTTCGGCCGTGTTCAGATATTGCTCGAGATGACCTGAAGAAACGGTCAATAGTTCAGCTATGTTGTTAAAGCCGTATCCGCTGTCATCGGGAGGTAAATCGTCGGCACTAAAATCGTTAAAGTAGAACAGGTCTCGGACTGTGTTTGCATACTCGACTTTGGTTAGCCGCCGAACCCGGGCCACCTGCCCAAAGGGCTTTGAACCAGACGCCGCTATCAGTTCGGCATCAATCCAGTTTAGCAAGACACTCGTTTCGGAAGCGTTCGGTTTGTCAGCATCTTTTGGTGGCATTTTTCCCGTACGAATTCGCTCGCCCATATGCTCGAACAACCGATGGTCTTCCAGCAGTCGATGGGTGACGTCGTCAGCATCGCGAAACGCCAAGTTCAATTCGTTCTCAGGCTCAGTTCCTCCATGGCAATCGGTGCAGTATTTTGCCAACAGCGGAGCGACATCGATATCAAAGCTTGGTCGCACCAAAACGGAGGTTTTCGAAGTTGCGAGTGAGTTAGATGAGTCCTCCGATTGCCCACAGCACCAACTTGGCATTGCGAGAAGCGGTACCAACAAAAGCCAGAGTCGTTTCATGAGAGGATACGCCTTTTACCTGAAGAACTAGACACATTATACACGTGGTGCCGCTCCGATGTGCCGATTTCAGTTTTTGCCAAGAGAATCGAGCTCGGTACGAAAGCTTTTTTGGCAACGCATCAAAACGGATCACCTGCTCGATAAAGTCTGGCCGTCGAAGTAATATAGGAGCAAGTTACACAGTCTCACGCGATAGCTTCAGGGCCGCTGCGGTTGTTGGTATCCTTGGAATGACTGCGGCAAAACCGTCACCAATCGAGTTTCAACATGCTTGGTTTTTCTTACTTGAAGTCGACTCCTACGACTTACTTAATGCGTTTTCAGAATGGTAAAGTTGTAGCCGAAGGTGCTGGCATTTCCATGCTCTACTTTCGACCAAGTTCAGTTATCGTACGGATCGGGCTGTCAAGTCAGGAGCAACCATTTGTTTTTCAGCAACAAACGCTCGACTTTCAAGAAGTTACGGTGCAAGGGAGTCTATCGTACCGTGTAGCCGAACCGAAGCAGCTTGCGTCGCAACTCGATTTTTCTATCGATGCGCGCGGTCGTTATCAAAGTGATGATCCCGACTCACTTCGCGATCGCTTGGTGCGATTGATTCAAGTAGAAGCGAATGAGTTTGTTCGCAAGCGAAGGATCACCGAAGTGCTGGTCTCGGGACCAGAGCTGACCGAACAACTGCTCAGCTTTGTTACTTCGTCGGCTCAACCAAAGTCTTTTGGCTTGCAGATTGAATCGCTCGCCGTTCTCTCGATTAAAGCCTCACCGGAAATGGAGTCGGCCTTGCAAGCGGAAACACGCGAGGCTACGCTTCAGAAAGCCGATCAAGCCGTGCACGAACGACGAAAGCTGGCGATCGACGCCGAACAAGAAATTCGTGAACGCGAGTTGCAGAACGAACGCATCATTCAAGAAAAGCAACAACAAGTTCGTGAGGCCGAACTTGCGACCGACATCGCGATTGAGAAAGGACGTGAGGAGCTCGTCAAACAGCAGGCAATCAACGAAAGTACACTTTCGGCCGCGCGTACAGAAACACTTGAGAAGACACTCGCCGCGATGGGGACTGTAGATTGGAAGACAATTGCAGTCTCGTCAGAGCATACTGACGCCAAGCAGATGATTGCTTTAGCGTTCGGTGAGCTGGCGGAGAACGCGGCGAAGATCGGTCGGCTCGACATTTCGCCTGACTTGCTTAAACAACTGACGACGCGAGATAGCTAGTAACATGGGAATCAGCACTGGCCCATCAATCGCTGTTGTCACAACGGAAACGCGGCTTCAAGGACTGCTTGCGAAATGGGGTACGGCAGGTTCAGCGCGTTTCCGCATGAAGACATCGCGTTCTGCTTACGAACTGAGAAATTCTGATGTCGCGTTCGACAACGAAGCGGACTTTGAGAGGTATGTTGAAGAGGATGCTCAATATGTCGCTGTCGTTAAAACGATCCGAAGCGAACTCGAAGGGCTTGGCTATCCCGTTGTTCAGGTTCCGCGAGCTTACTTGCCGAACTACTTCTTTGGAATGACTGAAGCGGTCGTGGTGGTTGGGCCAGACGGCTTGGTGGCGAACACGGCGAAGTACGTTGGCGAATTGCCAATTGTTGGTATCAACCCAATCCCAGAACGATTCGATGGGGTGCTATTGAAGTTTCAGGTAGCCGATGCCCGCCGCGTTGTTCGCCGAACGCTTGAGAAGAAGACGACGTTGAAGCGCGTAACGATGGCGCAGGTAGAGCTCTCCGATGGCCAATCAATGCTCGCCTTTAACGATCTCTTTATTGGCCGAAGTTCTCACGTATCGGCACGGTATGTAATCTATGCCGACGGCCGTAGCGAGAGTCAATCGTCGAGCGGAGTCATTGTATCGACCGGCGCAGGAGCAACCGGATGGCTTAGCAGTGTCTTTAATATGACCAACGGCGTTGCGAGGTCGCTTGGACAAAGCAGCTTGGCGCGTCCGAAGATTCAGTGGGATACACGAGAGTTGCCTTGGGTCGTTCGCGAGCCGTTTCAGTCCAAGGCGAGTCAAGTCGGTTTGGTTTTCGGTACGATCACCTCGTCCAGTCCCCTGCGGTTGGAGAGTTTGATGCCTGAAGGAGGTGTGATTTTTTCGGATGGCATCGAGTCAGATTTTCTGACGTTCAATAGCGGTTCAATTGCCGAGATTTCGCTTGCGAAGTCGCAAAGCTGTTTAGTTGTAGCTGATGCGTGAACCGTGTCGAGCAGTTTTAACTCGTTCCAACTGTACGCAATTATGCACCCTTGGAAGAGGCCGAGCGGTGCGTTCGTGTTAAGAGTAGCGATCGGATTCGACTAGCGAAATACGATCAATCTTCGCGTTCGTATTGCTCACCGCCGAGGCTCTGTTGGAGACGCAGCATGGCGACCACTGCTCCGGCGGCCTCGTCGCCTTTGTTGCCGACTTCGCCTCCAGCTCTGGCTTGCGCTTGAGCGAGGTTTTCCACGGTTAGTAAGCCGAATCCGACCGGCTTACCATAGTCGATCGAAAGCTCCATCAACGCGTTGGACACAGTTCTATTTATGTGTTGATCGTGCGTTGTCTCTCCGCGAATTACGCAGCCTAATGCAACAACCCCGTCAATCTCAGTTCGCTCTAGCATCCACTGTGTGGCTAGGACGAGTTCCCATGCACCCGGAACGGTGTGTTGAGCAATGTCTTCTGGAAACAATCCAGCTAACGTCAACGTTTGAACTGCGGCGGTCTCCATGCTCCGAGTAATCGCTGCGTTATATTCAGAAACGATAACAGCGACCGAGCAGCCCTCGAGTGAGAGGCTTTGCCGTTTAGATCTATTTCGGGATGCAGACTTGTTATACTTCGACATACTTATTCAATTTCTTTCAGGCTCAACAGGAATTCGGCATTGCTGGCAGTTTTTGCGAGGCGGTTGGTGAGCATGTCCATCGCCTGGTCCTCCGCGACTTGGCCCAGGCTACGCCGCAGCAAGTTGACGCGTCGCATCTCTTCTGGCGTGAACAGCATTTCTTCCCGACGAGTCCCACTGCAGTTAATGTTGATCGCCGGCCAAATACGTTTGTCGACCAAACGTCGATCCAAAACGATTTCCATGTTGCCGGTCCCTTTGAATTCTTCAAAGATGACTTCATCCATGCGACTACCGGTGTCGACCAAGGCTGTGGCGATGATTGTAAGCGAGCCACCTTCTTCGACCTTGCGAGCATAACCGAAGAACGACTTTGGTCTTTGCAGAGCCGTCGCGTCCACGCCACCGCTCAGCAGTTTGCCACCTGGAGGACATTCACTATTGAAAGCCCGGGCTAAGCGCGTTATCGAATCAAGGAAAACAACTACATCCACCCCATGCTCAACCAACCGTTTGGCTTTTTCCATGACCATTGTAGCGACTTGCACATGACGTGAAGCTGGTTCATCGAATGTACTCGATACCACCTCGCAGTTAGGCCCGCGCACTTCGCGCTGCATATCAGTCACTTCTTCAGGCCGTTCATCGACCAGGAGCATCATGACATAAGCATCTGGATAATTCTTAAGCACCGCACGGGCCAGTTTTTGCATCAGTAGCGTCTTGCCGGCTCGTGGTGGCGATACGATCAGACCACGTTGGCCAAAACCAATAGGGCAGATCAAATCGATCACGCGCGTGTCGAGCACAGAGGGCTCTGTCTCAAGCGAAATGCGTTGTACTGGATGAAGTGGTGTTAGCGACTCGAACGGTTTGCGATTGCGACGCAGATTTGGATCTTCATGATTGATCGCTTCCACTCGGAGGAGCGCAAAGTATCGCTCGTTTTCTTTGGGCGGTCGAATCTGCCCTGAAACAGTAATTCCGGTTTCAAGATTGAAGCGACGGATTTGCGATGGCGAAACGTAAATATCGTCGGGGCACGACAGATACTGAGTGTGAGGACTGCGAAGGAATCCGAAGCCATCCGGCAGGATCTCCAAAGTGCCTTCACCAAACATCAGGCCATCGCGGCGGACTTGATCTCGAATAATGGCGAAAACAATCTGCTGCTTGGTTGCATCAGGGCTGATGTCGAGCTGTAATTCGTCGCGCAATGCCTTGAGCTGATCAATGCTCAGCCGCTGCAGTTCGAGCAGTTTGTGGTTAGGACGCGCTGCACCATTGACTTCTGGATCGATCTTGTCGGCTGGAGCTGCTGAGTCTGGGGCGCGTGGCGCGGGCGATTTTTCGCGCGCGATTTGCTCCGCCAGCGAAGCTGGATTGCGGTCCGAGTTCAGCTCGCGGATGCGTCGCTGGACCGAAGCGTTCTCCTTGGGCGTCAAGTTCGACAACGGGCCATCGCTAGAACGACTCGCGCGAGCACGAAAATGGGGCTCACGTCCAGGTTGGTGAGCTGGGTCGGAATTGGATGAACTGGAGTTCATGATAATTATTTAGACGAGATGAGGGCGTAGTCGTCTGTGCAAAGGTCGGAGGGGGAAAAGTATTCTTCGCAAGACAACACGTGAGTTTGGTACGCTAGCACGTAATGCGTTGCAAGTGCAGTCCAATGAGCCAATCCATCCAAATTTGAATTCACAAAATTCGGCAGAAAGAGTCGACTGGATTGAAGAGGAGGCGGGCAAGGATCGGGAAAATGAGACGTTGCGGCAACTTTACAATTGTCAGCGGTGACAGGAAGCCGGAAAATTGGCTTCGTTGAGCCGTTCCGTGGGTTCGACCGAAACGGGACTCGTCCAAACGATCAAAACTCAAGGAATTGCAAGTCTTGCGACTCGACTATCATAGACCGACAGCGTGCCCTCCAGCAACTCGAATCAATTGATTGCCCATGAATAAAGTAGAAAAACCCGCCCTCTACGACGTAATTATTGTGGGTGCCGGGCTTGCTGGATTAACGGCTGCCAGACGCCTCCAGCGAGCTAGAAAACGAGTCTGCGTGATCGAAGCCCAAGAAGAAGTCGGCGGTCGCATTCAGACCGATACAGTCGAAGGCTATTTATTGGATCGAGGATTTCAGGTCTTTCTGACCTCGTATCCAACGGCCTCAACCGAGATTGACTTGTCACGCTTACAGTTGGGTTTGTTTAGCAACGGCGCATTGGTGCGGATCAATGGTCGATTCGAGCGCGTTAGCGATCCATGGCGAAACCCAGCTCAGCTACTTTCGACTGCATTTTCGTCGGTCGGGAGCTTGCGTGACAAGGCGCTTGTTGGGTGGCTGCGAGCAGATGTCGTCAAATCGCCGCCCGAGCTTTTGCTGCTGCACCATCGAGGCGAGACGATGAACGATTACTTGCAGAAGTATGGTTTTTCGAATCGCATGATCGATCGATTCTTCCGTCCATTTTTCGGCGGAATTTTTTTGGACCGTTCACTGCAAACATCGGCCAGCATGTTCCGCTACCTGTTTCGCATGTTTTCAGTTGGTAGCGCTTCGTTACCAGCGGATGGCATGCGGGCGATTCCGCTCCAGATAGCCCAAGATCTGGCTCCCGACGTGATCCAGTGTAATTCTACCGCCTGTGAAGTCACGCCTGACTCTGTGACCCTTGATTGTGGGCAGAAGCTCGGCGGGAGGAGCGTCGTTCTGGCAACGGAAGCCACGTCGATGGCTCGACTTTTGAACATCGAACAGCCTGAACCGTTTAAGTCATCCGTCTGTTTCTACTACGCGGCCGACAAGACGCCAAACAACGAAGCCGTCTTGATGCTGAACGGCGACCAACCCGACTCGCCTATCAATTCGGTCGTTGTCTTGTCGAACGCTCAGCCGTCGTATGCACCGCCAGGCAAACATCTCATAAGTGTCAGTTGCATAGTCAATCGGAATGAATCGATGGAAGCCCTTCGCCAGCGCGTGCAGGCGCAGCTCGAAGAATGGTTTCCCGGGCAGATTGCTAGTTGGCGGTTTCTGCGAGCCTACTCTATTCCCCACTCGCTTCCCGACCAGTCTCCGTCAGCAATCCGGTACAATCAACAGCAATCAGGCGTCTGGTTGGCAGGGGACTACACTCGTACGGGCAGCATCGAAGGCGCGATAGAAAGCGGACTGCGGGTTGCGAATTCGCTGATTCATTGACCCCTGAAGTGTCAAATCAAGCTATAATCGACGCTCGAGTGAGAACTAGCCGTTTCGACAATCGGTATTGGCTGGTCCCTGCAAAGTTAAGCACCCTGTTTGAGAAAAGTATTTAGTTATGCAACCTGCTGCGTTGTTAGCGATCGTTATTGCGATCATCGTTTTCGGGTTCTTTCTCGTCGTTGTCGCCATGCTCTGGCAAATCCTGTGGTTGTGGGTCCGTGCACGGCTGACGCGGGCAAATGTGTCGATTTTGGATCTGATTGGAATGAAGTTTCGCCGCGTTGATGCTGATACGCTCGTGCGAAGTAAAATTACGGCAGTGCAAGCTGGTCTGGATGACCCTGAGATGACTACGAAGGCGTTGGAAGCTCATTACTTGGCACGAGGAAATGTCCCCCAAGTTGTGCGAGCTCTGATCGCCGCTCGAAAGAGCAAGCAGATTGCGTTGTCCTTTGTCGAAGCTGCGGCGATCGATCTGGCGGGACGCGATGTCCTGGACGCAGTGCAAACGAGTGTATATCCAAAGGTAATCGATTGCCCTCCTAAGGGGTCCAAGAATTCGACCCTGGATGCGATTGCAAAGGATGGGATTCAACTGCGTGTTAAAGCGCGTGTTACTGTACGAGCTAACTTGCATCGCTTGATCGGTGGTGCTACGGAAGAAACGATCGTCGCGCGTGTTGGGCAAGGGATCGTGTCGGCGATTGGTTCCGCCGCGCACAAAGACGTGCTGGAGAATCCAGACATGATCTCCAAAACAGTACTTGCATCTCGCCTGGACGATCAAACGGCCTTCGAGATCGTCTCTATCGATATCGCAGACATCGACGTGGGTGAAAACATTGGTGCACGGATTCAAGCCGACAAGGCGGAAGCGGATACGCGCGTCGCACGCGCCCGAGCGGAAAAGAAACGCGCCGAAGCTGTTGCGGCCGAACAAGAAATGATCGCTCGCATTGAAGAAAGTCGTGCTGCAGTCGTTGAAGCAGAAGCGGAAGTTCCTCGTGCGTTCGTCGCGGCTTTCCAAAACAAAACGTTGCGCATTGAGGATTACTACCGTTTGCGGAACATTATCGCAGATACCGAAATGCGGCAGTCGATTGCAGGTACCAATCCGAATGCTCGCCAAACAACGACACGCCCTGTAGCCTAGCATCACGATTGCTCTGAAGCATCGCGCGGCTGGAGCATGGCAAGATCGACCCAAAAGGATTTCCAATGGCAGATAACTTAGACGACTTTCTCAAACGAGCCGCCCAGCGGCGTCAGCAGCGAGCTCAAAACGTAGCTCCCCCTGCACCGCCGCCCGCCACACCTTTGCCTGTCGCGCCACTTCGCCCGTCACACCCCTTCGATTCGCCCAGGCAGACAAACCCGCCGCAATCGTATTCCCCACCACCCCCCCCACAGTCGCGTCCACCCGAAGCGCGGCCAGTACCGACGAGACGAAACGCTCAGACTCCACAACGTCAAATGGTGCCTGAGGAGGTCCGAAAGCCTGTCAAACGCTTGGAACAGCGTCCGCATATGGCCGAATCGCCTTCCTTGGCCGACGAACGCATGGATTCGCACATGCACGACGTCTTTGACCACAAACTAGGCAGCTTGCGCGACAAGTCTCCGCAAACTTTCGCAACACGCTCGCCGCGACCTGAAGACCCCCAATCGGTCAGCGATCCGCGACCGGTTTCGGTGCCAGAGGTAGCGAACTTGGTAGAAGCTCTCAGAAATCCAGAGTTCGCTAGAACAGCATTTATTGCGTCCGAGATCTTCAAGCGAAAATTCTAGCGCGGGCTCCAGCGATCGCATCAAATCTCTTGAGACGTCTGATGCACGGTTGGAGCTTGGTGAGCCAAACTACCCACAAACGGCAAATCTGCGGGTGTGAACAAAAAAGTTGGCTCGCAATTCTTGCGCTATGCGATAGCGTTACGAGGCTTAGGAGCGCTTCGGTAGCTTACTTGCTTCAGGAGCAACGCTTTCCAAATTCGGCGTAACATCGAAGTCGATAGCTCCACTAGCCCACGCCAAACCGCCCATCAAAATGGATTCGAAAGTTGGGTTGGTCCATACGTCTTCACGATGTCCCATCGATGTATAGAAGACGCGGCCTTGGCTGTGGCGGCGAGCCCATGTTGCAGGGTACGGAGGACGTTTGTAGTCAAAGTCCGACATGCCCTCGGTTTCTTGCAGCAAGATCACATGCATGTCCGAAGCAAAGTTACGCATGGAGTACCATTCCTCGTTCATGGAAAAGCCCGAGCCGGCAATCTCGACGCCGGGGAAATTGACACCAGTCACTTTCATGGTGGACTCTTGCTGACGTCCATGGCCCGAAAACTCGCCCCCAATCATTTGAATATAAGGATCAGGTTCGCTTTGATTTTCCCAATTGCCACCTGATGTATGGAAAGTATCCGTTGCACAGTGAGAACCAACGAAACCTTTGCCGCCGGCGATAGCGTTTAGAAGATTCTCTTTGCCCTTTGCCGTCATCGCGGGCTCAGCGGCCAAGTTTCGGGCGTTCTTGGTGGTTAGGTCGCCTGTCGTGTAAAAAAAGTAGCAGTCGAAATTTTCATATTCGGAATCGAACACGCCACCATCTTTGCTGATAGTTACTTCAAAGCCGTACTTCTTGGCAAGTTGTGTCATGATGCGTTCGGCAAACGCAGGAGCACCATTCTGTCGGCGTACTACGTCGTGTTCAAAGCCAGCGCTCTTGGTGAAGAACAGAATCTTCTTGCCTGTGAGTGTTTCCAAAGTGAGTTCCTTGGAGGGATTTTGGCCTAGTCCGATTTTTCCCAACGCAAGTGCGGAAGCGAGCGTCATCGAGCCTGTAGCTAGGAGGCTGCGACGGTTAAGTTGCCAGTCATTCATGTTTATGATCTCTACTGCGAATTCAGGGGCGGGTTAGTAACTTTGTAAATCAGTTTGTAACACGGAAAGGATACCACAACTGCGTTAGCAAGCCTCAATTCTAATTGCTTGAGTTCACTTCTGCGAGTTGGCACATCAGAAAGAGCTTCGAGAGCTTTTTGCCAGTCTGTCTGCTCTGTTGGAAGGTATACAGGCTTATTTCTGCAAGCTTTCCGCGTCCTAAAGACGGAACGGTAGACGCAAGCCGTCATAGGCCATTTGGACGTGCGGCGGCAAAATTTCCTGCATTGCATCGAAATCCAACTCGTGCGACGTGTGTGTCAGGTATGTCATTTTTGGCTTTAGCTGATTTACCAATTCAATCGCTTCAGGCACGGAGAGATGGGTCGGGTGCGAAGACATCCGCAGAGCTCCCAAGATCAACACGTCAAGATCTCGTAAAAGCGGCAAACTTTCGGGATAAATTTCCGTAAGGTCCGTGCAGTAGGCTATCGAACCAATGCGAAAACCAAGGACGTCAAAGCGAGGACCATGCTTGAGCCGGATTGGCTGAACGGTCTGACCAAGTGCTGTAAAGGGCTGCGAATCGATACGCCGAATCTCGAGTTGCGGAGTGCTGCCAGGATGCGTCGCGGCATGTTGCGAAAATGCATAGTCAAAGATGCGTCGAATTCGCTGTTCGACGTGCTCTTCGCAATAAAGTGGAACGGGATGGCCTAAAAGGAAGGGGAAAAGACGCAAATCATCCAAGCCGTGCAGGTGGTCGGCGTGTTCGTGCGTGAAAAGGACGGAATCTACACATTTGATTCCTTGCGAAAGCAGCTGAAGCCGCAATTCTGGCGAAGTATCGACGAGCAAATTTCCGGTTGGAAGTTGGAACAATACCGAACTGCGGGTACGCTGGTTTCGCGGTTTACCACCTTGGCAAACTTCGCAATTGCATCCAAGCACCGGGACGCCGACGCTTGTCCCTGTTCCCAAAAAAACCAAGTATGGCTCCTGGTTCGCAGCTAAAACTGGTTGATTCAAACGTCCGTTCCTAATCCATTTCCTTGCTTAAACACATCCGCCTTATTCGCATTGAGAAGTTGGCTGTAGTCTATCGTTGTTTACGTCCCTGTGTCAGTCGACTTTGTATTTCACGGGGCGACGCGACTTACATCGCGGCGAAATTTGCCTAAGATCATTTGCTGAACATTGATGCGAAAGATAGTGTTTGATCGCCATTGCTAATGGCTTTCCCAAGGCAGCAATATGCGGTTGGAATACGTGACTAGTGGCGGGTTCCACATTTGGGACAATCCTTTGTCGAGCCGCTCTCGATCGAACCGCATCTATTCGAGACGTGCAGCTTAACCCGCACGATTGTATGAAACTTTGAAAATAGTGACGAGATGGAAGATCCTGCATCCAACCCTTCGACTAACTTCTCCGCCAGCACTTCCGATTTTGATCCGGCCAAGTTCTCGGTTCTGATCGTTGACAATGATGCCGCGCACGCCAGAGCGATGAACGAATCGCTTGAAAAGGTTGGCTACCGTTGCACATTGGCAATCAGTGGACCAGAGGGCCGCAAGCAAATCGAACAGAACACGTTTGACATTGTTATCACCGATATGGTGATGAACGAAGTGGACGGGATGCAGATTCTCGCCCTGGCCAAGCAGATGCTGCCAGAGTGCGAAGTCGTAATGGTGACCGGACACGCGACAGTTACGAAAGCTGTGGAAGCGATGCAGACGGGCGCATTCAACTTTTTAGAAAAGCCGATCACGCCGAATCGACTGCGCGCAATTACTGCGAAGGCAGCTGAAGCAATTTCTTTGAAGCAGACGAATGTTGAATTGCGGCGTCGGTTGGACGAGCGGTTTGGATTTGAGGGGATCATCTACTCAAGCCCTCTCATGCACAACATGATCGATCGGCTTCGACGAATTGCACCGACCGATGCCACGGTGTTGATTACCGGAGAAAGTGGTACTGGCAAAGAGGTTGTGGCACGCGCAATTCACCAAAACAGCCCTCGGAAAGCCAAACGCTTGGTCGCGCTGAATGTCCGAGCGGTTAGCGAAACACTGGTCGAAAGCGAGCTGTTCGGCCACGTGCGAGGCTCCTTTACTGACGCCGTTTCAGATCGTGAAGGCGCATTTCAATACGCCGATGGCGGGACCTTGTTCTTGGACGAAGTCGGCGACATGCCGATGAGCACGCAGATTAAACTTCTGCGTGTGCTCGAGGAAGGCACGATTACCCGCGTTGGTGACAACAAACCAATCAAGGTCAACGTGCGTTTGCTTTCAGCTACAAATCGACCTCTCGAGCAGATGATTGAAGACGGATCCTTTCGGCTCGACCTGTATTACCGGTTGAAAGTCGTGACCGTCCAACTGCCGACGTTGCGGCAGCGTCGTGAAGATATTATTCCCTTGATGGACCACTTTCGTAAAATGTTTTTACGTCGGCACAACAAGCCAGCGGCGACATTCGCACCAACGGTTACGCGCGAGTTTTATGCGTACGATTGGCCAGGCAATATTCGCCAACTTCGAAACTTTGTGGAAACAATGGTTGTTTTGGATCACGACGGCAAGCTGGATGTCGATGATTTGCCACCTGAGTTAGCTGATTCGGCGACGCTTGCTAGTGGAAACGATAGTCAAGGGGCCGGAGTAGAAGGTCAGCCAAACGAAACGACGCCGATCGCCGCGGATCCAGGACTGATCTTGTCAGGTGGCCAAGGATTCGGCGGCATACCGGACTTGATTGGCAAGACGATGGACGACATCGAACGTTGGGCAATCGAAGGGACGCTGCAATTGACGGCCGGAAACCGCGAAGAAGCCGCCAAGGTGCTGGGTATCGGCGCTAGGACCTTATATCGAAAGCTGGATAAGTACAAGCAAGACGACGGCGGCCAACCTGAAGCCGCCGCGGATGAGTGAAGTCCTCGTAAATGGTGCTTAGCTTTTTTCTTTCAGCTATGAAGCGATGAAGCTTGATATGGCGGTATCGACTCGAGCAGCCAACCTTGCGGCCTGAAGGATTCTTTGGTGCGCTAACCGTCGTTGTGCTCGGACTGTTTCGCGCTGAGCCTCTGTCCATCGCGGAACCGGCCTTGATGGAGCGGTTATAACAGGAGCGATAGGTGTAGCCGTTGCCGCAGCATTTCGAGCGATAGCCTGATTGTTGACCGCGATTGCTACATCTCGCGCGTCAACTCGCCCGTCATTGTTTAGATCATAGGGAGAGGGGCCTGAGGGAAAGAATCCGGTTACGTTCTGATTGACTGTTTCTGGCGTAATCAACACCGGATCCGTCAGGATTGCCGATTTCTTAAGATCATTTGTCAATACTGGCGAAGCGGGAACTCCAATCAATTGTGATGTAACAGGCTTCAAATTTTGCGTTGGGCTTATGGAGCTGGGAACGGTTTCGAGTGGCGCAGTGAAGAGTGGCAACGACGCAAAGCCCGTGGAGTTGTTTACGACAATTTGAGCATCGAGTCCATTCACCGAACGGTCTCGGTTTAAGTCGTAACGGTTTGTTATGCCAGTCTGAACAAAGCCGGTTGGATTGTTGATGATGCCTTGGGAATCCAAGCCGTTGACGGAAGTGTTGCCGACGATGTTTCCTGTCTCGCCGATCTGGTTACCAAAGTAAAAGGTGTTAGGACCCGTCGCTGATCCAGTGTTCAGAGTTGCAAGTAGACGCACTCGAAGCCATTGGTTCTTGATCAGATTATTTCCCCAAATGACTGTAATGCGGTCGGCTCCGCCGACACCAGCACCAATGCGTCTTGTGATACTTACGGGGGCAGGTGCTGGAGTAAAGACTGGATTTGCAGCTAGGTTGCTAATAGAAAATTCTAGATCTTGGATTGTCGGAGTATTCGCAAGGCCTGTCACGTCAAAAATGATGCCATTAATTCCACGGCTGTAGCCACTATAGTTCGTGAAGTTTGCTGAGGCTCCTGGCAGCAATGGAACCTTGTCGGATATCGCTCCATCATCTGCAGCATTCGCCGCGGCATTGTTCCCGTCAAAATTGGAATTGTTATAGAACAACAAATGACTGGACACGATTGCTGCGGTTACGTTAGAAAGCACTTCGATGTTAGACCAAGTCATTTGAGCGTGCGACGAAGAACTGAAGCTTCCCGTCCCATTGCCATTGTCGACTAGCACTCCTCCAGTTACCCCCGCGAGATTCAAGGCCAGCGAATCGCCAGAAGCTCCATGCGTTCCACCGTCAATCGTAATCGGAATGCCGATCTGGGGTTCGATCGAGATAGTGTCGTTTCCGTCGCTAGCAGCGATGATGATCGATGAGATTGCTGCCGCCGGAAATCGACTGACGAAAGCCGGAATATCCGATGCGTCACCATTAGGGCCAGTGCCAGCGATATCGTTTCCGATATCCACTGACACGACAATATCGTTGCCATCGCGTGAGACTTCAATTGCATCGTTACTTCCGCTCAAGCCTCCGCGAATGAATAGCTCGCTGTCAGCTTCATTCATGAATGCGTAGGATGTGCCGAAAGTCTGTGGCAGCGTGATGGAATAGTCATATGCGTCTTTAAAGACCAGGGCCAGCACGTCATTCACGAGTGTTCGCTGGCCAAAGCTATAGACCGCATTACCTGGATCATCCGCTCCAACAAGATTGCGAGCTCCGCGAAAAGCGCTGTTGAATGCCACTGGCTGATTTGTGCCGGCACCTGGTCTACCCGCCGTATGGACAACTTGTCCAAAATCATTGCCGCCAGCTCCGCCGTTATTGCCGGTCATTAGGTGTGTGACGCTCGGGCCGTCGAATACCCAATAGTTGCCAACCCCGCCGCCCTCTGATTGATCTGGGATGCCAGTGTTGGTCACACTTCCATTGTTTGGATTGTTCATCCGAGCGGGAGCAAGAAACAGGCCGATGGAATGCGTGATTTCAGCATTCACTAATGTAAATAGATCGGACATGCCAGCAGCAGCACTGCCAGCATGTGCCGAAACAGTGAAGGCTCCGCCAGTAGGACTTCCTAGGAATTCAGACCAATCGAGTGGCGTTGGGTCAAGGAAGAAGCCTGCTCCATCGCCTAGGCCGTCCCCAGTCGTATCGTTCCCGCGGCTGATAGTCACATTACCTGAAGTCGGATAGCCATTCTGGAAAGATGCGCCCGCCGAAGCGCCAAAGCCGGTTCCAGACGCTGCCATCGATACTGTTATATTGATTACACCGGGGCCGCCGAAGAATACATGGTTCAGATCCGTAATCACTCGTTCCCATGACGCAAACACTGCATCGACCACGCCTCTGGCCGAGCTAGCGTTAACGCCGAAGGTTGAGTCGAAACGATCCGATGCTTGTCCGCGATTCACCCAATTAAATCGTTTCACGCCAATGTTCACCGCATAGTCTTCGACTTCTCCGTCAGCCGCCGCTCCCGTAATGCCGATGCCTGTAGCTGTGCTGATTCGAAAGCGAGCGAAACTTTGACCGAGCGTCGCGCCAGCAGGGACGAGCACGGACAAGGAATTAACACCGGCTGACAACGACAGATTCGTAAAGATCTGCTCACCTGAATCCGTCCAGTCACCATCGGAGTTCCAGTCGATCCATGCGTTGAGCACACCGCCAGCTTGGGAGGCTGTAACTTGTACGGTTTCGGTTTGGCCTGGATCGATGCCCGATACGAATGCAACGCCATCATCGCCGCCGTCAAACGTGGCCGAGCTACTGCGAGTTCCATCGGGTTCCGCGTCGACCGTTGCTCCCAAAAACAACGCCCCGACAGTATGCCGCGCGCCGTTTTCAGCTAAAGTCACCGGATACGGCGCGGGAGCGTCGCCAAAGTCATCTGTTGGAGGGTCAGGGACATCGCTGAGCCGAATCGTATCAACTCTCCAGCCGATCGACGCGACGGAACTGTCCGTCCCAAAACGCCACCGCAGTTGTGCATTCTGGCCGTATGCAGTTTGCGGTAGGTCAACCACCGTGGTTAGATATTCGCCGGAGTTGCCGTTCCAAGAATTTCGACCAGCCAGCGGGTTGCCGAACCCATTATCGATAACTCCGGCGTATCCGTTGCTAACAAATGTACCTCCGGCCGAGATAATGTCTGTAAACGCGCCGCCGTTTATTGAAATTTCCAGTACGCCGCCATCAAACGTCGGTTCTGTTGAATAAAAGTGTCGAAAACTAAGTCGACCGTTGTCGGTTGATACCGCAATAGACGGAGACGTCAGTCGGTTGTCGCTGATTGCGCTGATGTTGTTGACAAATGCGTGATTTGGTGCTGTGTCGCTACCCGACGCAAAAGTCAACCAGTTATTGGCGTTTGTTGTTGTTGAGGACCAACCGCTAGGAAGTGATGGCGCCGACACGCTGTCAAACAACTCGAAGTCGACGGTAGTGCCGAGAGTTATTTCTTTGGATGACAATTGGATGATTGTAGGATGTGATGCATCAGGTGCTGCCTTGAGAGACGATTGCTTTACGCCTATCAGCTCGGATTTGCTAACAAACGCCGACGCTGGAGAGTACCCATCTAGAATTACTCCGAGGCTATCGAACGCGAGCAGTTGTCGTAGCTCCAATTGCTCCAATGTAAGCCGCCTGCGTTTTGTAGCTTTTTCGGTGCTCATCAGTTTCGATCTGCCTTTTCCTGGAATCATGTTGTTGAAAACAAAAGTCATTAGAGAAAACCCTGAAACGTGAGTTAAAGCGGAGAGGAAAAATCATTCTTTGACGTAACTACCCGCTGCTCTGATTGAGCTCGGGTCAGATTTTGCTTGCCTTAAGAATTCGTCGATACAGGGAGGGCAACAGAACGTATATACCTGACCATTGATTGTCCACTTGCATGCTGGATTGGCTACGGTCAGCGAAATTGGACAGATCTGTGTGCCTGGTTTTGGTTGATTATCGTGAGATGCTTTAAAGCCAGCATAACGCTGCGATGCAGTCTGAGAATTGTTCGCAGCAATGTCCGCCTCCGTATAGACGCCACCGGGCGTCAGATAAAGATCTCGCTCTTCTTGATCTGTTACCTTGGAGGGCATGATTGGTTCTGTAGTGGAGAACGAAAAACGATAGCGATTGTCACCAATACGGATCGACGGAAATACGATGTAAAGCGGTTTGGAAGGCAAGTCTGGAGGTAGCTCGCCGACGAATCGTGAAGACATCCCCTCAGAATCTCCTGATTGTTTCTGAGGCGATAACACTACAGGAAAAGCTTTTGCGTCACCGAAGGGGCGAATAAAAGACTCGATAGACTGCTCTTCGATCTCCATAACGCGAAACTGGTCTTGATCGAGCAAGTACAAAGAAAACTCGCCGTCTGCAAAAACAGCCTCGCCGTGGTAGTGTGCATCTCCGACAGAAAAAACTATCCCGCCGTGCTCGCCTTGTTCATGCTCATGCTCCAATGATTCGGTGCATCCGCTCCACGCAAGACCCGCGAGCAAGAAAGACCAACGAACAAAACTTCCAACAGTGTTCTTAGGGGCGTACAATTGTTTCTCCGTCATTGTATCGAGCCAACCGCTGAAAGGTTCCGATACCCAGAGAAGGCTTACCGATCTCCGGTGTAATCGATTCAATAGAATCGCTTATGAATCGCGTCGAGCCATCACAAAATACAAAGTTCGCTCCATTAACATGTAGACTACCGAACCCAGTGGAACCACCACCTTGGCATGTGTAAGCGTACGAAGTCGCTGGCGTGTTGATTGAATAGAATGCCGACCCCACAACCATCGAAACACCTTGTGTTGTACATTGATTCCACGCTTCGACACCACACCAAACAGCTGCATACCGGGTCGAATCTCTTTCTCCGATCGCGAGAGTATTGGACAATCCATCGGTTAGTTGCGACCAAGTTATCGATGTCTGACAGCCAAAGACTCCATTTCCCTTTAATTCCTCCTCTGTCCAGATTCCGTAATGCGGCTTCCAAAAATCGCCAAAATTCCCAACGTAATTCGATGGCGCACTACGAAAACCCAAGTGATTCAGATGGACTGACGACAATGACAATTTGGAACTCTTCGTCGGTGGCGTAACCGGTCCACTAAAATCTCGATTTACATCAGCCAGCCGCATATATTTGTCAGACGGGCAATGATAAAGTGCAATTTCCGTTTGTAGCAACCTACGACGATTTGAATTGAAAACAGTGCTAAACAAGCTCAACTCATTGGGACGCAGTTGTTCAAATAAAGGTCTTTGGTCGATGTAGGGCAATATTTTTGCACCCCAGCCCCAACGTTTGTCATCCAAATTCAAGTCAAGGCCACCGTCGAATCCCGGCGGAAAGACTCGATAGGTTTCTTCATATTCCAGTAGTGCTAAACCCACCTGACGCAACTGGCTAAGGCAACCCGTTCGACGTGCCGATTCCCTCGCGCTGTTTACGGCGGGGAGTACCAACGAAGCCAAAAGTCCGGTGATGGCGACTACAACAAGCAACTCAACAACAGTTAAACCTAAGCGTTGCATTTTGTTCGGGCACATCGAACTCGCACCTATTACACGCCATCACGTTCGTTTTGCAGAACGCGAGAGCGACGTCGCCGAATTCCCCAGCCCGCTAGCATTGAAGCGCTCAAGAACATCATTGTGCTAGGCTCTGGCACTGCTGTAACACTAAGCGAACCGTTCACGAAATTCAGGTTAACATTTTCGGCCAATCCGCCTCCCGCTGCAAATGTTACAGCGGTAACACCGAGGGCGTTCGCAGACAACACAAACGGACCATCACCAAAATTCAAGCCGGATGTGTCCAGACTAACTACCGCGAAAAGACTATCCGAAGCATAGTTAACATTTGTGTTAGGAACATTCAACGTAACGTTGCCCAGAACGGCAGATGCGCTTGGTAACGGTGTACCGAAACTGATCAGCAGCGGCTGGCCTGCAAAGATTGACCCCGGAGCGGCGAAATCAACGGCCGTTACTGGGACAACATCTGTTCCGCCCAAGATCTCTCCACCATCTCCTACTGAAAATCCAAGCACGATGGCTTGAACGGTACCGGCGTCACCCGCTTCTGCCGAAATACGTATGTACGCATCTACCGAACTAGTGCCAGCTGCGATTTCAATATCTGGATTGCCCAAGGAATCCGTGACACTGATGATGGCAGCGTCGGCCGCGTTGAAAAAATTCACGATCGCCAGAATTGCGACCGAAAACTGAAGCGCGTAGCGGATTTTCATTGGACAGGTTTCCCTAGTATTATGCTCGATCAACACGGTGCATCCATTTGTAGATGACCACCAAAACCCAACACTTCACTCAATGTCGATCGGTCAACCAATCGAATTCAGTAAGGGCTGTTTAAACAAGAATCGATCAAGCTGAGGCGTTCAAAACAAAGTTGCACAACAAATTCGGCTAGCAAACCACTGCGCCAATATCAAGTTTAAGCCAGCCAGGGCCGAGGCGTGTGGTCATCCGAAGCGTGTCGTTGTAGCGTGTCGTAAATGGAAAAGAAACAATAGCAGTGGCCGTAATGGTGCCATTTTTCCAATTTTTTACGAAAATCTTTTGTCCCAAATAGTCGCCATCGTCCACTAAAAATGACACAAACTAATGTCGTAAATTCGACGATTTGAGCTCACTAACATGAAGTGCTGCGAGAACTTAAGGCCAGCTAAATGCAAAGCCGTCTAAGAAATCTCTGCCTATGACTTGTTACAAAATCCGAAAGTTTTTCTCGTTTTCAGCGAAACCCAATTCTCCCCTCGCAGTCTGCGCCAACGAGATTATTGACTTGCAAACATCAATGAAAAAGGGAAGCTACTAACAGGACGATTGCGGACGATTTTGCGAAGATGATAGAGGATGCAACGGCCGCAAACATCAATTTCAGTACTGAAACTATAACAATTCGATGCTTCTGTGAAGCTACAGAGAGAGCTCAATGGAAAATAACAAACTCTTAGGCATTGGTCTATTGATTTTGAGAGTGGCGATTGGGTTGTTCATGTTGATTGGGCATGGATGGCCGAAACTGACTAAGTTCGCTGAGCTTTCACAAAACTTTCCTGACCCGTTGGGGATGGGAAGCCGGCTCAGCCTCATCGCTGCGCTAGGTGCCGAGGTCGCTTGCTCGGCACTGCTCATCATCGGATTATTGACTCGAGTAGCCGCGGTACCGCTGGCGTTCACGATGATTGTGGCACTGTTCTTGGTTCATGCCGAAGATCCTTGGCAGAAAAAAGAACTCGCCGCTGTCTACCTCGCCGTTTACTCTGCGATCATTTACACCGGAGCTGGAAGTTTTTCGCTCGATAACTTCCTGTGGCAAAAAAAGCCAGGAGACAAACTGGCTGCGAAGACCGACACGTAGCGTGCGTTGGCGTTGTGCATCTACCGAGACATTAGGGCGAAGTCATCCATCAATGCTACCTCTGCAAACGCTTCCAACGATTTTTCTATGTGAACGGTTGGATAGAACCAATTTCGTGAGCTACGATTTGAAAAGCATGTCGTACCCCTACCCTGGTGAATGAAATGGCTCAACTGTTTCAGCATATTGAAAAATTCTTTGCTGTTGTAATCGTTACATTCGTTGTTGTCGGGTTTGCGGTCTCGCCTAAACAAGAGCTCCAGCCACCAAATGACGTTTGGTTCAACGACCGTGTTATCAATGAAGTTGCGCCGGTACTTGTGAAATTTGGTGCCGAGTGGTGTGGACCTTGCAGAGCGATGGATAGTGTCCTTGACGAATATCGTTCAAAATCGGGTGGCGAAGTTCGCGTCGTTCAAGTCGATATTGATAAGCATCCCGATTTGGCACAGCATTATCATGTTGGACCAATTCCGAAGCTCGTCTTATTTCACCGCGGCAAAATTGTCGCTCAGACCACGGGTTCTCGCGATTATGACGACCTGTGCAAATGGGTTTCCAGCAAGCTGTAGCGACCTTCTTAGAAAGCTTGCCATTGTCGCCGTTTTCGACTTGCCGTGAGTGGTTAGCAACTTCTTTTGCTATCGCAAACTTGTCCCTCGATGATTTGCCATCCTGCCGCTACAATGCAGGTCTGCTCGATCCACTCGATGACTGAAATGCAATTGACTCTTTGTGGCGTAGGTAATAAATCGCATGAGCGATATTCGGCAACTTCCTGACAGCTTAATCAACAAAATCGCGGCTGGTGAAGTCATCGAGCGACCCGCTAGCGTCGTCAAGGAACTGCTCGAAAATAGTATCGATGCGGGCGCAACACAGATCGAAGTTGTAATCGACGGTGGCGGAATTGACCTTATACGCATTGCGGACAATGGCAAAGGCATCGTCGCCAGCCAACTGCATTTGGCCGTTAGTCCTCATGCTACCAGCAAGCTTCAGTCGGCTGACGATTTGTTTTGTGTAAGCACGCTGGGGTTCCGCGGTGAAGCCTTAGCCTCGATCGCAGAAGTTTCTCATCTAACGATCCGCTCGCGAGTGGCTGAAAACAGCGAAGGTGCCGAACTCGTGGTTCGCGGTGGAGAACGCGAGGGCCCATCTCCATGTGGTTGTCCGGTTGGTACAACGATGGAGATCCGCAATCTTTTTTATAACACACCAGTGCGCAAGAAGTTTCTGAAAAGTCCTCAGACAGAAATGGGGCACACACTTGAAGCTTTCACGCGGATCGCTTTGGCCAACCCTGCTGTACAGATGACGCTTCGCAATAACACACGAGTGTTGCACGAGCTGCCGACAACTACAAATTGGTCAGAACGCATTTACAGCTTTTTTGGCAGCGAAGTCAGCGACTCCCTGATCGCTGTTGAAAGTGAAGATTCCGGAATTCGCTTGCGAGGATACGTTGCCAGCCCTTCCGTTTCACGCAGTAACAATCGCATGCAGTACTTGTTTCTGAATGGTCGTTACATCCGTGATCGTTCGCTGCAGCATGCCCTGGGTGAAGCGTATCGTGGTCTGCTGATGGTAGGGCGATTTCCGGTTTGCTTTTTGCATATCGATATCGCTGCAGACCAGGTCGATGTGAACGTTCACCCGACTAAATCGGAAGTTCGATTCTTGGATGGCGGCGCGATCTATCGTCGACTTCTGCAGACCTTGCGTTCCAAATTCTTGAGTACCGATTTGACTGCGAGGGTCTCACAACCAGCGGATAGACAGGAGCCAGAGTTCGCCGCAGTTGGAATTGCGAACTCCAATCAAAATTTCGCTGGAGACGCGGTCGCGTTGGAAAACCGACGCCCTTCCCCTTTTGCCGATTCGACTGCCAACACGAATTTTGCTGAACATGAGCGGTCGCTTTTACAATGGGCGCGAGGTGAAGAAGCGATGGGCTCATCTCGAGCATCGCAAAACTTCGCACCGCTACAAGACTTTCGAAGCATACCAGAATTTCAGCCCTTCCCGTCTGCTCGAGGCCTTGAGAATCTCGCTCGGCAAGCAACGCAATCTCTTGGCGGCGATGTTGATCAGAATGACCGTTCCGACTTCAATGGTTCAATTCATCGCTCGGATGCAGCGCACCCAACAAGCGCCCAATCATATTTGGGTTATCAAGTCCACAACCGATACCTTATCACTCAAGACGACCGTGGCATGGTTGTCATCGATCAACATGCCTTGCACGAGCGAATTCTATATGAACAGATTCGTGAAAAGGTGTTGTCGAAGAATCTGGAAACGCAGCGACTCCTAATTCCAGAGCCAGTCACATTGACAGCTTCGGAGGCAGCGATGGCGTTGGAACACAAGGATGTACTTGAGGAATTGGGGATTGGCGTCGAACCGTTTGGAGGAGATTGTGTCCTAGTAACGTCGTACCCTGCGATGTTGGCTAATATTTCTCCATCTGAAATACTGCGGCAAGTTGTAGAGAAACTTTTGTCCGAAGGGGCAAAGCTAGAACCACGCGATCTTGTCGACACGCTTTTGCACCTAATTGCTTGTAAGGCTGCGATTAAAGCGGGGGATCGGCTGACAGGCGAAGAGATAACGGCGCTGCTGGAGCAGAGATTTGCTTATCAAGACACTCATCATTGCCCACACGGTCGCCCCACCGCTCTTCATTTCAGCCGGCAAGAACTAGATAAGATGTTCAAACGGACTTAGTCGTCTTCTAGGCGATACGTCGAGACACGTTTTCAATGCGAGGCGGCACTCGTAAGTGTAATTGTCAGTACGACCGGAAGATCGCCGACGAAATTTCTTCGTTTGAGTATCGTCTTACTCAAGCTGGCTCTTTTAGCAACCCGATGAACATCGATGAGGCATTGGTGTCAGCATTGGAAGCGACATTAAATTGAGTTTGCATGGACGGTTCCTTCTATGAGGATTGATCGGCCATGTTTTTACCGAATCGTCGAAATGCATTAACCTTAACGACGGTTTGCGGGGCCGCGATCGGCTTTCTTCAGTACTTCAAAATCAACGGGCTGGACGAGCTCACCATCTCCCCACGTACTGGTAGTGCCGTTGTTACGGGCAACCAAGATGGTCTTCTGCGATCCGGCTGGAGCATGCAGCAGCCATTCGATGTCGCGACCGGCTTCCCTTCGACCTCAGGCGCAACATCAGATCCTCCTTCAAGTGGATACTTTCCGGGAAATCCCAATACGGCGGCACCGCCGGTTCCGCAGTCAGGCAATTCCAACGGCTTGATCTTGCAGCAGGATCGATGGGCAAGCAATCCATCCAGCAGTCTACAGGCTTCCGTCAACCGCACGGGATTGCCGGTTGCAGCTTTCGCACCAGTCGCACCGTCGTACGGTCAGGAGCAAACAAAGATTCGCTTGGGGAGTTTTAATTCGAACTTTCTAGATCTTGCAAAGCTGAGTGATCCTCTGATAGCCGATCGTCTTGTGCAATTGATAGGTGAGTTCAGTTGTATTGCTCTGCAAGAAGTTAGCGGTGACAATCGCGAAGTTCTGCCGACGCTAATCCGCCTGCTCAATCAGCATGGGGCGCAGTACGAGTATGTTGTGGGACCAAAGAGCACTGGAACTGGCCGTACGGAATGCTTGGCGTTTGTTTTCGACACGCAGAAGGTGGAAGTCGACCGGTATCAGACCTATACCCTCAACGATCCAAATGACGTACTCACAATAGAGCCTCTAGTCGGGTGGTTCCGAGCTAAACAAGTCTCTGTAGATGAGGCGATTACCTTTACGTTTGTAAACCTCAAGCTCACTGCGTCGGCGGCGGTACAAGAAGTTGAGCATCTACCTAGCATTCTTCAGAGTATACGTGATGATGGTCGAAACGAAGACGACATAATACTAGCGGGGCAAATCGGCTCTACTACCGAACAGCTAAACGCGATATTGGGAGGGAGCTTCAAGATATTGCCGAATGACGAGAATCAAGACTTCTCGGTTCCAGCGGCTAGCTCTCGCATCCTTCTCCCACCGCTTTCGCAAGACGAATTCAGCGGTAGTTCTGGCACGATCCAGATTTACCGTCGATACAATTTGACTCCTCAACAAGCTGCGGCGATCAGTGTACATTCTCCCGTCTGGGCCGACTTCTATACGATAGAGGGCGTTGCGCAGTAGTTGCTCACCCACGATTCGGCTCTTTTTCGAACGCTGTGCGTAGTCATTGCCAATTCACTGAATTGCCAGCGAACGACTCAGAAACGGCGTTCAAATGGAGCTTCGTCGAGCCGTATGGTTAGAGAACTGGCGTTGAAGTGGAGTCTGCGGTGCGCGGACTTATAATTTTCTCGGCTCAATTCGCTGCTTTGCTTGGTTTATCGGCCTAGCCTAGTTATCATCGCTGTTAGGAGTTGTCGGCTGTTGGTGTCCCGTGTCCAACAAATCATTCGCCGACTATTAGGATGGAATCCGGTCGCCTTAACGCCCAATGTTCGATGATTCGTGAAAAATAGCGTACCGTCATCGAAACCA